>NZ_BAAGRK010000015.1:0-1081636 GCF_054782995.1 Microbacterium neimengense
CGGAAGCTAAGCCTCTCAGCGCCGATGGTACTGCAGGGGGGACCCTGTGGGAGAGTAGGACACCGCCGGACTCCTTTTAGAAATGGCCACCCAAAGCTGGGTGGCCATTTCTGTTTTTCCAGGGGTTTACGTCGCGAGGAGAGAGCGAATGACGAACAACGACGACAACGAGCAGCGTCGGGAGTCTTCGCGCCCCCGCGGCGGAGACCACCCACGTCAGGGTGGCGACCGTGCCTATCGTCCGCGTCAGGACGGTCAGGGCTCGGATCGTCCGTACCGTCCGCGCGAGGGCGGCCAATCCGAGCGTCCGCGTCGCGATGGTGAGCGTCCGTTCCGCCCTCGTGAGGGTGGCGACCGTCCGTATCGCCCCCGTCAGGATGGGCAGTCTTCCGACCGCCCGCGCCGGGACGGCGATCGCCCGTACCGTCCGCGCGAAGGTGGGCAGGGCGGCGATCGTCCGTATCGCTCCCGCGAGGGTGGGCAGGGCGGCGATCGCCCGTATCGCCCGCGCGAGGGTGGGCAGGGCGGCGATCGCCCGTATCGCCCGCGTCAGGACGGGCAGTCTTCCGACCGCCCGCGCCGGGATGGCGACCGTCCGTTCCGTCCTCGTGAGGGCGGCGACCGTCCGTATCGCCCAAGTGAGGGTGGGCGGTACGGCGACCGCCCGTATCGTCCCCGTCAGGATGGGCAGTCTTCCGACCGCCCGCGTCGCGATGGCGATCGCCCGTACCGTCCGCGCGAAGGTGGGCAGGGCGGCGATCGTCCGTATCGCCCCCGTGAGGGTGGGCAGGGCGGCGACCGTCCGTTCCGTCCGCGCGAAGGTGGGCAGGGCGGCGATCGTCCGTATCGCCCCCGTGAGGGTGGGCAGGGCGGCGACCGTCCGTTCCGTCCTCGCGAAGGTGGGCAGGGCGGCGATCGTCCGTATCGCTCTCGTGAGGGTGGGCAGGGCGGCGATCGTCCGTATCGCCCGCGTCAGGGTGGGCAGGGCGGCGATCGTCCGTACCGCCCCCGTGAGGGCGGCGACCGTCCTTACCGCTCCCGCGAAGGCGGGGACCGGCCCTACCGCGGTGGCGGTTACGACTCTGATCGTTCCTCGCGTCCGCCGCAGCGCGACGCCGTGCGGGCGGCAAAGATCGCGGAGCCGGAGGTTCCCGAGGACATCACGGCACGGGATCTCCATCCGAGCGCGCGCAACGAGCTCAAAACCCTCAGCAAGGAGAACGCCGAGGAGGTCGCCCGTCACCTCGTGATGGCAGGGCGGCTGATCGACGAAGACCCCCAGCGTGCCCATGAGCACGCCCTCGCGGCATCCCGCCGTGCCGGCCGCATCGCTGTCGTGCGCGAGAGCGTGGCCATCACCGCCTACGCGACCGGCGACTACGCGCTCGCGCTGCGCGAGCTGCGCACCTACCGTCGCATCTCCGGCAACGAAGACCAGATCGCCCTCATGGTCGACAGCGAACGCGGTGTCGGCCGGCCCGACCGGGCGATCGAGGTCGGTCGCGCGGTCGATCGAAGCACGCTCCCGGTCGCGGTGCGCGTCTCTCTCGCGATCGCGCTCTCCGGCGCACGCCTGGACCTCGGTGAGACTGAGCGAGCCCTCGCCGAACTCGACATCCCCGAGCTCGACCCCGACCGGGCCTTCGAGTGGAGCCCGGCACTGTTCGCTGCCCGCGCCGCGGTGCTCGAAGAGCTCGGACGCGACGAGGAAGCAGCCGAGTGGACGCGGCGGGCGGACATCGCCGCCGAAGCGCTCGACGAGGCAGCAGGCAACGGATCGGACGAGGAGATCTTCGTGGAGGAGATCTTCGACGAGGAGTTCACCGAGGACACCGACGCCGATGCGCCTGACGTGGATGAGGACCTCCAGGCTGAAGCCGACGAGCGCGTGGACGTCGATGCTGACCATGACGACGAGGACGACTACTCCATCGCCGCGGAGGTGGAGGAGCTGCTCGCCGCCGCGGATGCGGCCGCCGACGCGCAGAGCACGACGACCGCGGATGACGAGGACGAGGCGCGCTGATGGCCCTGTTCACTCGCTCCGCTCCGACTCCGCTCGAGGGAGTCGACACCGTGCTTGCCGACCTCGACGGGGTCGTGTACGCCGGCGCGGGTGCGCTGCCCTACGCCGTCGATGCGTTGAACAACGTCGCGGCGACGCGCCGACTCGGCTTCATCACCAACAACGCGTCCCGTACCGACGCCAGTGTCGCCGCGCACCTGACCGAGCTCGGTCTGACCGTGACCGCCGACGATGTGGTCACCAGCCCCCAGGCCGCGGTGCGACTGCTGCGCACCCGCGTGCCCGCCGGAGCGACGATCCTCGTCGTCGGGGGAGAGGGACTTGTCGTCGAGCTCGAGAAGGCCGGCTTCGTTGTCACGCGATCGGCCGAGGACAATCCGGCCGCCGTCGTGCAGGGCTTCGCGCCGCACGTGGGCTGGTCGGATCTCGCTGAGGCCGCATTCGCGCTCAAGACGCCCGAGGATGAGGGCGGGATCCCGTGGATCGCCACCAACACCGACTGGACCATCCCGCAGGCGCGAGGCATCGCACCGGGAAACGGGACGCTCGTGTCCGCGGTCCACACCGCCATCGGACGGCTCGCTGTCGTCGCCGGCAAGCCCGAGACGCCGATCTTCGAAGAAGCGCTCGCCCGGTTCGACGCGCGCCGCGCGCTCTTCATCGGTGACCGTCTGGACACCGACATCGCGGGCGCGCAGGCCGCCGGCATCACCTCGGCGCTCGTGCTCACCGGCATCGATCGACCCAAGCACGTGCTCGCCGCCCCCGCGACGTCCCGTCCCGACTTCATCCTCGGCGACCTCCGCGAACTGCACGAGCCCTATCCGCAGACCAAGGTCAAGGGCGATGTGACCATCGTGGGCGATGCGCGCGTCGCCGTGGACGGTGCCGATCTCCGCATCCTGTCCGCGGGCTCGCGTCCCATCGATCTCGTGCGCGCGGGGGCTGCGGCGATCTGGTCGACGGGGCGAGCGATCTTCGGATTCCGCGTGCCCGAGGAGCTGTACGCGGATTCGTTCCATCGGCCCTGACGCGCCGTTCCCGCGGAGGGTGAGCCGTATCCTGGGGTGATGCACGCAGAACCCACGGAGCCGGCCGATGATCTGCTGCCCGCACTCGAGGTGATCGAGCAGCAGCCCCTCGGCGATCGAGCCGCGGCGTACGCGGTCCTGCTCGACGACATCGCTCGCCGCCTCGACTCCGGACCGCACGCCGGATGACCGAGCGCCTCGACGCCTCCGTCGCCGCGCGCGGGCTTGCGCGCTCCCGCACGCAGGCCGCGACTCTCATCACGCAGGGCCTCGTCTCCGTCGACGGCACCGTCGTCGTCAAGCCCTCGCATCGGGTCAGCGAGTCGGCCGAGATCGCCGTCGCCGCATCCGATCACTACGTGAGCCGGGCCGCCCACAAACTGCTCGCCGCGCTCGACGCGTTCTCGATCGACGTCGCCGGACGCGCCGCGTTGGACATGGGGGCCAGCACCGGAGGATTCACGCAGGTACTCCGCGAGCGCGGTGCCGAACCGGTGCTCGCGGTCGACGTCGGACACGATCAGCTCGCCGACAGCGTGCGCCAGGACTCCGGCGTGATCGCCGTCGAAGGGTTCAACGTCCGCTTCATGGACCCCGCCGCCCTCGCCGCCGCGGCAGGGTCGCCGTACACGCCGGAGGTCGTGACGGGTGATCTGTCCTTCATCTCCCTGTCCCACGTGCTCGAGCCGGTGCGCTCGGTCGTCACGGAGACGAGCGATGTCGTGCTGCTCATCAAACCGCAGTTCGAGGTGGGCCGTACCGCCGTGCGCGGCGGTCTCGTCACAGACCCGGCTCAGCGCGCCGAATCGATCTCGGCCGTGCTCTGGCAGGCGTGGGATGCGGGCCTTCAGACGGCGGGTTTGATCGCTTCTCCCGTGGTGGGTACCCACGGCAACCAGGAGTATCTCGTGCACCTCGGGCGCACCGGCGGGCGCATTCCGTCAGAATGGGAGAGCACTGTGACCGAGCTGACGGGAGTGCGATGACCGATACGCGCCACATCCTCGTGGTGGCCCACGCGCGCCGCGCAGACACCGTCGAGGCGGCCGATCGGGTGATCTCCGCCCTCAGAGCCGCGGGCGCCACTCCGGTGCTCGCCGAAGACGACCGCGACGAGCTCGCCGAAGTGCTGCCGCGGTGCGCCGACCTGGCCGTCCTCGGCGTCGACGTGCCCCTGCACGAGATCGAACTCGCGATCGTGCTCGGCGGCGACGGCACGATCCTTCGCGCCGCGGAGATGGTGCGCAGCGGCACAGCCCCCGTGCTCGGGATCAACATGGGTCACGTGGGCTTCCTCGCCGAGAGCGAGCGCGATGACATGGACGAGGCCGTGGCGCGGGTCATCGCCCGCGACTACCGCGTCGAAGAACGCCTCGCCCTGTCGGTGCGGGTCAAGGACGCCTCCGGGCAGGTCATCTACAGCACCTGGGCCTTGAACGAGGCGACGGTCGAGAAGGCGAGTCGCGAGCGGATGCTCGAGGTCGTCATGGAGATCGACGGCCGGCCCCTCTCGAGCTTCGGATGCGACGGCGTGGTCATCGCGACACCGACCGGATCGACGGCGTACAACTTCTCGGCCGGCGGACCGATCATCTGGCCGACGGTCGAAGCGATCTCGGTCGTCCCGCTGTCGGCGCACGCGCTGTTCGCGAAGCCGCTCGTCGTCGGGCCGGAGGCCGCGGTCGCGATCGAGGTGCTGGCCCGCACGCACGGCACCGGCATCCTCTGGTGCGATGGCCGCCGTTCGCACGAACTGCCCCCGGGGGCGCGCGTGGTCGCACGTCGATCCGCGGAGCCGGTGCGTCTCGCGCGGCTGCACCCGCCGGCATTCACCGAGCGCCTCGTGCAGAAGTTCCACCTGCCCGTCACCGGATGGCGGGGGCCGGCGGGAGAGGTCACCGCGTGATCGAGGAGATGCGCCTGCGAGAGCTCGGTGTCATCGCCGACGCGACGCTGCCCATGGGGCCGGGCTTCACCGCCATCACGGGCGAGACCGGTGCGGGCAAGACGATGGTCGTCACCGGGCTCGGGCTGCTGCTCGGAGCGCGCGCGGACTCGGGTGTCGTGCGATCGGGGGCGAGCGCCGCAGCCGTGGAGGGCGTCTGGCTCGTGGATGCGGACGGTGCCGCCGCCGAGCGCGTTCGCGAGGCCGGCGGGGAGCTCGACCCGGTCGCAGGCGACCGTGCCGAGCTCCTGCTCGGGCGCACCCTGAGTGCCGAAGGACGCAGCCGCGCCACGGTGGGCGGCAGATCGGCGCCGGTCGGCGTCTTGACGGATCTCGCCGATCTCCTCGTCGCCGTGCACGGGCAGTCCGACCAGCTGCGCCTGCGATCCGGCGCGGCCCAGCGGGACGCCCTCGACCGGTATGCGGGCCGGAACGTGGCCGTGCCGCTGGCGGAGTATCGGAGTGCCTACGAGCGCCTGCGTGCGCTGGATGCGGAACTCGCCGAGCTGGTGCAGCGCCGCGACGAGCGCGTACGCGAGGCGGAGCAGTTGCGCGCCGATCTCGCCGCCATCGACGCCGCAGCCCCGCAGCCGGGGGAGGACGTGCAGCTGGCGGCTCGCGCCGAGCTGCTCGCCAACGTGGAGGAGCTGCGAGAGGCCGCGGCTCTCGCGCACGAGGCGCTCGCCAGCGAGCAGGACGCGCCCGATGCGTCCACACTCGTCGCCGAGGCGCGTCGCGCTCTCGAACGCGTCTCCGACGCCGATCCCGCCGTGGCGGCGATGGCAGAGCAGGCCGCCGAGATCTCCTATCGGATCGTCGATCTCGCCGGGGCCGTCGCGGGGTATCTCGCAGACCTCGACGAGACGGGGCCGGCGGAGCTCGCCGCGGTCGAGGAGCGCCGCAGCGTCCTCGCCGGGCTCATCCGCGCCCACGGCAGCCTGGAAGCCGCGCTGACGCTCGCCGCCGCCGGCGGGGACCGCCTGGCCGAGCTCGACGACGACGATTCGCGCGTCGAACGGCTGAGCGCCGAACGCGCTCAGCTCGTCGAGCGCCTCGACGCCGCCGCCGGCGCGCTGACCGTCGCGCGACGGGAGGCGGCGGACCGGCTCGCGGCCGACGTCACCGAGGAGCTTCATGCCCTCGCCCTGCCCGACGCCCGCGTCGAGGTGCAGGTGAGCGAGACGCCGGCATCCGCCGCGGGACGCGACGAGATCGCGATCCTGCTCGCCCCGCATCCGGGGGCGGCGCCGCGTCCCGTGTCGAAGGGGGCGTCGGGTGGCGAGCTCAGTCGCGTCATGCTCGCGATCGAGGTCGTGATCGCCGCGACCGACCCGGTGCCCACGTTCGTCTTCGACGAGGTGGATGCGGGAATCGGCGGCGCGGCGGCGATCGAGGTCGGCCGACGCCTTGCCCGCCTCGCCGAGACCTCGCAGGTGATCGTGGTGACCCACCTCGCCCAGGTCGCGGCGTTCGCGACGAACCACCTCAGCGTCGTGAAGCAGAACGACGGCTCCGTCACGCAGTCGAGCGTGCGGCGCCTCGCGGGGGCCGAGCGCGAAGCGGAGATGGCGCGACTGCTGTCCGGTTTGGCAGACTCCGACGCAGCACTCACCCACGCGAGGGAGCTGCTCGCCCTCGCCGGTCCCGCCCACTGATAGGATAGAAGCCCGTGACGAACTCTTCCGGCTCAGGCCTCTCCCACGGTACGAACAACGACGACACCACCAAGCACATCTTCGTGACGGGCGGTGTCGTCTCCTCTTTGGGCAAGGGTCTGACCGCCGCCAGCCTCGGCAATCTGCTCACCGCTCGGGGCCTGCGCGTCGTCATGCAGAAGCTCGACCCGTACCTGAACGTCGACCCGGGAACGATGAACCCGTTCCAGCACGGCGAGGTCTTCGTCACCGACGACGGCGCCGAGACCGACCTCGACATCGGGCACTACGAGCGCTTCCTCGACATCGAGCTGAGCCAGGCGGCCAACGTCACGACCGGTCAGATCTACTCGCAGGTGATCGCTCGCGAGCGTCGCGGCGAGTACCTCGGCGACACGGTGCAGGTCATCCCGCACATCACCGACGAGATCAAGCGCCGGATGCGGCTGCAGGCCAGCGAGTCTCCCAAGCCCGACGTGATCATCACCGAGGTGGGGGGCACGGTCGGAGACATCGAGTCCCAGCCGTTCCTCGAGGCGGCACGTCAGCTACGCCACGAGCTCGGCCGCGACACCGTGTTCTTCGTGCACGTGTCGCTCGTGCCGTTCATGGGCGCCTCCGGTGAGCAGAAGACCAAGCCGACGCAGCACTCGGTCGCCGCCCTGCGTTCGATCGGCATCCAGCCCGACGCGCTCGTGCTGCGCAGCGATCGTCCCGTCACCGACGCCAACAAGCGCAAGATCGCGCTGATGTGCGACGTCGACGTCGAAGGCGTCATCAACACCGTCGACCTGCCGAGCATCTACGACATCCCCTCCACCCTCAACGAGCAGGGCCTGGACGCGTACATCGCGCGCCGGCTCGGGCTCAGTGAGAAGGCGGCGGAGGTCGACTGGTCGCGTTGGCAGCAGGTGCTCAACGCCGTGCACAACCCCAAGCACGACGTCACCATCGGGCTGGTCGGCAAGTACATCGACCTTCCCGACGCCTACCTGTCGGTCACGGAGGCGCTGAAGGCCGGCGGCTTCGCGCACGAGACGCACGTCAACATCCGATGGATCCCCTCGGACACGTGCGAGACGCCCGAGGGCGCCGCCGCCGCGCTCGCGGATGTCGACGGGATCGTCGTGCCCGGCGGGTTCGGCATCCGCGGCATCGAAGGCAAGCTCGGCGCCCTCCGCTTCGCGCGCGAGCAGGGCATCCCGACGCTCGGCATCTGCCTCGGTCTGCAGTGCATGGTCATCGAGTACGCCCGCACGATGGCGGGCCTGGAGGGCGCGTCCTCGAGCGAGTTCGACCCGGACACCGTGCACCCGGTCGTCGCCACGATGGCCGAGCAGGTCGACATCCTCGACCACGGTGACCTGGGCGGCACGATGCGACTGGGGCTGTACCCCGCCGACCTCGCCGAGGGTTCGATCGCGGCGGAGGTCTACGGTTCGGCCCGCGCCTCCGAGCGCCACCGCCACCGCTACGAGGTCAACAACGCGTACCGCGAGCAGCTGGCCGAGGCGGGCCTCGTCTTCTCGGGGCTGAATCCCGACCTCGGCCTGGTCGAGTACGTCGAGCTGCCGCGCGACGTGCACCCGTACTACATCGCGACCCAGGCCCATCCCGAGCTTCGCTCGCGGCCGACGGCGCCGCATCCGCTGTTCCGCGGGCTCGTCGGCGCGGCGCTGGACCGCCACCGCGCGAGCGAGCTGTTCGACGTCGAGAACGCCTGAGCGGGCGCGGCCGTGATCCAGGACGAGCGGTTCGACGGCGAGGTCGTCGACACGAGCGTGGTCTTCCACGGCCGCGTCTGGGACGTGCGCTCGGATGTCGTGCGCTACGGCGACGGTGAGATCGTGCGCGACTACGTGGATCACACGGGCGCTGCGGCGGTCGTGGCCGTCGACGACGAGAACCGGGTGCTGCTCATCCAGCAGTACCGGCATCCGATTCGCCACCGCGACTGGGAGATCCCGGCGGGGCTGCTGGATGTGGCGGGCGAGAGTCCGGCCGAGACCGCCCGTCGTGAGCTCGCGGAGGAGGTGGATCTGGCCGCAGGAAGCCTCGAACCGCTCGTGAGCCTGTTCACGAGCCCCGGCGGCAGCGACGAGATCGTCCACGTCTTCCTGGCGCGCGACCTCGTGCAGCTCAGCGCGCACGAGCGCACCGACGAGGAGGCGGACATCGTTGCGCAGTGGGTGCCGCTGTCCGAGGTCGTCGACGCGATCCTCGCCGGCGGCGTGCGTAACGGGATCCTCATCTCGGGTGTGCTCGCCGCGGCCGAACGGCTTCGCCGGGACGACCCGGTCGGTTGAGATGCGCATCGGCCGCGCGGTCGAGGTGTACCTGCGTCATGTGACGATCGAACGCGGACTGGCCTCCCACACCGTCGACGCCTACCGCCGTGACCTGGCGACCTATGTCGCGTGGCTCGCCGAGCGGGGCGTCGACGACGTCGACGAGGTGGATGCGGCGATGATCGCCGCGTTCGCCGCGGAGAAGGCGTCGGCCGAGCCGCGGCCGGCCGCATCCAGCCTCGCGCGTCTGCAGTCCTCGGTCCGCGGGCTGCACCGCTTCCTCGTACGTGAAGGGATCCGCGAGGACGATCCGGCGCAGGATCTTCGGCCGCCCAAGCTCGCGCAACGCCTCCCGAAGGCGTTGACCATCGAGCAGGTCGAGCGCCTCCTCGATGCGTCGGGCCCCGCGCCCGGTCGGGCGGATCAGGCCACCTCCATCCAGCTTCGCGATCGGGCGCTCGTCGAGCTGCTCTACGCGACGGGCGCGCGCGTCTCGGAGATCGTGCAGCTCGACGTCGACGACCTCGCTCACGGCGAGGTGCTGCGGGTGCGGGGAAAGGGATCGAAGGAGCGTATCGTGCCGGTCGGCTCCTACGCCCGCGCCGCGGTCGACGCCTACCTCACACGTGCGCGGCCCGAGCTCGCGCGCCGCGGCCGGGGCACTCCGCGCCTCTTCCTGGGTGCGCGCGGGGCGGGGCTGTCGCGGCAGAGCGCGTGGGCCGTCCTCCAGCAGGCGGCGGAAGGGGCGGGGCTCGAGGCGCACGTCTCGCCGCACACGCTGCGGCACTCGTTCGCGACGCACCTGCTGCAGGGCGGGGCAGACGTGCGGGTCGTCCAGGAACTGCTGGGCCACTCCTCGGTGGCCACGACGCAGATCTACACGCATGTGAGCGTCGACGCGCTCCGAGACGTCTACGCGGCGGCTCACCCGCGGGCGCGCTGAGCCGAACGCGCTCTCGATACCCGCCACCGGGGATAGTCACGGCTCCGCCGGGGGCGGTAGCCCGTGCGCCCGCGGATCATCGGAGGGGTGAGGAGACTGCGCCGCACCACGATGGGGGAGAGAGCCTCGGAACGTCCGGGCTTCGCCTACCTGCCCGCCGACACCGTATACCTGGATGCGGCCTGTCAGTCGATGCGCCCCGTGCCGGTCATCGAGGCGCTCGACGAGTACTTCCGCACCCGGAACGCGTGCGGCGGGCGCGCCTCTTACGAAAGCGCGCGACAGGTGGATGCGGGCGTCGCCGACACACGGGCCGCGGTGCTGCGTGCGCTCGGGTTGACCTCGCGCACGCACGCCGTCTCGTTCACGCTGAACACCACGTACGGCCTGAATCTCCTTCTGACGCAGATGCCGGCCGGCGGGTTCCGCCGAGTCGTGACGACGGTGACCGAGCACAACGCGGTCTTCCTCAGCACCATCGCCTTCGCCCGTGCTCGCGGGATCGATCGTGTCGTGCTGGAGCGCGATGCCCTCGGTGCTCTGATGTACCGCGACGCCGACCTCGCCGATGCCCTCGTGGTCGTCTCGGCCCAGAACAACGTCGACGGCGCCGTCATCGCGGATCTGGCGGGACTCGTGGCCGACGCGCACCGTCTCGGTGGGACCGTCATCATCGATGCCGCCCAGGCGATGGCGCACGCGCCCGAGGCCCTGCGCTCTCTCGCCGCCGATGCGATCTGCTTCTCGGCCCACAAGGCGTACGGCCCGTCGCTGGGTGTCGTCGTCGCGACGCGCGCGCTGCTGATGTCGCTCGAGGTCGGATTCGTCGGCGGCGGCCAGGTGGCCGAGGTCACCGCCGACGACTTCGTGCTGCTCGACGAGCCGCACACCCGCCTGGAACCGGGACTGCAGGCATGGGGGGAGATCCTCGCCTTCGGCGCGGCGCTCCGCTGGCGGGAGGCGTACGCGCGTGCCGCGGGGGAGTCGGTGGAGCAGCGCGAGCGACGGCTCACCCGTTCGCTGCGCGAGGGGCTCGGCGAGATCCCGAACCTGACCGTCTTCGGCGACCCCGACGGCGCGCTCGTGCCGCTTCTGGCCCACCGCGTCGACAGCAACCGTCTGGCGGTCTTCCTCTCGAAGGCCGAGATCTCCGCGCGCAGCGGCTACTTCTGCGCGCACTACTGGCTGCGCGAACGCGAGCGGGTCGAGCCGCTGCTGCGGTTCAGTCTGGGCGCGCACAACACCGAGGAGGACGTCGCACGCTGTCTCGATGTGCTCGGCCGGATGCTGAGGGGGCTCTGAATGCTGTGCATCGCCGCGTTCCTCGTGCTGCTCGTGCTGGCCGCCGTCTCCGCGAAGTACCGGCGCCTGCTCGGCACGGCCTGGCGGTGCGTGACCCGGCGCGTGACTTTCCGTCCCTGCGACACGTCGTTCCGCGATGACGTGAAGAACAGCATGCTCGCACCGCTCGCGGTGCGGGCGCCGAGGCTCGTGAAGCCGGCGAGCATCGCGATCGAGGTGACCGCCTGGATCATGGTGCTCTCTCTCGTGATCAGCCTGTACATCGTCGGCAAGAGCGGGCTGAACCTCTTCGTCTACGGGACCTGCAACCCGCAGGACACCCAGGCCTGCAGTCTGTCCGCGGGGGCGTGCAGCATCGACGCCGGTGCGGACGACTTCGGCTCGGCGCTCGCCAAGGGGGATGTGGTCGGCGCGTTCGCCGCGGAGTTCCGCTCGCTCGGCAAGACCTTCGACGCGCTCCCGAGCCGGCTGAAGGACTGGGATGCCGGCGAGTACCTTCCCGAGGCGGCGAGCTACGCCGGCGGCTATCGAGACGGGCTGCCGGTGTCGGTCGAGGTGATCGATCCGGGGTGCCGCTTCTGCGCCGAGCTCTTCCGCAACATCGAGAGCGCGGGCTTCGCCGACGAACACAACCTCGCCTACATCCCGTACCCGATCGGACCCGATGCCGCCCCGAAGTTCACGAACTCTCCTCTGATCGCGGACTACCTCACCGCTGTACGCCTCACGGAGCAGGGCGATGTCCCCGTAGGGGGAGGAACGGACTGGCGGATCCTCGAGCACATCTTCACGGGTGAGCGCCCCGACGGCGTCGCCTGGCAGACGTGGTTCAACGAGCAGGCCTCGACACAGCAGGCCGAGACCCAGCTGCAGGAGTGGCTCGCGGAGGCCGGCTACGACGCGGCCGGCATCCACGCCGTCGCGGGGCTCGCCGCATCCGACCGTGTGCACGACATCGTCGCCGACGGCAAGCGGATCGTCGAGCAGGAGATCCGCACGGCAACGGTTCCCACCCTCATCGCCGACGGCGCCCTGCACCCCGGCGTCGTGTCGGTCGACCGGCTCCAGGGGATGCGGTGAGCCGGACGCATTAGTCACGGCCGCCGCGCCCCATGAGTCGGACTTTTCGCGCGCACACTGAGCGCATGAGCGTTCCCACCGCGCCCCCGTCACGCGCGCTCGCCGTCTTCTGGATCATCGCCGGCCTGCTCGGCTGGGCGGTCTCGTTCCTGCTGTACCTGGAGTACATCGGGCAGTTGCGGGGCGTCGACCCGCTCGTGTCCTGCCAGTTGAGCGTGATCGTGACGTGCGGGCCCAACCTGCTCTCGCCCGGCGGCAACCTTCTCGGCTTCAGCAACTCGATCATCGGCGTCGTGCTCTTCCTCGGTCCGATCTATGCCGGCGTGACGGCACTCGGGGGCGCGGCGGGCCTCAGGAGCTGGTACTGGCGCACCTATCTGGCTTTCATCGCCGCGGCGTTCGTGTTCGTGCACTTCCTCGCCTACCGCAGCGTCTTCGAGTACGGCTCGCTCTGCCCGTGGTGCATGGTCGTGTGGCTCGTCACGATCCCGCTGTTCTGGGTCACGCTCGGCTGGAGCGCACGGGCGGGGCTGTGGGGGAGGCGGATGCGGCCGGTGGGCCGATGGCTCGCCAGCTGGGCGCCGCTGGTCGCCATCCTCGATGTCGCGCTGATCGCCGTCGTCGCGCAGCTCAGGCTGGACGTCCTGGGCTCCCTCTTCTGAGTCGACCCCGCGCGCGTGGGCGCGTCGCGTTACGAACCTGTGAATTGTCTAAGCGATTGACGCCGAATCCGACTAGCGTCGGGCGGACCGGGGAAACGCGAGAGGACACCACGTGACGACATCACGGCCACGAGCCACCCGTATCGGCATCGGAATCGGCGTCGGCGCGGCGCTGGCGGTGACCGCCGGCATCGCGCCGGCCTCCGCCGTCGATCCGGCCGATCTGGAAGAGCGGGTGACGGTGGACGCCGTCGTCGGCCACCTGCAGCAGTTGCAGGACATCGCCGATGCGAACGGCGGCAATCGGGCGGCGGGCACCAGCGGCTATGAGGCCAGCGCGGTCTACATCGAACAGACGCTGACGGCAGCCGGGTACACGCCGGAGCGTCAGTACTTCGACGCCGACCTGCAGACGATCGACGGGTACACGTTGACGATCGACGGCTACAGCCCTGCCGATCCCTTCGGCATCCCGATGGAGTTCACACCGGGCACACCCGTCGGCGGACTCTCGGACCTCCCGCTGATCGCCCCGACCGCACCGCTGGGGTGCACCGCGGACGACTGGGCGGGCACCGACGCCGCGGGCGCCATCGCACTCGTCTCCCGGGGCAGCTGCTCCTTCGCAGAGAAGTCGGCGGCGGCAGCGGCCGCGGGCGCGGAGGCCGTGATCATCTACAACAACGAGCCGGGGCCCCTCCAGGGCACCCTCGGCGCGCAGACGCCTGACCTCGCACCGACGGTCGGCATCCTGCAGAGCGAGGGGCAGGACCTCCTCGCCGCACTCGCCGACGGGCCGGTCCTGGCGGACCTCGATCTGCAGCAGCACATCGACTCCGTCGAGACGTTCAACATCATCGCCGACACGCCCACCGGACGCGATGACAACGTCGTGATGCTGGGCGCGCACCTGGACTCGGTCGAGGACGGTCCCGGTATCAACGACAACGGATCGGGCTCGGCGGCGATCCTGGAGGTCGCCCTCCAGCTGGCTGCTTCCGGTGAGCTGGAGAACACGGTCCGTTTCGCCTGGTGGGGTGCCGAGGAGATCGGGCTCCTGGGATCGGCGCACTACGTCGACGATCTCTATGAGACCGGTGGAGACGCGGCGCTGGAAACGATCGCGACCTACCTCAACTTCGACATGGTCGCCTCGCCCAACTACGTGATCGCCGTCTACGACGCCGACCAGTCCACCTACGAGGCGCCGGTGGAGGTCCCCGAGGGGTCGATCGCGACGGAGGCGGCTTTCACGAGCTACTTCGATGCGATCGGGCAGCCCTGGATCGACACGGCCTTCGACGCCCGCAGCGACTACAACGCGTTCATCCTGGCGGGCATCCCCGCATCCGGCCTGTTCACGGGTGCCGACGACGTCAAGACGGCGGAACAGGTCGCGCTGTTCGGCGGCACGGCGGGGATCATCATGGACCCGAACTATCACACGCCCGCTGACGACATCTCGAACATCAACGTCGAGGCGCTCGGGATCATGCTCGGCGCCATGGCGCACGTCACCGCGGCGCTCGCCAACGACACGTCGGCCGTCAACGGTGTCGCTCCCATCGTCGACCCGGCGGCGCCGGCTCCCGAGGTGACCGAGGAGGGCGACCACCTGCTGGCCGCATCCGGCTCGGAGATCTCCGGTGCCTGGCTCGGCGGCGGCATCGTGGCGCTGCTCGCGGGTGCCCTCGTGCTGGTCGCTGCCGCACGTCGCCGCCACACCGTCTGAGCACGGTTCGGGGAGGGGGCTCGGTGCGCCCTCCCCGAACCCGCGGCCCGCCGTCGCTAGAATCGATCGAACGACCAAGCAGAGCGGGAGTACGGTGGCGGAGCGCGCAGTGAAGCAGGCGGGTAAAGGCACGAAGGGCGATGTGCCCCTCGGCCCGACCGGTCGCCCCTATCAGGGGTTCGCGACACCGCCGGCGCTCGCCGCCCACGGCCCTGCCCGCATCATCGCCCTCTGCAACCAGAAGGGCGGGGTCGGCAAGACGACCACGACCATCAACCTGGCCGCGTCTCTCGCGCACTACGGCCGCAAGGTGCTGGCGGTCGACTTCGACCCGCAGGGCGCGCTGTCCGCGGGCCTGGGCATCACCACGCACGATGTGCCCACGATCTACGACCTGCTGCTGGACACCAAGCGCGACCCGCGCGAGGTCATCGTGAAGACCTCCGTCGAGGGGCTGGACGTGCTGCCGGCCAACATCGACCTGTCGGCCGCCGAGGTGCACCTCGTCAACGAGGTGGCCCGCGAGACGATCCTCGCCCGGGTGCTGCGCCATGTGGCGGGGGAGTACGACGTCATCCTCATCGACTGCCAGCCCTCGCTGGGGCTGCTGACGGTCAACGCCCTGACGGCGAGCCACGGTGTGCTGATCCCGCTCGAGTGCGAGTTCTTCGCCCTGCGCGGCGTCGCCCTGCTGATCGAGACGATCGACAAGGTGCGCGACCGGCTGAACCCCTCGATCACCCTCGACGGCGTGCTCGCCACGATGTACGACCCCCGCACGCTCCACTCGCGCGAGGTGCTCGAGCGCGTGGTCGAGGCGTTCGGCGACGACGTGCTGGAGACCGTGATCGGGCGCACCGTGAAGTTCCCCGACGCGTCGGTGTCGGGGATGCCCATCACCGAGTTCGCTCCCGAGCACGCCGCGGCGCAGGCCTACCTGCGTCTCGCGCGGGAGCTGGTCGCCCGTGGCGCCGTCGCCTGAGCCGCAGGACGCGGCCACCGACGGATTCCGGGTATCGCTGGGCGTCTTCGACGGCCCGTTCGATCTGCTGCTGACTCTCATCTCGCAGCGCGAGCTCGACATCACGGATGTGGCGCTCAGCGTCGTCACCGACGAGTTCATCGCGTACCTGCGCCAGCTCGGGCCGGATGCGGAGCTGGATGAGGCGTCGGAGTTCCTCGTCGTCGCCGCCACCCTGCTCGACATGAAGGTGGCGGGACTGCTCCCGCAGGGCGAGCTCGTGGATGCGGAGGCTGTGGCTCTGCTCGAGGCCCGCGACCTGCTGTTCGCGCGTCTGCTGCAGTACCGGGCCTTCAAAGAGGTGTCCGCCTGGTTCGCGCGCTCCCTGGAGCGCGAGGAGAGGCGGCACGCGCGCAGCGTCCGCATCGACGAGCGGTACCGGCAGGCGGCACCCGAGCTCGTGTGGACGCTCAGCACCGAGGATTTCGCCGCGCTCGCCATGCTGGCGATGGCGCCGAAGGAGATCCCCACGGTCGGGCTCGACCACCTGCACGCGCCGCTGGTCAGCATCCGCGAGCAGGCCGCGATCGTCGTGACCCTCCTGCGCCAGCGCGGCACGCTGACCTTCCGCGAACTGATCGCCGGAGTGGACGCCTCCGGCATCGTCGTCGCACGATTCCTCTCCATCCTCGAGCTGTACCGCCACGCGGCGCTGTCGTTCGAGCAGCTGGAGCCCCTCGGCGAGCTGACCCTGCGCTGGAGCGCGGAACGCTGGTCCGAGGAGAACCTCGCCACTCTGGGAGCCGACTATGACCGATGACATCCGCACCGAAGAGTCGGAGACCACCGCCTGGCCGCAGGATGTGGGTTCCGTCGCGCGCCGGCTCGAGGCCGTGCTGCTGATCCTCGACGAGCCGCACAGCGTCGTCGCGCTCGCGGCGGCCGTCAGTGCGCCCGTCCCGGCGGTGCGCAAGGCGATCGCGGCGCTCGTCGCCGACTACGACGGCGAGGACGGCGGCCCGCGACGCGGCTTCGAGCTGCGGGAGGTCGGCGGCGGATGGCGGCTCTACGTGCGCGAGGAGTACGACCGCGTCATCACCGAGTTCCTCGGCACACAGCAGCCCGCCCGTCTGTCGCAGGCGGCCCTGGAGACCCTCGCGGTCATCGCGTACAAGCAGCCCGTCACCCGTGGACAGGTCGCGTCGATCCGCGCCGTCAACGTCGACTCGGTCGTGCGCACGCTCGTGGGCCGCGGGCTCATCACCGAGGTGGGCCACGACGGGGAGACCGGTGCCATCCTGTACGGCACCACCGACGTGCTGCTGGAGAAGCTCGGCATCAACACGATCGACGAGCTTCCGCACATCTCACCGCTGCTGGATGACGGCAGCACCGGCTTCGAGGAGATCGCACGATGACCGACACCGAGGGCGTCCGCCTGCAGAAGGCGCTCGCGAACGCGGGCGTCGCCTCCCGCCGCGTGGCGGAGCAGTACATCGTCGAGGGCCGGGTGCGCGTCAACGGCGCCGTCGTGACCGAGCTCGGAAGCCGGATCGATCCCGAGACCGACCTCGTCGACGTCGACGGCGTCGCGGTCGAGTTCGACCAGTCGAAGCGGTACGTCATGCTCAACAAGCCCACCGGTGTCGTCAGCTCGATGGGGGACGACCGAGGCCGCCGTGATCTCCGCGAGTTCACCCGCGACTTCGAGGAGCGCCTCTACAACGTCGGTCGCCTGGATGCCGACACGTCGGGCCTGCTGCTGCTGACCAACGACGGGGAACTGGCCCACGTGCTGGCACACCCCTCGTTCGGTGTCACGAAGGTCTACATCGCGAAGGTCGACGGTCGGGTGTCGGCGCAGACGATCTCGACGCTCACGCGCGGCTTCGAGCTGGAGGACGGCTTCATCCGGGCGGACAAGGCGCGGCTGCTCGATGCCTCCGCCACGAGCAGCCTCGTGGAGCTCACGCTGCACTCCGGCCGCAACCGCATCGTGCGCCGCATGATGGCCTCGGTGGGGCATCCCGTTCTCGAACTCGTGCGCCGGCAGTTCGGGCCCCTCCACCTGGGAACACTCCCGGCAGGGAGGATGCGGGAGTTGACTAAGATCGAGCGGGGTGCGCTTCTCACGCTCGCGCGCCGCGACCAGGTGTCCGACCCGCCCGGAGAGCAGGAGAACCAGTGAGCGAGTCGAACGGCACCAGCGCGCCCGCGCGGGTCGCCGCGCGCACCTCGGGCACGGTCCGCGTCGTCGGCGCGGGTCTGCTGGGCGCCAGCATCGGTCACGCCCTCCGTGCCCTGGACGTCGACGTCGTGCTCGACGACACCTCACCCGCCCAGCTCCGCCTCGCCATCGATTACGGCGCGGGTCGTGCCGCGGCGCCCGGCGACGCCCCACGCCTCGTCGTCGTCGCCGTGCCGCCGGATGTGATCGCCGACGTCGTCGAGCGAGAACTCGCGGCCTACCCCGATGCCGTGGTGACCGATGTCGCAAGCGTCAAGGGTGAGCCGTTGCGCGCGCTTCGTGCCCGCGGCGTGGACCTCACGCGGTACATCGGCTCGCATCCCATGGCCGGACGCGAGCGCGGCGGTGCCATCGCCGCCCGCGCCGACCTGTTCATCGGGCGGCCGTGGGTGGTCTGCCGCGACGAGGAGACCGCCGCCGCCGATCTGGCGCTCGTGGAGGGGCTCGCGCTCGATCTCGGCGCGATGCCGATCGAGATGGCGCCGGACGAGCACGACCGCTCGGTGGCCCTCGTCTCGCACGTGCCGCAGCTCGTTTCGAGCCTTCTCGCCGCGCGGCTCACGGCCGCGCCCGAGGACGCCCTGCGCCTGGCGGGGCAGGGCGTTCGCGACACGACCCGGCTCGCCGCATCCGCACCCGAGCTCTGGGCGCAGATCCTCGGCGCCAATGCTGCTCCGGTCGTGGACGTGCTCGATGCCTTCGCCGAGGATCTCGCCGCCGTCGCCGACGCGCTGCGGGAGCCGGATGCACCGGGCGCGCGTCGCGGCGTCGCCGATACGATCCTGCGCGGAAACCAGGGCGTCGAGCGGCTGCCCGGCAAGCACGGGCAGAACCGCCGCTTCGAGACCATCGTCGTCATGGTGGACGACACGCCAGGGCAGCTCGGTCGCCTGTTCGGCGAACTCGGCGAGCTGGGTGTGAACGTCGAGGACCTGCGCCTGGAGCATTCGCCCGGCGCCCAGTTCGGCCTGGCAGAGATCAGTGTCGTTCCCGCGATCGCCGCGCCCGCCGTGGCGGGCCTCGAGGCGCGCGGGTGGAGGATTGCGAGCAGTGCAAATGAGTGATTCCGACGTCGCCATCGTCGCCGTCGACGGACCCGCCGGCAGCGGCAAGTCCTCGGTCTCGAAGGAGGTGGCGCGCCGCCTCGGTTACGGATACCTCGACACAGGCGCGGTCTACCGATCCCTGGCGTGGCACGCCCTCGACCGGGCCGTCGACACCTCCGACGCCACCGCTGTGCTGGAGGCGATGGGCGACTTCGACGGCAGCATCTCGCTAGATCCCGACGACTACTGGGTGCGAGTCGGCGACACGGACGTCACCGAGGCGATCCGCGAGACCCGCGTGACCGACGCGGTCAGCGGCGTCGCCCGCGTTCCCGTCGTCCGTCACACCGTCAATGCCCGTTTCCGCGCCCTCGTCGCCGACTCCGGACGACCCGGTGTCGTCGTGGAGGGCCGTGACATCACCACGGTCGTGGCTCCCGATGCGCCGGTGCGCATTCTGCTCACGGCAGCGCCCGAGGTGCGCGCTGCCCGGCGCAGCGCCGAGGTCACCGGACAGGATGCGGCGGCGGTCGCCGACTCGCTGCGCCGGCGTGACGCATCAGATTCCACCGTCGTCGACTTCATGTCGGCGGCCGAAGGGGTCGAGGTCGTGGATTCCACGCACCTCGACTTCGATGAGACAGTCGCGGCCGTTCTCGCGGTCGCAGAGAAAATGCAGGAGGTGCGCGATGCGCGCTGAGGACGAGTACGAAGCCGGACCGGATCAGCTCGAGGAGACCCTCGCCGGAATCGACGACACGCTGGCCGAGCAGCGCGCGATCGCGCTGCGGGCGTCGCTGGAGGACTACGACCTCGACGACGACGACGCCGAGGTGCTCGCGGGGCTCGTCGGCTCCGGTGACGGGATCGAGTACCTGCCGGCGCTGCCGGTGGTCGCGATCGTCGGCCGCCCGAACGTCGGCAAGTCCGCGCTGGTGAACCGCATCCTCGGACGCCGCGAGGCTGTCGTCGAGGACACTCCCGGTGTGACGCGCGACCGCGTGACGTACAAGGCGGAGTGGCTCGAGCGCCGCTTCTCGCTCGTCGACACCGGCGGTTGGGAGCCGGATGCCAAGGGCATCGACCGGTCGGTCGCCGCCCAGGCCGAGGTCGCGATCGACCTCGCCGACGTGGTGCTGTTCGTCGTGGACGCGATGGTGGGCGCCACCTCGACCGACGAGCACGTCGTGAAGCTGCTGCGTCGCAGCGGCAAGCCTGTCATGCTCGTCGCCAACAAGATCGACGACGCGCGTCAGGAGCCGGAAGCGGCTGCCCTGTGGAACCTGGGTCTCGGGGAGCCGCATCCGGTCTCCGCCATCCACGGCCGCGGCGTGGCGGACCTGCTCGACGAACTCGTGAAGGTGCTGCCGGACGTCTCCGCCGTCGCCAAGCACGAGATCGGCGGGCCTCGTCGCGTCGCGATCCTGGGGCGCCCCAACGTGGGGAAGTCCTCGCTGCTGAACAAGGCGGCCGGCGAGGAGCGCGTCGTCGTCAACGAGCTCGCCGGCACCACCCGCGACCCGGTCGACGAGATCGTCGAGCTCGGCGGCAAGCTCTGGCGTCTGGTCGACACCGCCGGCATCCGCCGCCGCGTGCACCTGCAGCAGGGCGCCGACTTCTACGCGTCGCTGCGCACCTCGGCGGCGCTCGAGAAGGCCGAAGTCGCCGTCGTCGTGCTGGACGTGTCGGAGCCGCTGAGCGAGCAGGACGTGCGCATCATCGACATGGTGCTCGAGTCGGGCCGCGCGCTCGTGCTCGCCTTCAACAAGTGGGACCGCCTGAACGACGACGACATGGCGAACATCGACCGTCGCCGGTACCTCGAGCGCGAGATCGAGCAGGATCTCGCGCACGTCGCGTGGGCGCCGCGCGTCAACATCTCCGCGCGCACCGGTCGCCACCTCGAGAAGCTCGTCCCTGCGCTGGAGACGGCTCTCGAGTCGTGGGACCAGCGCATCTCGACGGGCAAGTTCAACGCCTTCCTCTCCGAGCTCGTGGCGGAGCACCCGCATCCGGTGCGCGGCGGCAAGCAGCCCCGCATCCTGTTCGGCACGCAGGCGGGCACGCGGCCGCCGACCTTCGTCCTGTTCACGACCGGATTCCTGGACCCCGGCTACCGCCGGTTCATCCAGCGCCGCCTGCGCGAGCTCTACGGCTTCGAGGGAACGCCCATCGTCATCAACATGCGGGTTCGCGAGCGCCGCCAGCGCTGAGCTCAGCGCACCGCGAACCGCGCGAACCGCTCACCGGGCACCGCGTCGAGCGAGACCTCGTAGGAGGCCTCGCCGACGCGAGGCAAAGGGATGCGGGTTCCTTCGCTGCGGAAGCGCTGCAGCGCCCAGCACGTGACGCCGGCGTCGGCGAGGCGGTGCCCCAGCACGGCGAGCTCTGCCGCATCCGCCGCCTCGGGGTGCACCGTCGTGCGCACCTCGTAGTCGAGGGGGCGGGCGGTCCCCGCGCGCGCCGCCGACTCGGCGAGGACGACGGAGAGCGAACCCCAGGAGCGCTCGGCGCTGTTCGAGTAGCCGGTGACCTTCTCGTAGAGCCGTTTGCTCGTCTTGATGTCCAGACCCACCCAATCCACGTGGGGCAGGATGCGGACCAGCGCCGCCGGGTAGATCCCGGCCGTATGCAGGCCCACCGCGAATCCGAGCTGCCTCACCGCCGCGATCGCCGCCGGAAGCGCCGGCTGCATCGTGGGCTCCCCGCCGGAGAACACGACGCCGTCCAGCAGGCCGCGCCGCTTCTTCAGGAACGTCCACAGCGCGCGCCAGCTCATCGCGGCCGGCGCGCGCGGCGCGCGCAGCGCCGGGTTGTGGCAGTAGAAGCAATCCCACGGGCATCCCTGCAGGAAGACGGTCGCGACGAGCTTGTCGGGCCAGTCGACCGTGGACAGGCGTGTGAGACCGGCGATGCGCAGGGTGGCCGGGTCGATCGCGGCGGGGATCACCTCACACCGCCGCGGCGGCGAGGGAGCGCGACTCGGCGAACGCGACGCGCTCGGCGGCCTCGCCCTTCTTGCCCACGTTGAACGACGACACGGGGCGGAAGTAGCCCATGACCCGCGTCCACACCTCGCAGTCGGCGCCGCACTCCGGGCAGAGAAGGTGCTCGCCGGAGCGGTAGCCGTGGCGCGGGCAGATCGAGAACGTCGGCGTGATGGTGATGTACGGCAGCCGGAACTTCTCGAGCGCGCGCCGCACGAGCGTGCGGCAGGCAGCGGCGGAGGAGACCGCTTCGCCCATGTACAGGTGGAGCACGGTGCCGCCGGTGTATTTCTGCTGCAGGTCCTCCTGCAGCGCGAGCGCCTCGAACGCATCGTCGGTGTAGCCCACCGGCAGTTGCGAGGAGTTCGTGTAGTAGGGGTTGTCGTCGGTGCCGGCGTGGCGGATCCCGTCGTAGCGGGCGATGTCGCTCTTCGCGAAGCGGTACGTGGCGCCCTCCGCCGGGGTCGCCTCGAGGTTGTACATCGTGCCGGTCGCCTCTTGGAACTCCACCATCCGGTCGCGGATGTGTTCCAGGATGCGGGCGACGAGGGCGTGTCCCGCCGCCGAGGTGATGTCGTCCGTGTCGCCGGTGAAGTTGCGTACGAGCTCGTTGAGCCCGTTGACGCCGATCGTGGAGAAGTGGTTGTCGAGCGTGCCGAGGTAGCGCTTCGTGTAGGGGAAGAGGCCCCCGTCGATGTGCCGCTGGATCACGACGCGCTTGGCCTCGAGGCTGTCGCGGGCGATCTCGAGCAGCTCGTCGAGGCGGGCGATGAGACCCGCCTCGTCGCCCGGGTGCAGGTAGCCGAGGCGCGCACAGTTCACGGTGACCACTCCGAGGGATCCGGTCTGTTCCGCCGAGCCGAACAGGCCGTTGCCGCGGGCGAGCAGCTGGGTGAGGTCGAGCTGGAGGCGGCAGCACATCGACCGGATCATGTGCGGATCGAGGTCGGAATTCACGAAGTTCTGGAAGTAGGGCAGCCCGTACTTGGCGGTCATGGCGAACAGGGCGTCGACGGCGGGGTCGTCCCAGTCGAAGTCCTTCGTGATGTTGTAGGTCGGGATGGGGAAGGTGAAGGCCCGGCCGTCGGCGTCGCCGGCGGTCATGACGTCGATGAACGCCCGGTTGATCATCGCCATCTCGGGGGCGAGGTCGCCGTACGTGAAGTCGCACACCCGGCCACCGATCATGGGGCGCTGGTCGGCGAGGTCGTCCGGGCACGTCCAATCGAGGGTGAGGTTGGTGAAGGGCGTCTGGGTGCCCCAGCGGGAGGGAACGTTGAGGTTGAAGACGAACTCCTCGATCGCCTGCCGCACGGCCTCGGCATCGAGGTCGTCGAGGCGCACGAACGGGGCGAGGTAGGTGTCGAACGAACTGAACGCCTGTGCGCCCGCCCACTCGTTCTGGAGCGTCCCGAGGAAGTTGACCATCTGTCCGAGCGCGCTCGACAGATGGCGGGGCGGAGCGGAGGACACCTTGCCCGGCACGCCGTTGAAGCCCTGCTCGAGGAGGGTGCGCAGTGACCAGCCGGCGCAGTAGCCGGCGAACATGTCGAGGTCGTGGATGTGGATGTCACCGTCGCGGTGCGCGGCGCCCGCCTCGGGTGCGTACACCTGATCGAGCCAGTAGTTGGCGATGACTTTGCCGGACGTGTTGAGCATCATGCCGCCGAGGGAGTATCCCTGGTTGGCGTTGGCGTTGACGCGCCAGTCTCCGCGAGAGAGGTACTCGTCGATCGTGGGGGCGACGGAGATCGAGCGAGCGGTGGTGGACGTGGACATGCAGGCTCCTTCTAGCCGTGGGGTGAAGGTGATCTGCGGTGGTGTGACCACTGTATGTAGGGTCGCGGCGCGGTGTCGAACCCATATGTTGTGGAATAACAGTCCTCGTCGGATTTCCCTGCCACCGGCGTTGTGGGTGCCCACAGTCGCGCGCGTCGGTCCCTGCCCCGACCCGGGTGGGGGTGTATCGGGCGGGTCGGCTCTCCCGAATGCGTCGACGGTCGCGTCGGCATCCTCACAGTGTGCGAGGCTGTCAGCGTGACGATCGAACCCCCCGCCCCCGGAGAGCCGCGCCGGCCGCTGGGACCGCGGGATCCGGGGGATGCCTGGGTCGTCGCCCCGACGGGGGAGCGCTACTGGGGCCGCTTCGGGGCCGCGGGGCTTCTCGCGGTCGACCAGGTGCGCGGAGTGCTGCTGCAGCACCGTGTGTCGTGGAGCCACCACGGCGGCACGTGGGCCCTGCCGGGCGGGGCGCGCCACGAGGGCGAGTCGGCTCTGGACGGTGCGCTGCGCGAGGCGACCGAGGAAGCGGGTGTGCCCGAGGGTGCGGTCCGGCCCCGGCTCATGAGCGTGTTCGACCTCGGCTACTGGTCGTACGCGACGGTGCTGGCGGATGTGGTGGATGCGTTCGATCCGGTGATCAGCGACCCCGAGAGCGTGGAGCTGTCGTGGGTGCCGGTCGCCGACGTCGACGACTATCCGCTGCACCCCGGCTTCGCCGCATCCTGGCCGCGGCTGCGAGAGCTGCTGGCCGTGCGGCCGAAGATCGTGGTGGATGCGGCGAACGTCATCGGCTCGGTGCCGGACGGCTGGTGGAAGGACCGCGCGGGCGCGGCCGAGCGGCTCGTCGAGCGGCTCCGCGGCCTGGCCGTGCGTGGGATCCCCGGCGATGCCCTGGGATTGGCGGAAGACCGCTGGTACCCGCAGATCAAGGTCGTGCTGGAGGGGAAGGCCCGCGAGGCCGCGCCGGGCGCCGAGGTTCTCTACGCCGCGTCCTACCGGACTCCGGACGTGCTGGTGATCCGCGCCGAGGCCGCGGGCGACGACGCGATCGTCTGGACGGCGCGCGAGGAGGCGGAGTGGGGTGCTCGGGTCACCGTCGTCACGAGCGACCGCGAGCTCGCGGCACGGTGTGAGGCCGTCGGTGCCTCCGTCCGCGGTACGCGTTGGCTGCTGGACCTTCTCGAGGGCTGAGCCTCGGTGAGTGCTTCGCGGGATTCCGTCTCCGTCGCGCTCGTTGTCGCGGCCACCCCGGATGTCGTCTGGCGCGCGCTCACCGTCGATCGGGCGGAGTGGTGGCCGGATCTGCGCTTCGACGCCGTGGTCGGCGCGCCGCTCGTCGAGACCTGGATTGAGGCGGCGCAGCAGCGGCAGGCTCACGGGTTCGTCACGCGCTGCGAAGAGCCGGAGCTTCTTGCGTTCCGCTGGCGGGAGGACGGATGGGCGGCGCCGCTGGAGGTGAGGTTCGCGCTGGAGCCTCGTGGCTCCGCGACCTCCGTGACGATTACGGAGACGGGGTTTCGCCGTGCGGATGTGCCGCCGACGCTCGCCGATGAGCACGAGGAGGGGTGGAGCTACCACCTCACGCGGCTGGCGTGGGCGTGCGGAACATCGGATGATTCAGGCGTACCGACCCAGGATCGAACGGACTCATGAACGATCAGCCCTCTGCGCTGTTGCGCGCGGTTCGTGCCGCAGGCCTGCTCGTCGATCCCGTCGAGGAGGAGGGAGTTGTCCGCGGACCCGCGCGGCTCACCGCCGCCGGGTACGACGTATCGATCAATCTCGACCCCGAGCCGGAGTTCGATCCCCTCGACGACGAGTTGGGCGCCGAGCCCGTCCAACCGGCCACCCTCATCGCCGCGGCGGAGGCGTTCCTCGCGATGAGCCTCCCGCAGTGGGAGCGTCTGCTCGATGAGATCCTCGAGGAGATCGAGGACGGATTCGGGCCGGTCGCCGGGCGTCCCGTCGGGTGCGAGGACCTCGTGATCGAGTGGGTGGCGGTCGTCCCGGACGCGTACCTGGTGTCGTTCCCCGTGCCCCGCGAATCGCCCGAGGTCTTCATCCGCGCTCAGCTCGACGCCGACTTCCGGCTCGACGAACTCTACGTCGATGACGACGCGGACGACGACGACGATGATGATGACGCGATCGAGTTCGCCTCGCTCGAAGCACTGCTCGATGAGCTCAACGGCAAGAACGGGAAGGCCTGATCGCACGTCGCGACATGCTCTCCATATCCGTGTGCAGGCGAGAGCGAGCATCGTCTTACGGGTTCCGGCCCGTTGCGGGCTGAACGTCGTTTCATTGTCAGGGCGATCCGAGGGTGACCTTCGCTAGAAGGGCGGGTCGGCCGCGTCCGTGAAGACGACACGGGATGCGGGGGAATCGTGATGCTGTCGGCCCTGCGGGCTGGTCCACTCGAGGACGCCGTCCGGCCCGAGCCTGACGCGCCACGGCGAGGCGTGTTTGAGCGAGTGATGTCGTCGGCAGAGGTGCGCGAGATTGTCGACGTGCGTGGTTCCGCCGTGGGCCCAATCGACCGTGTGGTCGATGTCACAGCGGTGGGCGGGCATGCGGCATCCGGGGAACCGGCACCGCTCATCCCGCACCCGCAGCAGGCGCCGCTGGTCTTCGCTGGGCCGGTATCGGTCGACGCCCACCACGTTGCCCGTGACCGGATGGGTCAGCACGCGCGTCCACGCGGCGGCACCCCCGGCGAGCCGGCGCGCGGTCTCGGCGTCGACGGGGCTGACACCGATGAGCTCGGCGCCCGCATCCGCCGTGCCGAGGAGCGCAGTGGCGGGGATCGTCACGCGCACGTGCGCCTGCACGGCGTCGATGCCCGCATGTGGGGCGTCGGCGGTGTCGGCGGCGGTCGAGGTGAGCAGGAGATCGCTGAGGATATCGGCGCGCAGCTGGTCGATCGTGCGCGGATCGGCCTCGGCATCGTGGGCGTCACGCACGAGGTGTGCCATCCGCGTGAGCCGGTCGTGTGCGCCGTGAGCCTCGATGACGGGAAGGACGGCGGTGAGCTCGGCCATGCCGTCGGCCAGATCGCGCACGAAGACACCGCGGTGTGCACGGGCCTCGCGGTGGCGTTCCGTGAGCGGGCGCTGCTGCGCCTGCTCGGCCAGCCGGCGGAGGATCGGGCGCAGACGGTTGACGGACATCTCGGAGGCGGCCGCTGCGGCACGCTCGTCGTAGGCCGTGAGCTCGGGGCCGTCGAGCCCGGCGGAGGCCTCGTGGATCGCGCGCAGATGGCGGCGCGAGATGCGGCCCTCAGCAAGGGCGGCGAGGGAGCGCGGCAGCCGGCGGGCGATGTCGGCGGCGTCGTGCAGTTCGTTCTGCATGCCGCGGTCGTTCGCGTGCAGAGCCGTAGCGAACTCCGCAGCGATGTCGCGCAGCGGCATCTCGTGCGCCCGGGCCGACGGATCGGACAGGCGAGAGGTGCGGTCGGCGGCGATCCGGCGGGCGGTCGCGAGCAGATTCAGCTCGAGTGCTTCGAGCGCGGCGATGGATGCGCGGGTCTTCTCGACGCCGGCGAGCAGGCCCTCGAGCATCGCCGCTTCGGCGTCCTCGGGGCTCATCTCCGCCGTATCCTTCATGCCTGAAGTCTGGCACCGACCTCCGACATCGCCGGGGCCCGATCAGTCGTCGGCGGAACGCCCTCGGAGCCGGTCGATATCGCGCCTCTCGCGCTTGGTTGGACGCCCCGCGCCGCGGTCTCGGACCGGCACGAACGCGGTCAGTTCGCGCGGGGGTGGTGGGGGCGTCTTGTCTTCCGCGGCGAGGGCGGCGAGGGGTGCGCTGACCCGTTTGACGATCGTCTGGCGGACGACGAGGATGCGGTCGAAGCCGGAGATGCGGATGCGCACCTCATCGCCGGGGCGCACGAGCTGCGCGGCCTTCGCGCGGTCGCCGCCGATGCGGACGTGGCCGGCGCGGCATGCAATCGTGGCGGCGGATCGTGTCTTGTACACGCGGACGGCCCAGAGCCACGAGTCGACCCGAACGGGGGAAGCCGCATCCGTCATCCCTCCATCCTGGCGGATGCGGGCTCAGCCGAGGTCGAGTGCGACGATCGGCCGGTCGGCGCGGGGTCGCGCTGTCTCGACGAACCCCGCGTCGAGGAAGGTCGTGAGGGCGCCGTGGAAGAGCTCGTTGGACGAGGTCTTGGCCTCGGCGGTGTCGACCGGGTAGGCCTCGACGAGGCGCGCGCCGTTCTCGCGGGCGAAGGCGATGGCCGCGTCAAGCAGGCGGCGCGTGAGTCCCTGCCCGCGGAACTCCTTGCGCACGGAGAAACAGCTGATGGCCCAGGTGCCTGCGTCGGTCCAGGGTTCGGGGGAGGTCTTGCCATAGAGCTTCGTGCGCGCGAGCCGCTCGTGGTCGGGGCGCGGTCCGACGCGCACCCAGCCCGCGCCGACGCCGTCGACCGTGGCGACGAGGCCCGGCGGGACGGATGCGGCCGTCTCCTCACGCAGGAGCTCGGTCTTCTCCTCGACACTCAGCGCGCTGAAGCGGCTGCCCGACATCATCCACCACTGGCATTGACACGCCCGGCCGTCGCCGCCGCCGGTGAGGGCGTTCTCGACCTCGTCGAAGCGCGCGCTCGTCGCGGGAAGCACCTGGATCTCGCTCATGTCGTGACCGTACTCCCGGCCGTGGACACACATCCACCCCGTGCGCCACCCGCCGCGTTCGCGGCACGCTCTCGGACCGGCTAAGATGGTTGAGTTGCCCGCGCGCGGGCGGCTCCGGGATGTGGCGCAGCTTGGTAGCGCACTTGACTGGGGGTCAAGGGGTCGCAGGTTCAAATCCTGTCATCCCGACCGGAATGAGAAAGGGTCCGCCGTAGGCGGGCCCTTTTCTCGTTGCTGCGAGCGGATTGTTCAGGCGGGCCCCTGCCGCCGAGGCTTCGCGCGGTCCGTAGCGCCGGGTGGAGAAGCGGTAGGTCGCATCCCGACTACTGAGCTGGGCGACTAACTTGCTATGCTCGGCCGACAACGCTGCCAAGGAGACCCGATGACGGACGAACGCACCCGCGTAAAGCGACCGCATGGGCTGGAGACGCAGCAGGCCCTACTCGTGGCAGCCGGCCAGGTGTTCTCCCGTCTGGCTTATTCCGAGGCGCGGCTGAAAGACATCGCCGAAGCCGCTGACATCAGCCAGGGTGCCCTGTACTTCCACTTCGGCAACAAAGAGGACGTCGCGCAAGCGGTCCTCGATGTGCAGCAGCAACGCATGCGCGCCGTTCTCGATTCGGCCGTGTCCCACGAGGGCACCGCTCTCGAGCGGATGCTGAGGCTGTTCGAGGGTCTCGGAAAGTTGGTGGCGACCGACGAGCTCGTGCAGGCAGGAATCCGGTTGTCGATGCAGCCAGCGACAGGACTCGACGCGAAAGCGAGCTCGCCCTACCGGGACTGGGTCACCGTGGCCAGAGGCATCATCGAAGACGGCATCGCAGACGGCTCGATGTCACCCGGCCTGGCCCCGGACGCGGCCGCCGAGCTCGTGAACGAGATCTTCGTGGGAGCGCAGACGCTCGCCGGCCTCGAAGACAAGTGGGCTTCGCTGCCGAGACGGGTAGGGTCGGCTCGGGGCGCGATCGCTTTACTGCTCACCGGGTCGTCGCGGGCGTAAAGCACGTGGACGTGTCGATCATCGCGGAGTGCTCTGAAGCCGCGTACAGACCGATACCTCCCTCTTTGGTGCACAAACGCAATCCGGACAACGTCTGGGTCCGCTATCCCCGACCGCGTGCCGAGAGCGACCTCCACCTGGAGTTCAGCCACCCCGCCGATCTCGCAGGCGCCCGTCTTGCCGACCTCATCGAGGTGCAGCGGCAGGCTGGCATCTTCTATGTGCACTCCCGTCTCGGAGTTCCGGAGGGGGACGCGTTCGTGCTCTCTTCCATCTCGCTCGAGCGCAGCTCCTGGTCGTTCGAGCGGCCCCACGATTTGGCCGCGGAAGGAGGAGCGGTGGTCGTCCGGGAGGGGGTCGGCGATCACGAAGTGCCGACTCGATCTCCCTCTATCAGGCTCACCTTCGACCTGATGGCCAATAGCGGAGCGGCCACGGGGGCGGCCGCCGTGCGTGTGATCTCGCGGCGGGCTTACGAGCGGGTTCGCAGGTTGACGGCGCCCGAGCCGCAGGACGTGGAGTCCAACTGGGACTATGCCGGGCCGATCTTCGTTGACGAGAGCGACCCGCTCGTTACCGACCACTCCACCGACCACATGTCGGCCATGGCCGTGATCGTGTCCATCGAGCAGAGCGTCCTGTCTCTCGGAGCCGACCGTGTGGATGCGCTGTCGGCTGAGTTCAGGGCGTACATCGAGGAGGGCGAGGGCGCCGTGTGCCGGCTGAGCTTCGGCGCCGACGGCGCGTTCGCCGGCGCCGTCTCGCAGGCGGCGTCGGTCTGCGCAACGTTCACCGGGCGTGCTGTGGTGCAACCAGAAGGGTCTCTCGCATGAGCGGGCGTCCGCTCGCTGTCGTGACCGGTGCCACAGGCGGCATCGGGCGCGAGATCTGCGTCTCCCTGGCGCGGGCAGGACACGACTTGCTGGCGCAGTTCCATGTCGATGCGGAGGGTGCCCGGACGCTGGCGGCGGATGTGGCCGCCGAAGGAGGCCGGTGCAGGGTCGTCGCTGCGGATCTGAGCGGAGCCGAGGGTATCGCCGTCGTCCTCGAGGCGGCGGCCGAGGAGCTGAGTCGGCCCGATGTGCTCGGCCTCCGCGCGCTCATCAACAATGCGGCGAAGCTCCTCGGACCATCATTCAGCACAGCGACGCTCGCCGACTTCGATGCCTACTTCGCGGTGAACACCCGCGCGCCGTTCTTCCTCGCGCAGCAGCTCGTTCCGAAGATGTCGCGTGGCTCCAGCATCGTCAACGTGTCGTCCGCCAGCGCGCACTTCTCCAGTCCTGGCGACATCATCTACGCGATGAGCAAGGCGGCCGTTGAATCCATGACCAGGAATATGGCCGAGGCCGTCGCCGACCGTGCGATCAGGGTGAACGCGATCATCCCGGGGTTCACCCACAATGGGCACCCGGCGTTCGCCAACGAGGAGGCGCTGGCGTACATGTCGAGCTTCTCGGTGCTCGGCGGCGTTGCCGAGCCGAAGCACATCGCCGACGCGGTCCTCTTCCTCGTCTCCAGCGCGTCAGCGCGGACCACGGGCGCGATTCTCGATGTGAGCGGCGGGAGCACGCTCGGGGCGCGCGGCGGCCGTGCCCACTCCGTCCGCGACCTGCTCTGAGGGCTGATCAGGCGGCGCGCAGCAGCTGCCTCGAGGCGAGGTCGCGGTAGAGATCGCAGGTGGCGAGAAGCTCGTCGTGGGGTCCGAAGGCGACGAGCCGCCCTGCTTCCATCACTGCGATGTTGTCTGCCGCGATCACCGTGGACAGGCGGTGGGCGATGACGACGAGCGTTCGGCCCTGACCTGCGACGGTGAGAGCGTCCTGCACGAGATGCTCGTTGGCGCTGTCGAGATTCGAGGTGGCCTCGTCGAGGAGGATGACGTCGCTGTTGCGCAAGAGCGCCCGCGCGATCGCCAGACGCTGGCGTTCGCCCCCGCTCATCAACGCTCCCGCTTCGCCGACCTGCCGCGAGAGGAGCTCGTGACCGTCCTCGATGTTCCGAGCGAGATTCACCGCCAGGAGACCAGCGACGCACTCGGCGTCTTGGAGGTCGGGCCGGCCGATGCGGAGGTTATCGCCGATCGTCCCGGGGACGACGGGGCCGCCCTGCTCCACGTAGGCGACCCGCCGCCGGACGGCGTCTCGTTCGAGGCCGCGGACGTCGTCGCCGAAGAATCGCAGGCGGCCCTCCGTCGCGTCGTAGAACCGTTCGAGGAGGTGGAAGAGCGTCGACTTCCCGGCTCCGGACGGGCCGACGACGGCGGTGAACTGACGTGCGGGGATCGCGAGGGTGAGCCCGCTGATTGAGGGCCGGTCGGCGCCCTTGTGGCGGAAGGAGACGTCCTCGAACTCGAACGCCGCGTCAGCGCGTCCGGTTGCGACGCCGCGGACGCCGGTGGCTTCGACCTGCGCCTCCTGAGGCTGTTCGAGGACTTGAGCGACGCGCCCGAACGCTCCGAGCGCCTCGCTGAACCGCGTGAGGACGCCGGCGACCGCGGCGATGGGCGCGGTGACCATCATGGTGTACATCAGGAACGCGCTCATGTCGCCGATGCTCGTCTCGCCCGTCGCCACCCGAAGGGCGCCGACTCCGACGACGGTGAGGAGGAGCACCTGGACCGCGATCCCCGAGAAGGATCCGGCGATCGCGCGCAGCCAGGCAAGCCTGTAGCCGACGGCCCGCGCGTCCTCGGCGACGGAGATGACGCGCGAGGCCTCCTGCTCCGTCGCGACCGATGACCGGATCAACGGCAGGCTCCGAATCGTGCCGGCGACCATCCCCGACAGAGTGCCGAGCGCGGACTGCAACGCGAACGATGCAGGACGAGACCTCCGGGTGATGACAGCCATCGCCGCCACGACGGCGAGGAGCGCAGCGACCACGATGAGCGTGAGCAGCGGGTCGAGCACGATCATCATGCACAGCGCCACAGTGACGGAGGCGGCGGAGATCAGCAGGTCGACGATGCCTTGGCTGAGCAGGCCCCGAAGGGTGTTCGTGTCGGTGACGACTCGCGAGACGAGGTCGCCGTGCGCCGAGCGGTGGAGGGTCGCGACGGGAAGCCGCGCGACATGCTCGACGAGCCGGGAGCGGATGGCGAGGACGAAGTCCTCACTGCAGCGTTCGAGGATGACCTGCCGCAGGGCCCCGAGCACGATGCCTGCGACGAACAGGGCTCCGAGAGCGGCGAGTGTTCCGATGGCGATCCCCGTGCCAACCTCGTCGACGATGTCGGAGACGAGCATCGGCTGCACGAGTGTTGCGCCGGAGGCCGCGAACCCGATCGCCATCGCGACGCCGACGCGGCGTCGATAAGGCGCGAGGTACGGCCACAGGTCCCGGAGCCGCGCCTCGGAGGGCAGCCGGCTCATCTCGGCGCCAGCACGGTGCCCAGGCTCTTCCTGGATGCCGCGGCCGCGGGTACCCGGATGGAGACGGCAAGGGGGATGAAACCGACAAGCACCGTCAGGGCGATCACTCCGACGTTCACCACGAAGTGCGCCCCGCCCCCGGTGAGCGCGACGGGCAGCCCGATCATGAGGCTAGCGAACGCGCTGATCAGCACGCTGAGGATGAAGGCGGTAACCGCGTAGATCGCTGCCTCCAGGAGCCCCGCCGTCTGCGACATGGTCCGCGGGGTCCCTGCGGCGCGCAGAGACCCTTCGTACCTCTCCCTCCCTGCGCCCGTGGTGAAGAGATTGCAGGTGGCGGCGATGATCGCGAGCACAGCGCCGGGGCCGAAGAGGATGAGGCCCTGCACCGTGTTCGAGCTTCCCCCCGACAGGCCGCGGCCGAGAACGGACTCCCACGTCGAGATCACGCTGAAATACACCCCGATCATGGCGGCGGCGATCATGAGGGGGATGACGGCGGCTGTCGTGGACCCCAGGCGCGCCAGCACGTAGCGGCGTGCGAGGAACCACGCCGGGACGCTGCCTTCGCTGATGACCCGCGTCCAGAGCTGGGTGAGCGGAGGGAGCAGCCATGGCGCGCACAGCGTGACGAAAACGATGAGGGAGAAGCCTGCGAAGATCGCCTGCATGGCACGGTCACTGGTCTGGTCGGTGCCGAGCGCCAGCACCCCGAGCCCGATCGTAGCAAGGCCGAAGATGCCGCCGAGGATCCACCTCGCCCTGGTGTGTGTGCCGGTGCTGAGCTTCTCGGAGAACAGGACCGCAGGTTTGACGGTGCTAGCTCGCTTCGCAGGCCGGAGCGACCCGAGGAAGGTCAGCAGGCACATGATCACGATAAGAGCAGCGAAAGGCACGACCCCGAGGGTCACCCGAAGGTCGACGGGGATGTCGGTGGAGGAGACGAGGTAGGTCACGGCAGGCTGCAGGAACGGCAGCGAAAGCGCATATCCGACGAGCGCGGCGAGGACGGCCACCAGGAACGAGCGAATCCTCACGGCCTGCCTGACCTGGCGCGGGCTCGCTCCGGCCAGCCGCCAGCTCGCATACACGGTCTCGCTCTCACGAATCGCAAGCGACGAGACGATCGACGCCGTCACGATGATCGGCACGCCGAGGCCGAGAACGATGAGCACGATCGCGAGCGAGGTCAGCGCGCCGGCCGTGCCCGAGGGAGCCGCGTCGATCGCGGCCGCGCCAGCCGGGGTGATCGCCGACCAGAGGAAGTGCAGGGCGATCGAGAGGAGCACTGCGGCAGCGGTGAGCAGGAGGAACGGCGCGATGACAGCGCGTGCATCATGCCGAAGTGAGGAGTATGCGAGTCGAATCACGATGCCCGCCCTCGCGGCGCATTGCTGAGCGCGTCGAGGATCGCAGCGGGGGTCGGGTCGTCGAGCTGGCGGACGGTACGGCCGTCCCTCAGCACGATCACCTTGTCCGCGCGGCTCGCCGCGGCGACATCGTGCGTGACCATGACGACGGCGACACCTCGCTGGGCATGCTCGTGGAGGATGTCCAACACGAGCAGTCCGTTCTCGGAGTCGAGAGCCCCGGTGGGCTCGTCAGCGAACACGATCGCGGGGCGCTTGAACAGCGCCCGGATGAGAGCGACCCGCTGCTGCTCACCGCCGGAGAGCTGGCTCGGCAGATGACCGGTCTTCGACTGCAGGCCGAGCCGCTCGAACCAAGCCCGTGCCTCTTTCTCGGAAACGCGCTTCTTGGCCAGACGCTGCGGCAGGATCACGTTGTCGAATGCCGTGAGGGACTCGACGAGGTTGTACTGCTGGAAGACGAATCCCACGCTCTCTCGGTAGATGCGCGAGATCTCGGCTTCGTCGCTGGTGTGAAGGTCCCGGTTGAGGAGGACGATCGAGCCGTCGTCCGGGAGGTCCAGGCCGCTCAGGCACTGGAGCAACGTCGATTTGCCGGAGCCCGACGGGCCCACGATGGCCGTCATCCCGCTGTCTCCGATGGTCAGGGACACCTCATCGAGCGCGCGCACGTCCGTGCCTTTCCCGCTGCGGTACGTGCGCGATATGCGGTCGGCGATGATCTTCGGCATGAGGCCTCCTCGACCTAGACGGGGGATGTGGGAACAGGAGCGGCGGCTGCGAGATCCGGCGGCCCGTTCGGAGCGGTGGGTGGACGGCCTGCGTCGATGATGGGTAGCCACGGCACGGTGGCTGCCTGCTCGGCCGCGGTCAGAGCGGCGAGCACTCCGGCGGACCCGGTGCTGAGGTCCATCGAGAGCCGCAGGTAGTTGTCTCCGGGGAAGACGAGCTCGCCGTCCCACTCGAGCGCGAGATCGAACAGGTCCTCGAGCTGGCGGTTCATGATCTCTGCCGCACCGGGAAGGGAAGCGGCGAAGGCGAGAGACGCCACGATGCCGGCTCGTCCGTTGAACAGTCCGGTGAAGGCGTATTCGCGGCTGTCGCATGCGGCGAGGATGCCGTCGATCTGAGCCTCCCTCGACGTCGAGGCGGAGAGCTCAGTGATCGCGACGTGCGGTAAGAGCATGCCACTTGTCCCTCTGGACAGATAGGGGAGCGAGCGATTGCCTGCGCGCTCCCACGCGTGAAGCGCCCCGTCATCCGTCCACACGGTGTTGGCGAGGTCGGCTTCGAGAGCCCGCTCGGCGAAGTCGAGATAGCGAGCCTGCTGCGTGAACTTCGCCATTTCGGCGAGGAGCAGCGCTGGTCCGCTCCACCCTTGGAGAAGCCCGGCGGATGCGTCGAGAGCGTCCGTGGTGCGGGGCGACGGCGAGGTGAAGAGCCGGTCGATGATGGTTTCGGAGACCTTCTGCGCGATGGCGATGCGCGCGGGGTCATCGAAACGGGCGCCGAATCTCAGAAGCGCCAGCCCGATGCCTGCAAGGCCGTCCGCCAGGTCGACTTCTCTCACCGACGCGAGGTGCCCCTCGACGTGCTGGAGGACGGCTTCGGCGAGTGCACCGTGCCCTGTCTCCTGAAGCGCCGCCACCAGACCCGCGGACCCGCGGAGCAGACCGAACGGCATCCTCCGGTACTCGCGTGCCGCGGCGCGGGCGAAGTCTTCGTGCGCTTCCACAGCCGGACTCCCGGCACGAGAGAGAGCGAGCAATACGCCTGCGGTGCCGGTAGCGACATCGAGATATCCGGTGCCGTCCCACCGTCGGATGTCCCCGGGGTATCCGCCATCGAAGGGGGGCTCTACCACCGGCCGGATACCGGCCGCTATCGTCTGCTTCGCCTGATCGATGTCGACGCCGGCGACGTTCCGAGGCCACGGCGCGATGCGCGCCCGCGGAGTGAAGGTCGTCGCGCCGGACGACTTGCCGGCACGGTCTTCGATCTCGTCGAGCAGTGCGATCGGGCGCGACCCGAATCGGCGCGAGATCCAGTCCCGGGCGGTTCCCCAGAACGGTGGGGAGAGGACGTCGACGGGGGATGCGACGTAGAACGCCGCGGCGATCAGCCGGGTGACCCCGTACCAATCGGCCTGGGCTGCGGTGAGGCCCGCCGGCGCCTCGTACCCGAATGCGTTGAACGGCGCCGCGCCGATCTCATCGGGTGCGCGAGCATCTTCGAGATCGATGAGCTTCACCTGACCGCTGGGCTGGATGAGGATGTTGGAGGGATGGAGGTCGCCCACGACGACGCCTTCGGTGTGCGAGCGACCGACTGCCGCCACGATCCGGTGGAGGATTCCCATCAGCTCGAAGGTGTAGTCCTCGATCTGGTCGACCGTGATGCGGTTCGAGAACGGGTGGTTCTGCACGTTCCACCGCTTCAGCGTCGTGGCCTCGACGTATTCGATCTCGGCGTATCGATGCTCCCACACACCGAATTGGCGCAGAAGGCGCGGTGCGACGCCCGTTGTTTCGAGTGCTCGGAGGTTGGCCGCCTCCTGGTCGAGGCGCGCGAGCGCGTCGCGACCGGTCCGGTCGAGCCCGGCGTGGGGCCGAGCTTCCTTGAGGACCGTAACTGTCCCGTCCGCGGTCGTGGCTCGGTACACGCCTCCGCTGTTGGAGAAGTGCAGCGCCTTGATCTGGTCGTAGTCGCCCAGCGCGCCCTTGTCGCCTGGCGCGGTCTGCGCAGCGATGCTCTCCTCGACGATCGGGGGAGTGCGAGCCCATTTCGGTGCGCGGAAGATCGGAACTCGGGAGTCCTCGACCAACTCGCCGTTGGGGTCGATGAGATACGACATGCCGGCGTTGCGCTGGTCCATCTTCTGGAGCGGCCGAAACCCACCGAATCGGAAGAACACGGGGCCGTCGTGGTATCTGACGTCGCTAAGGATGAACGGGCCTGGCATCCCGCCAATCTCGTCGTCGAGCTGCTGCGCAAGGGAGGCGAGTTGCCCGTCATCGCGAGGATAGATGGTGATGAACTTCCCGCTTGCGCTGCGGTCCGCGCTCTTCGAGTTGCGTGTGATGAGTTGCTCGCGGGTCCCGAGGAACTTGAACGGGACGCGCTCTCGCACGCAGATGCCGGCCGCAACAATCAGGATTTCTCGGGCGTTGTCCGGGGTCGCGCTGACGTGCATCTTCCAGCCCTGCTGGCGCAGCTCTACGTCCGCCGGGGTGCACATGACCCAGGGGCCGCTCGAGCCTCGCAGCCAGGTCGAGGGCAGCCACTCGATGCCAAAAGTCGTCGCCGCTCCGCCGGGTGCCGTCGTGTAGAACGGGCTCGACGACTTCGCGTACCCGAGGTAGCGGAGGTCCATTCACGTTCCTTTGTTCTGCAATACCGTTCGCTGTCAAACCTGCGGACGACCAGAAGCCCTGAGTGCTGCAGTCAGCTCAGGGCTTCTGGTTGGTGAGGCTGTCTCAACAGGCGAAGAGGCTGGCCTCACTCGGGTCGGGGTCGTCGTTGCACGAGAACCAGCTCCAGTTGCTGCTCGCGGACGTCGGAGCCTCGATCTTCTCGTCCTGCAGTTCCAGTACGGGGGACATGTGACCTCCTTTGTCATGACTTCGCCGTGCCTACTAAGTGAGTGGACCAACTAAGTCTCTTGTCGCAAAAGGTAACGCTCCTGTTGTGCGTCCGCAAGAGAATCCAGCGCATCGGGTACACCTGTCGGCGCGCCTCGCTGAAGTGACGGTTTCGATGCGGGTGATCTATGCGGGCGACGGGTGCAAGTACCTGCTGCGCATCGTCGCGGCAGGCGATGGCGATCGCTCGCTCTCGAGCCCGCTGAGGCGCGATGACAACGCCGACGGCACCCCGCCGGGTCGCTGGCTCGGCGCCGGAATCGCCACGCTCGGCGGCGCGCGGATCAGCGTGGGTGATCAGGTCTCCGAACCCCAGCTCCAGCCCCTGGGCGGGGTGGGTCGCGATCCCGTCACCGGGGAACCGCTCGGCCGCGCCTACCCCGAGTATCGGAGCGTGGCCGAGCGTATAGAAGCGCGCACCGGGGCGCTCGATCCGTCACTCGGGCCCCGTCTGCTGCGAGAGATCACAGGTGGCGCATCCCGACCGGACCCCCGAAGCCCCCGACCGTGAGGCCGCCGTCCCGGCAGCCTCGCGGTCGGGGGACGGGGCGTCAGAACGCGCCGGTCGTGATTCCTGCCGAGCCGTACGGTGGCGTGTTAAGGATGTTGTTGCCGCCGGGTTCCCAGGCGTCCGCGGTGTTCGGATTGACGGCTTCCTGGCGCTTGATGCACTTCCACTCGATCGCGCTCGACGGCGGGAGGTCGCCGATCACGCCCGTCCAGGTGGGGTACGCGCTCGGCGTGAGCTTGATCGCGCTTGCCGGCGACCAGTTGCCCAGCTGCGGGATGTTGCCCACGACGTAGACCGACTGGCCGAAGGTCGTCGTCGCGAACTCGCACGCGAACGTCGCCCATACGGCTTCCTCGCCGAGCGTGAACGCGAACGTCTTGTCCGATGCGACCGAGCTGCTCGCCGCCTTCGCGATCACCGTGCTGCCGCCCGCGTTGTACCAGCCGCTGCTGGCGGCGTCGAACGCGGCCTTGTTCGCGTACTCGGTGAGCGCGCTGCCGCCGAGCGTGACGGATGCGGCCTGCGTGCCATCCGTGACGAGCTTGACGACGGTCGGACGTGACGACGGCGCGCCCGCGTAGGTTCCCGATGCGGCGCCCACCGTGACTGTGGCGACGCCGCCGGACATCGACTGACTGATCGGTGTGGTACGCACGGCGCCGCTCTCGTACGCGGTGCTCGCGCCGTCGTCCTCGTACAGGGTGAAGGTCGACGCGGTGTCGCTCGCGTACACCGTGGTGATCTGCTCGTCGTGGACGACCGAGTCGGCGCGCAGACCCGTGATGTCCTTCGTCTCCGCGTCGACGAACGCCTGCGGGATGATGGCGCCCGCACGGGCGTAGGCGGGGAGCGTGAAGACGCCGTTGCGCCACAGGGGCACGTCGGTGATCCACTGGCCCGTGCTGACGATCCGCTCGTTCGTGTGGACGTCGATCCACTCGCCCGCGGGGAGGTACACGTCGCGCTCGCGCTCACCCGAGCCCGCCACGATCGCGACCATCAGATCACGGCCGAGCATCTTCTGGTGGCCCATCTCACGGACGTTGTCGTCGTTCTGGTAGTAGTACACGAGCGGCGGCGCGACCGGCTCTCCGTAGAGGTTCGCGCGGTGCGCGAGCGAGTACGTGTACGGCGCGTTCCCGTAGCGGCGCACGAGGTTGGCCCGATTGCTGGCGACGTCACCGATCGCGTCGGGGGTCGTCTCCAGGCAGTTGCAGAGGTTCTCGGTGTGCGGGCGCAGCGGCGTGTCGAACCAGGCGCTGTCGGCGAACCACTGCGTGTACAGCTCGTCGGCGTCCGCGTCGAGCATCTCGCGGCGGAAGCCGCCCACATCCGACCCGTAGTAGTCGATGCCCGACATCGACATGTGCATCTGCGTGTTCTGCTGCGAGGCGAGCGCCTTCATCGTCGAGCCGATGTCGGCCGACCACATCGCCGTGCCGAAGCGCTGGATGCCGCCGGCGGCGGCGCGCGAGAGCAGGAACGGACGTGCCGTCTCATCGTTGCGCTCGTACCCGTCGCCGATGCTCTGCGCCCAGAGCAGGTTGTAGGCGTTGTGGTACTCGGCGTGCGCGTGCTTGCCGGGGATGACCCCTGCGGTCCAGTCGTTCGCGTCGTACATCTCGGGTTCGCCGAGGTCGAGCCAGTGGCCCATGACGCCTTCGTCGACGAGGTGCTGGCGCTGCTCGTCGTGCCACGCGGCGCCCGCGGCGGGCTGCGTCCAGTCGATCATTCCGCCCTTGCCCCACCACGGGTTGCCGGTCAGGTAGGCGGGTGCGCACGTCGCGCATCCGGCCCGGACGAGGTAGCCGTCCGCCGCCATGTCGGCGTGCTCGGGGAGGTTCTTGCCCACGTACGACTCCTCGATCGGGATGATTCCGACGCCGTCGGCCTTGAGCGAGGCGATCTTGGCCGCGGGGTTCGGGAACTTCGTGGTGTCCCAATCCAGTGTGCCCATGCGGGTGTCATCGGAGTCGGCCGTGACGCCGCCGAACCACTGCACGTCGAGCATCGCCCCGTCGACGGGGAAGTCCGCGGCGCGGAGCCCCGCGAGGGTGCTGTCCAGCTCCGACCAGTCGTCGTAGCCGAACTCCGACACCCACAGGCCGAACGCCTTCTTGGGAGGCACGGGCGGAGTGCCGGTCAACTCCATGTAGTCCTTGCGCAGATCGGGCAGGTCCGGCCCCGACATGAGGTACCAGCGCACCTGGTCGCCCCACGTACGCATCGTCCACGGGTCGCCCGTCAGGTTCCACTCCTGCTTGTAGAGCTGGTCGACGAACAGTCCGTAGTTGGCGTTGTCGTCGCCGACCGCGAACAGCACCGGGATCTGCGTGTTGCCGACGGGCCCGTTCTCCGCGTCGTAGACCATCGCGTTGCCGTACGTGCCGCCGGGGGAGCGCACGCGGCCCACCCAGTCGCCGTCGGCACTCGCGCCGGTGAAGAACTGCTGGCCGAGCCCGTACGCGTTCTCCATCGACGACTTGGTGATGTTCAGGCCCTTCCAGGCCTGGGTGAGATCGACCGGACACGTTGTCTGCAGCACCAGGTCGGGCGTGCGCGTGATATCCGTCGACGTGACGCACAGCGTCGAGGTGTCGACCTCGAGCTGCAGTCCCGCCGTCTCGATCGTTCCGCCACTGCGGGTGTAGGTGTTCGGCCCCGCGTAGTCGGTCTTCGCGACCTGCGGCGTGGTGAACAGCGGATTCGTGGTGCCAGGCGCCGTCCCGGCGCCGGCGAGCTCGAAGTGCACCAGGTCGTCGTCCAGCACCTCGACGACGAGGTAGCTCGAGCCCGAGGTGAACTGGGCGCGTTGCACGCCCAGGGGTGCGGCAGCGGCGGGCTCGGCGTCCGCCCATCCGCCGATGGCGGTGAGCGATGCCGCGGCGATCGCCGCGATCGCGACGCTCGCGACGCGTCGTCGCAGGTTCAGGGTGTTCATGGATGTCCTCCGTGGAATCCGGCTCAGCGCGCGAGCACGAGGTTGTCGAGGTTGATGCCGCCCGCGCTGCCGCTCGCATACTCGATGCGCACGGTGTGCCGGCCGGGGGTGAGGGCCGCGCCGATCGACGCGGTGCCCCAGCTGTCCCACGAGCCGGTCGAAGGCAGGGTGAGGGTGCCGACGGACGTGCCGTCGACCCGGATGGTGCGCACCGCCGAGGACGTCACGCCGTTGCCGTAGCGGAAGCGCAGCTGGTGCGTCCCGTTCGCCTCGGCCCACACGTCGAACTCCACGGCGTCTCCGCTCTCGGCGAAGCCGTCCACGAAGCCGATACCGGTGTGGCCCGGGTGATCGGTGTTGGTGCTGACGGCGGTGTGCGCCGCGAACTCAGCCTCGTAGGCGGCCTTGTCGACGCTGCTCAGGACGATCGCGCGGGTCGAGGCGCTCGCGCCGACTTTGACGTAGGTCAGCTGCTGCACCGAATCCCACAACCACCCGGTGCTCGCCGACGCGAGCGCCGAGACCGAGGCGACCTCGGAGAGCGCGGAGCCGGCCACGGTGACGCCGGACGGCTTCGACCCCGACACCTGATAGGTCGCCGCGGTGGTCAGCGGCGGCGCCGAGACCGACACGGTGCGTGCCACGCGGTCGGCGGTGACCGAGATCGCGCGGTGGGCGTTCGCCGAGTCCTCGAAGTAGTCGTAGGTGCTCGATGAAGCCGGGTAGATGCGGAAGGTGAGGTTGTCGTAGGTGTCGACGTCATTGCCGATGGTTCCGCCCAGCTGGTAGGCGTCGTTGAGGTTGAGCGGCACGACGGCCCCCGCCTTGGCGTACACGGGGATGCTGTCCGTACCGGCGTAGTACTGCTTCACGCCGTCGCCGATCGCGCGTCCGCCGTTCCAGAAGTCGTACCATTCGCCCGCGGGCAGGTAGACGTCCTTCACGGTCTGGCCCTGCGTCGTGATGGGAGCCACGAGCAGCTGCGAACCGAAGAGGTACTGCTGGTCGTAGGCGGCGGCCGCGGCGTCGCCGGGGAACGCGAGGCTCATCGCCCGCATCATCGGTACCCCGGTCGTGGCGCTGTCATTCGCCTCCGTGTAGAGGTACGGCACGAGGTTCATCCGCACGTTCGCGAACTTCGCGAACGTGGACACGACGCTCGTGTCGCCGGTGCGTGCTTGCACGTTCCATGGTGTGCGCGCCTCGGACGGGCTCGGGTCGGCCTTCTCGGAGTGGTACTGCATGATCGGCGAGAACGCCGCCTGCGAGGTCGAACGAAGGTACAGCTCGGAACTCGGGAAGGAACCGGTGAAGCCCGCCAGATCCCACGCCCAGAACGGCACGCCCGACTGTCCGGCGCTCTGGCCCGCGCGGACCGCCTCCTGGAAGGCGCCGAACGTCGAGGCCTGGTCACCGGCCCAGAAGATGGACTGGCTCTGGCCGCCGGAGGTGCCCGCGCGGCTGAAGATCGTGCCGTCGCCGTCGGTCTTCGTCTGGACGTAGTCGTTGTAGGCGCGCGTGTACTCGTTGGGGTACGCGTTGTGCATCTCGTCGCCGCGTCGTCCATCGGCCACCTGCAGGTCGCGTCCGAACAGCGCCTCGCTGCCGTCGGTCTTGAAACCGTCGACGCCGAGATCGTCGAGAAGGTACTGGCGTTTGCTCATCCACCAGCTCGTCGCCGCGGTGCTCGTGAAGTCCGGCACGGTGCTGTCGCCGAACCACTGACCGGTCGGGATGCGGTAGGGCTGGCCCGCTCCGTCCTTCACGAGGAAGTCCTGCGCCTGGGCGTACGCCTTGTCGTTGAGATGCTGCTGCGGGGCGGTCGACGGGTTCGAGGAGAAGTTCTCCTTGAGCACCGGGATCTGCCACAGGATCACCTTGACGTTCTGGTCGTGGGCATCCTGGATCATCTGCTTCGGATCGGTCCACGCGCCTCCGGCAGGGAAGGTCAGATCGGCATAGTCGAGCGAGCCGCTCCCCGCGCTCGGCGTGTACTGCGCGTCCTTCCACAGGTAGAACGTGGCCTCGTCGCTCCACTGCTCGAGGACGAGCACGCTGTGCGGGATGCCGGAAGTGTCGACCTGGTCGAGCCACGCGTCGACCTCGGCCTGCGTGTTCCATTCGTTGGCCGATGCCCAGAGCCCGAACGCCCACTTCGGGGGCAGCAGCGGGCGCCCCGTCACGGCGGTGTAGTCGTCGAGGATCGCGGTCTGATCGCCCGCGAAGAACTGGTACGTGAGCGTGGAGTCCAGTGCGCCGCCCGTGTCGACGGTGAACCCGGCCATGTCGGAGCGGTGGGTGGCCAGGTTGAAGATCGCGTAGCGGGTGCTCGGGATGTGCACGCCGTAGCCGGCGGAGTTCGCGAAGAAGGGCACCGAGTAGTACGTGCGCCGAGTCGCACCCTGGTCCTGGTACTGGTTGTAGACGTAGTTGTGCACGTCGGTGCCGCGGTGATCGAGCCGATCGTAACGCTCGCCGAAGCCCTCGAACCGCTCGCCGGCGGGCGTCAGGTAGTGGTCTTCGATCTTCGTCACGGTCGAGCTGCCGTCACTGGCCCAGCCGATGTTGCGGAACTGCGCCGGGTCGTACTGGCGGGTGATGAGCGTCGTGCCGTCGCCCTTGTACACCGAGAGCCGGTAGGGGCTCTTGTCGATCTTGAGCACCAGTTCGCTCGTGGCGATCGTCACCTGCGAGGCGCCGTCGGTGAGCGTGTATCCGGTCGGCCCGCTCAGGCTCAGCCCCGAGCCGGTCGGGGCGATCTGCACGTCGTAGCCGTCGGGACGGGGGAAGGCGAAGCGCACCTTGGGGGTGAAGTCTCCCGCGCTGTCGCCCGTGACGATGTCCACCGACGTGCCGTTGTCGATCACGTCGGTCACGTCGGTCACGGTGCTCCACGAGGTGGTCGCGAAGGTGAAGGGGCCGATGTCGCGCTGCCCGCCGCCGTTCACGTCGGCGCGGACGGTGTACTGCACGTCGTCGCCGCGCGAGAAGGATCCGAGATCGACCTTCCAGTACGTGTTGTTGCCGGAGTTGTAGTCGTAGCTCGCGCCGCGCGGGGTCTGCGCCACGCCGTTGACGCTCCACGTGACCCAGACCGACTGGCCCGAGGCGATCGGCCAGGTCGTCGCCCGGACCGTGACGTTCTCGCCCGCCATCGGATCGCGCGGGGAGCGCTCGGTGGGCTGCGAGGCGTACAGCTCGTCGTCGCCGTACGGGTCGTGCCACACCCCGTTGAGCGTGTTGGCGTGTGCCGGAGCGGCCGTGAGCAGGGCGAGGACAAGCGCAGCCGCGAGTCCGGTGGCGAGCACGACCGCGCGACGCGGCGCCGCGTGCAGCGCGGTGCGGAAGGTCGCGAGCAGCCGCATCCTGCGGGCAGCGTCAGACATGGGAACCCCTTTGTTCAGGTCTGTATTTAGTGGAGAATATGGACCACCCAGGCCCCCGAGGTCAAGAGCATGTATGTATCGGCCTGGCTGCCGGTGTCGGCGGAGGCTGTTGCGGCGAACCGAGTTGACGCCCAGCGTACTTCCGCTCTAGAGTTCGTTCAGACCTGAACAAAGGGGTTCTCTTGCCGTCATCCTCTGCCCGCGCCGATGTCACTCGCTCGGCTGTGCTCGCCTTCATCGGCGGCAGCGGTCCCACCTCCCGCGCCGACCTCGCGCGCGAACTGGGCGTCTCGCCCGCGCTCATCACTCAGCACACGCGTCAGCTGATCGCCGACGGACTGCTCGTCGAGCTCGACCACAGTCCGTCCAGCGGTGGCCGCCCCGCCCGCCTGCTGGGCCTGGTGGCCGACGCGGGACGCGCGATCGGCGTCAAGGTGGTCGCGGACCACATCACGGTCGTCGAGGTCGGGATCGACGGCACCGTGGTGCGCTCGGCCACCGAGCCGTTCGATGCGGCGGCCGGGACGGCAATCACGCGCCTGGGGGAGAAGCTCCGTGCCTTCATCGGCGGGGGAGACGGCGCGCCGCTGCTCGGCATCGGCGTCGGCGTGCCCGGCAACGTCGACGAGCAGGCCGTGGGGACGGTCGACTCCACGCAGCTCGGGTGGCAGCGCGTCCCGCTCGGCGAGGCGCTGCGTCGCGAGCTCGATCTGCCGGTCCTGGTGGAGAACAACGTCAACGCGCTCGCGATCGCCGAGGCGCTGCACGGACAGGCGCGCGGGCACGAGAATGTGCTCGTCCTCACGATCGGCACCGGCGTCGGTGCGGGACTCGTCACCGACGGTCGGGTGCTGCGCGGACGCAGCGGGGGAGCCGGGGAGATCGGCCACGTCCCGGTCGAGGAAGACGGCCCGCTCTGCCAGTGCGGTGGACACGGATGTCTGGAAGCCCTCGTGGGTCAGGCGGCGCTCGTGCGTCGCGCGCGCGACGAGGCGCTGATCGGTCCGGATGCCGGCATCGCTGCGCTGCGCTCGCTCGCGGATGCGGGCGACTCCGGTGCGCAGAGACTCTTCTCCCACGCCGGACATCTGCTCGGACGCGTGCTGGCCGGCGTCGTGAACGTCGTCGACCCCGAGATCGTGATCCTGCTCGGCGAAGGTGTGGAGTCGTGGCGGCATTGGTCGTTCGGGTTCGAGCCGGCGTTCCGCGCGGGCCTGATCCCGCGCAACCGCGCCGTGCCCGTGGCCGTCGAGACCTGGCAGGACGACCGCTGGGCCCAGGGTGCGGCATCCCTCGTCCTGTCCACGCCGTTCGACGACCAGGGGCGCTCCGGCGAGCAGGGCCGCCTCGTTCGGGAGCGCCTCGCGGTCGCCCGGGCGACCGAGCCGGGCGAGAGCGGTCAGCCGACATGACCCTGACCTTCCGACCGCTCCCCGTCGAGGAGGGGCGCGAGGCGATCGAGACTCCACCCGTGCGCCGCAGGCGGGGGCGCGTGCGCTACGCGCTCGTCGTCCTCGCCTTCCTGCTGCCCAGCGCCATTCCGCTCGCGATGTTCACGATCTATCCGATGTTCGGGGCGTTGTGGACGAGTCTGCACGAGTGGAACCTGCTCGCCCCGATGAAATGGGTCGGGTTCGACAACTACGTGCACCTCGCCCAGGATCCGGCCACGCAGCGCGCGTTCTTCAACACGCTCTACTACCTCGTCGGCTACCTGCCGCTGGTCTACGTCGGGGGACTGGCACTTGCGCTCGCGCTCAACGTGCGCCTGCGCGGTCGGAACATCCTGCGCGGCGTGTACTTCCTGCCCGTCGTGACGAGCTGGATCGTCGTCGCGCTCGTATGGCGCTGGCTGCTCAACCCCTCGGTCGGCATCGTCAACGCCGCGCTCGCGGTGTTCGGCATCGACGGCCCCGGGTGGTGGACGGATCCGGCGTGGTCGATGCCTTCGATCATCCTCGCGTCGGCGTGGAAGGACCTGGGCTTCGTGATGATCATCCTGCTCGCCGGTCTCCAGGCCATCCCGACCGAGATGTACGAGGCGGCCAAGGTGGACGGTGCAGGCCCGTGGCGGCGCCTGTTCAACGTGACGCTGCCGCTCCTGTCGCCTTCGACGTTCTTCGTCGTCGTGATTTCGCTGATCAACGGGTTCCAGGTGTTCGACCAGGTGTACGCGATGACCGGCGGCGGTCCGGCGGGATCCAGCACGGTCGTCGTGCAGCAGATCTACGACCTGACCTTCCGCTATGGGGCCGCGGGCGAAGCGTCCGCGCTGTCGTGGATGCTGTTCATCCTCGTGCTCGGCGTCACCGTCGTGCAGATCGTCGGGCAGAAGAGGTGGGTGACCTATGCGTGAGAGAACCCGACGCGGCCTGCTCACCGCGGTGCTGATCCTCGGCGCCCTCGTGATGTTCTTCCCGTTCCTGTGGACGCTGTCCACGTCGTTCTCGCCGGGGGCGGGACTGGATGCGACGCCGAAGCTCATCCCCGACGAGCCGTCGTTCTCGGCGTACCAGACGCTGTTCGCCGAGCTGCCGTTCGCCCGGATCATCGCGAACTCGATCGGACTCGCCGTCGTCACGGCCGTGCTGCAGCTGGTGACCAGCGCGCTCGCCGCCTACGCGTTCAGCCGCTTGCCGTTCCGCGGACGCGGCGTCGTGTTCGCGCTGTACCTGGCGACCATGATGATCCCGATCCAAGTGCTGATCGTGCCGCTGTTCGTGCAGATGCGCGACCTCGGGCTCGTCGACACGTACCTCGGCGTGCTGCTCCCCGGCGTCGCGAGCGCGTTCGGCGTCTTTCTCCTGCGCCAGGCGATGAACGCCGTGCCGCGCGAGCTCGACGAGGCCGCGACGCTGGACGGCGCGGGGCACTTCCGCATCTTCGGCACCGTGGTTCTGCCGCTGGTGGGTCCCACCCTCGCCACGCTTGCGGTGTTCTCGTTCATGAACAGCTGGAACAGCTTCCTCTGGCCCCTCATCATCTTGCGCTCGGCCGAGTTGAAGACCCTTCCGCTCGCGCTCGCCGGGCTCCAGGGGCAGTACACCACCCAGTGGGACGTGATGATGGCCGGTTCCGTCGTCAGCATCCTTCCCATGCTCGCCATCTATCTGTTCGCTCAGCGCTACGTCGTGCAGGGCGTCGCGTCGAGCGGCATCAAATGACCCGCACCACTCCCACCCGCATCCATATCGAAGGAGATATCGCATGAACCGCACAGCACCCCTCGCCGGGATCGGCGTCCTCGCCGTCGCCGGCCTCGCCCTGGCCGGATGCTCCGGCTCGACGACGACGCCGTCGGACGGCGGAGCCGTCACCATCACCTACACCAACTTCATCTCGGCCGGTGGCAACGAAGACAACCTGCAGAAGATCGTCGACGCGTTCGAGGCGGAGAACTCCGGCATCACGGTCGAGGTCAAGACGTTGCCGTACGCCGACTACTTCACGGCGCTGCAGACGGACCTCGCGGGCGGGACGTCATCGGACGTGTTCGACATCGAGTTCGCGAACTACGCCGCATACCAGCAGAGCGGGGTGCTCGCGCCGCTCGAGGGCGTCGACACGAGCGCCTACCAGACCTCGCTCGCCGACGCGTACGCCACCGACGGCACGCAGTACGCACTGCCCAGCTCGTTCTCCAACGTCGTGCTGTTCTACAACACGGACCTCTTCGATGCGGCAGGCCTCGAATACCCGACGTCGGACTGGACGTGGGCGGATGAGAAGGCCGCGGCGGAGAAGCTCACCGACACCGCCGCCGGGGTGTGGGGCGACTACCAGCCCATCTCGTACCACGAGTTCTACAAGGCGGTCGCTCAGGCGGGCGGGGAGTTCCTGACCGCCGACGGCAAGCTCGGATTCAACAGCCCAGAGGGGATCGCGGCAGCTGAGTGGCTCGTCGGCAAGAGCGGCACGACGATGCCGACCGCCGAGCAGGGCGCAGGCACCCCCGACTTCGACAGCGGCCTGTTCGCCGGCGGCAAGCTGGCGATGTGGCACAGCGGTATCTGGATGTTCGGCACGCTCGCCGACGCCTCGATCGGCTGGGACATCGCCGTCGAGCCCGGCGACACGCAGCACGCGAGCGCGCTGTTCTCCAACGCCGTCGCCGTCTCGGCCGGCACGAAGAACAAGGACGCGGCGACGAAGTTCGCCGAGTTCCTGACGAGTTCGAAGACCACGGTCGACACGCGCCTGGAGGCCGGATGGGAGCTCCCGCCGATCGCCGACGAGACGGCCCTGTCGGCCTACCTCGACATCACGCCGCCGACCAACCGACAGGCCGTGTTCGAGTCGCTCGAAGAGGTCGCCCTCGCGCCCTCGATCGGCGACGGCCAGGCGGAAATGCAGGACATCGTCACCGAGGAGCTGACCGAGGCGGCCGCAGGCCGCAAGACGGTCGAGCAGGCGCTCACCGATGCCGAGAGCCGCATCACGCCGCTGCTCGGCTGACACCCCCGCCCTCTGACCGGGGGTGCAACGAGCGCCCCCGGTCACCGCGACTTCCAGGGAACGGACCCATGACCACGACACCCCGCGTCGACCTCGGCGCGCTCCTCGACCGCTCTCGCGCCGTCATCACCTCGCTTCAGGAGCCCAACGGCGCGTACCCCGCCTCACCGTCGTTCTCGGCGTACCGCGGGTACTGCTGGTTCCGCGACGGATCGTTCATCGCCGACGGTGCGTCGGCGGCGGGCGAGGTGGCCTCCGCATCCGCGTTCCACGACTGGTGCGCGATGGTCGTGAACCTGCACGCCGACCGCATCCGCGACATCGTCGAGGCGGCCGACGCAGGTACGCCGCTTCCGGACGAGCTCATGCTTCCCGCGCGCTTCACGTTCGACGGCGGGCTCGGCGCGGACGACTGGTGGGACTTCCAGCTCGACGGCTATGGAACGTGGTTGTGGGCCGCCGCTGCGCACGCCGAGCGTCACGCGATCGACCCTGCGAGGTGGGCCGATGCCGCCGCGCTCACGGTCGAGTACCTGCTCAGCTCCTGGGAGCGCCCGTGCTACGACTGGTGGGAGGAGCACGACGAGGCTGTGCACGGCTCGACGCTCGGATGCATCGCGGCCGGTCTGCGCGCAGCCGCCGACGCGGGCCTGGTCACGGGCGAGCGCGCCGAGCGCGCCCGCGCGGGAGCCGAGGACGTGACCGCGCGCCTCGAGCGCGACGCCGTGGTCGACGGGCACCTCGTCAAGTGGATCGGTTCGGATGCCGTGGACGCGAGCCTCAGCTCGCTCATCGCCCCGCTGGGGGTCGTCGACCCGTCCTCGTCGCTCGCAACGGCCACACTGCGCGCGGTGTCGGATCAGCTCGAGGTCGACGGCGGGGTGTACCGCTTCCGCGCCGACACCTTCTTCGGCGGCGGCCGCTGGCCGCTGCTGTCGTGCTTCCTCGGCCTCGCGTACGCCGCGGTCGGCGATCGCGCCGAGGCGCGGCGCCTGCTGGAGTGGGCGGCATCCGCAGCCAACGATGCGGGAATGCTGCCCGAGCAGGTCGACGGACACCTCCTCGCTCCCGAGTACCGCCAGGAGTGGATCGACCGGTGGGGCCCGGTCGCGACGCCGCTGTTGTGGAGTCATGCGATGGTGCTGCGCCTCGCCGCAGAGCTCGGCGTCGACCGCGCGGAGCTCGCGGCATGATCCGCCACCGCCCGTCCGGCTCGGGGCATCCGTACTCCGACGACACGGAGCAGCGCAGTCCGGTGCAGCCGGTCGCGGGGGAGACCCTGCGCCTCGGTGTGCGCACGTCCGGCGACATCGATGACGTGATCCTCGAGCTGCACGTCGACGGCGAGTCCGCCCGCTCGGTGCCGCTCACGCGCGTCGCACGCTCGTCCCGCGGCCGGGCCGTCGACGGCGGCCATCTCGCCTCGGCGCAGGCCCGGACGGCCCGCGCAGCCGGGGGCTGGCAGGTCGAGCTCGACGCCCCGGCTGCGCACACCGCGCTGCGCTACCGATTCACCGCCACCGGGGCGGACGGCCGCATCCAGCGCACGCGGTGGTTCGAGACCCGCGTCGCCGGATGGCGCCCCGCCCCCACGGGTACGCTCGCGATCGAGGGGTCCGCGGTCGCGGTGCAGGACGGGATCGAGGTCCTCGACGACGGCGAGCGTGTCCACCGTGTGCGCTTCGTGCTGCCGCTCGAACCCGGCGAGCACGTCACCGGGTTCGGCGAGCGCTACGACGCGCTCGATCACCGCGGCACGCGCCTGGACTCGGTCGTGTTCGAGCAGTACAAGAGCCAGGGCGCGCACCGGCGCACGTATCTGCCGATGCCGTTCGCGCACGTCGTGGGCGGGCAGGGCTGGGGGTTCCACGTGCGTACGTCGCGTCGGGTGTGGTTCGACATCGGCGAGGCGTCACCAGAGCGTCTGTTGGTCGAGGCCGAGGTGGATGCCGCCTCCACCGACCGCGAGGTGCTCTCGCTCGCGCTGTATGCGGGCACGCCCACCGCGGTGCTCGACGCGTTCCTCGGCGAGACCGGGCGTCCCCGCGCCCTGCCCGACTGGGTCTTCGGGCTCTGGGCCAGCGGCAACGAGTGGAACACGCAGTCCGAGGTCGAGCGGCAGATGGCTCTTCACCGCGAGCACGGTGTCCCCGTGCGCAACGTGGTGATCGAGGCGTGGAGCGACGAGAAGAGCTTCACGATCTTCCGCGACGCCGAGTACCGGGTGCGTGAGGACGGCGGCCCCATGCGCCTGGCCGACTTCACGTTCCCGGCCGAGGGGGCATGGCCCGATCCCAAGGGCATGGTGGACGCGCTGCACGCGCACGACGTGCGCGTGCACCTGTGGCAGATCCCGCTGCTCAAGCTCCGCCCGCATCCGACCGGGCAGGCCGCCGCCGACGCGCGCGCCGCGCGCGCGCAGGACGTGCTGATCCGCGAGACCGCGCCGGATGGGACGTTGCGTCCGTATCGCAATCGTGGGTGGTGGTTCCCGCTCTCCCTCATGCCCGACCTCACCGACGAGCGTGCCGCGGACTGGTGGACCGAGAAGCGTCGGTACCTGGTCGAAGAGGTGGGGATCGACGGCTTCAAGACCGACGGCGGCGAGCACGCGTGGGGTGAGGACCTCGCATACCTCGACGGTTCGTCGGGCGACGCGTCGAACAACCGGTTCCCCGTGGCGTACGCCGCGGCTTACGGCCGGCTCCTGGAGTCGGCGGGCAAGGCACCCGTGACGTTCAGCCGCGCCGGTTTCACCGGCTCTGCGGCGCACGGAGCGTTCTGGGCCGGCGACGAGAACTCCACGTGGGAGGCGTTCCGCTGGTCGATGCTGGCGGGGTTGTCGGCCGCGTCGTGCGGGATCGTCTACTGGGGGTGGGACATCGCCGGCTTCTCCGGGCCGATTCCCGATGCCGAGCTCTACGTGCGGGCGATGGCTGCGAGCGTGTTCGTGCCGATCATGCAGTACCACTCGGAGTTCAACCACCACAAACTGCCCTCCAACGACCGCACGCCGTGGAACATCGCCGAGCGCACGGGTGACGCCGACGTGATCGCCGACGTACGCGGGCTCGTCGAGCAGCGCGAGCGCCTGATCCCGTACCTGGCCGCCTCCGCCGCATCCACGATCGACACGTCGGTGCCGCTCATGCGCCCGCTGTACTTCGACCACCCCGACGATCCGCGGGTGTGGGAGCATCCGCTGCAATGGATGCTGGGACCCGACCTGCTCGTCGCCCCGGTGCTCGAGGCCGGCGTGACCGCCTGGGACGTCTACCTTCCCGCGGGCGAGTGGATCGAGGCTCGCACCGGCGCGTCGTCCACGGGAGGTCGAGTGGTCACAGTGGACGTGTCGTCGCGCTCCTCCGTCCCGCTCTTCGTCCGCGCCGCAGCGTGGCCGGCGCTGTCCGAGGTCCTGACGGGCCGGGGCTGACTCGCGTGGGACGGGCGTCGGCGAGCTCGGCCGCTCCGGCGGCGGAGTCGGGTGCTCACCTATCCGCCGCGGTCACGGCCGCAGCGACGCGACGAAGTCGAGCTTCTCCAGCACCGGGTCCGGCAGGGCGAAGGGGTAGAAGTCCGTCTTGCCCATGGAGCGGTTGATCATGTTGAGTGCGGTGGACAGTGGCATCCAGATCTCCGTCAGGACGTCGCGGAACGTGGCGAACGCGTCGATTCCCACGAACACGGCAAGCCCGTACTGGTCGGCGGTCTCGAGCGTGTCGGTGATGTGCAGGAAGTGGGCCCAAGTCTCGGCGAAGTCCTCGTAGGGGTGCATGGTCGCGTACGTCGAGATGTAGCGCGCCTGCCAGCCGGCCGGCGGCCCCTCGGAGTAGTGGCGGTCGATCTCGGCCTGGTAGTCGGCGCGCTCGTCGCCGAACAGCGTGCGCGCCTCGGCGACGCGGTCCGTGCTCTCCACGAGCAGCCACTCGAAGTAGTGCCCGACCTCGTGACGGAAGTGACCGAGCATGGTTCGGTAGGGCTCACCCAGCTGCTTCTGCACCTTCACCCGGTATGCGTCGTCGCTCTCGGCCAGATCGATCGTGATGACGCCCGCATCATGGCCGATGACGACGTTCTCCTGCACGCTCGAGAGCAGATCGAAGCACAGTCCCTTTTCGGGGTCCTCGGCCTTCCCGATGACGGCGAAGCCGAGCCGGTCGAGCTCGAAGAGCAGCCACCTCTTGGCTCGTTCGGCGACGGGATACTGCGAAAGCCCCTCGAGGTCGGCGTCGTTGGGGCGTACGCGGGTGAGGTCGCACGCAGAGCACTGACCACCTTCGAGCGGGGCCAGCCACGTGCAGCCGGAGAGGTCGAGGTTTCGGCACACGTGCCACACCGCCCCTGACCGATCCACGTACCGGCCCGTGCCGTCGACCGGAACGATCTCACCCTCGGCGCGGGAGAAGCCGAGCGACGTGCCGCACGACGTGCAGACGGAGTTCTCGAAGTACAGGGGGTTCCCGCACACGCGGCATCGGAAGGCTCTCACCCGGCAAGCGTGGCAGAGCGGACCGATCGGCGGTGCGGGCTTGCGGTCCCCAACGGATGCGGTCCGCCTGCTGCCCGGTAGACTCGCGCGCATGGGAACGTTGAACGCAGCGCCGATGACGGCGTTCGTCTCTTCGGTCCGCGACCGCCGCGCCTGACGGCGCGTCGCTGATCTTCGCGTGATCGCGCCGTCTTCCGGGATGTCCTCGCACCCCGGCAGCGCGTCCTTCTTCGTACCCGCTCACCGGGGTGCTCCGAATCTTCCTTTGGAGCGCTCATGCGTACCCGTTCGGTTCACGGCGGCCGCCACGAACTCGGCCAGAACTTCCTCGTCCACCCACCCACCATCGACCGGATCGTCTCGCTCATCGCAGCATCCGAGGGACCGATCCTCGAGATCGGGGCCGGCGGCGGCGCACTCACCGCAGGGCTTGCACGTCTCGGCCGCGAACTCACCGCGATCGACATCGACGAGCGCTGTGTCGTCGCCCTTCGTCGCGCGCATCCCTCCGTGCAGGTCGAGCACGCGGATGTCCTGCGGCATCCGCTCGACGCGCCTGTCATCGCCGGCAACATCCCCTTCCACCTCACGACGCCGATCCTGCGTCGACTGCTGCAACGACCCACGTGGCGCTACGCGATCCTGCTCACCCAGTGGGAGGTCGCCCGCAAGCGCGCCGGGATCGGCGGCGGAACCCTCCTCACCGCGCAGTCGGCACCGTGGTTCGAGTTCGCCCTGCAGGGGCGCGTGCCGGCGCGCGCATTCCGCCCCGCGCCGTCGGTCGATGGCGGGCTTCTCGCGATCACTCGTCGCCCCGCGCCTCTCGTTTCGCATGCCGACAGGCGCGCGTATGAGCGGTTCGTCGGCGATGTCTTCACCGCCCGAGGGCGAGGCATGGCGGCGATCCTTGCGGCGGCCGGTCGGATGCCCCGACCCGCCGCGCGACGTCGACTGGATGGGGTAGGAATCGCCCCCGACGCGCTGCCCCGCGATCTGAGTGCAGACCACTGGTCGCGGCTGTGGCGGGAGTGCGCCGTGCGCGAGGTGCTCGATGAGACCCGCTCCATGCGCGGTGCGGGCAGGATGGACACGCGGGAGGGACAGGAATGAGCGCACGGACCGTCGGATTCATCGGGCTCGGCATCATGGGGGTTCCCATGGCGACGAATCTCGTCAGGGCGGGGTTCGACGTGGTCGTCTGGGCGCGGTCGGCGGCACCGCAAGACGAGTTGGTTGCGCACGGCGCGCGGGCCGCCGCGGACGTCGCGGGAGTCTTCGCCGCGGCCGAGACGGTCATCCTGATGCTGCGTGACGAGCCGGCGGTCGATGCCGTGCTCGGGCGCGGTACGGACGACTTCGGCAGGCTGGTGGCCGACCGAACCGTCGTCCTGATGGGGACGTTCACGACCGCTTTCTCTCAGGCACTGGCCGACGACGTCGCCGCGGCGGGCGGCCGGTACGTCGAGGCGCCCGTCTCGGGATCGCGGGGTCCCGCGATCGAGGGAACGCTCGTGGGAATGCTCGCGGGGGAGCCCGACGCGCTGGCCCACGTCGAACCCATCGTCCAAGCGATGTGCGCGCAGACATTCCGGTGCGGAGACATCCCGAAGGCTCTGACGATGAAGCTCGCGGTGAACACGTATCTGATCACGATGGTGACCGGTCTTGCCGAGACGATCCACTTCGCCGAACGTGCCGGCGCCGACCTCGGTGTGCTCCGAGAGGTGCTCGCCGCAGGCCCGATGGCGTCGGCGGTGTCGCGCGGCAAGGCGCAGAAGCTCGCCGACGGCGACCTGTCGGCGCAGGCGGCGATCGCCGATGTGCTCAAGAACGCCAGGCTCGCCGAGGACGCAGCCCGCGCGGCGGGCTCCGCGCATCCGTTGATCACCGCGAGCAGGCGACTGTACGAGGAAGCCGTCGACGCGGGGTGGGGCGAACTCGACATGATCGGTGTCATCGAGGCGCTCGCCGCCCGACCTCCGCGAACGGACGAGAAGAACAAGGAGCGATCATGACGGTGCTCAGCCGCCCTGCTGCAGCATCCGATCATCCGCGCCTCGTGGAGGTGTGGCGGTCGGCGGTCGAAGCGACGCACGACTTCCTGACCTCGGCCGAGGTCGACCTCTACGAGCAGCAGCTGCGCGTCTACCTTTCGCAGATGCCGGAGGTATGGGTCGCGGTCGAGGACGACACGATCATCGGATTCCTGGGCTGCGGCGACGGTGCCATCGAGATGCTCTTCGTCGACCCCGCCAGGCACGGACGCGGCGTCGGTAGGGCGCTCGTCGCGCGCGTCGCCGAGGGAGCGGCTCCACTGCGAGTCGACGTGAACGAGGAGAACCCGGGCGCACGGCGCTTCTACGCCGCGCTGGGGTTCGTCGAGGTGGCACGGTCGGCCGTGGATGGCGAGGGGCAGCCGCATCCGATCCTCCATCTCCAGCGCCGGCTCGGCTAACCTGGACCCACACATACGACACGGGGTGCCCCACGGGGCTGAGATCACACCCGTCGAACCTGATCTCGTCAGTACGAGCGGAGGGATGTCGCACATGACGCGCGCGCCAGAGAACCTGATCGAATCCAGCATCCGGGCTCGGGAGGCGGTGCGCGAGCGAAGCCCTCTCGTGCAGTGCCTGACCAACGCGGTGGTCACGGGCTTCACCGCCAACGTCCTGCTCGCCCTCGGAGCTGCGCCGGCGATGGTCGACATCCCCGACGAGGCGGGGCCGTTCGCGCGCATCGCCTCGGGTGTGCTGGTGAATCTCGGCACACCCGGTTCGGAGCAGCGGGAGGCGATGCGGGAGGCCGTGGCGGCCGCACAGGATGCGGGTACTCCCTGGGTGCTCGACCCCGTGGCGATCGGCGTCCTGTCGGTGCGCACCGCGCTCGCCGCCGAACTTGTCGCGGCAGGGCCGAGCGTCGTGCGCGGCAACGCATCCGAGATCATCGCTCTCGACGGCTCGGGCGCGGGAGGCCGCGGAGTCGACGCGACCGACGGTGTCGAGGATGCGGTCGCCGCCGCCCGGCGCATCGCCGAGGCGACCGGCGCGGTCGTCGCCGTGTCGGGCGCGGTGGACGTGGTGACCGACGGCGATCGCGAAGCGCGGTTGAGCAACGGCGATGCCCTGCTCACGCGGGTCACCGGCGGTGGCTGCGCCCTCGGTGCAGTGATGGCCGCGTTCGCGGGCGCGCACGAGGACCGCTTCTCGGCGGTGGTCGCCGCGGTGACGGTCTACAACGTGGCCGCGGAGGTCGCAGCCGAGAGCTCGTCGGGGCCAGGGAGCTTCGCCGCCTCGTTCCTGGACGCTCTCGCGGGTCTCGACGCCGTCACGCTGCGCACGCGGGCGGTGATCGCGTGAACGCGGACCTCTCGCTCTATCTCGTGACGGATGCCGGCATCGCTGCGGCAGCGGGTCACGACATCGTCGAGGTCGTGCGACAGGCGACCGTGAACGGCGCGACCGCGGTGCAGCTGCGTGAGAAGGAGTCCTCCGCTCGCCAGTTCCTCGATACCGCGATGCGTGTCTCGGAGGTGCTCCCGGACGACGTCGTGCTGGTGGTCAACGATCGCGTCGACGTCTTCCTCGCGGCCCGCCAGGCGGGCGCTCGCGTGTCGGGGGTGCACGTCGGGCAGAGCGACCTGCCGCCGCGCGTCGTCCGGTCGCTGGTCGGCGACGACGCGATCCTCGGTCTCAGCGCATCGACGCCGGAGGAGCTGGCGGCGGCAGCCGAGAGCGGCGTCGTGGACTACGTCGGCATCGGCGCGCTCCACACGACCACGACGAAACGAGATGCCCCGCCGCCGCTGGGTCACGCGTTCTTCGCGCGGCTGGTCGCGGAGAGCGTGCTGCCCGCGGTCGCGATCGGCGGTGTGACCGCCGCCGATATCGGGCCGCTTCGGCGCGCCGGCGCCGCGGGTGCGGCCGTCGTCTCCGCCATCTGCGGTGCGAGCGATCCCGGCGGCGCCACTCGTATGCTGCGTGCGGAATGGGATGCGGCATGAGCGCCGGACGCGCCGTTCCGCGGGTGCTGAGCATCGCCGGCACTGACCCGACAGGAGGCGCGGGCATCCAGGCCGACCTCAAGAGCATCGCCGCGAACGGCGGCTATGGGATGGCCGTTGTCACCGCCCTCGTTGCGCAGAACACGCACGGCGTGCGCTCGGTGCACGTGCCGCCGGTCGCTTTCCTCTCCGAGCAGCTGGACGCGGTCTCCGACGACGTGAGCATCGATGCGGTGAAGATCGGCATGCTCGCCACCATGGAGGTGATCGAGACGGTAGCCGCCTGGCTCGGCCGGGTCCGACCGCCGATCGTGGTGCTGGACCCGGTGATGGTCGCGACGAGCGGCGATCGCTTGCTGGATGCGGATGCGGAAGAGGCGTTGCGACGGCTTCTGCCCGATGTCGACCTCGTGACCCCCAACATTCCCGAGCTCGCCATCCTCGCGGGCTCGCCCGCGGCCACGACCTGGGAGGAGGTGCTCGCCCAGGCCGCTCACGTCGCCCGCGCGCACGGCGTACGCGTGCTCGCCAAGGGCGGCCACCTGTCGGGTGAGCGACTTCCAGACGCTCTCGTGGAGATCGTCGACGACGCGGTTGTCGCCACCGAGTTCCCCGGCCTCCGTATCCCGACGCCCAACACGCACGGCACCGGGTGCTCACTATCCTCAGCCGTCGCGACCCGCGCCGCCGCGACGAACGAATGGGCACGCGCGACGGCGGAGTCCAAACGGTGGCTCAGCGAGAGCATCCGTCACGGCGCCGAGCTTCGCGTCGGGTCCGGCAACGGACCGATCAGCCACTTCGCGGGACTCTGGGAGCGTGGTGGTCTCGACACCCGGCCGACCGTGCCGGAGGTGGAGACCGCGTGGTGGGAGGACATCGCCGGCATCCGCGCAGAGATCGACGACCTGCCCTTCGTGCGCGGCCTCGGTGACGGCACGCTCGGCAGGGAGGCGTTCCTCGGCTATCTCGCCCAGGACGCGCTGTACCTGCGCGACTACGCCCGCGTGCTCGCTGACGCCGCCCGTCTCGCCCCGGATTCGGCGGAGCAGGCGTTCTGGGCCGGAAGCGCGCAGAGCGCGATCGTGGGCGAGCTGCAGCTGCACGAGCACTGGCTCGCTGGTGAGCCCGGGCTCGGTGAGCGCCCCGACGCGGTGACGACGGCCTACCTCGATCACCTGCTGGCGGCTGCGGCCCGCGGCGACTATCGCGTCCTCATCGCAGCCCTGCTGCCCTGTTACTGGATCTACCAGGATGTGGGGGAGCGGCTGCACGCGCGCTCGCACCAGGGGCACGCGTATCGCTCCTGGCTCGACACCTACGCAGACCCGGTCTTTGCCCAGTCCACGCGCCGCGCGATCGACATCGTGGCCCGGGCCGCGGCGACGGCGGATGCGGCGACCCGAGCCGCGATGCGCGACGCATTCCTGGCATCCGCTCGTCACGAGCTCGCCTTCTTCGCCGCTTCGCGGTGACGGGCCGCTGCTACTCGTATCTCAGAGACGTCACCGGGTCTGCTCGTGCGGCTCGCGCCGCCGGCAGGGTGCCCGCAAGGAAGGCGATGGCCATCACAACGAGGATGATGGTGACGATGGAGAGCGGATCGAAGGCGATGAGCTGGAGCCCGGCCAGATCGGCGAAGAGTCCCCTGGACAGTGCACCGCTGATCACCGTTCCCGCGATCATGCCGATGCCGGCGCCGATGGCGCTGCCGAGGAACCCGATGAACGCCGCCTCGATGCTGAACAGGGTGAACACGCGTCCGGAGCCCATGCCCATCGCCTTCATCAGCCCGATCTCTCGTGTACGTTCCTGAACGGACATCAGCAGGGTGTTGACGATCCCGAAGCTCGCGGCGAGCAGGGCGATGACCGCGAAGGCGTTCAGCACGAGCACGATGGCGTCGATCACGGTCTTGAAGGTTCCCAGCTGGTCCGCGACGGTCGTGCCGGTATACCCCGCGTCGGAGAGCGCCTGCTTCAGTTCGTCGATCTGCTCCGATGACGCGTGCGCGGCGAATCGCACGCTGGCGCTGGCATAGCGGTCCTGCTGATCGGCGGGCAGACCGGTGTTCTGCAGTGCGAACAGCTCGTCCGACAGAGCCGCGTTCGGCGTGATGCTCGATCCGGTGCCGACGAGGGTCTCCTCGGTCACGCCGGTGATCGTCGCCTCCACCGTGTACTGCCTGCGTGCGGAGTCGGCGACGGCGACGGTGACCGACTCGCCGATCGCGTCGGCCGCGTCCGAGAAGCCGAGGGCATCCACCAGCGAGTCCGGCACGGTGACCTCGTCGTCGGTCGCGGCGTCGTCGGGAGCACGGCCTTCAGCGAGCTGGAGGGCCTGCCCGGGGATCAGCGACCCTACGCTGACGACCCATTTCTTGCCATCGGCGTGCTGGATGTACTCCGCGTCGATCGACTTGTTCGCCGACACGTCCTCGACGCCGCTGATTCCGCGAAGCACGGTGATGTCCTCATCCGTCAGCGCGGTGACCGTCGCGCCGGGCCCTGCGGCGCTCGCGGCGATCGCGTCAGGATCGTACTCGGTCGGGCCCGTTGACAGCCCGCTCCCGCTCGTGGAGCTCTTCGTGACGCTCATCACGTCATTCGCGCCGATGGATGCCACGGTGTCGTCGATGTAGCGGTTGATGCCGGTGCCGAGCCCGCTCGTGACGGTGAGAGTGAAGGCGCCGACGAAGATCGCGAGGATCGTCAACACGGTCCGCGTCTTCGAGCGGAACGTGTTCGAGATCGCCGAGGTGATCAGATCCGCGGTTCTCATGCGGGCACCTCCTCGGCCACGATCTGGCCGTCCTTGATGTGGATGCGGCGGTCGCACCGTGCGGCGAGATCCTCGTCATGGGTGACCACGATCACGGTGATGCCGTGCTCGCGGTTGAGAGCGAACAGGATGTCCTCGACGACGGAGCCGGTCGTCGAATCGAGGTTGCCGGTCGGTTCGTCGGCGAAGATCACTCGGGGGTTGTTCACCAGCGCGCGCGCGATGACGACGCGCTGCTTCTGACCGCCGGACAGATTCGTCGCCTTGTTCTTCGCCTTGTCGGCCAGATCCAGCTGCGCAAGCGCCGCCATGCCGCGTCGCTTGCGCTCCGCGCGACCGATCCCGGCGATCTTCATCGGGAGGATGACGTTCTCGAGGACGGAGGCGTTCGGGGTGAGGAAGAACTGCTGGAAGACGAACCCGAACGTGCGATTGCGCGTTCTGTTCAACGCGCGTCCGTGCAGCCGACGGGTGTCCGCTCCCTCGAGCGTGATTCGGCCCGCCGTGGGCTCGTCCAGCAGTGCGAGCAGATGCATGAGGGTGGACTTGCCCGATCCGCTCTTGCCGACGATCGCGACGGACTCGCCGGCTCGGATGTCGAGAGTCACCCCTCGCAGCGCATCGAAGCGGTTCTGGTTGCGACCGTAGGTCTTCGTGACGTTGTCCACCGACAGCAGGGGCGCGCTCATCGTGCGCCCTCCGCGACCTCGTCCATCAGAGCGGCTGTCGCCGTCGTCACGGTGTCGTCGTGCTCGTCGCGCGACTCGTCGCGAGTAGCTCGGAAGGGCACTTCCTTGATGAACAGCAGCGCGATGAAGCCTGCACCGATCATCGGCAGGAGAAGAAGGAAGACGGGGGTCAGGGCGTCGTTGTAGGCGCCCACGATGATGTCGTGCAGCCCAACGGGCAGCGCATTGACCGCGGCGGGGGTGAGCGAGTTCGTGGAGCCGGCGATCGTGCCGGCATCCGCTCCCGCCAGCCGCTCGGTGAGCAGCTGGGTCAGCCGGCTCGCGAACACCGAGCCGACGATCGCGCTGCCCAGCGAGGCTCCGATCTCGCGGAAGAAGTTGTTGGATGCGGTCGCCGTGCCCACTTCGGAGTCGTGGAACGCGTTCTGCACGATCAGCACGAGGATCTGCATGCCCAGACCGATTCCCGCGCCCAGAGCGAAGAGGTAGGTCATCATGAGCCAGAGCGGGGTGTCGACGGTGAGGGTCGACATCAGCAACAGTGCGCCCGCGACGACGACCATGCTCGCGAGCGGCATCCACTTGTAGCGTCCGGTACGCGAGGCGATCTGCCCCGTGCTGATGGTCGTCAGCATCAGACCGACCACCATCGGGATCATCATGAACCCGGAGACCGTCGCGTTGACGCCGGTGACCATCTGGAGGTAGGTCGGGAGGTACGCGAGCGTACCGAACATCGCGACCCCGATGAACAAACCGGCGACGGTGGCCAGGACGAAGTTGCGGTTGCGGAAGAGCTTCAACGGGATCAGCGGGTCCGATGCCTTGTACTCGGCGAGCACGAACAGCGCCGCAGAGACGGTGGCCATCACGATCAGCCAGAAGATCTGGGGTGAGTCCCATGCGTAGGTGTTGCCGCCCCACGACGTGGTCAGGATGATCGAGGTCACAGCGATCGCCATCGTCACGGTGCCCCACAGATCGAATCGGAAGGAGCTGCGGCTGCGAGGGGTGCGCAGGAAGACCCAGGCGCAGGCGATGGCGACGAGACCGAGCGGGATGTTGATCCAGAACGCCCACCGCCAGCCGACGCTCTCCGTGAACCAGCCGCCCAGGAGCGGGCCGATGACGCTGGACAGACCGAAGACGGCACCCATGACGCCCATGTATTTGGCGCGCTCACGCACGGGGACGACATCCGCGATGATGGCCTGCGACAGGATCATGAGTCCTCCTCCGCCTAAGCCCTGCACAGCCCGGCCGACGATGAGCCCCGTCATGTCGGTGGCGAGTCCGCCGATCGTCGAACCGACGAGGAAGAGGGCGAGGCCGCCGATGAACAGCCACTTGCGTCCGATGAGGTCGCCGAGCTTGCCATAGATCGGCATCATGATGGTCGCCGCGACCATGTAGGCGGTCGTCACCCACAACATGTGGTCGACCCCGTCGAGCTCGCCGACGATCGTCGGAAGAGCCGTCGAGAAGATCGTCTGATCTAGCGACGCAAGCAGCATCGCAACGAGAAGTCCGGCGAACACGAGCAGGACGGATCGCCGCGCGGTCGGCGTCGTCGCTGCGACGGGGGCAGCGGATGCGGGAGAAGTCATGCTCTCAGCCTCGTCGGGGAGGCCCGACGGCGCGTCCCCCGGACGAGGACACCTGCCCTACCTCTCAGGGGGTACGCGACTCAGTTACCGGGAACGAGCAGTCCGCTCTCGTACGCCCAGATGACAAGCTGCGCACGATCGTGGGCGTGCAGTTTGGTCATGATGCGCTTCGCGTGGGTCTTCGCGGTGTGCGGGGAGATGAACAGATCCGCCGCGATCTCGTCGTTGGATCGTCCGCGCGCAATGAGCACGAGAACCTCGAGCTCACGGCCGGTCAGGTTCGCGAGGTCGCCGGAGACGACCGTGTTTGGTTCTCGGGGCAGGACGTAGCGCGTGATGAGGGTCCGTGTCGCCGTCGGCGAGAGGAGGGATTCTCCGGCATGGACCGCTTTGACGGCACGGACGATCTCCTCCGGCTCGGCGCCCTTGCCGATGAACCCGCTCGCCCCCGCGCGCAGTGCGCTGACGAGGTACTCGTCCTCTTCGAAGGTGGTGAGAATCAGGACCCGCGTGAGCATCATCGACGACTCCGCGCAGATCGCCGCTGTGGCCGCGATTCCATCCATCCCGGGCATCCGGATGTCCATGAGCACCACATCCGGGTGTCGCTCGCTCGCCAGCGCGACGGCTTCGTGTCCGTCTGCCGCCTCTCCGACCACGTCGATTCCGGGATCCGCATCCAGGAGATCCCGAACCGCGGCGCGGATCAGTGCCTGATCGTCCACGACGAGGACGGTCGTCACGACGCAGATCCGTAGGGCAGGGGGAGTGTGGCGGCGAGGCGGAAACCACCCGGTGTCCACCCGGAGGTGAGGGCGCCGCGCGCGGAGGTGACACGCTCATGGAGGCCGATCAAACCGAATCCTGCGCGCTGATTCGTGTCATCGGGAGAGATCGCAGGATTCGTCACGACCACGCGGAGCTCTTCGGCGCCGCCCTCGATGAGGACGTGCGCGCGACGCTGTGACCCGTGTTTCAACGCGTTGGTGAGACCTTCCTGCACCACACGATAGGCGACGCGCGAGACGGCTGAGGGAACAGGGGCAGGGACACTGTCGTCACGCACCCCGACCTCGAGGCCGTTCTTGACGAACGAGGCGACCAGGCGATCAAGGTCCGAGAGATCGGGCTGCGGGGCGAGTGCCTGGTGATCCTCATCGTCCGTGCGGAGCATCGCGAGCAGCCCGCCGATCTCGCTCAGCACTGTCCGAGACGCCGTCCGGATCGTCGCCAGCGCCTCACGCGTCTTGTCCGGCCGTGTCTCGAGGCTCGCCGAGGCGACCCCGGCGTTGAGGCTGATCACCGAGATCTGGTGAGCGACGGCATCGTGGAGGTCGCGCGCGATCCGCAGGCGTTCCTCGCTCACCCGTCGGCGCGCCTCCACCTCCCTTGTCTCCTCCGCCCGGATCGCTCGTTCCGTCATGGCCTGGAGATACTCGCGGCGGAACTTCGTCGCATCTCCCACCGCTCCGGCGAAGGCGATCACCAGGGCGACCTGCACGGTGCGAGGGTCGAATGTTGACCCGAGAGAGGCGATGATGCTCGAGCCGATGACGGCGAGCTCGGCCGCGAGCACGGCGATGAACGTGCTGCGGCGTGACGTTCGGTTCGCGGCGCCGAACATCGCGATTCCGACGCCCAGTGCCGCGCCTCCGGAGACCACGCCCAGAAGCAGCAGCGTGCAATAGATCAGCGTGCTGGCCGCGAGCGTGGGGAGCGGCCATCGGCGTCGCGCAGGAAGGAGTACCGCGGGGAGGAAGACGAGTACCCAGGTCAATGGCGTCGATGCGCGGAACTCTCCACCGGGGAACGGAGCGAGTGCGAACGCCGCGATGAGTGTGGCCGCCACGAGGTCTCGGACCCACGCGGGCGGCGGCGGGATCAGACGCGGGAGCGGCGGTTCGACGACGTGCACCATACGGCCAGTCTGACGCTCGGCCCTTCTCGGGGCATCCCCCGTCCGTGGTAGAAGACGTCGGGGGATTGAGGTGACGATCACCCCCTCGGTGTGCCGAGCCGCGCGCGGAGTGTTGTCTCGGCGCGGGCGCGGGCGCCGGCGCACGTCCGGTCCGCGGCGCGGGCCACCGCCTGCAGGGTGGCCACGAGTCTGGAGCGATCGCGTCCCGCGACCCACGCCGGCCCGTCCGGGCCGCGGTACTCGACGAGGGTGATCGCTTCGGCATCCGCTCCCGACGTGAGCGAGCTCTGGTGGAGCGAGAGGATCTCCAGCTCGATCCCGCACGCGCCCAGCGCGCGCACGGCCGCCTCGACGGGTCCGAGGCCGATGTGCGTGGAGCGGTGCGGGCGGTCGTCGAGGTGCAGGATGACCTCCGTCGTGCCGGTCGCTTCATCCATGTGCACCATCGACAGTGCGATGCTCGTGCGCAGGTCGTGCAGATAGACGTCGCTGAACAGCGACCAGATCTCGTCGGCCGTCACCTCTTCTCCCGTGCTGTCGGTGTGCTGCTGAACGTGCCGCGAGAAGTCGATCTGAAGGCGACGGGGGAGCACGACGCCGTACTCGGTCTCCACCAGATAGGCGATGCCGCCCTTGCCGGACTGCGAGTTGACGCGGATGACCGCGTCGTAGCTGCGTCCGATGTCGGCGGGATCGATGGGCAGGTAGGGCACCCGCCAGGCGATATCGCGCTCGTCGCGCCCCTCGGCCTGCGCGCGGGCTCGATGCTCGGCGAAGCCCTTCTTGATCGCATCCTGGTGCGTTCCGCTGAACGCGGTGTGCACGAGGTCGCCGACATACGGATGGCGCGGATGCACGTCGATGCGGTTGCAGTACTCGACCGTGCGGCGGATCTCATCGATGTCGGAGAAGTCGATCATGGGGTCGACGCCTTGCGCGTGGAGGTTCAGGGCGAGAGTCGCGATGTCGACGTTTCCCGTGCGCTCGCCGTTGCCGAAGATGCACCCCTCGACGCGCTGGGCACCGGCGAGGACGGCCAACTCGGCGCAGGCGATGCCGGTGCCGCGATCGTTGTGCGGGTGCACCGAGAGGATCACCCCGTCACGGCGGGCGAGGTGCGTGTGCATGTACTCGATCTGGTCGGCGTAGACGTTGGGGGTGGCGATCTCGACGGTGGCGGGCAGGTTCAGGATGACGGGGCGCTCCGGGCTCGCCTGCCACAGCTCGGTGATCGCGTCGCACACCTCGATGACGTAGTCGGGTTCCGTGAGGTTGAACACCTCGGGCGAGAACTCGAAACGGACATTCGGCAGGTGGCCCGCGAGCTCCCACACATCCCTGCCGCCGGCGAGGATCAGCTCGCGCAGCTCGGCACGGTCCTTGTCGAGCACGGTCGTACGCCAGACCGGCGCCGTCGCGGTGTACATGTGGATGACGACCTCGTTGCGGATGCCGCGGATCGATGCCACGGTCCGCTCGATCAGATCGCGTCGCGCCGGAGTGAACACGACGATCGTGACGTCGTCGGGCGCGATGTCGGAGTCGGCGATGAGGCGCACGAAGTCGTATTCGGTCTGGGACGCGGACGGGTAGCCGACTTCGATCTCCGTGTAGCCCATGCGCACCATGAGCTCGAAGAACTGGCGCTTGCGCGCGGGATCCATCGGCTCGGAGAGTGCCTGATTCCCGTCGCGCAGATCGACGGGGACCCACAGCGGGGCAGCGATGATCCGCCGGTTCGGCCAGCGGCGCTCCGCGTCGGTGAGAGGTACCTCGACGCCCGAGTAGGCGTCGCGGTAGCGGTGCGACGGCATGCCGGAAGGGCGCTGTCGGTTCCAGGCGGGAGTGGGGGTGGTGGTCATGATCGGGCATCCTCAGGTCTGGGGTGATGCAGACCGGCGCAGGTTCGGCTCCACGACGGGGAGCCGGTCTGGCTACGCCCCGCCGTGGCGGCGAAGAAGAAGGAATCCGAGGATGGACATGTCGAGGACGCTACCATAGTCCTCAGACAAGTGGAGGAGTTTAGATGGCTCAGGTCTTGCGCACGCCGCTGGCCGACCAGGCGGCGGATTTGCTTCTGACGCGCGTGCGTGCGGGGGAGTGGGCTCTCGGGGCCAAGCTCCCCGGCGAGACGACCCTCGCGGCCCAACTGGGCGTCGGCCGCTCCACCGTGCGCGAGGCCATCCGACGACTCGCCGGGAGCGGGATCCTCGACTCACGGCAGGGGTCGGGTGTCTACGTCATAGCCCTCGACGTTCCCGACGAGTGGAGTGACGTCCTCCGGCGTGCCGACATCGTGACCGTGATCGAGGCGCGTACGGCGATCGAGGTCGAGGCCGCGATGCTGGCAGCCCGGCGTCGCACGCCCGCAGACCTGCGCACCATCCGGCGTGCGCTCGACGCGCGGACGGCGCCCGGCCAGAGCATGGAGGAGCATGTGGATGCAGATATGGCCCTCCACCGGGCGATGGTCGTGGCATCGCACAACGAGGTGCTGGTCGAACTCTTCGACGGCTTCGTGCCTCGCGTCCGGCGCACCATGATCGAGATGCTCCGCATCCGGCCGACGGCCTCGGAGCGGGAGGATCAGGACGCGCACGTCGCCGTCGTCGGGGCGATCGCGGAGCGGAAGCCGGATGCGGCGGTGCGCGCGAGTCACGCGCACCTCGATGCGCTGAAGGCGGCTCTCTCCTGAGGGCAGGCCCTCAGGGTGCGTCTGCCACCCCGCATCGAGGGCGATGGCGAGGTGCTGCCGTTCGGCCGTCACGCTGCGCCGCCCCTAAGCTCGTCCGGTGGGCATCGGAGAGTGGGTCGCGCCGAGACGACTCGGGCAGGACTTCCGGTGGTTGCTCGCCTCGTCGTGGACGAGCAACGTCGGCGACGGCATTGCGCTGGCCGCGGCCCCGCTGCTCATCGCCTCGATGACCGATTCACCGGTGCTGGTCGCCTCCGGCGCCATCATGCAGTTCTTGCCCTGGCTCCTTTTCGGGCTGCACGCGGGCGCGATCGCCGATCGCGTCGATCGCCGGCTCCTCATCATGGTCGCCAACGGTGTGCGCGCCCTCGTGCTGATCGGACTCTGTGTCTTCCTCCTGACGGGCTTCGCGACCATCTGGATCGTGCTCGTCGTGGCTTTCGTCTACGGCTGCGCCGAGGTCTTCGTCGACACCACCAGCAGCACGCTCCTGCCGATGATGGTGGACAAGGCCGACCTCGGCGTCGGGAATGCCCGCTTGCAGGCGGGCTTCCTCGTCGCCAATCAGTTCGGCGGCCCGCCCTTGGGTGCGTTCCTGTTCGCGCTGGGGTCGTTCTGGCCCTTCGCCGTCCAGGCCATCTGTGTGGCGCTCGCCATCGTCCTGATCGCGCGGATCGCCGCTTCCCGTGCCGCCGGGACGACCGCGGAGCGTGCGCCCACGAAGGTCCACGCCGACATCGGCGAGGGGATGAGGTGGTTGTGGCGAAACCCGCCGGTGCGCACGCTCGTACTCATCATCCTGGTGTTCAACCTCACGTGGGCGGCGCCGTGGGGTGTTCTCGTGTTGTACGCGACCGAGCATCTCGGAATGGGGCCCGTCGGCTACGGGGCTCTCACGACGGCATCGGCGGTCGGGGGTCTGGTCGCGACCTTCTGCTTCGGCTTCCTCGAGCGTCGCTTCTCCTTCGCCGTGCTGATGCGCGTGTGCCTGAGCGCAGAGGTGCTCATGCACCTCGCCTTCGCGCTGACCACCTCGGCTCCCGTCGCGTTCGTGATCATATTCTGCTTCGGCGCCTACGCCTTCGTGTGGGGGACCATCTCGACGACCGTTCGCCAGCGTCTCGTCCCCCATGAGCTTCAGGGGCGAATCGCGTCGGTGAACATGGTCGGCGTCTTCGGCGGGCTCGTGATCGGGCAGGCGCTGGGCGGAGTCATCGCCCAGCTGTGGGGGCTGACGGCGCCGTGGTGGTTCGCGTTCGTCGGTTCGCTGGTGACACTGCTGGTGGTCTGGCGTCAAGTCGGGCATGTCGCTGCCGTCCGCGCCTCCGAGTGATCGTGGCGCCGGCGCTGGCCCCGCCGCGTACCCGGCCCTGAGCGATCACTCACCGGTGGGCGCCGGGTAGCGGTCGTGCGCTTAGGCGTCGCGCACGCGAAGCGTCGTCACGGCCGCCGCCGTCATCCAGACGGTGAACACCGCCATCACCGCCAGACCGAGAAGCGGCGGTACGCCGGAGCCGCTCACCGTGTAGGACGCCTGGCCCGCGGTCGTCGGCCAGAAGGTTCCGGCGAACTGACCCACGATCCCCGGAAGACCCGGTGCGAGCGCGGGTACCAGGAGGGCGACGGACACGACGATGGCCAGTGCACCCGACGAACTGCGGGTGAGAGTGCCGAACGCCAGGCCCAGCACGGCAGACAGCATCAGGTAAGCGGCGGCGCACACGATGGCGCGCACGGTTTCGCCATCGTCTGGACTCGCGGTCGGCAGGCCGGCGACGGCGAGCGCCGCCTGGCCGGCGGCGAAGCTCGCCGCGACGGTGACGACCGCGGCGACCGCGGCGACGGAGACGGTGACGAGCGCCTTCGCGGCGAAGAGCCGAGCGCGCCGAGGCGCGATGGCGAGGGTGCTGATGATCTGCCCCGAGGCGTACTCGCTGGTCACGGCTTGCGCTCCGAGCATCGCCATGAGCAGCTGTCCGACGAGGATCCCCTTGAAACTGACGCCGACCGGATCGAAGTCGCCCGGCAGCTCGGCCTGCCACTGCGCGCTCAGGCCGCTGATGCCCAGCAGACTGACCAGGGCGGTGACGACGACGGTGGATGCGGCGAGCAGCCACGTGCTCCGCACGCTCCGCGTCTTGATCCACTCCGATGCGAACAGGTTCATCTCAGGCCGCCTTGCGGTCGAGGGCGGTCATGCGCAGGAAGGCGTCTTCGAGGGAATCCCTCACGAGCGTGAGCTCCGACACCTCGACACCTTCCGCGGCGGCGAGGTGGCCGACCTGATCGGTGGACGCGTGCGGCACCTGGAGCGCGTCGGCGTGCACGGGATCCGGGGTCGTCGACAGCCCTGCGCCCGTCAGTATCCCGGCGAGGCCGGCGAGGCCGGCGGGGTCCGGTGTGCGGACGCGGACCGAGGACGTCGTCCGGGTGTCGATGAACGACGCCAGCGGTTCGTCGGCGAGCAGCGTCCCGCGATGGATGACGATCAGATGGTCCGCGGTCAGCTCCATCTCGCCCATGAGGTGGCTCGAGAAGAGCACGGTCCGTCCCTCGGCGGCGAGCTCGCGCATGAGCGCGCGTGCCCAGCGGATGCCCTCGGGATCGAGTCCGTTGAGCGGTTCGTCGAAGATCACGATTCCGGGGTCGCCGATCAGGGCGGTCGCGATTCCCAGGCGCTGTTTCATGCCGAGGGAGAAGGCTCCGGCCGGTCGGCCGCCGGCGTCGGCGAGCCCGACCATCTCGAGGGTCTCGTCGACGCGCGAGCGACGGATGCCGGCGGCGCGGGCCGTCGCCCAGAGGTGTTCGCCGGCGGAACGTCGCGGGTGGACGGAGCGCGCGTCGAGCATCGCGCCCACCACGCGCGCGGGGTGCGGCAGCTCGGCCGCGCGGAGGCCGCCGATGGTCGCTGCTCCCGATGATGGTCGGTCGAGACCGAGGAACATGCGCAGGGTGGTGGACTTGCCGGCGCCGTTCGGCCCGAGGAATCCGGTCACGACGCCGGGTCTGACCTCGAACGACAGGCCGTCGACGGCGGTCACGGCGCCGTAGCGCTTGACGAGGGCGTGTGCCTGGAGCGAGAGGGGGGAGCTGAGAGCCATGGCAGCACACTACACCGTGTGGTGTAGCTGCTACACCGGTCGGTGTAGAGTTGACGGCGCAGTCACAGGGAGGAGACGCGGATGCCCGATGCGCAGATCAAGCCGGTCCGAGAGGGCCAGGCCCACAAGCGCTCGGCGATCCTGGTCGCCGCACGCGAACTGTTCGTGGGCTACGGCGTGGAGCGCACGAGCATGGACGCGGTGGCGGCGCGTGCGGGCGTGTCCAAACGCACCGTGTACGACTATTACGGCGACAAGCGACGACTTCTGCTCGGCGTCGTGGAGCAGGCGGGGGAGGCGGCGCTCGTCACCCTGCGCCGGCTCATCGAGCGTCATCTTCCACCGGTGCTCGCCGACGCGGACCGCGCCGAGGTCGAGCGCGCGCTCATCGCCTTCGCGCTCGACCTCGGACGCTCCCAGCTCGCCGCCTCCGATTACGCGGCCGCCGTGCGGCTCATCACCGAGAACGAGACGCTGCTTCCGGAACTCGACGATCACCCGCTTGAGGCTGCGCACAACAGCGCGCTCGCCGAACGCCTCGACCTGCTGTCGCGAGCACGCCTCATCGACGCTCCGGACCCCGCGCTCGCCGCCGATCACTTCCACGCCCTGACGACCCTGCGAGTGCTGAACGAGCCCGGACGGCGACGCGCCGACCTCGATCGCGTGGACCGGATCATGACCGACGGTGCGAGCGCCTTCCTGCGCGCCTACGCGTCGAACGGGGACCGGACGTGACGGACGAGCGCGACGACGACGCTCAGACGCGCATCCGGCGCGCCTCGTCTCTCAAGGAACGGATCTACGTCGCCTTCACCGCCCTCGCGGTGATCATTGCGCTGCGCGCCCACGATGCGCATCCGGATGCGGGGCTCGCGCTCGGAACGCTCGCAATCACTGTTGCTGCGACGGTCTGCGCGGTCTATGTCGCCGACCTCCTCAGCCACATGGTGGTGCACTCGCGTGTCCCGGGGCGTGCTGAGCATCGGCACATGGTGGCCAGCACCCTGGGGGCGGCCACCGTCGCGCTCCCGCCTCTCGTGTGCATCGGACTCTCGGCGTTCGGGCTCTACGACGCCTCGACGGGTCTGCTGACTGCGATGCTCGTCACGACCGCGACCCTCGTCGCGATCGGTCTGCTCGCCGTGCGCCGACTCGCCGTCCCCCGGATGCAGCGCATCGTGATCCTCGCGGGGGAAGCCGTGCTCGCGATCGGGGTCATCGCGTTGGAGCTGCTTTCGCACGGCTAAAGGCGGCGCGGGCGAGGAGCGGGCGACCTCCCTCCTAGGATGGATCGGATGACCGGGTGGACGTGGCAGGCGTGGTTCGGCCTCGTCGGGGGCTCCCTGATCTTCTTCGCCGTCCTCGGCCCGATGCTGCTGATTCAGATCCGCCGCTACGGCCGGCTCTCGTTCCCCCGGCTCCTGGGCGCCGCGGCGACGAGCGTCTACGCGGTGGCACTCGTCGCCTACACGCTCCTACCGCTGCCCGACGTCGCGGCGAACTGCGGCGTGAGCAGCGCCGGCATCGAGCTCGTCCCCGGGCACTCCGTGGGCGACATCCTGCGAGAGACGCAGGGGCTTTCGGTCGTCTCGGCCTTGACGAGTCGTGCCACGCTTCAGGTCGCGTTGAACGTCGCCCTCTTCATTCCGTTCGGCATCATCGCGCGTCGCTACTGGAACCGCGGATCCCTGGTGTCGATCGTCCTCGGTGCCGCGCTGTCGCTGCTGATCGAGACGACGCAGTTGACCGGGATCTGGGGACTCTACGACTGCGCATATCGCGTCGCCGACGTCGATGACCTGATCGCGAACACTGCCGGCGCCGCCGTCGGCGTGCTCCTCGCCCCACTCCTGCTGTCCTGGATGCCGAGCTCCGGAGCCCTGCGCCGGGACCGTTCTCTGCCGCGGCCCGTCACCGTCTGGCGACGGTGGTTCGGGATGATCCTCGACGCTGTCGCGGTCAACGTGGTGAGCGGGCTGCTCTCGCTGATCCTCGTGGTGCCGCAGTTGGCGCTCAACGGCGGGCGTGAGCCGGAGGATGCGGTCGCGATCGCGAGCGTCGTCGTCGTCGGCGTCGGCACCGTCGCGCTGGTCGTGGTCCTGCCCGCGGTCCTGGGTGCGGGAGCCTCCATCGGACAGCGGCTCGTGTGGTTGACGCCGGCGTGGTCGCCGGATCGCTCCGGACGGTGGTGGCGACTGCATCGCGCATCGGTCGTGGCGCTGCCCTACACGATCGCCACCGTTCTGAATCAGCTGCCGCACGCCGACGCAGGAGCTCTACAGACCGTGGTGGGCGTCATCGGCATCGTCAGCGGACTCATCGTTCTCATCGACGTGGTGTCCGTCCCCGTCAGTCGGGGAAGACGGGGCCTGTCGTTCGTCCTTTCGGGCGCAGAGGTGCGTGACGCGCGAGCGTGATCGTCGCCGCGTGACGCGCTGTCTTGGGAGCGCTACCGGCGACTACGTTTGAACGGCCCATCGTCACCACGGGAGATACAACGATCCCGGACGGTGCCGCGCTGTGCCGTCGAGTGGACAACTCACCATCGGCCCACCCCGAGGAGAGCAGCACCGAATGACCGACTTCATCGTCGTGCTCGTCGCACGGTCGCTGGTGTGGGTGCAGGCACTGGTCCTGACGGGCGTCGTCGCCGTCGCCCTCGTCTACCACGTCGAGTACGGCGGGGTCGTTTCCCTCCCGGTGTGGATCACCGTCGCGGTCCTCGTCGTCATCGGTTGGGTCGCCGCCGTCGCGAGTCGGCGAGCTCCTCGCGCGGCTCTGGTCGGAGCGACCCTGTGCGTGGATGTCACCGTCTTCGCCGCACTCCGGTACGAGCTGCTGCCGGCGACATCCCTCACCGTCTTCGTCACCGCCGTGCCGGTGCTCGGGATCGCGTTGCTGCCTCGACTGTGGCCCGTTGTGTCGGGCCTGCTTCTGGTCACCTTCGTCTCCGTCCCCTGGGCGACGATGGATCTCTGGCCGCGGAGCATCGTGCAGTGGTTCGACGACCTCGGCACGCTGACCGCGCTGCTGATGGTCCTCATCGTCGCGGCCCTGGGCGCGCAAGCGCTGCGTCGCCACGCCGCCCGGCTCTCGGCCGCCCACCGGGCACGGGAGCAGGCGCTCGCCCGTGTCACAGACGGCAAGATGCTCGTCGACGCCGTCATCGGTGCCGTGCCGACCGCGATCGCCGTCTACGACCCAGAAGGGACGTTGCTGCTCGCCAACCCGCGCGCTCACGAAGTCGCCTGCCATGAGGGTTACGAGCTCGCAAGTCCGGGCGAGCCGATCAACTCCGGCGGCGTCTTCGCTGCCGATCGCACGACCCCCCTGCGACGCGGGGATCGGATGCTCCAGGCCGTGGTCGACGGCACCGAACTCGCACCGACGCTCGCCTGGGTCGGGCCCCCCGGGCATCAGCGCGCCTACATCCGCTCTTCGTCGAAGGTCGCGCGCTCCGACGGCTCTGCGCTGGGCACCCTCGTCGTCGCGGAGGACGTCACCGAGGTGCTGCATTCCGAGCAGATGCGGGACGACTTCCTGCACACCGTGTCGCACGAGTTGCGCACGCCCATGACACCGCTCATCGGTCACCTTGACTTGCTGAGCGAGCGGGTCGCGGCGACCGACCCCGGGGCCCAGGACCGGATCGACATCATCATGCGCAGCGTCGATCGGATCATGACCCGCGTGTCGGAACTGCTGACCGCCGCCGACATCCGCATGGAGCTGCAGCTCAAGCCGACGAATGTCGCCGGTCTCGTCGGCGAGTGCGTGCGCGTCGCGCGTCCCGCCGCGGCGAAGCGCGACCTGACGATCCGCGCCGACGTTGCCGACGCCGCGGTCGCCATGGCGGATGCGGGCCGCATCCGGCAGGTCGTCTCAGAACTGCTCGCGAACGCGGCGAAGTTCGCCGTCGAAGGCACCGAGGTGCTCGCGCAGTGCGATCGAGTCGGTGACGAGATCCGGATCCGCGTCAGCGACGAGGGCCCCGGCATGAGCGAGGCCGAACAGCACCGGGCGTTCGACCGCTTCTATCGGGCACCCATGGCGCATCGAGAGGCCGTGCAGGGATTCGGTCTGGGGCTATCCGTCGTGCACAACATCGTGACCGCGCACGCGGGGGTGGCCTCGCTCGCACGAAGCGCAGCCGGCGGAACGGAAGTCACGATCCGCATCCCGGCCGTCTGACCGGCATCGCGCCGTCGCGGACGCTAGCGTGAGAGGGCCGTGCGTGTCGCAGACGCCGGCTGCTCCTCCCGAAAGGCCCGACGCCGTGACACCGATGTCGCTCACTCCCGCGCAGCTCGCCGCCGTTCTCGTCCCGCTCGGCGAGATGGCGCACAGTACGCCGCTGACCGGCGGGATGTTCGCCACCACGTCGGCGGTGACGCTGACCGACGGCACCCGCGTCATCGTGAAGTCGACCCCGACGGACGCGCGGCGGCTGTGCCGCTACGAGTTCGGGATCGCCGCATCCGAGGCGCTCGTCTACGGGATGCTCGCCGGACGCGCGCCGGTGCCAGAGGTGCTGTTGACCGACTTCACCCGGTCGGTCGTCGACGCCGACATCGTCGTCACGCGTCATCTGCGCGGACGCGTCTGGAACGATCTCGAACTCGACGCTTCCCAGACCGCGCGCGTGCGGCGCGGTCTGGGCGCCCTCATGGCCGAGCTGCACCGCGTGCCCGCCCCGGTCTTCGGATACCCCGCGGCGGAGGCGGGTATGCGCCGCGATGACTGGCGCTCCGCGCTCACCGCGATGTTCGACGGAATCCTCCGCGACGCGGTCGAGTCGGGGACGACTCTGCCCGAGGCGAGGGTGCGCGCCGTTCTGAGTCGGCACGGGCACGTCCTGGATGCGGTCACGTCACCGGTCGTCGTGCACAACGACCTGTGGCCGGCGAACATCTTCCTCGACGACGACCTGCAGATCGTCGGACTGATCGACACCGAACGCACGGTGTGGGGTGACCCGCTCTTCGATCTGGTCGGGGCCAATCAGCTGGCCGAGGAGGGCGCCGAGGAGCCGATCATCGAGGGCAACACGGATGCCGGGGGAGTGCTCGCCGCGGAGCTCGCCTCGCCGAACGGGTCGATCCGCCTGGCTCTGTACCAGCTCTATTACCGCCTCATCCTTGCGACCGAGATCGACATTCGAGGGTTCGAGGGCGAGTGGCTGCCGGAGTACCGGGCTTCGGTTGCTCGTCTGCTCGATGCCGCCCTGCGCCGCCTGGAGGCCCACCCGCCGGCGGACGGGTGATGAATCGCTCATGCGTCCGCCGCCTCGGGAATCCACGGACGAGCGCGGCGCTTGGCACGTAGTGAGGATGTCGCGGACGAAGCCGCGGCATCGCCCAGGAAGTGCGGCCGAGGGCCGGCCCCGACGAAACGGAAGAGATCGATGTCAAGAATCACAGTTCTCGGTGGGAGCGGCTACGCGGGTGCGGCGGTCGTCGCCGAAGCGCAACGCCGCGGACACACGGTTACGTCGCTCAGTCGGACGTTGCCCACGGATCCCGTGAACGGCGTCGAATACGTGCAGGGCTCGATCCTCGATGAAGGCGTGCGCGAGGACGTCGTGACGGACCGCGACGTCGTGGTGGTGGCGCTGTCTCCTCGCGGCGACATGGCAGGAAAGGTCGAGGGCGTCGTGTCGTCGCTCATCGGACGTCTCGCCGGCACCTCCACCCGTCTCGGCTACATCGGCGGCGCGTCGTCGCTGCTCGTCGAGGAGAACGGTCCGCGCCTGTGGGACGTCACCCACGAGCACATGCCGGCCGAGGTGAAGCCGGAGGTGCAGACCGGGCTCAACGCGCTCGAGCTGCTCACCTCGAGCCCGGCGGGGCTCGATTGGTTCTATGTCAGCCCGCCCGAGGAGTTCGGTTCCTGGCTCGGGACGGCCTCGACGGGGCGGTACACGCTCGGCGGCGACGTGCTCCTGCGTGACGCGGACGGCACGTCCACCATCTCCGCCGCCGATCTCGCGCTGGCCATCCTCGACGAGATCGAGGACCCCGCCCACCGCCGGGCGCGTTTCACGGCGATCGGCTGAGACGGACGGTCGGTCTCATCCGCTGGCGGAGAGACCGACCTCCTCGAGTACGCGGCGGATCTCTGCGACGATGAGGCCCGGTTGATCGAAGAGCACGTTGTGCCCCGACCGGTGTGCCGACACGAGGCGTGCTCCGAGTCGTCGCGCCGTCGTGCCGTGCGCCCGGTTGATCTCCCGCCGTCGGGCACGTTCGCCAAATCCGGCCCGCGTACCGGAGATGACGCTCGTGCGGATGCCCTGGAGGGCATCGGCATGCGCCGCATCCTCCCGCAGGGCGGACAGCGAGGGCAGGAACTGCGCCAGTTCGGGCACCATCGTCCGCTGCAGGGCGGCGAGATCACGTCGCAGCAGCGTCCTGACCTCCATCGGCTGCGCATGCAACGCCCGCCGTCGAAGCAGCGCGATGCCCAGGCGTGCGCTGAGCGAGGAGAAGCGGGGCGGTCGGGACGCCATCCGTGCGGCGAGCGCGGGGTCGAAGTAGGAGTCGATGTGCTCGTCGGTCTGATCGACGAGCACGAGGGCTCGCACATCCAGGCTCTGCCGCGCCGCGAGGGTGCGCACGATCGGCCCGCCCCAGCTGTGTCCGACCAGAATGAGCGGTGTCGGTAGGGGCGTCAGCAAGGCCCCGAGGTCGTCGGCGAGCCGCTCGAGCGTGCGCGGAGCCGCATCCGCCTCGCTTGCGCCGATGCCGGCTCGGTCGTAGCAGATCGTCCTTGCCGCGCGGGAGACGGCGGGAAGCACGCGGCCCCACGCGGCGCTCGAGAAGCCCATCCCGGATTCGAAGACCACGGTCGATGGACCCGAGCCCGCGCGACGGAGGCTGAGCGACCGGCCATCGGGCAGGCGGAGCACATCCGGATCTCCGAGCGGATGCGTGCCGCTCATGCGTCGGGAGCGGGACGGCGGATGCGGGGAGCCGGGGGCGGCGGCACGGGCTTGGCGGCGACGATGTCGATGCGGCGGATGCGCACCACGCCGCGTTTGCCGTCGACGACGACCGTCTCCTCGTCGGCGCTGAGCAGTTCGCCCAGCGCATCCGTCGCCTGCCCGGTCGGGAGGAGATAACGCACGACGACGCGCCCGCCGGGCTCGGGGAGTGTCACCATGCGCCGGGGGCGTAGTCCTTAAGGAACACGCCGAAGAGGTCTTCGCCGGCTTCGCCGCGCACGATCGGGTCGTACACGCGCGCCGCTCCGTCGACGAGATCCAGCGGCGCGTGGAATCCCTCCTCGGCGAGGCGCACCTTGGTGGGGTGCGGCCGCTCGTCCGTGATCCACCCGGTATCGACGCTCGTCATGAGGATGCCGTCGCTCTCGAACATCTCCCGCGCGCTCGTGCGGGTCAGCATGTTGACGGCCGCCTTGGCCATGTTCGTGTGGGGGTGGCCGGGGCCCTTGTACCCGCGGTTGAAGACACCCTCCATGGCGCTCACGTTCACGATGTAGGTGCGACGCGCGCTGCTGGCCGCCAGTGACGGCCGGAGCTTCGAGATGAGCAGGAACGGAGCGGTGGTGTTCGCCAACTGCACCTCGAGCATCTCCAGCGGATCGACGTCCTCCACCCGCTGCGTCCAGGAGTTGACGTGGTCGAGGTCCGGGATGAGTCCTCCCGCATCGATCGCCGTGCCCGCCGCCAAGCGCTCGAGCGAGCTGGACCCGGCCGCCATCGCCTGCTCCGTCAGTTCCTCCGCGCGGGCCGCGGCGGCCGCGAGGATGGGATGTGCGCTCACCGAGCGTTCCAGAGCCTGCGGGTGCTGGTCGTTCGTGTGTCCGAAGGTGACCAGTTCCGGAAGTGGACCGTCGGGCAGCGGCGCGAGCTCCGCGTCGACGAGCGGCTGATAGGCGCCGGGGGAGCGCCGCACGGTCTGGGTCGCGTTGTTGATGAGGATGTCCAGCGTTCCTGCCGCCGCCACGTCGTCTGCGAGCCCGATCACCTGGGCGGGGTCGCGCAGGTCGATGCCCACGATCTTCAGCCGGTCGATCCAGTCCGCCGCATCCGGAAGGCTGCTGAAGCGGCGCACGGCGTCACGGGGGAAGCGTGTGGTGATCGTGGTGTGCGCGCCGTCTCGCAGCAGCCGCAGCGCGATGTACATCCCGATCTTCGCGCGCCCGCCGGTGAGGAGGGCGCGCTTGCCGGTGAGGTCGGTGCGCGCGTCGCGCTTCGCGTGGCTCATCGCGGCGCATTCGGGGCAGAGCTGGTGGTAGAACGCGTCGACCACCGTGTACGGCTTCTTGCAGATGTAGCAGCCGCGTGCCTTGAGCAGGGTTCCCGCGGTCGGGGTCGTGGTCGAGGTGCTGATCGGGATGCCACGCGTCTCGTCGTCGATGCGATCGGGTGCTCCTGTCGCCGTCGCGTGCACCACCGCGCGGTCCGCGGCGGCGATGGCATCGCGGATCTCGCGGCGCCGCACCTTCTTGGTGGCCTTGAACATCGCAGCCGTCGCGCGCCTCACCGTGACGTAGTCCGGGTGGGTCTGGTCCACCTGCGCGAGTTCCTCCAGCACACGCAGGGTGGTGGCGAGATCGTCGGGATCGATGCCGCTGGGCTGCGGATCGGTGTGGGCAGGAGTTGCGTCGGGCACACGAGATTCTACGTCGATCGCCTGCGCGGGGCTGTTAGCGTGCCAGGGTGACCCTCGCAGAGCCTCGCCGCATCCACGTGTCCGCCGCGGTGATCCGCGACGCCGACGGGAGGCTCCTGCTCGTGCGCAAGAGCGGGACGACCGCGTTCATGCAGCCCGGCGGCAAGCCGGAGGTCGGCGAGGATGCGGCCACGACGCTCGTCCGTGAGATCCGGGAAGAGCTGGGGCTCAGGCTGGATGCCGCGGACCTCGTGCCGCTGGGTTCGTTCGCGGCGTCCGCCGCCAACGAACCGGGGTTCGAGGTCGTCGCGGAGGTGTTCACCGCCGACATCCGCGACCAAACGCCGGTCGCGGCGGCCGAGATCGCCGAACTGCGCTGGGTCGGCTCCGACGAGATCGATCAGCTGGAGATCGCGCCCCTCGCGCGCGAGTACTTCCTGAGCTGAGCCTCGTCGGTCACCCGCCGCGAGCGGGCGACCGACGAGGAGCTCTCACGCCTGCGCGCTGTCGGCCTTCTGGCCGCCGGCCTCCAGCACGTCACCGGCGGGCAGCTCCTGGTGGCCGCCGAACTGCAGGCGCATCGCGGAGAGCACCTGGTTGGCGAAGTGGTCCTCGCCGCGCGAGGCGAAGCGTTCGAAGAGGGATGCGGCGAGCACCGGCGCGGGGACTCCGGTGTCGACGGCGGCCTTGACCGTCCAGCGACCCTCGCCCGAGTCGGACACGCGGCCGGCGAGGCCGTCGAGCGTCGGGTTCGCCTCGAGTGCCGCCGCCGTCAGGTCCAGCAGCCACGACGAGATCACCGATCCGCGACGCCAGAGCTCGGACACCTTCGCGGTGTCGATGTCGAACTGGTAGAACTCGGGCTCCTCCAGCGGGGCGACCTCGGCGGAGTGGCTGGCCTCGCGTGTTCCCGCATCCGCGTTGTGGAGGATGTTCAAACCTTCGGCGAGCGCGGCCATGATGCCGTACTCGATGCCGTTGTGCACCATCTTCACGAAGTGGCCGGCACCTGAGGGGCCGCAGTGGAGATACCCGCGCTCCTCGGGGGCCAGGTCGCCGGAGCGTCCGGGGGTGCGCTCGACGTCGCCGACGCCGGGCGCGATCGTCTTCAGGATCGGCTCGATGTGGGTGAACGCCTCATCGGGTCCGCCGACCATGAGGCAGTAGCCGCGCTCGAGGCCGAACACGCCGCCGCTCGTGCCCACGTCGACGTAGTGGATGCCGGTGTCCTTGAGGGCCGCGGCGCGGCGGACGTCGTCGCGGTAGTTCGAGTTGCCGCCGTCGATGATGATGTCCCCGGGCTCGAGCACCTCGGCGAGCTGGTCGACGACGCCGCCCGTGAGGCCCGCGGGGATCATGAGCCAGACCGTGCGCGGGGTCTGGAGCTGGGAGGCAAGTTCCGCGAGCGAACCCGCGCCCGTTGCGCCCTCGGATTCGAGGCCGGCGACCGCATCCTGGTTGACGTCGTAGACGACGCAGTCGTGGCCGTCCTTCATGAGTCGGCGCACGATGTTCGCGCCCATCCGACCCAGTCCGATCATCGCGAGCTGCATGGTGTTCCTCGTTCTCTTCCGGCGAGCGCGCCGGCGACGGCCGGCCCTATCGAGAGTCTAGGGACGCGGACGACGGCGGGCGCCGATCGAGCGTCGAATGCCCGTCAGTCGTTCGCCGAATCGAGTGCCGCGTCGATGTCGCGCAGGATCTCGGCGCAGCGCGCGACATCCTCGGGGGTTCCGGAGAGCTCGAACTCGAACAGGACGGGGCGCCCGCTGATCTCGGCGAGCTCCCGCGCCGCCGCCTGGTAGTAGGCGCCGAAGTTGCGGTTGCCCGACCCGATGATGCCGACGAGGCGACGTCGGTTGACCGCGGAGCGCAGGAAGGCGCGGACGGGGGCGGGCAGAGTGACTTCGTCAGCGTTGCCCGCCTTGTAGGAGGGGGTCAGCAGAACCCAACGCCCCGGAGCCTCGCTGCGTCGCACCTCCGGGTCGGCCAGATCTCTCACGTCGCGTCCGTCGCGAGCGGCCAGGTGCTCCGCGAAGCGCCGTGTGAGGTTGGACACCGAGGAGTAGTAGTAGACCGGGAGCTGGGCCATCTCTCCAGTGTCGCGCGCGACGCGGATGCGGCTTTCTCACGGCGCCGGGAATACTCCGTCGAGCACCCGGCTTGTGCACCATATGGTTGAGAATTCACACATCTCCGTGGCGCAGGTTCCCGCGGCGGAGATCAGGGTGCAGGTGCAGGTGCCGCTCCGATTCTCGGACGGCTACACGACCGGTGCCGACGTGCTCACGTTCGACGGCCTCGTCGACGGGAAGGAGCATCTGCTGCTGGGCCTCGGCGACTGGCGGGGTGCGCTCGAGCGCAGCGCGCTCGGCGGCGACGCACCGCTCGTGCGCCCGCACAGCGAGTGCCTAACGGGAGATGTCTTCGGCTCCGAGCGCTGCGACTGCGGCCCCCAGCTGCGTGAGGCGGTGGAGCGGATCGCCGCAGACGGCGGCTTCCTGCTCTACCTCCGCCAGGAGGGTCGTGGCATCGGCCTGTACGCGAAGCTCGACGCCTATGCACTGCAGGATGCGGGACTGGACACCTACGAGGCGAACCTGGCGTTGGGGCGGGGCGAGGACGAACGTGATTACACCGCCGCCGCACAGATGCTCCATGCCGTCGGCGTTGACCGCATCCGACTCCTCAGCAACAACCCCGACAAGGCTGCGCAGCTCGAGGATCTGGGGATCGGGGTGACCGAACGCGTGCGCACCGCTGTGCACCTGTCCGCGTCGAATGCGCGCTACCTGGCGGCCAAGCGCGATCACACCGCCCACGCCATCGACCTGCCCGCGGCGTGATGGATACGGCGGCCCACTCTGACGTGCCACGGCCGACGCGGTCGCTGACGGACGACGAGATGGCGACCTGGCTGCCGCTGATCCGTCTCGTGCAGTTGCTGCCGCAGGCCCTCGATCGCCGACTGCGGGATGAAGGGGGAATCAACCATGCGCACTACGCTATTCTCGTGACCCTCGCCGGGCGTGTCGCGCAGCCCGCGACCATGACCGACCTCGCCCGCATCGCCGGTCTCAGCCGCTCGCGGCTCAGTCACGCCATCGACGCCCTCGAACGCCGCGGCTGGGTCGAGCGCATCACGTGCGGCGGAGATGGCCGCACCCAGTCCGCCCGGCTGACCGATACCGGCTGGGATGTCCTGCGCCAGGCGGCCCCGGCTCACGTCGAGCAGATCCGCTCGCTCGTTCTCGACCGGCTCGACGATTCGGAGCGTATTGCTCTCGCCAGGATCGCCGCGAAGCTCGTGCCCGGCGTCGAGGACGCGCTCTAGCCCGGGCGGGCGGCCTCGACACCGCATCTCCACCCGGGCGCCGAGCCGTCGGGCGGTGGATGCTCGTCGATCCCGGCTCGCGTGAGCAGCCAGGCGATCAGGGAGTTCGAGTTCCACATGTCGCCGATCCCGAAGACATCCCGACCCCAGACATGGCGGGGCGCGTTCGCCGCATCCAGGATGATCGCGTCGGTCACGACCTCGCTCGTCTCGTGGATGCGGGGCGGTCTCGGGGCGAACGCGAGGTCCGGAACGGTGCCGTCGCGCCAGCAGCGGATCTCGTATCGGAACCACACGCTCAGCCCCAGCGCCGGTAGCCCGACCGGCCCCGTTCCGACGACCCCGCGTGCTATTCGCGGACCGCTCCACGCCGGTGCCATCTCGATGACGGTCCGCCCCCGACGATCGGTGATCTCGATGGCGGCGTGGAGAAGGGGGCGCGCCGCGCGGCCCTCACGGACCGCCGTCATCCGCTCCCACAACCCGCTCGCACGGCTCACCAGCCATCCGCCCGCGCCGACCGGTATCCACCAGACGGCGAGCGTGCTCACCGCGTGCTCCGGCATGCTCTCGCCACCGCGAGCGAGACCGGGATGTGGCCGAGCGCGAGGGCGCCGCTCGCGACGGCGAGCCAGGGTGCACGGAGCCACACGGCCGTCAGGGCGAAGACCAGTACGGGGACGACGGCCATCGGAACCGGAATCACACCCCACGGCGCGTACAGCTCGCGCTTATCGGCGCCGCGGGTGACGAGCACCACCCATCGTCCGACGTAGAGCGAGACCAGGAGAGCCACGAGGACTGCCCACGGCCAGCTTCGCGTGCCGGAGCCCGGAGCGAGGACTGCGGCCCCGAGGCAGCCGACCTGCCCGAGCCGCTCGAGGACGGTCGACACGCGGAGAGCGAGGCGACGCGGCGGATCCGGGAGTGTGCCGGGCAGTCGCAGTAGGAGGAGGTTCGGCAGCAGGACGAGCGCCGCGACGACGGTTCCGGCCACCGACACACTCATGGCCGCACCGTATCGGCGTTTCCGCACGCGGTGGGGCGCCGGCAGCCGGGAATTGTCACCGCCGCCCGGCGTAGCCTGGAAGGATGCGTGAGTGGATGCGGGAGGCGGGTGCCCGCTTCATGAAGGTGGCGCCGCACCAGGGCGAGCATCGTGTCGCCGCGCGGGTCGCCGTCTCCGTGGCGGTCCCGCTGCTGGTGCTCTGGTCGATCGGCCGGCTCGACCTGAGCGTCTATGCGAGCTTCGGCGCCTTCGCGTCGCTCTACGGCCGGCTCGACGGATACCGCGACCGCATCCTCATGCAGCTCGCTGCGGGCGCCGTCCAAGTGACGGCCATGGTTCTCGGAACGACGCTCTCCGTCATCGACGCACCGGATGCGGTGCGCGTGGTGGTCGTCGCGGCGCTCGCCGCCGGCGTCACGCTGATCGCGCACGCGTACCGGTGGCATCCGCCGGGCGCGTTGTTCGCGGTGTTCGCCGCCGGAGCGTGCGCGACGCTCCCGGCGAGCGGGCGGACGCTCGCCGAAGGCGCGGTGGTCGGTGCCGGCGGCGCCGCATTCGCGGTGGCGGTGACGGTACTGATCGCGTTCTTCCGCCGCGGCCTCCCGTGGGCGTCCGCGGCGAAGCCGGAGGCCCGGCGAAGTGTCGCCGCCGAGATGGCGGTGACGGTCGGTGTGGGTTCGCTCCTCGCCGGGATCGTCGGGCTCGCGCTGGTGGGAACCCACTGGTACTGGGCGATGGTCGCCGCCGTCGCCGCGCTCGGGGGAGCGAGCACGACCGCCCGGATCGTACGAGGCGCCCAGCGGTTGATCGGCACCTGTGTCGGCATCCTCCTGGCGGCGGCTCTTCTCATGCTGCCTCTGCCGCCGTTGGCGGTCCTCGCGATCGCCATCGCGCTCCAGGTGTGCGCGGAGCTCTTCGTGGGCCGCAACTACGGACTCGCGATGGTGTTCATCACCCCGCTCGCCTTGCTCATGATCGAGCTCGCCGTGCCGGTCGATCCGGGCCTGCTGCTGCGCGACCGACTGGTGGACACGCTGCTCGGCGTGGCCGTGGGGACGGCTGTCGCGGTCGTCTCGGCGGCGGTTCGTCGACGGCGGGCGCGGGCCTAGGCTGGAGCGCATGCAGCAGCGTCCGCTTGGCAACACCGGTAGGTCCGTCTCCGCTCTGGGGCTCGGGACGTGGCAACTGGGAGCGGACTGGGGCGAGGTCGACGAAGCCGACGCGCTGGCCGTGCTCACCACGGCGGCGGATGCCGGCGTCACCCTGTTCGACACCGCCGACGTCTACGGCGACGGACGTTCCGAGCAGCTGATCGGCCGGTTCCTCCGCGAGCGGGGCGAGCATGAGATCACGGTCGCGACAAAGATGGGGCGGCGGCTGCCGCAGGAGAAGGCGAACTACTCGCCCGAGAACTTCCGCGCGTGGACCGACCGCTCCCGCCGCAACCTCGGGGTCGACACGCTGGATCTGGTGCAGCTGCACTGCCCGCCCTCGAGCGTGATCGACGACGCGTCGACCTACGACGAGTTGGACCGGCTGGTCGTCGACGGTGCCATCGCCGCGTACGGCGTCTCCGTGGAGACGAGCGCCCAGGCACTCAGTGCCATCTCCCGCCCCGGGGTGACGAACGTGCAGATCATCCTCAACCCCTTCCGGCTGAAGCCGCTCGACGAGGTGCTGCCCGCGGCCGCGGATGCGGGCGTCGCGATCTTCGCGCGTGTGCCGCTGGCATCCGGTCTGCTCAGCGGTCGCTACACGAGCCAGACGCGATTCGCAGCCGACGATCACCGCAGTTACAACCGCCAGGGTGAGGCGTTCGACCGGGGCGAGACGTTCTCGGGCGTCGACTATGAGGAGGGGCTCGCTGCGGCGGACGAGCTCGCCCGGGCATTGGGGGAGGGTGTTTCTCTCCCTGCGGCCGTCCTCGCCTGGATCGCGGCGCTGCCGGGAGTCACGAGCGTGATCCCCGGCGCGCGCACGAGAGCGCAGGCGCAGGCCAACGCGGACGCCGCCGCGCTCCTCGACGGCGGGTTCGACCTCGACGAGTTCGACGCCGTCATCCGCGACGTGTACGACCGGCGCCTGCGGGCCGACATCCACCCTCACTGGTGAGCGCCGGCCGTCGCCGCATCATCGGGGGCATCGCCGCGGCGGCCACGGTCGCGGCCGGACTCGGTGTGCACCGCTTCGCACCGGACGCTGCGCCGAGCGACATCGCGGGCGACGCGCTGTACGCGCTGCTCGTGTATCTGCTCGCCGTCGTGGTGGTCCCGCGCGGCGCCGTCTGGATGCCTGCGCTCATCGCCTGGGTGTGGTGCACGACGATCGAGCTGTTCCAGCTCACCGGTCTGCCCCTCGCATGGGGCGAGGGGTTCCCGCCGATCATGCTCGTGCTCGGCACCGTGTTCGACGCCCGGGATCTGGTCGTCTACACGGTGACCGTGCTCGCCGCAGCCATGGCCGACCGACTCCTAGGCGCGGCGCTCGGTCGAGCGCGCGCCGGGCGCGGAGCATGAGGGGTATGGGGATGCGGATCGCTGTGGTCATCCCGTGCCGCGACGACGCCGAGATGCTCGCGGCGTGTCTGCGTGCCCTCGCCGTGCAGCAGCGCCCGGCCGACCGGATCATCGTCGTCGACAACGCGAGCAGCGACGACTCCGCGGCGGTGGCGCGCGCCGCGGGAGCCGAGGTCATCGTCGAGAGCCTCGTCGGCATCTGGCCGGCCGCCGCCGCCGGGTACGACGCCGCATCCGCGGATGCCGACGTGATCGCGAGGCTGGATGCGGACTCGCGCCCTCACCCGGACTGGCTTCTGCACATCGACCGCGCCTTCGCCGCCGAGCCCGGTCTCGGTGTGCTCACCGGCGGCGCCGAGTTCTACGGTTCCACCCGCCTCGTGCACTACCTCGGCGAGCACTGGTACATCGGAGGGGGACGCTTCTGGATCAACCTCTGGCTCGGTATCCCCCTGGTGTTCGGATCGAACTTCGCCATGCGCACCGGTGTCTGGGCGCGCGTGCGAGATCAGGTGCGTCGCGATGATGCGCGCGTGCACGACGACCTTGATCTCACCATCCACCTCCGCCGTGACGACGGCGTGCGGTGGGACCGACAGCTGCGCATGCCCGTCTCGTCGCGCCCCCTCGTGCACCCGCGGGGGCTGGCAGAGCGACTGGGCAAGGTCCTCACCACCTTCACCGCGAGCTGGCCGCGCGGTCGGTTCCGCGCCGCGGTCCGTCCGCCGGTGCGTTCGCGGCGCCTGGGGAAAGGCTCCGACGCGAAGGGCTCTGGTCCTACGCTGGCCTGATGCACTTCACGTTCCGGGCGCCGCTGTTCCGCTGGGAGGCACGCCGGGATGCCGATTGGTTCTTCGTCGCGCTGCCGCAGGACCAAAGCGAGATGATCCGAGAGGTGCCGCGTCCGCCGAGCGGGTTCGGGGCGGTGCGGGTGGCGGTGGAGGTCGCCGGCGTCTCCTGGCGCACGTCGATCTTCCCGGATGCAGGCAGCGGCACCTATCACCTCCCGGTCAAGCGCGCCGTGCGTGAGGCGGCCGCGGCCGGCGAGGGCGACGAGATCGCGGTCGAGTTGACGGTCCTGGACGCGTGAGATGGACCCGGCGGGTCTCGCGCTGCTCTTCGCCTACGGCGGCCTCGCCGTCCTGAGCGTCGTGCTCGCGTTCGTCGACCTTCGCCGTCATCGGCTCCCGAACGCCCTCGTTCTGCCCGCGTACCCCTTCCTGCTGGCGGCGCTCGCGCTCGCCTCCCTCGGCAGAGCAGACCCGGGCGCGCTCGTGCGCGCGATCGCGGGTGGTGCGATCGCCTTCGTCTTCTACCTGCTGCTGCGTCTCGCGCAGCCGCGGGGGATGGGTGGCGGCGACGTCAAGCTGGCAGGCCTGCTCGGGGTCGCGCTCGGCTACCTCGGGTGGGACGCGCTGCTCCTTGGCCTGTTCGCCGGCTTCCTGTTCGGCGGCATCTTCAGCGTCGGGCTGCTGCTGACGCGTCGCGCGCGCCGTCGGACCCGCATCCCGTTCGGTCCGTGGATGCTGCTCGGCGCCTGGATCGTCATCGGCCTCATCTCCCTGACCTAAGCATGCGCGCGACCCCTGTCAACCGAGCGGCACAGAGCTGCGCGGACGCTAGCCTGGCGCGATGAGCAGCCCCTCCGTCTCCCCGCAGCCGCTCGTCGCCCGCGTGATCGCATGGGCGCTGCGTCGAACCCTCGTGCGCGCTTTCCTGCGCTACAGCGAACGTCGCGGCCCTCAGCTCGCCGACAGCGTCACCTATCGCGCGTTGTTCAGCATCTTCGCCGCCGTCCTGCTCGGCTTCTCCATCGCGGCGATCTGGCTGGCGGGCAACCCGGCCGCGGTGAGCTCCCTCGCGGATGCGGTCAACTCCGCCGTTCCGGGGCTCGTCGGAACCGACGGCCGCGGACTCATCGATCTGTCGGAGATCAAGGCGCCCGCCGGCCTCACGATCGCGGGCGTCGTCTCCCTCGTCGGTCTCGTGGGAGCTGCGATCGGTTCCATCGGCTCGCTGCGCATGGCGGTGCGCACGATCGCCGACACCTCGGGCGAGGACGTGTTCTTCCTCTGGGTGCTGCTGCGCAATCTCGGCCTCGCCGTCGCGATCGCCGTCCTGCTCGTGCTCTCGGCCGCTGCGACCTTCGTCGGTTCGGTCTCTGTGACGACAGTGCTGTCGTGGCTCGGGGTCGCGGAGGATTCTGCCGCGGCGCAGATCGGTACCCGCGCCGTCGGGGTGTTGGTCGTCTTCGTCCTCGATGCGCTCGTGGTGTTGCTGATGTTCTGGACGATGTCGGGCGTCAAGGCGCCGCGTCGCGCGCTTCTGGCGGGGGCGGCCGTGGGCGGTGCCGGCCTGACCGTGCTGCAGGAGCTGTCGGGCCTGTTCGTCGGGGGAGCGAGCTCGAACCCCCTGCTGACGTCGTTCGCGTCGATCGTGGCGTTGCTGCTCTGGGTGAACCTGTCCGCGCAGGTGCTGCTGATCTCCGCCTCGGTCATCGTCACGATCGCGCGCGAGGCCGACGACCGGATGCGGGAGCGCTTCGGAGCATCCACTTTCGCCGAACGTCGGCGTCAGCGAGCCGAGGACGCGGCGCGCATCGCCGCCGACGAACTCCACCGCGCCCAGGCCTCCGTCCAAGCCGAGCAGGACAAGGCGCTCGAGAGGGCTCAGCGCGCGTAACGCTCGACGAACGTCCTCAGCATGCGCGCGGGGTGCGTGACAGGGGCTCGGCGCACGGCGGCGAGCGTGGCATCGAGCTCGCCGTCGGCGAAGTAGCCGTAACCCGCATAGGCGCGGATGCGGGTCGAGATGCCCGCCACATCGAGCTCGGGATGGAACTGTGTCGCGTAGACGTTGGCCCCGACGCGGAAGGCCTGCACGGGACACGTGGGCGAGCCGGCGAGCAGTGTCACATGCTCGGGCAACTGACGCACGGCCTCCATGTGGCCGACGAACGCCTCGAACGTGTCGGGCATCCCCGCGAAGAGCGGATCGTCGCGGCCTTCGGCGGTGAGGGAGACGGGGACGACGGAGATCGGCTCGGAGTACGTGCGATCGATCGTCGCGCCCTGGTGCACGCCGAGGGTCCCCACCCCGTAGCAGGCGCCGAGGAACGGCATGTCACGCGCGACGACATCGTCGAGCAGTGCCGACATCTCCCGTTCCACCCGCACCTGCACGGACGACTTCCGCGCCGCCGGATCCGAGGCATTGAAAGGGCCGCCGCCGACGATGATGCCCGAGAGCTCGTCCAGGTCCAGGCGGGGCATCGGTTCCGCCTCGAGCCGCACCCGCCGAAGCGCGGCGGGTGCCAGACCCGTGTGGCGGACCATGAGGGCGTACTCCTCATCGGCGGGGCCGTCCTCGGCCCGGGTCGCGAGCAGCACGAAGGGTTTCACGTCGGGATTCTAGGTCACCGTGCGCGCCGGGTGGGCGGCGTCGTCCCGAGGTCTAGGCTGGGCCGCATGGCTATCGCACGACTGACCGGAGGCCCCCTCGACGGGCAGGTCATCCCTTTGGAAAAAGGCGTCGACGACGCGCTCATCGTTCCCTACGGCGAGGGGCAGCTGGTCTACCAGCGCCAGGCGGCGGACGCCGACGCCGACGGGCCTCAGCAGGAGGTCTTCGCCTTCGTCGAGACGACCGAACCGGTCAATCCCGACGAAGAAGACCGCAACGAGTGAGCGCACCCCAGGAACCGACCCGCTCGATCGAGATCGAGCGCACCTACGATGCCGACGCCGACACGCCGCTACCCGACTGGTCGAGCCTGCCGGACGTCGTGAGCATCGACCCGGCGCAGCCGCGTGACCTCGACGCCCGGTATTTCGATACGCCGGGCCTCGACCTCGCGCGCGCGAAAGTGGCGATCCGCCGCCGCACGGGCGGTCACGACGCCGGTTGGCACGTGAAGTCGAGCGCCGCCGAAGGTCGTCACGAATGGGGATGGCCGATCGTCGACGACGAGCTGACGGTGCCGGATGCGGTCGCCGCAGCCGTCGGGAACTGGGCCTCCGGGCCCTTCGTGCAGATCGCGCGCATCCGCAACAGTCGCACGGCCTACCTGCTCCGTGACACCGATGGCGGTGTCGTCGCGGAGGTCGTAGACGATCGCGTGCGCGCGAGCGAGGCCGCGACGGGCGCCGAGAGGATGTGGCGGGAATGGGAGGTCGAGCTCGGCCCGGCCGCTCCCGCCGACCCGGCCTGGCGAGCGACGTTCTTCGCCGCAGCCGATGCGCTGGTCACCGCTGCCGGCGGCACGGTGTCCGCATCCGACTCCAAGCTGGGTCGCGCCCTCGGGCGCTGACCCCGACAACGCAGAAGGCGCCCTCCGCGAGGAGGGCGCCTTCTGCGTTCGATCCGACGATCAGAAGTTGATCATGTGACCCGCGAGACCGTGGAAGGCCTCCTGCAGGGCCTCGGACAGCGTCGGGTGCGTGTGCACGTTGCGCGCCAGCTCGAGGGCGGTGAGGTCCCACTTCTGGGCCAGCGTCAGCTCGGGCAGCAGCTCGGACACGTCCGGTCCGATCATGTGGCCGCCGAGCAGCTCGAGGTGCTCCGCGTCCGCGATCAGCTTCACGAAGCCGACGGGCTCGCCGAGTCCGTGGGCCTTGCCGTTGGCCATGAACGGGAAGGTCGCGACCTTGATCTCGCGACCGGTCTCGCGCGCCTGCGCCTCGGTGAGGCCGAACGAGGCGACCTGCGGCGAGCAGAACGTCGCGCGAGGCATCATCCGGTAGTCGCCCAGCGCCATGGTCTCCGCCTTGCCGATCGTCTCGGCCGCCACGACGCCCTGCGCCTCGGCGACGTGGGCGAGCTGCAGCTTGGCGGTGACGTCGCCGATCGCGTAGATGTGCGGCACGTTCGTGCGCATGTAGTCGTCGATCGCGATGGCGCCGCGGTCGGTGAGAGCGACGCCGGTCCTCTCCAGACCGAAGCCCTCGACGCGCGGCGCGAAGCCGATCGACATGAGCACCTTGTCGGCCTCGATCGAGCTCTGCGCACCGCTCTTGTTGTCGGTGTAGGTCACGGTGACCTTGTCGCCGGAGTCGACCACCGACTCGACCTTCGTCGAGGTCAGGATGTCGATGCCGTAGTTGCGGTACTGCTTCTGGATCTCCTTCGACACGTCGGCGTCCTCGTTGGGAAGCGCGCGGTCGAGGAACTCGATGATCGTGACCTTCACGCCGTAGTTCGACATGACGTACGCGAACTCCATGCCGATCGCGCCGGCACCGACGATGACGATCGAGGACGGGAGCTCGCGCGAGAGGATCTGCTCCTCGTACGTCACGACGTTCTCGCTCAGGGTCACACCCGGAAGCAGTCGCACGGTGGAGCCCGTGGCGATGATGACGTTGTCGAAGGTGACGCGCTCGGTCGAGCCATCGCTCTTCGCGACGTCGATGGAGTGGTCGTCGACGAAGGTTCCGCGGCCGTCGTACTCGGTGACCTTGTTCTTCTTCATCAGGTAGTGGATGCCCTTGACGCGGCCGTCCGCCACCTCACGGCTGCGGTCGAACGCCACGCCGTAGTCGAAGGTCACCTCGCCGGTGATGCCGAACAGCTTGGCCTTGTGGGCGAAGGTGTGGGCGAGCTCCGCGTTCTTGAGAAGCGCCTTGGAGGGGATGCAGCCGACGTTGAGGCACACACCGCCCCAGTACTTCTCTTCGATGATTGCGGTGGAGAGGCCGAGCTGTGCGCTGCGCACGGCCGCGACGTACCCGCCGGGGCCCGCGCCGAGGATGACGACGTCGTAATGAGGCATGCGTCCAGCCTATCGCTCGGTGGAGTTGGAACGGCCTGCTGTCCGCTCGCTCGCCGACTGCTTCTGCTGACGCGCCCGCGCCCCCAGAAGCCACACCACGAGGGCGATCGCGATGAGCACGACGACGGCGCCGACGATCCACGGCCAGACCGGCGCCGACTCCTCCGAAGCGGGCGCCTGTTCGGTGAAGGCGGTCATCTCCGGCTCCGGCGCGGCAGAGGCCGCGGGCGTCGCTTCGGGAGTCTCGGTCGGGGTCGGCGTGGCGATCGGGGCGGCGTTCGAGGTGAAGGCGAACTCGCCGGAGATCGGGTGCCCGTCGCTGGAGACCACACGCCACGCGACGGCGATCTGTCCGCTCGCAGAACCGGTCAGAGCCTGGGTGACGACGTTGCCGCTGACGCTGGGAGCGCCGTCGGCGAGCGATGCGCCGGCGGCGTCCGTGACCTGGATGACGGTCGTCGACGCGTCGGAGAGCAGATCGCCGCTGAAGGTGAGGGTGAGCGCCGCAGGCAAGGTCTCCACGGTGGAGCCGGATGCCGGGTCCGAGGAGACGAGCTCATCGTGGGCGAAGGCGGGCGCTGCGCCCAGCGCGACCCCGCCGGCGGCGAGCAGAAGCGTGGCGAGGGTGGCGACGAGCGCGCGCACGGGACGACGGCGAGAGGTCTGGGAAGTCACGGCGACGAGCCTAACGCCGCGTGCTTTCGGTCGGCTGTGCGTGGCGGCGCCGCGCGGCCGGGACGATGCATGCCGCACGCAGAATCCGCTCCCGAGAGCGATGTCGGGCAGCGGGTGCGATCGGTTAGGCTGGTTGAGAGGAGGACGACGTGGACGAGCAGTACAGGCCCCGGCCGGACAGCATCCGTCGCGAGAGCGACCGAGCCGTGCCGGCGCACGACACCACGCAGACCTTCGGGCACGACTCGGACCTGTCGTTCGTGCCGTTCGGCAGCGAGCTGAGCGAGCCCGAGCTCGAGGCGATCGAAGCGCTCCCCTCGGGAGCCGCGCTGTTCATCGTGCGATCGGGCCCGACCGCGGGAGCCCGTTATCTGCTGGACACCGACGTCACCACGGTGGGTCGGCACCCCGATGCCGACATCTTCTTCGACGACGTGACCGTGTCGCGTCGTCACGCCGAGATCACTCGTGTGGGGCGCGCGTTCGAGATCGTCGATCAGCGTTCGCTGAACGGGACGTACGTCAACGGTGAGCGCGTCGACCGCGACACGCTCAGCAACGGTGCCGAGGTGCGCATCGGCAAGTTCCGTCTCAACTTCTTCGTATCGCCCGCCGACCTCGCGGCAGCAGAAGGCTGATGGCAGCGGTCTCCGCCCGTGGCCGCAGTGAGGCCACGGGCCTGCTGAGCATCGGGCAGGTGCTCGCGCGACTGACCCCCGAGTTCCCGGCGCTGACCTCGAGCAAGCTGCGTTTTCTCGAGGTGCAGGGCATCGTCAGCCCCCGGCGCACCGAGACCGGCTATCGCAAGTTCACGCCGAAGGACCTCGAACGGCTGCGCCTGGCCCTCACGCTGCAAAGGGACCACTACCTCCCGCTCGTCGTCATCCGCGAGTACCTGGATGATCTGGATGCGGGCCGCGACCCCGCCGCCCCCGCGGGCGGCGTGCCGCGCTCCATCGTCCCCGCAGCCCGGCGCTATCGCCGCGATGAACTGCTGCGCACCGCCGGTGCGGGCACGCAGCTGCTCAACGACGCGCTCAGCACGGGCCTGATCGTGGGCGGCGAGACCTACGACGAGCAGGCGCTGACGATGCTGCGTGCACTCGTAGCCCTCGACCGTCACGGCATCGAACCGCGGCACCTGCGCGCCGTGAAGCAGAGCGCTGATCGCGACGTCTCCCTCGTGGAGTCCGCGCTCGCTCCGCTGCGCCGACGCACGGATGCGACCTCGCGCGGCCGCGCTGCGGAGACCGCGCCCGAGCTTGCTCGGCGCATCGCCGACGTCCGCGAGGCGCTCGTGCGCGCCTCGCTGGAACGGCTCGACGGATGATCGCGCGACACGCCGATTCTCCGACGCGGATGTCATTGCCGCGGGGGGTGGCCTCCTCTAGCGTGGAGGTAACCCGCGACACGAAGGAGGCGCCCGCATGATTGCCGGCGAACCGTTCGACGAGACCCCTCTCGCCGCCGACCTCCTCTTCACCGACGGCCTACCGCAGATGGACGACGAAGTCGGCTATCGCGGCGCGGTCGCCGCGCGCGCGGCGGGTATCACCTACCGCCAGCTCGACTACTGGGCCCGCACCGAGCTCGTCGAGCCCACGGTTCGCGGCGCGTCGGGGTCGGGTTCGCAGCGCCTGTACGGCTTCCGCGACATCCTGGTGCTCAAGCTCGTCAAACGACTTCTCGACACCGGCATCTCCCTCCAGCAGATCCGCACGGCTGTCGAGCAGCTGCGCGTCGCCGGCATCCGCGACCTCACCGGCACGACGCTCATGAGCGACGGCGCGTCGGTGTACCTGTGCACATCCAACGACGAGGTCATCGACCTCGTCAGCCGTGGCCAGGGCGTCTTCGGCATCGCGGTCGGCAAGGTCCTGCGCGAGGTCGAGTCCACGCTCGTCTCGTTCGATGCGCAGGCGCCCGATCCCACCGACGAGCTCGCCGCTCGCCGCACGCGCCGCACGGCCTGAGCGTTCCGCGCGCTTGCGCGGGGTTCGCTCGAGGCGGGCCGGCTGCGTGTACGCGCACGGCATCCGGATGCGTGAAGCGCCGCCGACCCTTCGGTCGACGGCGCTTCAGGCGGTGGTCACTGCGCCGGTGCGTCCTCGGGGGTCGCGATGCGACCCGTGCGCATGATCCGATCCAGCAGAGCATCGAAGTCGGCCGCGAGTTCCTGGGCCGAATCGCCGGGCCAGATGTGTAGGGGCTTCGCCGCGCCCTGCGCCTGCTGCAGCGAGGTGCGCTCGGGCAGTTGGGGAGAGAGCACGAGCGGACCGAACATGTCGCGCAGCTCCTTGATGCGGAACTGGTGCTCGATCGACTGGGGCCGGACGCGGTTGACGACGATGCCCAGAGGTTGGAGGCGCGGGGAGAGACCGCGGCGGATCTCCTCGATGGCGCGGAGGGCGCGGTCGGCGGCGGCGACGGAGAACAGCCCTGGCTCCGTGATCACGACGACGCGGTCGCTGGCGGCCCAGGCCGTGCGCGTGAGCGCGTTCAACGACGGCGCGCAGTCGATCAGCACGAGGTCGTAGTCCGCCTCGACGGTGGCGAGGGCTTCTTCGAGCTTCCACACGTCGCGCACGCTCGGATGCGGTCCGTCGAAGTTGATGGCGGACGGGCTGCCGATCATCACGTCGATCGTGCCCGGGTGCACCTTGGTCCAGCCGCTGGAGGTGATCGCCTGCTTGACGACCTTGTCCTTGGGATTGGCGAGGACATCGGCCACGTTCAGGCGGCCGGCGACCTGGATATCCATGCCGGTGGAAACGTCGGACTGTGGGTCGAGGTCCACCACGAGGGTCCGCACGCCGCGCGCGAAGGCCGCCGAGGCGAGACCGAGTGTCACGGTCGTCTTGCCGACGCCGCCTTTGAGGGAACTGACGGAAAGGACGTGCACGCTTCCCTACGTTACCGTCCCCTAGGCTGTGAGCACACTCAACGATGTGTGAGGCGGCGTACCCGGCCGCCGGACACCCCCGCCTCACGACGGATGCGAGGTCCCGATGTTCCGGAAGATCCTGGTCGCCAACCGCGGCGAGATCGCCATCCGCGCCTTCCGCGCGGCATTCGAGGTCGGGGCCCGCACGGTCGCCATCTATCCCTATGAGGACAGGTTCTCCCTTCACCGGCTGAAGGCCGACGAGGCCTACCAGATCGGCACCAAGGGTGCCCCGGTGCGGGCGTACCTCGACGTCGAGGAGATCATCCGCGTCGCCGTCGAGTCCGGCGCCGACGCCATCTACCCCGGCTACGGCTTCCTCTCCGAGAACCCGGAGCTCGCGGCTCGCGCGGACGAGGAGGGGATCGCCTTCATCGGTCCGCCGGCCCGCGTGCTCGCGATGGCAGGCAACAAGGTGACCGCCAAGCAGCACGCACGGGATGCCGGTGTTCCGGTGCTCCGCTCGACGGATGCCTCCGACGACGTCGATGCGCTCCTCGCTGCGGCGGAGGGGATCGGGTTCCCGCTGTTCGCGAAGGCCGTCGCCGGCGGCGGGGGACGCGGGATGCGACGCGTCGAGACCGCGGCGGAGCTCGGCCCGGCGTTGGCGGAGGCGATGCGCGAGGCGCAGAGCGCGTTCGGCGACCCCCGGATGTTCCTCGAGCAGGCGGTGCAGCGTCCGCGGCACATCGAGGTGCAGGTTCTCGCCGATGGGGCGGGGGAGACCGTCCACCTCTACGAGCGCGACTGCTCGGTCCAGCGGCGCCACCAGAAGGTCATCGAGATCGCCCCGGCTCCGAATCTCGACGACGCCGTGCGCGCCGACCTCCATCGCTACGCCGTCGCCTTCGCCCGCTCGATCGGCTACCAGAACGCCGGCACGGTCGAGTTCCTGCTGGAGACGGCAGGCCCTCGCGCCGGCGAGGTCGTCTTCATCGAGATGAACCCCCGCATCCAGGTCGAGCACACCGTCACCGAGGAAGTCACGGACGTCGACCTGGTACAGGCGCAGATGCGGATCGCCGCGGGGGCGACGCTGGCCGAGCTCGGGCTCACGCAGCCCGAGATCCCGCTCCGCGGCGCCGCGCTGCAGTGCCGGTTGACGACCGAGGACCCGACACAGGGCTTCCGCCCCGACACCGGCAAGATCACGACGTACCGCTCGCCGGGTGGTGCGGGCATCCGCCTCGACGGCGGAACGACGGCGGCGGGCTCGCAGATCAGTCCGCACTTCGACTCGATGCTCGCCAAGCTGACGTGCCGCGGCAGGGACTTTCCGGCGGCCGTGGCCAGGGCGCGCCGGGCGCTGGCGGAGTTCCGCATCCGCGGCGTCTCGACCAACATCCCGTTCCTGCAGGCGGTGCTGGACGACCCGGCCTTCGCGGCAGGGGACATCAGCACCTCCTTCATCGACGAGCGCCCCGAACTGCTGCGCGGACGGGAGTCGAAGGACCGCGGTTCGAAGATCCTGAACTGGCTGGTCGACGTGACGGTCAACCAACCGCACGGGACGAGGCCGGCGACGGCGTCACCGACGGCGAAGCTCCCGCACCTCGACCTGCGCGAGCCCGCGCCTGCCGGGTCGCGTCAGCGCCTCCAGGAGCTCGGCCCCGCCGGGTTCGCCGCGGAATTGCGCGCCCAGACGCGACTCGCGGTCACCGACACGACGTTCCGCGACGCCCACCAGTCGCTGCTCGCCACGCGGGTGCGCACGAAGGACCTCGTCACCGTCGCCCCCTACGTCGCCCGTCTGACCCCGCAGCTGCTTTCCGTGGAGGCCTGGGGCGGCGCCACATACGACGTCGCGCTGCGCTTCCTCGGAGAGGACCCGTGGGAACGCCTCGACGCGCTGCGCGGAGCTCTGCCCAACATCGCGATCCAGATGCTGCTGCGCGGGCGCAACACGGTCGGCTACACCCCGTACCCGACGGCGGTCACCGATGCCTTCGTCGCGGAGGCGGCCGCATCCGGCGTCGACATCTTCCGCATCTTCGATGCTCTCAACGACGTGACGCAGATGCGTCCGGCCATCGATGCCGTCCTCGCCACGGGCACGGCCGTCGCCGAAGCGGCGCTCTGCTACACCGGCGACATGCTCGATCCCGCCGAGGATCTGTACACGCTCGACTACTACCTGCGCCTCGCGGACGAGATGGTCTCCGCCGGAGCGCACGTCATCGGCATCAAGGACATGGCGGGTCTGCTGCGCCCGGCTGCCGGGGCGCGCCTGGTCAGCGCCCTGCGCGAGCGTTTCGACGTGCCGGTCCACGTACACACCCATGACACGGCCGGCGGCCAGCTGGCCACGCTGCTGGCCGTCAGCGCGGCAGGAGCCGATGCGGTGGATGCCGCCGCCGCCCCGATGTCGGGCACCACGAGCCAGCCGTCGCTCTCGGCGCTCGTCGCCGCCCTCGCGCACACCGAGCGAGACACCGGCATCCCGCTCGCCGCGGTCGCAGATCTCGAGCCCTACTGGGAGGCCGTGCGCCACCTGTACCGTCCCTTCGAGTCGGGTCTTCCAGGCCCCACGGGGCGTGTGTACCGGCACGAGATCCCCGGTGGGCAGTTGTCCAACCTGCGCCAGCAGGCGATCGCCCTCGGGCTGGCGGAGGACTTCGAGCTGATCGAGGACATGTACGCTGCGGCGAACGACATCCTCGGGCGCGTTCCGAAGGTGACTCCGTCGTCGAAGGTCGTCGGCGACCTCGCGCTGCACCTCGCCGCGGTCCGCGCCGACCCCGCCGATTTCGCCGAGAACCCGCAGAACTACGACATCCCGGACTCTGTCGTCTCGTTCATGGCGGGCCAGCTGGGCGATCTGCCGGGCGGATGGCCCGAGCCCTTCCGCAGCAAGGTGCTTGCCGGCCGCACGATCGCGGAAGACGCGGGGGCGCTCGACGAGGCGGATGCGGCGGCGCTGACCGAGCCGGGGACGAACCGGCGCGCGACTCTCAACCGGCTGCTGTTTCCCGGACCCACGCGCACCTTCCACGAGGCGCGGGACGCCTATGGCGATCTGGCCGTGCTCGACACGGCGGATTACCTGTACGGGTTGACGTCCGGGGGCGAGCACGTCGTCGAGATCGAGCGGGGCGTGCAGCTGTGGGTGGGTCTCGAGGCCATCGGCGAACCCGATGACAAGGGCATGCGTACCGTCATGACCACGCTCAACGGTCAGCTGCGGCCCGTCTTCGTGCGCGACCGGTCCATCGCCGTCGATGCGGCTCCGGCGGAGAAGGCCGACACCTCCAAGGCCGGTCAGATCGCCGCGCCGTTCTCCGGAGTGGTGACGCTGAAGGCGGTGCAAGGAGCGAGGGTGCGGGCGGGAGAGGCGGTCGCCTCGATCGAGGCCATGAAGATGGAGGCGGCCATCACGAGCCCCATCGACGGCGTCGTCGAGAGGGTCGCGATCGGGTCGACCCAGCAGGTCGAAGCGGGCGACCTTTTGGTCGTGGTCAAAGGCGCGCATTAGCCTGAGGTGGGCGCCGGAGATCCGGCGGCCCGTTGGGAGTACCTAAGCCATGCCTGATCGTGACGATCAGATGACCGGCCACGACGACGACATCCTGGACCAGCCGGTCCGCGTCGACGCGGCCGGCATCGACATTCTCGGAACCCAGACCGCGCAGGTCGCGGTGACATTGCCGGTCGCCGACGACGACGGGATCGACGACGATGTCGTCGCCGACGAGGCGGTCCCCGTGGCCGAGCCCGTGGTCATCGCGACCCTGGAAGACACGGGCGAGTTCACGCCCGTGCGCACGTCCGACCTCGACATCCAGGACGCGGAGATCGAGCCTCCCGCGGCCGGGGAGCCTCAGGCCCCTGCGGCGCGTGCGCCGGAGCCCGTTGCGCCTCCGACCACGCGGGTGCGCGTTCCGGTGACCGCCACCGACGGCGTGGCACCGCTCGCTCCCGCCGCGACAGCGGCACCTGCGGCCGCGACGCGATCCGAGTCGGCATCCATCGCACCCGTGGATGCTGCGCCGGCACCCGTCACGCTGGCTGCGCGACGCGTCGATCAGGAGGAGTCCCGGCGCGAGAGCGCGGATCTGCTGACGGCCGATCGGCTGCTGGAGACCGATCGTCTGCCCAAGCGCGAACCCGAGGGTGCGTGGCCGAGCCTGGTCTACACGCTCAGCGGAGGTCGGGTGCGCCTGGGTGACAGCCGCCGCTCCCGCCAGCGGCGCGAGCTCGACCAGCGCATCGCCGCGCCCCTCGATGGCGGCGCGCGCTTTGTGGCCGTCCTCTCGCGTAAGGGCGGCGTCGGCAAGACGACGGTCACCGCTCTGCTCGGAATGGCGCTGGCCGACGCGCGCGACGACCGGGTCATCGCGCTGGATGCGAACCCCGACCGCGGCACGCTCGCCGAGCGGGTGGGTCGCCCCAGCGGCAAGACCGTGCGCGATCTCGCCACCCACGCGGCACCGATCCACGGCTTCAACGAGATCTCGGCTGTCGTCGCCCGCGATGACACGCGCCTGGATGTGCTCGCCTCCGACACCGATCCGCACGTGTCCGAGGCGTTCGACGACGCTGACTATCGCGAGGTCGCCGCTCTCGCCGCGCATTACTACTCCATCGTTCTGACCGACACCGGCACCGGCATCGTGCACTCGGTGATGGATGCGACGCTGGAGGCCGCCGATGCGCTCGTCATCGTTTCCGGGCTCAGCGTCGACGAGGCGCGGCTGGCGTCCGAGACGCTCACGTGGCTCGAGACGAACGGCTACACGGATCTGGCGCGCTCGGCCGTCGTGGTTCTGAACGCGTCGCGCCCGGGGGCGCCGCTGGTGCGCCTGGACGAGCTGGAGCAGCACTTCCGCTCGCGCGTGCGGCAGGTCGTGCGCGTGCCCTACGACGCGCGCATCGCCACGGGCAGTGCGATCTCGTTCCGCGACCTCCAGCCCGCCACGCGTGCCGCGGCGCGCCAGCTCGCCGCCGTCGCCGTCGAGGGTCTGCGCGTGGCGGCCGCATCATGACGGTACGAGCCATCCGACTGTTCGGCGACCCTGTGCTCAAGAGCCGGGCGAGCGAGATCGTCGACATCGATGAGGGTGTGCACGCGCTCGTGCGCGACCTCGTCGAGACCGTCGAGCTGCCGGGCCGCGCCGGGGTCGCCGCGCCGCAGATCGGCGTCGGGCTGCGGGCGTTCAGCTACAACGTCGACGGCGAGATCGGGTACATCCTCAACCCGGTGCTCGTCGAGGTCTCCGGCGAGCCGGAGTTGACCGGCGAGGGATGCCTCTCGGTGCCCGGCCTCTGGCACGACGTGATGCGATACCCGCATGCGAAGGTCGCAGGCATCGACCTCGACGGCAACGAGCTCGTGCTGGAGGGCGACGGCCTCATGGCGCAAGCGCTGCAGCACGAGACCGATCACCTCGACGGGATGCTGTACCTCGACCGGCTCGACAAGGAGCGCCGGCGGGTCGCGTTGCGGGAGGTGCGCGAGAGCGACTGGTTCTGAGTCATGAAGAAGGCGGGCCCGCATCCGAGATCGGATGCGGGCCCGCCTTCTCGTTCGCTCAGGGGAGCGGGACGTTCTGCGTCGTCTCCTCGGGCGCCCGGTAGAGCTGCTCGACGTCGTCGGCGAAGTCCGCGAGGATCACGTTGCGCTTGATCGACAGCTTCGGGGTGAGGTGGCCGCTGGCCTCCGTCCACTCCGTGGGCAGGATCACGAACTTGCGGATCGACTCGGCGCGGGAGACGCCGGCGTTCGCCTTGTCGATGGCCTGCTGCACCTCGGAGCGGACCGCGGGGTCGTGCGCGGCCTGGGCGAGAGTGAGGTCCTTGGAGCGGCCGTTGTTCTCCAGCCACGTCGGCAGCATCTCGGGATCCAGCGTGACCAGCGCCGAGATGAAGGGCTTCTGATCGCCCACGACCACGACCTGTCCGATGATCGGGTTGGCGCGGATCGGGTCCTCGAGCGCGGCCGGTGCGACGTTCTTGCCGCCCGCGGTGACGATGATCTCCTTCTTGCGGCCGGTGATCGTCAGGTAGCCGTCTTCGTCGAGCGAACCGAGGTCTCCGGTCTTGAACCAGTCACCGTCGAACGCCGCCGCCGTCGCCTCCGGGTTCTGCCAGTACTCCTTGAACACGTTCACACCGCGCACCTGGATCTCGCCGTCCTCCGCGAGTCGGATGCCGACACCCGGGATCGCGGGCCCGACGGTGCCGATCTTGGACCGCGTGGCGAGATTCACCGTCGCGGGCGCGGTGGTCTCCGTCAGGCCGTAGCCCTCGAGGATGTGCACGCCGAGACTGTGGAAGAAGTGTCCGAGCCGCGGACCGAGGGGCGCGGAGCCGGAGACGGCGTAGCGCACCTGACCTCCCATGGCCTCACGCAGTTTGCTGTAGACGAGTCTGTCGAAGAGGGCGAACTTGATCTTCATCCCGAGGGGGATGCGCCGGCCGTCCTGCAGATAGGCGGAGTGATCGATCGCGACCTGCGCGGCCGCACGGAAGATCTTGCCCTTGCCGCCGGCTTCCGCCTTCTGCTCCGCCGAGTTGTAGACCTTCTCGAACACGCGCGGGACGGCCAGCAGGAAGGTCGGCTTGAAGGAGCCGAGAGCGGCCAGCAGCTGCTTCGTGTCGGGCTGGTGACCCGTCTTCACACCCGCGTGGATGTTGAGGATCGAGATGAAGCGCGCGAACACGTGTGCGGTCGTGATGAACAGGACGGTGGAGGCGCCGGGCGTGTTGACGACCTCCTTCAACGAGGTGGCGGAGTTGCGCGCGAGCTCCACGAAGTTGCCGTGCGTCAGCACGCATCCCTTCGGCCTCCCGGTCGACCCCGAGGTGTAGATGAGCGTGGCGATGTCGGAGGATTCGGCGAGCGCGCGTCGACGCTGGATCTCCTCGTCGGGTACGGCGGAGCCGGCGGTGATCATCGTGTCGAGGTCGCCGGCGAACATCTGCCACGAGGAGCGCACGAGGGGGAGCCTGTCGCGCACCTCGGCGAGCCGAGACGCGTGCTCGGCGGTCTCGACGAGGCAGGCGACGGCACCGGAGTCGGAGAGGATCCACTCGATCTGGCTGGGGGAGCTCGTCTCGTAGATCGGCACCATCACGGCGCCCGCGTAGAAGAGGGCGAAGTCGACCAGTGTCCAGTCGTAGGTCGTGCGGGCCAGGAAACCCACCTTGTCGCCGGGGGCGACACCCGCCGAGACGAAGCCCTTCGCGAGCGCGACGACCTGGCGCTCGAACTCCCGTGCGGTGATGTCGCGCCAGCCGTCACCGTCGGGGACGGCGAACAGGGCACGGTCGGGAGTCGCGCGCACGCGCTCCACGAGCAGGTCGCTCACGTTGGCGTGCGGGTCGGCGGGGACGATCGCGGGCACTTCGAACACTGTTGCGCTCATGTCGGCAGCTCCTTCGGTACCGGACGGGTTGCTATGAGACGCAAGTCTACGCATGCGTGGAACTCAGTCCCACCGCTTGCGGCAGTCGAGATGACTTGTTCCGGCCCTGCGGAAGGCGGTCTGTCCTGCGCCGACTAAGCTTCTGGAGGCCTTACCGGACGAAGGGACGACAGTGTTCGCAGTGGGAATCGACATCGGCGGAACGAAGATCGCCGGTGGCGTGGTCGACGAGCACGGCACGATCGTCCGCAGGGCCCGTGTCGCAACCCCCACGGATGTGGCGGGCATCGAGGTCGCCGTCGGCCAGATGATCACCGAGCTGTCTGCGGGCGAGCAGCTCGTGGCCGGCGTGGCCGCGGCGGGCTTCATCGACCGGGAGCGGTCGACCGTCTACTTCGCCCCGAATATCGCCTGGCGCGACGAACCGCTGCGAGAGCGCATCGAGCGGCGCACCGGCGTGCGTGTGCATATCGAGAACGACGCGAACGCGGCCGGCTGGGCGGAATACCGCTTCGGTGCCGGCGAGGATCTGCGCGACGTCGTCATGCTCACCCTGGGAACGGGTGTCGGCGGTGCCGTCGTCGTGGACGGCAATCTGCTCTCGGGCGGTCACGGCGTGGCCGCGGAGCTCGGCCACATGCGTCTGGTTCCCGAGGGGCGCACGTGCGGATGCGGCCAGCGCGGCTGCCTCGAGGTGTACGGATCGGGTCGTGCCCTCCAGCTCGAGGCGCGTGAGATCGCCGTGGACGCGGAGTTCGGCATCGGGGCGCGCCTGGCCGCGGCGTCCCGTGAGCAGGGCGGGCTGACCGGTGCCGCCATCTCGCGCCTCGTCCAGGACGGCGACCCCGGCGCGCTCGAGGCGCTGCGGCGCATCGCGGTGGCCGTCGGAACGGCCTGCGGCGGGCTCGCCGCCATCCTCGACCCGGAGCGTTTCGTCATCGGCGGGGGAGTGTCCCAGCTCGGCGACGTGCTGTTGGAGCCGATGCGGGAGGCTTTCGCCGCCGCGATGCCCGCGTATGGTTATCGTCCGGTCGCCGATTTCCAGGTGGCCCGTCTCACGAACGACGCCGGCGTCATCGGCGTCGCGGATCTGGCCCGACGTCGGGCGGTCGCAGGGGGCTGACAATGTTCTACTGGCTGATGAAGTACATCGTGATCGGACCGATCGTGAAGGCGATCTTCCGGCCGTGGATCGTGGGTCGGCGCAACATCCCCGCCGACGGCGCAGCCATCCTCGCCAGCAACCATCTCTCCTTCGCCGATTCCATCTTCCTGCCGCTCATGATCGATCGGCCGATGACCTTCCTCGCCAAGAGCGACTACTTCACCGGCCGCGGCCTCAAGGGCTGGGCGACGCGCGTGTTCTTCAAGGCGACCGGACAGATCCCGATCGACCGGTCGGGCGGCAAGGCATCGGAGGGCTCGCTCAACACCGGTTTGCAGGTGCTCGGGCGCGGTGATCTGCTGGGCATCTACCCGGAGGGCACGCGCAGCCCCGACGGGCGGCTGTACCGCGGTCGCACGGGAATCGCCCGCATGGCGCTCGAGGCGCGTGTTCCCGTCATCCCGGTCGTCATGGTGGACACCGATACGGTCATGCCGATCGGCCAGCGACTCCCGCGCATCGGACGCGTGGGCATCGTGATCGGCGAGCCGCTCGACTTCTCCCGGTTCGCGGGCATGGAGGGCGACCGTTACGTCCTGCGCTCGGTCACCGACGAGATCATGGTCGCGTTGCAGCGCCTCGGCGCGCAGCGTTACGACGACGTCTACGCCTCCACGGTCAAGGACCGGCTGGCGACGTCGTCGACGCACGGGATCGACACGCCCGCGGCGTCGCTAGACTGAGCGAATGCCCCACAGCTTGGACCCGCTCGATCACTGGCGCTCACTGCCGATCAAGCAGCAGCCCTCCTGGCCCGACGCGGACGCTGTCGCGGCCGTCTCGGCCGAACTCGCCACCCTCCCGCCTCTCGTGTTCGCGGGAGAGGTCGACCGCCTTCGCGACCGCCTCGCAACGGCGGCATCCGGGCGCGCCTTCCTTCTGCAGGGCGGCGACTGCGCCGAGACGTTCGCCGGTGCCACCGCCGAGCAGATCCGCAACCGCATCAAGACGCTGCTGCAGATGGCGGTGGTGCTGACGTACGGCGCGTCCATGCCGGTCGTGAAGATGGGACGCATGGCGGGGCAGTTCGCCAAGCCGCGCTCGAGCGACACCGAGACGCGCGGCGATGTCACGCTGCCGGCGTACCGCGGCGACATCGTGAACGGCTACGACTTCACGGAGGGCTCGCGCACCGCCGATCCTCGACGGCTCGAGAAGGCCTACCACACGGCGGCTTCGACGCTGAATCTCATCCGGGCGTTCACCCAGGGCGGGTTCGCGGATCTGCGCGAGGTTCACAGCTGGAACCGCGGCTTCGCCGAGAACCCGGCCAACCAGCGCTACGAGGGCCTGGCGGCGGAGATCGACCGCGCCATCAAGTTCATGGAGGCCGCCGGAGCCGACTTCGACGAGCTGCGACACGTCGAGTTCTACACGGGCCACGAAGGTCTGCTCATGGACTACGAGCGACCCTTGACCCGCATCGACTCCCGCACGGGCACGCCGTACAACACGTCGGCTCACTTCCTGTGGATCGGGGAGCGCACGCGCGATCTCGACGGCGCGCACGTCGACTACTTCTCGAAGATCCGCAACCCGATCGGTGTGAAGCTCGGTCCTTCGACGACGCCCGAGACCGCGCTGGCACTCATCGACAAGCTCGACCCCGAGCGGGAGCCCGGCCGCCTCACCTTCATCACGCGAATGGGCGCGGGAAAGATCCGCGACGCACTGCCGCCGCTGCTGGAGGCCGTGAAGGATGCCGGTGCGACGCCGCTGTGGGTCACCGACCCGATGCACGGCAACGGCATCACGACACCGACCGGTTACAAGACGCGTCGCTTCGACGACGTGGTCGACGAGGTGCGCGGGTTCTTCGAGGCGCACCGCGCCACGGGCACGCACCCGGGCGGCATCCACGTCGAGCTCACCGGCGATGACGTGACCGAGTGCCTGGGCGGCTCGGAGATGATCGACGAGGCCACGCTGGCGACCCGCTACGAGAGCCTGTGCGATCCTCGCCTGAACCACATGCAGAGCCTGGAGCTCGCCTTCCTGGTGGCGGAGGAGCTCGAGAAGCGCTGAGCCCACAACGCCGAGAGCCGCCCCGCATCCGTGCCGGGCGGCTCTCGGCGTTTCGTGCGAAGGCAGTCTGTGCGACTCAGCCGGTCAGGCTGAGGACGAGGCTCACGTTGGCGTTCTTGCGGATCTTCTCCTCGTCGGTCGGATCCTGCGACACGACCTTCGCCACGTTCGGGGCCGCATCCCAGTAACCCGCGTACTTCGCCTTGAATCCGGCCGCCTCGAGCGTCTTCTTCGCCTCGCTCAACGTCATCCCCACCACGTTGGGCACGGCGAACAGAGGCGGGCCCTCCGAGATGATCAGCTGCACCGTGTCATTCGGACGCCAGTCGCCGCCGCCGTCACGGCCGGAGATCCCGATCACGCGACCCTCGTCGATCGTCTCGCTCGTCTGAGACGCGCTGTCGCTGGACACGGACAGCCCGACGGCCGTGAGGGTCTTGGTCGCGTCCGACACGCTCATCCCCGCGACATCCGGAACGGGGCCGCGCGAGACCGTGAAGCTCGCCCCATCGCCCTCGTGCAGGGTGCAGCCGTTCGAGCAGTCGATCGCGTCGCCGCCGGCGGCGGGGGAGACGGACGCGGCGACGACGGTGCCGTCGGCGGCGTCGGTGAACACGTACTGCGGGTCGCCCACGGTGACGCGCACCTGCTGCATCGCGGCGGTCGCCGCATCCAACGTCATCCCGGCCAACGCGCCGACCTCGTGCGGTTGCGGGCCCTGCGACATCACTACTCGCACGAGCGAGTCCTTCTCGACGCGTTCCCCGCTTCCGGGCTCGGTGCGGATGACTGTGCCCGCCTCGACGTCGAAGCTGTACTCGTCCGCCCGTTCGACGCGCAGACCGCGGTCGACGATCTCTGCTTGGGCGGATTCGAACGTCTGCCCCTCCAGCGCGGGGACGGCTACGAGCGAGCCCGGCCCGGAGCCGAACCACCAACCGATCCCGCCGGCGAGCGCAGCCAGCAGCACGACCAGTGTCAACAGCCACGCGCCCTTCGCCGATCGTCGGCGTGCGCGCTGCCGCAGAAGTGTGGCGTTGTCGACGTCCTCCGCGACGGCTGTGGGACCGGTGCCGCCGAGCGGAAGCGCCTTCGTCAGCTCTCCGGAGTCCAGGCGGTCATCGATCACGGCCGTGCCGACCGCGAGCGTGCGTGCGACCTGCGGGGCGATGCCCAGCTCGCGCTCGATCTCGCGCAGGCGCTGCAGCATCTGATCCGCGTCGACGGGGCGAGCGTCGGGGGAGCGTTCCGTCGCCCACAGCACCAGTTCGTCGAGCTGCTCCGGGACGGCCGGGTTCTTCACGCTCGGGCGGGGGACCGAATCGGTGGCGTGCTGGTAGGCGATCTGCATGGGCTGCTCGCCCTTGTACGGCTGTTCGCCGGTGAGCATCTCATAGAGAAGGATGCCGAGCGCGTAGATGTCGCTGCGGGCATCGGCGCTGCCGCGGGTGACGAGCTCGGGCGCGAGATACGCGATCGTCCCGAGCAGCATCTGACCGCTCGCTGTGTTCGCCGTGGTGGCGCGGGCGAGACCGAAGTCGCCGATCTTGATGCGGCCGTCCTCGGCCAGAAGCACGTTCTCGGGCTTGACGTCGCGGTGCACGATGCCGGCGCGGTGCGCCGCGGCCAGACCCGAGAGCACCGCATCCATGATGGTGATGGTCTGCGGAACCGGGATGCGGCGCTGCTCCTTCATGAGCTCTCGCAGCGTGATGCCCGGCAGGTACTCCATGACGAGGTACGCCATGTCGCTGTCTTGACCCTGGTCGAACACATTGACCACGTGGGGGTCGGCGAGGCGTGCGGCCGCACGCGCCTCCTGGATGAACCGACTCTGGAACACGGTGTCGTCGCTGAGGTGCCCGTGCATGACCTTGAGAGCCACGCGCCGTTCCAGGCGCAGATCGGTTGCGACGTACACGGTGGCCATGCCGCCGCGGGCGATGCGCGAGCGCACGCGGTACCGGCCGTCGACGAGACGGCCGATCAGCGGGTCGGTGCGCTGGCTCGTGCTCACGGTGAGAGTCTACGGAGCGGTCGCTGTGAGCTCCGGCAGCGGCTCACCGCTGATCCCACCGTCGTGCGCTACCCGAGGGCGGCCAGCCAGGCGAGAGAAGGCTGCTCCCACCGGGCATAACGATCCGGATACGCCGAGATCTGCACCGCCTGTGCGGCGTCCGCGTAGGTCATCGACTCCCAGCCGGGGATGTCCAGGAGGCCACGGGTGCGGGTGCCGTTGGGGTCGGCGGGGCCGCCGAAGAACGCGCGGGCGGCACGCTCCGCATCCCGGACCTCCTCCACCGTGCCCCACCCGGTGGAGGGACGCTGCTGGAACAGACCCTGCGAGTCGCGGTCGCCCCAGTCGAGGTTGCGCAGCCACGACTCCTGCATGGCCGTGCCCAGCGCGATGGCGATCCCGCGCTCGGGAACACCCAGCTCGCGGCCGATACGGATGATGGTGCGCGCATTTTCGGACTGCTCGGCGTCCAGTTCCAGGCCGGGCCCTGCCGCGGCGGCCGGTGCCGGTGCAGGCGCGGCCGCGGATGCTGCGGGGGCCGGCACGGTGATCGTCTGGCCCGGGTAGATGATCGAGTCCCAGGTGAGGCCATTGGCGGCCAGGACTTCTCCTGCCGTGGAGCCGTGGCGCCCGGCGATCCCGCTGATCGTGTCGCCGGCGACGACCGTGTGAGACGCTCCCACGGCAGGTGCGGGCGCGGCAGCGGGGGCGGGTGCGGTCGGCGCGACGAGGGTCAGCACCTGACCGGGGCGGATCAGCGAGTTCTCCCACGACAGGCCGTTCCACGAGAGCACGTCGGCCGTGGCCAGTCCGTAGCGCGCGGCGATCGCCGCGACGGACTCTCCGGCCGCGACGGTGTGCGTGCTCGCCGGCGGCGTCTGGGCGGGGCGCGGCACGCCCAGACGCGCCGGCTCCGTCGTGGACGCGTGCGCGGGTGCGGCGATCAGGGTGAGCGCGACCGTGCTCACGAGGGCGGAGGCGCCGATGACGGCGCGCGGGTGGTGGGAGACGTCCACGAGCATGGTCGTCCTCTCTTTCACATCCGGGGTCCCGCCACCCTGACACGCGTGTGTACCGAGGTCAACGGAAGTGACGGGTGTGACAGATGAGATCTCTCCCATCTTTCGGCGCACGCCCCGCACGGCGCGCTGCGTGCGGATGAGAACATGGACGGGTGAGTTCTGAGACCCCTGTCCCCACCGAATGGCTTGCACTGCCCGAGCTGGTCGAACTGACCGGTGAATCGCTGAGCCGTGTCCGGCGTCTGCTCGACGACGGCTACCTCATCGGGTCGCGTCGTGAAGGCTCCTTCCGTGTGCCGAGCGTCTTCCTCATCGACGGTGCGCCGTTGTCGTCGCTGCGCGGCACGATCTTCGCGCTGCGGGACGCAGGACTGACCGACGACGAGGCCATCGACTGGCTCCTCGCGTACGAGGAGTCGATCGGGCAGGCCCCGATCACGTCGCTGCTGCAGGGGCGCAAGAGCGAAGTGCGACGCGTCGCGCGCGCCCTCGCCTGACGCGAGCCTCGCTCAGGAGCGACGCTCGGTGGCGGCTCGCGCGAGATCGCGCAGTTCGCCGACCGTCGCGTTCGCCAAGGGGGCGGCGGACAGGGCCCGGTCCGCCTCGCGCACATAGGCCGTAATGAGCTGCTCGACGCGGTCGACGGCGCCGCTGTCGATGATCGTGCGCTGCAACGCCGCGATCTGCTGCTCGTCGAGGTCGGGATCACCCAAGAGCTCGTCGAGGGTGCGTCGCGCGCCCGTCCCGAGCGAGTCGCGGGCGTAGGCGATGAGAACGGTGCGCTTGCCTTCGCGCAGGTCGTCGCCGGAGGGTTTCCCGGTCTCGGCGGCGTCGCCGAAGACTCCGAGCACGTCGTCGCGTAACTGGAACGCCATTCCGACCGGATGCCCGAACGCGCTCAACGCGTCGAGCTGCGTCCGATCGGCGCCGGCTAGTGAAGCTCCGATGCGCAGCGGCTGTTCCACGCTGTAGCGGGCGGACTTGAGCGAGGCCACGCGCAGCGCGCGGTCGGCGTGCGTCGCGTCGTCGGCGACCGCGAAGGCGGACTCTTCGGCGATGTCGAGGTACTGCCCGATGGTGACGTCGCGCCGCATCCGCGCGTACTCGGCACGGGCCGCGGCCGCATGGTCCGTGAGCGCCAGCCCCTCCTCGAGGAGGTCGTCGCTGAAGGCCACCAGCAGATCGCCGCCGAGGAGGGCAGCTGAACGACCGAAGGCGGCGGCGTCGCCCGCCCACAACCGGGCGATGTGCTGCGCCTGGAGGGCGCGATGCAGGGAGGGTCGTCCGCGGCGGGTGTCCGAGTTGTCGATCAGGTCGTCGTGCACGAGGGCGGCGGCCTGGAAGACCTCCAGCGCCGCAGCCGTCGCGACGACGGCTGCGGGCGGTGTGGCGCCGGGGTCGACGCGCTCCGCGACGGCGCGCCATCCCGTCACACAGAACCGCGCGCGCAGGCGCTTTCCACCGGTCACGGTGTCGCGCACGTCTTCGACGAAGGCGAGGGCGTCGGGGCCCATCGCCCGCGCGGCCTGCTCCTGCGATCCGAAGAACGTATCCAGTCGCTGGGAAACCGCTTCGATCGCGTCTGTGGTCCTCGACACGGGCCTAGCCTAGTTCGACAGGCGGCGCGTAGAATCCAAGCATCGCCGTGACCCTAGGGGGACGAATGCCTCTCTCCGAACAAGAGCAGCGCCTGCTCGACGAGATGGAACGCCATCTCATGAGCAATGACGCCGACGTCGTCAGCGCGCCGCAGGGCGGCCGTGCGCTCAGCTACCGCAACATCGTGTACGGCACGATCCTCGTGCTCGTCGGGCTGGGCGGACTGATCGTCGGACTCTCCACGCAACTGATCGTGGTGGGCGTCATCGGCTTCATCGTCATGCTCGGAGGCGTGATCTTCGCGCTCACTCCCTCCAAGACCGCCCGTCCCAGCGCCGCGCCGCGAACCGGCGGCTCCGCATCCAGGCCCTCCGCCGGATTCATGGACCGCATGAACGATCGATGGGACCGCCGCCAAGAAGGCCGCTGACCCTCCGCTTCTCACAAGCGCCGACCCTTCGGGGTCGGCGCTTTTTCGTGTGTGGGGAGCGTCCGCCCAGATCCACTCCCGAATGTGTAGTGAAGTGGAGGGAAGTGGAGTAAAGTGGCGATCACCTCACACGTGGGCCGGACGAAGGAGGGGGGATGCGCGAATGCTGCTCGGCACGCACACCCCCAAGCTCGACGACAAAGGGCGCGTCATCCTCCCGGCCAAGTTCCGCGACGACCTCGGCGGCGGCGTCGTGATCACCCGTGGACAGGACCGCTGCCTCTACGTCTTCGCGACTGAGGAGTTCGAGAAGGTGCACGAGCGCATCCGCGAGGCGCCCCTGACCAACAAGCAGGCACGCGACTTCTTGCGGATGTTCCTCTCGGGTGCGAGTGCCGAGAAGCCCGACGGTCAGAACCGCATCACGATCCCGCCGGCGCTGCGCACGTATGCCGGCCTCGAGCGCGAGCTCGTCGTGACCGGTGTCGGCGCCCATGCGGAGATCTGGGACGCCGAGGCGTGGAACTCCTACGCCGAGAGCAATGAAGAGACGTACTCCGAGATGGAGCAGGAGGTGATCCCGGGCCTGTTCTGAGCCCTCGACCCTGATTCCCAGCCGCTCGAGCCCTGACGCACTTCCCCGGTGTCAGGTCGGAGCGGATGGGGATCAGGACCGAGGGACCCGGCCCCCGCATCATGGACTTCCGCGACATCCACACCCCGGTCCTGCTCGAGCGCTGCGTCGAACTGCTGGCGCCCGCGCTCGAGAACGAGGGCGCCGTCTTCGTCGACGCGACCCTCGGCATGGGAGGCCACAGCGAGGCCTTCCTCGAACGATTCGACGGACTCCGGCTGATCGGTCTCGATCGCGACACCGACGCGCTGCGCATCGCGGGGGAGCGGCTGGCCCGATTCGCCGATCGCACGACCCTCGTGCACACGGTCTACGACGGCATTCGCGCCGCCGTCGCATCGGCGGGAGTCGACCGCATCGACGGCATCCTGTTCGACCTGGGTGTCTCCTCGCTGCAGCTGGATGAGGCCGAGCGCGGCTTCGCCTACGCCAAGGACGCGCCGCTCGACATGCGCATGGACCAGTCCGCCGGTATGACCGCCGCAGACGTGCTGGCCACGTACGGCGAGGGCGATCTGCGTCGGATCTTCGAGCGATACGGCGAGGAGAAGCTCGCGGGCCGCTACGCGCGCGCGATCATCGCCGCGCGTCAGGCGGAGCCCATCGTCCGCTCGGGCCGGCTCGTCGAGATCCTCGACGCCGCCACGCCCGCGGCGCTGCGCAACGCGGGGCATCCGGCCAAGCGGGTCTTCCAGGCGCTGCGCATCGAAGTCAACGCGGAACTCGCCGCTCTCGAACAGGCGCTTCCCGCGGCCCTCGAGCTGCTCGCGGTGGGCGGTCGCATCGTCGTGCTCAGCTACCAATCGCTCGAAGACCGCTTCGTCAAGCGCGAGTTCGCCCGCGCGAGCAGCTCGACCGCCCCCGCGGGCCTGCCCGTCGAGTTGCCCGAGCACGCGCCCCAGTTCCGCCTGCTGGTGAAGGGGGCGGAACTCGCCTCCGACGCCGAGCGCGAGTCCAACCCGCGCGCCACCCCGGTACGACTTCGTGCCGCCGAACGAGTCCGGGAGATCGTATGAGCACCACCACGAGCACAGCCTGGGCCATTGAGCCGCTCGAACGCGGGTCCGAGGTCGGGCGTCGGCCGGAGCGCACTCTCCGCCCCGTCGAGTCCCCGGCCCGCCGTCGTCGTCCCCGCCTGGTGTACGGCATCATCGCCGTCGCGGGGGCGCTCGCGATCGCGGGTGCACAGATGGTGCTGTCGGTCCTGTCGACCCAGAGCTCTTTCGAACTCGCGAGCCTGACGCAGCAGCAGCGTGATCTGACGGTGCAGAAGCAGATCCTCTACGACCAGGTCGCCGGCCTCAGCTCGCCCCAGTACCTCGCGGCGAACGCCGCGGCACTGGGCATGGTCATCAACGAGTCGCCGAGCTATCTCCGCCTCAGCGACGGTGCGGTCCTCGGAGCGCAGCAGGCATCCGTCTACACGTCGACGATCGACCCGCTGGGGCGCGGTGCCGTGTCGAACGCGCTCATCACCGAGACTCCGCTCGTCACCGCACCCGATGCCACCATCAACGGCGTGCAGGCGCCGCCTGCGGCCGAGACCGAGACGGGCACGGGGATCGATCCGGCGACACCCCCCGCGCTGACCGACGGACTACCGACACCTGCCACACACTGAGACCATGACGACGAGAAGCACGCGAACCCCCCGTCGCCGCACCGTCATCGCCCTGGCCGTGGTGCTGGCCGTCCTCGTCGCCTTCGTGGTGCGCCTTGTGGACATCCAGGTGGTGAATGCCGGAGAGCACATCGACGACTCGCTGCGCATCGCGATGGGCGGCAAGACCACTCTCTACGGCACGCGCGGATCAATCGTCGACGAGAACGGCAACGTCCTCGCGGGCAGCATTCTCACCTACGACGCGGAGCTCGATCCCAGCAACGTGGGACCGATCGAGCGCACGGATGCCTCGGGCAACGAGATCGAGGTCGACTGGCCGACCGTGGCGGGCGAGATCGCCCAGATCACCGGCCAGAGCGCCGAGGACGTGCAGAAGATCGTCGCGGACGCCCTCGCGGTCAACCCGAAGTCGCAGTACGCGTCGCTCAAGAACGGGCTCTCGACCGAGAAGTACCAGCAGCTGCTGGATCTGCGCATCCCCTATCTGACGATGCGGCCGCATCCCGCCAGGACGTATCCCGACGGGGCCGTCGCCGGCAACCTGGTCGGATTCGTGGGTTCCGACGGGGAGCCGCTGGAAGGACTCGAGGCCGCCCAGAACTCGTGCCTGGCACCGACCGAGGGCGAGCGCGTCTTCCAGCGGGGCAAGGACGGCGTGATCATCCCCGGCACCGAGCAGGTGACGCCGGCTGTCGACGGTGGCACGCTCACCCTCACGATCGACCGCGACCTGCAGTACTACCTGCAGCAATTGATCGCGGAGCAGGCGACCAACCAGGGTGCGCAGCACGGACAGATCATGGTCGTGGAAGCCAAGACCGGCAAGATCCGTGCCGCGGCGGAGTGGCCCACCGTCGACCCGAACAACGTCTCGGCGACGGCGCCGGAGGATCGCTCCAGCCGGATCTTCCGCGGCACGTTCGAGCCCGGCTCGACGTTCAAGGCACTGTCGGCGGCGACGGTGATCGATGCGGGTGCGGCGACGCCGACCTCGACCGTCACCGCGTCCGGGCGCGAGACCTTCCCCAACGGCGCCCGTGTCCAGGACGCGATCCCTCACGGGGCTTTGAACTACACGCTCGCGGGCGTGCTCATCGACTCCTCGAACGTCGGCATCTCGAAGTTCGCCGAGAAGGTCCCGGCGCAGACGCGCTACGACTACCTGCAGAAGTTCGGCATCGGCCAGATCAGCGGTGTGGACTTCCCCGGCGAGGCCAAGGGGACGCTGCGTCCCGTCGACCAGTGGGACAACCAGACCTTCTACAACACCTCGTTCGGTCAGGGTGTCGCCACCACGCTGCCGCAGCTGATGGGTGCCTACCAGGCGATCGCCAACGACGGTACGAAGGTGCCGCTGTCGCTCGTCGAATCATGCACGAAGGCCGACGGAACGGTTCAGGACGCGGATGCAGGCGCGAGTACGCAGGTCGTGAGCGCGAGCACGGCGAACCAGGTCCGCGAGCTGCTCGAGAACGTCGCGGTGCAGGGCGGCAACGCCAAGACCACGGCCATCAGCGGCTACCGGGTGGGGCTGAAGACCGGAACAGGCGAGATCTCCGACGGCTCCGGCTACAAGAGCGGTGTCTACTTCACCACCATGATCGGCATGGCGCCGGTGGATGACCCGCAGTACATCGTGGCGGTCACCCTCGATCAGCCCACTGCGGTACGCTCGTCTGCGGCCAACGCTGCGGCCTTCCAGAAGGCGATGACCCAGGTCTTGAAGACCTACCGGGTCCTGCCCTCGGATTCGCAGCCCGAGCTGCTGCCGAAGATCGGCTGAGCGGCGCCCTCCAGGACATGATCGCACTCACACTCTCCCGCATCGCCGAGATCCTCGGCGGAACCCTGCTCCCCGCCGGCTCTGACGACGCCGACACCGTCGTCTCCGGCGACGTCGACACCGACTCGCGCCAGATGCGACCCGGCGGTATCTTCGTCGCCAAGCCCGGCGAGACCACCGACGGGCATCTGTTCGTCGACGCCGCGGTCGCTCTCGGCGCCGTCCTCGCGATCGTCGAGCGCCCGGTCGACGCCGCGGTGTCCCAGATCGTCGTGCCCGACACCGTCGCCGCCCTCGCCGATCTCGCCCGCGCCGTCGTCGCCGAGGTACGCGCCGGCGGCCGCTTGCGGATCGTGGGGATCACCGGCTCCAACGGCAAGACGACCACCAAGAACCTGCTCGCCCGCATCCTCGAGCCGGAGGGCGAGACCGTAGCTCCCCGTGCCTCGTTCAACAACGAGGTCGGCGCGCCGCTCACGATGCTGCGCGTCACCCACGACACGCGCTTCCTGGTGAGCGAATTCGGTGCGAGCGCCCCCGGCGCGATCGCACACCTGGCGGGGCTCGTCGAACCCGACATGGGCGTCGTGCTGATGGTCGGCATGGCTCACGCCGGCGGCTTCGGCGGCATCGAGGCGACCTTCCACGCCAAGAGCGAGCTCGTGCGTGCGCTGCGCCCGGGCGGACTCGCCGTGCTCAACGTCGACGACACGCGCGTGCGGGCCATGGCCCCCATCGCAGCCGAACGGTCCGTCGACGTGCGCTGGTTCGGTCTCGGCGAGGATGCCGCCGTGCGCGGCAGCGATGTCGAAGTCACCGCATCCGGCACGCGTTTCGTCCTCACGGTCGATGGTGAGAGCCGCCCGGTGGCGCTGCGCGTCCTGGGCGCCCACCACGTGATGAACGCCCTCGCCGCGGCAGCGGCCGCGACCGCCCTCGGCGTGGCGATCGACGACATCGTGACCCGTCTGGAGTCCGTGGAGCTCGCCGAGCGCTGGCGTATGCAAACGCTGGGCTCCGAGCGCGTGCGCATCATCAACGACGCCTACAACGCGAGCCCCGACTCGATGGTCGCGGCGCTGCGGACACTGGCGCAGATCACCGCCCCGGACGAGCGGATGGTCGCCGTCCTCGGCGCGATGAGCGAGCTCGGCGAGTACGCGGGGGAGGAGCACGACCGCATCGGCGAGCTCGCCGTCCGTCTGCGCATCCCGCGCATCGTGATCATCGGACATGCCGCGCGGCGCATGTACCTCGCGGCGGTCGCCGAGGGTTCGTGGAGCGACGAGGCCGTGTTCTTCGACGACGCGGATGCGGCGTACACCTACCTCATGGGGGAGCTGCGCGACGGCGACCGCGTGCTCGTGAAGTCGTCCAACTCCGCCGGGCTCCGCTTCCTCGGCGACCGTCTGGGAGAATCGTTCTCGTGAGATCACTCCTGACAGCCGCCGCGATCTCGCTCGCCTTCACCCTGTTCCTGACGCCCGTCTTCCTGCGGCTGTTCCGGGCGTGGGGGTGGGGTCAGGTGATCCGCACCCCGGAGAACGAGCACAACCCGAGTCACGGCGCGAAGCGCGGCACGGTCACGATGGGCGGCACGATCTTCATCGTGGGAAGCCTCGTCGGCTACTTCATCGGCACCTACGCGGGCGGCAACCCGCCCACGATCTCCGGCCTGCTCGTCATCTGGATGATGGTCGGCTTCGGCGTCGTCGGGTTCATCGACGACTTCATGAAGGTGCGTCGCCAGAACAGTCTCGGACTCTCAGGCTGGCGCAAGATCATCGGCCAGATCCTCGTCGTGGTTCCGTTCGGCATCGTCGGATTGAGCCTGCCGAACGCCGACGGACAGACGCCGGCGAGCCCCTTCGTGTCGCTCTTCCGCGACATTCCGGTGCTCTCTTTCATGGCGCTGGGCGCCGTCGTCGGATGGGCGCTCTACCTGGCGTGGATCGCGTTCCTCGGCGTCGCCGCCTCGAACTCGGTCAACGTGGCCGACGGCCTCGACGGGCTCGCCGCCGGCTCCGGGATCTTCGTTACGAGCGCCCTTGCCCTGATCTCCTTCTGGCAGTTCAAGCAGCCGTGCGACCTCGACGCGATCGGCCGCGGGCTGCAAGACGCCTGCTACCAGACGCGCGATCCGTTCGACCTCGCGATCATCGCCGCATCCTTCATCGGTGCACTCGTGGGCTTTCTCTGGTGGAACGCTCCCAAGGCGCGGGTGTTCATGGGTGACGTGGGCTCGATGTCGATCGGCGGTGTGATCGTCGCTCTCGCGATCCTCACCCGCACCGAGATCCTGCTCGCCGTCATCGCCGGCGTCTACGTCATCGCATCGGGCTCCGTCATCCTGCAGCGCTTCTACTTCAAGCTCACGCGCGGCAAGCGACTGTTCCTCATGAGCCCACTGCACCACCATCTCGAGATGCGCGGCTGGCCCGAGATCACGATCGTGGTGCGAATGTGGATCATCGCCGGCCTTCTCGCGCTGACCGGCGTCGGTCTCTTCTACGTGGAATGGCTTGTGCGATCGTGACCGATGCTCGTCTGGACGCCCTGAACAGCTGGCACGCCGACTGGAAGGGGCTGCGGGTCGTCGTGCTCGGCCTGTCGATGACCGGATTCTCCGTCGCCGACACCCTGGCCGAACTCGGTGCCGATGTGCTCGTGGTCAGCGAGAGCGCCGATGAGGAGTACGCCCGGCTGCTGCCGGTTATCGGTGCACAGCTGTGGACCGGGCCGCTGGACACAGTCCCCGAGGCGCTGGTCGCACATCGCCCCGACCTCGTCGTCGCCTCGCCCGGCTTCGCCCCGCATCACCCGGTGGTCTCCTGGACGCGCGCCGAGGGTGTCCCGCTCTGGGGCGACCTCGAGCTGGCATGGCGCGTGCGCGACAAGGTGCCACGGCCGGACGGGTCCCCGCACGAGTGGATCCTCGTCACGGGCACCAACGGCAAGACGACGACCACGCGACTGACCGCCACGATGCTGCAGACCGCGGGCTACCGTGTCGCCCCCGTCGGCAACATCGGGGTCCCGGTGCTGGATGCGGTGCGCGATCCCGCCGGATTCGATGTGCTCGTGGTGGAGGTGTCCAGCCACCAGCTCTGGTATCTCTCGCTGCAGACAGGGCCCGAACCCGTGTCTCCCTGGGCCAGCGTGTGCCTCAACCTCGCCGACGACCACCTGCAGTGGCACGGATCCTTCGCCGCGTACCGCGATGCGAAGGCCGTCGTCTACTCCCACACGCGGATGGCCTGCGTCTACAACAAGGCCGACGACGCCACCCGCCGGATGGTCGAGGGCGCGGACGTCGTGGACGGCGCGCGCGCCATCGGCTTCGACCTCGGGATGCCGGGTCCGAGTGACCTCGGCGTCGTGGAGGGCATCCTCGTCGACCGGGCCTTCCTCGACGACCGCCGCAACAGCGCCCTGGAGCTGACGACGCTCGAGGAGCTCGCCCGCCAGCAGCTCGCGGCTCCGCATATGGTCGCGAACGTGCTCGCAGCCGCGGCGCTGGCCCGGTCGGTGGGCGCGGAGCCTGCTGCCATCCGCGAAGCGCTCGCCCGGTTCCGCCTCGACCCGCATCGCATCGAGATCGTCGCCACAGCGGCGGGGGTGACCTGGGTGGACGACTCCAAGGCCACGAATCCGCATGCCGCCGCATCCTCGCTCGCCGCCTACCCCGGTGCCATCTGGATCGTCGGCGGTCAGCTGAAGGGCGTGGATGTCTCCGACCTCGTGGCGACGCGCGGCGTCCGGGCGAAGGCGGCCGTCGTCATCGGCGCCGATCGCATCGAGGTGCTGGCGGCGTTCGCGCGACACGCGCCCGCGGTTCCCGTCTTCGAGGTCGTTGAGACCGAGACTGAAGACGTCATGGCGCAGGTCGTCGAGCTGGCGATGAAGATCGCGCACGACGGGGACGTGGTTCTGCTCGCCCCCGCCGCCGCATCCTTCGATCAGTTCACGTCCTACGCGGACCGCGGGACACGCTTCGCGGACGCCGTGCGCACGAGGATCGAAAGGGATGCGGGTGGTCGACACGACGAGGACCAGGCCCCTCCCGCAGGAGCCTGAGCCCGCGAAGCGGGGACTGGCCGCGCGCGTCTCTCTCGGACGCGTCTTCGCTCCTGTGCCCAGCGAGTTCCTGCTCATCGCGTCGACGGCGCTGATCCTCACCGGCTTCGGGCTCGTGATGGTGCTCTCCGCGACGTCGGCGACGAGTGAGGACGCCGGCGGCGGTCCCTACGACGCCGTCATCAAGCAGGGCGTGTTCGCGGTCATCGGCATCCCGCTCATGTTCCTCGCCTCCCGGATGCCCCTGCGGTTCTGGAAGCGCATGGCCTGGCCCGCCCTGATCGGGGCGACGGTCTTCCAGCTGCTCGTGTTCACGCCGCTGGGCATCACGAACGACGGCAACCAGAACTGGATCCGCATCGCAGGCCTCCAAGCGCAGCCGTCGGAGTTCCTGAAGGTCACCCTCGCGATCTGGCTGGGATACATCCTCTATCGCAAGCGAACGCTGCTCGCCGACTGGCGCCACGTCTTCATCCCCGCTGTTCCGGTGGGCATCGCCGTCATCGGAACGGTCATGGCCGGGCACGACCTCGGCACCGCGATCATCCTCGTGCTCATCATGCTCGCGGGTCTGTTCTTCTCCGGCGTGAAGCTTCGGGTCTTCCTCCTGCCGCTCCTGCTCTTTGCGGGCGGCGTCGCGTACTTCGCGATCTCGAGCCCCGACCGCATGCGCCGGTACATGAGCTTCCTCTCCAACGACTGCCTCGCCGACTACTACGGCGACTGCTACCAGCCGCTGCACGGCATCTGGGGCCTCGCCGGCGGCGGCGTGTTCGGCGTGGGCCTGGGCAACTCGAAGGAGAAGTACAGTTGGCTGCCCGCTGCGGCCAACGACTACATCTTCGCGATCGTCGGAGAGGAGCTCGGGCTGATCGGCTGCATCGTCGTGCTCACCCTCTTCGCGATCTTCGCGGTCGGAGCGTTCCACATCGTGCGCAAGACCGACGATCCGTTCGTGCGGATCGCCGCCGGTGCGATCACCGTCTGGATCATCGGCCAGGCGTTGCTCAACATCGGCGTCGTGCTGCGGCTGCTGCCCGTCTTCGGCGTCCCCTTACCGTTCCTGTCGCAGGGCGGGACCTCGCTCATGTCGGTGCTCATAGCCTGCGGTGTGCTGCTCTCGTTCGCGCGCACCATCCCGCACAAGGCGCGCTCAGCGGCATCGCCGTCGCCGCGTGGCAGAATCACCCGGTGACGACGTATCTTCTCGCCGGCGGTGGCACTGCCGGTCATGTGAACCCCCTGCTCGCGGTCGCCGACGGGCTGCGCGAGCGAGAGCCGGACGCGCAGATCCTTGTGCTGGGTACCCGCGAAGGGCTGGAGTCGCGGCTGGTTCCCGCCCGCGGCTACGAGCTGCTCATCGTCGACAAAGTGCCCTTCCCGCGTCGCCCGAACGGTGCGGCGCTGCGCTTTCCCGCCCGATGGCGGCGTGCTGTGGCGCAGGTGCGCGGCTACATCCGCGAGCGCCGGGTCGACGTCGTGGTGGGATTCGGCGGGTATGCCGCGGCTCCCGCGTACGTCGCCGCCCGCCGTGCCGGGGTCCCCGTCGTCGTGCACGAGGCGAACGCGAAGCCCGGGCTGGCGAACGTCCTCGGCGCTCGTCGCGCCGCCGCCGTCGGAGTGGCCTTCGAGGGGACGCCGCTGCGCCGCTCCGAGGTGGTCGGGATGCCGTTGCGCCGAGAGATCGTGTCACTCGACCCTGCGGCTCTGCGGCCACAAGCCGCAGCGTCCTTCGGCCTCGACCCGGCTCGCCCCACGCTCCTCGTCTTCGGCGGGTCGCTGGGTGCGCAGAGACTCAACGACGCGTTCGCAGCCGCCTACGAAGACGTCCTCGCCGCCGGCTGGCAGCTGCTGCACATCACCGGAGAGCGGTCCGAGCTCGCCGACCCGGCCGTGCGCGGCTACGTCGTGCGTCGGTACATCGACCGGATGGACTACGCCTTCGCGGTCGCCGATGCGATCGTCTCCCGCTCGGGAGCGGCGACGGTCAGCGAGATCAGCGCGCTCGGCATTCCCGCCGTCTATGTTCCGTATGCGGTGGGCAACGGCGAGCAGAGCCTGAATGCCGCATCCGCCGTCGCCGCGGGAGCGGCGTTCGTCATCCCGGACGCCGAACTGGACGCCGACCGGGTGCGCTCCGAGGTCCTGCCGCTGATCGCGGACCGCTCTCGCATCGCACGGATGCGGGAGGCATCCGTCGTCGTCGGCACACGCCGCGGAACGGAGAACGTCATCGCGCTCATCGACCGCGCGCGGGGCTGAGCCGGCTCAGCGCATCGCGCTCAGCGCATCGGTCACGAGTCGGACCGCTTCGTCATCGGCGATTCCGAGCGAACGGACAGTCGCGGTGTACGCCACCGCGGCTCGCTGGGCCTGGCTGCGCAGCGGGTCCTCCGCGAACGACACGAACGTCCCCGCGCGACCTCGGGTCTCGATCACGCCGTCCGCTTCGAGCTCTTTGTACGCGCGAGCGACCGTGCCGGGTGCGACCCCCAGGTCGTCCGCGAGGGCCCGCACGGTGGGCAGCTTCACGCCCGGCGCGAGGGAGCCGGCGGAGATCGCGGAGACGACCTGCGCACGCAACTGTGCATAGGGCGGTTCAGGCAGAGTCGCATCCACGTTCAGCGAGAGCATGCTCTCCTTCGTAGCGCCGGCGACCAGCGCCGTCAATGCGGAGCGGGACCGTCCGCGCGCGCCGGAGCCGTGCTCGGACGGGGCGAACGTAGACTTTGACGGTCATGATCAGACCCGACCTGAGCCTTCCCCTGCCCGCCGACATCACGGCGGCCCATTTCATCGGCATCGGCGGATCCGGGATGTCCGGACTCGCGAAGATGTTCCTCGAGCGCGGCATCCGCGTGTCCGGTTCGGACCGCTCCGACTCCCGGGCCCTGCGTGAACTCGCCGCTGCGGGCGCCGACGTTCATGTCGGCCACGACGCCGCACACCTGGGGGATGCGGACACCGTGGTGCACACCGGAGCCATCTGGCCCGAGAACCCCGAGTTCGTGACGGCCAAGGAGCGCGGGCTGAGCGTCATCCACCGCTCGCAGGCGCTGCACTGGCTCATCGGGTCACGCCCGCTCGTCGCCGTCGCCGGAGCGCACGGCAAGACGACCTCCACCGGGATGATCGTCACCGCGCTGCAGGCCCTCGGCGCCGACCCGAACTACGTCAACGGCGGTGTCATCGCGCAGTTGGGCACCTCCAGCGGCACGGGCGCCGACGAGCTCTTCGTCATCGAGGCGGATGAGTCCGACGGCACGTTCCTGCTGTACGACACCTCCGTCGCACTCATCACGAACGTCGATCCCGACCACCTCGATCACTGGGGGAGTCGCGAGGCCTTCTTCGACGGTTTCGTCCGCTTCGCCGACGACGCCTCCGAAGCTGTCGTGATCTCGGCGGACGACCCCGGCGCCCGCGACGTGCGTGCCCGCATCCGGCACGAGAGAGTGCTGACCTTCGGCGCGAACGAGCACGCGGACGTGCGGGTCACGGACATCGACGCCGCCGCGACGGTGTCGTTCACCGTGAGTGCCGAGGGGCAGTCGGAGCGCGTGTCGCTCTCCGTCCCCGGGGAGCACAACGCCATCAACGCGGCCGGTGCGATCGCCGTTCTTCTCGCGCTGGGCCATGCCTTCGCCGATGCGGTGCGCGCCGTCGCGGGGTTCTCGGGCACCGTCCGCCGGTTCGAGCTGCACGGCGTCGAGCGCGGTGTGAGCGTGTACGACGACTACGCGCATCATCCGACCGAGGTGCAGGCCGCGCTGAGCGCCGCGCGCACCGTCGTGGGCTCCGGCCGGCTGATCGCCGTCCACCAGCCGCACACGTATTCGCGCACGCAGCTGATGTCCGGCGAGTTCGCACGCGTGCTCGAGGAGCTCGCCGACCACACGGTCGTGCTGGACGTGTACGGCGCGAGGGAGGATCCGATCCCCGGCGTGACGGGGGAGCTCGTCAGTGACGCATTCGTCGATGCCGCCCGCGTCCACTACGTCGCCGACTGGCAGGAGGCGGCCGACTACACCGCCGACATCGCTCGTGAGGGCGACTTCGTCATCACACTGGGCTGCGGCAATGTGTACCAGATCATCCCGCAGGTGCTCAGCGCGCTCTCTGCCTCGCCGACGCCCGAGGACTGAGGATGCGTCGACCCTCGCCGTTGCCGCCGCAGGGCGGGAGACCCGCCGAGACGCCGCTGCGCGCGCGCCCGGTGGAGCCGCGGCGCGAGAAAGCGCCACAGCCGGTCGCGGACGAGGATTTTCAGGAGACGGCGCCCATCGCGCCGCTGTTCCTGCCCGGAGGGGGACCCGCGACGCCGAAGGCCGACTCGGCACAGGACGCCGAGCGTACGGATGCAGAACGCGCCGACACCGCCACGGCGCCCGTCGGCTGGCGCGATGTGTGGCGCGCCGCCCGCTCTCGGCGCAAGGCGCTGCGCGCCGAGGTCAGGCGCTTCACGGTCCGCCAGCGTCGCCGGCGCATCCTCTGGCTGAGCGTGGCCGCATCCCTCGTGCTCGTCACGATCGCGACGGTCGGCGCGGCGTACAGTCCGCTGTTCGCCGTGCAGAAGATCAGCATCGTGGGCACCTCCCAGCTGTCCGCCGCCGACGTCGAGGCTGCCCTCGACGGCCAGCGCGGAACCCCGCTCGCCGCGATCGACGCGTCCTCGATCAAGGCGGCGCTGGTGGCTTTCCCGCTCGTGGAGAGCTACACGCTCGAAGCGCGTCCGCCGCACGAGCTGGTCGTGCGGATCGTGGAGCGCACGCCCATCGGCGTGGTCTCCGGTGCCGCCGGTTACACCCTCGTGGATGCGGCCGGCGTCGCGCTGTCGACCTCGCCGACTCCGCCGGCGGGCTACCCGCTCGTCGACGCCGCGGGCGGTGAGGACGGGGTCGCGTTCGCCGCGATCGGCAAGACGATGCGTGCGCTGCCCGCCGACCTGCGAGCTCAGGTCACGCAGGTCGAGGCGAAGACCGCCGACGATGTGACGCTGACCCTCGGCGGGACGAACACGCGCGTGGTGTGGGGGAGCGCGGACGAATCCGCGCTCAAGGCGCTCGTGCTGCAGAAGCTCACGGCGACCCGTCCGCCGGACGGCGTCGCCGTCTACGACGTCTCCTCGCCCGAGGTCCCCGTCATCCGCTGACGCCTCCGGCGACGATTCCCGCGGGACTTGGGCGACACGCCCGCGCGCCTGCGCGCAGCACGGCGTGCGGCGCATACCTTCAATTCAGGAATTGCATACCGAGCAATACTTTAACCCTTTACGTGAGGTTTAAGGTTCAACGCTTCGGTAGGGACGTCGGTTCAACGAGACGAAAGGGCTGGGATGAGCCAGAACCAGAACTACCTCGCGGTCATCAAGGTCGTCGGGGTGGGTGGCGGTGGAGTCAACGCCGTCAATCGGATGATCGAGCTGGGTCTGCGCGGAGTGGAGTTCATCGCGGTGAACACCGACGCCCAGGCGCTGCTGATGAGCGACGCGGACGTCAAGCTCGACGTCGGCCGCGAACTCACGCGCGGTCTCGGAGCGGGAGCAGATCCCGAGGTCGGTCGACGCGCCGCCGAGGATCACGCCGAGGAGATCGAGGAGGCGCTGGCCGGTGCCGACATGGTCTTCGTGACCGCCGGTGAAGGTGGCGGAACCGGCACGGGCGGCGCACCCGTGGTCGCACGCATCGCGAAGTCGATCGGCGCGCTGACCATCGGTGTCGTCACCAAGCCGTTCTCCTTCGAGGGTCGCCGTCGCCAGAGCCAGGCCGAGGCCGGTGTGGCGAAGCTGAAGGAAGAGGTCGACACCCTGATCGTCGTCCCCAACGACCGCCTCCTGGAGATCAGCGACCGCGGCATCTCGATGATCGAGGCCTTCGCCACGGCGGATCAGGTGCTGCTCGCCGGTGTGCAGGGCATCACGGACCTCATCACGACCCCGGGCCTGATCAACCTCGACTTCGCCGACGTGAAGTCCGTCATGCAGGGAGCGGGCTCCGCTCTCATGGGCATCGGCTCCTCCCGTGGCGCGGACCGCGCCATCAAGGCGGCCGAACTGGCCGTCGAGTCGCCGTTGCTGGAAGCCTCGATCGAGGGTGCGCACGGTGTTCTGCTGTCCATCCAGGGCGGGTCCAACCTCGGCATCTTCGAGATCAACGATGCGGCGCAGCTCGTCAAGGAGGCTGCGCACCCCGAGGCGAACATCATCTTCGGCACGGTCATCGACGACACGCTCGGCGACGAGGTGCGCGTGACGGTCATCGCCGCGGGATTCGACGGCGGCGAGCCCAGCCCGCGGCTCGAGCCCGTGACAGCGACGCGCCCCGCGGTCAACCCGCTCACGACGCCGGCCGCCCCGGCCGTCGCCGCGGAGCAAGCAGCGTCCACCCCGGTGCCCGCCGCTGAGGAGCCGCCGGCAGTGCCGGTGACCGCGGGCGTCTCGGAGTCGTCGTCGTACGACTCCGCCTTCGGCGACGACGACCTCGACATCCCCGACTTCCTGAAGTAAGCCACGCGCAACGGGCGGGTCGCGGACATCCGCGACCCGCCCGTGCCGATTCTCCTGGAGGACGAGTGGGCGACACTCTCGCATCCCGTCTGGCGTCGATCGACGCACGCATCGCGGAGGCGGCCACGGCCGCGGGCCGAGACGCGAACGACATCACCCGGATCGTCGTGACCAAGTTCCATCCCGCGTCCCTCGTGCGTGAGCTGCACGCCCTCGGCGTGCGCGAGGTGGGCGAGAACCGTCAGCAGGAACTGACGACCAAGCGCGAAGAGACCTCCGACCTCCCGGATCTCGTCTGGCATTTCATCGGTCAGGCCCAGACGAACAAGGCGCGCGCCATCCGTGACGCCGCATCCGCGGTGCACACGGTGGATCGTGCGCGTCTCGCCGACGCGCTGCAGCGTGCAGCAGGCGAGGGCGACACGGCGCTCGATGTGCTCGTGCAGATCAACCTCACCGACGACCCCGGACGCGGAGGGGTCGCCCCGGACGGCATCGAGACGCTGGTCGAGCACGTCCTCGGTTGCGACACGCTGCGCCTGCGCGGCGTGATGGCGGTGGCTCCTCTGGATGAAGAGCCCGCAGCGGCCTTCGCCCGCGTGGCCGAGTATGCCGCGCGCGTGCGGCGGATCGAGCCCGCGGCGAGCTGGATCTCGGCGGGGATGACCGGCGATTTCGTCGAAGCAATCGCCGCAGGCGCGACACACCTGCGGATCGGGTCGGCAATCACGGGTCCGCGCCCGCTACACGGTTAGCCTCGAAGAGGACGAGCAAACGGAGGATGCGATGTCGAACCCGCTGAAGAAGACCATGGTCTACCTGGGCCTCGCTGACGAGGAAGAGGTCTACGAGGAGCAGCCGGCTCCGGTGCGCGAGCGCCGCAGCAAGCCCGAGCAGGTCGTCGAGAAAGCCGCGCCCGTGACCCCCATTCACCGCCCCGCGGTCGTCCGTCAACCCTCCGTCGGTGCGGTGACCGAGATCCTGACGGTGCACCCCAAGCAGTACCGCGATGCACAGATCATCGCCGAGAACTTCCGCGAGGGCGTGCCGGTCATCATCAACCTGTCGCAGATGAGCGACGCCGACGCGCGCCGCCTCATCGACTTCGCGAGCGGACTCTCGCTGGGTCTCTACGGTCGCATCGAGCGCGTGACGAGCAAGGTCTTCCTGCTCTCGCCGGAGAACGTCGCCGTTTCGGGCGACGGTGCCGTCGCGCAGGCCGACCCCGAAGCGACGCCGTTCGCTGCACAGCAGTAACGCGTCGTGGAGGTCGTCCGCCTCGTCGCCTCGATCGCGAACATCCTGCTTCTGATCTACCTGCTGGTGCTGTTCGCGCGTTTGGTGCTGGATTACATCCCCATCTTCAATCGCGAATGGCGCCCGCGTGGTGCGGGTCTCGTGGCCGCTGAGCTCGTCTACACGGTCACGGATCCGCCCATCAAGCTGTTCCGTCGTTTCATCCCCCCGCTGCGCGTCGGCCCGATCGCGATCGACTTCGCTTTCACGCTGACGATGCTGCTCTGTTTCATCCTGCTCTCGGTCACCGGTTCCCTCGCAAGGTGATTCACGGCCGACTATGCTTGGCTGAAGCGGCCCGTCCGCGGGCATCATCCCCCTGAAATCGGCACGCCGCCACGCCCCGAAAGAGGAATCATCATGGCATTGACTCCGGATGACGTCGTCACCAAGCAGTTCCAGCACGTCCGGTTCAAGGAGGGCTTCGACCCGGACGAGGTCGACGACTTCCTCGACGAGATCGTCGTCGAATGGCGCAAGACCATTGCGGAGAACGACGAGCTGAAGGCGAAGATCGCCGCTCTCGAGTCGGGCGCATCCTCGGCTCCCGCCGCCGCCGAGCCCGCCGCTCCGGAGCCGGTCGCCGAGACGCCCGCTCCGGCCCCGGTCCCCGCTGCGACTCCGGCTCCCGCTGAGGGCGCCGCCGCTACCGCAGGCATCATCGAGCTGGCGCAGCGCCTGCACGATGAGCACGTCGCCGAGGGCAAGGCTCAGCGAGACCAGCTCATCGCCGACGCTCAGGCCCAGGCCGCGACGATCGTCGCCGAGGCCGAGGCGAAGGGTCGCGACGAGATCGCTCGCCAGGAGAAGGAGCGCAAGGCGCTCGAGGCCCGCATCACCGAGCTCCGCCAGTTCGAGCGCGATTACCGCGCCGAGCTGCGCAGCTTCATCGAGGGCAAGCTCCGCGACCTCGAGACCTCGCCCAGCGGTTCGTCCAACACGCCGGTCTCGGCCATCGGTCTCTGAGTAAGGCCTTGTCGGACCGACGACCCCTGCGTCAGGCGGCGGCCGGCATCATCATCGCGTCTCTCGCGGTGCTGGTGCTGGCCGCCGACCAGTTTGCGAAGCTCCTTGCGATCGCCGAGCTGCCTCCAGAGCAGCCGGTCCCCATCATCGGGGACTTTCTGATCTTCTACCTCGTGAGGAATCCGGGTGCGGCGTTCTCTCTCGGCGAGGGCGTGACCTGGATCTTCACCATCGCGATGGCGGCGGTGGCCGTGGCCATCGTGGTCATCGCGCGCCGCATCCGTTCGCGGGTCTGGGCGGTCGTGCTGGGCCTGCTGCTGGGCGGCGTTCTGGGCAACCTGACCGACCGGCTGTTCCGGGAGCCGGGATTCGCGGTCGGCCACGTGATCGACTACATCTCCACGCCCTGGATGATGCCTGCGATCTACAACGTCGCGGACATCTTCATCGTGACGATGATGATCTCCGTCGCTCTGCTCGTGCTCGTCGGCCTTCGCTTCGACGGCACGCGCGAGCGTCGTTCGAGCGCCTCAGCGCCGACGGGCGATGCGGCTACGGCCGGCGACGCCGCTCCCGCGGGTACCGGCGAGTTGCGCGATCCGCTCTTCCCCACGGCCGACCCCGACGCGGGCGCTCCGCCGGCGGTGGGCGACGGTCGCCGCGAGAGCTGATGGAGTCGCGCAGCCTGCCCGTTCCCGACGGGCTCGACGGCGTCCGTGTCGACGCCGCGCTCGCCAAGATGCTCGGCTTCTCGCGTACGTTCGCCGCGGAGATCGCCGACGCGGACGGCGTGGAGCTCGATGGCCGGATCGTCGGGCGTTCGGACCGCCTGCGTGCCGGCGGCTGGCTTTCGGTGAGCTGGGAGCCCAAGCGCGAACCCGAGGTCGTTCCCGTGGAGGTGCCGGATCTCGGCATCGTCCATGACGACGACGACATCGTGGTGGTCGACAAGCCTTCCGGCGTGGCGGCGCATCCCTCGCTCGGTTGGGACGGCCCCACCGTGCTCGGCGCCCTCGCCGCCGGCGGCTATCGGATCGCGACCACCGGTGCCGCCGAGCGGCAGGGGGTCGTTCATCGGCTGGATGTGGGCACCAGCGGGTTGATGGTCGTCGCGAAGACCGAGAGCGCCTACACCGCGCTCAAGCGCGCGTTCAAGGAGCGCGAGGTCGAGAAGATCTATCACACTGTCGTGCAGGGGCATCCCGACCCCCTCGCGGGCACGATCGATGCGCCGATCGGACGGCATCCCTCGCATTCGTGGAAGTTCGCGGTGCGTCCAGAGGGCAAGGATTCGGTGACGCATTACGAAACGCTGGAGGCGTTCCCCGGCGCATCGCTGCTGGAGGTGCACCTCGAGACGGGCCGCACCCACCAGATCCGTGTGCACATGGCCGCGCACCGCCATCCGTGCGTCGGCGACCCGCTGTACGGCGCGGATCCGACGATGTCGGCGCGCCTCGGCCTCACTCGCCAGTGGCTCCACGCGCGAGAGCTTTCGTTCACGCATCCGCTGACCGGCGAATGGGTCACCTTCACGTCCGAGTACGCGCCGGATCTGGCCGCCGCCCTCGCGATCCTCCGCCGCGACTGACCCCGCGTCGCATCCTGCGCACCGTCTCCCTCGAGCGCCGCTCGCATCCCCGTTCTCCCGCGAGACTGCATCCCCTTCACGAGATCACGGCAATTGCCCGTGATCTCGTCGTGGATATGCAGTCTCGCGGTGGAGACGGGGTATCCCGCACGTCGACGATGAGGACACCTGGAGCGTCTGGCGCATCCGCCTGCGTCGGGACGAAGGCGATGCTCGAGCACGCGGGGTTCACGCAGGCGGCCGAGGTGAGCACCCGCGACCCACGCCGAACCGCGAAACTGCATCTCGTTCACGAGATCACGGTCATTACCCGTGATCTCGTGCGGGAAATGCAGTCTCGCGGGGAGGAGGGCGGGAGGAGAGGAGGAGAGGAGGGGAAGTCAGGGTTCGCCGAGGCGGTCCGCCAGCGCGCGGGTCTCGGCGCGGGTCGCAAGAAGCGCGTCGACCAGCCCACGGTACGCGGCCTCGAGTGCGGCGGGGTCGCCGTGAGCGGCGGCCAGCGTGAGCCCGCCTCGGAGGTTCGTCACGGCCGCGCCCAGGCCCGCGGCCGTGATATCGGCAGCGACCGCCAGATCCGACATGAGGTGGGGGTTTCCGACATCCGCCACCTCCCGCAGCTCCCGCGCCAGGGCGAGCGACAGGTCGCCGAGAGCGGCGGATGCGGCGCAGGCATCCGTCGCGGCGGCGAACACCGTCGGAGAGCGGTCCGGAGAATCGGTCAGCGCAAGCGCGGCGCCCAGCCTCTCCGAGGCCTCGGCGTCGGTCCCGGCCGCCGCGATGAGCCGATCGCCCAGCAGATCGAGGGCGAGCGCGCGTTCCCGGGCGCGGGGTTCGTCGGGTGTGTATGCGCACACCATCGTCCCCAGTGCCGCGCCGACCGCCGCCACGACCCCGCCCGCGGCGCCGCCGCCCGGATTGCCGGTCGGGCGGCGCAGGCCCTCGAGGAAGGCGCCGATCGTGCGGCCGGTCAACGCGCCCGTCGCCATCAACGGCCGCCGGCGAAGCGCGTCGGACCGTCCTCGAGCGCCGCGGCGACGCGCGCGCGCATCTCGTCATCCAGTCCTGAGAGGTCGTCGAGCGGGTACCAGCCCACCTCGCTCATCTCGCCGTCGGCGGGGTACGGGTCACCGTCGAGCCATGTGCATCGGAAGGTGAGGTCGAGGTAGTCCGTCTGGTCGCCGTTCGCGTACACGACGCGAGGAATCTGGTGCACCCAGGCGAGACGATCGACCCGGATGCGGACGCCCGCCTCCTCTTCAGCCTCCCGGCGCGCGGCGTCGGCGGGCTCCTCGTGCGGATCGACGATCCCCGTGATCGGCGTGAGCGCGCCGTTGTCGCTGCGCCGTCCCAGCAGGATGCGTCCCTCGTGCACGATCACCGCCGTGACCCCGGTGAGGGTGAGCGGGTGGGTGCCGACCATGCGGCGCAGTTCGAGGATGAACTCGGGGGTTGCCATGCCGCCAGGCTAGTCGACGGGGCCGATCGGGCGTCCGATGTCGGAGGTCCGCGTACCCTGGACAGGTGGCAGACTCCTTCGTTCACCTCCATGTGCACAGCGAGTACTCGATGCTCGACGGCGCCGCCAAGATCGGCGCGATGACGCAGGCGGCGTCCGAGTACGGGATGCCGGCGATCGCCGTCACCGACCACGGGAACACGTTCGCGGCGTTCGAGTTCTACCGCGCCGCGCAGGGCGCCGGAGTGAAGCCGATCATCGGTCTCGAGGCCTATGTGACCCCGGGAACGCACCGCAGCGACAAGTCGCGCGTGGCCTGGGGCTCGCCCGATCAGAAGAGCGACGACGTGTCGGGCTCGGGTGCGTACACCCACATGACGATGTGGAGCCAGACCACCGAGGGCATGCACAACCTCTTCCGGCTGAGCTCGCTGTCGAGCATGGAGGGCTACTACTTCAAGCCGCGCATGGACCGCGAACTCCTGCAGACCTACGGCAAGGGGCTCATCGCGACGACGGGCTGCCCGTCGGGCGAGGTGCAGACCCGACTGCGTCTGGGGCAGTACGACGCGGCGCGGGCAGCGGCCGCGGAGTTCCAGGACATCTTCGGCAAGGAGAACTACTTCGCGGAGATCATGGACCACGGGCTCTCGATCGAGCGGCGGGTCATGAGCGACCTCATCCGTTTGGCGAAGGATCTCGACATCCCGCTCGTCGCGACGAACGACTCCCACTACACGCACCAGCACGAGGCGGATGCGCACGAGGCGCTGCTGTGCGTGCAGTCGGGCTCCACGCTGGACGACCCCAACCGCTTCAAGTTCGACGGTGACGGCTACTACATCAAGACCGCGCAGGAGATGCGTCAGCTCTTCCGCGACCACCCGGAGGCGTGCGACAACACGCTGCTGATCGCGGAGCGCTGCGAGGTGGAGTTCAACACCTCGGCCAATTACATGCCGCGATTCCCCGTGCCCGACGGCGAGACCGAGGACAGCTGGCTGGTCAAAGAGGTCGAGAAGGGGCTGCACTACCGCTACCCGCAGGGGATCCCCGACAAGGTGCGCAAGCAGGCCGAGTACGAGACCGGCATCATCCTGCAGATGGGGTTCCCCGGCTACTTCCTGGTGGTCGCCGACTTCATCAACTGGGCCAAGGACAACGGCATCCGCGTCGGCCCCGGCCGCGGCTCCGGTGCGGGATCCATGGTCGCGTACGCGATGAAGATCACCGATCTCGACCCCCTCGAGCACGGCCTCATCTTCGAGCGCTTCCTGAACCCCGACCGCGTGTCCATGCCCGACTTCGACGTCGACTTCGACGACCGTCGCCGCGGCGAGGTGATCGACTACGTCACCGAGAAGTACGGCTCGGAGCGCGTCGCCCAGATCGTGACGTACGGCACGATCAAGTCCAAGCAGGCGCTGAAGGATGCGGGCCGCGTGCTCGGCTTCCCGTTCTCCATGGGAGAGAAGCTCACCAAGGCCATGCCGCCCGCCGTCATGGGCAAGGACATGGAGCTCGGCGGCATGTTCAACAAGGAGCACCCGCGGTACAAGGAAGCCAGCGAGTTCCGTGCGCTCATCGACAGCGACCCCGAGGCCAAGACCGTCTTCGACCGCGCGCTGGGGCTCGAGGGACTGAAGCGTCAGTGGGGCGTGCACGCGGCCGGCGTCATCATGTCGTCGGAGCCGCTGCTGGACATCATCCCGATCATGCGTCGTGAGCAGGACGGCCAGATCGTCACGCAGTTCGACTACCCGTCGTGCGAGACGCTCGGGCTGATCAAGATGGACTTCCTGGGGCTGCGAAATCTCACGATCATCTCCGATGCGCTCGACAACATTCGCAGCAACCGCGGCGAGGAGCTCGACCTCGAGCATCTCGAACTGGACGATCGTCCCGCCTACGACCTGCTGACCCGCGGCGACACACTCGGAGTGTTCCAGCTCGACGGCGGCCCCATGCGCTCGCTCCTTCGGCTCATGAAGCCCGACAACTTCGAAGACATCTCGGCCGTCATCGCGCTGTACCGCCCGGGCCCCATGGGGGCGAACTCCCACACGAACTACGCGCTGCGCAAGAACGGGCTGCAGCCGATCACCCCGATCCACCCCGAGCTCGAGGAACCCCTGCGAGACATCCTCGACACGACCTACGGCCTGATCATCTATCAGGAGCAGGTCATGGCGATCGCGCAGAAGGTGGCAGGGTTCTCGCTCGGTCAAGCAGACATCCTGCGCCGCGCGATGGGAAAGAAGAAGAAGTCGGAGCTCGACAAGCAGTACGAGGGCTTCTCGGGCGGGATGAAGGAACGCGGGTTCGGCGACGCGGCGATCAAGGCGCTGTGGGACATCCTGCTGCCCTTCTCCGACTACGCCTTCAACAAGGCGCACTCGGCGGCTTACGGGCTTGTGTCGTACTGGACCGCCTACCTGAAGGCGCACTACCCCGCCGAGTACATGGCAGCGCTGCTGACCAGCGTCGGCGACTCCAAAGACAAGATGGCGATCTATCTGAACGAGTGCCGTCGCATGGGGATCCGGGTACTGCCGCCGGATGTGGGGGAGTCGATCAACTTCTTCGCGGCCGTCGGCGACGACATCCGCTTCGGCCTCGGAGCCGTGCGTAACGTCGGATCGAACGTCGTGGACGGCATCGTCAGCTCCCGCGAGGAGGAGGGCTTCGCCTCCTTCCACGACTTCCTCGCGAAGGTTCCGATGCACGTCGCGAACAAGCGCACCGTCGAGTCGCTCATCAAGGCCGGCGCGTTCGACTCCATGGGCCACACGCGGCGCGCCCTGCTGGAGATCCACGAGGATGCGACCGAACAGGCCGTCCTCGACAAGCGCCGCGAGGCCAACGGCGAGGTCGGGTTCGACTTCGACAGCCTGTGGGGCGACGACGAGCCGCAGCAGGTCTCGAAGGTCCCGGACCGGCCGGAGTGGACGAAGAAGGACAAGCTGGCCTTCGAGCGGGAGATGCTGGGGCTCTACGTGTCCGACCACCCGCTCGCCGGTCTCGAGATCCCGCTCGCCAAGCACGCCTCGACCTCGATCCATGACCTGCTCTCCTCGGAGAGCGTGCAGGACGGCGATCAGGTCACGGTGGCGGGCCTGGTCACCAGCGTGCAGCATCGTGTGGCGAAGCAGAGCGGCAACCCGTACGGCATGATCACCGTCGAGGACTTCAACGGCGAGGTCACCGTGATGTTCATGGGTCGCACCTACACGGAGTTCCAGTCGGTGCTGCAGGCGGATTCGATCCTGGTCGTGCGCGGCCGCGTGTCGCGCCGCGACGACGGTCTGAACCTGCACGCACAGAGCTGCTTCAGCCCGGATCTGGGAGCTGTGGACGCCACGTCCGCTCTCGTCCTCGTGGTTCCGGAGCAGAAGGCGACCCAGTCCGTCGTGGAAGAGTTGGCCGCCGTGCTGCACCGCCACCCGGGCGAGACCGAGGTGACTCTGAAGCTGCACCGGGCGGGCACCGCCAAGGTGTTCGAGGTGCCGCATCCGGTCACGATCAGCGCGGACCTGTTCGGCGACCTCAAGGGTCTGCTCGGTCCGAGCTGCCTGGGATGACCGCCCTGTGGAAGCTATGACCGCTCATAGCCGCCGCCGTTAGGATCGACTCGCTCTTTCCCCCGCCCGCGCCGAGAGGATGCGACATGACCGATGAGAACCCCGTCGTGACCGGTGACGACGAGTTCGTCGACGCCGTGGAGGACGACCAGTTCGACGCGTTCGAAGATGACGACGAGCAGGCGGCGCCCCCGCAGTACGGCGTTTGGCCGTTCTCGATCCGTGAGGTCGTGCTCCTGGGGATCTGGGCCCTCGCGTTCATCGTCTCCTTCTTCTCCCTGAGCTACTACGCCCCCGTCTCGGTGTGGACGATGGGCATCGCATGGGTGCTGACGATCGGCGTGCCCACCGTGGCCGTGTTCCTGATCGTGCTGCGCCGGCTCTCGCCCCAGGGCATCCGGCGGGTGGGCTCGCTCGGCATCGACCAGTTCGCCTCCGTCGCTTTCGCCGTCTCAGCTGTGGTGTGGGTGCAGATGGTCTGGGAGTCTTTCGCGCTTCCTGGCCTCGGCAGCTGGGTTCACTGGGTCGAGCTGGTGCTCATGGCCGCCGGCGTCGTCTTCACGGCGGTGGCCCCCTTCATCCCGGGCCTCAAGGACGACTTCGAGTACCGCGCGGAAACCGTCTCCCACCGCGTCGCGCGGGGTGCCCGCCCCGTCACGCAGCGCCCGGCGCCCGTCGCCCATGCCGCTGCGCCCGCCGCGACGTACCCGGTGGCACACTCCGAGGCAGGGTGGACGCAGCCCGCACAGACCGCCGAGCCCGCTCACGATGAGGCCGCTGCGCTGTTCGCCACCACGGGCGACGTGTACGCCGATCCCCACGCGCAGACCGCCGCCTACGACCAGGGCTTCGCACCCGCGGCAGACCCCGCCACCGAGCAGATGCCCGTGTCGCAGGCGTTCTGGGCGCTCGTACCCGAGGAGCGCGAGGTGCTCGATGAGATGGGCGTGCCGATCTTCCGCGTGGACGCGACGGCGTGGGCCCTGGTCATCGAGGATCGCGGAGAGGTCTTCGTGGTGCGCCACGAAGACGGCCGCATCGGGTACCTGCACGACGTCTCCGGGGTTACGCGCGGCTGAGGAACGCACGGAACCGGATGCTCGAGACGGTAGCCTGAAGGGATGCTTCAGACGATCGACCTGCGCGGTCGCACGCTATCCGCGAGCGAGCTCTTGGCCGCGGTCCCGCGTGCGGAGATGGCACGCGAAGCGGCCCTCACAGCAGCGGCGCAGATCGTCCATGATGTCGCCGCGCGCGGCGAGCAGGCGCTCCGCGAGCAGGCGGAGCGTTTCGACGGCGTGACGGACCACGCGCTGCGCGTACCGGCGTCCCACCTCGACGAGGCTCTCGCAGCGCTCGCCCCCGAGGTGCGTGCGGCGCTCGACGAATCGATCATCCGCGTGCGGGCAGCCTCCGCGGCTCAGGTGCCGCCGCCCACGACGACCGAGCTCGCCCCCGGCGCGCGGGTCGTTCAGCGCTGGCAGCCGGTTCGTCGCGTCGGTGTGTACGTGCCCGGCGGCAAGGCGGTCTATCCCTCCAGCGTCGTCATGAACGTGGTGCCCGCGCAGGTCGCGGGCGTGTCGGTCGTCGCGCTCGCGTCACCGCCGCAGCGGGAGTTCGGCGGCCGCATCCACCCCGTGATCCTCGCGGCGGCACGGTTGCTGGGCGTCGACGAGGTCTACGCGATGGGCGGTGCCGGCGCCATCGGTGCCCTCGCCTACGGCGTGCCCTCCCTCGACCTCGACCCGGTCGACGTGGTCACCGGGCCCGGCAACAACTTCGTCGCTGCGGCCAAGCGCGCGGTGGCGGGACTCGTCGGCACGGATGCGGAGGCCGGCGCGACCGAGATCCTCATCGTCGCCGACGACTCGGCGCAGCCCCACCTCGTGGCCGCGGATCTCATCAGCCAGGCCGAGCACGACGAGCAGGCCTCGGCGGTGCTGGTCACCCCGTCCGCCGGACTCGCCGAGCGGGTGAGCGCCGAGCTGACCATCCGCCAGCCGCGCACGCGCCACGCGGAGCGGGTCGCCGCGGCGCTGTCCGGCCCGCAGTCGGCGATCGTGCTGGTCGACGACGTCGACCAGGCGATCGCGTTCAGCAACGCGTATGCGCCCGAGCACCTCGAGATCCATCTGTCCGAGCCCCGGGTCGACGATTTCGTCAACGCGGGCGCCGTCTTCGTCGGCGATCACGCACCCGTCAGTCTCGGCGACTATCTGGCCGGCAGCAACCACGTCCTGCCGACCGGCGGTCAGGCGCGGTACGCGTCGGGACTGTCCGCATCGACGTTCCTGCGCCCGCAGCAGGTCATCGAGTACGACCGTGCGGCTCTCGCCGACGTGCGGGACGCGATCGTCACGCTCGCCCGCGCCGAAGCCCTCCCCGCACACGGTGAGGCCGTCGAGGCCCGTTTCGAGGACTAATCTGGCCTGGTCATGCATTGCCCGTTCTGCCGCCATCCCGATTCCCGCGTCATCGACTCCCGCACCACCGATGACGGACTCAGCATCCGTCGTCGTCGTCAGTGCCCCGAGTGCGGCGGACGTTTCTCGACCGTCGAGACGGCGAGCCTGAACGTCATCAAACGCTCGGGCGTGATCGAACCCTTCAGCCGCGACAAGGTGGTCTCCGGAGTGCGCAAGGCATGCCAGGGGCGCCCGGTCACCGACGGCGATCTGGCGCTGCTGGCCCAGCGCGTCGAGGAGATCCTGCGGCGCACCGGCAGCTCGCAGATCGACACGAACGAGATCGGGCTGGCGATCCTCGATCCGTTGCGCGAACTCGACGAGGTCGCCTACCTCCGGTTCGCGAGCGTGTATCAGGCGTTCGAGTCGCTGGAGGACTTCGAGTCGTCGATCGCGCAGCTGCGCGCCGATCACGAGCTGCGCGCGGCCGCCGCGTCGGAGTCCACGACCGACTGACGGTGCACGAGGCCGCACGCGGCAGCGATAGCCTGGCTGTCGATGTATGACCTGCTCTTTCGCCGCGTCCTGTCCCGCATGGATCCCGAGACGGCGCATCACGCCGCCATGCTCGTCATCCGGGCGCTGGGGGTCCGCCCGCTCACGCCGCTCGCTCGCGCGCTGACGCGCCCCGCGCCGCAGACGAGGGTTCGCGCCCTCGGGCTCCAGTTCGACTCGCCCTTCGGCGTCGCCGCGGGATTCGACAAGAACGCGGTGGCCGCCGCCGGTCTGTACGCGCTCGGCTTCGGTCACGTCGAGGTGGGCACCGTGACGGCCGTGCCGCAGGAGGGAAACCCCCGCCCGCGTCTGTTCCGCCTGATCCCCGACCGTGCCGTCATCAATCGCATGGGCTTCAACAACGCCGGTGCGGATGCGGCGGCTGCACGTCTGCGGCGACTGCGCCGACGGCGCAAGCGGCCCGTCCTGGGCGTCAACATCGGCAAGAGTCGCATCGTCGATGTCGCCGACGCCGTGGACGATTACGTCCGCAGCGCGCGCCTGCTCGCACCCCTGGCGGACTACCTGGTCGTCAACGTGTCCTCGCCCAACACGCCGGGGCTCCGGGGGCTGCAGGAGATCGACACGCTCCGCCCGTTGCTCGAGGCGGTGCGCGCCGCATCCGGTGCGACGCCGCTCCTGGTCAAGTTCGCTCCCGACCTTTCCGACGACGGCATCCGCGCCGTGGCGCGCCTGGCGGTGGAGCTGGGGCTCGACGGGGTCATCGCCACCAACACCACGATCTCCCGCGAGGGGCTGCGCACCGCGCCCGAGATCGTCGAGGCGGCGGGAGCCGGCGGGCTATCGGGTGCTCCGCTGCGCGAGCGCGCGATCCAGGCGCTGCGGATCGTCCGCGAGGAGGTCCCCTCGGACTTCTGCGTCATCGCGGCCGGCGGCATCGAGACGGCGCAGGACGTTCAGGACCGGTTGGATGCCGGTGCGACGCTGACGCAGGGCTACACCGGATTCCTGTACCGGGGGCCGCTCTGGGCGCGGCAGATCAACAGGGGCCTCGCCGCCGCACCCTCACGCGTGCGCTGACGAGAAAGCGGCCGGTCCCGAGGGTCCGGCCGCTTTCTCGATTCGATCAGGCGGGACGCTGTCCGCGCTTCACCTGGGGCTTCGGCAGGCGCATGAAGCGCATCTGGACCGTTCGCATGGCGCCGTAGAAGCCGAGGCCCTTCTCGATGCGGTCGTCGCCGAACTTCGCGCGGGCGGCGCGCTTGACCCGGATCGAGGTGATCACCATGTCGAGGACGGCCACGATGATGAAGGCCCACAGCACCAGGTACGCGTAGACCTGGATCGCCGGGATGCCGACGAACATGAGCAGGAGAACCGCCACCATGATCGGCATCACGAGCTCAGCGACGTGCCACGTGGAGTCGACCCAGTCGCGGACGAAACGGCGCTGCGGACCCTTGTCGCGGGCCTGCAGGTAGCGGTCGTCGCCGTTGGCCATGCCGATACGCGCCTTCTCCTGCCGCTCTCGCAGCTCGGCGCGCGCCCGGGCCTTGGCCTCCTTCGTGTCGGCGACGAGGGGGCGCTTGCGCGCCGCCTCTCGCTCAGCGCGGGTGGGCGTCGCGCGCCCCTTTCCCGTCGTCGGAGTGCTCGGCGCGTCGTGCGCGGCGGAGTCGGCAGAGGTCTTGGCCACGATGGTCCTCAAAAGAACGGGGGAGGGGTGCGCCTTAAGATTACCCGCATGACCTCCGAGAATCCCAGGAACGGGGCCGTTCACGAAGCGGCCGCCGCCGGCATCCCCGTCGCCCTCGCCGATCTGGGTGCGCTCGTGCGCATCCCCTCGATCGCGTGGCCCGCTTTCGACCAGGAGGCGCTCGTGCGCAGCGCCGAGGCGATCGCCGCTCTCGCCGAGGGGATCGGCATCTTCGATTCCGTGGAGATCGCCCGCTCGGCCGTGCCGGGGACGGACGAGGTCGGTCAGCCCGCCATCCTCGCCACGCGCGCTGCGCGCGACGGCGCGCCGACCGTGCTCCTGTATGCGCATCACGACGTGCAGCCGCCCGGAGACGACGCTCTCTGGGAGACGCCGCCCTTCGAACCCACGGTGCGCGACGGACGTCTGTACGGACGCGGCGCGGCCGACGACAAGGCCGGTGTGATGGCGCACATCGCCGCGCTGCGTGCGATCCACGAGGTGTACGGCGACGACCTGACACTCGGCATCGCCCTGTTCATCGAGGGCGAGGAGGAGTACGGGTCCCGCTCCTTCGCGCAGTTCCTCTCCGACCATCGCGATCAGTTGCGCTCCGACGTGATCGTCGTCGCCGACTCGGGCAACTGGGATGCGGACACTCCCGCGCTGACGGTCTCGCTCCGCGGGAACGCCCGCTTCACGCTCACGGTGCGCACGCTCGATCACGCCTCGCACTCGGGGATGTTCGGCGGCGCCGTGCCCGACGCCACGATGGCTGCCATCAAGCTGCTCGCGACGCTCTGGGACGACGACGGTGCCGTGGCCGTCGAAGGTCTCACGGAGCGCGACGCACCGACGCCGGAGTACACCGAGGAGACCCTGCGCTCCGAGGCGGGTCTTCCGGCCGGCGTCGCCCCGATCGGTCGCGGCACGATCCTGTCGCGCATCTGGAACAAGCCGTCGGTGACGGTGACGGGAATCGACGCGACGAGCGTCGCCGCCGCATCCAACACGTTGGCGCCGGAGATCTCGGTCGTCGTGAGCGCGCGCGTCGCTCCCGGACAGTCGGCGCGCGAGGCGTACGCCGCGATCGAGGACCATCTGCGCCGGCATGCCCCCTTCGGCGCCGAGCTGACCTTCTCCGACATCGATCTCGGCGACGGCTTCCTCGTCGACACCGAGGGGTGGGCCGTCGAGGTGGCTCGGACGAGTCTGGCGACCGGTTACGAGGTCGACCCGGTCGACGTCGGCGTGGGCGGATCCATCCCGTTCATCGCGGATCTCGTGGAGCAGTTCCCCGGAGCGCAGATCCTGGTGACCGGCGTGGAGGATCCGCATTCCCGCGCTCACAGCCCGAACGAGTCCCTGCACCTCGATACGTTCCGGCACGCGGTGCTGGCCGAGGCGGCCCTGCTGGAGTCGCTGAACGAACGGCGCTGAACCGCCCTCACCGCGACTCGGCGGCGTAGAATCGGCGTGATCCGTCCCTCTGCGGGCCCTGCGCCCCGCATCCGACGTCATCAGAGAACACCGAGCAGTACACGAGGAGAGTCATGACCGACACCGCCCTGTCGAACGAAACGACGGCCCGCGCACACGGCGTGGCCCTCACCGACGACGCCGCCGCCAAGGTGAAGAACCTGCTCGAGCAGGAGGGCCGCGACGATCTGCGTCTGCGCGTGGCCGTGCAGCCCGGAGGATGCAGCGGGCTGATCTATCAGCTCTACTTCGACGAGCGCCTGCTCGAGGGCGACCAGACGGTCGACTTCGACGGTGTCGAGGTCGTGGTGGACGACATGAGCGTCCCGTACCTCGACGGCGCGAAGATCGACTTCAAGGACACGATCTCGGAGCAGGGGTTCACGATCGACAACCCCAACGCAGCGGGATCCTGCGCCTGCGGCGACAGCTTCCACTGACCCCGCGACACGCCGTGAATCGGCGCGTTCGGACTCGCTTTCGCGTGATCCGACCGCGCCGATTCGTCGTTCCGGGCTGAGCGCGTGGCCTGAATCAGGTGTGAGCTTGCTCTAGACTGAAGGAAGCTTTATTCGTGACCTGGAAAGGTGCACCGTGCCTTCGAAACGTCGAATCCGACTAGCCGTTCTTCCGCTGGGGATCGCGACGGCTGCCATCCTCGCCGGATGCAGCCCGACCCAGTTGCACGGCTTCCTTCCCGGGTTCACCGAAGACGGCCAGGCTGCGACGAACCACACCGACATGGTCGCCGGTCTGTGGGTCAACTCCTGGATCGTTCTGCTCGCCGTCGGCGTGATCACGTGGGGTCTGATGCTCTGGGCGATGATCGCCTACCGTCGCCGGCGTGGCCAGACGGGTCTGCCGGTCCAGCTGCGTTACAACATGCCGATCGAGATCTTCTACACGATCGTGCCGCTGATCCTCGTGGTCGGCTTCTTCGCCTTCACGGCGCGCGACCAGGCGACCCTCGAGACCCAGACCGAGAACCCCGACGTGTCGATCGTCGCGATCGGCAAGCAGTGGGCGTGGGACTTCCAGTACAACGGCGAGGAGGCCTCTGGCGACGACGCCGTCTGGTCCATGGGGATCCAGGCACAGACCGACGCCGCGGGCAACGTCGACCAGTCGCAGCTGCCGACGCTGTACCTGCCCGTCGACAAGAGCGTCAAGATCAAGCTCGAGTCCCGCGATGTCATCCATTCCTTCTGGATTATCGACTTCCTCTACAAGAAGGACATGTACATCGGCCGTGACAATTACTGGTCGTTCACGCCGACCCGTGAGGGCACGTACGCCGGCAAGTGCGCGGAACTGTGCGGCGAGTACCACTCGATGATGCTCTTCAACGTCAAGGTCGTCAGCGACGCCGAGTACGAGCAGTACCTGGAGAGCCTGCGCGACAAGGGTCAGACCGGCGACATTCAGGACGCCTACGACCGACTGGGCAACCTGCCGGGCACCGGCGCAACCGCCAAGGGAGACGAGTGATCATGGCGACGACAGTCCCGCTTCAGGAAGCGCCTTCCCGCCCCACGACCCTGCCGCCGCGCCAGGCCGCTCTGCTGAGCTCCTCGCGGATCGAGCAGAAGGGCAACATCATCGTCAAGTGGATCACCTCCACTGACCACAAGACCATCGGGTACATGTACCTGATCGCGTCGTTCCTGTTCTTCCTGCTGGGCGGCGTGATGGCACTGATCATCCGCGCAGAGCTGTTCGAGCCCGGGATGCAGATCATCCCCACGAAAGAGCAGTACAACCAGCTGTTCACCATGCACGGCACGATCATGCTGCTCATGTTCGCGACGCCGCTGTTCGCGGGCTTCGCGAACGCGATCCTGCCGCTGCAGATCGGTGCACCGGATGTGGCGTTCCCGCGACTGAACGCCTTCGCCTTCTGGCTGTTCCTGTTCGGCTCCACGATCGCCGTCGCAGGCTTCCTCACGCCCGCGGGCGCCGCATCCTTCGGCTGGTTCGCGTATCAGCCGCTGGCGAGCGCATCCTTCACACCGGGCGCCGGAGGAAACCTCTGGATGCTGGGTCTCGGCATCTCGGGCTTCGGAACGATCCTCGGTGCGGTGAATTTCATCACGACCATCGTCACCATGCGCGCCCCCGGTATGACCATGTGGCGCATGCCGATCTTCTCGTGGAACACACTCGTCACGAGCATCCTGATCCTGCTCGCGTTCCCGGTTCTGGCCGCGGCAATCTTCGCTGCTGCTGCGGACCGCGTGCTCGGTGCTCACATCTACGACCCGCACAACGGCGGCGTGCTGCTGTGGCAGCACCTGTTCTGGTTCTTCGGTCACCCGGAGGTCTACATCATCGCGCTGCCGTTCTTCGGCATCGTGTCGGAGATCTTCCCGGTGTTCAGCCGCAAGCCGATCTTCGGCTACAAGACCCTGATCTACGCGACCATCGCGATCGCCGTGCTGTCGGTCGCCGTCTGGGCGCACCACATGTATGTGACGGGCGCGGTGCTGCTGCCGTTCTTCGCCTTCATGACGATGCTCATCGCGGTTCCGACCGGCGTGAAGATCTTCAACTGGATCGGAACGATGTGGCGAGGATCGGTGACGTTCGAGACGCCGATGGTCTTCTCGCTCGGCTTCCTGGTGTCGTTCGTCTTCGGTGGTCTGACCGGCGTCATCCTCGCTTCGCCGCCGCTCGATTTCGCACTGAGCGACTCATACTTCGTCGTCGCCCACTTCCACTACGTCGTCTTCGGAACCGTCGTGTTCGCGATGTTCGCCGGCTTCTACTTCTGGTGGCCGAAGTGGACCGGCAAGATGCTCAACGAGCGTTTGGGCTACATCCACTTCTGGATCCTGTTCATCGGCTTCCACATGACCTTCCTCATCCAGCACTGGCTGGGTGTCGACGGCATGGTCCGCCGTTACGCGGATTACTCGTCGGCGGACGGCTGGACGTGGCAGAACCAGGTGTCGACGATCGGCTCCATGATCCTGGCCGCATCGGTTATCCCGTTCCTGCTGAACGTCTGGATCACCGCGCGCACGGCGCCCAAGGTCACCGTCAACGACCCGTGGGGCTACGGCGGATCGCTGGAGTGGGCCACGAGCTGCCCGCCCCCGCGCCACAACTTCACGTCCATCCCGCGCATCCGCTCGGAGCGTCCCGCCTTCGACCTGAACCACCCCGAGGCTTCCGTGCCGGTGGGTGTGGGACCCGCGAAGGATGCCCCTGACGCCCCGGTCGTCGATGCCGCCGACGGAGAGGTCAAGTAAGTGCGCACCAACATCAACCTGTGGTGGATCCTGGTCGGGTTCTTCGTCTTCATCGACGTCGTCTACACCGGGTGGAACATCCTCGCCCACCCCGATCTCGCTTGGCACAACGCCATCGAGTGGGTCGGCTCGATCGCTCTGCTGTTCGGTGCCTTCATGGCGCTCATGATCGGGTTCTATACGCACCGCGTCTACAAGGCCCAGCAGGGTGAGCTCCCCGAGGACACGCTGACGGCCGACATCGACGACGGCGACCCTGAGCTCGGCGAGTTCAGCCCCTGGTCGTGGTGGCCGCTCGTTCTCGCAGCCTCCGCCGCAGTGGCGGCGATCGGTCTCGCGGTCGGCACCTGGATGCTCCCGATCGGTCTCGGCATCTTCGCCGTGGCCATCGTCGGCTGGGTGTACGAGTACTACCGCGGGTACTTCGCGCACTGATCCGTGCCGATCAGGCTCAACGCGGCCGCCGTCTCCGACATCGGCCGATATCGCACGTCCAACCAGGATGCGGCCTTCACCGCATCCTGGGGGGCAGCTGTCGCCGACGGTGTCGGGGGAGGGCCCTCAGGAGACCTCGCTTCGGCAGCCTTCGTGCACCGGCTCGTGCCTTCGCCCCTCGCGGCGAGGGATGCGGAGCAATTGCTCGTGCAGATTCGCGAAGCGAACTGGGATCTGCGTGCCCACGTACAGCGTGATCCGTCGCTGCAGGGGATGGCGACGACCTTCACCGGGGTCTTCGTCGCGCCCGAGGACCGCCTGCTTCTGGCTCACAGCGGCGACTCCCGCGCGTACCTTCTCCGGCACGCGCAGCTGCGCCGCGAGACCCGCGACGATTCGTACGTGCAGGCACTCGTCGACAGTGGCCTCCTGACGCCCGAGGCCGCGGCATCGCACCCCCGACGCAACATCATCACGGCCTCGCTCGGCGGCGGTGAGGAGGACGTGGTTTCTATCGCGGAGCGCGACACGGTGATCGGCGATCGTTGGCTGCTGTGCAGCGACGGGGTCAGCGACTACCTCGACGACGAGGAGATCGGGTTGACACTGCTCCGCCACCGTGGCGTTGCGGATGCCGCTGCGGCCCTCGTGGCTCTCGCTCTCGATAGCGGCTCACGCGACAACGTGACGGCGGTCGTCTGCGACGTCCTCGATGGCGACGCCGCGGCGGAGCCCGCCACGTTCAGCGGATCGGCCGGCGAGCTCTTCCAGGAGAACCTGGACATCTCTGCCTGAGCGCCGACACCTCAGGGGGCGACGATCGACACGAGCGGGTCGCGGTGGCGCGGGAGAGGCCCTGAGGCGTCCTCCGCGGGATAGCCCTCTCTCACCCAGTACTCGTATCCACCGATCATCTCTTTGACCTCGTAGCCTGCCTCGGTGAAAGCGAGCGCGCCCTTCGTGCCCGCGTTGCATCCGGGGCTCCAGCAGTACACGACGACGGCAAAGCCGTCCGGAATGAGCTCCGCGGCGCGCTCCGCGATGTCGCGGTATGGAAGGTGGATGGCGCCGGGGATGTGGCCCTGATCCCACGCGGCAGCGCTGCGTACATCGACCAGGATGAACTCCTCGCCGGCGCGCTGCGCGGCGAAGACGTCGGAGGCGTCGGTCTCGTGGGCGAGCTTGGACGAGAAATAGCTGCGTGCATCCTGCATGCTGCGACTCTAGGCACCCTGACGTCGGCTCGCAGCAGTTAGAACGGCCGTGGACCGGAGGGATCCTGCCGGTCAGGTCAGGAGACCACCGATCGTCACAGGGCTATCGACGATGTTGCCGACGATTCCGCGGATGACGTTCTCCCCGGTCTCCTGGCGTAGCCCCGCATACCATGCGGCCGTGGTCTCCGGGTCGAAGCCGTGGGTCTCGGCGGCCCGCTTGCGCGCCCGCAGCACGAGGTCGCCGGCCCGAGCGGTCCGCGCAGCCTCGTACCGCCGCAGGGCGTCCGGGACTCCGAGGGTCGTGGTGGCGAAGACGAGGCCGAGCACGAAGCTGTCCTCGAGGGCCGAGCAGGCGCCCTGTCCGATGTCGGGAGCGGTGTTGTGCGCGGAGTCACCGAGCAGAACGACGCGACCGCGCGTCCACGTGTGGAACGGATCGATGTCCCAGATCTCGACGCGATTGAGCGACGCCGCGGGATCGATCGCGTCGAGCAGGATCTGCACCCCGTCCGTCCATCCGGCGAACGCCTCACACAGCGGGGTGACGCCCTCACTGCGGTCGTAGGGGAGTCCCGAGGGCTGCGGGACATCGAAGAAGAAGTAGAAGCGATCGCCGGCGACGGGCATCACCGACACTCGCTTGCCCTCGCCCACGTACGTCGTCCACTGGTCGGTGGGGGAGATCCGCGCATCGACCGGAACGAGGCCGTTGAAGTTCGTGTATCCCGAGTATCGGCGTTGCGTGGGCGTACCCAACACGTACTCGCGCGTGAGTGAACGCGCCCCGTCTGCCCCGATGACGAGATCAGCCCGTGCGGTGCTGCCGTCCTCGAAGGCGACGGTGACCGCGTCGTCGGCCTCCGAGATATCCGTCATCCGCATCCCGAGGTGGATGCGGTCGGTGCCGACCGTGTCCATGAGCAGGGCCTGGAGGTCGGCGCGGGCGACCGGGTAGGCGCGCTGACCCGTCTGCTGGGTGACGGGGTCGAGACTGAAACGGCACATCTCGTCTCCGGCGAGACCGTCGACGTACGCCATGTAGTCCATGCGGCCGCCGAGAGCGGCCACCTCGTCGCCGAGCCCGAGCCAGTTCAGCACCTTGACGCCGTTCGGCCACAGCGAGAGCGCGGCACCCACGGGACGGTTCTCGCGGATCTGGTCGTACACGTGGACGTCGTGGCCGAGGCGGGCGAGCGCGATCGCCGCGCTCGTTCCGCCAATGCCTGCTCCGATGATGATGACTCGCACATCGTCACGCTAGCGAGGCGCTGTCACGGGAATGTTACAGACACCAACATCGATGAGCACAGATGGAGAGAGGGCCCCGATCCGCGGATCGGGGCCCTCTCTCCATCTGAACGCGACTACTTCTTGTCGTCGTCTGTTTCGGGCTTCTCTGCGCCCTCGAGGAACTTCGGCGCGGGGATTTCTACCTCTGCCTTGTCGTGCAGGGCGACGGTCGGGCGGCCCTCGGCGGCGGCGCGCTCGGCGGCACCCTCGAGCTCAGCCGTCTCCTGGGCGTCGATGTGGTCCAGCTCGTGGTGCTGGTGCGCCAGAGCGGCATCCACCTCGGCCTGCGTGACCGGGGTCAGGCGGTCCTCGAAGAACCAGCGGGAGAGCGATGCACGCATGTTCTCGTGCCACGGGATGCGGCCCTGAGCGTTGGGGCGCACGACCAGCGGCTCGTTGACCTCGAAGTCCACCAGCTTCCAGCGCTCGTACTCGTCGACGGGCTGGTGCACTTCGATGTACTCACCGCCCGGCAGGCGCACGATGCGGCCGGACTCGTAGCCGTGGAGCGCGATCTCGCGGTCCTTCTTCTGCAGCGCGATGCACAGTCGCTTCGTGACGAAGTAGGCGATGATCGGGCCGACGATGAGGAGGGCCTGGAGCGTGTGGATCACGCCCTCCATCGTCAGATGGAAGTGCGTCGCGATGATGTCCGACGAAGCGGCGGCCCACAGCACGGCGTAGAACGTGACGCCCGCGGCGCCGATGGCCGTGCGGGTCGGCGCGTTGCGCGGACGCTGCGCGATGTGGTGCTCGCGCTTGTCGCCCGTGATCCATGCCTCGATGAAGGGGTAGATCAGGACGAGGACGATGAACAGGCCGAGGATGCCCAGCGGCAGGAGGATGTTCCACGACCAAGTGCGGTCGAGGAAGACGAACTCCAGGTGCGGCGGGACGAGACGGAGCGCACCGTCCGCGAAGCCGATGTACCAGTCCGGCTGCGTTCCGGCCGAGACGGGCGAGGGGTCGTACGGCCCGTAGTTCCAGATCGGGTTGATCGTGAACAGCGAGGCGATCAGAACGATCACACCGAAGGTCAGGAAGAAGAACCCGCCCATCTTGGAGGCGTACACCGGAACCATCGGATAGCCCACCACGTTGCTGTTCGTGCGGGCGGGGCCGGCGAACTGGGTGTGCTTGTTGATGATCATGAGCACCAGGTGCAGTGCCAGAAGCGCGATCAGGATCGCCGGCAGCAGCAGGATGTGCAATGTGTAGAGACGGCCGACGATGTCGGTTCCGGGGAACTCGCCGCCGAAGAGCAGGAAGGAGATCCACGTGCCGACGACCGGGATGCCCTTGACCATGCCGTCGATGATGCGCAGACCGTTGCCCGAGAGCAGGTCGTCGGGGAGGGAGTAGCCGGTGAAGCCCTCCGCCATCGCGAGGATGAACAGGATGAAACCGATGACCCAGTTCAGCTCGCGGGGCTTGCGGAACGCGCCGGTGAAGAAGACGCGCAGCATGTGCACGCCGATACCGGCGACGAACACGAGAGCCGCCCAGTGGTGGATCTGGCGCACCAGCAGGCCGCCGCGCACATCGAAGGAGATGTGCAGTGCGGACTCGAGAGCGGCGGACATCGCGATGCCGCGCATGGGCTCGTACGCGCCGTAGTAGTGCGTCTCGACCATGGAGGCCTGGAAGAAGAACGTCAGGAACGTGCCGGACAGCAGGACGACGACGAAGCTCCACAGCGCGATCTCGCCGAGCATGAACGACCAGTGGTCGGGGAAGATCTTGCGACCGAGCTCCTTGACCAGACCAGAGAGGCTCGTGCGCTCATCCAGGTAGTTCGCAGCGGCGCCGACGAAGCGACCACCGAGGGGCTTGCTGCGCTCCGAGGAGCTCGCAGGCATCGCGGGTTCCGTCGTGACGTTCTCCGTGGGGTGGGTTGCGGTGCTCAATGGCGCTCCCAGAAGCTCGGACCGACGGGCTCGGTGAAGTCACTGCGGGCGACGAGGTATCCCTCGTCGTCGACCGCGATGGGCAACTGCGGCAGCGGACGCGCGGCCGGGCCGAAGATGACCTTCGCGCCGTCGGAGACGTCGAACTGCGACTGATGGCAGGGGCAGAGGAGGTGGTGCGTCTGCTGCTCGTAGAGGGCCACGGGGCATCCGACGTGGGTGCAGACCTTGGAGTACGCGACGATGCCATCGTACGACCAGTCCTTGCGGTCCTCGGCCTCGATGAGCACGTCCTGCGGCATTCGCATAAGCAGGACGATCGCCTTCGCCTTCTCCTCGAGGTAGCCGTCGTGGTGGCTGAGGGAGGCGAGCTCTTCGGGGATCACGTGGAACGCGGAGCCGAGGGTGACATCCGATGCCTTGATCGGGCGACCGCTGGGGTCGTGCGCGAGGCGCATCCCCTTCTTCCACATCGTGTGGCTGAGAAGGTGCACCGGGTCGCCCGCATACGGGTTGTCCGGGCTCGACTCCGGAGCGAGGCCGCGGAAGAGGACCACACCGGGCACGACCGAGGCGACGAGAGCGGCGAACAGCGAGTTGCGGATCATCGCGCGACGCCCGAATCCGGACTCCTCGTTGGCGACCGTCAGGGCTTCCACGACCGCCTCGCGGGTGGTGTCACGACCGCGGGTCGCGTGCCGCGGCTCGATGAACTCCTTGTCGGACATGATCGCCTTCGACCAGTGGATCGCGCCCACGCCGATGGCCAGCAGCGCGAAGGCGATGCCGAGTCCGATGAAGAGGTTGTTGTCGCGGATGGCCGCGATCGAGCCGCTCTCGATGGGGAAGACCATGTAGGCGACGACGGCCCACACGGATGCCGCCACGGACAGGTAGAACAGCGTGTACACGGTGCGGACGGCGCGCTTCATCGCGGCGGGGTCCTTGTCGGTCACGCGCTCGCGGTGGGGCGGCAGACCGGGGTTGTTCACCGGGTCGGACACCGTCACGGCGAGCCCGCTGGAGGGCTTCCAGGAAGCCCTCTCGTGCTCGAGCGCGTCGTCCTCGTGTGCCATGGTGCTCCTCGTACGTTCCGTCAGTTCGTCAAAAAGATCAGTTGGACTTCGCGGTGATCCACACCGTGATGGCGATCAGCGTGCCGATGCCGAAGATCCAGATGAACAGGCCCTCCGAGACGGGGCCGAGAGAGCCGAGCGAGAAGCCACCGGGGGACTCGGTCTTCTGCATGTACAGCAGGGCCGAGATGATGTCGCGCTTGTCCTCGGGGGTGAGGTTCATGTCGTTGAACACCGGCATGTTCTGCGGGCCTGTCACCATGGCCGCATACATGTTCAGCGCGCTGGTCGTGTGCAGGTCGGGGGCGTACTTGCCTTCGGTGAGTGCACCACCGGCACCGGCGACGTTGTGGCACATGGCGCAGTTGATGCGGAAGAGTTCGGCTCCGGCCGAGACGTCGCCCTCGCCGTCGAGGACCTCCGACGACGGGTAGGTCGGGCCGGGCGCGATCGACTGGACGAACTTCGCGATCGCCTCGGTCTGCTCGTCGGTGAACTGGACGGGCTTCTGCGGCGCCTGCGGCGCCTGAGCCTGCAGCGGCATGCGGCCGGTCGAGACCTGGAAGTGCACGGAGAGCTCGCCGACGCCGTAGAGCGAGGGACCGTTCTGCGTGCCCTGCAGGTCCATGCCGTGGCAGGTGGCGCAGTTCGCCTGGAACAGCTTCTTGCCGTCTTCGACGGTGAGCTGGGAGGCGGCGGTCTGCGTCTCGGTGGTCGCCGCCATCGCGGCGGATGCGCCGGCGTAGATCCCGCCGGTCATCAGAAGGCCGATGCCGATCAGGGCGGCGGCGGCCAGGGGGCTTCGACGACCGGAAGTGCGCCGCTTCTTCTCACGTGCCATGGTGCTGGGCTCCGGCTTCTTATTTCAGGAAGTAGATGACGAGGAACAGGGCGATCCAGACCACGTCGACGAAGTGCCAGTAGTAGGACACGACGATCGAGGTGGTCATCTCCTTGCGCCCGAAGTTCTTGACCGCGTAGGCGCGGCCGATGACGAGCAGGAACGCGACGAGGCCGCCGGTGACGTGCAGAGCGTGGAAGCCCGTCGTCAGGTAGAACGCGGACGCGTAGGCGTTGGCCGTGATCGGCATGCCCTCGGTGACGAGCTGCGCGTACTCCCACACCTGACCGGAGACGAAGATCGCGCCCATGAAGAAGGTGAGGAAGAACCACTCGACCATGCCCCAGCGGCGAAGATTCCAGAACGACCCCGTGCGGTAGGGCTGGAAACGCTCTGCCGCGAAGACGCCGAACTGGCACGCGAAGCTGGACAGGATCAGGACCAGGGTGTTGACGGCCGCGAACGGAACGTTCAAGAGCTCCGTCTCCTGCGCCCACAGGTCGGCGGAGGTGCTGCGCAGCGTGAAGTAGATCGCGAACAGACCCGCGAAGAACATCACCTCGCTGCCGAGCCAGACGATTGTCCCCACGGCGACCGGATCTGGCCGTTTGACCGAACGGAGGGCCTGGTTATATGTCGCTGGCGTCGTCACGCTCACCATTATGACCGATATTCACGGCCGACTCTTGCACCTCGCGCCCTCGAACGGGCCTTGTCGCAGCTTAGGGCGACCTAAGAGAATGCGGCGAGCCGGCCGTGAAGACGCTCGGCATCCGGTGATCCGCTCCGCCGGGTCGTGGCCGCCGCCGGGCGATCGCGCTCGGTAGGATCGGGAACCATGTTCCCCGTGCGCACCTGGTCCGACATCCTGACGGAATTGCTCGGGGGTGCCGACCTCAGCGTGTCGGACGCGACATGGGCGATGCAGCAGATCATGGCGGGCGAGGCGACGCCCTCGCAGCTTGCCGGATTCCTCATCGCACTGCGTGCGAAGGGCGAGACCGTCGACGAGATCGTGGGTTTCCGCGACGCGATCCTCGCGGCGGCACTTCCGCTGCCCGTGCCCTCGGAAGTGCTCGACATCGTGGGAACGGGCGGCGACCGTTTCGGCACCGTGAACATCTCCTCGACGGCGGCGATCGTCGCCGCAGCCACCGGGGTACCGGTCGTCAAGCACGGCAACAAGGCGGCGAGCTCCTCCTCTGGCTCCTCCGACGTGCTGCGCGAGCTCGGTATCGATCTGACCCTCAGCTCGGATGCGGTCGCGGCGACGCTCGAGCGCGCCGGCATCACCTTCGCCTTCGCGGCGGCGTTCCATCCGGGATTCCGTCATGCCGGTCCCACGCGGGCCGAACTCGGCGTTCCGACCGTCTTCAACTTCCTGGGACCGCTGTGCAACCCGGCGCGCGCGGAGGCCAACGCCGTAGGCGTCGCGCACCTCGACCGCGTGCCGCTGATCACGGGAGTCTTCCGCACCCGCGGTGCGACCGCCCTCGTCTTCCGCGGCGACGACGGGCTGGACGAGCTGACCACGACCGGCCACAGCCGGATCTGGGAGATCTCGCGCGGAGACGTGCACGAGCACGACCTGGATCCGCGGGATCTCGGCATCCCCCTCGCCGACATCTCCGAACTCATCGGCGGCTCGCCCGCGCACAACGCCGACGTCGTGCGGCGGGTGCTCGCCGGCGAGGCCGGTCCGGTGCGCGACATCGTGCTGCTCAACACGGCGGCCGGTCTCGTGTCGTACCGGCTGTCGCAGGATGCGACCGAGGTGCAGCGCCCGATCCTTGAGCGCCTCGCGGAGGCGAAGGACGAGGCTGCGGCGGCGATCGACAGCGGTGCGGCCGAGCGCACGCTCGCCACCTGGGCGGCGACGACGCACGAGCTCGCGGCAGGCTGAGCGCCCGGGCCGATATTCACGGCGCCCTGCCTTTCGGCCGCTCACAGCGGACCCTTAGGTTCGAAGCACCACCGTTCGAACCCACCGAGGAGCAGAGATGTCCACCCCCACCACCGCCGACACCATCGAGGCACCCGCCAAGAAGATCGGCTTCGTCAAGATCGCTGCAGTTCTGGGAATCCTGGGCGGCGTCGCCCTCATCGTCGTGGGCATCGCCGTCTGGGTCATGGTCTCGTCGCAGCTGCGCGCCGAGAACATCGTCGTCCCCGACGACGCGATGGCTTTCCAGGGTCAGGTCGTCGACGGCCCGTTCACCGCCTACGTGCAGGCCGACATCATCCAGCACCACGCGCTTGAGGCCTCGAACGGTGCCACGTACGCCGAACTCGACCGCGACGACCCGGTGCGCGCCACGATGATGAACGCCTCGTTCCTGCGGGCCTCGCTGTTCACCTCGGTCGTCTCCTTCGGCGTCGCCGCGTTCGCAATGGGAATCGGCGTGCTGTCGATCCTGTTCGGCTCGGCCATCTACCGGCTCGCCGCGGTTCCGGTCGTCGTTCGTCGCTCGAACGTCTCCGGCGCCTGATCCGGTCGCGGGTCGGCGTGACGCCCGATCCGACCCGCGTTCATAGACTGGACGGATGAGCCCGCCCGCCCCGCCCCATGCTGGGGGTGCGGGGCGGGCATTTCCGTTCCTCGTCGTCATCGGGCTGCTCGTCGCCGCGCTGAGCCTGCGTGGCCCGATCGTCGCGCCGACGCCGGTGATCCGCCAGATCGAGGACGATCTGGGGATCGGGGCGGCATCCGCGGGGCTGCTGACCACGGCTCCGGTGCTCATGTTCGCGCTGCTCACGCCGATCGCCGCTCTCGTGATCCGTCGCGCGGGCGCCGAGCTCGCCCTGCTGGTGACGTTGACCGGCGTCCTCCTCGGCACCGCGATCCGCGCGCTTCCCGGTTATCCCGCGCTGCTGACGGGGATGATCGTCATCGGTGCGGCGATCACGATCGGAAACGTCGTGATCCCCGTAGTGATCCGCCGCGATGTACCGCCTGACCGCGTCGCGTTCGTGACCGCGTCGTACACCGCGACCCTCAACGCGGGCTCGCTGGTGACGTCGCTGCTGACCGCTCCGATCGCCGAGGTCGTGGGCTGGAATCTGGCGCTGGTGGGCTGGTCCGTGCTGACGTTCGCCGGTGTCGCCGTGTGGAGCATCCACCTCGCACGGGAGCGACGGCGTGGCGCCCTTTGGGGCGAACGCTTCTCCGGTGCGCCGTCGGCCGCCTCCGTCGGCGTGACGCCCGTCGACGACGTCGCTGCGCTGACCGGCCCGCTCCCGGTCGTCTCCGCGCGGGGCGGTGTCTTCCGGCGGCCGGTCGTCTGGCTGCTGTTAGGCGCCTTCTCGCTCCAGGTGACCATCTACTACGCGCTCTCGACCTGGCTGCCCTCGATCGGAGCCGACGAGCTGGGGCTCGACCGATCGGGTGCGGGCGCGCTCGCCTCCATCTTCCAGGGGGTCGCCATTGCCGGGTCCTTCCTCGTGCCGGTTCTCGCCCGCTACACCCCGCGCATCGTGGTGCCGCTGACCATCAGCGCCTGCTGGCTGGCGCTGACCATGGGCATGCTGTGGGCCCCCGAGCTCATGTGGGTGTGGTTGTCCTTCGGTGCACTCGCGCACGCGGGCGGGTTCGTCGCGATCTTCTCCGCCGTCGTCACCGTGGCCCGTACGGATGCGGAGGCCACGACGATCTCCGCCCTCGTCCAGGGTGGCGGCTACGGCATCGGGGCCTTCGGTGCCCCGATCGCGGGTGCCCTGCACGAGGCGACCGGCGGATGGCAGGGGCCGCTGGTTCTCATGCTGGCCGTCGCGGTCGGTTATGCGGTCGCGATCCTCGCAGCGATGGCGTTCGTGGCCCGCGCGAACGCGGTTCCCAGCCCCCACTGATCGGCGAAGGCTGCAGCATCCGGGGAGACCTCCCGAAGGGTCGCATCGAACGTCGGCAGCTCGAGGTCTCGCACCACGCGGACGACCGTGGGGGCGACGGCCAGGTAGTCGGCGCCGGCGACGATCTTCGTGCGCACCCCCGCGCTCATTCCTTCCCCGGCCGTCGCCGCGGCGATGATGCCCTCGAGGTCGCGGTGAGCGGTGAGGAGCGTCGCCGCTGTCTTCTCGCCGATGCCCGCGACTCCCGGAAGGCCATCGGACGCGTCGCCGCGGAGCACGGCGAAGTCGGCGTACTGGTGCGGTGCGACGCCGTACTTCGTGTGCACGACGTCATCCGTCACGATCTCGAGGTTGCTCATGCCGCGGGCCGTATAGACGACACGAACCGCGGCCGTGTCGTCGACGAGCTGGAAGAGGTCGCGGTCGCCGGTGACGATGTCCACCGGCATCCCCGCATCCGTCGCCAGAGTGCCGATGACGTCATCCGCCTCGTGCGCCGCGGCCCCGACGATCGGAATGCCGAGAAGGTCGAGAGACTCGCGGATCAGCGGGATCTGCGCCTCGAGCGGATCGGGGACCTCCTCGATGTCGGGACCGCTCTCGACCTCGGCGACCACGCGGTGGGTCTTGTAGCTCGGGATGAGCTGCACGCGCCAGTCGGGGCGCCAGTCGTCGTCCCAGCACGCGACGAGGTGGGTCGGCTCGTAGGTGCTGACGAGCTTGGCGACGATGTCGAGCAGTCCACGCGCGGCGTTGACTGGCTGGCCGTTGGGTGCCTTCACCGAATCGGGGACGCCGTAGAAGGCGCGGAAGTACAGCGACGCGGTGTCGAGGAGCATGAGGCGGGACACGGGCTCATCCTGCCACGCCCGTCAGCTTTCGCGACTGCTCCCTGACGCATGAGGCGGACGCGGGCACACTGGGGCGATGGATCCCATCGACGCACTCCGCGAGATCGCGACGCTGCTCGAGCGCGAGCGGGCGTCGCGTTATCGGTCCCAGGCTTTCCGTGCGGCAGCAGAGGCGGTGGCCGCGCTGCCGTCGGGGGCGCGGTCGGACCCTGAGACGCTGCGGCGCACCAAGGGGGTCGGTAAGAGCTCGCTCGAGGTGATCCTGCAGGCCGCGTCGGGCGCCATCCCCGACTACCTGGTGGAGCTGAGGGAACGCGCCGCCCCGGAGGAGTCGAGCACGCTCTTCGCTCGACTTCGCGGCGATCTTCACACACATTCGAACTGGTCCGACGGGCAGGCGCCCATCGCGGCGATGGCGGATGCGGCGCGTGCCATGGGCCGCGAGTACGTCGCCCTCACGGATCACTCGCCGCGACTCCGCGTGGCGAACGGGCTGAGCGCACAACGGCTCGCGCAGCAGCTCGAGGAACTTCCGCAGTACTCAGGGGACGGGTTCACGCTGCTGAGCGGAATCGAGGTCGACATCCTCGAGGACGGCGCCCTCGATCAGACCCCGCAGATGCTGTCTCGGCTGGACGTCGTCGTCGCGAGCGTGCACTCCAAGCTGAGGATGGCGGGCGCCGAGATGACTGCGCGGATGCTGCGCGCGGTGCGCGACGATCACACGGACGTCCTCGGGCATTGCACGGGACGCCTCGTGGAAGGCTCCCGCGGGACGCGGCCGCCGTCCGATTTCGATGCGGCGCGCGTGTTCGCGGCCTGCGCCGAACGCGGGGTGGCGGTGGAGATCAACTCGCGACCCGAGCGGCAGGATCCGCCGGACGAGCTGATCGCGATCGCGCTGGATGCGGGGTGCCTGTTCGCGATCGACAGCGACGCCCATGCGCCCGGGCAGCTCTCGCTCCTCGACCACGGAGCCGCCCGCGCCGAGCGTGCGGGGGTGCCGGCGGAGAGGATCGTCACGACGTGGCCTCTCGACCGGCTCCGGTCATGGCTGGCGCGCGAGCGCTGAGCGTCGTGTAACAGAGCCGACATGTGCCACGGACAGGATGTCCTCATGCCTCTCGCTTCCTCGCTCTCCGCCTCCCTGCCCGTTTGGCTCCTCGACGAGCTCGATTCGCTCCCCGAGGTGCTTCCGACCGCGGAGGAGCGGATGGATCTCGTCAACGCCCTCGCCGACCGCAACTGGCGCGAGGGAAGCGGTGGGCCGTTCGCGGCGATCGTGGTCGAGTCGACGACCGGGCGCCTCGTCTCGGCGGGCGTGAACGTGGTGCTCGCCTCGGGCCTCACCTCCATGCACGCGGAGGTGACGACGCTGAGCCTCGCGCAGACCGCTCTCGGGCGCTGGGATCTCGGCGCGGACGGCGCCGAGCTCGAACTCGTCGTCAACTGGCGCCCGTGCGTCATGTGCTACGGGGCCACGATGTGGAGCGGCGTGCGTTCGCTCGTGGTCGCCGGCGAGGGCCCGCTCCTCGAGGAGCTCACCGGCTTCGACGAAGGACCCGTCGTGGACGACTGGGCCGCCCAGTTCGAGCGTCGCGGCATCCGCGTGACCATCGGCGTCCGTCACGACGAGGCCGTCGAGGTCTACCGGGCGTACGGGGCGAGCGACTCCGTCGTGTACAACGCTCGAGGCGCCGTCGACTGACCGTTGCGCGATCGTGACCGACGACGGGACGCCGCGCGGCGATACTGACCACATGAAGCTCAGCAGGCTCGCGCTCGGTGCCGCGGTCGTCACCGTGTCCCTTCTCATGGCGGGCTGCTCGCCCGCATCCTCGTCGTCGCCCACCGGGGACGCGACGCCGATCGGCGGCGACGTCGTCGCGCCCGTGACGGTGTCGGCGGGCGACCTCCAGGGAGAGAGCGTCGATCTGGTCGTGGGTCAGACGCTCAACATCGACACCGGCGACCTCGCGGTAGCCAGCTACACCGGCACCGTCGCCGACGCGGTCGTCGCCGAGTTCGTCGCGGGCAAGGACGACGGGAGCGCCACCTTCAACCCGGGCGTGCGCGCGCTGTCGGCCGGGACCACGAGCGTCACGATGACGAACAAGGACGGCGGAATCCAGCCCCTGGAGTTCACGGTGGTCGTGACGGCACGCTGAGCCTGTGAACGACCCGAGCGACCCCGCCGTATTCACGGAGCTGCTGACGTCGTTGCGCCGCGACGCGTCGGCCCGCCTGACGGCGCGGGGTGATGCCATCCGTAGCGTGCAGGACGCCCGCAACGATCCTGCGGGCGCCGACGACGAGCACGACCCCGAGGGCGCAACTCTCAGCGACGAGTGGTCCCGACTGGAGGGGCTGCGTCGTGCGGCAGCCGTCGAGATCGACGAGATCGACGATGCGCTGCACCGACTCGACGACGGCACCTTCGGGGTGTGCCCGGCGTGCGGGCGCGACATCCCGGTGGGCCGTCTTCTCGTGCGTCCGACGGCGACGCTGTGCGTCCCGTGCGCCGAGCGCCGCCGCTGACCTCTCCTAGGCGTCCTCGCGTTCCGTGAGGCTGTGGTGGATGCGATGCAGATCCTCCAGCAGCGAGCCGATGAGCACCCAGTGCGCGGAGGGCGGACGAGCGATCTGCAGCGGCGTGGTGAGCGCGGGCGGCTCGTCGATCGGTGCCGCCTGCGAACCGCGCGTGCGTTCCAGGTCGTGCGCCGCGCGGCGCATCTGCTCCGCGAGAGCTCGCACCTGCGGGTCGGTGACGATCTCGGGCGCGTAATGGTCGTACACGGCACGTGTCATGCCGGTGACCTGCGTCACGATCGGCGTATACAGATCCAGACGGTCCCGGAGTTCGCCCAGCTCTGTGCGATGCCGCCGGCTGCGGGGATTGAGCGCCAGCGATTCCGCTCCGCTGCCGATCGCGCGCTCCGCCGCATCCCGCATGGGGCGCAGGAGCCGCGCCTCGACCATCAACGCCTCAAGCTCGCCCGGGGAGCGTTGCGTTTCGAGCGCGTCGGCGAGACGGTCCAGGGATGCGGCCAGTTCCGTCGACAGCCGATCGGTCGCCTCGCGGGCCGGGGCGATCGCGACCGGCGGGACGATCGCGATGTTGACGACGAAGCCGATGGCCGCACCCAGCAACGTCTCCAGGATCCGATCGAGCGCATAGTCGGGGGTGGCAGGTCCCAGTGACAGCACGAGGATCGCGCTGATCGCGATCTGCGTGGAGGCGGTGGGGGACAGGCGCAGCGCCCAGGCGACGAGCAGCCCCGCACCCGCGGCGAGGAGCACGACCCACGTGCTGTTGCCGAACGCGAGCCCGAGCGCGGAGGCGAGCAGCACGCCGGCAATGACGCCGACGGAGCGTTCGATCGCGCGCGTGAACGACTGGTTCAGGCTCGGTTGCACGACCAGTACCGCGGCGATCGCCGCGAACACCGGCGGTGGGCCGGGGATCAGCCATTGCGAGAGCAGCCACGCCCCCACGGTCGCGACGGCGGACTTGACGACCAGCAGGAGCGGTGCGCGCTGGGTCGCGCGCACCGTGACGGGGAGCGAGAGGCGGGCCATCAGGGCTGGAGCGCGCGCAGCGATCGTGCGGCATCCGACGGCGGGCACCCGAGGTCGTGCGCGGTGAAGGTCAGGTCGTATCCGCCGCTGCGCTCCCGCTGCGCCCGCAGGCTCTCGCGCGTGTGGCTGTTGTGCGCGCCGGCGAGGAGGGCTTCGGTACGGCGCATCCGGATGCCGAGCTCTCCCTTGGCCGTGGTGGCGATCCGATCGACGTCGCCCCACGGTGCCGCGCCCATACGTGCGACACGGATGCCCTCGGCATCTGCTCGCAGCACGGTCGCGTTGCGGAACTGACCGATCAGCGAGAATCCGCCGCCGAGCCCGAAGATGCCCACGACCGCGACGCCGAGCAACAGGCTGGGTGTGTTGTCGATGTTGAGGATGACGATGACCACTCCCATCGCGGTGATCACAGCGCACAGGGCCGCGAGCACGAGCAGGCGGCCCCGTGGAGTGACGAAGCGGAGGGTTTCGGTGTCGGAGGCCACCCGTTCAGGGTACGGGGCTCCGCGCCGTATCACCGTGTCAGCAGCTCGTCCGTGCTTGTGCCGCCGATGGTCGCCGTCACCCGCGTGCCCCACGGGTCATGCGCCGTCACAGCGCGACCGTCGTCGTCGAAGGCGACGTTCGAGCCGCGCAGCCGGTCGGTCAGGGCGTCCAGCGCGGCACGATCGGGCACGGCCAGCGCCAGCTCGCCCAGGCCGAGACTCGCCGCCCGGGGACCCGCGCCCGCGCTGTTCCAGGTGTTCACGGCGACGTGATGGTGGTACCCGCCGGCCGACGCGAACAGCGCGGTGGGAATACCGGTGAAGGTGGGGGCGAAGCCGAGGGCATCGACGTAGAAGCGACGCGCGGGGGCGATGTCGCCCACCTGGAGATGGACGTGTCCGACCCGGCCGGGCTCGGTGGACACGCGATCGAAAGCATCCTGCGTGAGGTGTGCGCGAAGGTAGTCGTTCGGATCCAGAAAGACCGTGTCCATCTGCACCTCTCCGTTGACGTGACGCCAGAGATCGCGCGAGCGGTCGGTGTACAACTCGATTCCGTTGCCCTCGGGATCCGTGAAGTAGAACGCCTCGCTGACGAGATGATCGCTCGATCCGGTGAACCGGGCGCGGCCGTCCTGAGCGGTCCGGTAGACGGTGGCGGCCAGGGTCGCGGCGTCCTCGAAGAGGAACGCGGTGTGGAAGAGCCCGGCGGAGCCGGGCGCGGCGAGGGGCAGGTCCGGTGTGTGCACGAGGCGCACCATGGGGACTCCGCCGCGTCCGAGTACGCGATGGACCTCGCGCCCGCGAGCGCGTTCCTCGATGGGCTCCAGCGCGATCGCGGACCCGTAGAAGCCCGTCATCTTCTCGAGATCGCCGACGCGCAGAGTCACCGCATCCATGGCGGTGTCATCGGGCAGGAGTTCTCCGGATAGTGAGGCGGGTGCGCTGTTCATGGTGCTCATTTCTTCGGCTGCTGGAGGGGCCAACGTCGACGCGACGGCGTTTATTGCGTCGGATGGGCCCGCGGGCGAGGATCGTCGGATGGAGAAACTGCCGTGTCCCTGTGGGAGTGGCCGCTCTTTCGGCGAGTGCTGCGGTCCGGCGCTGGCGGGCACGCCGCCGACGACCGCCGAGGCGCTCATGCGTTCGCGGTACACGGCGTTCGTCCGTCTGAACGCGGACTATCTCATGGACACCTGGCACCCGGGCACGCGGCCGTCCGAGCTGGCCCTCGACCGTGACGTGCGCTGGCGAGGACTCAGCATCCTCGACACGGTCGGCGGCTCGCCGGATGACCGCAAGGGCACCGTGGAGTTCCGCGCCGCCTGGCGCGAGGGCGCGTCCTCGGGTGTCCTGCACGAGCGCAGCCGGTTCGTGAAGCAGAGCGCCAGGTGGTGGTACCTCGACGGCGTCCTCGATCCCCCCGGCCCCTCCTCGGAGCCGGGTACGTGGGCTGGGGACACGCTCACGACGCGAAAGGACGGACCATGTCTCGCATCCTCATCATCGGTGGACACGGCAAGATCGCTCTTCTGCTGGCACCCCTGCTCGTGGCGCGGGGCGACGAGGTCACGTCGGTCGTGCGCAACCCCGACCACGTCGACGACGTGCGCGCGTCGGGAGCGAGCGCGCTGGTTGCGGACGTCGCCGCCGCGGATACGAAGACGCTGTCCGACGCCTTTGCGGGTTACGACGCCGTCGTGTGGTCGGCGGGTGCCGGCGGGGGCGACGCAGCCCGCACCTACGCCGTCGATCGCGACGCCGCCATCCGCGCCACGGATGCGGCGGAGGTGGCCGGCGTCTCGCGCTTCGTGATGGTGTCGTGGATCGGCTCCTCGCCCGATCACGGCATCGATCCCTCCGACTCCTTCTTCCCCTACGCCGACGCGAAGCTGGCGGCCGACGAGCACCTGCGGCGAAGCTCGCTGGAGTGGACGGTGCTCGGCCCCGGGACCCTGACCTCGGACGAGGCGACGGGGCGCATCACCACGGAGCCGACGGAGCGGGGCGAGGTCTCCCGGGCCGACGTCGCCGCGGTGATCGCTGCGACCCTCATCGGCCCCGCGACCGTCCGCCGCACGATCCGCTTCGGAGCGGGCGACACGCCGATCGCCGAGGCACTGTCCGTCTGAGCGTGGAATGCACCGTGCGGTGCGGGCGTTGACGAAAGCATGTCCGCATCCGATCCCGTCATCGGCGTGCCCGTGGATGTCGTCGTCATCGGAGCGGGTCAGGCGGGACTCTCTGCCGCCTACCACCTGCACCGTCGGGGCTTCCGCCCCCTCGATGCACCGGCCCTCGATTCGCGGAGCTTCGTGGTGCTCGACGCCGAATCCGCGGCCGGCGGGGCGTGGCAGCACCGCTGGGAGTCGCTGCGGATGGCGACGGTCAACGGTATCCACGAGCTCCCCGGCTTCCCGGTCCCGCCGGCCGATCCCGCGTCGTCCAGCCGCGATGTGCTCCCGCCGTACTTCGCCGCGTACGAGGATCGCTTCGATTTCCGGGTGCGCCGCCCCGTTCGCGTACGGGCGGTCTCGCGTGACGGTGAGCGGCTGCGGGTTTATACGGATGCGGGGAGCTTCTCCGCGAGATACGTGATCAATGCCACGGGTACCTGGACACGCCCCCATTGGCCGGCGGTGCCCGGGCGTGAGAGTTTCCGTGGCACGCAGCTGCACGTGCACGACTACGTCTCCGCGGAGCAGTTCGCGGGCAAGCGTGTGGTGATCGTCGGAGCCGGCGTCTCGGGGGTGCAGCTGCTCGAGGAGATCTCACGTGTGGCGGACACGTTCTGGGTCACTCGGCGCGAGCCGGAATGGCGCGACGACGAGTTCGACATCCCTGCGCGTGTCGCGGCGATCGCCGGTGTCGAGGAGCGGGTGCGCCAGGGCCTTCCCGCCGGCAGCGTCATCTCGGTCACCGGGATGCACTGGACCCCGTGGGCGCGCGAAGCCGAGCGGCGAGGTGTGCTCGTGCGGCATCCGATGTTCCGCGCGATCGAGCCCGACGGCATACGGATGCCCGACGGCACTTTGGAACCTGCCGACGTGATCCTCTGGGCGACGGGCTTCCGCCCCGCCCTCGACCACCTTGCGCCGCTTCGACTGCGGACGCCGGCGGGCGGCATCCGGGTCGAGGACTCGCGCGCGCTGGACGAGCCGCGGCTGTTCCTCATCGGTTACGGACCCTCGCAGTCCACGGTCGGTGCCAACCGGGCCGGTCGCTCCGCCGTACGCCAGCTGATGGCGGACGGCGTGCTGGAGGCGCCAGAGGTGGCGATCGCCGGATGATGCGTTGCGCTGTGTGTCGCCGCGTGCCCTGCCCGAAACATGAAAGTCGTAGCGTCGAAGTATGACCACTCCCGCACCCCTGTCGAACCCGCTCGGCGAGCACGGCGCCGAACGTGACCGTTTCGCCGGCGCCTCGCTTTCGCCGGACGAGTTCAAGGCACTGTTCCGCGGTCACCCCGGCGGCGTCGCGGTCATCACTGCTGAGGGACCGGAGGGCCCCGTCGCGCTGACCGCGACCTCGGTCTCGTCGGTGAGCGCGGAGCCGCCGCTGCTGATCTTCTCCGTCTCCGCCCTTTCGTCGGCCACCCCCGCGATCCTCGCGGCCGATACCGTCGTCGTCCACCTGCTCGACAGCGACGACCTCGGTGTCGCGAAGCTCGCATCGACCAGCGGCATCGACCGCTTCGCCGACTCCGAGAGCTGGAGCCGCCTGGTCACCGGGGAGCCCGTCTACAACGGCGTCCGGGCGTGGGTGCGCTGCGCGATCATCGAGCGGATGAACGCGGGCGGCTCGACCGTCATTGCTGCGCACGCCTTGCAGTCCGGCATCAATCGGGACGTGCAGCCGGGGGAGCACGGCGACGCGCTGGTCTACCACAACCGCTCGTGGCACCGGCTCGGCGACCACTCGCGGATCGACTGACCCTTTCACGAGAAGACCCCCGCCTCCTCGGAGGGCGGGGGTCTTCTCGTGTGGTCCGCTTACTCGGCGAGGTGGGCCGAGAGGAACCAACGGTCCTTCTCGAGGCCGGCACGGATACCGATGACGATGTCCTGGCTCGTGAGGTCGATCTCGTCCAAGCCGTCGATCGCCGTCTGTACGTCGACGATGATCGTGTCGATGTCGGCGACGATGTGGCGGATCATGTCGTCCCACTGCGTGAAGCCGGCCGGCACCGATGAGGGCGCCACCTTCGCAGCGATCGTGGACAGGCGCGCGTCCACGGGGAGACCCAGGGCGACGATGCGCTCGGCGGTCTCGTCGGCCCAGCCCTGAGCGTGCTCCACGACGGAGTCCAGGAGCTCGTGGATCGCGATGAAGTTCGCGCCGCGCACGTTCCAGTGCGCCTGCTTGCCGGTGACGGCGAGGGCCTGCAGGCCGAGGGTGACGGGGGTGAGGAACTGCGCGGCTCCGGCGGCGACGGTCGGGTCGGCAGCGCTGGCGGGGATGGTCTGGTTCTTCGTCATGACAAAGCCTTCCGTTGGGGCAGTCGCATCTGCTGAATGAAACGCTAGCCAGCCGGAGAAATTCCGCAAGCAAGATGAGGCTGGGCTCACACGATCGGACGTCGTGCCGCAGACGTGATTCCGGGGAACCTGCGGCTAACGTCGGAGGGTGCCAGCCTCAGATCCCGCCCGGACTCCGCAGAATCTGGACGAGCCGGCGCGCCTGCGCGGTCGCCAGCCGACCGGTGCGTCGCCCGAGCACGCGGAACCCTCCCGCTTCATTCCTCACGTACAGGGCCTGCGTGCGATCGCCGTGCTTCTGGTCGTGCTCTACCACTTCTGGCCGGGCCGGATCCCCGGGGGCTACGTCGGCGTCGACGTCTTCTTCGTGATCTCGGGCTTCCTGATCACAGGGCATCTGATGCGCGAACTGACGGCCACCGGGACCGTGCGCTTGGCGCAGTTCTGGGCCCGGCGGGCGCGCCGCCTGCTGCCGGCATCGCTTCTCGTCCTGCTCTTCTGTGCGATCGTCGCCGCGTCCCCGTACCTCATGCCGATCTCGGGGCTGCAGCGGGAGGTCAGCGAAATCATCGCGTCGACCTTCTACGTCGAGAACTGGTACCTCGCGCTCACGTCGGCCGACTATCTCGGCAACTCCGGCGAGCCGGCCATGGTGCAGCACTACTGGTCGCTGTCGCTCGAGGAGCAGTTCTATGTGCTCTGGCCTCTGATCATGCTTCTCGCGGCATGGATCGGTGTCCGCTTCTTTGCGGGCCGCCGCCGTCGCGCCATCCTGACCGCCCTGGGCGCGGTGAGCGTCGCATCGCTCGTGTACTGCATTCTGCTCACGATGAACGACCCCGCACCGGCGTACTTCGTGACCTTCGGTCGGATGTGGGAATTCGGACTCGGGGCCATGGTGGCGCTCGTGCCCGCGCTGCGCGTGCGCAATGCGGTGGCGAGCTTCGTGCTCGGCTGGGCGGGCATCGTCGCCCTCGTCTACACGGCCTTCCGTTTCGACTCCTCGACGCCTTTCCCCGGCTACGCGGCGTTGCTGCCGGCCCTCGGAGCGGTCGCCGTGATCGCGGCCTCCGACTCCGCCCGATGGTGGTACCCGACCCGCATCCTGTCGATCGCGCCCATGCGCTTCACCGGCGACATCTCGTACTCGCTCTATCTCTGGCACTGGCCGCTGATCATCATCGCGCCGTCCGTACCCTTCTGGGGATTGAGCATCTACCACCGGGTCGCGCTGCTGGCGATCTGCTTCGTGCTCGCGTGGCTTACCAAGAAGTTCGTGGAGGATCCGGTGCGGTCCTGGCGGGTGCTCACGTCGCGGCGTCCGCGTGTGACGCTCTGGGCATCGCTCGCGGCGATGGCGCTGGTCGCAGGCACGGCCGGCGGTGCCTGGGCGGTGAACGCGCCCGCCTATCGCGACGGAGTGGCGCAACTCGAACAGCTGCGCACCGACCCGCCCGCCTGCTTCGGCGCGCAGTCCGTGCTCGATCCGGACTGCCAGGATGCGCCCGCATCCGGCACCATCCTCCCGGCGCCCGGATTCGCCGGCGTCGACAAACCCGCCGACGAACAGTGCTTCGTCCAGCTGAACGACGCGCGGCCCGTGAGCTGCACCTTCGGCTCCGATGCGCCGGATGCGCCCACGGTGGCGCTCATCGGCGACAGCCACGCGTTCCAGCTGCTGTCGACGTTCGAGCGGATGGCGGAGGCGAACGGGTGGCGTCTGGTGACCTTCTTCAAGGGTGCATGTCCGTGGAACGACACACCGCTGTCGACGCCGGGAGCCTTCGGCGCGGCGTGCTCCGCGTGGCGTACCGCGGTCGATCAGGCGCTCGTGGACGCGAAGCCGGACGTGGTTTTCACCTCCGCCCTCGCGACGACGCCGTACGCGTCGGCCGGGCACGACTCCTCCTACGACGCCGCCGTGGCTGGCTACCGCTCGGCGTGGTCGAAGGTGACGGATGCGGGTGTGCCCGTCATCACGGTCGTCGACAACCCCGTGTGGGAGACGGACCCCAACAAGTGCCTGCGCACTCGCGACGCGGCCGCATGCGACGGTGCGCGATCCGACGTGCTCGTCGCCAAGGATCCGCTGCGCGAGGCTGCGGACGGCGCACCGGGGGTCACGCTGCTCGACTTCACCGACGTGTACTGCGACGACTCGACGTGTTTCCCCGTCGTGGGCGGTGCGGACGTCTACCGTGACCAGGACCACCTCACGGTGACCTTCGTCGATTCGCTCATGCCGCAGTACACGGAGGCGATCCGCGCCGCGCTGGAGCGTTCCGCCGGTTAGGGTCGGGGCATGACCGTCTCGGAAGCCGCATCCGTGATCGCCCTCGCCGACACGGTGCCGGAGGTGCCGGCATCCGCGTTCGTCGCCGCCGGTGCCCGCCTGATCGGCGCCGTCCGGCTGGGGGAGAACGCGAGCGTCTGGTACAACGCGGTGCTGCGCGCCGACGGCGACACGATCACGGTCGGAGCCCGCAGCAACGTGCAGGACTCGGTGAGCGTTCATGTCGACGGCGGGCATCCGGTGACGATCGGCGATGACGTGTCGATCGGGCACAACGCCGTCGTGCACGGCTGCACGATCGGCGACGGAAGTCTGATCGGCATGGGCGCCGTCGTGCTCAACGGCGCGCGGATCGGCGCCGGCTGCCTCATCGCCGGGGGAGCGGTGGTGCTGGAGGAGGCGGAGATCCCCGACGGCTCCCTGGTCGCCGGCGTGCCCGGCAAGGTGCGGCGCGCGCTGACGGATGACGAGCGCGCGGGGCTGGTACGCAACGCTGCGGCGTACCTGTCGCACAGCGAACGCCACGCCGCGGCGGGCTGACTCGCTTTCCACAACTCCGAGCGTTCGAGACGGTCCGTCATCACGCCTCCTTTAGCGTGGAATCCCCTGGTGTGCGCAAGGGTTCCGGCGGAGTTTTCTCTGCTCGGTTAGCGTGTGCGAGGTCCCCCGCAGCATCTCGAGAATCAGGGCGTCATGGCAGAAGCGACACCGGCCGGTTGGTACCCCGATCCCGCGGGCGGCGGTGGGCGACGCTACTGGGACGGCACGGGCTGGACCGCGCACGTGAGTCCCGATGCCCCGATGCACCCTGCGCCCGCCGCGCGCGAGCAGGCCTCGACCACATCCGCGCCGGCGCCGGCCGCGCCCGCATCCGCGCCTGAGTCGGGCGCGCGTCCCACACGCAAGCGGCGTAGGGGGCTCATCGTCGGGCTCAGCGTGACCGGCGGTGTCGCGCTCATCGCCGTCGTGACGCTCGTTGTCGGGATGTTCACGTTCCTTCGTCCCATCGAAGGCGTGCCCGCGGCGCTGCGCACAGATCTGTCGGAGCAGTACGACTACACCGACCCGATGCTGGATCTCGACCGCGATCACGAGTTCCACTTCGACGTGGACTACCTCCTCAGGGACGTCAACGCGGCGAACAGCCCGAAGACCGAACAGTCGGGATACGACGAGGGCCGGGCGGCGCCGGACTGGGCCTTCCAGGTGTACTACGACGCCGCGCTGACGCATGAGGCCGGTGCGACGGTCGTTCAGCCGGCGAGCTCGACGTCCTACCCGTCCGACGATCGCCGCATCCGCGTCGTTCCCAACGACTCGACCTACGCGCGCGCAGGCGACGGCCAGCGGGACATCTCCGACTCGGCGATCTCGGAGTGGTCACTGCACGACGAGTACTACCTCGTTCAGCGCGCCGACAAGGAGGGCAACCCTCTCGCGAAGCCGATCGTCACGATGTTCACGGTCAAGCGCGAATTGGCCACCCCGGTCGCGAGTCTCGGCACACCGACGGGCGACGGCAGCCTCGCTCTCACCTGGCAGGCCGTTGACGGGGCGACCGAGTACCTGGTCGTCGCGTCGAAGGCTCAGGTGACCGGACCGCGGAGCTACACGCTGCTCGGGTCGACATCCGACACGACGTGGACCAGCGAATCGGTCGTGAAAGAGAGCGGCCTACAGAACGAGCCTTGGCCCGAGCGTCAGAACGACGCGCTGAAGGCCTACGAGGGCTCGAGCGCGGACGAAGAGGGCGCCGGATATCTGCCCGGACCGAACTACGGCACGTCGGGGTGGGATTTCGGTGTCATCGCCACGGACGGGCAGCGCTTCTCGCCGTACCAGAGCTTCGACACGATCGGTCAGGGCGTCGGCGCGCTGCCCTACCAGATCGCGACCGCCACGCTGCGGGGCGAGATCGGCACGTCGGTGGCGAGCATCTCGGCTCTGCCCAAGACGGTTCCCTTCACGTCGCTCGACGGCGCGACGCGCGCCGCGATCACGTACGTGGACGCCTCCCAGGCACGCCCCTACCGCGAGTGGTACATGGTGCCGATGTTCGCGCGGGGCACACAGTTGGGTACGTGGACCTACGTACCGCAGGCGGCCGTGACGGATCTGCAGGCGGAGGCGGACGCCTTCAACGCGGCTGCGCTGGCGGCTGCTCCGCCGACCGGCGCGGCGGGCTTCCAACTGGTCTCGGCACCGGTCGATCCCAACATCGAGACGGTAGACACCTACCCCGATGTGGCGTATCCGGTGTTCGGCAGCACGGAGTTGACGCGCTTCATCGCCGCGCACCTGATCGCCGGGTCGAAGGCAGTGGACATCTCCGCGTTGAGCTCCGCGCCGGGAGCCCCTCAGGGCGACGACGCGTTGGATGAGGCTCTGAACCAGAATCCGTATGCGCTCGGTGTGAAGGGGGCGGCTGTCTACGACAACAAGACGCTGTATGTCACTTACGACGAGGACCACTCCGCGATCGAGGCGCAACAGGCCGAGATCAAGACGGCGGTGGATGCGGCCGTCGCCGCGGTCACGACGCCGGAGATGTCCGCTCAAGACAAGGCGGTCGCGCTCAACGACTGGCTGACCGCTCACGCCGAGTACGACTATGCGGCGCTCGAGGCGAAGAACGCGACGGGGGTCGAGGCCATCCCCGACGGCTACGAGGATGCGTGGACGGCGGCGGGCGTGCTGCTCAAGCAGACCGGTGTGTGCGCGAGCTACGCCGACGCGTATCACCTGCTCATGCAGGCGGCGGATGTGGACTCCGTGGTCGTCACCGGAACGGTGTACTCCGGCGGGCGTCACGCATGGAACAAGGTGAACATCGATGGCGCGTGGCTGGCCGTCGACTCCACGTGGAACGACTCGCCGGACGCGAACCGTTTCCTCCTCATCCCCGACTCGGGCTTCCAGGGCAGCGCGGCGCGCTCCGAGGATGAGAGCTGGATGGTGGATTCGCTCATCAGCTCGTACGCGACCACGCCGCAGTGATCAGATCCTAGAAAGGTGGCGGATCGGACCCGTCGTCCTCGGGGCCATCGGAGGACTCGGTGAACTGCACGGGTGGCGGCGGGTCATCGATGTAGGTGGCGCCGAGCGGGGATGTCCACGCGATGACGCCGCCGGGCAGCTGTCGTACCCGCCACGCCGTGAACTGCTTCACGGAGTGGTGTCGCTGGCACAGACACTGCAGGTTGTCGAGGTGGGTCGGCCCCCCGCGCGCCCAGTCGTGCACGTGGTCGATCTCACACCTGATGGCGGGCACGCGGCATCCGGGGAATCGGCAGTGCCGATCGCGAGCGTGGACGGTACGACGCAGCGCCGGAGGGACGTTGCGTCTGTCGACGGCGACGACCTGGCCGGAGGCCGGTTCCGTGAGGATGCGGTCCCAGCCCGTGCACGAGCCGCCGGCGAGCACCCGGGCGGTCTGGGCATCGAGCGGGCCGCTGCCGACGAGCTCGCTCACTTCGGCGTCGCCGCCGGTGAGGGCGTGGACGGGGACCACGACCTGCACGTGGGCGCGTATGGCCCCGAGGGTGCCGGGCCCGTCATCGTCGCGTGTCGGATCGGCGCCAGGCTGCGTCGTGAGCAGCATGTCAGCGAGGAGGTCGGCGCGGATCTGGTCGCTCGTGCGCGTGTCGCCCGAGAGCAGGAGATCGCCGGCATCCGGTTCGTCTCCGGCTCGGCGGGCGGCGTTCGCCCGCTCGGCAGCCTGCTGGCGGAGCTCGATGAGGGCACGCTCCTGTCGCGTCAGGCGGTCGTAGATGGCATCGGCGATGATCGCCGGCTGGACGGAGACGATCTCGCTCATCCCGTGGGGGAGCGGGGTCGTGAACACGCGTCGGCCCTCGCGCGCGGTGGCGTGGCGCGCGGTGAGCGTGGTCGGATGCTGCCGCTCGGCGAGGATCTCGACCCGCGCGCGAGCGCGACCGACGCTCTCGGTCTCGCAAATAGCGAGAGCGCCGCGCTCGAAGGCCGCGCGCCGATCTTGAGGGAGGTTGGCGCCCGCGTCGACGATCACCCGCGCATGGCTCAGCTGGATGCGGCCTGCACCGAGCGCCGCATGCGTCTGCGGGTAGTCGTCGACGATCCGCGCCGCGGCGCTCATCTGACGCTGCACGGTCCTGTCGGCGAGGTGGGTCGCCGCCCCGATCTCGGCAGCGACCGCGCGCTGGGCCATGTCGTGCACGCGGACGTTCGCGCGCGAGTGCGAGGCGAGCCGCCGCGCGAGGTGCTCGGCGTCTGCAAGCGCCTTCATTCGGCGAGCCTGCGCCGCGGCGATGTCGGCGTCGGCCTTGCGCACCGTCTCGACGGCCTCGGCCAACGCCGCGGCATCCGCGTCGCTGAAGCCGATGATTCCGTCGTCTCGCATGTGCCCACATTTCGTCGAGGCGCGCTCTCGCGCGACCTGTTTCGCCGGGGCACTCGGCTGATGATTCAGATCGGATTCAGGGTGCTTCCGACCTGACATCAGTCTGGCACTGACCTCGGACATCGCCGGAGGCGTTTCGTCTGCTCGCTGCGCGCGTCGCTCAACGAACGGGCGTGGGCGATCGGTCGTTGAGCGAGCCGGAGGCGAGTCGAAACGTGCGTTTCATGCGGGGGATGACGGTGCGCGCCATCATGATGACGTTGCGTCGCGGTCGCCGCTGCGAGCAGGCGGGAGCGGATCTCGAGTTGGTGCGCGCTCGCGACGGCATCCAGCGGCAGATCGACGCCGGTCGCGCCGGTCACCGGATGTCGCGAGGGACGCCAGGGAACGGGTCGCTTCGTTTCGTCTCCTCGCTGCGCTCGTCGCTCAACGAACGAGGGTGGGCGGTCGGTCGTTGAGCGAGCCGGGGGCGAGTCGAAACGTGCATGTCGTGTGCCGGGGGATGACGGTCCCCACCGCCCCTCCACCCGCGGCTGCGCCGCGCGCGGAGCCTCTGGCGGCGTGGGCCCAATCGAAGACGCAGGCTTCGCCTGCTTTCGATTCCCGGCAGTGCCCAGAAAACGAACGAGGCGACCCGGATAAACCGGGCCGCCTCGTTCGTTTGGAGGGGATGACGGGAATCGAACCCGCGTAATCAGTTTGGAAGACTGAGGCTCTACCATTGAGCTACATCCCCGGAGCGGCAACGGCCGCAACCTCAGCAAGCATAGCTGAGTTCTCAACGTCGATTCGACGCGCGGGCAGCGTCGGCTAGACTTCTCGGGGCCGAATCCGGTGCACGTTCGCGTGCCCGCCCGCCCGGGGCGTAGCTCAGCTTGGTAGAGCGCCCGCTTTGGGAGCGGGAGGCCGCAGGTTCAAATCCTGTCGCCCCGACACGGCCCCCAAGACCCCAGACCTTCAGCCACCGTGCGTTGGCGCGGAACAGAGGAGAACAACAGGCATGGTCACTAGCACCGTCGAGAAGCTCACCCCCACCCGGGTGAAGCTCGAGATCTCGGTCTCGCCCGAGGAGCTCAAGCCCTCGATCGCTCACGCGTACGAGCACATCGCTCAGGACGTCCAGATCCCCGGCTTCCGCAAGGGCAAGGTCCCGGCTCCGATCATCGACCAGCGCATCGGACGTGGCGCCGTGCTCGAGCACGCCGTCAACGAGGGCCTCGACGGGTTCTACCGCGAAGCGGTCGCCGAGCAGGGCCTGCGGGTCGTGGGCCGTCCGGAGGCCGACATCGTCGCCCTCCCCGAGGTCAGCGACTTCTCCGGCGACCTGAAGGTCACCGTCGAGGTGGACGTGCGTCCCGACTTCGACCTCCCGGCCTACGAGGGCCTCGAGATCACCGTCGACGCCGTCGCTACGGACGAGGCGGCTATCGACGCCGAGCTCGACAACCTCCGTGCGCGCTTCGGCACGCTCGTCACCGTCGAGCGTCCCGCCGCGACGGGCGACTTCGTCGAGCTCGACCTCGTCGCGACCATCGACGGCAACGAGATCGACCGCGCCGAGGGCGTCTCGTACGAGGTCGGCTCCGGCGAGCTGCTCGAGGGCATCGACGAGGCGATCGAGTCGCTCACCGCCGGTGAGGACACCACGTTCCGCTCGAAGCTGGTCGGCGGCGACCACGCCGGCGAAGAGGCCGAGGTCTCGGTCAGGGTCAAGGCCGTCAAGGAGCGCGAGCTGCCCGACGCCGACGACGACTTCGCCCAGATGGCGAGCGAGTTCGACACGATCGACGAGCTGCGTGCAAGCCTCTCCGAGCGGGTCGCCCAGCAGTCGAACTTCACGCAGGGCGCCGCCGCGCGCGACAAGCTCGTCGAGGTCCTGCTCGAGAAGGTCGACATCCCCGTGCCGCCGAAGCTGGTCGAGGACGAGGTCCACGCCCACCTCGAGGGCGAGGGTCGCCTCGAGGACGACGAGCACCGCGCCGAGGTCACCGAGGCGAGCGAGAAGCAGTTCCGCACGCAGGTGCTGCTCGACAAGATCGCCGAAGAGGCCAACGTGCAGGTCTCGCAGGACGAACTGACCCAGTACCTGATCCAGTCGGCCGCTCAGTACGGCATGGCTCCGCAGGACTTCGTGAACGCGCTGCAGCAGGGCAACCAGCTGCCGGCGCTGATCGGTGAGGTGGCCCGCAACAAGGCCCTCGCGATCGCGCTCGGCCGCGTGAGCGTCGTCGACACCGACGGCAAGCCCGTCGACCTCACCGGCTTCATCGCCGTCGAGGACGAGCCGGCTGCTGAGGCCGACGTCGTCGAGGAGGCCGAAGAGATCGCCGACGCCGCCGCGGACGCCGAGGACGAGGCCGCCGCCGAGGAGGCCAAGCCCGCCAAGAAAGCTGCGGCCAAGAAGCCCGCCGCGAAGAAGGCCACGGCCAAGAAGGCCGACGCCGAGTAAGACACGCCAGTACGAAGGGCGGATGCGGAAGCATCCGCCCTTCGTCGTCCCGGAGGAGAAGAATCATGACCGACTGGCAGACACGCGTCGACGCTGTATGGCACGACGAGTCGCTCAGCGACGAGGCCCGCATCGACGAGATCGAGCGTCTGGCGAGCGAGTGCGAGGCCGGGGACGCCGTCGCCCTGTTCGAGCGGGCCGGAGCCTATGACTCCGCGGGCCGCGAGCAGGAGGCCGAGCCCCTGTACCGGGCGGCGCTCGAGGCGGGACTCGACCCTGAGCGACGCACCCGGGCCGTCATCCAGCTCGCGAGCACCATCCGCAACCTCGGCAAGTTCGACGAGAGCCTGTCGCTGCTCGAGGCGGAGTACCGCACGGTACGCCCGGGCGGGATGAAGGATGCGGCAGCGGCCTTCTACGCGCTCGCGCTGGCGTCCTCCCATCGGGAGCGCGAGGGCCTCGCCATCGTGCTCGATGCGCTGGCCCCGCACCTCCCGCGCTACCGGAGATCGGTGCGCGGATACGCCGCCGAACTCGTTCATGCGCCGGAGCGTATGCCGACGGCGAACACGGGCGAGGGGTCCGAAGCGCGCCGGTAGATTCGTTCTCACGATCACCGAACAGGAGTGAACATGGCCGACCCCCTTGTCGCGACAAGCGTCTTCGACAGGCTGCTGAAGGACCGCATCATCTGGCTCGGATCCGAGGTGCGGGATGAGAACGCCAACGAGATCTGCGCGAAGATCCTGCTGCTCGCCGCCGAGGACTCGCAGAAGGACATCTACCTCTACATCAACTCGCCCGGTGGCTCGATCACGGCCGGTATGGCCATCTACGACACCATGCAGTTCGTGCCCAACGACATCGTCACCGTCGGCATCGGCATGGCGGCCTCGATGGGTCAGCTTCTGCTGACCGCGGGAACCAAGGGCAAGCGCTACATCACGCCGAACGCCCGCGTGCTGCTCCACCAGCCGCACGGCGGATTCGGCGGTACCGCCAGCGACATCCAGACCCAGGCTCAGCTCATCGTGTCGATGAAGAACCGCCTGGCGGAGATCACTGCGGCGCAGACGGGCAAGTCCGTCGAGCAGATCAACGAAGACGGCGACCGTGACCGCTGGTTCACGGCCGACGAAGCGCTCGAGTACGGTTTCGTCGACCACATCCGCGAGTCCGCGACCGACGTCGTCGGCGGCGGCGGCACGGCGAACTGACGAGCGACGGCGAGAAGAGAGAACCCGAATGAACATTCCCACTTTCGGCGCCGCGGCCCACACGCCGCAGGGACTGCAGATGCCGTCGAGCCGCTACGTGCTGCCTCAGTTCGAGGAGCGCACGGCATACGGCTACAAGCGCCAGGACCCGTACAACAAGCTGTTCGAGGATCGCGTCATCTTCCTGGGCGTCCAGGTGGACGACGCCTCTGCGGATGACGTGATGGCACAGCTGCTCGTGCTCGAGTCCCAGGACCCCGACCGCGACATCATCATGTACATCAACTCGCCCGGCGGCTCGTTCACGGCCATGACCGCGATCTACGACACCATGCAGTACGTGTCGCCGCAGATCCAGACGGTCGTGCTCGGTCAGGCTGCATCGGCCGCGGCCGTGCTGCTGGCCGCGGGCGCACCCGGCAAGCGCCTGGCGCTGCCGAACGCACGCATCCTCATCCACCAGCCCGCGATGGGAGAGGCCGGTCACGGGCAGGCCTCCGACATCGAGATCCAGGCGGCGGAGATCCTCCGCATGCGCACCTGGCTCGAGGAGACCCTCGCGAAGCACTCGCACCGCACCAAGGAGGAGGTCAACCGCGACATCGACCGCGACAAGATCCTCTCCGCCGAGACCGCCGTCGAGTACGGCCTCGTCGACCAGGTGCTGACCACGCGCAAGCGCACGCCAGCCGCTCTCACGAGCTGAGATCGTGCCAGAAGCGACGCCCCGGTCCGAGCGAGGATCGGGGCGTCGTCCTGTGTGCACACATCCTGACGCGCAATACGACCGTTGTCCCCGACTCCGGTTAGGCTCGATGTACCGCGCAGCTATCCGGGGGGAAGAGAGGCATCATGGCACGAATCGGTGAGAGCGCCGACCTGTTCAAGTGCTCCTTCTGCGGCAAGAGCCAGAAGCAGGTGCAGCAGCTCATCGCAGGCCCTGGTGTGTACATCTGCGACGAATGCGTCGAGCTGTGCAACGAGATCATCGAAGAGCGCATGGCCGAGCAGACATCCGGCGAGGTCGCCGAGTTCGATCTGCCCAAGCCGCGCGAGATCTTCTCCTTCCTGGAGGACTACGTCGTCGGACAGGAGCAGGCCAAGCGCGCGCTGTCCGTCGCGGTCTACAACCACTACAAGCGCGTGCGCGCGCAGAGCACGATCATCTCCGCCGATCAGCGTGCCGACGAGGTCGACATCGCCAAGAGCAACATCCTCATGCTCGGCCCGACCGGATGCGGCAAGACCTATCTCGCCCAGACGCTCGCCAAGCGTCTCAACGTGCCCTTCGCCGTCGCCGATGCCACCGCGCTGACGGAGGCGGGCTACGTCGGCGAAGACGTCGAGAACATCCTGCTCAAGCTTCTGCAGGCCGCCGACTTCGACACGAAGCGCGCCGAGACGGGGATCATCTACATCGACGAGGTCGACAAGATCGCCCGCAAGGCCGAGAACCCCTCGATCACGCGTGACGTGTCGGGCGAAGGCGTTCAGCAGGCGCTCCTGAAGATCCTGGAGGGCACGGTAGCCTCGGTGCCGCCGCAGGGCGGCCGCAAGCACCCGCATCAGGAGTTCATCCAGATCGACACGACGAATGTGCTGTTCATCGTGGCCGGTGCCTTCGCGGGTCTTGAAGAGATCATCTCCGCGCGCGTGGGCAAGCACGGCGTCGGCTTCGGCGCTCCGCTGCAGCGCAAAGACGACGCGCCCGACCTCTTCAGCGAGGTGCTGCCCGAAGACCTGCACAAGTTCGGGCTCATCCCCGAGTTCATCGGTCGGCTTCCCGTCGTGGCTGCAGTCTCGCCGCTCGACCGCGAGGCGCTCATGGAGATCCTCACGGAGCCGAAGAACGCCCTCGTGAAGCAGTACCAGCGAATGTTCGAGCTCGACGATGTGGAGCTCGACTTCGAGCGAGACGCGCTCGAGGCGATCGCGGAGCTGGCCGTCTCGCGGAAGACCGGTGCGCGCGGACTCCGCGCGATCCTCGAAGACGTGCTCGGTCCGATCATGTTCGAGATCCCCTCCAGCGAGGACGTCGCGAAGGTCGTCGTCACCCGCGCGGCCGTCGAAGAAGGCGCCGCGCCCACGTTGGTGCTGCGCCAGAAGCGCAAGACCGCCTGACCCGCGACCTGCTCGGCTGGCGATGAGCGGCTTATCAGGCTATGGTCGGGAGGCTCGTGTCGGCCCGCTGCGGTGGAACGGACTGCCCGGCCGCGCCGCGCGGTTCCTGATCGCCGCGGAGGCGTCGTGGGGGCTGGATGTCGCCGTCCACGAGTTGGTCAAGCGCGGCTTCGCGACCGGCGATGGCGGATTCGGGACGCGGGTGCAGGCCTCGGGCACCGAGTGGATCGCGCACGACCTGTACCTCGGGGACGTCCAGGTCTCTCGCAAGCGTGGCGTGATCACCTGGCTCCTGGAAGACACCGGACTCGAGATGCTTCGTCCTTTTCGACGCCCCGCGACACCGACGCTGATCGTGGCGTGTGCCCGGCCGATGCAAGGGGGTGCGGAGCTCGTCATCGCCTCGCACGTATCCGTGCGGGGCGCCTCCGACAGCAACGACGCTGCACCCCTGCTCCGTTCTGCGTGGGATGGGATCGAGGAACGTTTCCGCGCAGACGGTGTCTTCGGGTCGCGCGAGAAGCTCTGGCCGATCGAGAACGACGGGTCGCCCGCATCCCAGAAGGTCGTACGCGCGCTGCTCGGCTGGCGCTGACGCCTCAGGAAGCCAGGCCGCGGCGTCGCAGCAGCGGGTCGATCGCAGCGTCGCGGCCGCGGAAGTCGCGGTACGCCTCGAGCGGGTCTTTCGCGCCGCCCACGCCGAGCAGTCGGCGGCGGAACCGCTCGCCTGCGCCCCGATCCAGGCCGCCGTTCTCCTCGAACCACTCGACGGTGTCGGCGTCGAGGACCTCGCTCCAGATGTAGGAGTAGTAGCCCGCGCTGTAGCCGCCCGAGAAGATGTGGGCGAAGTAGGTCGTGGAGTACCGCGGAGGCACGGCGGGCTCGGCGAGTCCGATGTCTTCCAGGGCACGTCGTTCGAAGTCGGCGACGTCGATCTCCGCCAGGGCGTCATCGACGCTCAACGAGTGCCAGGCGAGGTCGAGCCAGGCGGCTGCGAGATACTCGCTCGTCGCGAAGCCCTGGTCGAACGTTCCGGATGCGGTCAGCCGCTCGATCACCTCCGCGGGCAGCGGTTCGTCGGTCTCGATGTGGCGGGCGTAGTTCTCGACGACGCCGGGGGCGAGCATCCACATCTCGTTGACCTGGCTCGGGAACTCGACGAAGTCACGGAAGACGGCCGTTCCGGCGAAATGCGGGTAGCGCGTACGGGCGAACAGCCCGTGGAGCGCGTGTCCGAACTCGTGGAACAGAGTGGTGACCTCGTCGAGGGTCAGCAGAGTCGGCTGTCCCTCACCGGGGTCCGAGACGTTGAGGTTGTTCACCACGACCGGCGCGGATCGGCGCAGCTCGGACGGCGTCACGATGGAGTTCATCCACGCGCCGCCGCGCTTCGTGTCGCGCGTGTAGAGATCGAGGACGTAGAGCCCGAGACCCGTGCCGTCCTCTTCGAACACCTCGAAGACGCGGGCGCCGGGATGGTACGCCACGAGGTCGGGCCGCTCCGTGAAGGTGATGCCGTAGAGCGCGGTGGCGGCCGCGAACACGCCGTCGCGCAGCACGCGCTCGGCCTCGAACCAGGGGCGCAGCCCGGCCGTGTCGATATCCAGCTGCGTCGCGCGCACCTGCTCGGTGGCGTACGCCCAATCGTGCGCCGCGAGGTCGTGGATACCGGAGACCTCGGTGCGTTCCGCCTTCTCCGCGGCGGCGTTGCGGGATGCGGGCTCCGCCAGACGGCGCAACAATCCGGCGACGGCCTCGGGAGAACCGGCGGTCTGATCGGCGGTAACGGCGGCCGCGTGCGTCGGGAAGCCGAGAAGCGCCGCCCGCTCCGCCCGCAGGCGCACGATCTCGCGCACCGTCGCACTGTTGTCGTTGTCGCCGCCGCGTCCGCCCCGGGCGCGCGAGGCGTTCATGATGCGCTCGCGCAAGGGGCGGTCGGCGAGCGATGCCAGCCATGGGTGTCCCGTGAACAGCGGGAGCGTGATCAGCCAGCCGTCCAGCCCGCGCTGCTCCGCCGCTCTGGCTGCGGCGGACCGTTCGCTTGCGGCGAGCCCCTCCAGCTCCCGCTCGTCGCTCACCTGCATCGCGAGCTCATTCGTGTCGGCGAGCAGGTGCTTCTCGAACGTCGTGGTCAGTGTCGACAGTCGCGTGTTGATCTCGACGAGGCGCCGCTTGTCGTCGGAGGAGAGGCCGGCGCCCGCCAGGGTGAGTTCGCGGTGGGTACGCGTGAGCAGCCGGAGCGACTCCGCATCCAGATCCAGTGTGTCGCGCACGTCGTGGAGCGCGCTCACCCGGGCGTAGAGCCGCTCGTCGAGTCGGATGGCGTCGCTGTGAGCGGACAGGAGGGGCGCGAGCTCCTCCTCGATCGCCTGGATGGCGGGAGTGGCGTCCGCCGACGAGACGGTGAAGAACGTCCGACTCACCCGGTCGAGCGTCTCGCCCGCGCGCTCGAGGGCGACGAGCGTGTTCTCGAACGTCGGAGGTGCCGTCTGGGACGCGATCCTGTCGACTTCCGCACGATGCTGACGAAACGCCTCGTCGAACGCGGGCAGGTAGTGCTCGGGCTCGATCGCGGCGTAGTCGGGAAGCGCGTAGGGAAGAGCGGGTGGGGAGAGCAGCGGATTGACGGACGCCATCCGCTCAGACTATCGGCGCTCGCGATGAGGGCCGAGAGGCGGGCTCAGGCGAACTCGTCGTCGACGTCGTGGCGCACGACCGCGGTACCGTCGGCATCGAGCGACACGATGACGCCCGTGTCGAGCTCCGCGACGGGCCGTCCTTCGAGCCACGTCAGCGTCCATCGTGGGGTCGGCTGCGACGACCACTGCGACTCGGTGATGGCCGACTCGACGGCGGCGATCTGCTCACGGAGCGAGGCGGGAACCGAGGCGGGCGGCTCCGTCCGGGCGCTCCAACGCGTGCCGAGCTTCATGTCAGACCTCCTGCGGGGCGAACTCGATGTCGACGACCTGAACGGTCTCGGCGTCGACGATAGCGAGATCGGCGACGCGGCCCACGGCCTTGAGATCACCCTCGGCGCTCGCGAGGGCGGCGGCGATCGCCGACGGCGCCCCGAGCGCCAGACGCGCGATCGGCGTCTTCTGCGAAGCCTTCGCCTCGGTCTTGGCCCGTCGGATGGCGATGAGCGCGGAGCTCGCCGCGGTGAGGACGGCGGGGTCGCCGGCCTCGGCGTCCCCGTGGTTGGCGGTGAGCGACTCGGGCCACGGGGCGGTGTGCACGGAGCCCTCCTCGAACCACGACCATGCTTCCTCCGTCGCGAAGGCGAGCACCGGGGCGAGCAGGCGCAGCAGCGTCGAGAGTGCCGTGCGCAGGGCCAGCGCGGCCGACGCCTGTCCCACGTGGCCCTGATCGTAGGCGCGCTCCTTCACGAGTTCGAGGTAGTCGTCGCAGAACGTCCAGAAGAACGACTCGGTGATCTCCAGGGCGCGCGCGTGGTCGTACGCCTCGAAGGCCGCCGTCGCGTCGCGTACGACGCGGTCGAGCGTGGCGAGCATCGCCGCATCCAGCGCATGGGTGACCTGGGCGCCCTGGGGCACGGGGAAGGACAGCACGAACTTCGCCGCGTTGAGCACCTTGATCGCCAGCCGTCGGCCGATCTTCACCTGGGTGGGGTTCTGCGGGTCGAACGCGGCGTCGGCGCCGAGCCGACTCGACGCCGCCCAGTAGCGCACCGCGTCGGTGCCGTGCTGGTCGAGGATGTCGGCAGGCGTGACGACGTTGCCCTTCGACTTCGACATCTTCTTGCGGTCGGGGTCGACGATGAAGCCGCTGATGGCCGCATCCGTCCACGGCGCACGGTCGTCCTCGAGGGCGGAGCGCACCATCGTGGAGAACAGCCAGGTGCGGATGATGTCCTGACCCTGCGGGCGCAGATCGAACGGTGCGACGAGGTCCCACAGCTCCTCGTCACGCTGCCAACCACCGGCCAGCTGCGGCGTGAGGGACGATGTCGCCCACGTGTCGAAGATGTCCTTCTCGCCCTCGAAGCCCCCAGGGACCCCGCGCTGCGACTCGTCGTAGCCGGGTGCGGTGTCGGTCGTCGGGTCGACGGGAAGCGCGGCGATGTCGGCCGTGATGACGCCGCCCTCGACCCGCTCGCCGTTCTCGTCCAGGGGGTACCAGACCGGGATCGGAACGCCGAAGAAGCGCTGGCGGCTGATGAGCCAGTCGCCGGTGAGTCCGTTGGTCCAGTTCTCGTAGCGCACGCGCATGAAGTCGGGGTGCCACCGCATCCCTGCTCCGAGGGCGAGGAGCTTCTCGCGGAAGGCTTCGTCGCGGGCGCCGTTGCGCAGGTACCACTGGCGCGTGGAGACGATCTCGAGGGCGCGATCACCCTTCTCGTAGAACTTCACCGGGTGGTTGAAGGGCTTGGACACCTCGAGGAGTTCGCCGGAGGCCTCCAACAGCTCGACCATCTTCTTCTTCGCGCTGAACACCGTGAGCCCCGCCAACTCCGCGTAGGCAGCCTTCGCCGCATCCGTCTCGAGGGCGGCCGGCGCATCGGGGAGGATGCGGCCGTCCTTGCCGAGGACCGTGCGGTTCGGCAGATCCAGCTCACGCCACCAGATGATGTCGGTGACGTCGCCGAAGGTGCAGACCATCGCGATGCCCGAGCCCTTGTCCTGCTGAGCCAGCGGGTGTGCGAGCACGGGCACCTCGACGCCGAACACGGGCGTGCGCACGGTCTGGCCGAAGTACGGCTGGTACCGCTCGTCGTTGGGATTGGCGACGAGCGCGACGCAGGCCGCGAGCAGCTCGGGGCGGGTGGTCTCGATGTGGATGTCGCCCGAGCCGTCGGTCTTGTGGAAGGCGAGGCGATGATACGACGCCTGCTGTTCACGGTCCTCCAGCTCGGCCTGGGCGATGGCGGAACGGAAATCGATGTCCCACAGCGTGGGTGCGAGCGCCTGGTACGCCTCGCCGCGCTCCAGGTTGTGGAGGAACGCCAGCTGGCTCGTGCGGATCGTGTCGTTCGAGATCGTGCGGTAGGTCTGCGTCCAGTCGACCGACAGCCCGAGCTGGCGGAAGACGGCCTCGAACGCCTGCTCATCCTCGAGCGTCAGCTCTTCGCAGAGGTCGATGAAGTTGCGACGGCTGATGGGCACCTGATCGGCCGGCTTGAGGCTCTTCGCGTCGCCGCGGAACGGGGGAGTGAAGTCGGGGTCGTATGCCAGGGAGGTGTCGCAGCGCACGCCGTAGTAGTTCTGCACGCGCCGCTCGGTCGGCAGCCCGTTGTCGTCCCATCCCATGGGGTAGAAGACGGTCTTGCCGCGCATCCGCTCGAAGCGCACCTTCACGTCGGTGTGCGTGTAGCTGAACACGTGACCGATGTGCAAGGAGCCGGATGCGGTCGGGGGAGGAGTGTCGACCGAGAACACGCCGCCGCGGCCGGAGGTCTTCGCGGCCTCCCGATCGAAGAGATAGGTGCCCTCGGCGGACCAGGTCTGGTCCCACTTGGCTTCGAGGCCCTCGAGTGCGGGCTTGTCGGGAATGGCCATGGGTGTCTCCTCGATATGTGCGGCACCGTGTGAGCGTGCCTGAGTGTGGGGTGCGGCAAGTCTACCGGGACGCCGGCGTGCCGCATCCGAGAGGGGATGCGGCACGCCGGCACAGGAATCAGACGTGATCGTGGAGGGTGATCCGGTATCCGTCGGGGTCGGCGAAGGTGAAGGTGAGCCCGAACGGGCCTTCGACGGGCGCCGAGACGATGGTGTGTCCTGCGGCGACCAGACCGTCGTGGATCTCCTGGACCCCGCTCGCGTGAAGCCAGATGGCCGTGCCGATGCCCGGCTGATCGACGCCGGAGAGGTCGGTTTCGGGAAGAAGGTCTCGCAGCGCGAACGCGATGGGTGTCGTCGTGAACACCACAGCATGCGGGGGACCGGCGGGCGAGCGCACGAGTCCGAGGTGGGTTTCGTAGAAGGCCTGCGACGCATCGAGATCGCGTACCTGGAGGGAGATGAAGTCGGGACCGGTGACGGGCATGGGAGCTCCTCGCTTGATGTCAGATAACTGACACGCAATCTATGTCAGAATACTGACATGAGTCAACCCGGTGCGCAGATCCATCTCGACACGTCGCTCGGCTACCTCGTCAAGCAGGCAGCGAGCGCGCTGCGTGCCGCGATGGAGGATGTGCTCCGGCCGCTCGGCATGACGATCACCCACTACTCATGCTTGGAACTGCTCGCGCAGCGGCCCGGCTCGACCAACTCCGACCTCGCCCGGGGCACGTTCGTGACACGCCAGTCGATGAACGTGCTGCTGCAGGCGCTCGAGCGCGACGGCGAGGTCGTCCGCCCCGCCGATGCCGCCGTCGGCAAGGCGCTTCCCACGCGGCTGACCCCGTTGGGGCGGCGACGCCTCGACGAGGCGAGCACGGCGGTGCGTTCGGTCGAGGCTCGGATGCTGTCGGGGCTGACCGACACCGAGCAGTCCGCCGCGTTCGCCGCTCTGACGAGCATGGTGCGCTCTCTGCAGGCAGCGCCCGAGACGTCTGCCTAGGCGGTGCGTCGCGCCTGGGTGCGATCGATCGAAAAGCCCAAGTGCGGCATGTCCACCCCGCGGTAGTGCGTGGTGAAGGCGCGGCGCACCCGCATCCCGAGACGGATGGCGACGTTCATGGACGCGATGTTCGTGCTCCGCACCTTCGCCCAGACGGCGTCGACCCCGAGCTCGTCGAACGCCCAGTCGCGGCAGGCGGATGCGGCTTCCACAGCGAATCCGCGATGCCACTGGTCGCGGCGGAAGAGGTGGCCCACCTCGTGCACCTCGTCGGCCTCGATCCGCTGTCGGGTGATGCCCGCCTGGCCGATCATGTCGCCGGCGTGCGTGACCGCCCAGAGACCGAAGCCGTCTTCCGCATAGCGGCGCAACTGCCCGGCGAGCCACCCGCGGATCTCGTCCTCGTCGAAGGCGCCCTCGTAGGCCGTCATCGTGATCTCGTCCCCGAGGATCGCCCGCAGCGCCGGGAGATCGTCCTCGGTCATCGGGCGCAGCGTCAGGCGGTCGGTCGTGATCTGCATGCATCCCATCTTCGGCGACCTGGATCCGCCCCACGGCGCGCTAGAATCGCAGGTACAAGCACGGATCCGGCCATCACCGGGGAGCTCTCGGAAGAACGGCGTTCGCGCCCAGTAGAACCGAGCGGGGCAGGCCCGTCATCGCCGCAGTGAAAGTGGTCGGAGGCGTTTCTCCGGCAAGCAGGGTGGTACCGCGGCTACGGCCGTCCCGGCAGGAAGAGTTCTTCGACCCCTGCGAGATGACGATGACCTACCCCCGTTCCTCGGCCTTCGGACCCGCTGCCGACGTCACGCCGAGCCCGCGCTTTCCCGAGATCGAGCGCGAAGTGCTCGACTTCTGGTCCGCCGACGACACCTTCCGCGCATCCATCGCTCAGCGCGACGGTGCCGACGAGTGGGTCTTCTACGACGGCCCCCCGTTCGCCAACGGTCTGCCGCACTACGGTCACCTGCTCACCGGGTACGCCAAGGACCTGTTCCCGCGCTTCCAGACCATGCGGGGCAAGAAGGTCGACCGCGTCTTCGGGTGGGACACCCACGGACTCCCCGCCGAGCTGGAGGCGATGAAGCAGCTCGGTATCACCGAGAAGGACGAGATCGAGCGCATGGGAGTCGCGACCTTCAACGCGAAGGCCCGTGAGTCCGTCCTGGCTTACACGCACGAGTGGGAGGACTACGTCACCCGCCAGGCCCGATGGGTGGACTTCGAGCGCGGGTACAAGACCCTCGACACCGGGTACATGGAGTCGGTCCTGTGGGCGTTCAAGAACCTGTGGGACAAGGGGCTCGCCTACGAGGGCTACCGCGTGCTGCCGTACTGCTGGCGCGACGAGACGCCGCTGTCGAGCCATGAGCTGCGTATGGACGACGACGTCTACAAGATGCGCCAGGATCCCTCCGTCACGGTCACGTTCCCGCTCGTCGGCGCGAAGGCCGAGGCGCTCGGGCTCACCGGGGTGCGCGCGCTCGCGTGGACGACGACGCCGTGGACGCTTCCCACCAACCTCGCGCTCGCGGTCGGTCCCGCCATCGAGTACGCCGTGCTGCCGGCCGGTCCCGCGGGCGCTGCCGACGTCCACCGTGCGCCCGACGGAACGCCGGACGATGCCCTCGAGACCAGCGCGCACCGCTATCTGCTCGCCGCCGATCTCGTCGGCGCTCACGCGAAGGATCTCGGCTACGACTCGGCGGATGCGGCGCGTGACGCCGTGGAGCGCCGGATCGCCGGCGCGGAGCTGGCGGGCGTGTCCTACGACCGCCTGTTCGACTACTACGCGGACGCCGAGACCTGGGGTACCGAGGACGCCTGGCGCATCCTCGTCGACGACTACGTCACGACCACCGACGGCACCGGCATCGTCCACCAGGCCCCGGCGTACGGTGAGGACGACAAGCGTCTCGCGGATGCGGCGGGTCTGCCGACGATCGTCAGCGTCGATGACGGGGGTCGGTTCCTGCCGCAGGTCGCCGACGTCGCCGGCGAGCTGTGGCTCGACGCCAACCGCCCCCTCATCCGTCTGCTCCGCCAGGAGGGGCGTCTGCTGCGCGAAGCCAGCTACGAGCACTCGTACCCGCACTGCTGGCGCTGCCGGAACCCCCTGATCTACAAGGCCGTCTCGAGCTGGTTCGTGCGCGTCACCGACATCAAGGAGCGCCTGGTCGAGCTCAACGAGCAGATCACCTGGGCTCCCGAGAACGTCAAGCACGGACAGTTCGGCAAGTGGGTCGAGGGAGCGCGCGACTGGTCGATCAGTCGCAACCGTTACTGGGGTTCGCCCATCCCGGTGTGGAAGAGCGACGATCCCGCCTATCCGCGCATCGACGTGTACGGCTCGTTCGAGGAGATCGAGCGCGACTTCGGCCGCCTGCCGCGCGACCCCGAGGGCAACGTCGACCTGCATCGTCCCTACATCGACGAGCTGACCAGGCCCAACCCGGATGACCCCACGGGCACCTCCACCATGCGGCGCATCGAGGACGTCTTCGATGTCTGGTTCGACTCGGGCTCGATGCCCTACGCCCAGGTGCACTACCCGTTCGAGAACCGCGAATGGTTCGACACCCACGCACCCGCCGACTTCATCGTCGAATACATCGGACAGACGCGCGGCTGGTTCTATGTCATGCACGTGCTGTCGGGCGCGCTCTTCGACCGGCCGGCGTTCACGGGTGTCTCCTGCCACGGCATCGTCCTCGGCAGCGACGGACAGAAGATGTCGAAGTCGCTGCGCAACTACCCGGACGTCAGCGAGGTCTTCGACCGCGACGGCTCCGACGCCATGCGATGGTTCCTCATGTCGAGCTCGGTCCTGCGCGGCGGCAACCTCGTGGTCACAGAGGAGGGCATCCGCGCGGGTGTCCGCGAGTTCCTGTTGCCGCTGTGGAACACGTGGTACTTCTTCTCCACCTACGCCAACGCCGCCGGCGGACCCGACGGGTCCGGGTACGAGGCGACGTGGCGCACCGACTCGACCGATGTCCTCGACCGCTACATCCTCGCCCTCACCGGCGATCTCGTGCGCGACGTGGCCGCCGATCTCGAGGTGCTCGACTCGACGACGGCCGCCGCACGCCTGCGAGACTTCGCCGAGGTGCTGACGAACTGGTACATCCGTCGCTCGCGCGACCGCTTCTGGGTCGGGGTCGGAGACGACGCCCGCTCGAGGGAGGCCTTCGACACGCTCTACACGGTGCTGGAGACGCTCACGCGGGTTGCGGCACCGCTCATTCCACTGGTCGCCGAACGCGTCTGGCAGGGGCTCACGGGCGGTCGCAGTGTGCACCTGACCGACTGGCCCGACGCATCTGCTTTCGCCGACGCCGCCGACATCCGTGAGGCGATGGATGCGGTGCGCGAGGTCTCCTCGGTCGCCAACGCGCTGCGCAAGCGCGAGGGCAAGCGCGTGCGGCTGCCGCTGCCGTTGCTGACCGTCGTCGTGCCTCACGCCGGCGCGCTCGGACAGTTCGACGACATCCTGCGCGACGAACTCAACGTGAAGGCGATCGAGCTGGTCGATCTCGGCCAGCACACTGCGACGGAGTACGGCATCACGCACCGCCTCACCGTGAACGCGCGCGCCGCGGGCCCGCGCCTCGGCAAACTCGTGCAGCAGGTCATCCGCGCCGCGAAGGACGGGGACTGGTTCGAGCGCGACGGCGTCGTGACGGCGGGCGGGATCGCCCTCGAGCCCGCGGAGTACGACCTCGTCTTCGAGACCAGCGGGCGCCCGGACGGGGAAGCCCTGGCTGTCCTGGGCGGCGGCGGCTTCGTGCTGCTAGCGACTGCGACGACGCCCGCCCTCGAGGCCGAAGGTCTCGCGCGCGACGTCGTCCGCGCCGTGCAGGACACGCGCAAGGCCGCGGGCTTCGAGGTGAGCGACCGCATCCGGCTCGTTCTGACGTTCGCGGATGCCGCCGATGCGGACGCCGTGGCGTCGGCCTTCGACGCGGCGGACGTCGCGGGCGAGACCCTGGCCCTCCAGGTGCTGGTGACGGGCACCGATGGCACCGAGCGCGTGCGACGCGCCGTCGACAGCCACGATGTCGAGTACACGGGGGAGTTCGCCGCGGGAGCGTACGCGAACGCGGGATCGTTCACCGTGGGCGTCGCACGAGTGGAGGTCGCACGATGAGCGGAACCGAGAACGAGCGCAACCGCGCGGATGCGGTGTACGCGGCGCTGCTGGAGCGGCAGGGCGAGCAGTGGGTGCAGCCGCGCATCGAGCGCACCCGCCGCGTGCTCGAGCTGCTGGACGACCCGCAGCGCACCTATCGCGTCGTTCACGTGACGGGCACGAACGGGAAGACGTCCACGAGTCGGTTGATCGAGAGCCTGCTGCGCACCATGGGGCTGCGCACCGGGCTGTTCACGAGCCCGCATCTGGAGCGTTTCACCGAGCGCATCATGGTCGACGGCGAACCGATCGCGGATGCCGCGGTCGTCGAGGCCTGGGAGGAGATCGTCCCGTTCATCGAGCTGGTGGATGCGGAGCTGATCGCCGAAGGCGGTGCCCGACTCACCTTCTTCGAGGTGCTGACGGTGCTGGCGTTCGTGGCGTTCTCGGACGCTCCCGTCGACGTGGCCGTCATCGAGGTCGGCATGGGCGGCGAGTGGGACTCGACGAACACCGCCGACGGCGACGTTGCGGTCATCGCCCCGGTCGGGATGGACCACGCCGACCGTCTCGGTGACACGATCGAGAAGATCGCCCGCGTGAAGGCGGGAATCATCAAGCAGGACGCTGCGGTCGTCTCCGCAGCGCAGGAGCCGGAGGTCGATCGCGTGCTGCGCGAGGCGGCAGCCGCTCGGGGTGCCACGATCGCGGTCGAGGGCACCGACTTCGCGCTGCGGTCCTACCGCCTCGCGGTCGGGGGACAGCTCCTGGACGTGCAGGGGCTGGCCGGTGAATACGCCGAGCTGTACCTTCCGCTGTACGGCGAGCACCAGGGTCGCAACGCCGCCCTGGCGATCGCGGCCGTCGAGTCCCTCATCGGCGCGGGCTCGCAGACGCTCGCTCCCGATGTCGTCACGGACGGTCTCGGCCAGGCGACTTCGCCGGGGCGCCTCCAGCTTGTGGGGGCGCATCCGACGGTCGTCGTCGATGCGGCACACAATCCGCACGGAGCCACGGCTCTCGTGGAGGCATTGCGCGGATCGTTCGACTTCGACGAGTGGGGCGTCGTGCTCGGCGTCCTCGGCGACAAGGATGCGGAGGGGATCGTCGCGACGCTCGCCCCCGTTGCAGCCCATGTGTTCGCCACCGCTCCCGGCTCCGAGCGGGCGAACGACGCCGACACGATTGCCGACCTGGCCGAGGCGCACGACCTGCGCGTGACCGTCCACGCCGATCTCGCGGATGCGGCCGAGGCCGCCCGCGAGTGGGCCGCCGCATCCGATCGGCGCGCCGTGGTCATCGCCGGTTCCGTCGTGCTGGCGGGAGAGGCGCTCGCCCTCGCAGAGGCCGAGGCATGGAAGGACGGGTGGTCGGCGTGAGCGGCAAGCGTGCGCCGCGGGCGCGGCGTCAGCGCGGCGCGCAGGAGTCGCTCGCGCAGGTCGTGCTCGGTTTCGAGACGATCGTCGTCTTTCTCGCGTGGCTCGTGATCTACGGGCTGAAGTCCACTCCCGACGGTGTCGAGCCGTGGTGGGCGATCGTCGTGGGGTCCGTCTTCGCCGTCGTGATGATCGCCGCCAGCGGCGTCGTGCGCTGGCGATGGGGGATCGCGCTGGGATGGGCGCTGCAGGTGCTCCTTGCCGCCTCGGCGATCCTCGAGCCCGCCATTCTGCTGGTCGCGTTCATTTTCGGTGGCATGTGGGCGTATGCGACGATCAAGGGAGCATCGCTGGACCGCCGCAACGCGCGTCTGGCCGCCGCATCCGCGACTGCGAACGGAGACTGACCCACCATGGCCATCGAAGAAACCCTCGTCCTCGTCAAGCCGGACGGTGTGGCCCGCGGGCTCACCGGCGCCATCCTCGCCCGCATCGAGGCGAAGGGCTACGCGCTCGTCGACCTCCGCCTGGTCGAGCCCGATCGGGGACGCCTCGAACAGCACTACGCCGAGCACGAGGGCAAGCCGTTCTACGAGCCCCTCGTCGAGTTCATGATGTCGGGTCCGTCGGTCGCGATCCGTCTCGCCGGCGACCGCGTCATCGAGGGCTTCCGGTCTCTCGCCGGAACGACTGACCCGACCACCGCCGCGCCCGGCACGATCCGCGGCGACTTCGGTCGCGACTGGGGTCTGAAGGTGCAGCAGAACCTCGTGCACGGCAGCGACAGCCCCGAATCCGCGGCTCGCGAGCTCGGCATCTGGTTCGGCTGACATCCGCTCTCACGACGAAGCCCGCCCCTGCAGGGGCGGGCTTCGTCGTCACTACGGTCAGTCGGTCATTCGGCCGCGGCTCGCTCCAGGTCGTCCCACGATATGGTGCGCCCGTATCCGCGCACGTCCGTGACGCCGAGTTCATTGAACAGGGGCTCGAGTTCCACCCGATCCCCCGAGGGGAGCTCGACTGCGAAGCTGGCTTTCGATGCGCCGATGGTGTTGTTGGCCGCGACGATGCGCAGCACCTCACGCAATTGGGCCGACGTGAACTCCTCGTCTTCGACGGTGAGGCCGACAGAGAGGTACGTCACGAAGCCGTCGACGCCCTTCTCCGCCCATGCGTCCGTCACTGCGAAAGACGCTTCGCGCAGGGCCGCGGGGATCTTCTGTTCGAACGAGTCGTCCGCGAACGGCAGCTGGGCGCAGCCGGTCAGCGCGGCCAGAAGGGCGAAGATGCCGACCAGGAACGCCGGCCGAGACCGTGGGCGGCGTCGGTGCTTGCTCATCGACCCTCCGCAGCCGTGAAGACGCTGTGGTCCACGACCTCGCCGGTGAACAACTCCACCCCGGGCGGTGGGCCGCCGTTTATCTGCTGGTATCGCTGCTCCCACTCCCGCACGGACGCCGTGTAGGCGTCGTTGTCGTGAGCGGCGATGGGATTCGGCGCCCAGGTTCCCTGGGGCGGGAGAACCACGCGGTGCACATTGGACGGAGTCGGGTCGAACGCATTTCCGTCGAGCATCGGAACCGCGTCGTCGAAGTGCTGGAACGCGTACACCGGGATGTTCGAGGGGACGTTGAACGTGTCGACCGGTGACCCGTTGGTAACCACACCGATCGTGTTGTAAGGGAAGGTGGGATCGGAGGCCAGGTTCGCGGCCATGATGCCGCCCTGGCTGAATCCTGTGAGCACGACATCGTCCCCCGGCGATATGCCGGCGTCCTGCATCGCCTCGAGTACCGCACGTTCGTAGACCGTCTTAAACAAGGGATTGTCGAGCATCAGGGCCACGTTCGAATCGCGATCGTTGAGCGCTCCTGTGTCGGGGCCGAACTGCCAATCCTGCGTCGATGGCAGCGAGACGACCCAGTGCTCGGTGCCGTCCGGACCGACCACGCGTTTGATGTCGATCACCGATGCGTCGGCGCCGCCCATCTTGTCTGTGGTGCCGTTGACGCCGACCAGATCGGCGAGCGAGTTCAGCTCGGTGACACCCTGCGAGTCCTCCCACGCCTGCCGCGCGTCGCCACTCAGTGTCGAGGGATCGAGCTCCTCGACGTCGGCGTTCTTCTGGAGGAAGTTCTCCGCCGCACCACCCAGGATCATCCCCACCAGACCGCCGTTGAGCAGGCCGATCATGGGCATCATCTGCGCGATGATCTCCTGGAGACCGGCGAGAGCCTCGGCGATCAGCGGCATCAGGCGCTGGATCAGGGATGCGAGTGCGAACAGCGCCTCCAGCAGGTCGTTGACGAGGCGACTCCCCGCCTGGACGAGCTCGTAGGCCGACTCCGCGAAGTTCTTGATCCGGTCGGCAGCCTCGAACGGGTTGAGCGTGAACGAGAACAGCTCGTCGGCGAAACGCGAGAGGCGCACCAGCAGGTCGCACACGAACGAGCGCGTTGCATCGACGATGCGGGCTGCGAGCCGCAGCGCGCCCGCAGTGGCGGAGGTCCATTCCGCCGCGTCGGTGGCGACGACCGACAGGTCCTCGTACCGCTCGCGCAGGGCCCGCACGGTTCGGCCGTCGAGTTCCGCGAGCGCATTGCGGGCGCTCGTGAACTGCGGCGCGAGCGGCGCGAGCTCGTTGGCGGAGTCCTCCCACGTCGCGGCGAAGCCCGCGACCTCGGCCGAGTTGCCCAGGAGCTGGTCGAACAGCTCGCGCAGCGGCTGGACGTATTGCAGAAGGAGTCCGGCGAAGCCCGGGATCTGGGCGCAGGCGTCACCGCCGGGACCTGAGGCGGGAAGACCACCCGCCCATCCGCCGCTGCGGAGTTCGCCCGCGATGGCTGCGGCGCCGCTCACGACTCGTCTCCCTTGTTGAAGGCGTCCGTGGCGTCCTGCTCGAGTTCAGAGAAGCCCTTCAGCGCTGTTTCGGTGCCGTCGGCCATCTTGTCGGTGAGCTCTCGGGCGCTGGTGAGCAACTCGCGCGAACGCCCGGCGAGGGCCTGGACCGCGGGAACGAGGATGCCCTGGCTCAGCAGGCCGAATGCATCGCCGGATAGTGGCGCGTCGATCTTCCCGGACACGGCGGAGAAGGTCCGAGACGCGTCGCGAAGCGTGCGCACCTGAGCGTTCATTACCTCGCCGTCGAGGATGATCCGTTGGTTCGCCGCCTCGGTCATGATGCCGCCCCCAGGGCACGAGCGCTCTCGAGATCCAAGCGCGAGTATCCGTCCGCGAGCTTTTCCAGTGCCGTGCAGATCGAGCGGACTGTCTCGGCTCGGGTCTCCATAGAGTCCGAGAAGCGGAGCCGCGAGGCGTCGAACGCGATCTGCGCCTCACCCGACCATTCGGCCCGAAGGGTCTTGGCGTCTTCGTCGAGCTGCTCGAGGATGGCATCGATCGCGTCGGCGGCGGCCTTGATGTTGGTGGCCGCCGTTGCGAGGCGCATGGGGGTGACGGTCAGTCGATCCAGCATCGTGTCACCGCAGTTCGGTGCCGGCGCCGAACTGGGCCTGCACCTGCTCGCGTGTCTGTGCGACGACGGGGGAGTCGGCGCCGAGCGACTCGGCCATGCGGTTCAATGCGACCTCCGCCGCGGCGCGCTGCGCCTCACGAACGGTGTCGGTCACGAGACGCGACAGCGTTCTGGCATCCAGGTCGAATGCATCGGCCGCGATGTCGACCTGTTCGATCGCACCGCCGGCGCGGGCTGTGACGGTGACCTCACGGCCGACCGAGTTGATGCTGGCCCGCGCGTCGCGGACGTCGTCGGCCATACGTGCCGCGTCGTGGGCCGCGGTGCGCGCCCGTTCGGTCTGTGCGATGACGCGCATCCGTGCCGCTTCGAGCGCGGCCAGGCTGTCTGCTTCCAGTGACATCGAGTTCCCTCCCCTGACTCGCCATCACCATAGCGAGCCGGAGGAGTTCGTCGGGAACCCTTGTGGACAGCGCCCCGATCAGACAAGCGTGGCGAGCACGTGGAGGCGCGTCTCGGCCAGCACCGCGATGACCGCGTACGCGGCGACCGCCATGAGCGGTACCCAAGCGGCGAGGGAGCCCGCGATCTGCCGGATCCGGTCGCTGACCGGCACGGCACCATTGCGCAGCACGTGCAGGGTCACGGCGAAGAACGAGGGGATCGTCACCGACCACGTGACCATGCACCAGGGGCAGAGGGTGCCGAGCGCGAAGATGCTCTGCCCGATGAGCCAGCACACGAAGGCGAAGGCGAAGGCCATGCCCGCCCAGAAGGTCAACCAGAACCAGCGATTGAAGCGAGCGCCCGCGAGGAGTGCCGCACCGACGACGACGGGTGCGGCCCAGCCGGTGAGGCCCAGGATCGGGTTCGGGAATCCGAACACGCTGCCCTGCCACGACTGCAGGTTGGCGGTGCACTGGACGAGCACGCTGAAGTCGCAGGATGCGGTGGCATTCGGGTCGGCGAGGAGATGGAAGCGCTCGATCGTGAGCGAGAATGCCGCGATCCAGCCGACGACTCCGGCGAGGATGAGCCAGATGGCCAGAGCGATCGGGCGTGCGGGAGCCTGGGACTCGGACATGTTCGGATTATGACACCGCCTTCTCATGCGCGCGCTGAGGGTGACGACGGGTCGGGCATCGCGCCTGACACGGATCGGCGCCGGAAGTGCGATAATGGACGACGATGCCCTGCGTGGCCGCGCTGTTCGGGACATCGACGCAGACTTCGGGCAATGACCGCCCGCGCAGCCCGTGCCGTGTGCCGGCTGCAGACCGAATGAGCCGACGGCACCGCTGGTGCGGCGCCGCACGAGATTTTGCCGGGCGACGCGCGGTGTCGCCCCGGTGAGGAGTACGCCGGTGAAGGCCGATGACGCAAACCAGTCCGATGATCGCAATGAGCAGATCGATGAGCAGCTGACGTTCCCCGTGGACGAGGCTGCTGCTGCGGCGGAAGAGCCGCCCGGTGAGGTCTCGCAGGCTGCGGACGCAGCCGGCGCGCCCGAAGCGGCCGTGGCAGTGAGCGACGCCGATGGGGATGCGGTTGCCGAGCAGCCCGCTGACGCAGCGGAGGCTTCCGCCGACGCAGCCCCGTCAGCTGACGCCGCGCCCGCCGACTCGACGATGGATGAGTCGACCACGGTTGCGGCGGAGCCCGCATCCGACGAGTCGGTCGCCGCCGTCGAGGAGTCCGTCGCTGCTGCTGAGGAGCCGGCCGCGGTCGTCGACGAGAAGCCGGAGGAGCCCGAGGAGAAATCGGGTCCCGTCACGGCCGTCTCGCTCGGACTGCTGCCCGAGGTCTTCGTGTCGGCCGTCTCCACCCAGCTGCACTTCTACGCCCCCGAAGTCGTGCCGCTCCCGGCCCTCCCGGAGCCGGAGGACGAGGACACGCCGTCGTCGTCGAGCCGCCGCCGCGGTCGGCGGCGCGGGTCGGAGCGCGATGACGCTGACAGCGGCCAGTCCGCTCGCCCGCCGCGTCAGCGGGCCGTCGAGGTCATCACGGAGCCGCAGCGCATCAAGGGCTCGACTCGGCTCGAGGCCAAGAAGCAGCGCCGTCGCGACGGTCGTGACGCCGGACGGCGCCGCCCGGTCGTGACGGAGGCGGAGTTCCTCGCGCGCCGCGAGGCCGTCGACCGGGTGATGGTCGTGCGCTCGAAGAACGGCCGCATCCAGATCGCCGTGCTCGAGGACAACGTCCTCGTCGAGCACTACGTGGCGCGCAATCAGGACGCGTCGCTCATCGGCAACGTGTACCTCGGTCGCGTGCAGAACGTGCTGCCCAGCATGGAGGCGGCCTTCGTTGACATCGGTCGTGGCCGCAACGCCGTCCTCTACTCAGGTGAGGTCGACTGGGATGCGGTGGAGACCGGCAACCAGCCGCGACGTATCGAGCTCGCGCTCAAGAGCGGCGACAAGGTGCTGGTGCAGGTCACAAAGGATCCCGTGGGGCACAAGGGCGCGCGTCTCACCAGCCAGATCTCGCTGCCCGGTCGGTACCTCGTATACGTGCCCGGTGGCGCGATGAACGGCATCTCCCGCAAGCTCCCCGACACCGAGCGCGCGCGCCTCAAGCGCATCCTCAAGGAGGTGCTCCCCGAGTCCGCCGGCGTCATCGTGCGTACCGCGGCCGAGGGTGCGACCGAGGAACAGCTGACGCGCGATGTGCAGCGACTCACCGCGCAGTGGGAGCACATCAGCCGCCAGAACGAGTCCGTCCAGGCGCCGGCTCTGCTGCACTCCGAGCCCGACCTGCTCGTGAAGATCGTGCGCGACGTCTTCAACGAGGACTTCACGAAGATGCTCATCCAGGGCGAGGAGGCGCAGCACACCATCGAGGGTTACCTCGAGGCAGTGGCGCCCGACCTGCTGGAGCGCGTCGAGCGTTACGACGGCGGGGGAGACCCGTTCGACGACTTCCGCGTCACCGAGCAGATCGAGAAGGCGCTCGACCGGAAGGTCTGGCTGCCCTCCGGCGGTTCGCTCGTCATCGACCGCACCGAGGCGATGACGGTCGTCGACGTCAACACCGGGAAGTTCGTCGGCTCCGGCGGCAACCTCGAGGAGACGGTCACCAAGAACAACCTCGAGGCGGCGGAGGAGATCGTCCGACAGCTGCGGCTGCGCGACATCGGCGGCATCATCGTCGTCGACTTCATCGACATGGTGCTCGAGTCCAACCGCGACCTCGTGTTGCGCCGACTCATCGAGTGCCTGAGCCGCGACCGCACGAAGCACCAGGTCGCCGAGGTCACCTCGCTCGGCCTCGTGCAGATGACCCGCAAGAAGCTGGGCCTCGGCCTGCTCGAGACCTTCAGTGAGGCCTGCGAGGTCTGCGCCGGTCGCGGGGTCATCGTGCACCACGACCCGGTCGTCAAGCACCGCGGCGGTACCGGCAACGGCAACGGCAGCGGCAACGGCGGCAACAACAACGGCAACGGGCGTCGCTCGCGGCAGAACACGCCGCCGCAGGCCCCGGCGGGTCAGGCGCACGTCATCACCGCAGGGGTGAAGTCGGCTCTGGCTCAGATCGCCGCATCCACGATCCACCCCGGTTCCGAGGAGGCGATGGTCTCCGACGTCGAGGTCTCGGTCGCGTCGGTCGAGGTCGTCGAGCAGGTGGAGGAGCGCCCTCGCGCGAAGCGCAAGAAGCCGCGCCACGAGGCCAAGCCCAAGTCTGAGAAGGAGCTGCTGCTCGACTCCGTCCTGGACGCGCTACCCGAGCCGAAGGCTCCGGGGCAAGGACGTGGACGTCGCCGCGTGACGACCGCCGCGCTTACCGGCACTCCGGTCGTCCACGTTCCCGACGGCGAGTGAGCCCGGCGTCACCGTCCGCGGCGTTCGCGGGCGGTGACGCGCAGTCCTGAGCCGATCAAGGCTCGAACGAGCGTGTGACCGTCGACCGCGTGCGCCCCGGCGGACACGAGGCGCTCGTGCGCGTCATCCGGGACGTCGTAATGATCGAGATCGAAGCCGCGCCGGGGGATCCCGTTGGCGGCAGCGAAGGCGTGGAGTTCATCGAGATCGCTGTCGCTGATGAGGTGCGACCACAGACGGCCATGAGCGGGCCAGCGCGGGTCGTCGATGAGGATCGCCATCCGACGATCGTAGGGCGCTGTCCAGGGCGTCCGGGCTCGCGCGACACGCGCTCCGTCTCCTTTTGCCACCTCGGCCCTCGATCGGGTAAACTCTTCCTTTGGTGCGTCGCCCTATCGCTGGGCACCCGGCTTGACGATGTGCGAGTCGATGCATCACCGGACTTCTCCGCCCCTGGCGGAGTCCCTCCAGACAATCGGAGCCGAGCGCTCCCAAGACGAAACAGGTGTGAAGTGGTTTACGCAGTTGTGCGCGCCGGCGGCCGGCAGGAAAAGGTCGAGGTCGGCACGATCGTCGTTCTCGACCGCCAGCAGGCGAAGATCGGCGAGACCCTCGAGCTGCCGGCCGTCCTGCTCGTCGACGGCGACGCGGTCACGACCGACGCGGCGAAGCTCGCCAAGGTGACGGTCACCGCCGAGGTCCTCGGTGAGGAGCGCGGCCCGAAGATCGTGATCCAGAAGTTCAAGAACAAGACCGGTTACAAGAAGCGCCAGGGGCACCGTCAGGACCTCACGCGCGTCAAGGTCACCGGCATCAAGTAAGTCCAGGAAGAGGCGAAGAAATGGCACACAAAAAGGGCGCGAGCTCGACTCGTAACGGTCGTGACTCGAACGCACAGCGCCTCGGCGTGAAGCGCTTCGGCGGCCAGGTCGTCAACGCGGGCGAGATCATCGTCCGTCAGCGCGGCACGCACTTCCACCCGGGCGCGAATGTCGGCCGCGGTGGCGACGACACGCTGTTCGCGCTGTCGGCCGGTGCCGTGCAGTTCGGCACCAAGGGCGGCCGCAAGGTCGTCAACATCGTGGGCGCCGCGGAGTAATCCGCCGTCACACGCAGACGTCGGCGAGGGGCGGGCTTCGGCCCGCCCCTCGCTTCATATCCAGGAGGGCGCCCACATGGTCACGTTCGTCGATCGAGTGACGCTTCACCTGCGCGCGGGCAAGGGCGGCAATGGCTGCGTGTCGGTGCGCCGTGAGAAGTTCAAGCCGCTCGCAGGCCCCGATGGTGGCAACGGAGGTAACGGCGGAGACATCATCCTCGTCGCCGACCCCCAGGTGACCACGCTCCTGTCGTACCATCACTCGCCGCATCGCACCGCCGAGAACGGCGGCTTCGGGATGGGCGACAACCGCTCCGGTGCGATGGGGGAGCCGGTCGAGCTGCCCGTTCCGGTCGGCACGGTCGTGAAGGACGAGGACGGCACGGTCCTCGCCGACATGGTGGAGCCCGGCATCCGTTTCGTCGTCGCACCCGGCGGACGTGGCGGACTCGGCAACGCGGCGCTCGCCACGACCAAGCGCAAGGCCCCCGGCTTTGCGCTCCTGGGCACCCCCGGCTGGGAAGGCGATGTCCGACTCGAGCTGAAGACGGTCGCCGACGTCGCACTGGTGGGCTACCCCTCCGCAGGCAAGTCGAGTCTCATCGCCGCGGTTTCGGCGGCGCGCCCGAAGATCGCCGACTACCCTTTCACTACGCTGCACCCGAACCTCGGTGTCGTACAGGCCGGCGACGTGCGCTTCACGGTCGCCGACGTGCCCGGGCTCATCGAGGGTGCCAGCGACGGCCGCGGACTCGGACTCGAGTTCCTGCGTCACGTCGAACGGTGCACCGCGCTGGTCCACGTGCTCGACTGCGCCACACTGGAGCCCGGTCGCGATCCGTTGTCCGATCTCGACGTGATCCTCGCCGAGCTCGCCGCTTACGAGGTGCCCGAGGGCCAGGTTCCGCTCCTGGAACGCCCGCAGGTCGTCGCGCTGAACAAGGTCGACGTGCCCGAGGCGCGCGACCTCGCGGACCTCGTGCGTCCCGATCTCGAGGAGCGCGGCTATCGCGTGTTCGAGATCTCGACGGTGAGTCGCGCGGGTCTGCGAGAGCTCACCTTCGCGCTCGGCGAGATCGTCGAGAAGCACCGTGCCGAGGTCGCCGCGGCGCCCGCGCCCGAGCGCATCATCATCCGGCCCAAGGGCTCGGAGAAGGAGTTCTCGGTCCGGGTCGAGGGGGGCACCTACGGCCCGGTGTACCGCGTTCTCGGTGAGAAGCCGGTGCGGTGGGTGCAGCAGACGGACTTCCAGAACGAAGAGGCCGTCGGCTTCCTCGCCGACCGCCTCGACAAGCTCGGCGTCGAGGACGAATTGTTCCGCGCCGGAGCCACTCCGGGGGCGACCGTCGTCATCGGTGAGGGTGACAGCGTGGTGTTCGACTGGCATCCGTCGCTATCGTCCGCCGCGGAGCTCATGACGGCGCCGCGTGGCACCGACCCGCGCTTCAACCTCGACGGGCGCCGAACGACCAACCAGCGACGCGAGCGCTATCACGAGCGGATGGACGCGAAAGCCGCTGCACGCGCCGAGCTGGAGGCGGAGCGCATCCGCGAGGGCGACGAGTGAGCGTGAGCTCACGCGCCGACCTGCCCGCGGCCAGGCGTCTCGTCGTCAAGGTGGGCTCGTCGTCGATCAGCGGCGACAACGCGGCGAACATCCAGCCCCTCGTGGAGGCTCTCGCCGCCGCTCACGGCCGTGGTACTGAGGTCGTCCTGGTGTCGTCGGGGGCGATCGCGACCGGGATGCCTTTCCTGGCGCTCGATGCCCGGCCCTCCGACCTCGCGACGCAGCAGGCAGCCGCAGCGGTGGGCCAGAACATCCTCGTCTACCGCTACCAGGAGGCGCTGCGTCCCTTCGCGGTGGTCGCGGGACAGGTGCTGCTGACCGCGGGCGACCTCGAGAACCCGACCCACCGCTCGAATGCCCGCCGGGCCATGGAGCGTCTCCTCGGGCTGCGCATCCTGCCGATCGTCAACGAGAACGACACGGTCGCCACGCACGAGATCCGCTTCGGCGACAATGACCGTCTCGCGGCGCTCGTCGCCCAGCTGATCAGCGCCGACGCACTCGTGCTGCTCAGCGACATCGCCTGTCTCTACACGCGGCCCCCGGACGAGCCCGGCGCCCGACCGATCGCCGAGGTGCCCTACGGAGACGATCTGTCGGGCTACGAGTTCGGCTCCGTCGTCGTGAACAGCGTCGGCACCGGGGGAGCGGCGACGAAGGTCTCGGCCGCGCGGCTCGCAGCGGCCGCCGGCGTCGCGGTCCTGGTGACGAGCATCGACCTGGTCGAGTCCGCGCTCGGCGGCGGCGAGGTCGGCACGTGGTTCGCTCCGAACCCGCATCCCGTCGAGCATCCGTTGACCGGACCGGTCCTGACGCGTCGCTAAACTGAGCGGATGAGTCTGACGACCGTCACCGCAGGCGAGCGGATGCTGCTCGCGAAGACCGCCTCGCGCGAGATCGCACGGCTCTCGGACCGGCAGAAGAGCAGCCTTCTCCATCGCATCGCCGATGCGCTGGAGGCTGCGACGGACGAGATCGTCGCCGCCAACGGTGAGGACCTCGATCGCGGGCGCGAGCAGGGGCTCTCCGCCGCGCTGCTGGACCGCCTGGCTCTCGACGCCGCGCGCGTGCACGCTCTCGCCCAGGCCGTGCGGGAGGTCGCCCTGCTGCCGGACCCGGTCGGCCGACTTCTCGAGGAGAAGACTCTCGAGAACGGCCTGAACCTCCAGAAGATCTCCGTCCCCTTCGGTGTGGTCGGCTCGATCTACGAAGCACGGCCGAACGTGACCGTCGATATCGCGGCTCTCGCGCTGCGCTCCGGCAACGCTGTCGTGCTGCGCGGCGGGACCGCCGCCGAGCTCAGCAACGCGGCTCTCGTGAGCGCCATGCGCCGCGCGCTGACGTACGAGGGCGTCGACCCAGAGGCTATCCAGACGCTCGACGCCTTCGGCCGTGCCGGCGCCACCGAGCTTATGCATGCCCGTGGCATCGTCGACGTGCTCGTTCCCCGGGGCAGCGCGCAGCTGATCGAGACCGTTGTGACCGAATCGACCGTGCCGGTCATCGAGACCGGCGCGGGCGTCGTGCACGTCTACCTCGACGAGAGCGCACCGCTCGAGCGGGCCGAAGCCATCGTGGTGAACGCCAAGGCGCAGCGTCCCAGCGTCTGCAACGCGGCCGAGACGGTCCTCGTTCACCGCGCGGCCGCGCCTCGTGTCGTCGGTCCTGTCGTGGCGGCGCTGCAGCAGGCCGGCGTGACCGTGCACGGCGACGAGACGGTGGCGCAGTTCGCGTCCGACATCGTCCCCGCCGACGAGCAGGACTGGGAGGCGGAGTACCTGAGCCTCGATATCGCGATGCGCGTCGTCGACGATCTGGATGCGGCGCTCGATCACATCCGGCGCTACTCGACGCACCACACCGAGTCGATCATCACCGACGACGAGGGCAGCGCTGAACGCTTCCTGGCCGAGGTCGATTCCGCGGTCGTCATGGCGAACGCCTCCACGCGCTTCACCGACGGCGGCGAGTTCGGGTTCGGCGCCGAGGTGGGCATCTCCACCCAGAAGCTGCACGCCCGAGGTCCCATGGGTCTGCGTGAGCTCACGAGCTCCAAGTGGGTCGTCCGTGGCTCCGGGCAGGTACGCGGCTGACAGACTAAGCTGGGAGCGCCCGTGCGCCCCACCGATCGATCGGAGAACCGATGAGCCTCGCCCCCTTCCTCACCCTTGTCGCCGAGGAGGCCGAGCACCACGGTAACGTCGCCGCGGAGACCGTCGGATACGGGATCATCGCGCTCATCGTCTTCACCGCTCTCGCGCTCGTGACTCTCTCGTACCGCAACGTCGCCAACCGTCACGCGCACAAGGCGGAGGCGTACGCCAAGAAGCACGCAGCCGATCTCGAGCCGCGCGGACACGGCCACTGACTCTCGGGCAGATGAGCGCAGGTCGAGCGCCGCGCATCGGGGTGATGGGCGGCACCTTCGACCCGGTTCATCACGGTCACCTCGTCGCGGCGAGCGAAGTCGCCGCATCCTTCGACCTCGACGAGGTCATCTTCGTGCCCACTGGCGAGCCGTGGCAGAAGTCTCAGGTCACTGAGAGTGAGCATCGCTACTTGATGACAGTGATCGCCACCGCCTCGAACCCCGACTTCAGCGTGAGCAGGGTCGACATCGACCGCTCCGGGCCGACGTACACGATCGACACCCTCCGTGACCTCCAAGCCCAGCGTCCGGATGCTGAGCTCTTCTTCATCACGGGAGCCGATGCCGTGGCGCAGATTCTCAGCTGGAGGGACCATGATGAATTGTGGGACCTCGCCCATTTCGTGGCGGTCTCCCGGCCCGGGCACCCGCTATCGGCGGCCGGACTACCGAGCAAGAACGTGAGTCTGCTCGAGATCCCTGCCCTGGCCATCTCTTCGACGGACTGTCGGAACCGCGTGCACAACGGACAACCGGTGTGGTACCTCGTTCCGGATGGAGTCGTCCAGTACATTGCGAAGCACCACCTCTACCGGAGTAAGGCATGAGCGACCCTGACCAGCCCAGCACTCCGCCGCTGACCCGGCGCCAGATGCGCGACCTGCGCAACACCGGATCGACCCCGATCCAGAACCCGCAGGACGCTCCCGCCAGCGCGCCAGAGCCCAAGCCCGAGCCTGCCGCCCCGCTTCCGCGCGCCGCCGCGCCCGCCATCGTCCCGCCCGCCCCGCGAGCGGATGCCAGCGTCGACCTGGGCGTCTCGCCACTCACCCGCCGTCAGGCGCGCGAGCAGGAACGCATCCGCACAGCGTCGGTGCCGGTGATCACGACCGACACCGCCGCCGAGGCGCAGGCGTCGACGGTGAAGCCGGCCGACGAGGACTCATCGGCTCCGGACACCGGTGGGATGACGGCGCTGTTCACCCCGAACGCGGATGAGCGACCGGCAGATGAAACGCCGCTGGCCGCGGCCGAGGCGGCTCTGGCCGATCAGCCCGCGCCCGTGGTTTCTCCGCAGCTCGGCTCCGCGTTGCTCGAGACCGGCGTGCCCGAGGTCGCGCTCCCGCCATCCTTCGACCACCTGCTCACGCGGGAGGGCTCGACGGGCAGCATTGCCACGCCGAACGCTCTGATCCTCTCGCAGACGCCGTCGGCGGATGCGTTCACGTCTCCCATCGCGGCGACCGGGGAGGTGCTCATCACCGGCACCTTCGCGCTGCCCGAGGGGCTCGGCTCGCGCGGCCACGCGCCCGGCACCACCGACGGCAAGGAAGCCGACGCGGTTCTCGTGGACGGCGAGTTGCCGCCCGCATCCTCTCCCACTCCCATCGCGGCCAGCGCCGCGATCAGCACCATCAAGAGCGCGGACGAGATCATTCGTCCGCCGGCGCCCGAAAAGGGCAGTCGCCTCATGCTCGTGCTCGCCATCACCGCCGGTGCGCTCGCACTCGCGCTGGTCGGCGTGCTGGTGTTCGCCGTTTCGACAGGACTCTTCTCATGACCCTCACCGACGCATCCGTCGAGGTGCTGCAGATCGCCGCGCGCGCGGCCGACGCGAAGGGCGGCGAGGATCTCGTGGCCCTCGACGTCTCGGAGCCGCTGCCCCTTGTCGACATCTTCCTGCTCGTGACGGGGCGCAACGAGCGCAACGTGGCCGCGATCGCCGACGAGATCGAGGAACAGCTGCTCGAGCACGGCGTCAAGCGTCTGCGCCGTGAGGGCCGCGAGGAGTCGCGCTGGATCCTGCTCGACTTCGGCGACCTCGTCGTGCACGTCTTCCACGAGCAGGAGCGCGTCTTCTACGGACTCGAGCGCCTATGGAAGGACTGCCCGATCGTCCCCATCGACCTGCCGGTGCCGACGCGCCCGGAGTGACCGGGCTGATTTCGCTCACGACTCATCCGTGTTGTAAGCTGAATGAGTTGCCCGGACGGGTGACTGAGGGCCTGTGGCGCAGCTGGTAGCGCACCTGCATGGCATGCAGGGGGTCAGGGGTTCGAGTCCCCTCAGGTCCACCCTCACGATATGAAGGCCTCCGCGAAGCGGGGGCCTTCAGCCGTTTCCCGGCTTTGACCGACGGCGTCCCCGGGCCAGGAACGCGCAGTTCATGCGCCGAAAGCGACAGGTTGTGCGTGGGCGCGAAACGGGCTGTGCCGAGCGCGTGAAATAGGACCCGGCACCGGTGCGCTGACGCCCGGGCCGTCCTCCGATGACGGAGGTCTGCACACAGAGGAGAACACAGTGAGTTCAACGACGGCTCGGAAGCCGATGTCGAACAAGAGGTTCCTGGCGATCTGGATCCCGATCGTCGCCGTGGTGGCAATCATCGCCATCGGCGCGAACATCGCGATCGGGATGTATCGAGGAGCCATCGAGTCGTACATGGGCGCGGGAACCTACGCGATCAGCAACACGGCGGACGGCGACAAGCTCGACACCGAGTACTACACGGCCGATTACGCGACCAACGAAGAGGCCAAGAGCGCGTCGTCCGAACTCGTGGAGGAGATCGCGGGCGAGGGCATGACGCTCGTCAAGAACAACGGGACTCTCCCGTTGGCGGCCGGCGCCGTCACGCTGCTGGGCCGTGGCGCAGCCGACCCCGTCTACGGCGGCTCCGGCTCCGGAACGGCGGACACCCGTACCGCGGTGAACATCAAGGCCGGCATCGAGAACGGCGGCTTCACGGTCAACGGGACGGTCTACGACCAGCTCGCGGCATTCGCCGAGGCGAACCCGGCGGCGGAGGGTGGCCGGACGAACATCGTCATGGACAAGCCCGAGGAGTCGAACTACAACATCGGCGAGATGCCTGTCGCCGACTACTCGCAGGCCTCGCTCGACAGCTTCGCCGAGTTCGCCGACGCCGCGATTGTCGTCATCGGTCGCGCCGGCGGCGAAGGTGGAGACCTCGCCACCAATATGGAGAAGTGGGACGAGCGCGCAGAGCCCGGTCAGCACCAGCTCGAGCTGAACGCCGATGAGAAGGACCTGCTCGAACTCGCAAAGAGCCAGTTCCAGAACGTCATCGTGGTCGTCAACGCGTCGACCTCCATGGAGCTCGGCCCTCTCCAGGACGATGAGGGCATCGACGGCATCATTCTGGCAGGCTCTCCCGGCGTCAACGGATTCAACGCACTGGGACCGATCCTGAGCGGAGACATCAACCCCTCGGGGCGCACGGTCGACGTGTTCTCGCGCGACTTCACCGCTGACCCGACCTTCGTCAACTTCGGCGACTTCGCCTACACGAACGTCGATGACGCCTACTTCGTCGACTATGAAGAGGGGATCTACGTCGGCTACCGCTACTACGAGACGGCGGCGGTCGAAGGATTCATCGACTACGACCAGGCCGTCGTCTATCCGTTCGGCTACGGGCTCAGCTACACGAGCTTCGACAAGGCGATCACCGGACAGCGTCTCGGCGACGTGGACGGGGACATCTCCGTCGACGTGAGCGTCACGAACACCGGCGCGGTCGCCGGCAAGGATGTCGTGCAGCTCTACTACACGGCGCCCTACACGCCCGGTGGTGTCGAGAAGTCCTCCGTCGTGCTCGGAGCGTTCGCGAAGACGAGCCTGCTCGAGCCCGGCGCGTCGGAGACGGTGACGCTCACCGTTCCCGTCGAGGAGATGGCGTCCTACGACAGCACCGGCGACGGTGCCTACGTGCTCGACGCCGGCGTCTACGAGCTCAAAGTCCAGAACGACTCTCACACGATCGCGGCGGGCACCGCTCCGATCACGTACACGGTCGACGAGAAGATCACCTACACGGACGGGCGCGCGAGCGACGAGACGGCGGCGACCAACCACTTCGAGGATGTCTCCGCGGCCTTCTCCGAGGGCAAGGTGACTGCGCTGTCTCGTGCGGACTTCGCCGGGACGTTCCCGAAGGCGCCCGAAGGTGCCGACTTTGAGGCGAGTGAGGCGACGATCGCCGACTTCGCTCCGTACGATGCCGCCGCGGCCTCGGCGGCTGCCACGGATTCCGAGACGCCCGTTTGGGGCGCGGACGGCAACGTCTCACTCGTCGACATGCGCGGACTCGCGTACGACAACCCGAAGTGGGACGCCCTGCTGGACCAGCTCACGCTGGAGGAGGTCGTCGACATGCTCACCTCGGGTGCATACAACACGGCCGGCCTCCCGGGAATCGGCAAGATCCGCACCAACGACCTCGACGGTCCTGCCGGGTTCAGCTCGTTCATCAACCCTGATCTGTGGACCGGAACGGCCTTCCCGTCCGAGTACCTGCTCGGACAGACATGGAACGTCGAACTCGCCAACGCGATGGGTGTCGCGATCGGCAACGAAGCGCTGACGATGGGGGCCAACGGCTGGTACGCACCTGCCGCGAACCTGCATCGCTCTCCGTTCGCCGGGCGCAACTTCGAGTATTACTCGGAGGACCCGGTGCTGTCCGGGGCTCTCGCCACGGCTGCTGTGGACGGCGCGCTCACGAAGGGCGTCTACTCGTTCACGAAGCACTTTGCGATGAATGACCAGGAGACGAACCGCGTCAACGGCAATGGCATCGCGACGTGGGCGACCGAGCAGACGATCCGTGAGATCTATCTGAAGCCTTTCGAGATGATCGTCAAGAACGCCAGCGGTGAGCTGTCGTACTACGACGCCGACGGCACGAAGCAGACCGCCGAGATCGGTGCCACCGCCATGATGAGCTCGTTCAACCGCATCGGCGGCACGTGGGCCGGTGGCTCCGCGGCGCTCATGCACGACGTGCTGCGCGGCGAGTGGGGCTTCACGGGCTTCGTGATCACTGACTTCAACCTCTACCCCTACATGTATGTCGATCAGGCGTGGGCCGCTCGCGGCACGGATCACATGCTGACCTTTGCAGGGATGAAGACGGTCGAAGACACCGAGAGTGCCTTCGCACAGTCCAACATCCGCTACGCCGCGCACAACCTGCTGTATACCGTTGCGAACTCCAACGCGGTGAACGGGATGGCTCCGGGAGCGACGCTGGCGTACCAGCCCGCACCGTGGGAGATCTGGATCACGGTCGGCACCGTCGTGCTGGCGCTGCTGGTGGCCGCCGGAGTGGTGTGGATCATCGTCCGCGTCCGCCGTCACCGCAATCGCCCGGTGACGGTCAGTGACGAGCTCGCTTCGTCCTGACATGGCACGTTCGGGGCCGGGCCGCTGCGCCCGGCCCCGAACGGCCACTCACCCCTTCCGCGCTCGACGCGCGACGAGAACGACCAAGAAAGATCCATTGTGAAAGACACCCCCTCGCTTGTAGCGAGTCTCTCGCTGCTCGAGAAAGCGGCCCTGCTGAGCGGCGCCAACACGTGGCAGACCCGAGCGATCGAACGCATCGCGCTGCCTCCGGTGTGGCTGGCTGACGGCCCTCACGGTGTACGCAAACAGGTCGGATCGGCCGACCACCTCGGCATCAACGGCTCGGAACCGGCGACCTGCTTCCCGACCGCCGCCACGATCGCCGGCAGCTGGGACGACGAGCTGGCAGAGCAGATCGGCGCGGCCCTCGGCCGCGAGGCCTCCTCGCAGGGCGTCGGCGTCCTTCTCGGGCCCGGCCTCAACATCAAACGCAGCCCCCTCGGCGGCCGTAGCTTCGAGTACTTCTCCGAAGACCCCGAACTCGCAGGCCGCCTGGCCGCCGCCTACGTCCGCGGCATCCAGTCCGAGGGCGTCGCGGCGACCCCCAAGCACTTCGCGGTCAACAGCCAGGAGCTGCGCCGCATGGTGAGCGACTCCGTCGTCGACGAGCGCACCCTCCGCGAGATCTACCTGACCGCTTTCGAGATCGTCGTCCGCGAGGCTGCGCCCTGGGCGATCATGTCCTCCTACAACCTCGTCAACGGCGTCTACGCGCACGAGAACGCGCACCTGCTGACCGAGATCCTGCGCGACGAGTGGGGCTTCGACGGCGCAGTCATCTCCGACTGGGGCGGATCCAACGACGCGGTTGCCGCCGTCACCGCCGGCGCTGCGCTCGAGATGCCCTCGCCGGGCTTCGACTCCGCCCGCGAGATCGTCGCTGCGGTCGAGTCCGGCCGGCTCGCCATCGCCGATCTGGATGCTCGCGTCGCCGAGCTCATCGACCTGGTGCGCCGCGTGACCGAGCGTGCCGCCGCGATCGTCGACCTTCCCGCGCATCACGCGCTCGCTCGCCGCGCCGCCGCCGAGTCCGCGGTGCTGCTGCGCAATGAAGACGATCTGCTGCCGCTCGCGGCAGGTACTCGAGTGGCACTCGTCGGCGCCTTCGCCACGGAGCCCCGCTATCAGGGCGCCGGATCTTCCCTCGTGAACCCCACGACGCTGCCGACCCTCGCCGACGTGCTGCCGAGCTCATCCCTCGAGGTCGTCGGAGTTGCGGAGGGATTCCGCCGCGATGGCCGTCCCGACGACGCGTTGCGCGCGGAGGCACTGACACTCGCGGGTCGCGCGGAGGTCGTGGTGCTGAGTCTTGGACTTCCCGAGATCGCCGAGTCGGAGGGAATGGACCGCACGACCCTCGACCTCCCTGCAGAACAGGTACGCCTGCTGCGCGACGTGCACCGAGTGAACCCGCGAACGGTTGTGCTGATCAGCGCCGGAGGGGTGGTATCGACGCCGTGGGCGACGGATGCGGCCGCACTGCTGCACGCGTACCTCGGTGGCCAGGCCGGAGCCGAGGCCATCGTGGATGTGCTCACCGGGACGGTCGATCCGGGTGGGCGACTGGCGGAAACGATGCCCCGCACTCTCGCCGACACGCCCACGGCCAAGAGCTTCCCGAGCGCCGCGCGCACCGCGGAGTACCGCGAAGGGCTCTTCGTCGGGTACCGGCACTACGACACGTCCGGCGTCCCGGTCGCCTTCCCGTTCGGATACGGCCTGAGCTACACGCGATTCGCCTACTCGGATCTCGAGGTGGATGCCGACGGCGCCGAGGTCACGGTCACGAACACCGGCTCACGGGCCGGCAGCGACGTGGTCCAGATGTATGTCGGACGCGTCGGAGACAGTGCGCTGGCGCGTCCGCGTCGCGAGCTGAAGGGTTACGCGAAGGTGCGTCTGGAGCCGGGGGAGTCGCGCCGCATCTCCCTTTCGTTCGGCGACCGCACGTTCCGCGTCTTCGACGCCGCCGCGGATGCATGGGTCGTCGAACGGGGCGCGTACGAGATCGCCGTCGGTGCGCACGTCGGTGCCCTGCACCTGACGGCGACCATCGAGCGCGACGGTGTGGAGATCGCGCCCTCGACTCGTCCCGGCGTCGCTCCGACGGATGCGGAGTTCGCGGCGCTTCTGGGGCGTGAGATCCCCGACCCGCGCTGGCCCGCCGGCCCGCTCGGCGAGAACGACCCGATGGATCGTCTGGCCGAGTCGCGCAGCCCGCTCGGGCGGCTCGGTTTCCGCATCCTCGACGGGCGCCGACGCAAGGCGGATGCGGCCGGGACTCCCGACCTCAATGTGCTGTTCCTACTGAACGGCCCGTTCCGGGTCATCTCGAAGATGAGCGGCGGGCTCGCCACCCGTCGGCTCACCGGTGCCGTGCTGACGCTCGTGAACGGGCAGACGCTGCGCGGACTCGGACGTGTGATCGCGGCCTACCTCGGTGGTCGACGCGATGAGAAGGCGACGAAGAAGGCGTTCGACGCCGCCGCAGGGAACAGGAGTGCACGATGATCACCGCTATCACGAAATGGTGGGGTCGATTCCAGACCTCACGTCCGGAACTGTCGAAATTCCTCATGTTCCTGCTGCTGTCCAACGGCGTCACGGTGCTCCAGTTGGCACTCATGCCGATCTTCCGTTGGGGCTTCGCGAGCTTCACAGGACTCACGGACGTCGGGTTCCAGGTGCTGCCCGTCGGCTCGAACGTCGACGGCAGCCAGTACTACATGTTCGACTACGCCGCAGGCGCGCTTCCCGCGGGCGGCGGCGGGCTGGCGTACTTCCTGGCGGTGCAGATCACACTGCTCATCGCGCAGGTCATCAACTTCTTCCTGCAGCGCAACATCACGTTCAAGTCCAACACCTCAGTGTGGGTCGCCGCCGGCTGGTACACCGTGGCTTACGTGGCGATCACCTTCATCGCCGCCGCGGCACAGGGCTTCTACAAGGCGCCGATCTACGACTTCTTCATGGTGACGCTCGGATGGGGATCGAGCGGATCCGTCGTGGCGGACGTTCTGACGATGATCATCAACGCGGCGATCTCGTTCTGGGTGTTCTACCCGATCTTCAAGGTGATCTTCCGTCAGGTGCCGACCGAGGTCGAGGTGGTGGCGGAGCCGGGCGACAAGGTCGAGCGTTGACGAACCGCCCGCGGGTCGCGCCTGCGCTGTCCATCGTCGTTCCGGCGTTCAACGCCGAGGACTATCTGGGGCGCGCGCTGTCGGAGCTCGACGCGGTCGCCGGCGTCGAGGTGATCGTCGTCGACGACGGCTCGACGGATACCACCGGGGCGCTCGCGGACGACTGGGCCGCTCGGCGTCCCGCATCCCGGCGGGTGATCCACCAGCCCAACCGCGGGCACGGCGGCGCCATCACCACGGGGCTGGCCGCCGCGCGCGGCACGTTCGTGAAGATCCTGGATGCGGACGACTGGCTCGACATCGCCTCGCTCGCCTTCCTGGTGCGCGAGCTCGTCGCTCTCGACGGTGCGGACGTGGATGCGGTGTTCACGGACTTCGTCCACGAACGGGTCGGCAAGTCGGCGCGGCCGGCTCGTTTCGACACGGTGTTCCCCTCCGACGGGGTGTTCGAGTGGGCGGACACGGAACGGTTCGGGCGCCGTCAGGTGCTGATGATGCACGCGATCGTGTACCGGACGGAGCTCGTGCGCTCGAGCGGGCTGCGCCTGCCCGAGCACACCTTCTACGTCGACAACCTCTACGTCGTGACGCCGCTGGCGCGGGTGCGCCGGATGCGGTATCTCCCGATCCCGCTCTACCGCTACCACGTGGGCAGGCCCGGACAGTCGGTGGCGCCGGAGGTCATGGTGCGGCGGGTGGAGCAGCAGCTGCGGGTGAACCGGCTCGCTCTCGCCGCGCTTCCCTCTCCGCACGCGGTCGCCCGCGGCGAGGTTCCGGCGCAGCTGTACCGTGCGCTTCTGCACCACGTGGAGGGGGTGTGCGCGGTCACGAGCGCGACGTTGGCCCGCGCCGGGACCGCGGGTCACCTCATGGAGCGCGACCGGTTCTGGCGAGAAGTGCGTGCGGAGAACCCCTGGCTGTACACGCGCATGCGTCGCAGCCTCCTCGGGGCGGTGAGCAACCTCCCGGGTCAGGCGGGCCGCCGCGCGACGAGCCTGGCCTACGACTGGGCTCGTCGCGTCGTCGGATTCAGCTGAGACGAGCCGGGGCTTCCTCACGTGAACGACGTCCCGTCTACGATCGATGGGGAGACCGGTCGAACCCGCGGCCGGCTCGCCATCATCGCCGTACGCGAGGCTCCTTGCCTCTGCGCGCGGCGCCGGACGGAGGGTGCCCAGGTGTCATCGCCCCTGCTGACGGTGGCCGTGCCCGCCTACAACTGTGCAGAGTTCCTCGGCCGAGCTCTCGCCGGCCTCTGCGCCGGCGACGCCCGCGTCGAGGTCGTCGTCGTCGATGACGGCTCGACGGACGCGACCGGCATGCTCGCCGAGTCGTATGCGCATACCTACCCCGATCGCATTCGCGTCGTGCACCAGGCCAACGGTGGACACGGAGCCGCGATCAACACCGGTGTCACGCACGCCCGCGGACGATACGTCAAGGTGCTCGACGCCGACGACTGGCTGTCGTCCCCGGCCCTTGCGCAGGTGCTCGATACGCTCGAGCGGCTAGAGGAGGCCGGGGGAGTCGACGCGCTGTTCACGGATTTCGTGCACGACCGCGTGGGTAAGCCGGCGCGCTCGACGCGCTTCGACACGGTCTTCCCGGCCGATCGGATCTTCGGGTGGGAGCAGACGCAGCGCTTCGGGCGCCGACAGTACCTCATGATGCACGCGGTCATCTACCGCACGGCGCTGCTGCGTGAGGTGGGTCTGAACCTGCCGCGGCACACGTTCTACGTCGACAGCCTCTACGTGCTGCGCCCACTCACGTGCGTGCGTCGCATGTACTACCTGCCCGTCGCGCTCTACCACTACTACATCGGCCGTGCCGGCCAGTCTGTCGCGCCGGAGATCATGCTGGCACGGGTCGACCAGCAGCTGCGTGTGAACCGGCTCGCTCTGGAGACTCTGCCGAGCATCGAGGATGTGCGGGCCGGACGTGTTCCCTCACGGCTCTACGACGCGCAACTGCACTACGTCCGGGCGCTCTGCGCGACCGTGAGTGCGACGCTCGCGCTGGGCGGCACGGCCCAGCACCTGGCGGTGCGCCGCGCGTTCTGGCGCGAGGTCAAGCGTGACAGCCCCCGCATCCACGGTCGTCTGCGACGGAGCCTCGTCGGCGCAGGAAGCAACCTGCCGGGCTACGCGGGGCGGCGCGTCACCCGGGCCGCCTATCACCTCGCCCGACGCTACGTCGGCTTCAGTTGAGAACAGACCGGGAAGGAGACAGCGCATGATCCGCATCGGCGTGGTCGAAGACGATCCGGTCAGCATCGACCGCCTGCTGTCGCACCTGGACCGTTTCCAGCGCGAGCACGGCGAGCGCTTCCATATCGGGGCGTTCCGCGACGGGCGCGACATCATCGAGGACTACCGTCCCGATTGGGACATCCTGCTGCTCGACATCCAGATGGCGCGTGTGGACGGGATGACGGCCGCCCGACGCATCCGTGAGGTCGACAGCGAAGTGCTCATCGTCTTCGTGACCGCGTCGCCGCAGTATGCGGTGAGCGGTTACGAGGTGGATGCGCTGAGCTATCTGCTCAAGCCCGTCTCGTACCCGGTCTTCGCGCAGGAGCTCGGGCGCTGCCTCGTTCGCCTGCGCCGACGCGAGCGCCGGCACATGCTCTTCACCGCGGCGGACGGGGATCGTCATCGCCTCGACATCGCCGATGTCCTGTATCTCGAGAGCGCCAAGCACAATGTCCTGATTCACACGCTGGACAGCGATTACACGGTGGCCACATCGCTGAAGGCGATGGAGGCAGAGCTGGAGGGTGAGGACTTCTTCCGCTGCAACAGCGGTTACCTCGTGAACCTCCGCCACGTGACGGGCGTGGAGGGCAACGACTGCCGCATCCGCGGAGGGGTGCGGCTGCAGATCAGCCGGCCGCGCAAGAAGGACTTCCTCGCCGCCCTGGCCGCGTACATCGGCACACGCGGGATCACGGCATGAACGAGCTGTACGTCGCCGACATCCCCCGCAGCTTCACCGCCATCGCGGAATGGGGGGCCTGCTTCGTCTTCGTGCTCATCGTCGCCCGACGAGCGAGCTGGTGGGTCACGGCCGCCGTATCCGCTGCGGGACTTCTGGCGCTGCTCGCGGTGCAGGAGGCCGCCGGCCGTCTCTCTCTCGCCCTGTGGATCCCCGGGATGCTGGCCGCCGTGCTGGTGATGTTCGCCATGCTCTACGCGACGCTGCGCGTTTCGCCGGTGACGGCGGGCTACCTCACCGCGCGGGCGTTCGTGCTGGCCGAGCTCACCGCGTCCATCCACTGGCAGCTCGACCGGTTCTACCTCGATGCGCCGGCCGAGGTGAAGACCATGATGATGGTCCTCACCTACGGCGGGATGCTGGGACTCGCCTGGCTCGCCGAGCGGCGTCACCTGGTGCGGGGGGAGGTCTTCGAGGTGGGTTACGCCGATCTCGTCGCTGCGCTCTCGATCGCGACCGCGACGTTCATCATCTCCAACCTCAGCTTCGTGACGACCGCCACACCGTTCAGCGGCCGCATCGGGCACGAGATCCTGTACATCAGAACGCTCGTCGATCTGTGCGGATACATCGCGCTCTACGTGCAGCACGAGGTGCGCCGCGGCTTCCAGGCCCGCCGTGAAGCCGACGCGATGGCGAGGCTGCTGACCAGCCAGCACCAGCAGTACGAGATGTCGCGGCGCACGATCGACGAGGTCAACCGCAAGTACCACGACATGAAGCACCACCTCGATGCGATCCGCGCCGAGCAGGATCCGCAGTCGCGCCTGCGCATCCTCGACGACCTGGAGACGTCGATCCGCGACTACGCGACGCAGGTGCGCACCGGCAACGACGTGCTCGACGCCGTACTCACAGCCAAGCTCATGTACGCCAGGGAGCAGAGCATCCACGTCGCGACCGTCGCGGACGGGCGGCTGCTGGCCGGGTTGCGCCCGCTCGACATCACCGCGATCGCGGGCAACGCGCTCGACAACGCGTTCGAAGCGACGGCACGTCTTCCCGAGTCGCAGCGGATGGTGAAGTTCTCCCTCTTCGCGCACGACGACTTCGTGATGCTGCGGGTGGAGAACACCTTCGACGGGCACCTCCGTCGGCGAGACGGTCGCATCCTCACGCGTAAGGTCGGCGACGGGCACGGATACGGGCTGCGCAACATCGAGGCGGCGGTGGAGACCTACGGGGGATCCGTGTCGGTCGACGCCGGCACCGAGTGGTTCTCCCTGCGGGTGCTGCTTCCCCGAGACGTCGCTGCTGCGGCGCCCTGAATCGATCGTCCGGTCAGGCGGCCAACGCCCCGCGGACGTGCCCGATCAGCTGCTCGCGAAGCGGCTCCGCCCGCCGGGTGAACGCCCGCTGTTCGGCGACGTAGACGGCCTTGCCTTCCGTCGTCTCCACGGCGACGGGCTCGTAGCCCCAGGCGCGCAGGTCGTACGGCGAGGCGCGCATGTCGAGCGAGCGGATGTCGCGGGCGAGCTCGAATGCGTCCAACAGCGTGTCGCCGGGCACGAGCGGGCCGAGTTTGACCGCCCATTTGTAGAGGTCCATGCCTGCGTGCAGGCAGCCCGGCTGCTCGTTCGCGGCCTGGGTGGCGCGTTCGAGCGGCGCACGGTTGCGCGGTGCCGCATCCGCGGTGAAGAAGCGGAAGGCGTCGAAGTGCGTGCACCGCAGCTCGTGCGACTCGACCACCGCGTCGGTGCCCGCCGACCCCAGCCGCAGCGGCACGTCATGGCGGGCCGTCGGCGAACGGTAGAGCATCGCCCACTCGTGCATGCCGAAGCACCCGAACTGTGCGCTTCGTCCGCGGGCACCCTCGAGGATCGCGGCGACACCGGTCAGCAAGAGCCGCTTCTCGGTGGCGAAGGCACGCACATCGACGCTGAGGGAGTCGTTCTCGTCGCGGACGTACCAGCGCCAGTCGGCACGATCCTCGTGCGCCGCATCCGCCAGCGCATACGCCGCGCCCGGGTGCCAGCGACGCAGCAGCGCCGGCTTGTAGCCGTAATAGGTGAACAAGAAGTCCTCGACGGGATGCGTCCGGCCCCGCGCGACGCGGGCACGACGTCCGGCGGTGAGCGCATCGGCCCGCGCGGCGTGACGCTGCTCACGACCCTGCCAGTCGTCGCGCTCGAGCGTGATCGCGCGCACGTCCAGGGGTGCCGACGAGCTCGCACGGGATCGAGCAGCGTCGGCGGGCTTCCCGGCGCCGCGCGTGTCGATGACGAGCGGAAACGGATCTCCAGCGGACATCTGCCCTCTCCTCCTTGCTGCGCCATCGTCCATTGTGGCGCCCCGACACACTCGGCTCAGCGCCGCACGCGCCGGAAGATGACGATGGCGGTCGTCGCCGCGACGATCAGAATGCCGAGGCACCAGGCGAGAGCCGTCCAGATCTGGCCACCGACGGGCTGCTGCGCGAGAAGCGCGCGGACGGTGTCGACGATCGCGGTCACCGGCTGGTTCTCGGCGAACCACCGCACAGGCCCCGGCATCGTTTCCGTGGGGACGAAGGCGGAGCTGACGAACGGCAGGAAGATGAGCGGGTAGCTGAAGGCGCTCGCGCCATCGATCGTCTTCGCCGCCAGGCCGGCGATCACCGCGATCCAGGTGAGTGCGAGCGTGAACAGCGTCAGGATGCCCGCGATGCTCAGCCATGCGCCCAGCGAGGCCGTCGATCGGAACCCCAGCAGCAGAGCGATGCCCACGACGAGCACGAGCGACACCGCGTTGGCGACAAGCGAGGTGAGCACGTGCCCCCACAGGACACTCGTGGAGGCGATCGGCATCGACCGGAACCGGTCGATGATTCCGCCCTTCATATCGAGGAACAAGCGGTAGGCGGTGTAGGCGACTCCGGACGCCACGGTGATGAGCAGGATGCCGGGCAGGAGATAGTCGACGTACGCCGTTCCCCCGGTGTCGATCGCGCCGCCGAACACGAAGACGAACAGCAGCATCATCGCGATCGGCATGACGGCCGTCGTGACGATCGTGTCGGGGCTGCGCAGGATGTGCCTAAGCGAACGCCCGGTGAGCACGGCGGTCTCGGTGAGGACGTGAGTGGTCATGATGTCTCCGTTGCGGTGGCGCCGGCCGATCCGACGATGGCGAGGAAGATCTCTTCGAGGCTGGGCTGTCGCTCGACGTACTCCCGGGTAGGCGGGGGGAACAGGGCGCGCAGATCGGCAAGAGTTCCCTCGGTGATGACGCGTCCGTCGTGGAGGATCGCGATGCGGTCGGCGAGGTTCTCGGCCTCCTCGAGATACTGCGTGGTCAGCAGGATCGTGGTTCCGGAGGCGGCGAGCTCTCGAACGGCCTCCCATACGTCGATGCGTGCTTGCGGGTCGAGCCCCGTGGTGGGCTCGTCGAGGAAGATGACCGCCGGGTCGCCGACGAGACTCATGGCGATGTCGAGCCGACGACGCATGCCGCCCGAGTAGGTGGATGCCGCCCGGTCGCCGGACCCTGTGAGTGAGAAGCGGGTCAGCAGCTCGTCGGCGACGCCGCGCGGCTCGGGGATGTGGCGGAGTCGAGCGATGAGAACGAGATTCTCTCGACCCGTGAGCGCTTCGTCTACGGCGGCGAACTGTCCCGTCACACTGATCGAACGTCGTACGCGCACACTGTTGGTCGCGACGTCGATCCCAGCGACCTCGGCAGTCCCGCCGGTGGCGGTGAGCAGCGTCGACAGGATGCGGACGACGGTCGTCTTCCCGGCTCCGTTGGAGCCGAGCAGGGCGACGATCGTTCCGGGGGCGACATCGAGGTCGACGCCTTTCAGGACGTGGACGTCGCCGTATGACTTCGAGAGCCCCCGCACGCGGATGGCGGGGGCGGCGTCGATGACCGACATGGGGTGTTCCTTTCGATTCGACCGGTCGAAGGGCGCACGAGACCATCGCCTCCGGCCGACCGGGGGTCGGAGGGCGTGCGTGAGTCGGCAGTCAGTCCTGGGTGCGCGAAGCCTCATCGACGGCCTGCGCGAGTCGGGCGCGTTCGCGTCCGATCCAGCTGTCGTCCCCGTAGTTGGCCATGAACTCCTCCGCGAAGCCCGCGGGGTCCTCGCCGACGAGGTCGCGTACGGGGGTCCGATCCGCAGCTCCCTGTTCGAGCAGGTCGACGAGATCGGTCACCATGCGCATCAGACTCTCGGTGTTGTTCGTGGGCCCGAGGTTCAGCAGATATCGCTCGAGCGCGGCGGCCGTGCGGCGGTAGGGCTCGGGCAGGGCCTCCAGACGGCGACGATACTCACGCCACTGCTTCTTCGCGCTCAGGTCGCCGATGATCTTCTCGTACCAGGCCATGTCATTTCGCTTTCTCATGGAGGGCTTCGAGCCGAGAGGCGAGAAGGTCCCAGGTCGTCCAGAATTCGGCGAGCTGCGCTCGACCCTGTTCGTTGAGCGTGAAGACTTTGCGGGGCGGCCCCTTCTCCGAGGCCACTCTCGCCACGTCCACGAGACCTCGCTGCTCGATGCGCACGAGGATCGCGTACACGGTGCCCTCGGAGAGATCGACGAACCCACGATCACGCAGATCGGCTGTGATCTCGTAGCCGTAGGCGGGGCGCGACGAGAGCACGGCGAGAACGACGCCCTCGAGAACGCCCTTGAGCATCTCTGTGTCTTGTTTGCCCACGCGCTACTCCTTAGTGCTGACTACCGCTACAAAGTAACACTGAGTACCGGTACTTAGCAACACTGACAAGTGATTCGACGGCGTCTGCTGCGACCGTTGTCCCCCATCGCGGAGCACCGTGGACGACCGCGGGCCTGTGCCCGAACCTCGGGTGGAGGTTTCTGCTAGCGCGGCGTCGCGGTGCTCACGCGGGGTCGACCAGCGCGGGGGAGTCGTTGCGCACGTTGCCGACGGCGGGGGAGACGACCCGTGTCTCGAGGGTCTCGGCGAGGTCGGGAGCCGCGTCGATGGCGGCATCGAGGATGTCGCCGACGTTCTCCGTGTCGGTGTCGAGCCACGCATCGGCGAAGTCGGCGTCGAGGAACAGGGGCATCCGGTCGTGAATCGAACCGAGCGCGCCGATCGCGTCGCGCGTCAGGATGGTGAAGCTCAGCAGCCAGCGGTCGGGATCGTCGTCGGCCTTGCTCGGGTCCTTCCACCACTCGTACAGCCCCGCGAGGAACAGCGGCGAACCGTCGGCCGGGCGGATGAAATGCGGCTCCTTGCCGTCGGCGAGCTGCTTCCACTCGTAATAGCCGGTCGTCGGGACGACGGCGCGGCGCTTGATGAGAGCACCGCGGAACATGGGCTTGTCCTCGAGCTCCTCCGCGCGGGCGTTGAAGGCCCGGGCACCGATCTTCGGGTCTTTCGCCCACGCCGGCACCAGCCCCCATCTCGCGGGCTCGAGCCGCCGCGTGGGCGGCTCGGTCTTGGCCGAGTCCAGCACGATCGCCGCCGTGCTCATCGGCGCGACGTTGTACGACGGCGCGGGAAGCGAGGGGTTGATCGTGTCGACGCGGAGCACTCCCACGAGCTCCGACGCGACATTGGCGACGACGAACCGACCACACATGCCGGTCAGCCTACGCCGGGGCGCACGACACCAGCCTCTTCGAGCCGGTCGAGCAGTTCGGCTCCGTCATCGCCGCTGACCCACGGCACGCTGGCGGCCGAATGATCGTTGACAGCGGTGCGTCCGCCGGCCAGGACAGCCTCAGCGGATGTCAGACGGCGGATGGCGACGGCGGCGACGTTGGTGGGGTGCGCCCCGGCGAACTCCGTGTAGATCGCGTCGTCGGCCTGTCCGTCGTCCCCGATGAGCAGCCAGCGGATGTCGGGGAACTCCTGCGCCAGCCGGTTGAGGTTGGTCGACTTGTGAGCGGGACCGCTGCGGAACCACCGGTCGTGTGTCGGCCCCCAGTCGGTCAGCAGCATGGCGCCGGAGGGGAACAGGTGTCGGCGTAGGAAACGGGTGAGCGTCGGCGCGACGTTCCAGGATCCCGTGGACAGGTAGACGAGGGGTGCACCGGGATTCTCGCGTGTCACTCGTTCGAGCAGCACCGACATCCCGGGTACGGGCTGCCGGGCGTGCTCGTTGAGGACGAAGGAGTTCCATGCGGCGAGCATCGGACGGGGGATGGCGGTGACCATGACGGTGTCGTCGATGTCGCTCACGACACCGAACGTGGCACCGTCGGAGACGATGAACACCCGCAGCGTGGTGGTCTGACCGCCCTCGACCTGCGCCGTGAGCGTCTGCCAGCCGGGCTCCAGGCTCACGGGGAGCACCACGTCCACGACACCGCCGCGGTCGGCGACTACGTCGTGCGTCTCGCCGCCCACCGTGACCCGCACCTGGCCGTACGCGACCGGGATCGCGGCGAAACTGCGCCAACCGCGGATGCCGGCGTACTCGCCCTTGTCCCGTCCGACCGGGGGGATCACCACGCGCGCGAGCACCCGCACCCAGCGCTGCGAACCGTAGCCGGGAAAGGCCGCCACCGACGGTGTGCGCCCACGACGACGGGCGCCCCGTTCACGCCACGCGTGAAATCGGCGCTCGAGTCGGGCGATCCAGAGGATCTTGTCGGAACGGGTCGGACGACGGGATTCGGCCACGTCCTCAGTCTTCCACGTCCGTCGCCCGGGGCTCCGGGGTGGACGCGGGCTCGACCATGTGCCGACGCTCGACCCGCTCGATGATCTTCTTACCGAGGAAGACGAGAATGACGAACACCACGATGATGGCCACGAAGATGTAGCCCGCGTAGTGGATGCGCTCCGACAGTTCGCGGTACGTGCCCGCAGCGGCGGCCGCGACACCGATGTAGAGGCTCGCCCAGATGATGCATGCGGGCGCCGTCCAGGCGAGGAACCGGCGGTAGGGGAAGCGCGCCATGCCCACCGTCAACGGCACGAGCGAGTGGAGCACGGGTAGGAAGCGCGACAGGAAGATGGCGGGCCCGCCGCGACGCTCGAGGTAGCGCTCCGATCTGGCCCAGTTCTCCTCGCCGATGCGGCGCCCGAGACGAGACCGGCGCAGCCAGGGCCCGAGATAGCGGCCGAGGACATATCCGAGCGTCTCACCTGCCAGTGAACCCATGACGACGGCTGCGCCCAGGACGATGCCCTCCAGGGGCGTGGCGACGGCGGTTCCCGCGACGATCACGATCGTGTCACCCGGAACGATCAGTCCGACCAGGACGCTGGTCTCCAGCATGATCGCGACGCCGGCGAGAATGACGCGCAGCACCGGATCGACCTCGCGCACGCCGTCGAGAATCGCGGTGAGCAGATCGTTCACGCCGTCGAGCCTAGAGGCTCACAGTGTCGCTAGCCTGGGAGCGTGCCCGCTGCTCCCATCCGCGTGCACGGCGCGAACGATCCCGCCGCCGTCCACGCACTCTTCGCCGAGCGCGACCACACGTTCTGGCTCGATGCTGGGCCCGGTGCCGACGTCGGCTACAGCTGGATCGGATACGGCATCCCCGTCGACGGCGACGAGGTCCGTGCGGTGCAGGTCGCCGCGGGCGAGGCCGCACCGCATCCCGCCGGACCGTTCCGGAGCGGCTGGGTGGGATGGCTCTCGTATGAAAGCGGCGCGGATGCGGCGGGCGCCCCGATCGCTGCCGACGACATGCCGCGCGAGAGCTGGATGAGGGTGCGCACGCTCGTGACCTTCGATCACGCCGCCGGCGCGACCTGGGTCGCCGGCGAGGACGCCGAGGCGTGGGCGGAGCGCATCGCGTCGGCGCCTCCGTTCGCTCCTGCCGTGGTGCCCGAGAGGGGGGCGGCGATCGCGCGGGTCGACGCGCTCCGCTACGCCGACGACATCCGGACCGCCATCGCGGCCATCGGTCGGGGGGACGCGTACCTGCTGTGTCTCACGACGCGCTTCGATGTGGCCGGCGAGGTAGACGCGCTCGACGCCTACGCGGCGCTGCGTGCCGACACGCCTTCGCATCACGGGCTCCTGCTGCGAAGCGGCGGCATCGCGCTGGCGGGAGCGAGTCCGGAGCGCTTCCTGGTCGGTCGCGACGGACGCGTCAGCACGCATCCGATCAAGGGGACGCGCCCGCGCGGCTCCACCCCCGAGGCGGACGCCGACCTTGCCGCGGACCTCGCGGCCGACCCGAAGGAGCGCGCCGAGAACGTCATGATCGTCGACCTCATGCGCAACGATCTGGCGCGGGTGTGCGACCCGGCGACGGTGAGCGTCGACCGTCTTCTGGAGGTCGAGACGTATCCGCGCGTGCATCAGCTCGTGAGCTCGGTCAGCGGGGTGCCGCATCCGGGCGTGACGCTGGGGGAGATGCTGGCGGCGGTCTTTCCCGCGGGCAGCATGACCGGGGCGCCCAAACTGTCGGCGATGACACTGCTGCACGACATCGAGAAGGCGCCCCGGGGTGCCTTCTCCGGCTGTGCCGGTTGGGTGGGTGACGACGGTGCGTTCGATCTGGCGATGACGATCCGCACCCTCGTCGTGCACCCCGGCGGTGCGTACGTGGGTGCAGGAGGCGGGATCACCTGGTCCTCGAACGTCGCCGCCGAGGTCGCGGAGGTGGCGCTGAAGGCCACGGCGCCGCTGCGGGCGGCGGGGGCGAGGCTCCCGGCCGACTGGGGTGGTTAGGGGTCGGGTATCCTGAAATTTGCGCCTTGCGCACCTTCCCGACACTCCACGATTGGTCCCTCTGTGTCTACGACCTCGACCGACACCGCAGGCGCGTCCGCCGACGGCGGCTTCGACGCCCACGCCATCCAGGACAAGTGGCAGCAGCGCTGGGCGGAAAGCGACCCGTTCCGCGCCGGCGGCGAGAACGACACCCGCCCGCGCAAGTATGTGCTCGCGATGTTCCCGTACCCGTCCGGCGACCTGCACATGGGCCACGCCGAGAACTACCTCTACTCGGACATCGTCGCCCGGTTCTGGCGTCACCGCGGCTACAACGTGCTGCATCCGATCGGATGGGACTCCTTCGGGCTTCCGGCCGAGAACGCGGCGATCAAGCGCGGCGCGAACCCGGTCACCTGGACGTACGACAACATCGCCCAGCAGAAGGAGAGCCTCAAGGCCTACGGCGTCTCCTTCGACTGGAGCCGTGTCCTGCACACGAGCGACCCGGAGTACTACCGCTGGAACCAGTGGCTGTTCCAGAAGCTCTACGAGCGTGGCCTGGCGTACCGCAAGGAGAGCCCGGTCAACTGGTGCACGCACGATCAGACGGTGCTCGCCAACGAGCAGGTCATCGACGGGCACTGCGAGCGCTGCGGCGCCCTGGTCGTCAAGAAGAAGCTGACGCAGTGGTACTTCCGGATCACGGACTACGCCGACCGGTTGCTCGACGACCTGAACCAGCTCGAGGGCTTCTGGCCGCACAAGGTCATCCAGATGCAGCGCAACTGGATCGGCCGCTCGGTCGGTGCCGACATCGACTTCGAGATCGAAGGCCGCGCCGAGAAGGTCACGGTGTTCTCCACACGTCCGGACACCCTGCACGGTGCCACCTTCATGGTCGTCGCGCCCGACTCCGACCTGGCGGCCGAGCTCGCCGCCGGTGCCGGTCCGGAGGCACGTGAACGTTTCCAGAGGTATCTGTCGCAGGTGCAGCAGACGACGGACGTCGAGCGTCAGAACACCGACCGTCCGAAGACCGGCGTGTTCCTCGACCGCTACGCGATCAATCCCATCAACGGGGAGCGCCTGCCGATCTGGGCGGCCGACTACGTCCTGGCCGACTACGGTCACGGTGCGGTCATGGCCGTGCCCGCGCACGATCAGCGCGACCTCGACTTCGCGCGCGCGTTCGATCTGCCGGTGAAGATCGTCGTGGACACGACGGCGCCGATCACGGGCGCCGTGCCGGTCATCGAGCTCGACGCCGACGGCAACCCGATCGACCCGTTCGATGGCACCGACACCCTCGACGACATCGACCCGGTACGCACCGGTGTCGCGCTGAGCGGAGACGGCCGCCTCATCAACTCGGGCAGCCTCAACGGCCTCAGCAAGCGCAACGCGATCGCACGCGCGATCGAGGAGCTGACGGCGGCGGGGACGGGCCGCGCGGCCAAGACCTATCGCCTGCGCGACTGGCTGATCTCGCGCCAGCGATTCTGGGGCACCCCCATCCCGATGCTGCACGGCGAGGACGGCCGCATCGTTCCGGTGCCCGACGACCAGCTGCCGGTGCGCCTTCCCGACCCCGAAGGGCTCAACCTGCTGCCGCAGGGCACCTCGCCGCTGGGCGGCGCGACCGAATGGGTGCAGGCGAGCGACCCGGAGACCGGCGAGCCGATGCGTCGCGACCCCGACACGATGGACACCTTCGTCGACAGCTCCTGGTACTACCTGCGCTTCCTGTCGCCGGGCGACCCCGACGCCGCGTTCTCGGGTCGCGAGGCCTCGAAGTGGGCGCCGGTGGACTTCTACATCGGCGGCGTCGAGCACGCGATCCTGCACCTTCTGTACGCCCGGTTCATCGTCAAAGCGCTCTACGACATGGGCTACGTCGACTTCACCGAGCCCTTCTCCAGCCTGATCAACCAGGGCATGGTCATCCTCGACGGCGCGAAGATGTCCAAGAGCAAGGGCAACCTCGTGCTGTTCCAGGACGAACTCGACGCCCACGGTGCCGATGCGCTGCGCGTCGGGCTCGCCTTCGCCGGCCCCGTGGAAGACGACAAGGACTGGAAGGACGTGTCGACGACGGGCGCGACGAAGTTCCTCGCGCGCGCTCTGCGCATCGCGGGCGAGGTCTCCAGCCCCACGGATGCGGTCTGGGCCGAGGGTGACACGGCGCTGCGTCGCGTCACGCACCGGCTGTGGGCCGATGCGCCCTCGCTCATCGAGCAGACGAAGTTCAACGTCGTCGTCGCGCGCCTCATGGAGCTCGTCAACGCCACACGCAAGACGATCGACTCCGGCGCGGGCGCTTCGGACCCCGCCGTGCGCGAGGCCGCCGAAGCCACGGCGATGATCCTCGATCTGTTCGCGCCGCACACGGCGGAGGAGATGTGGTCACAGCTGGGCTATGAGCCGTCCGTCGGTCTCGCGTCCTGGCGTCAGCCCGACGGAACGCTGCTGGTGGAGGACACCATCACCGCCGTCGTCCAGATCGACGGCAAGGTGCGCGCGACGTTGGACGTGTCGGCCAAGATCGGCGGCGAGGAGCTCGAGCGCGTGGCGCGCGAGGACGTGCGCGTCCAGCGCGCTCTCGGCGAGCGCGAGATCGTGCGGGCGATCGTTCGTCCGCCGAAGGTCGTGAGCTTCAGCACGCGCTGAGCGAGCTGCTCTCCCCATCGGAGGAACCCCCGCGGTGCATGCACACCGCGGGGGTTCTCCCGTTCGGGCCAGGAGGCGGGTTCCTAGCGTGGGCGTGTGAAGCCCGCATCCGATGCCTCAGAACGTGTGCGCCTGGGGGTCGGCGCCGTCATCGTGCTGGCATTGCTCGTGTTGGCCGTGACGGTGGTGGTGGGGGTGCTTCGGAGTGCGGCGGTCCCCCCGCCGGCGCCGGTGCCGACTCCTACCGCAGCCGCCGAGGTCGCGGAGGTCTACGTGCACGTCTCGGGCGCGGTGGCTGCGCCCGGGCTCTATGTCCTGGCGGCCGGGTCGCGGGTCGCCGACGCGATCTCGGCGGCCGGCGGATTCGGTGAGAACGCCGACACGGCGGCGGTGAACCTCGCCCGACCGCTCAGCGACGGCGAGCAGCTCGTTGTGCTCGAGGTCGGTCAGTCGCCCCCCGCAGGCGCGGCAGGGGGCGAAAGTTCGGACGGCGGCCCGATCAACCTGAACACGGCCGGGGTGGAACAGCTCGACGAACTGCCACGCGTCGGACCGGCCATCGCGCAGCGGATCGTGGACTGGCGGGAGCAGAACGGCCGGTTCACGAGTGTGGACGATCTACTGGGCGTGCCCGGCATCGGCGAGAAGATGCTCGCGGGCCTCCGCGACCTCGTGACGGTGTGATGGACCCGCGCGCCTGGCGGCTCGTGCCCGCTGCTGTTCTCTCTTGGATGGTCGCCGGTTTCGCGATCGGGCAGCCGGAGGCGGCGGCGGTTCTGGCTTTGCTCTGCGGTGGCGGTGCGGTGGTGACCGCGCTGACGGCGACGCTGATCGGGTTACCGGGCCGGAAGCGGATGTGGACTCTCGTGACGCTCGCCCTTCTCCTGGCTGGGATGCCGGCGATGTCGGTGGCCGCGCAGGATCCGTCTCGCGCGGCGGCGATCGAGGTAGGTGACGGACACCAGCTGAGCGGTGAGTTCTCGATCGTCGGCAAGATCGAGGCGACCTCGCTCGGCTTCCGAACGGATGCGGTGGCGATGTCGGTCTCTGCCGGGCGAGAGCCCTTGCCCGCCGGGGTCCCCGTGACGGTTCTGATGTCCGAGCATCCCGACGGGGCCGAGATCGGCGCCGTCGTGCGGATCGAGGGCGCGGCGTTCGCGGCCGATCCCGGAGACCGTGCCGTGCTCGTCGTGCGTGCGGAGCGGGTCGGGCTGGTTCGAGCGCCGGACGGCATCGCGGCCGCATCCGCCTGGCTGCGCGCACGGCTCGGCGCGTCGACGGAAGGGCTGCCCGCACCCGGCGCGGGCCTCATCCCCGGCCTCGCGGTCGGAGACACCGGCGGCGTCGACGCCGAGCTGGAGCAGCAGATGCGCGCCGCATCCCTCACGCACCTCACCGCCGTGTCCGGTGCGAACTGTGCCATCGTGGTCGGGCTCGCCTTCCTCCTCGCGGCCCGGTGCGGTCTCGGTCGCGCGGGGCGCGTGGCCGCCGGACTGTCGGCGCTCGCGGGGTTCGTCGTGCTGGTGACGCCCGAGCCCAGCGTCGTCCGCGCGGCGACGATGTCCGCGATCGCGATGCTCGCGTTGCTGCTCGGACGGCGGGGGAGCGGACTCGCTCTCCTCGCCCTCGCCGTATGCGTGCTGTTGGCTGCCGATCCGTGGCTGGCTCTGTCGCTGGGGTTCGCGCTGTCGGTCGCGGCGACGGGTGCACTGCTCGTGCTGGCGCCGCCACTCGCCCGTGGGCTGGGCAGGTTCCTGCCGGCATCACTCGCTCTCGCGCTGGCCGTGCCTCTGTCGGCGCAGCTCGTGTGCAGCCCTCTCATCGTGCTCGTCAGCCCCGGTGTCGCCGTCTACGGGGTGCCGGCGAACCTTCTCGCAGCACCCGCCGCGCCGGTCGCCACCGTGCTCGGGTTGGCCGCGTGCCTCGCGGGTCCCGTGCCCGTACTGCAAGCGGGGCTGACCGCACTCACGTGGCTGCCGGCGGCGTGGATCGCCGGTATCGCGGGTGCCGTAGACGCGCTACCCGCGCGGACCATTCCGTGGACGGAGGGTCTGCACGGGCTCGTCGGCTTGGTCGTGGTGACGACCGCTGGCACGGTCCTCCTGCTCCCGCCGGGACGAACACGCATCGCTCGCCTCAGCCGCGCACTCTCGGCCGTGATGACCGCAGCCGTTGCGGCGGCACTGGCGGGGATCCTCCTGGTCGATTCCGTCGTCGTTCCGATGACGACGCCGCAGGACTGGAGTATCGCCATGTGCGACGTGGGTCAGGGCGACGCCGTCGTCGTCCGTTCGGCGGGTGCGGTCATGCTCGTCGACACCGGCCCGGAACCCGAGGCGCTCGCGTCCTGTCTCGAGAGGCTCGGGATCGGACGGATCGACCTGCTGGTGCTGACACACTTCGACGCCGACCATGTCGGCGGGCTCGATGGCGTGCCCGACGACGTGGGTCTCCTGCTCCACGGTCCGGCCGACGAGCGCGACACCGCACGAGTCCTCGCGGCCGGCGCGCGGGATGTCGTCGCCGCAGCGGCGGGGATGGGCGGCGCTCTGGGGGCCGCGCGGTGGCGGATCCTGTGGCCGTCTCCGAATGCCGTGACACCGGGCAACGACGCGAGCATCGTCGTGGAGGTCGAGGGCGGCGAGGTGCCGCGCACGCTCATGCTGGGGGACCTCGGTGCCGACGCGCAGCGGGCTCTGCGCGCGAGCGGAGAGCTGAGAGGGCCGTACGACGTCCTCAAGGTCGCGCATCACGGCTCGGCGGATCAGGATGCGGGGCTGCAGCGTCAGATCGCTCCGGCGCTCGCATTGATCGGCGTGGGTGCCGACAACGACTACGGGCACCCGCGGGCGGAGATTCTCGACATCCTGGCAGTTCAGGGCGTGACCGTGGCGCGCACGGATCTGGACGGGCTCATCCTGGTGGGGATGAGCGACGGGCGCACGACACTGTGGCGCGAGCGGGCGGAGGCGGCGTCGGCCGCCCTCGGTAGGCTGGGAGGATGGCAATCCGAAAGTCCACCCCGACGCGCAGTGCGATCCCGCAGCAGTCGTGGCGGACCCCGGAGCCGGCGCCGATCGTGCTGATCTCCGGCCCCGAGGAGGTCTGTGCGGAGCGCGCCACGGCCAGGCTCCGCGACTATCTGCGCGCCGAAGACCCGAGCCTCGAGATCTCCGACATCGACGCCTCCGACTACACGGCCGGAACGATTCTGGCCGTCAGCGCGCCGTCACTGTTCGGCGAGCCGCGACTCGTCCGCATCCGCAGTGTCGAGAAGTGCTCCGACGCGTTCCTCTCGGAAGCCCTGGCCTACCTCGAGAACCCGCAGGAGGGGGCGACGGTCGTGTTGCGTCACACCGGCGCGAGTGTCCGGGGCAAGAAGCTCCTCGAAGCGATCCGTGCCGGATCCGGCGGAGGAGTCGAGGTGGCATGCCCGGCGATCAAACGCGATTCCGACCGCTACGACTTCGCCGCGAGCGAGTTCCGCGAGGCCGGCCGGCGCATCGCGCCCGCTGCACTGCGCGCGCTCGTGGGGGCATTCTCCGACGACCTGACCGAGCTCGCCGCGGCTTGCCAGCAGCTGGTGAACGACGTCGAGGGTGACATCACCGAGCAGATCGTCGAGCGCTACTACGGCGGTCGCGTCGAGACCTCCGCCTTCACCGTGGCCGACACGGCGATCGCCGGCCGCTACGGCGAGGCGCTCCTCGCGCTGCGGCAGGCACTCGACTCTGGCGCCGACCCGGTTCCGATGGTCGCGGCGATCGCGATGAAGCTGCGCACGATGGCGCGCGTCGCCGGGACGCGCGAGCCGTCGCGACAGCTCGCGACCAGACTGGGCATGAAGGATTGGCAGGTCGACCGGGCTCGTCGCGACCTGTCGGGATGGACCCAGGACGCGCTCGGGCTGGCTATCCAGGCCACCGCCCGCGCCGACGCCGAGGTCAAGGGCGCCTCCCGCGATGCCGTGTTCGCGCTCGAACGCCTCGTCACGGTCATCGCCACGCGCGCTCCCTACGCGGCCTGAGTCCTGCCCTCGACAACGACGAAGGCCCGCCGCAACAGCGACGGGCCTTCGAGCAGGAGGCGGCTCAGAGAGCGGAGACCTGCTTCGCGATCGCGGACTTGCGGTTCGCGGCCTGGTTCTTGTGGATGACGCCCTTGCTGACGGCCTTGTCGAGCTTCTTGGTAGCCGTGACGAGCGCCTTCTCGGCGGCGGCCTTGTCGCCGCCGGCGACGGCCTCGCGGGTGCGACGCACCGCGGTCTTCAGCTCGCTCTTGACGGCCTTGTTGCGCTCGTGCGCCTTCTCGTTGGTCTTGTTGCGCTTGATCTGCGACTTGATGTTTGCCACGTGTCGTGAACTTTCGTTTCGGAGTCTGCTCGGAAGTTGCCGGTCAGCGGTAGAGGGGCGCTTCGCGGCGGTCGTGAAGAGCGGGAAAACCCTTCACGCGCAAGCCAAACACCGAGTCTACCAGACCGAGTCCTTCGCGCCCGCCTCGATCGTGGCGACGGCGAGTGCGATGACCGCGTCGAAGACGTCGGGACGCATCGCCGACACGAGGTGGCTCGTGCGGGGGATGACGATGAGTTCCGCGCGGGGCGCGATGCGCTGGAAGAGACGCTCGTTGACGCGCAGCTGATCGTACTGTCCGTTGACGAACCACAGCGGGACGCGGATGCGGGCGAGAGCCGTCAGCACGTCGAGCCGCGCGAGCTGCGCGAGCGCTCCGTCCTGGGCGTCGAGGGCATAACCGCCCGCTCCGAAGTCGGCGCGGGTGTGCTCAGGGAGCGTTCGGGAGAGCACGTACCGGGTCAGCCGCATCCCGCGATCGGGGAGCGCGTCGAAGCCGCGGGCCAACGTTCGGTAGGTGCGCAGTCCCCACCCGCGCGGCACCGCGGTGCAGGATGCGGCGATGAACCCGGCGATCGGCGGGGGATCGGCGCGCCCCGCGTACTCGATGCACAGGAGCCCGCCCATGGAGTGGCCGACCAGCAGAACGGGTCCGCTTTCGGCCGCGACGCGCACGGCACGATCGATCGTCGCGAACGCTTCGTCGAGGGTGAATGGCTCGGCCATGCGTGTGCCGTGACCGGGCAGGTCGATGGCGTTCACGCCGATGCCCGCGGCCGTCAGGCTCTCCCGCTGTGCGCGCCACATCGACGCCGACGTGCGGATCCCGTGCACCAGGACCACCTGCACCGTCATCGCTCCAGCCTAGGCTCGGGCGGGCGGCTGCTCCCCGTAGAATCGACGGAACATGTCACCGCGCGCCCTCAAGCCCCTGCAGCCGTCCGCGACTCCGCCCGAGCTGATCCGCAACTTCTGCATCATCGCCCACATCGACCACGGCAAGTCGACGCTGGCCGACCGGATGCTGCAGATCACCGGCGTCGTCGCCGACCGCGACATGCGCGCGCAGTACCTCGACCGTATGGACATCGAGCGCGAGCGCGGCATCACGATCAAGAGCCAGGCCGTGCGGATGCCGTGGTCGGATGCGAACGGCACGTACGCGCTCAACATGATCGACACCCCGGGTCACGTGGACTTCACCTACGAGGTGAGCCGATCGCTCGCCGCATGCGAGGGTGCAATCCTGCTGGTGGATGCGGCGCAGGGCATCGAGGCGCAGACGCTCGCCAACCTGTACCTCGCGCTCGAGAACGACCTCACGATCATCCCTGTCCTCAACAAGATCGACCTGCCGGCGGCGGATCCCGAGAAGTACGCCGCCGAGCTCGCGGGACTCATCGGCGGCGATCCCGAGGACGTGCTCCGCGTCAGTGGCAAGACGGGCATGGGCGTCGAGGCCCTGCTGGATCGGATCGTCGAGCGGATCCCCGCACCCGTGGGGGACCCCTCGGCTCCGGCGCGCGCGATGATCTTTGACTCGGTCTACGACGCCTACCGCGGCGTGGTGACGTACGTCCGGATGGTCGACGGCAAGCTCGAGCCGCGCGAGCGGATCCAGATGATGTCGACGAAGGCCACTCACGAACTGCTCGAGATCGGCGTCTCCAGCCCCGAACCGGTTCCCACCAAGGGCCTGGGCGTCGGCGAGGTCGGATACCTGATCACGGGTGTGAAGGACGTGCGGCAGTCGAAGGTCGGCGACACGATCACGAACCACCGCAAGCCCGCCACCGACGCTCTTCCCGGTTACACGGACCCCAAGCCCATGGTCTTCTCGGGCATCTACCCGATCGACGGCAGCGACTACGCCGAGCTGCGCGAGGCGCTCGACAAGCTCAAGCTGTCCGATGCGTCGTTGCAGTACGAGCCGGAGACCTCCGTCGCCCTCGGCTTCGGTTTCCGCTGCGGATTCCTGGGGCTCCTGCACCTCGAGATCATCACCGAGCGCCTCTCCCGCGAGTTCGGCCTCGACCTGATCACGACCGCGCCGTCGGTGACGTACGAGGTGATGACGGACACGGGTGAGACGGTCACGGTCACCAACCCGAGCGAGTACCCGGACGGCCGCGTGGCGGAGGTCTCCGAGCCCGTCGTCAAGGTCGGCATTCTGCTGCCCAAGGACTACGTCGGCACCGTCATGGAGCTGTGCCAGTCGCGGCGCGGAACGCTGCTGGGAATGGACTACCTCAGCGAAGACCGCGTGGAGCTGCGCTACAACATGCCGCTCGGCGAGATCGTCTTCGACTTCTTCGATCACCTCAAGAGCCGCACGCAGGGCTACGCGAGCCTGGACTACGAACCCGCCGGTTCGCAAACCGCCGACCTCGTGAAGGTCGACATCCTGCTGCAGGGGGAGAAGGTCGACGCGTTCAGCTCGATCGTGCACCGCGAGAAGGCGTACGCGTACGGCACGATGATGACCGAGCGGCTGCGCAAGCTCATCCCTCGTCAGCAGTTCGAGGTTCCGATCCAGGCTGCCATCGGCGCGCGGATCATCGCGCGCGAGAACATCCGCGCGATCCGCAAGGACGTGCTCGCCAAGTGCTACGGCGGTGACATCACGCGCAAGCGCAAGCTCCTCGAGAAGCAGAAAGAGGGCAAGAAGCGCATGAAGATGGTCGGACGCGTCGAGGTGCCCCAGGAGGCGTTCATCGCCGCGCTGTCGGGTGACGTCGAGACGAAGAAGTAGGGGATTCACATTCGGATCGTGCATCCAGGCCGGCTCGGTACGCTGGAGACCATGCGCCGTGGGACCTTCCGGGACGAGACCGTCGACTACGCCGCCGTCGGGGCGACGCAGGCTCCCGACCTCCTCCAGTACCCGCCGGAGAAGAGCATCCCGGCGCAGGAGTCGTGGAAGCTCGGCAGCGGTGAGGAACGATTCCGCTCTGCGGGCGACGCGCTGCTGTCGTGGCGGGCCCTTCGCGACGGCGGCATCTCGATCGCCGAGGTGCGCCCCGCATCCGACCCGAGCTACTCGGGTGTGTCGTTCGACGACGAGGGTCAGCCGATCGCGCCCAGCCGCCTCGATGCCGACCAGCGCTTCGATGCCGACGGAACGCCGTACGTGGCCGCCGGTTCGTCGGTGCACGTGCGCGGACGCGTCGGCGGCTACCGCGTCGACGCCGAGCTGCGCGTGATCTTCGTGGTCGAGGAGAAGCGTCGTATCGGGTTCGCGCTGGGCACGGTGCGTGACTCGGTGGTGAGCGGTGAGGAGTCGTTCATGATCGAGTGGCGTGGCGACGACGAGGTCTGGTTCACCGTGCGCGCGTTCGACCGCCCGGTGTCGCCGCTGTACCGTCTTCTCCCCGCCCTCGTCCGCCGCCGCCGCCGAGAGCTCTTCGGTCGGTACCTGCGCGCGATCTCGCCCATGTACACGACCCCCGCCTGATGGCCCCATCCGTTCTTCCCGACGGCGACCTCGCGCCCGCCGACGGAGCCCTTCCCGAGGGCACGGTGGTGGATCCCGGCACTGATTTCGGTGTCTACATCCACGTGCCCTATTGCCGTGTGCGCTGCGGTTACTGCGACTTCAATACCTATACGGCCGAGGAACTGCGCGGACACCGACGAGACGACTACCCGGACGACCTCGGCCGCGAGATCGCGTTGGCGACCCGGGTGCTGGCCGATGCACCGCGACCGGCGCAGACGGTGTTCTTCGGCGGCGGCACGCCGACGCTGCTGTCGTCGACGGCGCTGGGTGGGATGCTGCACGCCGTGCGCGAGGGGTTCGGCATCGCCGAGGGCGCCGAGATCACGGTCGAGGCCAACCCCGACTCGGTGACAGACGCGTCCCTCGCGGAACTGGCCCAGGCGGGCGTGACCCGCGTCTCGATCGGCATGCAATCGAGCGTCCCGCACGTGCTCGCCGCGCTCGACCGCACGCATGATCCCGCCAACGTGGCCGCAGCCGTCGCAGGGGCGCGGGCGGCGGGTCTCGATGTGAGCGTCGATCTGATCTACGGCGCGCCGGGGGAGTCTCTGTCCGACTGGCGTGCGTCGGTGGATGCGGCGCTGGCGCTGGAGCCGGATCATCTCTCCGCCTACGCGCTCATCATCGAGGACGGGACGAAGCTCGCCCGCCGCATCCGCTCCGGTGAGGTCCCCGCGCCCGATGACGACCTGCAGGCCGAGATGTACGAGCTCGTCGACGACGCGATGGCGGATGCGGGCTACGACTGGTACGAGGTATCCAATTGGGCGCGCGGCACAGACCACCGCTCACGCCACAACCTCGCCTACTGGCGCGGAACAGACTGGTGGGGGTTCGGTCCGGGCGCGCACAGCCACGTCGCCGGCGTGCGCTGGTGGAACGTGAAGCACCCGGCCGCGTACGCGCAGCGGCTCTCGCTGGGGTCGTCTCCGGCGGCGGCCAGGGAGGTCCCCGACCGAGAGGCCCGTACGCTCGAGCGCATCCTGCTGGAGTCCCGCATCCGTGAGGGGCTGCCGATCGAGGTCGTCCCGACCGACCGACGCAGCGCCGTGGCCGGGCTGATCGCCGACGGCCTGGTGGAGGGGGCGGCCGCACTGCGCGGTCGGATCGTGCTCACGCGTCGTGGCCGGCTCCTCGCCGACGCGGTGGTGCGGGCTCTGACCGACTGAGTCAGCGGGCCAGCGCCGCGAGCACCTGCGCGCGCGGCAGCGGCACGTCCTCGGTCTCGGTGTCGTAGCGGCGCACGAGCGCATCGTCGCGGAACGCCGGCCAGCCGGGATCGCCGGTTTCGGCGAAACGGATCCAGTCGGCGTGCATGCGCGTGGCCAACCCCTGCGGAGCCGCCGTCCCGGCCATCGTGATCGCGCCCTCGTCGCCCAGCGCGTCGAAGACGAAGCCGAGTTCGAGAGCGTGCGCGGCGCGAAGATCGCGCACCGGACTCGCCCAGGCGAATTCGTAGACGAAGGTGGGTGCGCGGCGCGCACGCGCGACCTCGATGGCCGGTTGTCGCACCGCCAGATCCGTCAGGACCTGTCCGATGATCTCTCCCGGAGAGGCGTCGGGAAATGCCGCTCGGTACGCGCGCCACACGCCGCGAGGGAGACGCTTCGCGAGCGCGAGAAGCGCGTAGGTGCCGCGCGAGAGCTTCGCGAAAGCGGCAGGTGTGTCCCAGAGTCGGTACTCGTCGGTGTTCGTGCCGATGATGACCGGGACGTCGGCGTCGACGAGCGCGCGGCGAGGGTTCTCCGGCAACGTCGTCGGATCGATGCTCGCGTTGAAGCCGGGGGCGGCCTTGATGAGTGTCGAGTTCGCCGTCAGCTCATCCCTGGCCGCGACGAGCCGCTGCGGCGAGATCTCGCGGAAGGCCTCCGCGGTGGCGGGGATGCCGAGCCGCCGGGCGATGTCGCGCGCGGGACGGGCGGCGCGCTCGGGCGTCGCAGCGTCGAGGGGTCCCGACTCGATGATGCCTCCCGCGAGGAGCGGGCGCAGGTCCTCGCGGGCCAGGAGCGCGGCGACCACGGCCCCGCCGGCGGACTCGCCGAAGATCGTGATCCGCGACGGATCGCCGCCGAAGCGCGCGATGTTGCGATGCGTCCACCGCAGCGCCTCGGCGGCATCGGCGAGCCCGATGTTGCGCGGCGCATCGGACAGGACCGAGAACCCCTCGGTCCCCAGCCGGTAGTTCGCCGAGACGAAGACGACGCCATCGCGCGCGAACGGGCTGCCGTCGTACGTGCTGATCGCCGCCGTGCCGCGCTCGAGCGCTCCACCGTGGAACCAGAGCATGACCGCGGCGCCGTCCGCGTTCTCGGGTCGCCACACGTTGACGGTCAGGATGTCGTCCCCGGGGATGATCGTCGAGGGGAGGAGCTTGCCGATCTCGCCCGGGTAGGGCGACTGAGGCGATGTGGGACCGAACGCCGTGCCCTCGCGCACACCGTCCCACGCCGCTGCCGGCTCGGGGAGGGCGAATCGCCGCGCGCCGACCGGCGGTTCGGCATAGGGGATGCCGAGGTAGCGCTCGATCCCCTCGGAGCGGGTCCCGGAAACGGCTCCGGTCTCGGTGTGGACGACAGGATGCGGCATAGGACCTCCTCTCGCGAGTCTACGGGTGCCTTCCGGAGACTCACGGCTCGAGCGCGCTAGAATTGGCACTCCCAGACCTCGAGTGCCAGGAGGGAGTGCGCATGGTCAGCGATCGGGGACTCGACGTGCTTCGAGCGATCGTCCAGGACTACGTCGAGACGCGTGAACCCGTCGGCAGCAAGTCGATCGTCGAACGTCACTCGTTCGGCGTGTCCGCGGCGACGATCCGCAACGACATGGCGCTGCTCGAGGACGAGGAGCTCATCACCGCACCGCACACCTCGTCCGGCCGGGTGCCGACCGACAAGGGCTACCGCGTCTTCGTGAACCACCTCGCCGAGCTGCGCCCGCTCACGAGCGCCCAGCGCTCGGCGATCACGGCGTTCCTCGGGGCCCCGGCGGACTTGGACGACATGCTCGGACGGACGGTCCGCGCTCTGACCCAGCTCACCGGGCAGGTCGCGCTCGTGCAGTACCCGTCGTTCGAGCGTGCGAGCATCACGCACGTCGAGCTCGTCCACCTCGGCGGTTCGCGTCTGGTCGTCGTGCTCGTCACCGACACCGGTCGGGTGTCGCAGCGACTGATGGCGGCGCCCGAGCCGCTCGAGGAGACGGATGTGGCGACGCTCCGCGCGCAGGTGTCGGTCCTCGTGACCGGGCGACCGGTGCGCGAGGGGACGCAGCGCGTCGCCCAGGCTCTCGCCGAGACGCTGACCGACAGCCGCGCCGATCGCGCCCTCGGGGCGCTCCTGCGTACGGTCGGCGAGGAGCTCGACGAGTTCCGCCAGGATCGGCTCGTGATGGCGGGAACGGCCAACCTCGCTCGTGCGGAGGGCGACTTCCGCGGCAGCATCTACCCGCTGTTGGAAGCGATCGAGGAGCAGGTCACCCTGCTCCGTCTGATGGGGGAGATGGTGGCCGACGCGCAGGGGCTCGCAGCATCCATCGGACGCGAGAACGAGGCGTTCGGACTCGTCGAGGCTTCCGTGGTGGCCAGTGATTACGACACGACCGGAGGGCAGGCGCGCGTGGGCGTGCTCGGCCCCACTCGGATGGACTACTCCAGCAACCTCGCGGCCGTCCGCGCCGTGGCTCACTACCTGAGCCGTCTGCTGGAAGAAGACGAACGCGCGCGCTGAGCGCGAGACGATTCCGCGTCACGCGGACGGGAAGGCTGAAGTGGCAGACCACTACGAAGTACTCGGGGTGCCCCGCGACGCATCGCAGGACGACATCAAGAAGGCGTACCGCAAGCTCGCGCGTCAGCTGCATCCCGATGTGAACCCCGGCGAGGATGCGGCGGAGCGGTTCAAGCTCGTCACGCACGCCTACGACGTGCTGAGCGACAGCGAGCAGCGTCGTCGGTACGACATGGGCGGCGACAGCGGTGGATTCGGCGGCGCCCAGGGCTTCGGCGGGTTCAGCGACATCTTCGACACATTCTTCGGCGGCGGAAGCGGGGCGGGGCGCGTGCGTCCGCGCTCGCGCACCGAGCGAGGCCAGGACGCCCTCGTGCGCGTGACGCTCGAGCTGCGGGAAGTGATCTTCGGGGCTCATCGCGACATCGAGGTGGACACCGCCGTGCTGTGCGAGACGTGCGAGGGCGGGTGTTGCCAGCCGGGTACGTCGCCCGTCACATGCGACATCTGTCACGGCAGCGGCCACGTGCAGCGCACGGTCCGCAGCCTTCTCGGCAACGTCGTCACGAATCAGCCGTGCGCCACGTGTCAGGGCTACGGCACGACGATCCCGTATCCCTGCGCGACCTGCCAGGGCCAGGGGCGGGTACGCGCGCGGCGCACCGTCTCGGTGGACATCCCGGCGGGCGTCGAGACGGGCCTTCGGCTGCAGCTTCCCGGCTCCGGCGAGGTGGGCCCCGCGGGCGGCCCCCATGGCGACCTGTACCTGGAGATCACGGTGGCCGCCGACGAGGTCTTCAGCCGCGACGGCGACGATCTGCTCGCAACCCTCGACGTCTCGATGCCCGACGCGATCCTCGGAACAACCACGCGGATCGAGGCGTTGGACGGGCCCGTCGACCTGGAGCTGCGCGCCGGGGTCCAGGCCGGCGACGTGCTGACGATCAAGGGACGCGGCATCACGCCGTTGCGCGGCAACCAGCGCGGCGACCTCAAGATCGGCGTCCACGTGGTCACCCCGACCCGTCTGGACCACAAGGAGCGGGCTCTCATCGAGGAGTTCGCCAAGAAGACCAAGGCGCCTGCTCCCCGCCTGTCCGAGTTCCAGCAGGGCCTGTTCGCCAAGCTCCGCGACCGCTTCCGCAACGGGTGATCCGGTGGCGCTGCACTTCCTCCTCGACGACGCCTCCGACGCGCAGCCCGGCCGCACGGTCATGCTGACCGGAGCCGAGGCGCACCACGCCGCCACGGTGCGGCGCGTGCGCGTCGGCGAGGAGGTCACGATCGGTGACGGACGAGGCGTCTGGGCGACCGGAACGTGCGTCAGCGTCGCGCCGCGCGAAGTGGCGGTCGAGATCGGTCGGCGCGAGGACGTCCCGGCCCCGGCGCCGCGCCTTGTCCTCGTCCAAGCGCTGGCGAAGGGCGACCGCGACGAGATGGCGGTGCAGGCGGCGACGGAGCTCGGCGTCGCCGAGGTCGTGCCGTGGCAGGCCGCCCGCAGCGTCTCGCGCTGGGATGCCGTCAAGGCGGTCAAGGGCCGCGCCCGCTGGACGCAGATCGTCCGCGAAGCGGCCAAGCAGGCGCACCGCGCGTGGGTGCCGGACGTGAGTGAGGTGCGCACGAGCGCGCAGATCGCACAGCGCGCCGCGGTCGCCCCGACGCTCGTGCTGGAGCCCGGCGCATCCGAATCGCTCAGCACCAGGATGCGGGAGCTGCGCGACGCGCCTGAGATCCTGCTGGTCGTGGGGCCCGAGGGCGGGATCGATGCTGCGGAGCTCGAGACGTTCGCCGCAGCGGGCGCGCACCCGGTCCGGCTCGGCGCCGGAGTGCTCCGCACCTCCACCGCGGGACCCGCCGCCCTGGCCGCCATCGAAGCTCTCCTGGGTCGGTGGTGAACGCGCGCGCATAGACTGGAGGAATGAGCGAGCCGACCGTGTTCACCCGCATCCTGCAGGGCGAGATCCCCGCGGAGATCCTCGCCGAGACCGAGCGCGTCTTCGTCATCCGTGACATCGCGCCGCAGGCTGCGGTCCATCTCCTGGTGATCCCGAAGACCCCTGAGTACCGCGATGTCGTGTCGCTCGCGGCGCACGCGCCCGATCTGCTCGCCGAGATGGTCGAGGTCGCAGGCAAGGCAGCTGCGGAGCACGCGGACGGCGACTTCCGCCTCGTCTTCAACTCCGGCGCCGGCGCCGGTCAGACCGTCTTCCACGTACATGCGCACGTTCTCGCCGGCAACCTGTCGGAGGGGAGTGTCGGTGCCTGACCAGCCCCAACCCGAAGCCGTCGAGAAGCTGATGGCAGACGGCATCGCCATGGTGCAGCTTCTCGGACCGCAGGACCGCCTCCTGCGCGTCGTCGAGCGCGAGCATCCGGATGTCGACGTGCACGTGCGCGGGAACGAGATCACCCTCTCCGGATCTGCCGCCGATGTCGCGGCGGCCAAGACGCTCGTGGAGGAGCTGCTGGTGATGACGCGCCGTGGGCAGGACCTGGGTCCCGCCGACGTCGCATCGTCACGCCGCATCCTCGACGCGGACGGCGGGATGCGCCCGTCCGAGGTCATGGGCGAGGCGATCCTGTCGTCACGCGGCAAGGTCATCCGCCCGAAGACGCTGGGGCAGAAGGCCTATGTCGACGCCATCGAGGACAACACGATCGTCTTCGGCATCGGTCCCGCCGGAACCGGCAAGACCTACCTGGCGATGGCCAAGGCCGTCCAGGCGCTGCAGCGCAAAGAGGTCAGCCGCATCATCCTCAGCCGTCCGGCGATCGAGGCGGGCGAGCGTCTCGGGTTCCTCCCCGGCTCGCTGACCGACAAGATCGATCCGTACCTGCGTCCGCTCTACGACGCCCTCAACGAGATGCTCGACCCCGAACTCGTCCCCAAGCTCATGGCCAGCGGGACCATCGAGGTGGCGCCGCTCGCCTACATGCGCGGGCGGACGCTCAACGACTCCTTCGTCGTTCTCGACGAGGCGCAGAACACCACCCCCGAGCAGATGAAGATGTTCCTCACCCGCCTCGGGTTCGGAACACGCATGGTCGTCACCGGCGATATCACGCAGATCGACCTGCCGCAGGGCGCCTCCGGCCTGCGCCTCGTGACGCGGGTGCTCAAGGACATCGACAACATCCACTTCTCGTACCTCACCAGCGACGACGTGGTGCGCCACACCCTCGTCGGCAAGATCGTCGACGCCTACACCGAGTTCGACGAGCGACGTCTCGCGTCCCGGCGCGAACGGGATGAGGCCAGCGAGCTCGCCAATCGCGCCCAGCGGCGCGGCGGTGCGCGAGACCACCTTCCGAAGCGAGGACGCTCATGACGATCGAGATCACCAACGAGTCCGGCATCGACGTCGACGAAACTGTGCTGCTGCGACTCATGGAGAACAACTTCTCCGAGCTGCACATCAGCCCGGATGCGGACGTGGCGATCCTCTTGGTCGACGAGGGCGCCATGGAGGCGCTTCACGTGCAGTGGATGGACGAGCCGGGGCCGACCGACGTGCTGAGCTTCCCGATGGACGAGCTGCGGCCCGGTTCCGAAGAGGCCCCGACGCCTCCCGGTCTCCTGGGCGACATCGTCCTGTGCCCGCAGGTCGCCGAGACCCAGGCACGCGAGGCGAAGCCGCCGCATCCGATGCAGGACGAGCTGATCATGCTCACCACGCACGGGCTGCTGCACCTGCTCGGCTTCGATCACGCCGAGCCGGATGACGCGGCCGAGATGTTCGGTCTGCAGCGCGATCTCATCGTCGCCTTCACCCTCGCCGAGCGGCGCAGGGCGCGAGGATGACCGCTGCTCTGCTGTTGACCGCGGCCGTTCTGCTCATCGCGTTCGGCGCTCTCATGGCCGCGATCGACGCGGCGTTCGGTGTCACCTCGCGTCAGGACCTCGTCGATCTCTCGGGGTCCGGGCGCAACGCCGTACCGCTCGGTCGCATCAGCGCCGACCCGGAGGCGCACGCCAACGCGGTGGCCTTCATCCGTGTGCTGGCGGAGACAGGTGCCGCGGTGCTCGTGACCGCCGCGTTCGACCAGCTGTTCGACAACGTCTGGTGGGCGATCCTCGCGGCCGTCGTGCTCATGACGGGCCTCTCTTTCGTGGCTGTCGGCGTCAGCCCCCGCTCGGTGGGCCGCCGTCACGCAGAGGGCCTGCTGCGTGGAGCCGCGCCCGTCATCCGGGGCGTGCGCATCCTTCTCGGCCCGCTCGCGCACGGCCTTGTTGCGTTGAGCAGCCGGGTGACTCCCGGCGGTGCGCGCGGAGCCTCGTTCGACACCGAGGAGCAGCTCCTCAGCATGGTCGACGAAGCGGCCATGCACGACCTCATCGAGGAGGACGACCGCGAGCTCATCCACTCGGTCTTCGAGTTCACGGGCACCTACGTGCGCGCGGTCATGGTGCCGCGCACCGACCTCGTCACACTCGCTGAGGATGACACGGCGCGAGAGGCGCTACGGATCTTCCTGGACACCGGCGTCTCCCGCATCCCCGTCCTCACCGCCGACGGCGAGGACGTCAGCGGCATCCTCTACCTCAAGGACCTCGTGCGCCGCGCCTTCCGCGACGAGCAGGACTGGGGTGCGCAGTCGGTGGCACAGCTGGCCCGCGTCCCGGTCTTCGTCCCCGAGTCGATGCGCGTCGAGCCGCTGCTGCAGCAGATGCAGCGCGACGCGGTGCACGTGTGCATGGTCGTCGACGAGTACGGCGGCATCGCGGGCCTCGTGACCCTCGAGGACGTCATCGAGGAGCTCGTGGGCGAGATCGCCGACGAGTACGACGCGCCGGCGACCGAGGTCGTCGAGCTCGGTCCCGATCGCTATCGTGTGAGCGCCCGTCTCGGTCTGGATGCGGTCGGCGAGCTGTTCGGCCTCGAGCTCGACGACGACGAGGTCGACTCCATCGGCGGGCTCCTGGGCAAGGTGCTGGGCCGGGTTCCGCAACCCGGCGCGAGTGTCACGTACGAAGGGCTCAACCTCACAGGCGGGGCCTCGCGAGGTCGCGGGCGCGGTCTCGCGACGGTCCTGGTCGAGCGCGCCCCGGAACCGCAGACGGACACCCGGACGGGCTCGATCCCCGTGCCGGTGAAGGGAGAACGATGACCGACGAGCACCGCAGCGGCTTCGTGACATTCGTGGGTCGCCCGAACGTCGGTAAGTCGACGCTCACTAACGCGCTCGTGGGCGAGAAGATCGCCATCACGAGCGAGAAGCCGCAGACGACGCGTCGCGCCATCCGCGGCATCGTCAACCGGCCCGCCGGTCAGCTCGTCGTCGTCGACACGCCCGGACTGCACCGCCCCCGCACCCTGCTCGGCCAGCGCCTGAACGATCTGGTCGAGGACGTGCTCGGCGACGTCGACGTGATCGCGTTCTGCGCGCCCGCGACCGAGAAGGTCGGGCCCGGCGACCGCCGCATCGCGGAGTCGCTGAACGGCTACCCCCGGGCACGGAAGGTCGCCGTGGTCACGAAGACGGATGCCGCATCCCGCGAGCAGATCACCGAACGGCTCATCGAGGTGGATTCTCTCCGCGAGGATTGGGACGCCGTCATCCCGCTCTCGGCGTTGACGGGGGAGCAGCTGGGGGTTCTCTCCGACGAGTTGCTCGCCCTCATGCCCACCGGTCCTGCGCTGTATGACGCGGACGTGGTGACGGATGAGACCACGGAGGACCGGATCGCCGAGATCATCCGCGAGGCCGCCCTGGGTGATGCGCGCGAGGAGCTCCCGCACTCCATCGCGGTGGTCGTTCAAGACATCGCCGAGCGCGAGGACTCCGATCTCACCGATGTGTTCGCCGACATCGTCGTCGAACGCGACAGCCAGAAGGCGATCATCATCGGACGCAAGGGTCAGCGTCTGCGTGACGTCGGCGCCGCCGCACGAGCCGGGATCGAGCAGCTCCTCGGGCGCCGGGTATACCTGTCGCTTCACGTGCGCGTCGCCAAGGAATGGCAGCGCGACCCGAAGCAGCTCGGTCGCCTGGGCTTCTGAGGCGCCGGGTGTAAGCTGTCCGCATGCGCGCGGCCGTGCTTCTCCTTAGTCGCCGCGACGAGACCTCGATCTAGGGCCCTTCTCGTCGCGGAGCTCGTCGACGGCCCGCATCATCCGACGAGGAAAGCAGCCATGGAGAACACTCAGAAGCCGTCCGGCATGCCGACGCACAAGTATCGTCCGTTCCACGAGCAGATCCGCGTGGACCTGCCCGATCGCACCTGGCCTGCGAAGCGCATCACCGAGGCTCCGCGCTGGTGCGCGGTCGACCTGCGCGACGGCAACCAGGCGCTCATCGACCCGATGAGCCCCGAGCGCAAGCGTGTCATGTTCGACCTGCTCGTGCGCATGGGCTACAAGGAGATCGAAGTCGGCTTCCCGAGCGCGAGCCAGACCGACTTCGACTTCGTGCGGGAGCTGATCGAGAAGAACCTCATCCCCGAAGACGTCACCATCCAGGTGCTGACGCAGGCGCGACAGCACCTGATCGAGCGCACCTACGAGGCGATCGCCGGCGCCAAGCAGGCGATCGTGCATCTGTACAACTCCACGAGCGTGCTGCAGCGCGAGGTCGTTTTCCGCACCGACAAGCAGGGCATCATCGACATCGCGCTCGAGGGCGCGCGGCTGTGCCGCGAGTACGAGAAGCGCATCCCCGAGACGGCGGTGTACTACGAGTACTCGCCCGAGAGCTACACGGGCACCGAGCTCGAGTTCGCGGCCGAGATCTGCAACGCCGTGCTCGAGATTCTGGAGCCGACGCCCGAGCGCAAGGTCATCATCAACCTGCCCGCCACGGTCGAGATGGCCACCCCGAACGTCTATGCCGACTCGATCGAGTGGATGGGGCGCAACCTCAACCACCGCGAGAACGTCATCATCTCGCTGCATCCGCACAACGACCGCGGTACGGCCGTCGCCGCGGCGGAGCTGGGCTACATGGCCGGTGCCGACCGCATCGAGGGCTGCCTGTTCGGCAATGGGGAGCGCACGGGCAACGTCGACCTGGTCGCCCTGGGCATCAACCTCTTCACGCAGGGCATCGACCCGCAGATCGACTTCAGCGACATCGATCAGATCAAGCGCACGGCCGAGTACTGCAACCAGCTGCCGGTTCCCGAGCGTAGCCCCTGGGCCGGCGACCTCGTCTTCACGGCTTTCAGCGGCTCGCACCAGGACGCCATCAAGAAGGGCTTCGAGGCGATGGCTGCCGAGGCCGCGTCGCGCGGTGTCTCGGTCGATGAGATCGAGTGGGCTGTGCCGTACCTCCCCATCGACCCGAAGGATCTGGGGCGCTCCTACGAAGCGGTCATCCGCGTGAACTCGCAGTCGGGCAAGGGCGGGGTGGCATACCTGCTCAAGACCGACCACGCGCTGGATCTGCCCCGCAAGCTCCAGATCGAGTTCTCGGGTGTCGTGCAGGCCAAGACCGACGCCGAGGGCGGAGAGGTCACGAGCGACCAGATCTGGTCGGTGTTCTCGGACGAGTACCTGCCGTCCGAGTCCGACGACGCACGGTGGGGCCGTTTCGAGCTGCTCGGCACGCGCACCTCGAGCGAGATGACCGGCGACGTCGAGCTGAACGTGCGGCTGCGCGACGGTGACACGGTCGAAGACGCTGTCGGCAACGGCAACGGACCTATCGCGGCCTTCCTCGAGGTGCTGCGTTCCCGCGGCTTCGACATCTCGCTGTACGACTACGTCGAGCACACGATGAGCGCAGGCGGCGACGCGCAGGCGGCGGCCTACGTCGAGCTGCAGGTCGACGGCGAGCGCCTGTGGGGCGTCGGCATCGACGGCGACATCTCGACGGCGAGCCTCAAGGCGGTCGTCTCGAGCGTGAACCGGGCGATCCGCACCCGCGAGCGCGAGCTGGTCGCCAGCGCCTGATCCCGCATCCCCACGACCGCGAGACTGCATTCCCCGCACGAGATCACGGGTAATACCCGTGATCTCGTGGAGAAAGTGCAGTCTCGCGGTGGTTACTCGGGCTCGGCGGCGGGGCGCACGATCGGGATCGCGGCGGTCTCCACCGCGACCTTGCGGCGGTACAGCATCCGCTGCTCCGGGAGAGACAGGTCGAAGATCACGGCGAGGATGCGGATGATGGTCGTCACCGCGATGCCGACGATCGCCGCGACGACGAGGTTGACGCCGAACGCGTCGAGCGTCGCGAGCACGACACAGCCGGCGGCAGCGGCCACGGCGTAGAGCGATCCCACGTGCATGATGGCCACCGGCAGGCCCATGATGACGTCACGAAGCACTCCGCCGCCCACAGCGGCACAGACGCCGACGAAGACGGCGGGCACGACCGGGAGCCCCAGGGCGAGGGCCTTGCTCGTGCCGAAGGCGCCGAAGAGCCCGATGACGAGAGCATCGAGCGAGACGATGACCCGGTTCAGACGCTGGAACAGGCCCGCCAGCAGCATGCCGATGAGGGATGCGGCCATGGCCGTGAGCAGGTACCAGTCGCTCTGCAGGGTGGCGGGAGCGACCCCGAGCAGGAGGTCGCGGATCAGACCCCCGCCCATACCGAACAGGATGCCGATGATGGCGACGCCGAGCAGGTCGAGGCGGCGCTGTCCGCGGAAGCCGGATGCGAAGAGCGCACCCTGGACTCCTCCGAGGGCGACGGCGGTGAGATCGGCCCAGAGAGGGATCACGAAGAGCGGCTCGGTCACGCATCCATTGTCTCTGCTCCGCGGGATAATCGAGTGTGCCCACCTATCGCGACGAAGTCGTGGTCCTGCGCACCCACAAGCTGGGTGAGGCGGATCGGATCGTCACCATGCTCGGGCGGCGCACCGGCAAGATCCGCGCCGTGGCAAAGGGCGTGCGCCGCACGTCGTCCCGGCTGGGCGCGAGGCTGGAACCGTTCATGGTCGCCGACGTTCAGCTGTACGCGGGTCGCTCGCTCGACATCGTCCAGCAGGCAGAGTCGCTGGGCACCTACGGTGCCGACATCGCCGGTGATTACGACAGCTACACCGCCGCAAGCGCGATGGCTGAGACGGCCGACCGGCTCGGCGACGCGGAGGCGTCCGCATCGCACTATCTGCTGCTGGTGGGCGGCCTACGCGCTCTCGCTCGCGCCGATCATGCGCCGCGCAGCATCCTCGATTCCTACCTCCTGCGCGCTCTCGCCCTCTCGGGGTGGGCACCCGGTCTCGACGACTGCGCCCGGTGCGGTGCGCCGGGCCCGCATAACGCGTTCGTCGCACAGGCCGGAGGCATGGTGTGCCCCGCCTGCGCGCCCGCGGGATCCGCGCGCGTCGACATCGAGACCACGGGCCATCTCCGTGCGCTGCTGACCGGTGACTGGGCCTGCGTGGACGCCGCGACCGAGCGCACGCACGCTTCCGCCTCCGGGCTCGTCGCCGCATACGCGCAGTGGCACCTCGAGCGCAGCATCCGATCCCTGTCCCATGTGGAAAGAGCCCGATGAGTCCGAAGCCCTACACGCACCGGGATGCGGTGCCGTATCGACCCGTCGATTGGACTGGTGAGTACCCGCCCGCCTACCAGCGCGGCACGGTTCCCCGTCACGTGGCGATCGTGATGGACGGCAACGGACGGTGGGCGAACGCCCGCGGACTCACGCGCGTCGAGGGGCACAAGGCGGGTGAGGCGGCGCTCCTGGATGTGGTCGCCGGCGCGATTCAGGCCGGCGTGACCCATCTGTCGGTCTACGCGTTCTCGACGGAGAACTGGAGTCGTTCGCCCGACGAGGTGCGATTCCTGATGGGCTTCAACCGCGACGTGCTGCACCGTCGCCGTGACCAGCTCAACGAGTGGGGCGTGCGGGTGCGGTGGGCCGGACGCAAACCGCGGCTGTGGGGCTCGGTGATCAAGGAGCTCCAGTACGCCGAAGAGCTCACGCGCGACAACACGGTGCTGACTCTGACCATGTGCGTGAACTACGGCGGTCGAGTCGAGCTGGTCGACGCGATGCGATCCATCGCGGACGATGTCGCCGCGGGGCGTCTGCGACCTTCGGCCGTCACGGAGAAGCTCGTGCAGCGTCGGCTCTACCAGCCGGATATGCCGGACGTGGACCTGTTCGTCCGCTCCAGCGGCGAGCAGCGGACCTCGAACTTCCTGCTGTGGGAGTCCGCCTACGCCGAGTTCGTGTTCCTCGACACCCTCTGGCCTGACTTCGGCCGCCGTGATCTGTGGCGGGCGATCGACCTGTACCTGGGCCGGGATCGCCGCTTCGGCGGGGCGGTCGACGCGCCGCGGGCGTGACGCGGGCTCAGCCGATGCCGAGCTCCGCGTCCGTCTTCGGATAGGAGCGCTGCAACCACGCGCCGAATCCCTTGCGGGCGAGGCAGGCGGTGTTGTCGGCGCAGGCGATCACCGGGTCCTCCTTCGCGTAGATGCGGTACGTGTCGACCTTGTGGGTGAGGACCTCGCCGCTGAGATTGACGGGCAGATTCTGCGACGGATACCCCACGAAGTATCTGATGGCGTCGGCCGGATAGCCGACACTCTGCGCCGCCGCCCGCACGATCGCTCCCGTCGCGCCGTGGTCGGGATGATCCCCCTGCGTCAAGGGAGAGTTCGCGGGGACATGGGTGAACAGCCGGGTGGGCGCCCAGGCCGTGATCGCCTCGGCGACGGTCTGCTGCAACACGGCCGCGCTGAGCGGCGGGCCGCCGTCGATGGGAGCCAGCGCAGGGATCGCGCCGGACTCGAGCTGCGGGATGCTCCCGTGGCCGGTGGCGACGAATCCGCCCGCGTCAAGACCGCCGTCAGGGAGGCGCAGGAACGCGACGCTGAGTTTGGGGTCGCCCTGCCGGCAGAAGATCGTGACATGCGCGCCGGACAGCGTGGTCACGCTGGTCTCGTCCCAGAATGCCTGCGCGCCGCGCATGGTGTTGTACGCCCGGAGGATACCGAGCTCGCGCGAACGCGAGTAGTTCGTTCCCTTGCCGGCGTCGCCGGCGGTGAGATAGAGCGTGCGGACGCATTCGCCGTTGCTCACGGCCTCTTGTAGCGACGGGTTCGCGAAGATCAGGTCGTCGTCCTGGTGCGCCCATACCGACATCAGGGTCGTGGTGTCACAGGGAAGCGCCAGCGGAGAGGTCGGTGCGGCAGGGGGCGGCGGCGGAACATCGGGTGTCTGCACCGGCGTGGGCAAGGGTGCCGGGTCCGGTGAGTGGACCAGCGTGGGTGACGAGCTGGGTGTCTGTTCGGCCGCGAACGGGAAGGACGGCGGCAGCTGCGGCAGGATCACGGCCGCCGCGGTGGTCGCGCCCACAGCGAGGATGGCGATGAGCGAGCTCACCCAGACGATGGTGCGGCGACGTCGTCGTGCGTGGCGCGCGTCACGCGCCGGGGTTCGGGTCCCCACGTGCTTTCCCCATGTTGCTCAGGTGCCGGCATACCCCCACGGCAGCCTTCAGCAGTCTCGCACAGCGGGCCTCTTTTGCGCGGTCATTCTTCACACCTTCTCAGCGTTTGTCGCTCCCGGTCGCCGGGGCATCGGAATAGTGCGGGCCGAGCCGCCGTTGCTCCTGTCATGACAGACCCGATTCGTATCGACGTGTGGAGTGACATCGCGTGCCCGTGGTGTTACATCGGTAAGCGCAATCTCGAGGCCGGATTGAAGGCCACCGCGGATGACGAGGACGCCCCGCGGGTGGAAGTGACCTTCCACTCGTACGAGCTCTCGCCCGACACGCCGGTCGATTTCCACGGCAACGAGGTCGACTTCCTGGCGGAGTACAAGGGGATGCCGCACGACCAGGTTCGGCAGATGCTCGATCGTGTCACCGGCGTCGCAGCCGAGGCGGGGCTGGACTACCACTTCGAGAGGCTCCAGCACACGAACACGGTGCTCGCGCATCAGCTGCTGCACTTCGCCAAGGAGCAGGGCCTGCAGCGGGAGATGACGGAGCGCCTGATGGCCGCCTACTTCGTGGAAGGACACCACGTGGGTCGGATCGACGACCTCGTGACGCTGGCGGCCGAGGTGGGTCTGGATGCGGATGCGGCGCGCGAGGCGCTGGAGAGCGACCGGTACCTCGAAGCCGTTGAGGCGGACAAGGCGCAGGCCACGGCGTACGGTATCAACGCCGTGCCGTTCTTCGTCATCGACGAACGCTACGGGGTGAGCGGAGCGCAGCCGCCCGAGGCATTCGCGCAGATCGCCCGCCAGGTGTGGGCGGAGCGACAGGGCGCCGAGACGGCCTGACTCAGGCGGGCAGGTTCCGCTCGATGACCTCGACGATCGCCGGATCGTCAGGCTTGACCGTCGGGCGGAACCGGTGCACGTCTCCGGCAGGGGTGAGCACGAACTTCTCGAAGTTCCAGAGGATCGGGCCGTGCTTGCCCTCTTCGTCCTTCGCGCGCTTCAGCGCCTTGTAGAGGGGAGCGGCGCCGGGACCATTGACCTTCACCTTGTCGTTCACGGGGAACGTCACCCCCCACGTCATCGAGCAGTACTCGAGGATCTCCTCGACGGACCCCGGTTCCTGACCCATGAACTGGTTGCAGGGGAACCCGAGGACGGTGAAGCCTCGCTCGCCGTACGTGCGCTGCAACTCCTCGAGCTGCTCATACTGCGGAGCCAGGCCGCAACGTGAGGCGACGTTGACGATCAGGAGGACGTTCTGTCCGTACTCGGCGAGGGTCTTCTGGGTGCCGTCGGCGGCGGTGAAGGGGATGCTGCGGAGGTCTTCGGCGGTGGTCGCGCTCATGAGCCTTACAGTACGCCGCCGCGCGCCCCGTCGGTCTGGGAGAATGATCTGGTGACCACGACAATCGCCCCCGCGCGCCCCCTGCGGCTCGGCCCCATCGAGGTCGAGGTGCCAGTGGTCCTCGCACCTATGGCGGGCATTACCAACACGGCGTTTCGTCGGTTGTGCCGTGAGTACGGCGCGGGACTCTACGTGAGCGAGATGATCACCTCGCGTGCTCTGGTAGAGCGCAACGACACGACCATGCGCCTTATCCGCCATCACGAATCCGAGACACCGCGCTCGGTGCAGCTCTACGGTGTCGACCCCGCGACCGTGGGAGCCGCCGCGCGGCTGCTCGCGGACGAAGACCGCGCCGATCACATCGATCTGAACTTCGGTTGTCCCGTTCCCAAGGTCACGCGCAAGGGCGGCGGAGCGGCGCTGCCGTGGAAGAGCGGGCTGTTCGGCGACATCGTGCGCGCAGCCGTACAGGGCGCGGGCGACATCCCCGTGACCGTGAAGATGCGCAAAGGCATCGACGACGATCACCTCACCTATCTCGATGCGGCCCGGATCGCGGAGGACGCGGGTGTCGCGGCGATCGCGTTGCACGCGCGCACCGCGTCGCAGTTCTACTCGGGAAACGCCGACTGGGACGCGATCGGAACGCTGAAGCAGACCATTACGAGCGTGCCGGTGCTGGGCAACGGCGACATCTGGTCGGCGGAGGACGCCGTGCGGATGGTCGAGCACACCGGCTGCGACGGCGTCGTGGTGGGGCGCGGCTGCCTCGGGCGTCCGTGGCTCTTCGGCGACCTGGCCCGCGCGTTCGGCGGCGGTGCTGGTACGCAGCCCGTCGATGCGACGCTCGGTTTCGTGGCGGACGCTTTCCGCCGTCACGCGGAGCTGCTCGTGGAGTTCTTCGAGGACGAGGACCGCGGATGCCGGGATATCCGCAAGCACGTGGCGTGGTACTTCAAGGGGTATCCCGTCGGAGGCGACATCCGCGCGCGCCTGGCGACGGCGTCGTCGCTCGAGGAGATCGACGACCTCCTCGGCACGCTGGAGCTCGACGCGCCGTACCCGGGTGAAGCGGCGGAGGGTCAGCGCGGCCGCGCGGGAACGCCGAAGCGCCCTGCGCTTCCCGAGGGATGGCTGGAGAGTCGAGAGCTGGCAACGGATGCTGCCGGCGCGCTGGCGGATGCGGAGCTCGACCACAGTGGCGGCTGAACGATCGGTGACGGGGACGCGCCCCGACGGCTATGAGGCGAGCGATGCCGAACGCTTCTTCGCGGAGCAGCATCGCTCGCAGCGCGACGATTTCGCCCGCGACCGCGCTCGAGTCCTCCACTCCGCCTCGCTGCGACGGCTGGCGGCCAAGACACAGGTGCTCTCTCCCGCGAGCCCGGCCGATTTCGCGCGCAACCGATTGACGCACTCGCTGGAGGTCGCCCAGGTGGGGCGCGAGCTGGCGACCGCCTTGCAGCTCGCACCGGATGTCGTGGACACGGCGTGCCTGAGCCACGACCTCGGTCATCCGCCTTTCGGGCACAACGGAGAGCGTGCGCTCAACGATTGGGCCGAGGACATCGGTGGTTTCGAGGGCAATGCCCAGACGCTGCGCATCCTGACCCGTCTCGAGTCGAAGGTGATCTCGGACGACGGCCACAGCTACGGGCTCAATCTGACGCGCGCCAGCCTCGACGCGACCTGCAAGTACCCGTGGACGATCGACAACCCCGTTCCCGATCCGGGTGGGCGACTGAAGTTCGGTGTCTACCCCGACGACGAACCCGTCTTCCGCTGGATGCGCCAGGGCGCGCCGGGACGGGTGCGCTGCATCGAGGCAGAGGTCATGGACCTCTCCGATGACATCGCCTACTCGGTGCACGACTTCGAGGACGCCGTCATCAACGGATATCTCGACCCCGGCCGCCTCTCGGACCCGCGTCAGCACACGGCGCTGCTGAGCGCCATCCAGACGTGGGTCGGCTACGACTTCACGCGCGACGAGCTCGAGGACGCCCTCTACCGCCTCACCAGCCTGCCGGAGTGGATCGCGTCCTTCGACGGCACGCGCGCGGCGCACGCGCGGCTGAAGAACCTCACCTCCGACCTGATCGGCCGTTTCGCGCGCGCCGCGACCGCGGCGACACGCGAGGCGTACGACGCGCCGGCGTTGACGCGGTACAACGGCCACGTCGTCGTCCCGCGCGTGGTCGAGGCCGAGATGGCGGTGCTCAAAGGCACGATCGGGGCGTTCGTCGTCACGATCGAGGGGCGCAAGGGGCTCTACCGCGAACAGCGTCGTCTGCTGAAGCGACTCGCGACGGCCCTCTGGGAGGCGCCGGAGCATCTTGACGCTCTGCACGCGGAGGATTTCGCCCGAGCGGACAGCGACAGTGCTCGCCGCCGCGTGATCGTCGATCAGGTGGCGAGTCTGACCGACCGTTTCGCACTCGGCTGGCACCACCGGCTGGTGGGGGAGATCGACACCGAGACGCTCGATGTCTGGATGCCGGGAGGGCGAACGATCGCTCGCTCCCTGTACGCCCTTCCCGAGCCCCTCGAGGGTCTCTGATGCCGGGGCGCATCGCGCAGGCCGACGTCGAGGAGGTGAAGGCCCGCACGAACATCGCCGACATCGTGGGGGAGCGCGTTGCGCTCAAGTCCGCGGGCGTCGGCTCACTCAAGGGGCTGTGCCCGTTCCACGACGAGAAGAGTCCCAGCTTCCACGTGCGACCGCAGGTGGGGTTCTATCACTGCTTCGGATGCGGCGAGTCCGGCGACGTGTACACGTTCCTGCGGCGGATGGACCACCTGACGTTCACGGAGGCCGTCGAGCGTCTCGCGGGACGCATCGGCTACACGCTTCACTACGAGGAGGGTGGCGCAGCGCCGGAGACGTCCGGACGCGCCCGTCTCTACGCGGCGAATGCTGCGGCGGCCGAGTTCTTCCGCGCGCAGCTGCTGACTCCCGAGGCCGAGGTCGGACGCCGTTTCCTCGGTGAGCGGGGATTCGATGCGGGCGCCGCCGCGCACTTCGGCGTCGGATTTGCGCCGCCGGGATGGTCCGGGATGCTCGACGCGCTGACGGCGAAGGGCTTCACCAAGGAGGAGTTGCTGACGGCGGGCCTCGTCTCCCAGGGGCAGCGCGGCGTCTACGACCGATTCCGCGGTCGGGTCGTCTGGCCCATCCGCGATGTCACCGGTGAGGTACTCGGCTTCGGTGCGCGACGCCTGCTCGAGGACGACAAAGGGCCGAAGTACCTCAACACGCCCGAGACGCCGATCTATCGCAAGTCGCAGGTGCTCTACGGCATCGACCTCGCGAAGCGCGACATGGCCCGCGGTGAGAAGCGTCGGGTCATCGTCGTCGAGGGCTACACCGACGTCATGGCGTGCCACCTGGCCGGGCTCACCACCGCGGTCGCTACCTGTGGCACGGCGTTCGGCGGCGATCATATGAAGGTGCTGCGCCGCATCATAGGCGACGACGCGGCCGCCGAGATCGTCTTCACCTTCGATCCGGATGCGGCCGGCCAGAAGGCGGCGGTGCGCGCATTCGCCGAGACGCGCACGGCGAACGTGCAGAGCTTCGTGGCCGTGGGGCCGGCGGATCTCGATCCGTGCGATCTGCGGTTGGCCCGCGGTGACGGCGCGGTGCGCGCCCTGATGGACACCAAGATTCCGATGTTCGAGTTCGTCATCGACCAGCGACTCGCCGGGCTCGACCTGCGTACGGTCGAGGGGCGGCTCGCGGGCCTGAACCTCGCTGCCCCGTTGCTGGCGGAGATCCGTGACGAGCCGCTTCGCCGGCGCTATGAGCACGTCCTCGCGCGGCGGCTCGGGGAGGATCTGAAGGACGTCCACCGTGAGGTGGCCCGACAGCGAGCGCGCGCTGCGGGCGCGCCGGAGCCCGCAGCCGCCCCGGCTGCGCAGCCCGACGCCCCACTCCCGCCGGCGGTGCGCGTCACGCTGGCCTCGTTGCCGCGTTCCGCCGATCTGGAGCGCGACGCGGTGATGGGCTTCTTGCAGTACGGGCACCGTCTCGATCCCGCAGAGTTGCGTGCGGCCCTCGACGAGACGTTCCAGCATCCGGCGCTCGAGGCGGTGCGATCGAGCATCGCCGCGGTTCCGGACCACTCTCGTCCGGGATGGGCGGCCGCGGCCGTCGACGCCGTGAGGGAGCCGTACCGCTCGCTGGCCGCCGAACTGCTGACGGGCGAGTTTCCGGCGCGCGACGAAGAGCACGCGGTGATCTCGGCCCGGGACCTGGCCCTGCGGATCCGGTTGCGTGGCATCGACCGGCAGAAGCAGGAGCTGGTGGGAGACATCCAGCGCCTCGCCCCCGATTCACCGGAGGGGCGAGAGGTGCGGTTGCGGCTGCGCGAATTGGATGCCGCGCGACTGCGGCTGACCCTCGATCAGTAGCGATTCGGACGCTCAACGTGCAGGATGACTCCATGGATCAGCCCGCGTTCAGCATCGATTGCAGCGACATCTCGCTCGCTCACGCCGGCAGCGAAGAGCGTGTAATCGATGGGATTTCCTTCCGCCTCGAGCGTGGAGCCGCCCTCATCCTCGTCGGTTCGACGGGTTCGGGAAAGTCGACGCTTGCGGCCGTGCTGGCCGGGCACGCCGACGAGGGCGTCCACGTCGTCGGCGGCGACGCGGTGGTCGAGGGGGTGTCCGTGCGGCATGGCGGCCGCCGCCGTCGCGCCCTCCCGGTCTTCGCGGGATACCTCGGGCAGCAGGACGGCGCCCAGCTGCCGCCCCGACTCACGGTCGCGGAGATCGTGGCGGAACCGGTGACCAGCCGTGCGCGGCGGGTGAATGCTCGTGCACTCGAGTTGCGGGTGGTGACGCTGCTCGACGAGCTCGGTCTGAGCATCGGGGCGGCGTCCAAGTTCCCGTACGAGCTGAGTTCGGGGATGCGCCAACGTGTCGCGATCGCTCGAGCACTCGTGCTCGATCCGCGTCTCGTTGTCGCCGACGAGCCGATGGCGAATCTCGATGTCGAAGGACGGGAGTTGGTGCGAACCGCCTTCGAGAACCGGCGTCGGGAGCGGGGGACGTCGCTGCTGCTCGTGGCCAACGAGGCCGAGACGCTCGCGAGCTTCGATGCCGATGTGCTCGTGATACAGGGCGGTCATGCGGTCGGATTCGGACACGGCGTGAAGAGGATTCAATGGACGCCCTCGTCGTCGGCGGATCGTCGCCTCGTGTCGTCGTGAGCCCGCGGAGTTTGCTACGATAGTCGGGTTGCCTTCGCAAGAGGGACAGCATTCCTCGGTAGCTCAATTGGCAGAGCAATCGGCTGTTAACCGATAGGTTCTTGGTTCGAGTCCAAGCCGGGGAGCGAGAGTACTGCGTTATCTACCGCAGCTCTCACCTGAGACCCGGGCTTCCACCCCGGGTCTTTTTTCATGCCCTGCTTCGCTTCTCGACAGCACCGTGCCCCGTGGCGCAACGAGGTGCCGCGTTCGTCCACAACCGGCTCGGCTCGGTCATAGCCGCTGGATAGGGTGAGGGGGAGGCGCTTCGGGGTGAGGCGTCCGACGCTGCCACCGGAAGGACGCACATGGATATCGCCGCACTCGGAGCAATGGGACTGTTGGCTATCGTCGGCGGAATCGTTCTCGTCGTCCTCCTGGTGATCGTCTTGATCCTGATCCGGGCGTGGTACCGCGTGGCGAAGGCGGACGAAGCACTCGTGATCGTCGGTAAGAAGCAGCGCACCACCAGCGGCGACTCGCGCATCACCGTGATCACCGGTGGCGGCGCGATCGTGAATCCGCTCACCCAGCGCGGCGAGATGATCTCGCTCCGCGCCCGCCAGATCAAGATGGAGCCGACCGCGCAGTCCTCCAACGGCGTCACCGTCAACGTCAGCGGTGTGGCGCTGGTGAAGATCGGTTCCGACCCCGAGTCTGTGCGGCGTGCAGCCGAGCGCTTCGCCTCGCAGGACAAGGCGATCGAGCAGTTCACGACCGAGCAGCTCGAGGGCGCACTGCGCGGGGTCGTGGCAACTCTGACCGTCGAAGAGCTCATGCGCGACCGGCAGCGTCTGTCGGACCAGATCGCCGAGGGCATCAAGAACGATCTGTCGTCACAGGGGCTCATCCTCGACTCGTTCCAGATCCAGGGCATCACCGACCAGAACGGCTACATCTCAGCCCTCGGCGCCACCGAGGTCGAGCGCGTCAAGCGTGAGGCCGAAGTCGCCAGGATCAATGCCGAGCGCGAGATCCGGGCACGTCAGATCGCCACGCAGGAGGCGAACCTGATCGAACAGACGGCGCTTGACAAGAACACCGCCGCGGCGCAGGCCGAGGTCGGTCGCGCGAACGCGGAGGCGGAGCAGGCGGAGGCGCTCGCCCGAGCCGAGCGCCAGCAGGCGGTTCTGCTGCAGGAGGCCGAGAACAAGCAGGCCCGACTCGATGCCGACATCAAGAAGGTGGCCGACGCCAACCTCTACGAGCGCGAGCGTGCGGCCGACGCCGACGCGTACGCGAAGGTCAAGGCCGCTCAGGCGCAGGCGCAGATCGCCGAGCAGGATGCGGCTGCCACGCGACTGCGTGCCGATGCCGACGCCGACGCCGTGCGGGCCGAGGGTGAAGCGCGTGCCGCGGCGATCGAGGCCGAGGCCGAGGCGCTCAGCCGCAACCAGCAGGCGCTGCTCGCGCAGCGCGCACTCGAAGCGCTTGTGCCGATGATGACCGAGTTCGCGAAGGGCTACGACAAGGTCGGCTCCATCACGGTTCTCGGTGGCGAAGGAGCCAGCAGCCATCTCGCGGCGGAGTCCGCGCAGGGCCTGCGCGCCACCTTTGACGCAGTGAAGGTCGCGACCGGCCTCGACCTCGCCGAGATCATCCAGGGCCGTGTCGTGGGTCAGGCGATGGGCGAGCAGCTTCAGGGCGCGACGCCGCAGGTCCAGCACACACCGCCCGCACCGCCGGCGGCCGGGCAGTCGGCAGAAGAAGCCTGAGCCTCAGCCCTCGAGGTCGTCGACGCCCGGGAGCCAGGACGCTCCCGGGCGTCCCCATCCGCGCTTGCGGGCGATCTTCTGCGTCGTCTTCCAGTCCGAGTCACTGAGGCGATCGACGTAGAGGACGCCGTCGAGGTGATCGAACTCGTGCTGCAGGATGCGGGCGCGCCAGCCGTCGACCTCGATGGACACCGGACGGCCTTCGAGGTCGGTTCCCGTCACGCGGACCCGCTCCGAGCGGCGCAGGGGGAAGCGTTCGCCAGGAAAGGAGAGGCAGCCTTCGGACTCTTCGTCCTCGTCCGGATCGCCGGGGATGAGAGGGGTCATCCACAATTCGGGGTTGATGATCTCGCCGCGCCACTCGGCGCCTTCGTCGTCCTGGTACGTGTAGGTGAAGATGCGCAGGCCCACACCGACCTGGGGTGCGGCCAGACCGACGCCGGGTGCCGCATCCATCGTTTCGTACATGTCGGCGACCAGGGTGCGGATCTCATCGGTCACCTCCTCGACGGGGGAGGCGGGGGAGTGGAGGACGGGATCGCCCATGATGCGAATCGGAAGGACAGCCACGTGTCTGAGCCTACCCAGCGCACACCGGAGGTTAGGGTCATAGGGTGCTCCCAGCGGAAGTGATCCTGAACGATGTCGCCAACGACCTCGTCGGCGTCTTCCGTGACCCGGGCATCCTCATCGGCATCCCGATCGCCTTGCTCGGCGCGGTGTTCATGTCGCTCGGCGCGCAGTACCAGCACCGTGGTGTGGTCAAGGTCGAACGGCTCGCGAACGCGTCGGGTGCGAGTGGGCTCAGCGGAGGACAGCTTCTGCAGCTCCTGCGGCGGCCGTCGTGGGTTGCCGGCACGGTGATGCTCGGCTTGGGGATCACCTGTCAGTTGACCGCGCTGGCCTTCGCGCCGCTGATCCTGGTGCAGCCGCTAGGGGCGGTGTCGCTCGTGATCACAACGCTGCTCAATGCGAGGATCTCGGGACATAAGCCGACCAAGGCGTCGGTGCGCTCGATCATCGCATGCGTGGGCGGCATCCTCATCTTCGTCACCATCGCGGCCTTCGTCGCGACGGAGCAGCCCATCTCGCAGTCGGAGCTTCTGACGATCCTCGGGCTGCTCGCGGTCGTCGTCGTCCTGACCGCCCTGGCATGGTGGCTGTGGATGCGCAAGCACGCGCGTCCGCTCTTCTACATCGTCGCCGCGGGGGTCCTCTACGCGTTCGTCGCCACCCTCGCGAAAGTCGTGATCAAGAACATCCAGGAAGGCGACTTCGGCTGGCTCTCGATCCTGTGCATCGTGGGGCTGCTGGTCGCCGTGACGCTCGGTGCCTACTTCGTGCAGACCGCGTACTCGGTGGGGCCGCCTGACCTGGTCATCGCGGGGCTCACCGTCATCGATCCGATCGTGGCGGTCGTCATCGGCCTCGTCATCCTCCAGGAGGCGGCCACCGCCGGCGTCTGGGCGATCGCGGGCTTCGTGGTCGCCGGTCTCATCGCGATCTACGGCGTGTTCTCTCTGACCCGCAACCACCCGCAGGTCATCAGCGACAGTCAGGAGCTGCCTCTGCAGCGAGGCAGCCGCGGAGACACTGCGCCGCCGCGATAAGCTTTCGGCACAGGGGGCGGTGGCCAAGCTGGTCAAGGCAGCGGGCTCATAACCCGACGATCGTGGGTTCAAGTCCCACCCGCCCTACGCGCCTCATCGAGGGTTCAGTTCGGTGACCCGCCCGGATGGGCCGCGTTCCCCGAACCGTGAAGGTGGCCGGTCTGCGGGTCGATCCAGTTTCCGGAGCCGGTCATTCTGTGCCAGCGCTTGTGGAACGCCAGGTCGGTGTGTTCGGCTTCCGCGACGACCGCTCCGCACAGATCGCAGATGTGCAGGATCACGACCTCCTCCGCTGCGGTCCTCACCGTGATCGATCCCGACGGGAATGTGACGCCCATGAGGTTCCCTTCGCTTCGTGACCGACCGGCAGGGTCGGGTTCGAGATTGTCATCACCCTAGAGGACGGGGCGTCGCCGATCGTCGGTGAGTTCCACGGACCGTCTGTATCGCGAACGTATCGAGAACTGCATACGACGCGGTGACGAGCGCATGGATTGACTCTGATTGTGCCGAACGCCTCACAACCCCGCGCTGATGCGGTCATGTCGGCCCCGGAGTTGCGCGTGGACGAGGACGCGATCCGAGCCAACACGCGGTACTTCACCCGTCTCACCTGCGACCGCGTGATGGCGGTGCTGAAAGCAGACGCGTTCGGGCACGGTCCCATCGCGTCCGCGGTGGTCGAGGAGGGTGCGACCTCGCTCGGGGTCGCATCGATCGACGAGGCGCTCGCCCTTCGACGCAGCAGCGTCGACGTCCCGATCCTGAGCTGGCTGAACGCGATGGATGCCGACTTCGCATCGGCTGTGTCGGAGCGTATCGACCTCGGCGTGGCCAGTGTCGAGGCGCTGCATGCCATCACACGCGCTGCGCGCCGCCTCGGCCGCCCGGCCCGTCTGCACCTGCACGTTGACTTGGGTATGAGTCGCGACGGTGCACCCGCATCCGAGTGGCGGAGCCTTTGCGAACTCGCTCGGATGGCTGAGCGCGAGGGGCATGTCCAGGTGATCGGCCTCATGGGTCATATGTCGTGCGCCGACCGTCCGGATGATCCGCAGAACGTCCGCGAGCGGGTTCTCTTCGGAGCCGCGATCCGCAGCGCTCGACACAGGGGCCTTGCGCCCACTGTCTCGCATCTCGCGGCGACGGCGGCCACGATCACAGGCGTCGGCGGCGACCACGATCTGCACCGCATCGGCGCGGGGCTGTACGGAATCGATCCCTCGCAGACGTCGCACGAGCTGCGTTTCGCTCTCTCGCTGCACGCACCGGTCGTGAGCGTGCGTCGGGTCGGTGCGCGGGTGAGCGTCGGCTACGGTGCCCGTTTCACCACCGACCGCCCCACGCACCTGGCTCTGCTCCCTCTGGGATATGCGGACGGATTGCCGCGCGCGGCCTCCCACCGGGCCGAGGTCTTCGTCCGGGGTCGCCGTCGTCCGATCGTCGGCCTGATCTCCATGGACATGGCGGTCATCGACACTGGCGACGACGTGCTGAGCCCGGGGGAGACCGTGACGTTCTTCGGCCCGGGGGACGCGGGAGAGCCCACCGTGTCGGACTGGGCGCGATGGTCGGACACCATCGAACACGAGATCGTCACGCGGATCGGTGCACGCGTGTCACGCGTGCACCGCCGCGCACACGTCGAAGGGAACCGTGAATGACCACACTCCGGCAACGAAGGGTCGCCGTCATCGGCGGCGGAGCGAACGACGAGCACGAGGTGTCGCTCGCGTCGGCTGCCGCGGTGGCGCGAGCGGCGCGAGAGCTGGGTGACGACGTCTGCGAGCTGACCATCGACCGGGGCGGGCAGTGGCGCGCCGCCGACGGATCGCTCACGCCGGCTGATGCCGTACGAGTTCTCGACGGCTGCGACGTCGTGTTCCCGGCCCTGCACGGGGTGAACGGCGAGGACGGTGCGATCGCCGGCCTCCTCACGATGCTGGGCATCCCGTTCGTGGGCTCAGCGGTGCGTGCCGGTGCGTTGGCGATGGACAAGTGGGCGATGAAGCTGGTCGCCGCTGCCCTCGGGGTGGCGACGGCGCCGGGGATCCTGATCGAGGCGGGTGATGCGGTCCCGGTCATTCCCCTTGCTGCGCCCTTCGTGGTGAAGCCGACCTCGGGAGGCTCGAGCAACGGGGTCTCGCTGGTCTCGGATGCGGCGGATCTGGCGGTGGCGATCGAACGGGCCCGCTGCGCCGGGGCCAGCGTGCTGGTGGAGCCTTTCATCACCGGACGGGAGGTGGATATTGCCGTCTTCCGCGGCCGATCGGGCGCATTGCGGGTCGGTGAACCGCTCGAGATCGCCGTCGCCGAGCGCGCCGTGTTCGACCATGCCGCGAAGTACGACGGCAGCGCACCGTTCATCATCCCCGCACGTGTGAGCTCGGACGAGTTGGAGGTGTTGGAGCGGGATGCGGTGCGTCTCTACGACGCACTCGGATGCGCGGGTGCCGCACGCTTCGATTTCTTCGTCACCGGGCGTGGTGTCGTGCTCAACGAGGTCAACACCACTCCGGGGCTGACCGAGCATTCGCAAGTGCCGCGCATGTTCGCCGCCGTCGGGCTCGGCTACACAGCCCTGATCGACCAGTTGCTCGACGCAGCTGTCGCACGGTGAGCGGGCGGCCGGTCGCCCCTATTCGCGAGACGTGCCCCGGTCACGCGGAGCGCGACGCGGGACCGGTCGCGATCAAGTGCTCGGTGTCGACGGACATCGCGAGCATCTGCGCGTCGTGGATGACCTTCTGGTCATACCCCGTGAGCCTCTCGGCATGCTGGCTCAGATGCTCGCGCCAGCTGCCGACGTCGAAGGCCTCCACGAGCACGCCGGGCTGTTCCCGATCCGCGTAGAGCGTCCAGCTCCGTGCCCCGGTGCGACGTCGGCTGTGCTCGACGAGTTCCATCCGAGTCAGGAACTCCGCCCGGTTGTCGTCGTCGACCCGATAGCGCACGAGGACCAGCGTCTGCGCGTTCTCATCGATGTCCGCATCCGAATCGAGCTGGGGCAGGGGGAGCTCACCGCGTCCGCGGGCGATGTGTCCCGTCGCGGCGAGAGGGAGGGCGAGCTGACTCAGCCCGACGAGCACGACGATGACACCCGCGCCGAGGCAGGCCGTGACCGAGCCGGTCCAACCGGCCACGGCGCCGGCGAGCGCGGAGCCCGCCGCCGTCGAACCGAACAGCACCATCTGATAGATCGAGAGTCCGCGCGTGCGCACCCAGGTGGGCAGGAAGGACTGCACGGCGCCGTTGAGCGTTGCGATCACCCCGATCCACCCGGCGCCGCCGACGGCGAGGATGACGACGCTCAGGACGGGCCACGGCGACAGGGCGGTCCCGACCATGCTGGCGCCGAACACGAGGGCGCACAGCAGCACGGTGCGGTTGACGCCGATCGCGTCCCGTAACCGGGGCATCGTGAAAGCGCCCACGATCGAACCCGCACCGACGCCGGCCAGCAGCACGCCGTAGCCCGTCGCATCCAGTCCCAGTCGCTCGGTCGCGAGCAGCGGGAGCAGCGCGTACAGCGCCGAGGCGGGAACGATGAAGAGCCCGAGGCGCAGATAGAGCGCACGGATGATCCCCGCATTGCGGACGTAGCGCACACCCGCTCGCGTGGCATCCAGAAAGGGCTCGAACCCGTGCGGTGACGGGCGATAACCTCGCCACGCCAGCAGAACCACGAGAAAGACGGCGAAGGATGCGGCGTTCAGCGCGAAGACGAACGCCACACCCAGGAGCGAGACCAGGGCGCCTGCGATGGCGGGACCGATCGCGCGGGCGACGTTCACCGAGATCGAGCTCAACGAAGCCGCGTTCGGGATGAAGGGCGTCGGGACGATCTCAGCGGAGATCGCGCCGTATGCGGGCAGCTGCACGGCGGACGCCGCTCCGAGCACGAGGGTCAGCGCGAGCATCAGATAGGGCGACATCTCACCGCTCATCGTGAGAACGACCAGCGCGCCCCCGATGACCACCTGTGTGGCCTGCACCCAGATCAGCAGGGTCCGTCGGTTCAGGAGTTCGCCGATGACGCCGGCGGGTATCCCGAGGAGGAGGACGGGCGCGGCACTCGCCGTCTGGACGAGGGCGATGAGCAGAGGGGAACTGTGCTGTTCGACGAGGAACCACTGCGCCCCGACCGTCTGCATCCAGCTGCCGATGTTGCTGATCAGGGCCGCGATCCACAGGGCACGGAAGGCGGGCACGGTGAGCGGCGCGAGCGCGCCGACGCGCGCGGTCGCCGCGGGGACGGTCGCCGGGTCGGATGCCTCGATCATGTCTCGCCTTTCCTGCGCCCAATGACAGCCGCGCCCTCCCAGCAAAGCGCGTCCTGCCGCCGCGCGGACAGGACAGCTGACGGAAGTCCGCTCGACACGCTCGGCGGCACGTCGACATCCAGAGAGTTACAGACTTGTGATTCTCGGGTGTGCCGGAGATAATGGCCGGGACAACCGCATATCCGCAGCTCGTTCGCCGAGTCAGGTCGTAGGGGAAGACGCACCTGATGATCGGAGAGAGAATGGCTGCACACATGGCGCGCGGAGTGGTCTTCATCCACTCGGCGCCACGAGCGTTGTGTCCCCACCTCGAGTGGGCGGTCGGGCGTGTCCTCGGGCGTGCCGTGAACTTCGAGTGGTCGGATCAGCCGGTGCTGCCCGGCAGCCGGCGCGCCGAGTTCTACTGGGAAGCTCCGAACGGCACCGGTGCGGCCCTCGCGAGCGCGATGCACGGGTGGGAGCATCTGCGCTTCGAAGTGTCCGAAGATCCGAGTGCGCGCAGCGACGGCGGTCGCTGGATGCACACGCCGGACCTCGGGGTGCATTTCGCGCAGACCGATACCGCGGGCAACGTGGTGATCGGAGAAGACCGCATCCGTTACGCGATGGAGATCGCCGCGGGGGATGCGGTGGAACTGCAGCGTGAGCTCACCGTCGCCCTGGGCGGAGCATGGGACGAAGAGCTGGAGCCGTTCCGTCAGGCAGGCGACGAAGCGCCGGTGGTGTGGTTGCACAAGGTCGGCTGACCAAGACCTCGGGCGGCGGGAGCGCTGCTACCGGATGCCGGTCGACCTCGTCCCGGCGCTGGGAAGGCGCACTGCCGCCCGATACGACGAAGGCCCGGAGAGCAACCGCTCTCCGGGCCTTTCGACGTGAGGATCAGACGTTCGAGAACGCGACGACGGCGTTGTGCCCGCCGAAGCCGAACGAGTTGCTGATCGCGAGCTGGTCGCCGGAGCCCAGCGGCTGAGCCGAACCCGACACGCGGAAGGGTACGGCCGGGTCCTGCTCGGTGATGTTGATCGTGGGCGGCGCCTGCCGCTCGCTGATCGCGAGGATCGTGAAGATCGCCTCGAGCGCACCGGTGCCGCCGAGAAGGTGCCCCGTGGACGCCTTCGTCGCCGACACGGGGATCTCGTCGATGCGGTCGCCGAAGACCGCCTTGAGGGCGGTGTACTCGTTGGGGTCGCCCACGGGCGTCGACGTGGCGTGCGCATTGATGTGGGTGACGTCGTCGACCGACGCATCGGCCATCGCGAGCGCAAGCTCCACCGCTCGCGCGGCGCCGGCGCCTTCAGGATCGTTGGCGGTGATGTGGTACGAGTCGGCCGTGACACCGCCGCCGGCGACGTACGCGTAGATCTTCGCACCGCGCGCCCGAGCGTGCTCCTCGGTCTCGAGGATGAGCGCCGCGGCGCCCTCGCCCATGACGAAGCCGTCGCGGTCGATGCTGGTCGGGCGCGATGCGGTGGCGGGGTCGTCGTTGCGCTTGGAGAGCGCCTGCATGGAAGCGAACGATGCGATCGTGATGGGGTGGATGGCAGATTCGGTTCCACCGGCGATGACGACGTCGGCGAGTCCGTCACGGAGGTGCTCGATCGCATTGACGATGGACTCCGTGCTGGAGGCACACGCGCTGGCCACGGTGCGCGCGAACGCGCGGGCGCCGAAGTGCAGCGACAGGTTGCCTGCCGCAGCGTTGGGCATGAGCATCGGAACCGTCATCGGCATGACGCGACGCGGGCCCTTCTCCCGCAGAGTGTCCCACGCATCAAGAAGGGTCCAGACGCCGCCGATGCCGGTGGCGAAGTCGACGCCCAGCCGCTCCGGGGCGACCTCGGGCGCGCCGGCATCCGCCCAGGCTTCTTTGGCCGCGATGAGGGCGAACTGCGAGGACGGGTCGAGACGCTTGGCGATCGGCCGCTCCAGCACCTCTTCCGGGCGGACCTTCGCCTCTGCGGCGAACGTCACCGGGAGGGAGTACTGCTCCACCCAGTCGTGCTCGAGAGTGCGGGTGCCGGACTCTCCGTTCAGCAGGGCGGACCAGCTCTCCGGGGCCGTTCCTCCGAGGGGGGAGGAGGCTCCGATGCCGGTGACGACGATGCGGGCGGTGCTCATGTTCGGTCTCCGAGTCGGGGTGGCGGTGGGGGCTGGACGCCCCCACCGCAGGGGGTCACGCCTGGTTCGAGGTGATGTAGGTGACGGCGTCGCCGACGGTCTTGAGGTTCTTGACCTCGTCGTCGGGGATCGTGACGCCGAACTTCTCCTCGGCGTTGACGACGATCGTCATCATCGAGATGGAGTCGATGTCGAGGTCATCGGTGAAGGACTTCTCGAGCGCGACCTCGTCGGCCGAGATGCCGGTCTCGTCGGTGATGAGCTCGGCGAGTCCGGCGAGGACCTCGTCAGTGGTGAAAGCCATGATGTCTCCTTGTTCGATATGGCTGGGGGCGTTGACCGCGAATCAGTCTAGAGGCGCGGAGTCTCGGCTCACGGGAGCACGACGACCTGTGCGCCGAACACGAGACCCGCACCGAAGCCGATCTGTAGCGCGAGGCCGCCGCTGAGTTCGGGGTGCTCTTCGAGCAGGCGGTGGGTGGCGAGCGGCACCGACGCCGCCGAGGTGTTGCCCGTGGTCTCGATGTCGCGGCCGATGAGGACCGTGTCGGGCAGGCCCAGCTGCTTGGCGAACTCGTCGATGATGCGCATGTTCGCCTGGTGCGGCACGAAGGCGGCGAGATCGGATGCGGTGACGCCGGCCTCCTCGAGGGCCTGGCGTGCGACCTTCACCATCTCCCAGACGGCCCACCGGAACACGGTGGGGCCTTCCTGTCGCAGCGTCGGCCAGGGGGAGGTGCCGTCTCGGAACTCGACGAGAGTGGCGTTCATGCCCACCGCATCCGCCTTCGAGCCGTCGGATCCCCAGATGGTGGGGCCGATCGCGGGGGTGTCGCTCGGGCCGATCACGACCGCGCCGGCGCCGTCACCGAGCAGGAACGAGATCGTCCGGTCGGTGGGGTCGACCACGTCGGAGAGCTTCTCGGCGCCGATCACGACGGCGTAGTGCGCGACGCCCGCGCGGATGAGCGCATCGGCCTGGGCGACGCCGTAGGTGAAGCCGGCGCACGCGGCGTTAGAGTCGTACGCCGCCGCAGGGTTCGCCCCGATCCGGTCGGCGACGACGGCCGACATCGACGGCGTCTGGCGGACGTTGCTGATCGTCGCGACGATGACGAGGTCGATCAGCTCGGGAGAGACACCGGATCGCTCGACCGCCTCCTTCGCGGCGATCGTCGCGAGGTCGGTGGCGCTCGTGGTGGCGTTGGCTCGCACGCGCGTCACGATGCCGGTGCGCTGGCGGATCCACTCGTCGCTCGAGTTGATCGGTTCGATGAGATCGTCGTTGGGAACGGCGTTCTCGCCGCGGGCGGCGCCGTAGGAGAGGATGCGCGTGTACTGCGGACCGGTGGTCTGGCGCAGGGTGGGGGCGGTCATGCGTTGTCCTCCGAGAGCAGTGCGACGGCCGCATCCAGGTCGTCCGGGGTCTTGACGGCGACGGCGGGAACACCGCGCAGCCCGCGCTTGGCGAGACCGGTGAGGGTGCCCGCGGGAGCGAATTCGATGAGGCCGGTGACGCCCGCCGCAGCGAAGGACGCCATGTCGAGGTCCCAGCGCACGGGCGAGGCGACCTGGCCGACCAGCAGGTCGAGAGCACGGGCTCCGTCGGTCACCTCGGAGCCGTCCTTGTTCGTCCAGAGGGTCAGCGTCGGGTCGGATACGGTGAGCTCCGCCGCCGCGGACGCGAGCGTCTCGACCGCCGGCTCCATGTAGCGCGTGTGGAACGCGCCCGCGACCTGCAGGGGGACGACGCGGGTGCCGCGGGGGGCCTCCGCCGCAAGCTCGCTGAGTGCGCCGAGTGCACCGGCGGCCACGATCTGACCGCCGCCGTTGTAGTTGGCGGGGGTGAGATCCAGCTCGGCAAGGCGGGCGAGGACGGCTTCTTCGTCGCCGCCGAGGACGGCGCTCATGCCGGTCTCGGCCTGCGCGGCCGCATCCGCCATCGCGCGCCCGCGCACTCCGACCAGGCGCAGAGCGGAGACGTCGTCGATGACACCGGATGCGGCAAGGGCTGCGACCTCGCCGACCGAGTGCCCGGCGATACCGGCGGGAAGGCCGGCTGCGCGCGCGACGAGCGCGTGCCACGAGATCAGGCTGGCGGCGACGATGAGCGGCTGGGCCACCTTGGTGTCGCGGATCGCATCGGCGTCCCACTCGGTTCCTGCTGCGGCCAGGTCGACCTGGGCCGCCTCGGAGAGCTCGTTGAGCCGGGCGGCCACGCCGTCCAACTCCAGCCAGGGCGAGAGGAATCCGGGGGTTTGGGAACCCTGCCCGGGGAAGAGACCGATGATCACCGTTCTATCCTGCCAATCTCCCCGACCGGGGTATGGATGTCATGCGACAAGAAACGAGGGTTCCTTTGCAGATACCCGCCAATTATCAGCGGGGACGGCGTGTCCCGGCGGCGCGGCGGCGCGTGTTGTCGGTTCCGATGGCACCGAGAACGAGAGCGGTCTGCAGGATGAGAGCCTCACGGGGGCCGGTCGCATCCCAGCCGATGACGTCCGAGACGCGCTTGAGCCGATACCGCACGGTGTTGGGGTGCACGAAGAGTTCGCGCGCCGTCGCCTCGAGCGAGCGTCCGTTGTCGAGGTAGCTCCAGAGCGTCGTGACGAGGTCGGAGCTGTGCGCCTTGAGGGGGCGGTATATGCGTTCGACCAGGGTGTGCTTGGCGAGGGGATCTCCTGCGAGCGCGCGCTCGGGCAGCAGATCGTCGGCCTCGACGGGACGGGGCGCGTTGCGCCAGGCCCGGGCGACCGCGAAGCCGGCGAGGGCGGCGCGGGCGCTCTGCCCCGCGTCGACGAGCGCCGGCACCGTGGGGCCGAGAACGAGGTGACCGGTGCCGAAGCCGGGCTCGAGCCGCCGCGCGATCTCGGGGAAGGGCAGTTCGGACTGCTCGTCCCCGCCCGCGCGATGGTCGGCGTCGGTGCGGCCGATCACGAGGACGAGTCGGGATCCCTGGACCCCGACGAGCACATCGACGCCGAGCTTGCGGGCCATGCGGCGAAGCTGGTCGACGTCGAACTGGGGCGGGGTTGTGCCGACGAGGACGGAGACCTCGCCGTGTCCATGCCATCCCAGAGCGGCGATGCGACTCGGCAGCTCCTCGTCGGCTTCACCGGTGAGGATGGAATCGACCACGAGCGCCTCGAGGCGGGCGTCCCAGAGCCCGCGTGCCTCCGCGGCGCGCGCGTAGACGTCGGCCGCCGTGAAGGCGAGCTCGCGCGAGTAGAGCAGGATCGCCTCGCGGAGGTCCTCACCACGACCGGCCACGCGCTCTTCGGTGACCTCGACGGTCACGCGGATGAGTTGCAGCGTCTGCTGCAGGCTCACCGAACGCAGCAGCTCGCGGGGAGCCGCGGCGAAGATGTCGGCCGCGATCCACGGCGTCGCCGTCGGATCGTCGTACCACTGGATGAACGACGTGATGCCGGCCTGGGCCACGAGGCCCACCGACGACCGCCTGGCCGGCGGCATGTCGGCGTACCAGGGCAGCGTGTCCTCGAGGCGCTTGAGAGTGACCGTGGCCAGATCCCCGGAGATGCGTCGCAACCAGGCGAGTGTCTCCGTCTTGTCCGACGACGACTCCGGGGATCGGCTCATTCTCAGCTCTCGCCGCCGGCGTTGCCGGAGGTTCCGGCGTTCACGTCGTGCAGACGGTACTTCTCGATCGCCTGGCCGATGACGGAGCGGTCGAGACGCCCCTCATCCACCAGGCCCTGCAGAGTGCGCACGACGATCGAAGGACCGTCGATCTTGAAGAAGCGACGCGCGGCCGCGCGGGTGTCCGAGAACCCGAAGCCGTCGGCGCCCAGAGTCAGGTAGCGACCCGGGACCCACTGGCGGATCTGGTCCTGCACGGCGTGCATGAAGTCGCTGACGCCCACGACCGGACCCTGCGCGTCGCGCAGCTTCTCGGTCAGGTACGCGGTGCGCGGCTCCGCATCCGGGTGGAGGAAGTTGTGCTCCTCGGCGGCGAGGCCGTCGTTGCGCAGCTCGGACCAGGAGGTGACCGACCACACGTCGGCGCTCACACCCCAGTCCTCGCTCAGCAGCTTCTGCGCCTCGAGCGCCCACGGCACACCCACGCCGGAGGCGAGGATCTGCGCGCGGTGTCCGTCGCCGGAGCCCTCCGAGATGCGGTGGATGCCGCGCACGATGCCGTCCACGTCGACACCCTCCGGCTCGGCGGGCTGCACGATCGGCTCGTTGTAGACCGTGATGTAGTACATGACGTTCGGGTCGGGGTGGTTGCCGCCGTACATGCGGTCGATGCCCGAGCGCACGATGTGGGCGATCTCGTACCCGTAGGCCGGGTCGTAGGAGACGGTTGCCGGGTTCGTCGATGCGAGCAGATGCGAGTGACCGTCGGCATGCTGCAGTCCCTCACCGGTCAGCGTCGTGCGCCCGGCGGTGGCGCCGATGATGAAGCCGCGGCCCATCTGGTCGCCAACGGCCCACTGGGCGTCGCCGGTGCGCTGGAAGCCGAACATCGAATAGAAGATGTAGACCGGGATGAGCGGCTGACCGTGCGTCGCATACGCGGTGCTCGTCGCGGTGAACGCCGCCATGGCGCCGGCCTCGTTGATGCCGACGTGCATGATCTGGCCCTGCGGGCTCTCCTTGTACGCCAGGAGCAGCTCGCGGTCGACCGAGGTGTAGTTCTGGCCGTTCGGGTTGTAGATCTTCGCGGTCGGGAAGTACGCGTCCATACCGAACGTGCGGGCCTCATCCGGGATGATCGGGACGATCCGCTCGCCGAATCCCTTGACGCGCAGGAGGTCCTTCAGAAGTCGGACGAAGGCCATGGTCGTCGCGATCTCCTGCGTGCCCGAACCCTTCTTGGGCAGGGCATACGCCTTGTCGTCCGGGAGCTCGAGGCCGACGTGCGTGGTGCGGCGCTCGGGCAGGAAGCCGCCGAGCTGGCGACGGCGCTCCACCATGTACCGAATCGTCTCGTCCTGTGCTCCGGGGTTGTAGTACGGAGGCTGGTACGGGTTCTCCTCGAGTTGCGCGTCGGACACGGGGATGTGCATCGCGTCGCGGAAGTGCTTCAGGTCGTCGAGGGTCATCTTCTTCATCTGGTGGGTCGCGTTGCGACCCTCGAAGTGCGGCCCCAGGCCGTAGCCCTTGATGGTGTGCGCGAGGATGACGGTCGGCTGGCCCTTGTGCTCGACGGCCGCCTTGAACGCCGCGTAGACCTTGCGGTAGTCGTGGCCGCCGCGCTTGAGGTTCCAGATCTGATCGTCCGTGTAGTCCTTGACCAGTGCTGCGGCGCGCTCGTCGCGACCGAAGAAGTTCTCGCGGATGTACGCGCCGTTCTCGGCCTTGTACGTCTGGAAGTCGCCGTCGGGGGTGACATTCATGAGGTTGAGCAGAGCGCCCTGGTCGTCGTTGGCGAGGAGCGAATCCCACTCGCGGCCCCAGATGACCTTGATGACGTTCCAGCCCGCACCGCGGAAGAAGCTCTCCAGCTCCTGGATGATCTTGCCGTTACCGCGGACGGGGCCGTCGAGGCGCTGCAGGTTGCAGTTGACGACGAAGGTCAGGTTGTCGAGACCCTCGTTCGCGGCGACCTGGAGCTGACCGCGGCTCTCGACCTCATCCATCTCGCCGTCGCCGAGGAACGCCCAGACATGCGAGTCGGACAGATCCTTCATGCCGCGGTTGGTGAGGTACTTGTTCGTCATCGCCTGGTAGATGGCGTTGATCGGCCCGAGGCCCATTGAGACGGTCGGGAACTGCCAGTACTCGGGCAGCAGGCGCGGGTGCGGGTACGAGGGAAGACCGAGCGGTGCTGCCGACTTCTCCTGGCGGAACCCGTCCAGCTGCTGCTCGCTCAGGCGTCCCTCGAGGAAGGAGCGTGCGTACATGCCGGGGGAGGCGTGGCCCTGGAAGAAGACCTGGTCGCCGCCGTGGGGGTCGTCGAGTCCGCGGAAGAAGTGGTTGAAGCCGACCTCGTAGAGCGCGGCCGAGGAGGCGTACGTCGAGATGTGACCGCCGACGCCGATACCCGGGCGCTGCGCGCGGTGCACGGTCATCGCCGCGTTCCAGCGGATCCATGCGCGGTAGCGGCGTTCGATCTCCTCGTCGCCGGGGAAGTCGGGCTCGTTCTCGGGGGCGATCGTGTTGATGTAGTCGGTGGTGGGAACCATCGGCACACCGAGGTGAAGCTCACGCGAGTCCTGGAGCAGGCTCAGCATGATCTCGCGACCGCGCCCGCGGCCCTTCGCCTGGACGAGCTGCTCCAGCGACTCGCGCCATTCCGCGGTCTCTTCCGGATCGCTGTCGAGGGGGCCCTGCGAGTACGGATCCTGTTGGTTGACAGTCACGAGACGCCTTTCATCACACGGCAGGTCTTGCCGGAAGGAACCATCGGGTTGGTGCGAGCCTTGTCGGCAGTGGACAAATGCACCATCGTCCAGCTTAGCGAGTGTGTAGACGCCCACGGGTGACATCGCGGCACGGGCCGCCCACGCTGCCGCCTAGACTGTTCGAGAAGGGCCTTTAGCTCAGCTGGTAGAGCGCCACGTTTACACCGTGGATGTCGTCGGTTCGATCCCGGCAGGGCCCACCGAGCGAGGGGCCCCGCGCGTCGCGAAGGCGACGTGTGGGGTAGCAAGGGGGAGGCCCACCGAGCGAGGGGCCCCGCGCGTCGGGAAGGCGATATCGCATCTCTCCACATCCTGACAGCGGCGTGATCCGCGGGCGTCGATGCTGGCACTATCGAGGCACAGTGAGAAGGGGGATCACGATGCCGTACGAGCGTGCGAGCGGCGGCGCGACAAGGCCCCGACGTGGGCACCTCGCTCTGGCGGGGGCCGTGCTGTCGCTCGCCATGACGATCACCGCGTGTTCATCGCCCGAGGTGGCACCCGTCGGGCCGGCAGATCTCTCGACGGCGGCGATCCCCGGGGTGGTCGAAACGTTCTTCGGTTATCTCACCGCTGGCGAATCGGGCGCTGCGGTCCGGATGACGGATCTCCCTTTCGACGAATTGGCGACGGACGCGCCGTTCATCGACGACGCCGCGTATCAATCCCTCTCGGACAGGCCGATGCTCAGGGAAGTCGGCGAGCCGCAGGTGTCTGACGACGGCAATCGCGCCGATGTCGACGTGACGTATTCGGTCGGCGAGAGCGAGCGCACGGAGAGCCTTGAGCTCGAGTTCGTGAAGGCGGCGAACGGCGTCCCCGACCACTGGGTGTTCCTCGTCGACACGACGCGTGCGGGATTCGACGCGGCCGATGCCTCCCTGTTGCCCGAAGGCACCCGCTACAGCGTGAACGGCGTCGATGTGACAGCAGCCTTCTCGAACCTCGCCGGTGCGTCGCCGCGCGTGATGGCCTTCGCGGGCACCTACCCGATCGAGGTCGCGGTCGCCGGGGAGGAACCGGCGACGGTCACGGTCACGATCGATGTCGACACTCTGTTCGGCGCGAGCGGGGCCGACGGGAAGTTCCGCGATCTGGCGTCCCAGCTCGGTATGACCCGCTGATTCCGGCCGGCTCGGCGGGCCGTTGGCAGACATCACGGAGCCTCTCGCGGATCAGGTCCACGTTCCGCCTGGGCTGGGGCACGTCTACCGGTCAGGCCGCGAAGGCGGCCGGGGTGGTGCCGAGCGTGCGGCGGAAGTGGCGGGTGAGATGCGCCTGATCGTGGAAGCCGCTGCGGGCCGCTGTGTCCGCCGGAGACACGCCGGCGAGCAGGAGACGCCGCGCACGGTCGATGCGGCGGCCGATGACGTATCGGTGCGGAGGAATGCCGTACGCGCCGGAGAAGACGCGCACGAGGTGGCTGGGGTGCGTGCCGAGCAGACGGGCCGCCTCGTCGATGGTGAACGCGTCTGTGAGGCGGTCGTCAAGAAGGGACCGCAGTCGACGAGCGAGCGGCGCATCAGCGCGTGTCACGATCTCGGTGCCCAGCTGCCGCTGGATCAGATCGCCGAGACGCAGCACCGTGCCTTCCGCGACGAGCGCGTCGCCGGGCGTGCGGAGCGAATGATGGATCTGTTCGAGCACGGCGCGCAGATGGGTCCCGGTGAGTGATGGGCGACGCGCAGACGACCCGATCAGCCCCGCGGGCAGCCAGGACTCCTCGAGGTAGAGCACGCGTTTGCGAAAGGCCGCCCCGCGGGTCTCGGACCGACCGTCGTGCGGGATGTGTGGTGGCAGGATCGTCACGCTCGACGCGTCCGCATGTTGACGTCGACCGTCCAGGTCGTAGACGACCGCACCCGTGTCGATCGACAGCACGGTCCAGGCGTTGTGCGTGTGCGCGGGATAGGCGTGCTCGGCGAACGTCGCGTGCAGGACCTCTTGGACGAGCGGCACGCCGGGACGCCACGCCCTCACCCGCTCCGTCATGCAAGAAACGTACAAGACCCGCCACCGTCGCGGCGCGACGATGAACCGGTGACTTCCGACGACTCCGCATCCATTCTTGTCCGCTTCGATACGAAGGTCGTCGTCGTGCTGCGCGAGGACCTCCTCGCGTGGCAGGAGCTGAACGTCACGGCCTTCCTGATGTCGGGTGTCGCGACGAGCGAACCCGGGCTGACCGGCGAGCCGTATCGAGACGGCGACGGGGTCGAGTACTTACCGATGCTCCGTCAACCTGTGGTGGTGATGTCCGCGGATGCGGCGACGTTGGCGGCGGTGAGGGAACGCGCGTCGCGGCGCGAGGTGCCGCTTGCGATCTACACAGCCGAGCTGTTCGCGTCCGGGCACGACGCGGCGAATCGTGCGGCGGTGGCCGCGGTGCCCACCGCCCAGCTCGACCTGGTCGGCGTCGCCATGCGTGGGCCGAAGAACGTCGTGGACCGCATCGTGAAGGGTGCGCGCATGCACGCCTGAAGTCCAGCGGCTCAGCAGCCGGGGCCTCGCGGATTCTGTGCGCAGGTCTTGTCTACGAGTGCGGTGCGTGCCTCGAGGACGCGTAGCGTCTGCGGCGCGGCGTTCGCTGTGACCGTTCCATTGACGACCCGCGTCGTGATGCCGAAATCGACCACAGCGGCGTAGTCCACGCTCACGGTGATGATGTACTCCCCGGGCGAGCCGTAGGTGTGGCTCGTCGGGGTCGGCGTGAATTGAGCCTGTCCGAGGGTGGTCCACGCGGCGCCGCCCGTCGACGACGTGCCGATCGTGCCGTCGCCGTAGTCGAATCGGAATCCGACCGGAGCGAAGCGCACCGTCACAGGGCGATTGAACAGTGTTCCCGGGACCGTGTGCTCGGATGCTCCCGCGATGACGTTCGTAGGCAGCCCCGCAACGCCGAGACCTGCCGGTTCCGCGGCGAAGGACGGTCGCTGCGGAGTGAATGCCACGAGGTCGGCCACGGTGACAGCGGGAATCTCCTCCGTCGGCTCATCTTGCGGAATGTGCTCGTAGAGGAGGTCCAGGCCGTACGGGTTCTTTGGCTCCGCAGGGGTTGCCCCACCGCCGTCGGTACCGCCCGTGGGAATCCACTCCGATCCGCCGCCAGTTCCCGGCTGGGTCTGCGACCCCTCCACGATGACCGAGGTGCCGTCTGTGCTGGCGCATCCGCCCAGCACTGACGGGGCTCCGGCGCATCCTGGATTCGACGTCGTTAGGAGCAAGCCCATGAGGAGCGAGGTCGCACTGAAGGTCGCACTTACGAGCATCGGCCAGCAATCTCACTAGGACGTATCTCAAGAAGCCTTGCGATCGCGAGGTCGACATCCACCGCGACCGACTGAATATCGGGACGGGACTCAGGGACGATTGAGGATCCATTTGAGTCACGAACGTCCACTTCAGAGACATCGAGACAAACGGCGATCGTCGCGACGTTGTCGCTCCTGCTTAACAGCTCAGCATTGGAGTAAGTGATCTTCCCCGAGATCATGCTGCCCTCAGCGTGCAGTTGCGAATAGCTTTCGCGTTCCGATGCGTTGAGTTCTCCAGCGGTCAGCTCGTACACCGGCTCGAAGGTGGCGGGATCGCTGAGGTCGACCTGATTCAGCGCATCGATGTACGCGCGGTAGGTCGCCTCTGCGGCGGCGAAGGCTTCAGCCTCAGAGGCGAAGCCCGTCGGGGTGGGGGTCGGTTCGGGCGAGGGCGTCGTGCAGCCGGACACGCTCAACGTGACGAACAGGCCGATCATGGCCGCAATCGAGACGTGACGCCGGGACATGTCGCCACGGTAGCGGCGGCCACCGAGTTCCGGCGGGGCTTATCCACAGCCGACTGGCTGCCTGCATCCGGCCGCCGTGGCTGCCGCCTGCGTCCCTCCCCGTCGGAGATTCGCGCCGATGTCGGAGGCTTCGGGTGGAAACCTCCGACGGAACGCAGAATCTCCGACGGGCGCGCGACGGATGCGCACCGCGCCGGCGGGCGCGCATCCCGCGGTGCGGCGAAGAGGGGAGGAGAGGTCAGCCCCAGCGGCGGACAGCCCACTTCTGCAAGACCGCGAGCAGGGAGTCGGTGAGTTTGCCGATGACCGCGAGCAGGATGATGGCGAGCACGATCTGATCGACACGGCCGTTGTTCTGGCCGCGCAGGAGCAGGAACCCGAGTCCCATGGATGCGCCGAGAAGCTCGGCCGCGACGAGGAAGAGCCATGCCTGCACGAGAGCGAGGCGCAGCCCGGAGAAGAGGGCGGGCAGAACCGCGGGCAGCTGCACCGTGAAGAACAGGCGCAGGCCGGTGTAGCCGAACGAGCGACCCATCTCGACCAGCTGCGCGTCGACGTGACGCAGCGCGAGCGAGACCGTCGTGAAGACCGGGAAGAACGCGCCGATGGCGATCAGGATGATCTTCGACTGTTCGCCCACCAAGAACCACACGATGAGCAACGGCACCCAGGCGAGGCTCGGCACGGCGCGGATGGCGCCGAGCGTGGGGGAGAGCAACGTATCCCAGAAGCGGGATAGCCCCACGAGCCCACCGAGCGAAACACCAAGCAAGGCACCGACGCTGAATCCGATGATCACGCGCTGCAGTGAGATGGCGATGAACTGCCACAACTCGCCGCGCTGGGCGAGATCCACGCCCGCGGCGATGACCGCCTCGGGGCTCGGAAGCTTGTATGCCGGCACGATGGGCGCCGCCGGGTTCGTGAGCAGGAACCACAGCGCGACGAGGACGACCGGCACCACCCACCCCAGAAGGGCGCGCACGCTGCGGCGCGACAGCGGTCCGGATGCGGATGCGGTCTGCGACGTGCGCGTAGGGGTGCCGGTCGTGCTCATCGTGGTGAGGTCCTCTCGGATGCGGGCGTCAGCCCTTGGCCTTCTCGGCGAACTCCGGCGCGAAGAGCGTGTCGAGGGCCTTGTCGACGTCGCCCTGCGAGGTCACGTCGCCCAGCGAGACCTGGATCGCGCCGATCGGGGCGAGCACGGTCGCCAGCGCGGAGCCGGGCACCGGATCGACATCGAGGCCCTCGCGCTCGTCGATGACCTTCTGAGCGACGGCGAGATCGATCGAGGCGGCATCGGCGAGGATCTGCGCCGTCTTCTCGGGGTTCTCCAGCGCCCACGCACGCGCACGCTCGTACGCGTCGACGACGACCTGCACGATCTCGGGGTGATCCTTGATGATCGACTCGGTGGCGTTCAGCACGCTGTACGAGTTGAAATCGAGGTTGCGGTAGAGCAGCTTCGCGCCGCTGGCCTCCGCGGACGCCATGATCGGGTCGAGGCCGGCCCATGCCTGCACGGATCCACCCTGGAGCGCAGCCCAGCCGTCGGCGTGGATGAGGTTCTGCACGGTGACGTCGTCGATCGACAGGCCCTCCGCCTCCAGAGCCTGCACGAGGAAGAAGTACGGGTCGGTGCCGAGAGCCGCGGCGACCGACTTGCCCTTCAGATCTGCCACCGAGGCGATGTCGGAGTCGGCGGGCACCACGAGCGCGGACCACTCGGGCTGTGCGACGACATCCACGATCTGCTGGGGCACATCGTTGGATCGGGCGAGGAGCGCGGCGGAGCCCGCCGTCGAACCGAAGTCGATGGCACCGGCACGCAGGGCCTCGTTGGCCTTCGACGAGCCCAGCGACTGCACCCACTCGACGTTGTAGCCGTCGGCCTCGAGCCAGCCCTGATCCTTGATGATGAGGCTGAGCGGGTTGTAGGTCGCCCAGTCGAGCTTGATGGTGACGTCGGATGCGGCGGCGTCGCTGCCCGCGGCAGCGGGAGCATCCTCACCGGCGACGCAGCCCGAAAGGGCGACGGCGGCGACGGCGAAGCCGGCGAAGGCACCGAGGAAACGGCGTGAGCGGGACATGAGAGCCTCTCGATTGCTGTGGAAAGGAAGGGTGCGGAGGGAAGGCGTCAGTGCGCGTGGCGATCGATACCCAGTGCGCCGAGCAGATCGGCCCGGAGCTCGGCGAGTTCGGCTGAGCCGCGGTCGCGCGGGCGGGTTCCGGGAACCGTCACCAGGCGCTGGATGCGAGCACCCGCCGAATCCGGCTCGACTCCGAGCACGATCACCCGATCGGCGACCTGCAGGGCCTCATCGACGTCGTGCGTGACCAGAAGCGTCGTCGTGGGCGCTTCGTCGAGGATCGAGAGCAGGAGATCCTGCATCTTGAGCCTCGTCAGCGCATCGAGAGCGCCGAACGGTTCGTCGAGCAGGAGGACGCCGGGGCGCCGCGCGAGCGCGCGGGCGAGCGAGGTGCGCTGCGCCATCCCGCCGGAGATCTCGCGGGGACGGTGGTTCGCGAAGGCAGTGAGTCCGATGAGCTCGAGCAGGGATCCGATCCGCTGAGAGCGCTCGTCGCGGGAGAGGCCGGGACCGAGCCCGAGGGCGATGTTCTCCGAGACCGATCTCCACGGCAGTAGCCGCGGCTCCTGGAAGCCGATCGCGACGCGGGCGTCGTGCGCAGCGACAGGCCGCCCGTCGATCGATACCGATCCTTCGCTCGCGCGATCAAGGCCGCCCGCGATGCGCAGCAGCGTCGACTTTCCCGAGCCGGAGGCGCCGAGAATGGCAACCAGCTCGCCCGGCTCGACCGTCAGGTCGATCCCGTCGAGCACGACGTGCGCGCCGAAGGTGCGCCCCAGGCCTTCGAACTGCAGTCGGGATGCGGGCGCAGCCGCATCCGGGTGGACGCGGCTCGTGGCGACGGCGGTGCTCATGACGGGCTCCTCGGGGCGGGCGGGGGTCGAGTCCCGAAACTAACGACCCTCGCGGGCCGGAGCACACCGGCCGACACGGGAGGTAACACGTCGTCACCGTCCCGCCGCCGCGGTGCCCGGTGCGCTGGCGTAGGTTGGAGGGGTGAACGCCGCCCACGCTGACCAGTTGCGCCTGTTGGACATCGCCGACATCGACGCCCGCCGTGCGCAGGCCGATCACGCCCGAAGAAATCCGCCGCAGGCCGCGCGGATCGGCGAACTCGTGAAGGCCAAGCAGCAGCTCGCTCAGGAGCTCGCCGCGCGCCAGAACATCGTCGACGACGTCACCGTGGAGCTGCGACGTGTGGAGGGCGATGTGGCACTGGTCGTCGCGCGACGTCAGCGCGATGAGGAATTGCTGCAGAAGACGGCGAGCGCCAAGGATGCCGTCGGTCTCGAGCGCGAGCTCGCGTCCCTCACCCGTCGTCAGGACGAGCTCGAAGAGGCGCAGCTTGAGCTCATGGAGCGCCTGGAAGCCGCGGAAGCGGCCGTCGCCGAGCAGCAGCAGCTCGTGGCCGCGAACAACGACGAGGGATCGCGCCTCTCGGCGGAGGCGAAAGAGACGGTCGAAGCCGCGTCGGCGCTCGAGCAGCAGCTCGGCCGCGATCGCGCTGCCGTCGCCGGTTCCGTTCCGGAGCAGCTCCTCGCACTGTACGAGAAGCTGGCGACCCGCTCGGCGGGGGCGGCACTGTTCCAGGCCCGTACCTGCGGCGGCTGCCACATGATGCTCTCCGGCACCGACCTCGCGGCTCTGAGGCAGGTCGCAGACGACGTTGTGGCGACATGCCCGGAGTGCGGCTGCATCCTCGTGCGCACCGCCGAGTCGGGGTTGTGAGCCGCCGCGGTCGGATGAGATGACCGGCCGCGAAAGTGCGCCGTCGCCTGCGTGGCGCATCGTCGCTGCGGACGGCGTCCGCGAGATGTGCGACGGTGCGGACGACGCGCCCGCACCGACCCGCTGGGTATGGGCCGACACCGGTGTGAGCTACCCCGCCATGCTCGCGGTGGGGGAGCGCGTGGCGAGGGCGTGGGATGTGCGGCTGGCACGCCGCATCCTGCGCCACAGTCCGCTGAGCGCTGCGAGTGTGCCGTGGACCGCAAGTGACCGGTGGGATCTCGCCGCGACCGCGCCCGACGGCGGTGAGACCCTGTTCGCGTTCGACGAGGTGCCCGCCTTCGGGCTCGACGAGGTCGAGGCCGAGTGGCGCGCCCAGCGGGGGGTCATCGCGGCGTCCCGCGATCCGGGGCGATTGACGCTGCTCATCAACGCGGAGTCCGCCGGCGCCCTGGTCGCCGCAGAGATGCACGCAGCAGGGCTGCCCTGGCATCGCGCGACACATGAGCGGATTCTCGTCGACACGCTCGGCCGTCGCCCCGTGGCGGGCGGTGCGCCCGACCGGATGCGCGAAGTGGGTGAACGAGTACGCGCCGCACTCGGTGACGCCTCGCTGTCGCTGGACTCTCCGCCGCGGGTGCTGCGCGCGCTGCATCGGGCCGGATTGACGGTGGGCTCGACGAGCAAGTGGGAGCTCGCTCACCTCGAGCATCCGGTGGTGGAGCCGCTTCTGGAGTACAAGAAGCTCGCGAGGCTCTACACGGCGAATGGCTGGGCGTGGCTGGACGAGTGGGTACGCGATGACCGCTTTCGGCCCGTGTACGTGCCGGCAGGCGTCGTGACCGGTCGATGGGCATCGAGCGGCGGGGGAGCGCTGCAGATTCCCCGTCAGCTGCGTCCGGCCGTGCGCCCCGATCCGGGCTGGGTCATCGTGGATGCAGATGTCGCGCAGCTCGAGCCGCGCGTGCTCGCGGCGATGTCGCGCGACACGCGGATGGCGGAGGGTGCGCGAGGACGGGATCTCTACGAGGGAATCGTGGCGACCGGCGCCGTCGCGACCCGCGAGGAGGCGAAGTACGCGGTTCTCGGGGCGATGTACGGTGCGACGACCGGTGACAGTGGACGCCTCGTACCGCGTCTGCGGAAGACCTTCCCGACCGCGATGGCGCTCGTCGACGATGCGGCGGTCGCCGGTGAGGACGGCCGCGGGGTGGCCACGTGGCTCGGACGCGGCACGCCCGACGCGGAGGCGCCGTGGCTTGCGCTGCAGTCGCGCGCCAGCGAGGCGGATGCGGAACAGGGAGTGCGCGAGGGCGCGCTGCGCGCTGCTCGCGAACGCGGCCGCTTCACGAGGAACTTCGTCGTGCAGGGCACAGCGGCGGAGTGGGCGTTGTGCTGGTTGGCGGAGATCCGGCGGCGTCTGGATGCGTTGCCAACGACATCAGGGGCTCCCGCATCCGCATCCGCACCTACGTTCGCGGACCGTGCCCATCTCGTGTTCTTCCTCCATGACGAGGTCATGGTGCACGCGCCGGAGGAGTTGGCGGATGCGGCCGCGCAGGCCGTGGCCGAGGCCGCCCACGCGGCAGGGCGCCTGCTGTTCGGCACCTTCCCGATCGACTTCCCGCTCGATATCGAGGTCATCCGCCGCGAGCCGGAGGATGCGGCCGACCCCCGGTAGACTCGGAGCGCGAATGGGTCGGCTGGACGGTCGCGTCGCGGGCAACCGCGCCGAGGAACGTCCGGGCTCCGTAGGGCAGGGCGGTGGGTAACACCCACCCGGAGCAATCCGCGAGACAGTGCCACAGAGAGCAGACCGCCCGGGTTTCGGCCCGGGTAAGGGTGAAAGGGTGGTGTAAGAGACCACCGGGGTCGTGGTGACACGACCCGCAAGGTAAACCTCGTCCGGAGCAAGGCCAGACAGGGGATGATGACGCGGCTCGCCGAGTCCCCGGGTAGGCCGCTGGAGCGGCACGGCAACGTGTCGCCGAGAGAGATGACCGTCCACGGGGCGAAAGCCCCCGGACAGAACCCGGCGTACAGGCCGGCCCATTCGCACCCGTCCCGGGTCGTCACACCGCCTGCGATTCGACGTAGATCCGGTCGCGGAGCTCGTCGAGTCGTCGGTTCACGGTGGCGACCTGATCGTCGGTGACGGCGTGGCCGTTGGCCGGGTGAATGACGAGGTCGTTGAAGCTGCCCATCCCGCCGAAGACGCCGCGCACGTCGCTCGGATCGCCGCCCGCGGCGATGCGGTCCGCCGCGCGTGACGCCCACTGGGCCCAGAACGTCTCGCCGACCGAGGCGAGCAGAGCGTGCAGATCTCGCAGCGACTGTTCCAACGGTGTATCGCCCATGCCGTCTCCTTCGAACCCGGTGCGTTTCGTCTCGCCTTCGGCTCGCTCAACGAGCGGGTGGGTTCGCATCCGGTCGTTGAGCGAGCGCAGCGAGTCGAAACGCGCCCCGCTCAGCGAAGACCCGGTCACTGACCGGTGACGGTCTCCTCCAGGTCCGGCTCGACGCCCAGCGAGAGCGCCGCGGCTCCGATGATGCCGGCGTTGTTGCGGTGCACAGCGGGGACGATCGGCGTGCGGAGCTCGAGCAGGTGCAGGAACTTGTCCGCGTGCTTGGACACGCCGCCACCGACGATGAACAGGTCGGGGCTGAACAGGAACTCGACGTGCGAGTAGTACCACTGCAGGCGTTCGGCCCACGCCTCCCAGCTCAGTTCGTCGCGCTCCATTGCAGAGTAGGCGGCGTACGCCTCGGCGTCCTTGCCGTGCTTCGCGCGCTGGAGGTGGCCGAGCTCGCTGTTGGGGATGAGGACGTTGTTGTAGATGACGGCCGAGCCGATGCCCGTACCGAGGGTCGTGAGGATCGTGAGCCCGTCGACGCCCTTCGCGGCGCCGAAACGCATCTCGGCGACGCCGGCCACATCGGCGTCGTTGGCGAAGTGGATGTCGCGGCCGAGGCCCTCCTCGAAGAACTCCTCGGCGGGGAAGTCGATCCACTTGTCCGAGACGTTCGCAGCCGAGAGCGTGCGACCGTTCTTCACGATCGCCGGGAAGGCGACGCCGAGCGGGTAGTCGGAGTCCGCGACCTCGAGCGTGTCGAGCACGCTGCGCACCGCATCCAGAACGTCCTTCGGTTCTGCGCCCGAAGGTGTGGACACCTTGATCCGGTCGCTGATCAGCTCGCCCTTCTCGAGGTCGACGATTCCACCCTTGATGCCGGTTCCGCCGATGTCGATACCCACCGCGCGAGACTTCTCTGCTGCCATGAGTTCAGCCTATCCAGCACACGGGTCACGATCAGTAGGATCGTCTCGAGAGCGATGAGGAGTCTGCCGTGAGCGAAGACAGCGAGAAGTATTGGTACAACCTCACCACCGGCGAGGTGGAGCGAGGTTTCGAGTCCCCGGCGATCGACCGCGCCGGCCCGTTCGACACCGCCGAAGAAGCGGAGAACGCCCCCGAACTGATCAAGCAGCGCTCCGCGCAGTGGGCGGCTGACGACGCCCGCGAAGACGACTGACGCGCCGCTCGGAGCGCACCCCCACCACGTGATCGGGCCCCGCGGGGCCGGGAGGAACAGCATGGACAAGCAGCGCGATTTCGTACTGCGCACGATCGAAGAGCGCGGCGTCAAGTTCATCCGGCTCTGGTTCACCGATGTGATCGGAACGCTGAAGTCGGTGGCGATCGCCCCCGCAGAGGTCGAGGGTGCCTTCACCGAGGGACTCGGCTTCGACGGTTCCGCGATCGAGGGCCTCACGCGCACCTTCGAATCCGACCTGCTCGCTCATCCGGATCCCACGACGTTCCAGATCCTCCCGTGGCGCGGTGAGATCGACCCGACCGCGCGCATGTTCTGCGACATCACGACCCCCGACGGGCAGCCCGCGGTCGCCGATCCGCGCCACGTCCTCAAGCGCACGCTCGCGAAGGCCTCGGACGCCGGATTCACCTTCTACACGCATCCCGAGATCGAGTTCTACCTGCTCAAGTCCTCGACCTACGGTCCGGGCGGGCCCGAGCCGGTCGACTCCGCCGGTTACTTCGACAACGTGCCCGGGGGAACCGCCCACGACTTCCGTCGCCGCTCGGTACGGATGCTGGAAGACCTCGGCATCTCGGTCGAGTTCAGCCACCACGAGGGCGGTCCGGGTCAGAACGAGATCGATCTGCGCTACGCCGACGCGCTGGCCACCGCCGACAACATCATGACGTTCCGCACGGTCATCAAGGAGGTGGCGATCGAGCAGGGCGTCTACGCGACGTTCATGCCGAAGCCGCTCAGCGGGCAGCCCGGTAGTGGCATGCACACGCACATGTCGCTGTTCGAGGGGGACCACAACGCCTTCTACGAAGAGGGCGCGCAGTACCAGCTCTCCAAGGTCGGCCGTCAGTTCATCGCCGGCCTGCTGCGTCACGCCAACGAGATCTCGGCGGTGACGAACCAGTTCGTGAACTCCTACAAGCGCCTGTGGGGCGGCGACGAGGCGCCCAGCTTCATCAGCTGGGGCCACAACAACCGCTCTGCCCTCGTACGCGTGCCGCTGTACAAGCCCAACAAGGGCGGTTCGTCGCGGGTGGAGTACCGCGCCCTCGACTCGGCCGCCAACCCGTACCTCGCGTACGCCCTCATGCTCGCCGCGGGTCTCAAGGGCATCGAGGAGGGCTACGAGCTGCCGCCCGAGGCCGAGGACAACGTGTGGTCGCTGACCGATTCCGAGCGCCGCGCGCTCGGATACGCGCCGCTGCCGGCGAGCCTCGACCAGGCGCTGCAGTACATGGAGGAGTCCGAGCTCGTCGCCGAGACCCTGGGCGAGACCGTCTTCACCTATGTGCTCGCCAACAAGCGCCGCGAGTGGGCGGGCTACCGTTCGCAGGTGACGCCCTTCGAGCTGCAGAGCAACCTCGAGATGCTCTGAGCCGGCGATGGCCGGCACGGAGCGCTCCTCGAGCAGAACGGACCTCGTCCGGCTCGGACTCGGTGACCTCGAAGCGGCCGAGCAGGCGTTCGACGAGCTCGTCGAGCTGCTGACTCTGAGTCGCGCAGAGGTCATCACCGACCTCGGCCTTGCCGCCGACCCCGACGGCGCGCTGCGCAGCGCGAGCAGGATCGCACGACGAAACCCGGACGCGGTCACGGCGACGCTGCGCGATCCGCACGCGCGCCGGGTGTTCTGGCTGCTGCTGGGCGCGTCGGACGGCTTCGGCGAGTTCTACCTGCGGCACCCGGAGGAGCTCGCAGACCTCGCGACGGCGGGAGAGATCCTTCCACGGGCGGATGAGATGCAGCGGGAGCTGCAGGAGTCGGTCGGCGCCCAGGACGGCTTCGCCGCATCCGGGGACGAATCCGCCTGGGTCGCGCTGCGCGTTCGTTACCGTCGACTGCTGGCCCGCATCGCGGCATTCGATCTGCGGGCGTCGGATGCGATCGATGTGCTCCCCGAGGTCGCTGCGGCACTCGCGGATGCGGCAGGCGCCGCCCTCGAGGCGTCGCTCAGCGTCGCCCGCGCGCGCATCTCGCAGGGCCGACCGGGAGGGCTGTTTCCTCGGGATCAGGTCGCGGCCACGCGCCTTGCGATCATCGGCATGGGAAAGACCGGCGCCCGTGAGCTGAACTACGTCAGCGACGTCGACGTCATCTTCGTCTGCGGTGCCGCCGAGGGCGCCGAGGAGGAGTGGGGTGCGAGTCGCCTCATCGACATCGCGACGCGCCTCGCCGTGCAGACGATGCAGGGAATCTCGGGGATCGAGGTCGAACCGCCGTTGTGGGAGGTCGATGCGAACCTGCGCCCGGAGGGCAAGCAGGGGGCGCTGGTACGCACACTCGAGTCCCACCTCTCGTACTACGACCGTTGGGCGGGCAGCTGGGAGTTCCAGGCGCTGTTGAAGGCGAGGCCGCTCGCCGGCGACTTGGCACTCGGACGCGACTACGTCGCCGCTGTGCAGCCGAAGGTGTGGACGAGCGCGGCGCGCGAGAACTTCGTCGACAGCGTGCAGCGGATGCGGGAGCGCGTCACGGATCACATCCCCGCGCACGAGGTGCCGCTGCAGATCAAGCTCGGGCCGGGCGGTATCCGCGACATCGAGTTCACCGTTCAGTTGCTCCAGCTCGTGCATGGGCTCACCGACGACCGCATCCGCCAGCGCGGCACGCTGGACGCGTTGGATGCACTCGTCGCAGAGGGGTACATCGGACGCGCCGAAGCCGCTGCCTTCGCCCGCGACTATCGGTTCCTGCGTGTGCTCGAGCATCGGCTGCAGTTGCGCGGGCTCCGCCGCACGCACCTCATGCCGGAGAAGGACGATGACCGCCGTGTGCTCGCGCGCGCCAGCGGCGTCGCCGATAGTGCCGCCGCCGTCACGGCGGAGTGGGAACGGGTCAAGCGGGAGGTGCGCGACATCCACGTGCGCCTGTTCTACCGGCCGCTCCTCTCCGCCGTTGCAGCGCTCCCGGAAGGCGAGCGCACCCTGTCCGCCGCTCAGGCGCACGATCGTCTGGCAGCGATCGGTTTCCAGGACCCCGCAGGTGCGCTCCGACACATCGCGGCGCTGACGAGCGGTATCAGCCGCAAGGCGACGATTCAGCGGCATCTCATGCCGATCATGATCCGGTGGTTCGCCGACGGGGTCGACCCCGACTACGGTCTGCTCGCCTTCCGTCGCATCAGCGAGCGGCTGGGGGACACCCCGTGGTTCCTGCGACTGCTGCGCGACTCGTCGGCCGCGGCTGAGAGCCTCACCCGCGTGCTGTCCGGCTCGCGCTACATCGGCGAGCTGATGGAGTGGATCCCAGAAGCGGCGGCCTGGCTGGACGACCCCGAGTTGCTGCGCCCGCGCAGCGGTGTCGCACTGCAGACCGAGGCCCGCGCGATCCAGACACGGCACGACAGTCTGGATGACGCGATGCCGTTCGTGCGCGCCCTCCGACGTCGCGAGCTGCTGCGCACCGCAATGGCCGCCGTTCTGGGTGTGCTCACGATCGAAGAGCTCGCCGATTCGCTCAGCACGATCACCGAGGTCACGATCCAGGCGACGCTCCGGGCCGTGCGCCGTGAGGTCGTCCCGCCGGAAGACGACGCCCTCGACTTCTCGGTCATCGCTATGGGGCGCTTCGGCGGCCGGGAGCTGGGCTTCGGCTCGGATGCGGACGTGCTGTACGTGTACCGGCCGAACGGCATCGACCCGGAACGCGCGCACGCACTGTCGCTCAAGCTCGTCCAGGGGCTGCGCACGCACTCCGAAGACCACCGCCTTCCGCTCGATCTCGACGCAGACCTCCGCCCCGAGGGGCGCAACGGCCCGCTGGTGCGGTCGCTGGACTCGTACGCGGAGTACTACGGCCGCTGGTCGCTGTCGTGGGAGGCGCAGGCGCTCCTGCGCGCGCGGGGCGTCGCGGGCAGTGTGAAGCTCATCGACGCGTTCACGGAACTCGCCGACAAGGTGAGGTATCCCGAGCGTGCCGATCCGCAGGGTGTGCGCGAGATCAAGCGCATCAAGGCGCGCGTCGAGAGCGAGCGGCTTCCGCAGGGCGTCGACCCCTCGCGTCACCTCAAGCTCGGACCCGGCGCCCTCAGCGATGTGGAGTGGCTCGTGCAGCTGCTGCAGTTGCAGCACGCCCATGCCGTGCCGGCGCTGCGCACGACCTCGACGACGGATGCGCTGCGCACCGCCGGAGAGGCGGGGCTGCTGCCGGAGAGCGCGGTTCCCCGCCTCCACGAGGCCTGGCGTCTCGCCAGTCGCCTGCGTTCGGCGAATACTCTGCTGTCGGCGCAGACGAGTGACGTCCTCCCTGCGGACCGCCGGCGCTTGGACGGCATCGGTCGTCTGTTGGAGTATCCGCCTCGCTCCGCCTCCCGCGTCGAGGAGGACTGGATGCGGGTGGCCCGGCTCTCACGTCGCGTGTTCGAGAAGCAGTTCTACGGGTGAGCGGCGGCGCGGGTCGAGCGACGCGTCGAGGGCTGCGACAATAGGGTCGTGCGTCGCTCCCGTCTTCCCCGCCTGCTGCGCGGGGCGACGTCTGCGGCCGTGGCGACCTTCGTTGCGTTGCTCTCGCATGTGAGCGCAGGCGGGGCCGTGCCGGGCTTGCTCGGCATCGTGATCCCCTTCGTCCTCTCGCTCGCCGTCTGCACGGTCCTCGCGGGCAAACGCCTCTCGGTATGGCGCCTGTCGGTGGCTGTCGTGCTCAGTCAGGCTCTGTTTCACACCCTCTTCGTCGTGGGCTCGTTCGCTCTGCCTGGCGTGGGGCAAGAACATCACGCGATGCACGGCATGGGTGACGCGATGCCATCGGCGAGCGTCGGTATGGCCGATGCGCTGCACGCCGATCCGGCGATGTGGCTCGGCCACGCGATCGCCGCGGTCGTGACGATCCTCGCGCTGCATCGCGGTGAACGCTGCGTGCGTGCACTGATCGAGCTGACCCGCACTCTGATCGGGCGCCTCCGCATCCGCTTGGCGCTCGTCGTCGCGGACGTCGACGTCGACGCTCCGCGCTTCCCGTCTGTCGCCTGCGCACGGCAGTGTCCGCCCCGTCAGAGACTCTTCCTTCGAGACATCGCCCGCCGCGGCCCGCCGCGACTGCACCCGGTCTGATCACGCTGTCACGACGCGCTCGCGTCGTGTGCTGCGCTTCCGCCTGTCGTTCCAGGCGTCCCGTGTGGTGCGGCGCGTCCGCGCGCCGCTGTCGAAAGGTGTCCCATGTCCCTGTCGCGACGTATCGTCGCGGGGATCGTGGTGGCGTTCGCCGCAGTCTTGGCGGTGGCCGCTCCCGCGTCCGCTCACGATGAACTTCTCTCTTCCACGCCCGAGACCGGGCAACGACTCACCGAGGCTCCGACGCAGGTCACGTTGACCTTCTCCGCCGACGTGCTCGACACCGGTGCGGCGCTGATCGTCGCCGATGCCGAAGGGCACGACTGGGCGGCCACCGAGCCGGTGCTGGACGGCCCGACCGTCACCGTCGAGCTGCAGCCGGACATGCCGGCCGCAGGGTACGAGGTGCGGTGGCGCGTGGTGTCGTCGGACGGGCATCCGATCGCGGGCACCGTCCCGTTCACGATCGGCGATGGAACGCCTCTCGAGCACACGGCGCAGCCGACGGCACCGAGTGCCGACGGCCAGACAGCCCAGTCAGACGAGCCGACGGCCGATGAGGCCGGTCAGGAGAACGCCGGAGCGCTGCGTATCGCGTTCGTCGGCGTCGCCGGCGCCGGCATCGCCGTCGCGGTCTTCGCACTCATCCTCTTCCTTCGCCGCCGCTCTGACGCGCGCGGCTCGGACGACGCCGAGCACTGAGCTCGCTCGTCCCGCTTTTGAAAGGCACAACCCCGTGAACATTCCCACCACCCGTATCCGCTTCACCGCAGCTCTCGCTCTCACGGCACTCGCCCTTGCGGGCTGCGCCGCCCAGAGTCAGTCGACCTCGAGCTCCGTCGCCGCCGCTGAGGCGATCTCCGTCTCCGACGCCTGGGTCAAGTCCGCCGACTCCGGAATGTCGGCCGCGTTCGGCGAACTGAACAACGACGGCGACGCCGACGTCACGGTGACATCCGCGACGACGCCCGCATCGTCCGCGGTCGAGCTCCACGAGACCGTCGAGAACGAGTCGGGGCAGATGGTCATGCGTCAGATCGAGGGCGGCTTCGTGATCCCCGCGCATGGCAGCCTCACCCTCGCCCCCGGCGGCAACCACATCATGCTCATGGACCTGACCGCTCCGCTCGTCGCGGGCGACGACGTCACCCTCACCCTCACGTACTCGGACGGCACGAGCTCCCAGATCACCGCTCCGGTCAAGGACTACGCCGGGGCGAACGAGAACTACGAGGGCGGCGACATGGACATGAGCGGCGACAGCGGGATGAGTCACTGATGGCGCGGCGCGAATCCGACGACGCCTCCGTTCGATCTCGCGCCACCCGGCGACAGTTCCTCCTCGGGGGAGCTGTCGCCGGTGTGGGCGCGGCGGCCGCGATCGCCTTCGATACCGCCCTTCAGACGTCGCCGTCGGCTCCCTCGTCCGTTGCGCCGCTCAACGGCGATGCCACCGTGCCGTATTACGGTGTGCATCAGGCCGGGATCGACACGGATGCGCAGTCGCACGCGGCCTTCCTCGCCCTGGACCTGAAACCTGAGGTCGACCGCGACGGCCTGCGGCGGTTCATGCGCACGCTGAGCGACGACGCCGCTCGGATGACGCAGGGGGAGCCGGCCCTCGCCGACTCCGAGCCCGAGCTCGCGCTGGCACCCGCCCGCCTCACCGTGACGTTCGCGTTCGGCCCGCGCTTCGTCGCGGTGGCGGGCGGGTCCGCTCCCGCGTGGCTGGCGCCTCTACCTGCTTTCGGGATCGACCGCCTGCAGCCGGAGTACTGCGATGGGGACCTGCTGATCCAGGTGGCATCGGACGATCCGGTGACCCTCGCCCACGCGTCGAGGATGCTGCTGAAGGATGCGCGCAGCTTCGCGACCGTCCGGTGGACGCAGAACGGGTTCCGCCGTGCACACGGCACGGTGAAACCCGGCACCACGATGCGCAATCTCTTCGGACAGGTCGACGGCACGGCCAACCCCGAACCCGGAACGGCCGACTTCGACGAGCTCGTATGGCATCAGCGCGGATGGCTGGCCGGCGGCACCGGGGTGGTCGTTCGTCGCATCGCAATGGACCTCGACAAATGGGACCGGCTCGATCGTCCCGGGCGCGACCAGTCCGTCGGGCGATTCCAATCGAACGGCGCGCCGCTGACGGGGACGAACGAGCACGACGAGCCGGACTTCGAGGCGAAGACACCCATCGGCTTCCCCGTCATCCCGGAGTTCTCGCACATGCGCCGTGCGCGCAGCGATGACCGCCGGGAGCGCATCTTCCGGCGCGGCTACAACTACGACGACACTCCCGCGGGTGGCGAGATCTCGCGCGCGGGCCTGGTGTTCGTCGCCTTCCAGGCGGATGTGGCGAGTCAGTTCGTTCCGCTGCAGCGGCGTCTCGACGAGCTCGACCTGCTGAACCAGTGGACGACACCCATCGGCTCTGCGGTGTTCGCGGCACCGCCTGGTTGCGCCGAGGGCGGGTTCATCGGCGAGACCCTGCTGTCGTGAGGAGCGAAACGGTGACCGATACACTCGTCCCTCCGCAGCAGGCCCGCCCGCGCTCGGCCCGTTCCCGCGGCGGCTGGTTCGGCTCGCTGCTGCTGCGTCTCCACTTCTACGCGGGGCTGTTCGTCGGCCCCTTCATCCTCGTCGCGGCGACGAGCGGGGCCCTGCACGCGACCGCCCCGACGCTCGATGAGCTCTTCTACGGGCATGAGCTTCATGCACCGGCGACTGCCACGTCGCTGTCGCTCGCGGAGCAGATCACCGCGGCGGAGTCGTATGCCGGCGAGAGGGCGGTCCTGACGGCCGTACGACCCGCTCCTGAGTCGGGCGATACGACCCGTGTCATGTTCGCCGGGGATGACCTCGGGGCCAGCGAATCGCGCGCCGTCTTCGTCGACCCCGGGACAGGGGAGATCCGCGGAGACCTCACCGCGTATGGCACAAGCGGCTCGCTCCCCGTGCGCACGTGGATCTCCAACCTCCACCGCAATCTGCACCTCGGTGAACCCGGACGCCTGTACAGCGAGCTGGCCGCATCCTGGCTCGCGATCATCGTGCTCGCGGGGGCGGCGCTGTGGATCCAGCGCATCCGCAAGGCGCGCGTCAAGCGGGAGCTCGTGGTGCCCGCCGTGCGACGAACCGGGTACCGGCGGCTGTTCAGCTGGCACGCATCCGTCGGTATCTGGGTCCTTCTCGGCGCTCTCATGCTCTCGGCGACGGGCATCACATGGTCGACCTACGCCGGCGCGAACGTCTCCGCGGCGCGTGCGGCGGTCGGCGGTGCCACGCCGGTGCTGCAGACGGATCTCTCGGGTGCGCAGGAGGCGCCGGACGACCACACTGCGCACCACGGTGGGGCAGCGCCGATGCCGACGGGGGAGGCGAATCCCGCGACGTTCGACGCCGTGCTCGCGATCGCGCGCCGGATCAACGTCAACACGGGCGAAGTCGAGATCAAGCCTCCCGCCGCGCCTGGGCAGGCGTGGACGGTGACCGAGATCAAGCGCTCTTTCCCGACGGCGGCGGATGCGGTCGCAATCGACGGTGCGACGATGCAGATGGTCTCGCGCGTGGACTTCGCCGATTTCCCGTTGCTGGCCAAACTCGCCCGCTGGGGCATCGACCTGCATATGGGAGTGCTGTTCGGGTGGGTGAACCAGCTGGCGCTTCTGTTCATCGCCATCGGCATCGGAACGCTCGTGGTGCTCGGCTACGCGATGTGGTGGAAGCGGCGACCGACGCGCGGCGGAAGGCAGATGGGCTCTGCGCCAGCGCGTGGCGCGTTGCGCGCGGCTCCCTGGTGGGGCCTGCTCTTTGTCGTCGCGGCTGCGGGTGTGGTCGGTTGGTGGCTCCCGCTGGTCGGCTATCCGCTCGTCGCATTCGTGGTGGTCGACATGCTGTTCGGTTTGCGGGTGCGACGGCGAGCTCGCTGAGTCGACCGTCGGCGTCTCTGGTGGCCGTGGTGCGCGCCCACGGCCCCCAGAGAGACCTTCGTCCCCGTCTGTCTGCAAGGGCCGGTCGTCCCCGCATCCTCATCCGTATGCTGGACGGCAACCGCTGAGCGCGCTCGCGCGCCTCGGCGCGATGCACAGCGACACGATGAAGACCGGGGAAACGATGTCCGATCCGCAGCAGCCGTCCGAGCCGCACGTTCCGACGCCCGACGCCGTGGCCCAGCCCGGGCCCGTCGCGAGCGAGCAGCCGGGGGCGCCGCAGCCGGGCGATGCGCCGCAGCCGCCCGCCGCAGCGGTACCCCAACCGAGCTATCCGTCGTACGGTGCCCCGCCGCAGCCTTACGGCGTCCCGCCGCAGCAGGGCTACCCCGGATACGCGCAGGAACCGGGCTACCCGCCGGCCCCACAGGGGCACGGCCAGCCGTCGGCGCAGGAATACGCCCTGCCGCCGCAGCAGGGCTATCCCTCGGCGCAGGGATACGGTCAGCCGCCGCAGGCGCCCGGATGTCTGCAGCAGCCCGCCTACGCGCCGCATCCCGGCTACCAGCCTCCGCTCCCCGGACAGCAGCCGGCCGTCGCGTCGTCGACGGCGGGAGCAGCGCCGGTTGTCGCGGGCCCACGCACCAACAACCCCGCGTTGTGGTCGATGATCCTCGGCGCGATCTCCGCCGCATCCCTGCTCAGCCTGCTGATCCCCTTCTTCGGGTTCTTCATCGTGATCATGACGTTCCCGCTGAGCATCTGCTCCGTCGCACTCGGCTACGCGGGGCTCTCGAAGGCGAAGCGCTCGGGCGGTGTCGGTCGTACGAACGCGATCATCGGCATGATCCTCGGCCACATCGTGCTGCTGCTCGCGATCGCGGTCGGCATCTTCCTGCTGGTCGCGCTCGTTGCGGCCATGAGCAGCGGCTCGTTCGGCTGACCCGTACACACGAAGAACCGCCCCGGCATTCGCCGGGGCGGTTCTTCGTGTGGAGCGCGAGGCTCTCGGCGTCAGACGCCGAAGTAGAGCTCGTACTCGAAGGGGTGCGGGCGCTGAGCGATCGGCTGGATCTCGTTCTCGATCTTGTACTCGATCCAGGTCTCGATGAGCTCCTCGGTGAAGACGCCGCCCTGCAGCAGGAACTCGTGGTCGGCGCGCAGCGCCTCGAGCGAGTCGAGCAGCGAGTTCGGCACCTGCGGGATGCCCTTGGCCTCCTCGGGGGGAAGCTCGTAGAGGTCCTTGTCGACAGGCTCGTGCGGCTCGATGCGGTTCTTGATGCCGTCGAGGCCGGCCATGAGCTGCGCGGCGAAGGCGAGGTACGGGTTGCCCGAGGCGTCGGGTGCGCGGAACTCGATGCGCTTGGCCTTGGGGTTGGTTCCCGTGATCGGGATGCGGATGGCGGCCGAACGGTTACCGGCCGAGTAGACCAGGTTGACCGGAGCCTCGAAGCCCTTCACCAGGCGGTGGTAGCTGTTGAGCGTGGGGTTCGTGAACGCAAGGACGGCGGGCGCGTGCGCGAGGATGCCGCCGATGTACCAGCGGGCGATGTCGGACAGCCCGCCGTAGCCCTTCTCGTCGTAGAACAGCGGCTTGCCGTCGTTCCACAGCGACTGGTGCGTGTGCATGCCGGAGCCGTTGTCACCGAAGAGCGGCTTGGGCATGAAGGTCGCGACCTTGCCCCACTGCTCGGCGGTGTTCTTGACGATGTACTTGAACTTCAGGATGTCGTCGGCCGCGTGCACCATGGTGTCGAAGCGGTAGTTGATCTCCTGCTGTCCGCCCGTGCCCACCTCGTGGTGCGCGCGCTCGAGGATCAGGCCCGCCTCGATGAGACGCAGGCTGATGTCGTCGCGCAGGTCCGCCGTCTTGTCGACGGGGGAGACGGGGAAGTAGCCGCCCTTGTACGGGGTCTTGTTGGCAAGGTTGCCGCCCTCTTCGGTGCGGCCCGTGTTCCAGGCGCCCTCTTCGGAGTCGACCGAGTAGAAGCTCGAGTTCTGCTTCACCTCGTAGCGCACGTCGTCGAAGATGTAGAACTCGGCCTCGGGGGCGAAGAATGCGGTGTCGGCGATGCCGGTGGAGGCGAGGTACTTCTCTGCCTTCTTGGCGACCTGGCGGGGGTCCTTCGAGTAGATCTCGCCGTTGCGCGGGTTGTAGATGTCGAAGACCATGACGAGGGTCTTCGCCTCGCGGAACGGGTCGAGGTACGCGGTCGACACGTCGGGGATGAGCTGCATGTCCGATTCGTGGATGTTCGCGAACCCGCGGATCGACGAGCCGTCGAACAGCTGACCGACGGTGAAGAACTCCTCGTCGACGGTGGAGGCGGGGATGTTGAAGTGCTGCTGCACACCAGGGAGATCCGTGAAGCGGATGTCGAGGAACTTGACGTCCTCGTCCTTGATGAACTTCAGCACCTCGGATGAATCACTGAACATGGAGACTCCAGAGGTAGGGCATTTCGGGAAGTTCCGCCCGCCACGGCGGGCTGATCCGACGCTATCGATCGAGCGTTGCTCGCCAGTGTCCCATATGTTTCCGGGATGTTACGGGTCCCCGATTAGGGTTGATGCATGTCCGAGACCCCCGTCGAGTCCAGCTATCCCGGTGAGCGCCTCGGGCTGCCCCGCACCGGATCGACGTCGGTTGCGCGTGTCGGCAGGCGCCTGCTCGCACTGCTGATCGACTGGACGTGCGCCACGATCCTGGCGGTCGCATTCCTCCGGTACGACCCGTGGGCCCTGCCGGGGGAGGCGGGGTTGTCGGCCTTCGCGCCGATGCTGGTGTTCGCGCTGGTGCAGATCCTGTTCATCCCGCTGATCGGCGGGAGTCCGGGGCACCGCATCCTCGGGATGCGACTGGTTCTCGTCCGCGGCGGATGGATCGGTCTCTGGCGGCCCATCGTCCGCACGGTGCTACTGCTGCTCGTCATCCCCGCGGTGGTCTGGGACGCCGATCAGCGGGGACTGCACGATCAGGCCGCGGGCAGCGTCCTCATCCGCGGCTGAGGATCAACGCGGGCGCTGGGCGCGCACGCGGTTGGGGTCGACGCCCTTCGGGATCGGCAGCGACGTCAGCGACTGCGACACCGACTCGATGCGCTTGATGACGGCGGCCATCGTGGTGCGGTCGATCTTCTTGGGGAGAGCCTTGATCGTGCTCGCGAGCTTCGCGATCGGAACCTCGTCCTCGCCGTGGCCGACGTAGAGCACGGTCACGGGCACGCCGGACGCCACGCGCTGCGCCTTCGAGCGCTCGTCGGCGATGAGACGCGTCAGACGACCGCGCGCTCCCTCTCCCACGAGGACGATGCCGCCGCGGCCGACGGCACGGTACACGGCCTCCTGGGTGCGGGGGTTGATGCCGACGGGCATCTCGCTGGCCTGCCAGCGGCGTCCGAGCGAGACCGACATCACGCGTCCGGCGGCACCTGGCATGCCGTCGATCTGCTTGTACATCGCGGTGGTCGACAGGCGGGTCGTCAGGATGAGCGAGCCCAGGATGCCGGCGAACAGGCCCGTGATGCCCCAGAGGATCACGCTCCAGACAGCGAACGGCGGGATGAGGAAGCCGACGCCAGCGCCGAGCGCGATGCCGAGCAGCACGATGCCGATCAGGGCGTACGGCAGCCAGGAGTACGCGTCCTTGGTGTAGCGGTACAGGGTCTTCAACTGCGAGAAGAATCCGGGGCGCTTCTCGGGGGCGGAATCGCGGGCTGCCATACCCTCCAGCCTACCGGTGCCGTCCGATCTCTTCTCCCCACCTCGGGGCAGTGCACCGAGCGTCCTCCGCTCTGGGAAACGCGGCGGTGCCTGCCGCTCCGGCGGACACGATCAGAACATGTCCTCGTCCCTCCTGCCCGCCCCGCCGCCGCTGCGTTCGCTCCTGGAACCCGTCGTCCTGCGCTCCGTCGGAGCCGATACGGCCCCGTTCGGCGGGGACATCGTGGTCCACGAAGGTGAGCCGGTACTGGCGGTGCCGGTCGCCGCGGTCGAGGGCACGGGGATCTGGGCGGCCTCAGGCGAACACGTCCTGGCCCCACTGGATGTCGTCGGTACGGCCGAGGGGCCGCTCGTCCTGCTCCCGGCGGTCCGCTGCACACTGGAGTCCCTGGTTCGTCGGCGGGCAACGGTGGCACCCGGTGAGGCCGTCACCATCGCCGTGAGCCTGCTCCGCGGCGTCGCGGCCGAGACCACCGCGCATCCGCGAGGCACATGCGTCGGAAACTGGTGGCTGGATAACGCCGGTGCGCCGCTGTTCGTCCACGGTCACGAGGGGGCCGCCGCGGCGGCCGGAGCCGCGGATCTGCTGACGATGCTGGATAGCGGTGACCACGATGTCGCCGCACGCGCGATCGCCGCCGCCGCCGTCGCCGTTCGCGACACGAGACGTCTGCTCGGAGGGCTCTGCGCCCTGGAGGACGACTTGTTCGCTGCGGCGCGGCCACAGGCGGTGCGCATCGAGGAACCATCCATCGCGACCTCGATCACCCGCGCGCAGGCGCGTGCGGAAGTGAACCGGCCGACACCGACGTGGCGCCGATTGACCGTCGCGATGGACGGTTCGCTCAGCGACCTGGTCGCAGAGCGTGTCGACGCCCTGCGTCAGCGCTGGCGGCGCTCGACGCCGGCGCAGAAGCCGCCGCGCTCTCGTCGTCCCGTGCTGCTGGTCGGGCTCGGCGTCGTGGCTCTCGTTCTCGCCGTCGGGCTCCTGTGGCCGGAGCCCGGAGACACGGCACCGCTGCCGGCGTCGTCGGGAGCTTCTCTCCCCGCGGAGGTTGCCGGCACCATGGCGCCACCCGTCGAATCTCCTGCCGCGCCGGTGCGGGACGACCCCGTCGACGCGGCGCGCGCATTGCTCGCCGAATGGAAGGCGTGCGAGGAGGAGTCCTGTCGGCAGAAACTCCAGGAAGCGCGGATCGACGCCGACCCAGCGGGTGCGGCCATGGTCGCGGACGTGGCACTGACGCTCATCGACGATCTCGGCGGTCTTACGCTCGTGCGCGCCGACGACCCGAGGGGTTCAGCGGCGTCGCAAATCGTTGCGATCGTGCGTCAGAACGACGAATGGGTGCTGCGCGGCATCCATGATGTCGCGCAGCACCCATAAGGTGCGGGAGGGTCAGATCCCGAGGTCTCCGGCGAAGTCGGCCGTCTCGAGGCGCGTCTTCATCGCTGAGAGGAAGCGTGCCGCGTCCGCGCCGTCGATGATCCGGTGGTCGTACGAGAGCGCAAGGTAGACGTAGGAGCGGACGGAGAATGCGTCCTTGCCGTCCACCGTCACGACACCGGGGCGCTTGACGACCGTGCCGGTGCCGAGGATGGCGGACTGCGGCAGGAACACGACCGGGGTGTCGAACAGCGCACCGCGCGAGCCGGTGTTCGTGACCGTGAACGTTCCGCCGGCAAGCTCGTCGGGCTTCAGCTTGTTGTCACGCGTGCGGGCCGCGAGGTCGGCGATGTCGTGGGCGATCTGGGCGAGGTTCTTCTCGCCCGCCTCGCGCACGACAGGCGTCAGCAGACCGCGCTCGGTGTCGACCGCGATCGAGATGTTCTCGCTCGGCGGGTAGACGATCTGGTCGCCATCGACGGTCGCGTTGATGACGGGGTAGGTCTTCAGCGCCTCGGCGGCGGCCAGCACGAAGAACGGCAGGAAGGAGAGCTTGTCGCCCGTCTTCTGCTGGAACTCGTTCTTGACGCCGTCACGGAACAGCGCGACCTTCGTCACGTCGACCTCGACCACGGTCGTGAGCTGAGCGGTGGCCTGCATCGACTCGACGGCGCGCTTCGCCAGCACCTTGCGAAGACGCGACATCGGCTGGGTCGTGCCGCGGAGCTCGGACACCTCGACGGGAGCCTTGGCCGCGGCCGGAGCCGCGGGTGCGGATGCCGCGGCGGGGGTGGCAGCAGCCTCTGCGGCCTTCAGTACGTCCTCCTTGCGGATGCGGCCGCCGACGCCCGAACCGGTGACGGTGGCGAGGTCGACACCCTGCTGAGCGGCGAGGCGGCGCACGAGCGGCGTCACATACCCCGAGCCCTCGTCGCCGGAGATCTCGGCCGCGGGGGCCGGTGCCGGAGCAGCGGCGGGGGCCGGTGCGGGTGCCGGGGCAGCGGCCGGAGCCGGCGCGGCAGCGGGGGCGGGCGTCGCGGGAGCCTCGGCTTCGGTCTCCTCGACCTCGACGGGCTTCTCGGTGGACGGAGCCTCCGGAGCGGCCTCGGCGGCCGGCGCGGCGCCGTCGCCGATGCGTGCGAGCGGGCTGCCGACCGCGACCGTCTCGTCCTCCTGGACCAGGATGGCCTGCAGGGTACCGGCGAACGGCGCGGGGATCTCGGTGTCGACCTTGTCGGTGGAGATCTCGAGCAGCGGCTCGTCGACGGCGACCTCGTCGCCCACGGACTTGAGCCAGCGGGTGACGGTGCCCTCGGTGACGCTCTCGCCGAGCTCCGGCAGAACGACGTCACGGCCACCGGATGCGGCGGGCGCCGCTGCGGGCGCGGCCTCTGCGGCCGGTTCGGGTTCGGCGGCCGGAGCAGTCTCGGCGGCGGGCTGCGCGGCCGCAGCCACCTCGGGCTCTGCGGCGGGAGCCGCTGCTCCCGAGCCGTCGCCGATCTTCGCGAGGACGGCTCCCACCTCGACGGTGTCGTCCTCCTGGAAGAAGATCTCTTCGATCACGCCGCTGACCGGCGAGGGGATCTCGGTGTCGACCTTGTCGGTGGAGATCTCGAGCAGACCCTCGTCCGCCTCCACCGTGTCACCCACATTCTTGAGCCAGCGGGTGACCGTTCCCTCGGTGACGCTCTCGCCGAGAGCGGGGAGGACAACGGAAGTGCTCATGGGATTTGCTCCTTCGAACTGCGATATCAGTGTCTAGCTTAGTGAAGCCGAAGCCTCATAGCGTGTGCAGGGGCTTGCCTGCCAGGGCCAGGAACGCCTCGGACAGCGCCTCGCTCTGCGTGGGGTGCGCGTGGATGAACGGGACGACATCCTCGGGGTGCGCTTCCCAGCCGATCACCAGCTGGGCCTCGGTGATCAGCTCGCCCACTCGCGGACCCGCGAGATGGACGCCCACCACGGGACCGTCGATACGTCGGATCACCCTCGCGACGCCGCCGCCGCCCAGGATCTCACTGCGTGCATTGCCCGCGAGGTTGTAGTCGACGACGCGGATGCCGTCGGCACCGTAGCGCTGCTCGGCCTCCTGGCGCGTGATGCCGACCGACGCGAGCTCGGGCGAGCTGTACACGACGCGCGGCACGAGTTCGTCCGACACGATCGTCGGCTCCTGACCTGCGATCCGCTCGGCGACGGCTATGCCGTGCTGGAACCCGCGGTGCGCGAGCTGCGGGCCCGCGACGATGTCCCCGACGGCCCAGATTCCAGGGACGGACGTGCGCAGCCGGTCGTCGACGACGACGAAGCCGCGGTCGAGGACGACCCCGACCTCTTCGAGTCCGATCCCGTCGGCCGCGGGTTCACGCCCCACGGCCACCAGCAGGTAGTCGCCGGTGAGGACGGTGCCGTCCGCCAACTCGACCCGCACATGCTCCGCATCCTGCGTGACGGCGGAGAAGGGAGAGCCGAGCCGGGTCTGGATGCTGCGGCGGCGGAAGGCGCGGGCGAGCTGCTGGCGCAGGAGCTCGTCCTCCGCGGGTACGAGGGTGTCGGCGGCCTCGACGACTGTGACTTCGGCTCCGAGGGAACGCCACAGGCTGGCGAACTCCACGCCGATGACTCCTCCGCCCAGCACGATCACCTGCGACGGCACCTCGTCGAGCTCGAGCGCCGTCTCGCTGGAGAGGATGCGGCCGCCGAGCTCGATTCCGAGAGTGCGGGTGCGGGCGCCGGTGGCGACGATGATGTCGGTCGCTGCGATGGTGTCGCTGTCGACCTCGACGACGCCGGGGGAGGCGATCCGGCCGCGGCCGGGCACGATCTCCACGCCGCGTGCCGCGAGCAGGCCCTGCAGTCCCTTGTATTTCTTTGCGACCAGATCGGTACGGAATGCGTGCATCGCGGGGACATCGATCGCCTCGAGCGTCGCCTTCACGCCCAAGGACGGCCCTTCACGGACCGCATCCGCCGTCTCGCCGACGTGCAGGAGCGCCTTCGTGGGGACGCATCCCCGGTGCAGGCATGTGCCGCCGACCTTGTCGGCTTCGATGACGACGACCTTCTTCCCCAGCTCCGCGGCGCGCAGCGCGGCCGCGTAGCCGCCGCTGCCGCCGCCGATGATGGCGACGTCAGTGCTGCGGGCGGTCACCGCGAAGATCCGGTGACGAGGTCGATGAGGCTGCGGACGGTGGCAGCCGTGGGGCCCTTGTCGGTGAAGCCGTAACCGGCGCCCTTGTTCATTCCGACACCAGCGATGTCGAGGTGCACCCATGGGATGCGGGGCGAATCCGGGCCGTCGGTCCTGCCGACGAACCGCTGCAGGAAGAGGCCCGCGAACAGGGAGCCGGCCGCGGGGTCACCGATCTTGGCATTGACCATGTCGGCGATCGGGGAATCGAGCTCCTCCTCCATGTGCGCGGGGAGCGGAAGGCGCCAGGAAAGCTCCGAGACCCGCTCGGCCGACGCGAGGTACTCGGCGACCGCGTCGTCGGAACCCATGACGCCGGTCAGACGGTTGCCGAGCGCGACGGTGATGGCGCCGGTGAGGGTGGCGACGTCGACGATCAGGTCGGGGTTCTCGCGGCTCGCGGCGACGAGGCCGTCGCCCAGGACGAGGCGGCCCTCCGCATCCGTGTTCAGCACCTCGACGGTCGTGCCGTCGGCCATGCGCAGCACATCACCCGGGCGAGTCGCGCGGCCGGACGGCATGTTGTCGGCGATGCAGAGCCACGCGGTGACGTGGACGTCAGCGGAGAGCTGCGCCGCCGCTCGGACGACCGCGAGCACGGTCGCGGCGCCGCACATGTCGTACTTCATGCCGACCATGGAGGCGGCGGGCTTGAGCGAGAGGCCGCCGGTGTCGAAGGTGATGCCTTTGCCGACGAGCGCGATGTGACGCTTCGCATCGGCGGGGGAGTAGTCGAGGCGGACGAGTCGGGGCGGGCGGTCGGAGCCCTGACCGACGCCGAGGATCCCCCCGAAGCCCTCTTCGCGCAGCCGCACCTCGTCGTAGACCTCAACCGAGATCGGGAGATCGGCGACGAGCGCGGTGGCCTGGTCCGCGAGATCGGCAGGCCCCAGCCACTCGGCGGGCGTGGAGACGAGATCCTTCACCACGGCGGCGGCGGACGCGTTCGCCCGCGCGGCGGCGAGGTCTGCCTCGGAACCTTCGGCGTGCACGGTCACCGATTCGGCGCGTGTCTTGCCCACCGAACTCTTGTAACCCGCGAAACGGTAGCCGCCCAGGCCCGCACCTTCCGCGAGCTCACGCGCCCCGCCCTCGACCGACGGTGCGGCGACCGAGAGCGAGGCGAAGCCGACGAGGGTGCGCACGCCGGCGCCCGCGGCGAAGCGCAGTGCGCCACCGTCCGGCGAGGCTCCGGTGCCGACGACAGCGACCGGAACCGAGGGAAGCTCGCTCGCTCCCGGGAAGACCACGCGCTGCACGGCCCCGGCAGCGCCGGTGAAGCTGACCGCCTCCAGCGTGTCGCGCATCGCGGCGCCGAGCCCGTCCTCGTAGAACGCGTCGTCGAGGGGAGGCAGCGCCAGCAGCAGCGCGTCCGCGGTGCTGTCGGTGAGGGGGGCCGAGGTGAAGTGCAGATCCGGGAACGGCATGACTCCATCCTAAGGACGCCGACGCGAGTAGAGACGGCCCACACGGGCCTTCGCGTGTTCGAGGCCTCGTACCATGGAGGAATGTCCTGGACCCCGCCGCTGTATGAGAGCGTCGACGACGCGCCCGCGGTGCCCACCGGGTTGCCGCTCGTGATCCTGCTCACGGGTTTCACGGATGCGGGCTCCGCCGTGTCGCAATCGATCGGGTATCTGCGTGACGAGGCGAGCCCCACCGTGCTCCTGCGCTTCGAGAACGACGTCCTGCTCGACTACCGCGCGCGCAGGCCCCAGATCACCTTCGACGCCGACCACCTCACCGACTACCGTCCGGCGCGCCTCGAACTCTCACTCGCCTATGACGCGCTCTCGCGTCCCTTCCTGCTGCTGGCCGGCTACGAGCCCGATTTCGCGTGGGAGGCGTTCGCCAACGCCGTGCTGGGCGCGGCGACGGCCTTCGCGGTCTCATCGGTCACGTGGGTGCACGCGATCGGCATGCCTGTGCCGCACACGCGCCCCCTGGGTACGACGGTCTCGGGAAACCGCTCCGCGCTCACCGAGGCGCATTCGGTCTGGAAGCCGCACACGACCGTGCCCGCGACGGTGGGACACCTACTCGAGTACCGCTTCGTCGCATCCGGCCACTCCGTCGCCGGTTTCGTCCTGCTGGTGCCGCACTATCTGAGCGACACCGAGTATCCGGCGTCGGCCATCACCGCACTCGACAGCATCACGGCCGCCACGGGCCTCGTGTTCGCCGTCGACGATCTGCGCGAACAGAACGAGGACTTCCTGTCGAAGGTCGGCGAGCAGGTGAGCGCGAGCGACGAACTCACCACGATGCTCACGGGCCTGGAGGAGCGTTACGACGCCTACATGGCAGGCGCGACGCTGGCGACACCGCTCCTCCACGAGGCGGATCTGCCCAGCGCCGACGAGATCGCGGCGGAGCTGGAACGCTTTCTCGCCAACGGCTCCCACGACGACGATCAACGAGGACCGAGTTTCGGCTGACGCCAGGCGTCTGGGGAATGCAGGGGGATTCGGGGGCGTTGTCAAGAGGAACAGGCCGCGTGTGCAAAGCCGCGGCCGGGGGTATGAGACAATAGAGCACCGGCCCGTTGTCGATCAAGGAGTTTCCCGCTCCGGACTTGACAAGGGTCTTACTCGTGTTCGAGAACGACCGGCGTGATCGCGTCGGTGAAAGGTGAACCGTGACTCCTGGCACGAAGACCGAATCCCGCTCGCGGAAGACCGCGGCGCCGGGTGACGAGGAGGTCGTCGACACGGCGACCGAGACCGCGGCGCCGGCCAAGAAGGCGCCCGCGAAGAAGGCTCCGGCCAAGAAGGCTCCGGCGAAGAAGGCGCCCGCCAAGAAGAAGGCAGCGGCCGAGGACGAGGAAGAGTTCGAGGACGACGTCGATGTGGACGTCGAGGTCGACGACAGCGACGACAGCGACGACGCCGAAGAGGGCGACGAGCAGGAGGCCGCGGGCGACAAGAAGACCGCCAAGGCTTCTGACGACGATGCAGACGACGAGGATGGCGAGAACACCAAGCCCGCCTTCAGCGAGCCGCTTCCGACCGGCGCGATCGTCATCTCCTCGAGCGACGAGGACGACGTTCCCGTCTACTCGACCCAGATCACTGGCGCCACCGCCGACCCCGTCAAGGACTACCTCAAGCAGATCGGCAAAGTCCCGCTCCTGAATGCGGCCGAAGAGGTCGAGCTGGCCATGCGGATCGAGGCGGGTCTGTTCGCCGAGGAGAAGCTGTCGAAGATGTCGGCGGCCGAGAAGTCGACGCAGCTCGGGCTGGACCTGCAGTGGGTCGCACGCGACGGGCAGCGCGCCAAGAGTCACCTGCTGGGTGCGAACCTGCGCCTGGTCGTCTCGCTCGCAAAGCGGTACACCGGACGCGGCATGCAGTTCCTGGATCTCATCCAGGAGGGCAACCTCGGTCTCATCCGTGCCGTTGAGAAGTTCGATTACACCAAGGGCTTCAAGTTCTCGACGTACGCGACGTGGTGGATCCGTCAGGCCATCACCCGCGCCATGGCCGACCAGGCGCGCACCATCCGCATCCCGGTGCACATGGTCGAGGTCATCAACAAGCTGGCCCGCGTTCAGCGTCAGATGCTCCAGGACCTGGGTCGCGAACCCACGCCCGAAGAGCTCAGCCGCGAGCTCGACATGACCCCCGAGAAGGTCATCGAGGTGCAGAAGTACGGACGTGAGCCGATCTCGCTGCACACGCCGCTGGGTGAAGACGGCGACAGCGAGTTCGGCGACCTCATCGAGGACACCGAGGCCGTGGTCCCCGCCGATGCGGTAGGTTTCACCATGCTGCAGCGCCAGCTCGAGTCTCTGCTGGACTCGCTGAGTGAGCGCGAGGCGGGTGTCATCCGCATGCGTTTCGGCCTCGGCGACGGCCAGCCCAAGACCCTCGACCAGATCGGTGACACGTTCGGTGTGACCCGCGAGCGGATCCGCCAGATCGAATCGAAGACCATGGCGAAGCTGCGGCACCCCAGCCGCTCGCAGTCGCTGCGCGACTACCTGGAGTGATCGGGGCGTGAGCGGCAGCATCCGTTATGTCCCCGCGGTGCTCGCAGGCAAGGCCGCCCGTTTCGCCACGCGTCTGCGTGGCGGCGGGTCGGCCTTCCCGGGCTACCTCGCCAACCGGCTCGCGCCGACTCTGCTGAGCAGTCTGGCGGCGCAGTTCCCGTACGGTGTGGTCTTCGTCCTCGGCTCCAACGGCAAGACGACGACCACGCACATGGTCAGCGAGGTGCTGCGCGCCCACGGTCTGCGCGTGTTCACCAACCCGACCGGCGCGAATCTGCCCCAGGGCGTGACCAGCGCGCTCCTGGCCGAAGCGACGCCCACCGGCAAGGTCCGGGCCGACGTGGCCGTGCTCGAGGTGGACGAAGGGTACGCGGCGGATCTCGCCGACATCCTCTCGCCTCGCGTCATCGTCGCGCTCAATGTGCAGGTCGACCAGCTCTACCGTTTCTACGAGACGGAGCGCGTTGCCGACATGATGCTCGACGCGGCGACCCGCGCGTCTGTGCGCGTGGTGGTCAACCGCGACGATCCGTACCTCAGCAAGATCGACGCTGCGGCACTGCGGTCGCCGGTGTCGTTCTTCGGCGCGTCGAGCGAGGTCGTCGCCGCGTCGGCGCACGGACTGAACAACGCCGCCGACACCCGTAGCGGCATGGTCGGTGCACTCGATCATCCGGCCGAGAGCGAGGTCACCGCGGTGGCCGGGCGCAATGTCGAGATCACCCTCGACGGTCGGCCGATCGCTGTGACATTGCCTGCTCGCGGGCTGCACTACGCCGTGGACGCGGCAGCCGCGATCAGCACCGCGCGCCATGTTCTCGGCGAGGACTTCCGTGCAGATGCGGCCGCTGCGGGCTTCTCGAAGATGACCCCGGCCTACGGCCGAGGCGAGCTCGTTCCGCTACGTCGCGATCGTTCGGGCGAACAGGTCGAGTTCGTGATGTTCAAGAACGGTCCCAGTCTGCAGCTCAACGTCGATGCGCTCGACGGCGCGCCCGAGCGCATTCTCATGGCCATCGACGAAGGCACCCCCGATGTGTCGTGGCTCTACGACGTCGATCTCAGCGCGTTCGATCACGTCGACGTCGTCACGGGGGAGAAGGCGCACCAGATCGCGACGCGACTCGCGTACGCGGGCATCCCGATCGGCGTAGTGGAACCTGATATGGAGAAGGCGGTCGAACTCATGCGGGCATTCGCTCCCACCTCGGCCGGCCGCCAGATCTGGTTCGTGAACTACGAGCTCATGATGATCGGTCGCCGCATCCTCGGCTATGGCGACCAGGAGGTGGCTCGACGATGACGGCGCTGCGAATCGTTCAGCTCTACCCTGATCTGCTCGGCGTGACGGGCGACCGCGGGAACGTGGAGGTCCTCGCCGCACGTGCGTCGCTGGCCGGCCACGAGACCGAGGTGACTCTTGTCGGCCTCGGCGAAGACGCTCCGGCGGAAGTCGACATCGTCGTGATCGGCAACGGTCCGCTCTCCGCGCTGCGTGTGGTGCGAGACGACCTCGAGAGCCGCCGAGAGTGGCTCGCGGCGCTCATCGGAGCGGGGGCGGTCGTACTCGCCGTGGGTGGGGGATCCGAGCTGCTCTCGGAGGGCATCGATCTCGTCGACGGCACGCACCTCGACGGGCTCGGACTCATCCCTGCCCGCGTGGGCCGGACCAAGCAGCGCCGTGTGGGCTATGTCGTCGCCGATACCGCCGATGGGAAGCTCATCGGATTCGAAGACCACGCGTCGCTGTGGCGTCTGGGCGACCCCGGCTTCGCGTACGGGACCGTGACTGCCGGCAACGGTGGCATCGAGGGCGGTTTCGAGACCGTCCGCATGGGCACGGTCTACGCGACGAATGTTCAGGGGCCGGTGCTGCCGCTGAATCCCCACCTGGCCGATGCACTGCTCTCCCAGGCGTTCACGCGCCTGGACACCACATATTCGCCGGGGCCGGCGCATGCCGAGATCGACGCTCACGCCCTCGCGGCGCGCGCAGAGATCGAGCGCCTGGCTGTCGACAAGCGCTTCACCGCCATCCAGCTCTGACCGTATGAGCGACGACGGCGCACCCGTGGCACGCATCCGCACGTCGGCCATCGTGGCCAACGTGCGATCGGCCGGTGTCACCGTGCCGGTCGTCGATCTCCGACGCGATGCCTATGGGCACGGGCTCATTCACGTTGCCGACGCGCTGCGGGCAGGCACGGACGCCCTACTTCTCGTCGATGAGACCGCCGAGCTCATCGATCGCGATCGCACGGTGACGGCCGGAGCCGCGACCCTCGCGCCGGACGTCGTGTTCGGATGGGCGCAGACTCTTCCGGCAATGACACTCGTGGGTACCGTTCTGTCCACCAAAGCTCTGCGGGCGGGTGAGGGCGTCTCGTACGGCTACCTCCACCGTGCGTCGGAGGACACGCGCGTGGCGCTCGTCACGGGCGGCTATGCGCAGGGCGTGGTGCGCGAACTCGGCAATCGAGCGTCTGTCGTCATCGGTGGTTCCTCGTATCCGATCGTGGGTCGTGTCGCGATGGATGTGTGTGTCGTCGACATCGGCGCCGCGTCCGTCGCGAGAGGCGAGCGCGCAGTGTTCTTCGGCGACGACGGACCGCGTGTGGCTGACTGGGCGCACGTGACCGGATGGCGAGCGGACGAGATCGCCACTGCCGTGGGACTGCGAGCCCGTCGGGTGGTGACGACGTGAGTTCTGTGCTGCACGTCGACCTCGATCGACTCGCCCGCAACATCGATGTCGTGCGCGCTCGCGTGGAGCCGGCCGCTCTCATGCTCGTGGTCAAGGACGACGCGTACGGGCACGGTGTGGCGCAGGTGGTCCGCCGCGCCGTCGCCGAGGGCATCGGCTGGATCGGCGCCTTCGACGTGGCGACGGCGCTCGAGGTGCGGCGGGCCGTGGGGCAGGAGGCACGTGTCTTCGTCTGGATGATCGCGGGCGAGGGCGCGATCCGCTCGGCGCTCGATGCCGACCTCGACCTCGGCGTCGGCGATGCGGCCCTTCTCGAGGAAGTCGCGGAGGTCGCCCGCGTGCGGGGCCTTCGCGCCCGCATCCATCTGAAGATCGACACCGGTCTGCACCGCAACGGCATCCGGCCCGAGGAGTGGACGGATGCGGTGAGCCGCGTCGTCGCGCTGGCGCGTGAAGGCGTCGTGCAACTCACCGGCGTGTGGAGCCACATCGCCGAGGCCTCCGACGAGGAGGACGATCTGTCGCGGGCCGCCTTCGAACAGGCGGTTGCGGCCGTGACGGCTGCGGGATTCGACCGCCCGCTCCGCCATCTCGCCGCGAGCGCTGCGTCGTCGGCCCGCGCGGAGTTCCGGTACGACCTCGTCCGGGTGGGGGCGTTCTGCTACGGAATCCGCCCCGCGGGCGGGCCGGCCGACGCCGAGCTGGGGATCGCGCCGATCGGCTCGTGGGAGGCAGAGGTGCTCTCAGTGGACGGCGACCGGGTACGCATCGGTGCGGGAGCGCTCGACGGGCTGGTCTCGGCGCTGGCGGGGCGTGTCGACGTTACGACGCCCGCAGGGCCTCGGCGTTTGGTGGCGGTGGATGGCGTGAGCGCACTTGTCAACGGATGGGACGGTGCGCGCGTGGGGGACGTGGTGCGCATCTATGGCACGGATGCGGCGAGCCCCACCGATCTGGCCGAGGCGATCGGCACGATCGGTGAGGAGATCGCGCTGCGGGTATCGCCGCTCGTGGAGCGGCGATACCGCTGAAGCGGATCAGACCGCGTCGACCAGGCGAGCAGTCTCGTCGTGCCAGCTGGTGGCGACGGCGCGAAGCTTCTCTTCGTACTTGCGGCCATGGTGCGCGCAGAACAGCAGTTCACTGCCGTTGACCTCGGCGGCGATGTAGGCCTGCGCTCCGCATGAGTCGCAGCGGTCGGCAGCAGTCAGCCGGTGTTCCAGTACGGCGGACTGCTCGGTGGGTGTCGACATCGTGCTCATCGGAGACCTCCTCGGTGCGTCGGGCGAGTACGGATATGACATGTAACCATGCGCACCTACGACCCATGCCCGCTGTGCGGCGTGTTTCGCTGACCGCGTACGGCGGCCCTGGCGATGTCGTGTCTGTGCAGAGCCGCGGGGGTGGCCCCGGATACCCTTGAGGATTGTGACTGCCGAGTACTCCGCCCACCATCTGCAGGTCCTCGAAGGCCTCGAGGCCGTCCGCAAGCGCCCGGGCATGTACATCGGCTCCACCGACTCCCGCGGACTGATGCACTGCCTGTGGGAGATCATCGACAACTCCGTCGACGAGGCCCTGGACGGGCACGGTTCGCGCATCGACATCCTGCTCCACGCCGACGGCAGTGTCGAGGTGCGGGACCGCGCGCGCGGCATCCCCGTCGACGTCGAGCCGCGCACCGGACTGACCGGCGTTGAGGTCGTCTTCACGAAGCTGCACGCCGGCGGCAAGTTCGGGGGCGGCTCCTACGCCGCATCCGGCGGTCTGCACGGTGTCGGCGCGTCCGTCGTGAACGCGCTCTCGGAGCGCCTGGACGTCGAGGTCGACCGCGGCGGCAAGACCTACGCCATGTCGTTCCACCGGGGCGAACCCGGTACGTTCGCCGGCGATTCGCCGGACGCGCCGTTCACTCCCTACCAGCGCTCGTCGGAGCTGCGCGTCGTGGGCAAGGCGCCGCGCGGAGTGACGGGAACCCGCATCCGCTACTGGGCGGACCGGCAGATCTTCACGAAGGACGCGACGTTCGGGCTCGACGAACTCGTGCAGCGCGTGCGCCAGACCGCGTTCCTGGTGCCCGGGCTCGAGATCGTGGTCGACGACCAGCGCGGCGAGGAGCGGGTGGAGACCAGCTACCGCTTCGACGGCGGCATCTCCGAGTTCGCCGAGTTCCTGGCGCCCGATGCGCCGATCACCGATACCTGGCGTCTGGCCGGCGAGGGCACGTTCACCGAGACGGTTCCCGTGCTGCAGCCTTCGGGCGCGATGGTGCCGACCGAGCTCGAGCGCTCGTGCGAGGTCGACGTCGCGCTGCGCTGGGGAACCGGCTACGACACGACCATGCGCTCGTTCGTGAACATCATCTCGACCCCGAAGGGCGGAACGCACCAGGCGGGCTTCGAGGCCGGCCTGATGAAGGTCGTCCGCAGCCAGGTCGAGCAGAACGCCCGTCGGCTCAAGGTGGGCAACGACAAGCTCGAGAAGGACGACATCCTCGCGGGGCTCACGGTCGTTCTCACGGTGCGTCTGCCGGAGCCGCAGTTCGAGGGTCAGACGAAGGAGATCCTCGGCACGCCGGCCGTCCGCCAGATCGTGGCCAACGTGGTCTCGCGTGAACTCACGGCGAAGTTCACCTCCACGAAGCGCGACGACAAGAACCAGACCGCGCAGCTGCTGGAGAAGGTCGTCTCGGAGATGAAGGCGCGAATCTCCGCACGCACCCACAAAGAGACGCAGCGTCGGAAGTCCGCTCTCGAGTCCTCGTCCCTGCCCGCGAAGCTCGCTGACTGCCGTACGAACGAGGTCGCCGACTCCGAGCTGTTCATCGTGGAGGGCGACTCGGCCCTCGGTACCGCGAAGCTGGCCCGCAACAGCGAGTACCAGGCTCTGCTGCCGATCCGGGGCAAGATCCTCAACGTGCAGAAGGCATCGATCAGCGACATGTTGTCCAACGCCGAGTGCGCCGCGATCATCCAGGTGATCGGTGCAGGTTCCGGCCGCTCCTTCGACATCGACGCCGCGCGTTACGGCAAGGTCATCCTGATGAGCGATGCTGATGTCGACGGCGCCCACATCCGCACCCTTCTGCTCACGCTCTTCTTCCGTTACATGCGTCCGCTGGTCGAAGCCGGACGCGTCTACGCCGCCGTGCCTCCGCTGCACCGTGTGGTCGTGATGAACCCGGGCGCGAAGCCGAACGAGACGATCTACACGTACAGCGAGAAGGAGCTGCACACGCTGCTCGCCAAGCTGCAGAAGGCCGGCAAGCGCTGGCAGGAGCCTGTCCAGCGTTATAAGGGCCTGGGCGAGATGGACGCCGACCAACTCGCGACCACGACGATGGACCGCGCCGGTCGCATGCTCCGTCGCGTGCGCGTGGAGGACGCGGATGCGGCGAACGCGGTCTTCGAGCTCCTGATGGGCAACGAGGTCGCCCCGCGCCGCGACTTCATCGTCACCTCGAGCGACCGGCTCTCTCGCGACGCCATCGACGCCTGACCCGCCGCATCCGACCGGTCTCGGGTTCCTTTCCCGCGAGACTGCATTCGCGCCACGAGATCACGGGTAATACCCGTGATCTCGTGCGGGAGATGCAGTCTCGCGGGGCGAACGGGGGAGGTTAGGCGATGACGGTGCCGACGGCGCCGATCACGTCGTCGAAGGGCTGACCGGATGCGTCGCGCTTCGCGCCCGCCTCGGGGAGCGTACGCACAGCGCCGTCGGGACCGACGGCGCGCGGCTGGTCGCCGACCCACGCGAGCATGAGGGTGTCCTCGCCCTTCAGGAAGCGCTGCGCACGCACTCCGCCGGTCGCGCGCCCCTTCGCGGGGAACTCGGAGAGGACGGAGACCTTGCCGCTGCCGCCGGCGGTGCCCGCGAGCGCCTGCGAGGAGTCCGCGATCGTCACGACCACGGACTCTTCGGATGCGGTGACGGCGGTGAACATGATCACCTTGGCGCCCTCGGCGAGTCGGATGCCGGCCATGCCGCCGGCGCTCTTTCCCTGCGGACGCACCGCGGTCGCGTCGAAACGCAGCAGCTGCGCGTCCGAGCTCACGAAGACGAGTTCGACGTCGTCGGGTGCCATAGCCGCGCCGACGACGCGGTCGCCGGGCTTCAGGGCGATGATCTCCGCATCCGGCTTGCCGGGCGCCAGCTCGGTGACGGCGACGCGCTTGACGACGCCCTGGGCGGTGCCCAGGGCGATCGGGGCGGCCGCGTCGAGCGGGACGAGCGCGAGGACATGCTCGTTCGCGCCGAGACCGAGGTACTGATCGGCCTTCGCGCCGGCCGCGGGCTGCACGCTGTTGCCGGGGACCGAAGGGAGGTCGACCGGCGAGAAGCGCACGAGGCGTCCGGCGCTGGTGACGGCCCCCAGATCGCCGCGGACCGTCGCATCCACCGCGCTGCGAATGGCGTCGTGCTTGCTGCGCCGCGCGGGCGGGACGATGCCGCCGTCGAGCGCATCCGCGACGAGCTCGGCGCGCAGCATCCGGCCGGTCGCCGTGAGGAACACGCGGCACGGTGCATCGGCGATCTGCAGGTCAGCGGAGGCCGCGGCCTTCGCGCCGCGGGGGGTGACAGGACCGCCGTTCAGCAGCAGAGTGCGACGCGGCGTGCCGTACGTGTCGGATGCGGCCTCCAGCTCGCGAGCGACCTGGGCGCGCAGGAGCACATCGCTGCCGAGCAACTCCTCGAGTGCCGCGATGTCCGCGTGAAGCTGGTCGCGCTCGGTCTCGAGCTCGATGCGCGAGAAGCGGGTGAGGCGTCGCAGGCGCAGCTCGAGGATGTACTCCGCCTGCAGCTGCGAGAGGTCGAACACTTCGATCAGGCGTGTGCGCGCCTGCTCGCTGTCGTCCGAGGACCGGATGACCTGGATGACCTCGTCGATGTCGAGGATCGCGATGAGCAGGCCCTCGACGAGGTGCAGTCGTTCCTGCTTGCGTGCGAGACGGTAGCGACTGCGGCGCGTGACGACGGAGATGCGGTGGTCGAGATAGACGCGCAGCAGCGGCTTCAGACCGAGCGTCTGGGGCTGACCGTCGACGAGGGCGACGTTGTTGATGCCGAACGAGTCCTCCAACGGCGTCAGCCGGTAGAGCTGGTCGAGGACGGCCTTGGGATCGAACCCCGTCTTGATCGTGATGACCAGGCGCAGCCCGTGGTTGCGATCGGTGAAGTCCGCCACATCCGCGATGCCGGTGAGCTTCTTCGCGTTGACGGCGTCCTTGATCTTCTCGATCACGCGCTCCGGACCCACCATGTACGGCAGCTCGGTCACGACCAGGCCGGTGCGACGGGGGCCGAGCGACTCGACCGACACCTTGGCTCGGGTCCGGAAGCTCCCGCGGCCCTGGGCGTAGGCGTCCTTGATGCCGTCGAGGCCGACGATGACTCCGCCACCGGGCAGGTCAGGACCCGGAACGAACTCCATGAGCTCTTCGAGCGTCGCATCCGGGTTGTCGAGCAGGTGAATGGCGGCCGCGACGACCTCGTTGAGGTTGTGCGGCGCCATGTTGGTCGCCATGCCGACCGCGATACCGGTCGTGCCGTTGACGAGCAGGTTGGGGAAGGCGGCGGGGAGGACTTCGGGCTGCTGGAACTGGCCGTCGTAGTTGGGGATGAAGTCGACGACGTCCTCGTCGAGGTTCTCGGTGAGCGCGAGCGCGGCCGGCGCCAGACGCGCCTCCGTGTAGCGGGCGGCGGCGGGACCGTCGTCGAGGGAGCCGAAGTTCCCGTGTCCGTCGACGAGCGGCACCCGTAGCGCGAAGTCCTGGGCGAGGCGCACGAGCGCGTCGTAGATGGGGGAGTCGCCGTGGGGATGCAGCTTTCCCATGACCTCGCCGACGACGCGTGCGCTCTTCACATGTCCGCGGTCGGGGCGAAGCCCCATGTCGGCCATCTGGAACAGGATGCGTCGCTGCACGGGCTTGAGTCCGTCGCGCGCGTCCGGGAGAGCACGCGAGTAGATGACCGAGTACGCGTACTCGAGGAAGGACCCCTGCATCTCGGCAGACAGGTCGATGTCTTCGATGCGGCCTTCCTCGGCGGGCGCAGAATCGGACGTGGCTCGGGACATGCAGAACACCTCGGGTCGGAAAGGGCCTGGCGCGGGTATGCGAGACTGGGCCCGATGACCCTCAGCCTACCGGCGGACCCCTCCGGCGCCCCGAGGCTCACCGGTGTGCTGCCCGACGCGATCGCGGCCCTGGACGGCGGCTCGACCCGCTGGCCCGCCGTGCAGAGCCTCATCGTCTTCGTCGTCGACGGACTCGGCGCCGCCAACCTCGCCGAGAACGTCGCCTATGCGCGCTTCCTCGCGGAACATCGCGGCAAGAAGCGGGTCGCGACATCGGTGTTCCCGAGCACGACGGCGGCCGCTCTGACGAGCCTGCTCACCGCATCCGAGGTCGGCCAGCACGGACTCGTCGGCTACCGCGCGCGCGACCCGCTGACGGGACTCGTGCACAACCAGCTCACGGACTGGGGCCCTCGCGCGCTCGACCCGCTCACATGGCCTCAGATCGCCCCGCTGAGCGCGACCGACACCGCGCACCGCTGGGTCGTGGCCTCCAAGCCCGAGTACGCCGGCACGGGTTTCACGGAAGCCACGCTCCGCGGGGCGGAGAACTTCGGCGAGAAGCGGCTGGACGACCGTGTCGAGCGCGCGATCACCGAGGCGCGCAGCGCGCCGGGAACGATCGTCTACCTCTACGCGCCCGAGCTCGACGCGGCCGGTCATCGGCACGGCGTCGCCTCAGATCGGTGGACAGCCGCGCTCGAGGCCGTGGATGCGGCCGCCCGCCGCCTGCACTCCGGTGCCGGTGCGGGTGTCGGGGTGATCCTCACCGCGGATCACGGGATGGTCGACGTCCCGAGACACCGTCAGATCGTCATGACGGAGGGCGATCCCCGACTCGAGGCGGCTGCCGTGGTCGCCGGGGAACCTCGGATGCTGCATCTGTACGCGCATCCCGGTGGCGAAGCGTCCTTGATCCGTGCCTGGCGTGAGGAGCCGACGGCTTGGGTCTTCACTCGAGAGGAGGCGATCGCCGCCGGCCTGTTCGGGGGCCCCGTCTCCGCCGCGGTAGCCGCGCGCATCGGTGACGTGATGGTCGCTTCGCGCGGGCGCGTCGCCTACTACGACGGCCGCCTCGCTGACACGTCTGCGCAGCACATGGTGGGCCAGCACGGCTCGCTCACCACGGAGGAACGGGTCGTCCCCCTGATCGGACTGGGGGGCTTCGCCGGCTGAGGGCGCTCAGCTCTCGTCGGAACGGGCTCCGAAGACGATCTCGTCCCATGAGGGCATCGATGTCCGCCCCTTGCGGCGCCCCGCGTCGGAGGCGGTTTCGGTGCGGGAAGGCTCCGTGGGTGTGGATTCGTTCGACTCGCTGTAGCCCGGCTCCAAGGCATCGAAGAGCGCGACCGGCGCCGGCGAGCGGGTGGGCTCCTCGGAGCTCTCTGCCGTGGGAGCGGCCGTGCGCTGACCGCGTCGGCGGCGCAGCGCCTCCAGCAGATCCGCTGTCTCCGCGGAGGTCTGCACGGCTTCTGGCGCACGCTTGATCGCGGCATCCTGCACGGCCGGGCTCGCCGGTGCCGGCAGGGTCGGGCGTTCCGTCGCGTCGTGGCGGGGTCCGAACGCGCCGCTGTCGAAGCGCGTGTCGTCCTTGATCCCGGGGGTGTCGAGTGCGCGCAGGCGCGGGATGAGTCCCTCGGGGAGCGAACCCTGACGGGAAAGCTGCGTGGCATCGGCGTTCAGCGGCGACAGCGAGCTGCGGCGCGGCTCGAAGCTCCAGCGTGCATCACGTTCGACCTCACCGGCGACGAAGCCCAGCTTGACGACCCACCCGGTGGGCTCCTTCCAGCTGGTCCACCGCTCGCCCGTCGCGCCCGCTTCCGCCAACTTGGCCCGCACTGCGTCGCCGAAGCTGGTCTGGTTGTCGCCGTCGAAGTCGGATCCGAGCAGCACAGGAACCGCGAGCGCCTGTCCGACGATGAACTCGCGTTCGGCGAGCACGGGCGGCTCGAACCGGACGACGTCCTCGAGAGTCGCTCCGAGCACCTCGGCGACCTCGCGTGCCGACAGGCCTGCGCGGATCTGCGCCTGGATCTCGCGGGGGCTGGGGCGGTTCGCCTTGGCGGGCTCTTCGCGCTCCTTGCGCGCCCGACGAAGCTCTGCGCGCAGCACTTCGTCGACGGCCAGGGAGTAGCGCTGCCCGGATTCGGTGGAGACCACCAGCACACCGTCTTCGGTGCCGATCACTCTGAGTTGTTCCATGCGACACACGCCTCCCATCCGCCGTGTGGGCCCATGCTGACACAGGGCATCGCCGCGGGCGGGAATATCCGGGGCGTGGCGCGAGTTTCGATGCGTGCCGACCCCGATGAGAGCACCATGCATCCGCATTTGCTAAATGCCACCCGGTCATGCAAACTATCGCCGCCTGCCCGACGGCGGGAGATCCACAACGCGACAAGAGACACGAGAAGAATGGCTACGGACTACGACGCCCCCCGCAAGACCGAAGACGACAGCGAGTCCATCGAAGCGCTCAAGGAGCGCGTTCCGGACAAGATGTCCGGGGCCGTCGACGTCGAAGACGCCGACAACCCGTCGGGCTTCGAGCTGCCCGGCGCCGACCTTTCGGACCTGGAGCTCGACGTCGTCGTGCTCCCCGCGCAGGAGGATGAGTTCACCTGCGTCAGCTGCTTCCTGGTGAAGCACCGCTCACAGATCGACCACGAGGAGTCGCTCGGCGCTATCTGCGTGGAGTGCGCTGCCTGACCTGCGCTCTGCGCACAGCCGCGGCGAGTCGGTCGGGGGTCCGAGAGGACACCACCCACGCCGGTGTCGGATCGTCCGCATCCTCGACAGGAATGACGACCGCCCCACCGATTCCGCCGCGCACCAGCATCCATGACCGAGGGTCAGCATCCCGGCCACGCGCGAACCGCGCGTCCTCGCCCGTATAGGCGACCGGCGCTCCCAGAAGGTCGACCGGGATGTGGGCGCGACCCGCGCGAAGCTCTCCTTCGCTGACCTCGACGCGAGGAGCGGACGCCATCAGCGCCCAGATGATCAGCGCCGCGACCGCGGCACCCGCCACCAACGCGATCGTGGTGTCGACGGGAGAGAGGGCGAGTGCCACCATCGGAGCGCAGACCGCGGCGGCGACGAGCGTCCGAAGCGAGGGGCTCAGGCGTTCGCGATAGACAACGTCGGAAGTCATGTTCTGCATTACCCTCGTGAGGTGGCCGAAAGCGTGGACATCCCCATTATCGCGCCCGTCGTCCCTGCGTTCGCTCATCCGGGCGACGCCGGGGCCGACCTGATCGCCGCAGAGGGGGTGCGACTCGGACCGGGCGAGCGTGCGCTCGTGGGAACCGGTGTGCGCATCGCGCTGCCCGAAGGGTACGCGGCTTTCGTCATGCCCCGTTCCGGGCTTGCGGCCAAGCACGGGGTCACGGTGGTCAACGCGCCCGGGACCGTCGATGCGGGCTACCGTGGCGAGATCAAGGTCGCGCTCTTGAACACCGACCGCACCGAGGCCTACGAGGTCTCGGCCGGGGATCGGATCGCACAGCTGGTGGTTCTTCCCATCCCGCCGGTTCGCTTCTTCCCGGTCGATGAGCTGCCCGCCAGCGTGCGCGGCGAAGGGGGCTTCGGCTCCACCGGATACGACACTTCTGCGAGGACGACCCGATGACCGACGCATCTCTGGAACCGAGCGGCAAGAGCGCTCCGATCGACCGCGAGACCGCGGGGCCCTTCGACGAGTCCGAGGTGAACCCGGTCCGTCCCTACATCGACCTGGGCGCGATCAAGGTGCTTCCGCGAGAGGGACTGAACCTGCGGCTCGAAGTCGAGGAGCAGACCAAGCGCATCGTCGCCGTCGGACTCGATTACGCCGACTCGACACTCCAGGTGCAGCCGTTCGCCGCACCCCGCTCGAGCGGGCTCTGGGAGGAGACGCGCGAGCAGATCCGTCAGCAGGTGCGCCAGCAGGGCGGTCGGGTCGAGGAGCGGGAAGGTCCGCTCGGTCCGGAGCTCCTCGCCGAGGTTCCGGTCGTCGTGGCCGGTGACGCCGGCAGCGGCGCCAAGCGACTCGCACGCTTCGTCGGGGTCGACGGCCCCCGTTGGTTCCTGCGCGGCGTGATCGGGGGAGCGGCGACGTCCAACGTCGAAGCCGCTGCTCAGATCGAGGATCTGTTCCGCTCGCTGGTGGTGGTGCGAGGCGGCACGCCGATGCCCCCGCGCGATCTGATCCCCCTCAAGATGCCGGCGACCCCGGGCGCGGCGTGAGCTCCGACGAGACGCACGGCGAACGGCCGTCGCTGGAGCCGCCCGCTCCCGCCGAGCCCCGCGCGTCCGAGCTCATCGGTTCCGCGCTGGGCGCGGCCGCGCGACGCGCGGGGATCGATCCTGCGCAGGAAGCGAGCACCGGCCACGTCGTGTGGCACGCCATGGGCGGTTGGCGCGGTGTCGTCGAGTCCGTGCTCCCGAGCCTCCTCTTCGTCATCGTCTACACCGCGACGACGAACCTCGTTCTCTCCCTCGCGACCTCCGTCGGCATCGCCGTCGTGTTCACTGTCGTGCGCTTGCTGCAGAGGTCGCCGGCATCCGCCGCGCTCGGCGGACTGGTCGCAGCCGGTGTCGCCGCTGTGCTGGCTCTGATCACGGGCAATCCCTCCGACAACTTCGTGCCGGGGCTGCTGACGAACGCAGGTTACGGTCTGGCGATGCTCGTCTCGGCACTCATCGGCTGGCCGATCATCGGGCTGGCAGCCGGATATCTGCTGGGCGAGGGCACCTCATGGCGGCAGCTCAAGGCGAAGCGCCGCGCCTACTTCTGGCTCACCATCGCCTGGGCGGCGCTCTTCTTCCTGCGGTTGGGGGTGCAGCTCCCGATCTACTTCTCGTCGCTCGATCCCGCGAATCGGGAGAGCGCGGTGGCGCTGCTGGGAACCCTCAAGATCGCCATGGGCCTGCCGCTTTTTGCGCCTCTCGTGGCAGTCACCTGGCTGACCGTCCGCGCCGTGCACGCGCGGGCCTCGCAGGGCAGCGCCCCCGTCGAGGAGTCCGACGCCCGGTGATACCATTTATCTCGACATCGAGATAAATTTCCGGGCGACGGGGTAAGGCTTACCTTCCTAGCAACCCCTTCCGGACGCGGGGAAGATGGGCAGATCGGGCCCCGCGACGACGCCCGTGAACGCCGACGAAGGAGACAGACGTGTCCACGGTTGACAGCTTCGGTGCGAAAAGCACCCTGACGGTCGGCAGCACCGACTACGAGATCTTCCGTATCGACACGGTCGCCGGTTACGAGAAGCTCCCCTTCAGCCTCAAGGTGCTCCTGGAGAACCTGCTGCGCACCGAAGACGGCGCCAACGTGACAAAGGAGCAGATCCAGGCACTCGGGTCATGGAACCCGGATGCGGAGCCCGACACCGAGATCCAGTTCACGCCCGCGCGCGTGGTGATGCAGGACTTCACGGGTGTGCCCTGCATCGTCGACCTCGCCACGATGCGTGAGGCCGTCACCGCACTCGGCGGCGACCCGAACCGCATCAACCCGCTCTCGCCCGCGGAGATGGTCATCGACCACTCGGTCATCGCGGACCTGTTCGGCTCCGAGAACGCACTCGAGCGCAACGTGGAGATCGAGTACGAGCGCAACGGAGAGCGCTATCAGTTCCTCCGCTGGGGGCAGACGGCCTTCGACGACTTCAAGGTCGTCCCGCCGGGCACCGGCATCGTGCACCAGGTGAACATCGAGCACCTCGCCAAGGTCATCTACGACCGCCCGGTCGACGGCGTGCTGCGCGCGTACCCCGACACGTGTGTCGGCACCGACTCGCACACCACGATGGTCAACGGCCTCGGCGTGCTCGGCTGGGGCGTCGGCGGCATCGAGGCAGAGGCCGCCATGCTCGGTCAGCCCGTCTCCATGCTCATCCCGCGCGTCGTGGGCTTCAAGCTCACCGGCGAGATCCCGGCGGGTGTGACCGCCACCGATGTCGTCCTCACGATCACCGACATGCTGCGCAAGCACGGCGTCGTCGGCAAGTTCGTCGAGTTCTACGGCGAGGGTGTCGCCTCCGTGCCGCTGGCCAACCGCGCCACCATCGGAAACATGAGCCCGGAGTTCGGCTCCACGGCTGCCATGTTCCCGATCGACGACGTGACCCTCGACTACCTGCGCCTCACCGGCCGCAGCGACGAGGCGATCGCCCTCGTCGAGGCGTACGCCAAGGAGCAGTCGCTCTGGCACGACCCCTCGCGCGAGCTGGTCTTCAGCGAGTACATGGAGCTCGACCTCGGGACCGTCGTCCCCTCGATCGCAGGTCCCAAGCGTCCGCAGGACCGCATCCTGCTCTCCGAGGCCAAGGCGCAGTTCGAGAAGGACATCCTGAACTACGCGGCGGCGTCCACCTCGGACTCGATCGTCGACCTCGAGGGCGACCAGTCGTTCCCCGCCTCCGACCCCGGTCCCGTGCCCGGCGACGAGCACGTGCACACAGGTGAGATCCTGATCTCCAGCGGAGGACCGGCGGCGGCGTCCAAGCCCGTCAAGGTCACGCCTGCCGAGGGAGCGCCCTACATCCTGGACAACGGCGCGGTCACCCTCGCGGCGATCACCTCCTGCACGAACACGTCCAACCCGTCGGTCATGATGGCGGCGGGCCTGCTCGCGAAGAAGGCCGTGGAGAAGGGCCTGACGCGCAAGCCCTGGGTCAAGACGACGCTCGGCCCCGGCTCGAAGGTCGTGACCGACTACTACGAGAAGTCGGGCCTCGACAAGTCGCTCGAGGGTCTCGGCTTCTACACCGTCGGCTACGGCTGCACGATCTGCATCGGCAACTCGGGTCCGCTCATCGAAGAGGTCTCCGAGGCCATCAATGAGAACGACCTCGCCGTGACGGCCGTCCTCTCGGGCAACCGCAACTTCGAGGGTCGCATCAGCCCGGACGTGAAGATGAACTACCTCGCGTCGCCGCCCCTCGTGGTGGCCTACGCGCTGGCGGGTTCGATGAACTTCGACTTCGACAACGACCCGCTCGGCAAGGACCAGAACGGCGAGGACGTGTTCCTCAAGGACATCTGGCCTTCCACCGAGGAGGTACAGGCCGTCATCGACACCTCGATCTCGCGTGAGCAGTTCATCAAGCAGTACGCGACCGTCTTCGACGGCGACGACCGCTGGCGGAACCTGCCCACGCCCACCGGTCCGGTCTTCGAGTGGGATGCGGACTCCACCTACGTGCGCAAGGCGCCCTACTTCGACGGCATGTCGATGGAGCTGACTCCCGTCACCGACATCACCGGTGCGCGCGTGATGGCGACTCTGGGCGACTCCGTGACGACCGACCACATCAGCCCGGCCGGCAACATCAAGGCGGGCACCCCCGCCGCGCAGTACCTGACTGAGCACGGCGTCGCGCAGAAGGACTTCAACTCCTACGGCTCGCGCCGTGGAAACCACGAGGTCATGATCCGCGGGACGTTCGCGAACATCCGCCTCAAGAACGCGATCGTCAGCGCGGTCAACGACGGCGCTGTCGTCGAGGGCGGCTACACTCGCGACTTCACGCAGCCCGGCGGTCCGCAGTCGTTCATCTACGACGCCTGCCAGAACTACGCCGCGCAGGGCACGCCTCTGGTCGTCTTCGGCGGCAAGGAGTACGGCTCCGGCTCGTCGCGCGACTGGGCGGCAAAGGGCACGAGTCTCCTGGGCGTGAAGGCCGTCATCACGGAGAGCTTCGAGCGCATCCACCGCTCGAACCTGATCGGCATGGGCGTCGTCCCGCTGCAGTTCCCCGAGGGAGAGAGCTGGTCCTCGCTCGGTCTCGACGGCACGGAGATCGTCTCGATCACGGGCCTGGAGAAGCTCAACGAGGGCGTCACGCCCAAGACGGTGACCGTCACGGCCGAGCCGAGCGAGTTCTCGCCGGAGGGCAAGCAGACGATCACGTTCGAGGCGAAGGTGCGCATCGACACCCCCGGCGAGGCGGACTACTACCGCAACGGCGGCATCCTGCAGTACGTGCTGCGTTCGCTCGTCTGAGCGTCGGCGCCGCAGACGGGTCGGTCCTGGCAAGGGACCGGCCCGTCTTCTGCTGCAGCGGCTAACCTGTGGAGATGAGCCGGATCTTCGCGACGCCGTTCGCCGACATCTACCCGCTCTACGTGGCGAAAATCGAGCGGAAGGGGCGCACGAGCGCCGAGCTCGACGAGGTCATTCGATGGCTCACAGGGTTCGACGACGAGGAGATCTCCCGTCACCTCGCCGAGCGGACGAGTCTCGAGGACTTCTTCGCGCAGGCTCACCTGAACCCGCGTGTCAATCGGATCACCGGCGTGATCTGTGGCATCCGGGTGGAGGAGATCGAAGACCCTCTGATGCAGCAGATCCGCTACCTGGACAAGCTCGTCGACGAAATCGCGAAGGGGCGCCCGATGGCGAAGGTGTTGCGGCAGGAGCCCGCGTACGCCCGGGGGACCCGACCATGACCGCCTCGCCCGAGAGCAAGGGAGACGATATGTCGCTGTTGTCGCAGGTGGCACAGCCCAGCGATCTGCGCACCCTCACGACGGCTCAGCTAGAGGAGCTCGCGGGGGAGATCCGCGCCTTTCTTATCGAGAACGTCGCCCGCACGGGCGGGCACCTCGGACCGAATCTCGGGGTGGTGGAGCTGACCATCGCGTTGCACCGCGTCTTCGACTCCCCGAACGACCCGATCGTCTTCGACACGGGGCACCAGTCGTACGTGCACAAGCTGCTCACCGGGCGTCAAGACTTCGCTGCGCTGCGCTCGCGCGGGGGTCTGGCCGGCTATCCGCAGCGTTCGGAGAGCGAGCACGACATCGTCGAGTCCTCTCACGCCTCGAGCTCGCTCAGCTGGGCGGACGGCATCTCCCGCGCTTTCGCGCAGACGGGGCGTCGGGATCGACACGTCGTCGCCGTCGTCGGAGACGGCGCGCTCACCGGCGGCATGACCTGGGAGGCGCTCAACAACATCTCCGACGACAACGACCGCAACCTGGTCATCGTTGTCAACGACAACGGCCGCTCCTATGCGCCGACGATCGGCGGGATGGCACGCTACCTGAACCGCGTACGCACCGCCGACGCCTATCAGAGCCTGCATCGTGGCTCGCGGAATCTCATCACCCGTCTCGGGCCCGCCGCACGAGCGTTCTACCGTGGTGTGCGCGGCGGAACCCGCGGGTTCCTGTCGAGGTTCACCAACAACGAGGCGCTGTACTCCAATCTCGACATCAAGTATCTGGGCCCGATCGACGGTCACGACATCCGGGCGCTCACGGAGACGCTCGAGCTCGCGAAGCACTATGGCGCCCCCGTGATCGTCCACACCATCACCGAGAAGGGCCGCGGCTACCAGCCCGCCGTCGAGGACGAGGCCGACCAGTTCCACGCGGTCGGCCGCATCGACCCGGTGACCGGCGCGACGCTCGGCACGGATGCAGGAACCGCGTGGACCGATGTGTTCGCGGAGGAGCTCACGCGCATCGGAGCGGAGCGGTCCGACGTGATCGCCGTCACCGCCGCCATGCTGCGCCCGACGGGTCTCCTGCCTTTCGCGCAGCAGTTCCCCGACCGGGTCTACGACGTCGGCATCGCCGAGCAGCACGCGGCCGCATCCGCGGCGGGTCTCGCCTATGGCGGGCTGCACCCCGTGGTGGCCATCTACGCGACGTTCATGAACCGCGCCTTCGACCAGGTGTTGATGGATGTGGCATTGCATCGCGCCGGCGTCACGTTCGTCCTCGACCGCGCCGGCGTCACGGGCCCCGACGGCCCGAGTCATCACGGCATCTGGGACCTCGCGATGCTGCAGCTCGTGCCCCGCATCCGGATCGCCGCTCCACGTGACGCGGCGCGGCTGCGTGAGGAGCTGGCGGAGGCCGTGGAGGTCGCGGATGCGCCCACCGTCCTGCGCTATCCGAAGGGAGCCGTGGGCAAGGAGCTTCCCGCCGTCGAGCGTCTGGACGACGGCGTCGACGTTCTCGTGAAGCCCCAGGCGGCCGATGTGCTCATCATCGGCATCGGACCCATGGCACACACAGCCGTGGAGGTCGCCGATCGACTGTCCGCGCAGGGCATCGGCGCGACAGTCGTCGATCCGCGCTGGGTCGTCCCTGTGGCCGGCTCTCTCGTCGAGTTGGCCGCCGCGCACCGACTGGTGATCACGATCGAGGACGGTATCCGGGTGGGTGGCATCGGTACCCGCATCCGTCAGGTACTCCGCGAGAACGGCGTCGATACGGCTGTCGACGAACTCGGAGTCCCGGACGAGTTCATCGATCACGCCTCTCGCGACCAGATCCTCGTGGACGCGGGGCTGACCGCCGCCAAGATCGCGCAGGATGTCGTCGCGCAGGTGCTGGGCACCCGGGTCCCCGTCGCTCGAGGATCGAAGGATGCGGCCGATCTCCGTGTTCCGGACGACGAAGGCGTCGGCTCGCACAAGGCGTGACGTACCGGAACGACGAAGGGGTGGCCCACCGATCGGTGAGCCACCCCTTCGTCGTTCGTCAGTCGCCGACGCCGCGGATCGGGGGATTGTGGAATGTCGCGCCGAACACGCGCTCCGAGGCGCCTTCTCGGTCGAGGTAGGGTGATGCCCCTCCGTCGATGAACGGCCAGCCCGCGCCGAGGATCAGGCACAGATCGATGTCCTGCACCTCTGGCACGACCTCGTCGTCCAGCATGATGCGGATCTCCTGAGCCAGACCGTCCTGCACGCGGCGGAGGATCTCCGCCTCCGCGACGGGCGTCGTGCCCACGGCAGGCTTCAGCACCTTCTCGGCCGCCTTCGTCCAGCCGGTGACCCGTCCGTTCTTGTCCTTCTCGACGATCTCCGGCAGCTCGGCGAGCTTGTGGAAGTTCTCGGACGCGAAGAACCGGTCGGGGAACGCGTGCGCCATCGTGTCCTGGACGTGCGCCGCTACCTTCCAGCCGACGAGATCGATCAGCTGGAACGGTGTCATCGGCAGGCCGAGAGGGGCGAACGCCTTCTCTACGGTCAGTAGCGGCGTGCCCTCGTACACGGCGCGCGCCGCTTCGCCCATGACCTTGGCCAACAGTCGATTGACGACGAAGCCAGGAGCGTCGGCGGTCAGTACCGCGTTCTTGCCGAGCCCCTTTGCCACGACGAAGGCCGTGGACAACGCCGCATCCGAGGTCGCATCCGTCTTGACCACCTCGATGAGCGGCATGACGGCCACGGGGTTGAAGAAGTGGAAACCGACCAGACGCTCGGGGTGGGCGAGCTTCGACCCGATCTCGGTGACCGGCAGCGATGAGGTGTTCGTCGCGAGGATCGCGTCGTCGGCGACGATCGACTCGATCTCCGCGAACACCTGCTGCTTGACGCCGACCTCCTCGAAGACCGCCTCGATGACGAAGTCGCAGTCCGCGTACTGCGACTTGTCGGTCGTGCCGGTCACGAGCCCGCGCAGCTGGTTGGCGGCGTCGGCGTCGAGCCGACCCTTCGCCTCGAGCTTGCCGATCTCCTCGTGGATGTGCGCGACGCCCTTGTCGACCCGAGCCTGGTCGATGTCGGTGATGAGTACCGGCACTCGGAGCTTGCGCACGAAAAGCAGCGCGAACTGGCTGGCCATGAGGCCTGCGCCGATGACGCCGACCTTGGTGACCCTTTTCGCGAGCGCCTTGTCGGGTGCGCCGACCGGGCGCTTGGCGCGCTTCTGCACGAGGTCGAACGCGTACATCGACGCCGCGAACTGGTCGCCGACGACGAGGTCGGCCAGCGCCTCATCCTCTCGCGCGAAAGCTTCGGCCTTCGTGCCGCCCCTCGCCTTGTCCAGCAGCTCGAGAGCGACATACGGAGAGCGCGGAACGGTGCCGATGCGGCTCTCGAGCATGCCGCGCGCCATCTTGATCGCGATGGGCCACTTGGTGAGGCGCTCGATCTTGCCGGGCTCGTTCTTGCGTTCCACCCTGATCGTGCCGCCGATGACACCGTCGGCCCAGACGAGCGACTCCTCGAGGAAGTTCGCCGGCGAGAAGATCGCGTCGAACATGCCGAGCTCGTACGCCTGGCGGGGCTTGAGAGTCCGGTTCTGCTTCAGCGGGTTCGAGATGACCACCTCGAGCGCCTTCTCGATGCCGATGAGGTTGGGGAGCAGGTAGGACCCGCCCCAGCCCGGGATGATGCCCAAGAACACCTCGGGCAACGCGATCGCGGCCGCGGACGCGTCGACCGTGCGGTAGGTGGAATTGAGCGCGATCTCCACGCCGCCACCGAGCGCCAGACCGTTCACGAAGGCGAAGGAGGGCACGCCGAGCTCGGAAAGGCGGCCCAGCACCTGATGACCGCGCTGCGCGATGAGCTTGGCGGCATCCCGAGAGGGGACCTTCGAGACATCGGAGAGGTCGGCGCCTGCGGCGAGGATGTACTGCTTGCCCGTGATCCCGACGGCCTGGATCTCGCTCGCGGCGGCGCGCGAGGCGAGGGCCGTGAGAGTGTCGCCGAGCTCTTTCAAGGTCGCCGGTCCGAGGGTGTTCGGTCGTGTGTGGTCCCGGCCGTTGTCGAGAGTGATGAGCGCGAGCACCTTGCCGGAGGGTAACCGGATGTCGCGCACGGGGGAGTGCGTGACCACTTCGTCGCCGCTGAACTGGTCGAGCGGGGAGAAATCGATCGCGTCGTAATCGGTCATGGTCGCACTCACTTCCGCTTCTTGCCGTCGAAGAACGGGTTCTCCCAGATGACCGAGCCGCCCTGCCCCAGTCCCACACACATCGCCGTGAGCCCGTAGCGGACATCCGGCCGTTCGCGGAACTGCGCGGCGAGCTGGATCATCAGACGCACACCGGATGCGGCCAGCGGGTGGCCGAGGGCGATCGCGCCGCCCCACGGGTTCACACGCGGGTCGTCGTCGGCGATCCCGAAGTGGTCGAGCAGCGAGATGACCTGGATCGCGAACGCCTCGTTCAGCTCGAACAGGCCGATGTCGTCGATCGTCAGCCCCGCCTTGCGCAGGGCCTTCTCCGTCGCGGGGATCGGCCCGATGCCCATGATCTCTGGTTGCACGCCGGCGAAGGCGAAGGAGACGAGACGCATCTTCGGCTGCAGGCCCAGCTCCTTCACCGCGCCGCCGCCGGCGAGCAGACCCATCGTCGCGCCGTCGGTGAGCGGCGACGACGTACCAGCCGTCACGCGGCCGTGCGGGCGGAACGGGGTCTTCAGAGTGGCCAGCTGCTCGAGCGTCGTCTCGGGGCGGCGTCCCTCGTCCTCCGTGGCCAGGCCCCATGCCCCGTCGGCGTCCTTGATGGCGACCGGAACAAGGTCGGGCTGGAACTTGCCGTTCTCGTACGCAGCCTGCGCCTTGTGCTGGCTGAGCATGCCGAACATATCGCTGCGTTCGCGGGTCAAGTGGGGGAAGCGGTCGAAGATGCGCTCCGCGGTCACGCCCATGTTCAGCGCTCCCGGGTCCACCATCCGCTCGGCGACGAATCGTGGGTTCGGGTCCGCGTTGGCGCCGATGGGATGACGCCCCATGTGCTCCACGCCGCCGGCCAGGGCGACGTCGTACATGCCGACGCCGATCGAGCCCGCCATCGTGGTGACGCTCGTCATCGCTCCGGCGCACATGCGGTCGATCGCGAAGCCGGGAACCGTCATCGGCAGGCCCGCCAGGATCGCCGCCGAGCGGCCGAGGGTCAGGCCCTGGTCGCCGGTCTGGCTGGTCGCGGCGATGGCAACATCGTCGATGCGGTCCGCGGGGACCTGCGGATTGCGCTCCATGACGCCGATGATCGTCTTGACCACCAGATCGTCCGCGCGGGTGTTCCAGTACATGCCCTTCTCGCCGGCGCGCCCGAAGGGCGTACGCATGCCGTCGACGAAGAAGACGTCCGAAATCTCGGCCACTCTGCCTCCAATGATCGGGGTTTCCTCCAACGTAGGAGGGGCTCGTGGCCGGAAAAAACCGGTTGGATCGAACCTACGAAGCGTTCTCCGCCGCGTTCTCGACCGATTGCATGGAAGCCACAAAAGCATCGGCGATCACCTGTGCGGTCTCTCGCACTTGCCAGTGCCGAGCGCCGAGCGCCAGCAGGGCCGCTCCTACCGTGTCCTCGGCGATCGGGGCCGGCGGCTCCCACGCCACGCGTCGTAGGAGTTCTGGCGTCAGCAGGTTCTCCGTCGGCATCGTCAACTCTTCGGCACGCGCCTCGACGAGCGGGCGCGCGGCCTTCAACCGGGCGTCGGCCTCGGGGTTGCGGTCGATCCACGCGCGGGGCGGAGGCAACGCGTCGCTGCCGACGCGCTCGAGGGGAAGATCCGTCGTCGCGCGCCCCTGCTCGATGGCTGCCCACCAGCGATCGAGCTCAGACCGGCTGGCGCGACCGGTGAACTCCTTCACAGCGGCGAGGGCGCGCTTGCTCTCGGGGGCGGCCGCGACAGCCGCCACGAGCGCGCGGTCCGGTACCAGCCGTCCCGGGGACACGTCCTGCGCGATGGCGAGTTCCTCGCGTGCCTCCCAGAGAGCGCGCGCCACGGCGAGATTACGGCGCCCACGGAGCGTGTGCAGCCCGCTCAACCGTCGCCACGGATCCGTGCGCGGCGGCTTCACCGGCCGATCGAGGACGGCTTGGAACTCCTCCTCGGCCAGTTCCGTCTTGCCCTGCTCCGCCAGCTCCGACACCAGTGCGTCACGCACATCGATCAGATGCACCACATCCAGTGCGGCGTACTCGAGCCAGGACTGGGGGAGCGGACGCGTCGACCAGTCCGCTGCGGAGTGCGCCTTGGCGAGGGCGATCCCGAGCGTGTCCTCGACGACAGCCCCGAGCCCGACGCGCGCATGTCCGAGCAGCCGTGAGGCGAGCTCGGTGTCGAAGATGCGCGGCGGCTCCAGTCCCAGCTCACGCAGCGAGGGCAAGTCCTGGCTGGCAGCGTGGAGCACCCAATCCGCCGTGCCGAGAACGGCCTGCAGTGGGGAGAAGTCGGAGAGTGCCGGCGGGTCGATGAGGAACACACCCGCCCCGCGTCGATAGATCTGCACCAGGTAGGCGCGTTGCGAGTAGCGGAAGCCGGATGCGCGTTCCACGTCGACAGCGAACGGACCTTCACCCTCGGCGAGTCTCTCGATCGCCGACGTGAACTCTGCTTCGTCGGCGATGACGGAGTACTCAGGCACGGGATGAACCCCTTCCCCGGATCTGTGTGATCCCTTCCGAGCCGGGTGGGAGCCCGGCGAGCATGCATACCAATTCTGCCCACGCTTCCACATGCCGTTCGATCTCGCCCTCCGGAGACCACGACGCGCGCAGCTCGATCTGGGCGCCGTCTCCCTCCGCCGCGAGCGAACCGAACCCCTTGGACAGGGTCTTCGTGGCGGTGCCGGAGGCAGCGTGGTAGCCGGCTCCGCGCGTCTGCAGTGCGTCGACGAGCCACGACCAGGCGACATCCGCGACGAGCGGATCCGCGCCGATATCGGTGTCGAGAGGCGCTTGTGCGAAACACACGATGCGCCACGGGGAGCCCCAGGGCTCGGGCTCGCTCGCATCGTGCAGGAGCAGGAAGCGACCCGTACCGAAGGCGGACTCGTGCTCACCGGGTTCGGGGCGTACATCTCCTGCCAGCGCGAAAGAGGCGGGGGCGATTCCGGACGGAGCGGGAATCTGACGCACGACGAGGTCCTCGCGAAACGACACCTCGAGGATCCGCGCGACGGCGTCATCGAGTGCAGACGCGGGTGCGGCTGGGTCGGAGGGCACGGCGACAGACTAGAGTGAAGCCACGATGTTGGACTCCAGGCGCGCCGCCCGCCATGGCGCCTCACCCACCGCCTTCGCCCTCTTCCGCGGCGCAGCCGTCGCTCTCGCGACCGCGACCGCGCTGTGCTCCGCGCTGATCGGAGCCGTCGCCATCCGGGTCGCGCGTCAGGTCGTGACGCCCGCCGGACGTCGCGCCGACACCCGCATCCTCGCGCTCGATCCGGCGTCGCAGACGATCACCCTGGAGCGCAACGAAGACACCGAGCTGCCGGGGCGCTACGGTCTGTTCACGCGCGGCACTGAGGATTACGTCAAGCTCGGCAGCGTCCTCGCCGAGAACGAAGCGGGCGTCAAGCGCAAGTTGCTGACGCACGTCGGTCAGGACGCACGGCTCTCTGCCGAGGCTGCGTTCAGCGGCTGGTACTTCGACCGCCCCGATCAGCTGCAGCTGCCCTTCAGCTCGCAGCTCATCGGTTCGGCCGTCGGACCGTGCCCGGCGTGGCTGTTCCCGGCGGAGCAGGAGACGGATCTCTGGTGCATCCAGATCCACGGCCGCGGCACGACGCGCGCGGAGTGTCTGCGGGCAGTCCCGCTCATGCACAGTCTGGATATCACCACGCTGGTCGTCTCCTATCGCAACGACGGTGAGGCGCCGCGCAGCCGCACGGGAACCTACGGGCTCGGTGCCACGGAGTGGCGCGACGTCGATGCCGCGATCGGTTTTGCTCGACGTAACGGCGCCCGCCGCATCCTGCTCATGGGGTGGTCGATGGGCGGCGCGATCGCACTGCAGCTGGCCCTCAGCTCGGCGCACCGGGACATGATCGCCGGTGTCGTCCTGGATTCACCCGTCATCGACTGGCGCGTCGTGCTCGACTACCAGGCGGGCCTCATGAAGCTTCCGCCTACGGTCACCAAGCTCGCCATCTCGGCGCTCGAGTCGGACTGGGGCACGGCATTCACCCGCACCGGGACGCCGATCCCGTTCGATCGCCTGGATGTCGTCGCTCGCGCGGATGAGCTGCGGGACCCGATCCTGATCCTGCACAGCGACGACGACGGCTTCGTCCCCTCAGACGCCTCTCACGATCTGCGGCAGGCCCGCCCCGACCTCGTCGAACTCGAGGTCTTCGAGGTGGCTCGACACACGAAGCTCTGGAACTACGACGAGCAGCGGTGGAGTGCCCGCATCCGGGACTGGGTGCGGGCGCAGGGACTCACGCCGACGGCCGAGCCCGCAGGTAGCTGAACCCGGAGTCGTCGACGATCAGGCCGTGCGGCGCCGCCAGCGCGTGACCGTCGGGAACACGGATGAACGGCGCAGCCGCTGGCACGAGTTGCGGCGCGACGGAGACACAGAATTCGTCGATGACACCTGCCCGCGCGAACTGCGAGGCGAGCGTCGGTCCGCCCTCGCAGACGACACGCAGCCAGCCGCGATCCGCGAAGGCAGAAAGGACGCGGGAGGGCGCGAGCTCGTCGCCCGGAACGGCGATGACCTCGAGCCCCAGACTCTCGCTATTGCTTCTCACGGTGTCGACGTCGTGCTCGGCGCACACGAGGAAGACACGGGCGGTGTCGTCGTCGGGCGCCAACTGGTGTCCCTCGAGACGTCCCGTCCGGGTGACGATCGCCAGTCGGGTGCGCTTGGGCACGACGTATCGCTCGGCGCGCACGCTCTGCGCACCCACCACCACGACATCGCTCCACCCGCGGATCACCCCGAGGATGCGTCGATCGACGGGACTCGAGAGCGTGTCGCTGGTGCCGTCCGTGCCCGTCGCGGAACCCGTCAACGACGTGATCATGTTGAGCCGCACCGAGTGTTCAGTGTGCGGCTCGTACTCGGCTCGGAGCCACCCGAGCCCGGCGTCGTCACCGGCGTCGATGCGCTCGACCGGACGGGGGATCACACGCGTAAGGTGCATCCTCACGCGCCGCTCTTGCGCTGAATCTGTCGCTTTGCGCGCAGCAGCATGCCCGTCATCCCCGCGATGCGAAGGGGAGAGACCGCGCGGGTCAGGCCGAGGCTCTGCGGGTAGTCGTCAGGAACGGCGAGGGCGTCCGCGACCGTGAGGCCGGTCAACCCCTGGGCCAGGATGCTCGCGAAGCCGCGGGTGGTCGGAGCCTCCGCCGGAGCGGTAGCGTGCATCGCGACGATGCCGTCGTCGTCCACATCGACGACGATGTACACGGGGGACTGGCACTCCGCCACCCGCTCGCACAACTCCGGATGCCCCTCATACTCCGCCGGGATCGGCGGAAGCTCCTGCGAGAACTCCAGGAGCAGCTGCAGGCGTTCGGGTTCGGCGAGGGCGAGGAAGTCCTCGCGGATCTCGGCGAGCTTCTCGGGGAGGGCGCTGTCGGTCATCCGCGACATTCTCGCACGCAGCGCCTAGCGGCCGGGCACCTCGCCCGGCTCGGAGCCGGTGATGATGGGAACGCGCACTGCGCTGCCCCATTCGGTCCAGGACCCGTCGTAGTTGCGGACGTCCTCGAAGCCGAGCAAGTGCTTCAGGACGAACCAGGTGTGGCTGGAGCGCTCACCGATCCGGCAGTACGCGACGACCGGCTCGCCGTCGGTCAAGCCGGCCTCATCTCGGTAGATGGCGTCCAGGTCGGCACGCGACTTGAACGTTCCGTCCTCGGCTACTGCGCGCGCCCACGGCACACTCTGCGCCGACGGGATGTGGCCGGCACGCAGCGCGCCTTCCTCGGGGTATGCGGGGGCGCTGGTGCGCTCGCCCGAGTACTCCTCGGGGGACCGTACGTCGATCAGCGGGTGACCCAGATGCGCGAGGACGTCTTCCTTGTACGCGCGCAGCACGCTGTCGTCGCGCTCGATGACGGGATACTCGGTGCGCGCGCGGTTCGCGGGTTCCGTGGTGATCTCGCGCCCCTCTGCGATCCAGCGGTCGCGACCCCCGTCCAGCAGTCGGACGTCCTCGTGGCCGAACAGTGAGAACACCCACAGGGCATAGGCCGCCCACCAGTTGTTCTTGTCGCCGTAGATGACGACGGTGTCCCCGCGCGAAATGCCCTTGCGGCTGAGGAGGTCGGCGAATCCGGCCCCGTCCACGTAGTCGCGCACGACAGGGTCGTTCAACTCGGTGTGCCAGTCCACCTTCACCGCACCGGGGATATGGCCCGTCTCATACAGGAGGACGTCCTCGTCGGATTCGACGACGACGAGTCCGGGAGTGCCCAGGCGCTCCTGCAACCACTGGGTGGTGACGAGTCGTTCGGGGTGCGCATAGGCGGCGAACTTCTCGGAGGTGGAATCGAGGTCGACGGGCACGGGATTCTCCTGTTCAGTCGGGACGCGACCGAGCACGTAAAGTGGGGAAGTCGCCTGATCGAGCCTAGGTTCGAGTCGCCGCGTCCGCATCCGCCCCGTAACCGTGTGACACAGGATCCCGCATGACTTCGCCTGCTCATCAGAACGCGCTCGTGCACCTCGCCGAGCGATCTCCGCAGGTGTCCGGTGCGGACATGGTCGCTTCCCTCGTACCGCCGCCGCAGTTCGCCGACGCGAGCTTCGACACGTACCGCGCGGATGACGCCTTCCCCTCGCAGGCCGAGGCCAAGCAGACCCTCCGCGAGTTCGCCGGAGCGGCGGTGGAGGCGCCGAAGCGCGGCCTTTTCCGCCGTGCCCCCCGCGCGCCCGAGCGCAAGCCCGGCGTGTACCTGGACGGCGGTTTCGGTGTCGGCAAGACCCACCTCCTCGCATCGATCTATCACGCGATGCCCGCGCGCAGGAAGTACTTCGGCTCGTTCATCGAGTACACGGCTCTCGTCGGCGCGCTCGGGTACCAGCAGACCGTGGAACTGTTCCGAGGTTCCGATCTGCTGTGCATCGACGAGTTCGAGCTGGATGATCCGGGCGACACGATGGTGATGACGCGACTGCTCGGTGAGCTCGTCGCATCCGGCACGAAGCTCGCCGCCACCTCCAACACGCCGCCGAACGCACTGGGCGAGGGGCGCTTCGCCGCGCAGGACTTCCTGCGCGAGATCCAGGCGATGTCGGCCTCGTTCGAGACCCTGCGGATCGACGGTGTCGACTACCGCCAGCGTGCGGTCGACGGTCACGCGGTTGTTCTGGATGCGGGGGCATACGAGAGTGCACTGGCCGAGGCCGCCGCATCCGGCGTCGTCTCCGATGACGATTTCTCGACGCTGATCGCCCATCTGGCGAAAGTCCACCCCTCGCGCTACATCCGTCTGATCGACGGCGTGACGACCATCGGGTTGCGTGACGTGCACCAGTTGACCGACCAGTCCGCGGCCCTGCGTTTCGTCGCCTTCGTCGATCGCGCTTACGACGCGCAGATCCCGGTACGGTCCACCGGCGCGGCTCTCGACCAGGTGTTCGGCGACGAGATGCTCGCGGGCGGCTACCGCAAGAAGTACCTCCGCGCCATCTCACGACTGATCGCGCTCACCCACTCCTGAGCCGCGATCCCTGGCGGGTTCTCGGTGTGGGGAAACCTGTTGTTTACCGTGGTGGGCTCGCTGTAACAAAGTCGAAACACCATTCGCGCACCACTGGAACTCCTTCTCGACAAACTGTGGACGTCCTGAGGAGCTGCGACCCGATCTGCGGCCCTGGGATACCTCGAGTAACACGACATGGATGAGGAATTTCATGGATAGCGGAAATCTCGCCTGGTCCGTCGCTGCGACGGCACTTGTGCTCTTCATGACGCCGGGCGTCGCGTTCTTCTACGGAGGACTCGTCAAGGCCAAGAGCGTCGTCAGCATGATGATGATGAGCTTCGGCGCGCTCGGCCTGGTCAGCGTTCTGTGGATCCTCTACGGGTTCAACATGAGCGTGGTCGACAGCGCGTGGGCCTTCGCCGGTAACCCGTTCTCCGACTTCGGTCTGGGCGGACTGGACGACAACGGCCTCGTGGGAGCCACCTACGGTGCGACCTTCGCCATCATCACCGTTGCGCTGATCTCCGGCGCGATCGCAGACCGCGCCAAGTTCGGCGCCTGGATGATCTTCGCCGGCGTGTGGGCCACGGTCGTCTACTTCCCTGTCGCCGCCTGGGTCTGGGGTGGCGGCTGGATCATGAAGCTCGGTGAGACCTTCGGCTTCACGACCTCGGTCATCGACTACGCCGGTGGTACCGCCGTGCACATCAACGCCGGCGCCGCAGCGCTCGCGCTGGCGCTCGTCCTCGGCAAGCGCATCGGCTTCCAGAAGGGCATCACGAAGCCGCACAACGTGCCGCTCGTCATGCTCGGTGCAGCGATCCTGTGGTTCGGCTGGTTCGGCTTCAACGCCGGCGCTGAGGGCACCTTCGGTCTGCTGGGCACCGAGGACTCCTCGGTCGGCCTGATCATCATCAACACCCTCGGCGCTACGGCTGCTGCCATCATCGGCTGGCTCGTCGTCGAGAAGCTCAAGGACGGCAAGGCCACCTCGGTGGGCGCCGCCTCGGGTGCCGTCGCCGGTCTCGTTGCCATCACCCCCTCGTGCGCCGCGCTGACGCCGGGCTGGGCTCTGCTGCTCGGTGTCGTCACCGGTGCCGTCTGCGCCCTTGCGATCGAGCTGAAGTGGAAGCTCGGCTACGACGACTCGCTCGATGTGGTCGGTATCCACCTCGTCGGCGGTCTGATCGGAACGATCTACCTCGGCTTCTTCGCGACCGAGACGGGCCTGTTCGTGGGCGGCAACTACGAGCAGCTCGTGCTGCAGGTCATCGCCGCTGTGGGCGTGCTGGTCTACTCCTTCGTCGTCGCCTGGATCATCGGCTTCGCTATCGAGAAGACCATCGGCTTCCGCATCAAGAACGAGGACGAGCTCGCCGGCGTGGACTCCACGGTTCACGGCGAGGAGGGCTACTCGCTCGCCGAGCAGTCCTGACACATCGTTTCCAGCAGGAGAGGGCGTCGCGGGTCACCGCGGCGCCCTCTCCTTTCGGTGCCTGCGGCGTCGATCGGCTGGATAGGCTGGCGCGATGGGTCTGCTCTCCCGCCTCGGCCGCGGTGTCCTGCGCCTGGTGCGCCCCGCAGCGTCGTCGCAGACGTACGAGGTGGACCCCCGTTCGGTCGGTCGACTGAGACTTGCCTACGCGCCGCGTCCCGATGGGATTCCGGATGCGGGGGAGATCGTATGGACGTGGGTGCCGTACGCCGAACGAGACGGCCGCGGGAAAGATCGTCCGGTGCTCGTGGTGGCTCGTCAGAGCCGCGACCGCGTGTACGCGGTCAAGCTCACCAGCCGCGCGCATCCGGGGGTCGATGCCTACGTTCCTCTGGGCGCGGGTGGATGGGACCCGCAGCGTCGGCCGTCGTGGGCCGACATCGATCAGCTATACAGCGTGTCCCACGCGGGATTGCGTCGTGAGGGAGCGACTCTCGACGCGGCGCGTTTCGCCCGCGTCGTCGACGCCCTGCGCGCGCGCTTTGGGTGGCGATGAACGTCAGTCGCCGGCGATCGACAGGCCGACGTGCGCCGCGAGCAGCGGTGCCAGCTGGAGAGCCTGCTCGTGGGTGATCGTGGCGCCGGACAGTTGGCCGACGCCGGACACGGCTGAGAGCTCTGCGTGTCTGAGATCGACATCTACGAGGACTGCGCGAGGCACCTCGAGTGAGGCGATCCTCGTGTCCGTGAACCGCATCCGGCGGCATCGCGCTTCTCCCAGATCGAGTTCGTCGATCGAGCAGTCCGTGAACTGGACGTCGAGCAGCTCCGAGCCGCGGAGGTTGACGAAGCCCAAGCGGCATCCGAGGAAGTGGACGCTGCGCAGCGAGCTGTCGTACGCGGTGAGAGCCCCGACACGGCCGCTCAGACGCGCGTCGGACCAGTCTGTGCGAGCGGCATCCATCACGGGGACATCCAGCGCGTCGAGCGCGACCTCGAGCAGACCCGCGCCGCGAAGGCGCAGCTCGGGGGCGACGAATCGGTCGAAGCGTACGCCGTCCAGCCGGGCATCGGTGAGATCAGCGGGGGAGTGCGTCTCGACAGTCAGGCTCATGCCTGTCAGCATCGCCCCGGCGCGCAGCTGGGTTCGGCTGCCGTCGGCGAGGTCGTCCAGGTGCAGGAGGTTCAGCTGCGGGGGCTTCGGGGGAGGCGCCATGCATCCATCTTGGTGCGTCACGGCTGGTCTCGCGGGGCGAGTCGTCTCCCCGCATCTGCTCACCTGTAGCCTCGGGCCATGAGCGCGAGCACCCGGCGAACACGGAGGTGGGCTGTTCGCGGATTGGCCTGGGTGGCGTTCGTCCTCATCGCCGCCGCGGTCGTCGCCCTCGTGACGACCTCCACCCAGGGAGCGTGCTACGACTCGGGTACCGACCCCGACGCGAGTTACTGCACGAGCGGACCGGTCGTGGGTGTGGCGGGTGTGTGGATCCTCTGGACTCTGTGGGCGCTCCTCGCCGCCGCTACCGGTTACCGGATACTTCGCGAAGGACTCCGTGACAGAGCCGCGGGGCGGGGCGGGAAACGCGAAACCCCCGGCTGAACCGGGGGTTTCGATGGTGGGCGATACCAGACTCGAACTGATGACCTCTTCCGTGTGAAGGAAGCGCGCTACCAACTGCGCCAATCGCCCATGACCCGTGGGGCCGAGAATCGAGCATACCGGATGCGGACGCGCTCCGTTGACCAGACGGCAAGACACGCGCGGGTCCGTCTCGGTTTTGCGAAGCGCTGGAGTTGGGATAATGTTTTCCAAGTGCCCGAGAGATCGGGAACGAAATGCGGATGTAGCGCAGTTGGTAGCGCATCACCTTGCCAAGGTGAGGGTCGCGAGTTCGAGTCTCGTCATCCGCTCGAGTGCGGGGATCTCCCTCCGGGGAGATCACGTCACGTGGGTCGAACCACACACGGTGGCGTGGCCGAGCGGCTAGGCACCGGCCTGCAAAGCCGTTTACACGGGTTCGAATCCCGTCGCCACCTCGCCCATAACTGAACAGCCTGTACAGGCGCGATTGGCGCAGCGGTAGCGCGCTTCCCTGACACGGAAGAGGTCACTGGTTCGATCCCAGTATCGCGCACCGAAGAACCCCCCGGCCCTCCGGGGGTTTTCTCGTTTCTGAGGTGGCTTGAGCAACGCGTCGACACGTCTCCCACCGCGTGTGGGGCGCGCGAGGGTGCGACGTGTGCACGGCGCGTGGTGAGAATGTGCTCCGATGTGACCGCTGTGGCTCGGCACTCCCCATCCGCCGTGCAGATGTCGCGCCATCGGCGCTGCCCACGCACGGCGCGCCATTGCCGTGCCGGTACATTCGGAGCATGGATCCCGCACCGTCGACCACTCGCCGCGATGCTCTGCCCTGGGTCGGATTCGGCCTCGCCGTGGCGCCCTTGGCGCTGATTCTTCTCACCCTGACGACCGGTGTGTCGACGGGCGGCTTGAGCGCCGTCTTCGTTCCCGCCATCGTCGCGGGGTTGGTCCTCTCGATCGTCGCCCTCGCGAAGAAGAAGCGACCGCGCTGGCCCGCGATCACGGCAATCGTCCTGATCGGCATCGGTTTCGTCGCGTGGGGTGCGTTCGCGATCTGGGCCATCGCGGGCTTCGTGCAGATCATGATGCTCTGATCCATCCCGATTCGGATGCGGCGAGCCCGCCCGGCGCGGCGAGTCCGCCCGGCGCCAGACGGGCTCGTGAGTCAGGCGAGTTCCGCGAGGGCGGTCTTGATCAGCTCGGCGACGGCGCCGGGGTTGGAGACCATCACCGAGTGCGACGCACCGTCGATCACGCGGGTGCCGCGCGAGCCCGCACGCTCCGCCATGAACGCGAGCCCCGCTTCGGGAATGTTCTTGTCGCCCGTGCCGTAGACGAACCAGGAGGGGAGCGTCTTCCAGGCCGGAGTCGCGGCGGGCAGGCCTTCGCCGAGCGCATAGTCGCGGATCGGACGCTGGGTGAGGGCGGACAGCTTCGCGACCTCGAGCGGCACATCGGCGGCGAACTGGTCGGGGAAGAGCGCGCGGTCGACGACGAGATCGTTCGTGCCGTCGCCGAGCGGATACGGGCGCACGCGCTCACCCAGGGTGCTGCCCGGGAACTGACCGGTCAGGTCGAGCGCGTTCTCGCCGTGGTCGGGTGCGAAAGCCGCCACGTAGACGAGGCCCTTGACCTTGTCGTTCCCGGCGCCGGCTTCCGTGATGACCGCTCCACCGTACGAATGGCCTACCAGCAGCACGTCGCCGGGCAGCGAGTCCACGAGGCGACGCACGTTTTCGGCATCCGTGGTCACGCTGCGCAGCGCGTTCGGCGTCGCGATCGCGTCGATGCCCGCATCCTGCAGCAGCGTCAGGACGCCGTTCCAGCTCGAGGACTCGGCGAACGCGCCGTGGACGAGGACGACAGTGATATCGGACATGGGTGGTTCTCCTCAGGTTCCTGTGCTCGCTCGCGAGGCGCCCGGCGGCGCGGCGCGGCGAGTACGGCCCGAACGTATAAGCGGTGCCGGTGACCCGCATCCGCTCTGAGTCGGAAGCCGCCCCGCTCCCTGACGAGGCGCGTCCGGGCCTCGACGCGCGTCGAAGTGACTTCCGTCACCACGCGGTGCCAGGCCGGGCCGCAGCTCGGCGAGACTCACCGGCATCCACTTCACGGGACAAAGGAGCACCACCATGGAAACCCCGGACAGCACAGCGCCGCACCACGAGGCGCCCACATTCGGCAATCCTGACCTTCCACCGGAGGGCGAGATCAACACGGTCGACCGGCCGCAGAGCACCGTGATGACCGGTCCGCAGAACCCCGCCATCGCGTCGCAGTTCCCGAACCAGATCGATGCTCCGGCCACCGACATCTCGACGCAGCCGTTCTTCTGGTCCTCGTTCAACATCTCCCCGCGTCGCGTGCAGCGCGGGGGGTGGGCGCGTGAGTTGACCAGTAGCGACTTCCACATCTCGGACGAGATCGCCGGCGTCAACATGTACCTCGAGCCGGGTGGGATCCGCGAACTGCACTGGCATCAGACGGCGGAGTGGGCCGTCATGACGCGCGGCAAGGCTCGCGTGACGACGCTGAGCCGTTCGGGACTGCCGGCGGTAGAAGACGTGGAGGAAGGGGACCTGTGGTTCTTCCCCGCGGGGACCCCTCATTCGTTGCAGGGACTCGGGCCGGACGGCGCGGAGTTCGTGCTCGCCTTCGACGATGGGCAGCAGTCGGAGTCGAACACGCTGCTGCTGACGGACTGGTTCGCGCACACGCCTCCGGAGGTCCTGGCGAAGAACTTCGGGGTCGCGCAGGAGGTGTTCTCCGACATCCCGCTGCACAACCTCTGGATCTTCCCCGGCGACGAGCCGCCCGCCCTGGAGGTCGATCAGGCCGCCGCGGGCGTCGAGTGGGGGATGGAGCCGGTCATCTTCCGTCTGTCGCGCTCCCAGCCGCGGTATCAGAACTCGGGCGGCAGCGTTCAGGTCGCCGACTCGACCAACTACGCGTACTCGAACACCGTCGCGGCGGCTCTCGTGACGGTCGAGCCGGGCTCGATGCGTGAGTTGCACTGGCATCCCAACGCGGACGAGTGGCAGTACTACTTGCGCGGCTCCGCCCGCATGACCGTCTTCAACACCGGCCCGCACGCCAACACGACGGACTTCCGTCCGGGTGACGTCGGCGTGGTGAAGAAGAACTACGGCCACTACATCGAGAACACCGGCGACGACGTTCTGCAGTTCCTCGAGGTGTTCCGCACCGACAGGTATGAGGAGATCAGCCTCGCCAACTGGCTGGCGCACGTGCCGCCCCAGCTCGTGTCCGCCCACCTCAACATCGATCCCGCCGTGCTCGCCACCTTCCCCCGCACAGCACAGGGCATCACACCTCTGCGCGGATGAGCGGGTGCGTGCGCCGAGACCGGGCCGACGTCGGCAAAGTCCCGGCGCACGCGTCGTTCAGCGTCCCGCTTCGGGAGGCAGTGCCAGCCACGCGGCGCGGCGCTCCGCCTGCGCCACCGGGTCCGGCACCGGCAGCGACGTCAGGAGACGCTCGGTGTAGGCGTCCTGGGGGTGCAAGAGGACCTGCGCCGTCGTCCCCTGCTCGCGCACCTCTCCCTGACGAAGCACGACGACACGGTCGGCGACGGCATCGATGACAGCCAGATCGTGGCTGATGAACAGCGACGCGAAGCCGAGCTCGCGCTGGAGCGCCGCGAACAGCTCGAGCACTGTCGCCTGGACCGACACGTCGAGCGCGCTCGTCGGCTCGTCGGCGATCAGGAGCTTCGGGTCGAGCGCGAGGGCGCGTGCGAGCGAGGCGCGCTGGCGCTGGCCCCCGGACAGTTCGTGCGGAAAACGGTCACCGTATGCGGCGGGCAGGCGCACCGCATCCAGCAGCTCGTCGACCCGCTTCCGCGCCTGAGCGGCGCTGCGCACCCGCTTGTGTACCACGAGCGGTTCGGCTATGCACTCCGCGATCGTCAGCAAGGGATTGAAACTCGTCGCCGGATCCTGGAAGACGAATCCCACCTGCGGGCGGAGTGCGGCGAGCGCCCGTGGCTTCACGTCGCGCATCTGGGTGCCGAGAACCTCCAACGACCCGTCGACGACGGAGGTCAGACCGACGATCGCACGGCTGATGGTGGTCTTCCCGGAACCGGACTCACCGACCAGGCCGAGGACCTCACCCGGGCCGATCCAGAAGTCGACGCCGTGCACGGCCACGACGCCCGTGCGGCCGAAACGACCTGGGTAGGCGATGTGAAGGTTGCGAGCGACCACGAGACTGCCCGCCGGCGGCTCGGACGGCGCCGCGGCGGCCGCATCCTGCGCGGCGCTCTTGCCGGCACCGACGTGAGGCACGGCGGCCAGCAGCTGCCGTGTGTAGGGCTGCTGCGGATCGGCGAAGAGCTCGCGCACCGGCGCCTGCTCGACGATCTCCCCGCGATACATGACCACGACACGATCCGCGAGGTCGGCGACCACGCCCATGTTGTGCGTGATGAGCACGATCGTCGCGCCGAACTCGTCCCGACAGGCGCGCAGCAGTTCCAGGATCTCCGCCTGCACGGTGACATCCAGAGCCGTCGTCGGCTCATCCGCGATGATCAGGCCCGCGTTGAGAACGAGCGCCATCGCGATAACGACGCGCTGCTTCTGCCCGCCGGAGAACTGGTGCGGGTAGTCGTCGACGCGCCTCTCCGGGTCGGGGATCCCCACTTTGCGAAGGATCTCGATCGAGCGGCGTCGCGCCTCGGCGCGCGTGACGCGCTCGTGGGCCCGGATCCCCTCCGCGATCTGCCAACCCACGGTGAACACGGGATTCAATGCCGTCGACGGCTCCTGGAACACCATCGCGGCATCGCGACCGCGCATGGCGCGCAGCTGGGATGCGGATGCGTGGACGATGTCCGTCTCGCCGCCGTTCCGAGCCTGGATCACCACAGCGCCGGACGTGGTCGCGGTCTCCGGGAGCAGGCCGAGCAGGGTGTTGGCCGTCACGGTCTTTCCGGAACCGGATTCCCCGACGATGGCGAGCACCTCGCCTGCGTGAGCGGCGAGCGAGATACCGGCGACCGCGACGACGGGATCGCCGTCGGTCGCGAAGGTCACTCTGAGGTCGTCGATGCGTGCGATGTCGCTCATGCGGTCGCCTCCTTCGTGCGCGTGCGCGTCGCACGCCGCCGGGTGCGCAGACGCGGGTCGCTGAGGTCGTTGAGGCTCTCACCGACGAGCGTGATGCCGAGGACGACGAGGACGATCGCGATGCCCGGCGGAATGGCGGTCCACCAGATGCCGCTCGTGACATCCGAGACGGCGCGGTTGAGGTCGTAGCCCCACTCCGCGGCCGCCGTCGCCTCGATGCCGAATCCGAGGAAGCCGAGACCCGCGAGCGTCAACAGCGCCTCTGACGCGTTGAGGGTGACGACCACCGGCAGCGAGCGGGTGGAGTTGCGCAGCACATGCCGGAGGAGGATCCGCGAGGTCGGCACGCCGATGACCTGCGCGGACTCCACGAACGGCTCCGCCTTGACCCGCACGACCTCGCTGCGCACCACGCGGAAGTATTGCGGGACGAAGACAACGGTGATGGCGATGGCAGACGCGAGGATGCCGCCCCAGAGCGTCGACTGCCCCTGGCTGATCACGATCGACATCACGATCGCCAGCAGCAGCGAGGGGAAGGCGTAGATGGCGTCGGCGAGGACGACGAGGATGCGGTCGAGCCAGCCCCCGAAGTACCCGCCGAGCAGGCCCACCAGTACACCGAGGAAGATCGAGAACGCGATCGCGCACACGATGGCGAGCAGCGCCGTCTGCGCGCCCCAGATCGTCCGCGACAGGACGTCGAAGCCGCTGACGGTCGTTCCGAGGAGGTTGACGGCGTTCGGTGCCTGGAGGGTGCCGAAGTCCTGACCGTCCACCGAGCGCTGGGCGAAGCCGTAGGGCGCGATCCACGGGGCGAGGGCGGCGGTCAGGATGAACAGGGCCGTGATGACGAGTCCGGTCACGAGCATGCCCCGCTGCAGCCCCACGCTCCGGCGGAGCTGCGAGAGGACGGGAAGTCGGTCGATCAGGGGACGGCGGCGGTCGGTGACGGCGGCCGGGGAGGAGACGGTGGACATCAGTACCTCACTCGCGGGTCGATGAGGGCGGCGACCACGTCGACGATGAAGTTCGTGACCGCCACGACCACGGCGATCATCACCACGATGCCCTGAACGGCCACGAAGTCCCGCGCCTTCAGGTACTCGGAGAGCATGAAACCGATGCCCTTCCACTCGAACGTCGTCTCGGTGAGGACGGCGCCCGAGAGGAGCACGGCGATCTGCAGGCCGATGACGGTGACGATCGGGATGAGCGCCGGGCGGTAGGCGTGCTTCGTGACAAGCCGGTATTCGCCGACGCCGCGGGCGCGTGCGCTCGTGACGTACTGCGAGCCCAGCGTGCCGATCACGTTGGTGCGCACGAGGCGCAGGAAGATGCCGGCCGTGAGGATGCCGAGGGCGAGCGCCGGCAGCACTGCGTGCCACAAGACGTCGCCCACCGCATCCGCTCTGCCGAGTCGGATGGCGTCGATGAGGTAGATCCCGGTCTGGCCGTCAAGGCTCTGCAGGGCGAGCTCGGTGCGCGTACCCGCGCGTCCGGAAGCGGGAAGTACGCCGAGCGCGACGGAGAAGATGAGTTTGAGCACCATCCCGAGGAAGAAGATCGGCGTGGCATAGCCCAGGATCGCGGCGATCCTCAGGGCCGCATCCTGCCAGCGGTCGCGGCGGTAGGCCGCGAGCAGACCGAGCGGGATGCCGAGGACGAAGGCCACGATCAGCGCGTACAGGGCGAGCTCGAGCGTCGCGGATCCGTACTGCAGCAGGATCGTGACCACAGGGCGTCCGTCGGTGATCGTGTTGCCGAAGTCGCCGCGGAAGACACCGCCGATGTACTCCGCGTACTGGACGATCAGCGGGCGATCGTATCCGGCCTCGTGGATGCGTTCTGCGAGTTGATCGGGTGGGAGTTTGCCGCCGAGGGCGGCCGTAATGGGGTCTCCGGTCACCCGCATCAGGAGGAAGACCACGGTGACGAGGATGAAGACGGTGGGGATGATCAGAACGAGTCTGATCAGGATGTAGCGCCAGAGCCCGCCCCGCTGGGGAGCGACGGGCTTGACGACGGCGGCGGCGTCTACCGCTGTGACCATGCGGATACCTTTGAACGGTCGGAGTCCACCGCCCGCGTCCTGACGACGCCGCCACGATGGGGCGGCGTCGTCAGGAGCAAGGGGGACCGGTGGGGTCCTACTTGTGGAGCGGGGCGTAGCGGAACTTGAACGAGCCGTCGAGCACGGCGCCGTCCACGTCCTTGCCGACGACGGCGACCTGCGTGCCCTGCAGCAGCGGCAGCGTCGAGAGGTCCGCCGCGACGAGCTCCTGGATCTTCTCGATGTCCGACTGGCGCGCGGCCGCATCCGTCTCGGACGCCTGAGCCGTGATGAGTTCCTGCACCTCGCTGTTGTCGTAGTGGTTCGCGAGGAAGTTGTCCGCGGCGAAGAACGGCGTGAGGTAGTTGTCGGCGTCGGAGTAGTCGGGGAACCAGCCGAGCTGATACATCGGGTAGACGTCGGCGGTGCGGTCCTTGGAGTACTGCACCCACTCGGTCTGCGCGAGGTTGACGGTGAACAGACCGCCCTCTTCCAGCTGGGACTTGACCGCGGCGTACTCGTCACCCGAGGAGGGGCCGTAGTGGTCGCCGTTGTACTGGAGGTTCAGCGTGACCGGGGTCGATACACCGGCGGCTTCGAGCGCGGCCTTCGCCTTGTCGAGGTCGGGCGCTCCCGCGCCGTCCCCGTAGAGGTCCTTGAGGGGCTCGGTTGCTCCGGTCAGGCCCTGCGGCACGTAAGAATACAGCGGGGTGTAGGTGCCCTTGTACACGTCCTCGCTCAGCGCCTGGCGGTCGACGAGGTCGGCCATCGCCTGTCGTACCGCGAGCGACTTAGCCGGGTCGGCCTCCGGCGTCGCGGCACCGAACGGCATCGTGTCGAAGTTGAACACGATGTAGCGGATCTCGCCGCCCGGACCGTCCACGACCTTGACCGCGTCGTTCTTCGACAGGTCGTCCACATCGGTGGCGGAGAGGCTGCGGAAGGCGACGTCGATGTCACCACCGGCGACGTCGAGCTTCAGGTTCGATGAATCGGCGTAGTACTTGACCGTGACGCTGCTGTTCTCCGCGGCGCCGAGCGCGCCCTTGTAGTCGGGGTTCGGCTTGTAGGAGATGAGCTCGTTGATCTTGTACGAGTCGATGACGTACTGACCGCCGAAGGCGTTCCCGGCGACGATGTCGTCGTCGCTCGTGAGGGCATCGGGCGAGAAGACCTCTTCGTCGACGATGGGGCCCGCGGGGCTGGAGAGGATCTGCTCCCACGTCTGGTCGTTGCCGTTCTTCAGGGTGAAGACGACCGTGGTGTCGTCGGGAGCCTCGACAGATTCGAGGTTGCCGAGGAGCGAGGAGGGTCCGTTCGGATCGGCGATCTTCAGCTGCCGGTCGAAGCTGAACTTCACATCCGACGAGGTGAGCGTGTGACCGTTCGCGAAGGTGAGGCCGTCCTTGAGCTTGACGGTGAACTCCGTCGGCGAGGTGAACTCGCCCGATTCGGCGATGTCCGGGGTCACATCCGCGGTGCCGTACTGGCTGTTGAAGAGGAAGGGGTAGACCTGGTTCATCACCGCGAACGAACCGTTGTCGTACGAGCCCGCCGGGTCGATGAACGTGATCTTGTCGGTGGTGCCGACGATGAGATCGCCGCCTTCGCCACCGCCGCTCGACTCGCCGCTGCCACCGCTGGAGCAGGCGGCCAGCACCACGGCCGTGCCGGCCAGAGCGGCGAGTGCGAGCGCGGTACGGCCGCGCCTGATGTGAACAAGAGACATAGTGGTATCCCTGCTGTGAATGGTCGCCGGGCGCACTTCGCCCAGCGCATGCAGGTCATTCTCACCTGATCGTGAGCGAACACCCAGCAACATGGCGATCTTTTAACGCACCCGAAACGCCTTCCGTGACGCGTCGTCGGTGAACAGATCGCTCAGGTCTGAGCCTCGAGATCGCCGGTTCTGCGCGCGCCTAGACCACCGCCGGGGTCGTCGCAACCGCCCCGCGCCACGGCGGACGGGAGCGCATGGTGGATGCATGAGACGCATCACCTACGCCGGCGAGAACGTTCTGACCACCGACGATGTGGCGCGCCTCCTCGTCGAGCTGACGGCGGAGCTCGCCAAGCGTGGTGAAGCGGCTGCGGTGCGGATCCCGATCGATCCTGACGGCGCCGCTGAGCTCGTTGTCGGCCTTGGCAACGACGTGCTCTCGGTGCCCGTCGCGTGGGAGGGCGACGATCCGGACTTCGACGTCTCCGAGCTCGAGGCCCACCTCGCGCGGGTGCGCCCGACGCCCGAGCGGCATCTGCGAGCGGTCGAGGGCTACAGCGAGCCCGATGACGGGTATGACCCCGACTACGACATCACCGAGGCTTGAGCTCACCGCATCCAGATCAACGGGACCGTGGCGAGGCCGACCACGAGGGGAGCGGCGAGCGCACCCCAGAGGACGAATCGTCCCCACGACACCTCGATGCCCTCGGACTGAAGCCGCTCGTGCCACAACAGCGTCGCCAGCGATGCCCATGGCGTGACGAGCGGACCGGCGTTGACGCCGATGAGCAGGGCCGCGAGATGGACGGGGGACGTGGCGACCGCCGGTTCGAGAGCCAGATAGGCGGGCAGGTTGTTGATGACGTTCGCCCCGACGGTGCCCGCACCGGCGACCGCGAACACTGTCCACGGCTGGTCTGAGGCATTGAGGACGGCCGATACGGGATCGAGCAGGCCCGCCGCATCCGCCGCCGAGGCGACCAGCAGCAGCCCGCTCGCGAAGACGAGCAGCTGCCACGGGATGAGCCGCAGCGAGAGCAGGCGGGGTGAGCGCCACGAGACGAATCCGACGAGGATGACCGCCGCGACCGTCGCCGGGATCCAGGGCTCGAGGCCGGAGACCAACAGCGGCAGCATGATCGCGACGATCACTCCGGCGGCGATCAGCAGCGCCTTGTCGGCGACCTGTGGTGATCGGGCGGGGGAGAAACGCCCGCGCAATTGACGACGGTCGCGCAGCCACAGCAGGACGACGGTCACGAACACGGCGATCAGTGCGGAAGGTCCGAGCAGCCCGATGAACGCTCCCGTGCCTCCCTCGAGATTGTGGGCGGCGAGCAGGTTCGTGAGATTGGACACCGGCAGAAACAGCGATGCCGTGTTGGCGAGCCACACCGTGGCGAAAGCGAACGGCAGCGGCGGAAGCCCGTTCGCCCTCGCGACGGCGACGACGACGGGGGTCAGGAGGACCGCCGTGGTGTCGAGCGACAGGAAGGCGGTGGACACGAGCGCGAGCGCGACCACGAGCAGCCAGAGCAGGATGGTGCGCCCGCGCGAGAGACGGGCGAGGAAAGCACCCAGCACATCGAACAGACCGACACGGGTCGCGAGCTCTGCGACGACGGTGATCGCGGTGACGAAGCCGAGGACGGGGAGGATGCGTTCGGCCACCGCGACAGCCGCATCCGGGGGGAGGACGCCGAAAAGGACCGCGGCGATGCCGACCAGCAGCAGCGCGCCGCCGATGAGAGCCAGCTTCACGACACCATCTTGCCGCCTCGCAAGCTCGATAGGATCGATTGAGACCCACTTCAGGAGCGTCCTTTGACTGATCTGACCCCGGCAGCCGTCGCCTACCCCGCAGACGGATTCGCCCTCTTTCCCGACCGCTCCGTTATCGCGCTGCGCGTGAACGGCGAACTGAAGGACCTCGCGACGACGATCGCTGCGACCGACGTCGTCGAGCCGGTCACGATCTCGTCCCAGGACGGCCTCGCCATCCTCCGCCACTCCACGGCGCACGTGCTCGCCCAGGCGGTGCAGCGCATCAAGCCGCAGACGAACCTCGGTATCGGTCCGCCCGTCACCGACGGCTTCTACTACGACTTCGGCACCGACACTCCCTTCACGCCGGAGGACGTCAAGGCCATCAAGAAGGAGATGGAGCGGATCGTCCGCGAGAACCAGCGTTTCGTGCGCCGTGTCGTCACCGACGACGAGGCGCGCGCGGAGCTCGCCGATGAGCCCTTCAAGCTCGAGCTGATCGGTCTGAAGGGCGCCAAGAAGGAAGCGGCCGAGGGGGCATCTGTCGAGGTCGGCGCGGGCGAGCTGACGATCTACGACAACGTGAACCGCGACGGTGAGACGGTCTGGAAGGACCTCTGCCGTGGGCCCCACGTGCCGAGCACCCGCGTCATCGGCAACGGCTGGGATCTGCAGCGCATCGCCGGCGCGTACTGGCGCGGAAGCGAGAAGAACCCGCAGCTGCAGCGCATCTACGGCACGGCGTGGGCGACCAAGGACGACCTGCGTGCCTACCAGCACCGACTGGAGGAGGCGGCGAAGCGCGACCACCGCAAGCTCGGCAAGGAGCTCGATCTGTTCTCGTTCCCCGACGAGATCGGCTCCGGTCTCAGTGTGTGGCATCCGAAGGGCGGCATCGTCCGCGGCGAGATGGAGCAGCACGCCCGGCGTCGGCACGTGGAAGGCGGCTACACCTACGTCTACACCCCGCACATCTCGAAGGAAGACCTCTTCATCACCTCGAACCACCTGGTGACCTACCGGGAGGGCATGTTCCCCCCGATCACCATGGACGAGGAGCGAGACGCCGAAGGCAACATCACCAAGGTCGGTCAGGAGTACTACCTGAAGCCGATGAACTGCCCGATGCACATCCTGATCTACAAGGAGCGCGGCCGCAGCTACCGCGACCTGCCGATGCGGCTCGCGGAGAACGGTACCGTCTACCGCAACGAGCTCTCGGGGGCGCTGCACGGTCTCACCCGCGTGCGCGGATTCACTCAGGACGACTCGCACCTGTTCGTCACCCCCGAGCAGCTCGAGTCGGAGGCGACCCGCGTGCTGGAGTTCGTCATCTCGATGCTGCGCGACTTCGGTCTCGAGGACTTCGAACTCGAACTCTCGCTGCGCGACGACGAGAAGTCGAAGTGGATCGGCTCCGACGAGTTCTGGGAGTACTCGACGAACGCACTGCGGCACGTTGCCGTCGCGAGCGGTCTGAAGCTGACCGAAGTGCCCGGCGAGGCCGCGTTCTACGGGCCGAAGATCGACCTCAAGACGAAGGACGCCATCGGTCGGACCTGGCAGCTGTCCACGGTGCAGGTCGACGTCAACCTCCCCGAGCGCTTCGGCCTCGAGTACACGGGTCCCGATGGCGAGAAGCACCGCCCGATCATGATCCACCGGGCGCTGTTCGGCTCCATCGAGCGCTTCTTCGCCATCCTGCTGGAGCACTACGCGGGGGCTTTCCCCGTGTGGCTCTCGCCTGTGCAGGTCGTCGGTATCCCGGTGGCCGAGCAGTTCGCGGACTACCTGGACGGCATCGTCGACCGCCTCAAGGCATCGGGCGTCCGGGCGGAGGTCGACCACTCCGACGACCGGATGCAGAAGAAGATCCGTACACACACGACGCAGAAGGTCCCGATCCAGCTGATCGCAGGGGAGCAGGACCGCAGTGCCGGCACCGTCTCGTTCCGCTTCCGTGACGGGACGCAGACCAACGGGATTCCCGTCGACGACGCGATCGCGATGATCCAGCGGGCGATCGCCGAGAAGGTCCTCGTCAACACCGCGGAGGACCTCGCGTGACGACAGAGCCGGAGCAGACGGATGCGGCGTTGATCGCCGCGTCCGATCTGCCCGGCGTCCCGGATGAGTTCCAGCGGTTGTGGACTCCGCACCGCATGGCGTACATCCAGGCCGGCCCCGAGCCGCACTCCGAGCAGTGTCCGTTCTGCGCGGCGCCGCACAAGAGCGACGAGGACGGACTCATCGTCCATCGCGGGGTCCGCGCCTACGTCCTGTTGAACCTGTTCCCGTACAACTCCGGCCATCTGCTGGTCTGCCCGTACCGCCACATCCCGACCTACGACCAGGCGGATGCCGAGGAAGTCGCCGAGATCGGTGCGCTCACCCAGACGGCGATGCGCGCGCTCCGCGAGACGTCCCGGTGCGACGGGTTCAACATCGGGATGAACCAGGGCGCCGTCGCCGGCGCCGGAGTGGCGGGGCATCTTCATCAGCACGTCGTCCCGCGATGGGCGACCGACGCGAACTTCTTCCCCATCATCGCGCGCACCAAGGCACTGCCGCAGCTGCTCGGCGACGTGCGCCGCTCGCTCGCGGACGCCTGGCCGCTCTGAACGTTCTCCACAAGCCCCCGGCACGGACCGGACCCTCTCGATAGCGTGGCGGGCATCGTTCCACGAGCCCGGGGGTCTCTCATGCGCACACGTTCCGTCCGCCTCATCGCACCCATGTTCCTGCTGGCTCTGGTGCCGTTGGCGGGGTGCCAGTTCACCCCGCTGCCAGAATCCAGCGGGCCGGACGAGGCACTCGCTCCCTCGGGCGAGCCCACCCAGAACACCGACGAATCCGGCTCCGACGATCTGATTGACGGTGACGTCTTCGCCGAGCGCGATGCCTTCTTCGAGGCTCAGCAGCAGATTCCCGGAGACCCGATGCTGACGCCGAAGACGCCGGAGCAGCAGGAGTTCATCTCGCAGCAGCGGGCCTACACCGAGTCGCAGGGCGGCACGTGGTCACCGGAGATCGAGAGCATCACCCTGGCCCTGGCGCTGGACGCCTGCGAGACCTCGATCCTCAACGGGCACGATGTCGACCAAGACCTGTACGCCACGCACGTGGCGACCTCGCCGCTGATCTCCGCACTCACCAACGGCGATCCGACGACCGAGCGCAACGTCACCAGCATCATGGTGTTCGGGACGGGATTCCTGTGCCCGGCCGACGCTCCCCAGTGGGAGAGCGCCTTCCGTGCCGCCACGGGCGGCTGAGCCTACTCAGCGCACCTGACGCACGGCGAACTGCAGGCGGGGGTGGGCGTAAGCCTCCTGCGACTCGACCAGCTGCAGCTCGCGCTCGCCCGAGCGGTGCGTCGCCTCGAGCAGGTCGAACACGCTGGATGCGGTGCGAGCCAGGGCGTCCGCGGCATCATCGGTGCGCGTGTAGTGCGCGGTGAACAAGGCCGCGGTCACATCGCCGGAACCGTTGGCCTTCATCGGCAGCAGGGGTGTCGTCACGATCCAGGCGCCCCGGGGCGTCACGGCCATCATCTCGATCGTTCCCTCCTCGCGGTCGGGGCGCTCGACGCTCGTGACCAGTACCGTGCCCGGTCCCATCGCGCGGGCAGCGTCCGCCGAAGCGAGGGTCTCCTCGACCGTGTGAGGATCGGTGCCGGTGAGAAAGCCCAGTTCGAACTGATTGGGCGTGATGATGTCCGCCACCGGGACGACCTTCTCGCGCAGGAGCTCGGGAATCGCGGGAGCGACGAAACAACCGGACTTGGCGTTGCCCATGACGGGATCGCACGCGTAGACGGCGTTCGGATTGGCCGCCTTGACGCGCGCCACGGTCTCCACGATCACATCGGCGATGCCCTCCGAGCCCTGGTATCCCGACAGGATGACGTCGATCTTGTCGAAGACCCCGCGCTCCTCGATACCTGTGATGACCTCGCGCACGTCGTCCGGTGCGATCAGCGGTCCGCGCCAGGCGCCGTACCCGGTGTGGTTCGAGAAGTTCACCGTGTACACCGGCAGCACCTCGACGCCGATGCGCTGGAGCGGGAACACTGCGGCGGAGTTGCCGACGTGACCGTAGGCGACGGCGGACTGGATCGAAAGTACCTTCACGGCGGAATCATCCCATCTTCGAGGTGGCGGCGACCGCATCCACGGCCGCGGCGAGGTCGGCGATGAGCCGGTCGGCATCATCGTCGGAGAGATCGTGCACCGTCAGGCGCACATGGTGCGTCGCTCGGGCGTCGGCGAGGACGAACTCGTCGCCGGTGCGCGCGAGCCAGCCGCGTCGCATGAGCTGCTCGGCGACCGCGCGGGCGGACACGCCCAGCGGGACCCACAGGTTGAGACCGTCGCCGGCCTCGAGGGCAAACCCGTGCTCGCGCGCCCGCTCGGCGAACGCGCGGTTGCGGTCCGCGTAGTGCCGTCCCGTCGATCCGATGGCGCCGCGGACCGCGTCATCGGCGAGGAGAGCGACGGCGAGTCGCTGCAGGAGGTGGCTGACCCAGGTGGTGCCGGGGCTGAGCCGGAGAGCGAGTCGGTCCGCCGTCTCCGGATCCGAGGCAGCGACGGCCAGACACATGTCGGGCCCGAGAAACTTGGACACCGACCGCACGAGCGCCCAGCGCCGGTGGTCGCCGCCGATGATCGAGTGGTACGGCTGCGCGGAGAGGAGCGAGAAGTGGTCGTCCTCGACGATCAGCACGTACGGGTGATTCTCCAGCACCGCGCGCAGCTCGGCGGCTCGGCGGGCGCTCAGACTCGCGCCGGTCGGGTTCTGGGCGCGTGGCGTGCAGACGATCGCACGAACGCCGGCAGCGAGCGCTGCGCGAAGCCCGTCCACGGTCATCCCCTCGGCGTCCACAGGTACCGGAACGGCGCGATAGCCGCCGAGACGCACCGTGTGGATGCTGGCCAGGAAGCAGGGGTCCTCGAGGGCGACGGCGTCGTCCCGGGTCAGTGCCTGCGCGAGCAGGCGCTCCACGGCATCGACTGCCCCGCTCGTGATCGTCAAGCGCACCGTCGACGGCGCCAGGTCGGCGCTGACCCACTCTCGGGCCCAGGCCTCGAGATCGGGGTCGATGACAGGCTCGCCGTAGAGGACGGGCCGGCGTGCGATGCGTGTCAGCGCGGGAACGGCATCCGGGATGCGGTCGGGATCGGGATTGCCGGTGCCCACGTCGCGGAGCACGGTGCCGGAGGCGAAGCCCTCTTGCGCGACGGGTGCAGCCTCGGCGACGAGCGTGCCGCCGCGCCCGCGGGTGACGACGGTGCCTGCCTGGGTGAGCAGCCGATACGCCGCCGCGACCGTGTTGCGGTTGACGTCCAGCGACTCGGCGAGCGCCCGGACCGGCGGAAGCGACTGCCCGGGCGCGAGCTCGCCGCGTTCGACGAGTGCGCGGACGCTGTCGGCGATCTCCGCGGCGGAGGAACCGCGGATCTCGGGACGCGTGTCAGACAGAGACATCAAGATCAGCCTACGCGGTAGGACATGCTACTTTCTGGCCTAGGACAAAACGTCGCTCGATGCGACGTCGACGAAGGAGCACCCGATGACCGATTCCCTCACCGGTTCCACGCGCGTCAAGCGCGGACTCGCCGAGATGCTGAAGGGCGGCGTGATCATGGACGTGGTCACCGCTGAGCAGGCACGAATCGCGGAGGACGCGGGGGCCGTCGCCGTCATGGCCCTCGAGCGCGTCCCCGCCGACATCCGTGCGCAGGGCGGAGTGGCGCGGATGAGCGATCCCGACCTGATCGACGAGATCATCGCCGCGGTGTCGATCCCGGTCATGGCGAAGGCGCGGATCGGCCATGTCGTGGAGGCTCAGGTACTACAGGCGCTCGGTGTCGACTACGTCGACGAGTCCGAGGTGCTCTCGCCCGCGGACTACGTGAACCACATCGACAAATGGGGCTTCACCGTGCCCTTCGTGTGCGGCGCGACGAACCTCGGTGAGGCGCTGCGCCGCATCACCGAGGGTGCGGCGATGATCCGGTCCAAGGGGGAAGCCGGCACGGGAGACGTCTCAGAGGCCACGAAGCACATCCGCACGATCCGGGGCGAGATCGCGGCTCTCGGCGCGAAGAGCGCCGACGAGCTGTACGTCGCCGCGAAGGAGCTCCAGGCGCCATATGAACTCGTGGCCGAGGTGGCCCGCACCGGTACGCTGCCGGTCGTCCTGTTCACCGCCGGCGGCGTCGCGACGCCGGCGGATGCCGCCTTCATGATGCAGTTGGGAGCCGACGGCGTGTTCGTGGGCTCCGGGATCTTCAAGTCCGGCAATCCCGCCCAGCGGGCGGCGGCCATCGTGAAGGCGACCACCTTCTTCGACGACCCCGCCGTCATCGCCGAAGCCTCACGAGGACTCGGCGAGGCCATGGTCGGCATCAACGTGGCCGACCTGCCCGCTCCGCACCGCCTCGCCGACCGTGGCTGGTGAGGCGCCGCGTATCGGGGTCCTGGCACTGCAGGGCGACGTGCGCGAGCACGTGCGCATCCTCCGCCTCCTCGGCGCGGCGGTGCGCACGGTTCGCCGGCCCGCCGAGCTCTCGGAGGTGGACGGCCTGGTGATTCCGGGCGGCGAGTCGAGTGTGATCGACAAGCTGAGCCGGGTGTTCGGGATGCGCGACCCGCTGCGCCGGGCGATCGCGGCGGGGCTGCCTGTCTACGGGACGTGCGCGGGGCTCATCTTGCTCGCCGACGAGGTGCTCGACGGTCTGCCGGGGCAGCAGAGCTTCGGCGGAATGGATGTGGCCGTGCGACGCAATGCGTTCGGCTCGCAGCTTGATTCGTTCGAGAGCGACCTGCGCGTCGAGGCGTTCGGCGGACCTCCGGTGAAGGCCGTCTTCATCCGCGCCCCCGTGGTCGAACGTGTCGGCGCGGGCGTCGAGATCCTCGCGACCCTCGACGACGGGCGGGTGGTGGCCGTGCAGCAGGGCAACCTGCTCGGGACCTCGTTCCACCCCGAGGTCTCGGACGAGACGCGGTTCCACGAACGTCTCCTCGAGCGGGTCCGCGCGCGGCTGAACTAAGATCGACGCTGGACTTTCCAGCCGCTGAACACGGGAGACTCATGTCCGGTCACTCCAAATGGGCCACCACAAAGCACAAGAAGGCCGTCGTCGACGCCCGCCGTGCGAAGTCGTGGGCGAAGCTCATCAAGAACATCGAGGTCGCCGCGAAGCTGGGCGGCGCCGATCTGGCGGGCAACCCGACGCTCTTCGACGCGGTCCTCAAGGCGAAGAAGACCTCGGTACCCAAGGACAACATCGATCGCGCCATCAAGCGCGGAGCCGGCATCGGCGGCGAGTCGGTCGAGTACTCCTCGATCATGTACGAGGGCTACGGTCCCAACGGCGTCGCCCTCATGATCGAGTGTCTGACCGATAACAAGAACCGTGCCGCCGCCGAGGTCCGCACGGCCCTGTCGCGCAACGGCGGCACGCTCGCCGACCCCGGCTCGGTCGCCTACAACTTCACCCGCAAGGGCGTCATCGTGGTCGCCGAGGAAGGCACGAGCGAGGACGACGTCATGATGGCTGCTCTCGAGGCGGGCGCGGAGGAGATCGAGCCGCACGCGCAGGGCTTCGAGGTCATCACCGAGGCCTCCGACCTCGTGTCGGTCCGCACCGCGCTCACCGACGCGGGCATCGAGTACGAATCCGCCGATGTCGAATTCGTCCCGAATCTCAAGGTCGAGGTCGACGCCGAGACGGCACGGAAGGTGTTCCGTCTGATCGACGCTCTCGAGGACAGCGACGACGTGCAGAACGTCTTCAGCAACTTCGATCTGACGCCCGAGGTGCAGGCGGAGCTCGAGGCCGACGAGTAAGCGTCGGGCGTCGCGGGCGCGTCGGGGGGCCGGCTCGCCCTGAGGCACGTAGCGTGACGGGGTGGGTTCTTCTCTGCGTGTGCTCGGTGTCGACCCGGGTCTGACGCGCTGCGGCGTGGGCGTCGTGGACGTCGGGGCCGACCGTCGCGCGAGTCTGGTGCACGTCGGCGTCATCCGCTCGTCGCCCGACCTGCCGGTCGCCGAACGGCTTCATCTCATCGCGCAGGGGCTCCGTGACGCCGTGCGGGAGCATCGCCCCGATGTCGTCGCCGTCGAGCGTGTGTTCGCGCAGCAGAACCGCAGCACGGTGATGGGGACGGCGCAAGCCAGCGGCATCGCTCTGCTCATCGCGGCCGAGCACGGTCTGCGCACGGCGACCCATACGCCCAGCGAGGTCAAGGCGGCGATCACCGGATACGGTTCCGCCGAGAAGCTGCAGGTCCAGACGATGGTGGCCCGGGTTCTCAGACTCGACGCGCTCCCGCAGCCCGCCGACGCCGCGGATGCGCTCGCGCTCGCGCTGTGTCACGCGTGGCGCGGCGACAGTGCTGGGGGAGCGTCGGCCTCGGATGCGGCTCTCACTCCGGCACAGCGCGCGTGGCGAGCGGCGGAGAAGGCGCGACGCTGAGCGTGTCGAATCGAACAAAGGTGCGAAGCGGGATAGGCTCACAGCCATGATCGCCTCGCTCCGCGGCTCCGTCGTGTACGCATCCTCCGACGGCCTCGTTCTCGAGGTCGCCGGCGTCGGCTACAGCGTGGCCGTGACCTCGGACGTCTCGCGCTCCGTGCACGTGGGTGACGAGGTCCTGCTGCACACGCACATGATCGTCCGCGAGGACGCCCTATCGCTGGTGGGCTTTCGTACGCGAGAGGAGCTGGCCGTGTTCGCGGCGCTCATCGCGGTGTCCGGTGTCGGACCCAAGTCCGCGCTCGGTGTGCTGGCGGAGCTCAGCATCGACCAGATCGCGCAGGCGGTGGCCGACGAGGCCGATGGTCCCTTCCGCAAGGTCTCCGGCATCGGACCCAAGACGGCCAAGCTGATCGTGGTGCAGCTCGCCGGCAAGCTGGCGCCGCCCACCGCATCCGCCACCGGCTCCTCGGCCTCCGCCGCGTCGCCCGACCTCGCCGATCAGCTCGCGCAGGCACTCGTCGGCCTGGGGTGGTCCGAGCGCGTCGCCGCCGAGACGGCTGCGATCGTGGTCGCCGACGCGCCCGACGAGCGCACGGTCGCCGCCCTCCTGCGCCGAGCCCTCGCGGCGCTGGGCCCGGCTCGCGGGGAGGTGCTGCGTGGATGAACTGAGAGATGCGGGCAGTCCCGCGGACGAGAGCGAACTCGCGATCGAGGGCGCGTTGCGCCCCGACTCGCTCGCCGACTTCGTCGGACAGCAGAAGGTTCGCGGCCAGTTGCAGCTCCTGCTCGACGCGGCGCGCATCCAACAGCGCCCACCCGACCACATCCTGCTCTCCGGCCCTCCCGGGCTCGGCAAGACGACGCTCGCCATGATCGTGGCGCATGAAAGCGGACGCGCGCTGCGCATGTCGAGCGGGCCTGCCATCCAGCACGCCGGCGATCTCGCGGCGCTCCTGTCGTCGTTGACGCCCGGCGAGGTGCTGTTCATCGACGAGATCCACCGGATGGCGCGCTCCGCGGAGGAGATGCTCTACCTCGCGATGGAGGACTTCCGCATCGACATCATGGTCGGCAAGGGCGCCGGCGCGACCAGCATCCCCCTCGATCTCGCGCCCTTCACCCTCGTTGGTGCCACCACGAGATCCGGGTTGCTCCCCAATCCGCTGCGCGACCGCTTCGGTTTCACAGCACACCTCGAGTACTACGAGCCCGAGGAGCTCGAACGGGTCATCGCCCGCTCGGCCACGATGCTCGGCGTCGATCTGCCGGCCATGGCGCGCTCCGAGATCGCCCGGCGCTCGCGCGGAACCCCGCGTATCGCGAACCGACTGCTGCGACGAGTCCGCGACTACCTCATCGTCTACGGCGATGGAGGATCGGGGACTCTCGCCAGCGTGGATGCGGCTCTCGAGCTGTACGACGTCGACCCGATCGGCCTCGACCGGCTCGACCGGGCCGTGCTGGACGCGCTCATCCGTCGCTTCCGCGGCGGTCCCGTCGGTCTGAACACCTTGGCTGTCGCGGTGGGCGAGGAGGCAGACACGATCGAGTCGGTCGTCGAGCCCTACCTGGTGCGGATCGGTTTCATGGGGCGCACGCCGCGCGGACGCGTGGCGACTCCGGAGGCCTACGGTCACCTGGGGGTGCCGCATCCGACCGGAGCGCTGCGGCTCGATGACCTATAATCGCTAAAGGCTTTCGCCGCAACTGACTCGACCAGCGCTGGACCCGGTTCGCGCTGCCCCGGAAAGGGCCCCTCCGCTTCATGGACTTCGCGACCTTCTTCACCAACTACGGTCTGATCATCCTGCTGGTGATCCTCCTGATCTTCATGTTCTGGAGCTCGCGTCGCCGCATGCAGAAGGCGAAGGCCGAGCAGGAGCAGAAGGCCCGCCAGACCGTTCCCGGCGCCGAGGTGCTGCTGCAGGGCGGTCTGTACGGAACCATCGTCGAGTTCGACCCCGAGAACCTCGACCAGCCGGCACTCATCGAGATCGCCCCGGGCGTCGAGATCAAGGTGCACAGCCAGGCCATCCTCCGTGTCGTCGACCCCGTCGAGGGCGTCGTGACCGAGGACGAGTTCATCGAAGCCGAGGCGAGCGAGGCCGAGTACATCGCCGGCGTCGCCGACGGTGACATCACTTCGATCAGTGACGACCACAAGTACTCGTCGCACAGCGACGAGGTCGAGAACGACAAGAAGGACAAGCCCGAGGCCTGACACCTCCGTCCCTTCCTGCACGAGAAAGCTGATCGTCCGTGGCGACATCCACTCCCGTCCGTCACGCCTGGCGCGCCCTCATCGGGCTCCTCGCGGTGACCGCTGTGCTCTTCGGCGTCAACGCCCTGGGCGTCTACGTCTTCAAGACCTCCGCAGGGGCTCCCGCGAGCTCCTGGTCTCCGGAGCTCGCCCTGGACCTGCAGGGCGGCACGCAGATCATCCTCGCGGCCCAGACCGCCGACGGCGCCGCTCCGAGCGGTGAGCAGATGACCCAGGCCGTCACCATCATCCGCCAGCGCGTCGACGCCTCCGGCGTCGGCGAGGCGGATGTGACGACCGAGGGCGGACGCAACGTCGTCGTCCAGATCCCGGGTGAGGCCGACGAGGAGACGCGTCAGCGCATCCAGGACTCTGCGCAGTTGCAGCTGCGACCCGTGCTCGTCGAATCGGGCGAGGTGAGCGGCAGCTTCATCGGTCAGGACGGCACGGCCACGCCGTATCCGACGCCGGATCCCTCGCTCGAGGCCACGCCCACCGCGTCGCCCACGAACGGCAGCGACATTGCGTGGATCACCCCCAAGCTGCAGGCGGAGTTCCAGGCCTACGACTGCGCCAATCCCACGAACGATCCCGCGAACGCTCCCGACGGCGACCCCCTGATCACCTGTTCGACGGACGGCACGGCGAAGTACATCCTCGGCCCGGTCGAGATCAAGGGCGACGACGTCTCCGACGCGAGCTCGGGGGTCGTGCAGAACAACGGCCAGTGGGCGGTCAACCTCGTCTTCAACGCCGAGGGCACCGCGAAGTTCACCGAGATCAGCCAGCGACTGTATCCCCTCCAGCGGCCGCTGAACCAGTTCGCGTTCGTGCTCGACGGCACCGTGCTGTCTGCCCCGTCGATGAACGGCATCATCACTGACGGAAAGCCGCAGATCACCGGATCCTTCACGCAGGAGAGCGCGAAGACGCTGGCCGACCAGCTCAAATACGGCGCCCTGCCGTTGAGCTTCACGGTGCAGAGCTCCGACACGATCTCGGCCACCCTCGGCTCTCAGCAGCTGATGATCGGTCTGATCGCCGGCCTCATCGGTCTGGCTCTCGTCGCGGTCTACTCGCTGACGGTCTACCGAGCGCTCGGCACGGTGATCATGGCGTCGCTCGTGGTCATGGGCGTGCTGACCTACATCACGCTCTGTGTCCTCGCTTGGCGCATGGGCTACCGCTTGTCGCTGGCAGGTGTCGCGGGTGTGATCGTGTCGATCGGATTCACCGCGGACTCGTTCATCATCTACTTCGAGCGCATCCGCGATGAGCTGCGCGACGGCAAGTCGATCACCGCGGCCGTCGAGGACGGTTGGAGCCGTGCGAAGCGCACGATCTACATCTCGAAGTCGATCAACGTGCTGGCCGCCGTCGTGCTCTACATCCTCGCGGATGCGACAGTGAAGGGCTTCGCGTTCACGCTGGGCCTCACGACCGTCATCGACGTGCTCATCTTCATCCTGTTCACGCACCCTGTGATGCAGTTGCTGGCTCGCACCCGGTTCTTCGGCTCCGGCCACCCGCTCTCGGGACTGGACCCGACGGCACTCGGCGCGGTCTATCGCGGTCGCGCGCAGTTCCGCGCCCCGGTGGCCCAGACGGGACGCGTCGCGCGCTCCCGCGGCGAGGCTGAGCGTCGCCAGACCATCGCGGAGCGCAAGCGCGCCGCGCAGCAGGGGGATGCCGGTTCCACATCCGCGGACGAAACCGCGTCCCAGTCGAAGGGCGGTCGCAGCTGATGCGCTCGATGTCCCAGGTCGGTAACGACCTCTACACCGGCAAGACCTCGTTCCCGTTCGTCGGCCGTCGCCGACTCTGGTTCCTGATCGGTGCCCTGCTCGTCATCGCCTCCGCGTTGGTGCCGCTGTTTCGCCCGATCGAGTTCTCGATCGAGTTCACCGGCGGGTCCCAGTTCACGATCAACGAGCTGAGCAACCCCGACCAGGCCATCGCCACGAGTGCCGTACAGTCCGTCGTGCCGAACGCCGAGACGCGCGTCACCACGGTGGGGGCGGACTCGGTCCGGGTGCAGACCGACCAGATGTCCAACGACGAGACGCAGCGCGTGTCCGAGGCGCTCGCGGAGGCCTACAACGTGCCCGCCGCAGACGTCACGTCATCGTTCATCGGCCCGAGCTGGGGCGAAGGAGTGACCCGGCAGTCCCTGTGGGGCCTGGCGATCTTCCTCACGTTGACCTTCGTGATCCTGGCCCTGTACTTCCGCACCTGGAAGATGTCCGCGGCCGCCATCATCGGCGTGGTCGACGTGCTGGTCGTCACGGTCGGCATCTATGCGGTGTTCGGATTCCCGATCTCGCCGGCCGCCGTCATCGGATTCCTCACGATCCTCGCGTATTCGCTCTACGACATCACCGTCGTCTTCGACAAGATCAGGGAGAACACAAGGGATGACGGGGAGATCTCTGCCCGCACGTTCGGTGAATCCGTGAACCTCGCGGTCAATCAGACCCTCATCCGCTCGATCAACACGACCATGGTCGCCATTCTGCCGACCGGTGCGATCCTGTTCATCGGTGCCTTCTGGCTCGGTGCGCAGACGCTCACGGACATCTCGCTGTCGATCTTCGTGGGAACCATCGTGGCCGCGTACTCGACGCTGTTCCTCGCGGCTCCGCTGTACAGCCTCTTCCGCGAGGGCGAGGCGAAGGTCAAGGCGAGCGATGCGCGGGTGCGGTCTGCACGCGAGCGCGCCGTGGTCGAAGCCTGATCGGGTCGCACACGCGTAAACTGATCCGACCGGGCGAAGGATGGTGATCGAGGCATGGCCGAGACGCTTCCCGCGGGCGCCCAGAGTTCATCTCTGCGTCGCCTGATCCCGCGGATCTTCTCGCGCGCCGCCCGCCGCGACGATGTCGACAAGCTCGTCCGCACGGTTCGGACGCACCATCCCAAGGGCGATCTCGCGATCGTCGAGCGTGCGTACGTGGTGGCCGCGCGCGCGCACGAGGGACAGAAGCGGCAGAGCGGCGAGCCGTACATCACGCATCCGCTCGCGGTGGCCCAGATCCTGGCTGATCTCGGGCTCGGGCCGAAGGCTGTCGCCGCAGCTCTCCTGCACGACACGGTCGAGGACACCGGGTACCGGCTCGACGAGCTGAGCGCCGAGTTCGGCGACGAGGTCGCGATGCTCGTCGACGGCGTCACGAAGCTCGACAAGGTCAAGTACGGCGAAAGCGCGCAGGCAGAGACCGTCCGCAAGATGATCGTGGCCATGTCTCGCGACATCCGCGTGCTCGTCATCAAGCTCGCCGACCGCCTGCACAACGCCCGCACGTGGGGCTTCGTGCCCCCCGAGAAGGCAACCAAGAAGGCGACCGAGACTCTCGAGATCTACGCGCCCCTCGCGCACCGGCTCGGTATCCAGGCCATCAAGTCCGAACTCGAAGACCTGTCGTTCGCGGTGCTCCACCCGAAGCTCTACGTGGAGATCGACAGCCTCGTCAAGCAGCGCACGCCCCAGCGCGAGCAGTACCTGCAGAACGTGATCAACGCGGTCGAAGAGGATCTGCGCGAGCTGCGCATCCGCGGACGCGTGGCGGGCCGACCGAAGCAGCTGTACTCGGTGTACCAGAAAATGGTCGTGCGAGGTCGTGAGTTCGACGACATCTACGACCTGATCGGCATCCGGGTGATCGTCGCGACCGTCCGGGACTGCTACGCCGTGCTCGGCGCGCTCCACGCGCGGTGGACCCCGCTCCCGGGGCGCTTCAAGGACTACATCGCGACGCCCAAGTTCAACCTCTACCAGTCGCTGCACACGACCGTCATCGGCCCGAACGGGCGCACGGTCGAGATCCAGATCCGCACGAACGAGATGCACCAGCAGGCCGAGTTCGGTGTCGCAGCGCACTGGAAATACAAGGAACGCATGTCGGGCGCCAAGACCGACACCAAGGCGGTCGATGCCGACATGGCCTGGCTCGCCCACATCTCGGACTGGCAGGCGGAGACCGCTGACCCGGGCGAGTTCCTTGATTCGCTCCGGTTCGAGATCGGCGCGAAAGAGGTCTACGTCTTCACGCCCAAGGGGCGAGTGATCGGGCTACCCGCCGGCGCGACGCCGGTGGATTTCGCGTACGCGGTGCACACCGAGATCGGGCATCGCACGATGGGCTCGAAGGTCAACGGCCGGCTCGTGCCTCTCGAGTCCGAGCTCCATTCGGGCGACGTCGTCGAGGTCTTCACCTCGAAGAATCCGGATGCGGGACCCAGCCAGGACTGGCTCGGGTTCGTCAAGAGCACCCGTGCGCGCAACAAGATCCGCGGCTGGTTCACCAAGGAACGCCGCGAAGAGGCCATCGAGCAGGGGCGCGAGTCGATCGCGCGAGCCATGCGGCGCCAGAACCTGCCGCTGCAGCGTTTGATGAGCCAGGACTCGTTCACGCAGGTCGCGCAGCAGCTGCGCTACGAGGACGTGTCTGCGCTGTACGCAGCGGTCGGTGAGGGACACGTCTCCACCCAATCGGTGATCGAGAAGGTGACGGCGCTCGTCGCCGCGGACAACGACACCTCCACTGGCCCGATCGACATTCCCCACATCGGCCGCGGTCGCGCACCGCGCGACGGCGATTCGGGCGTGCTCGTGCGCGGTGCGCCCGACATCCTCGTCAAGCTCGCCAAGTGTTGCACCCCCGTGCCGGGAGACGAGATCGTCGGCTTCGTCACACGGGGGAGCGGCGTCTCGGTGCATCGCGCCGACTGCACCAACGTCAAGTCGCTCGAGTCCGACCCCGAGCGCATGATCGATGTCGAATGGGCACCGACGACGAAGAGCGTGTTCCTCGTTCAGATCCAGGTCGAGGCGCTCGATCGTTCGGGGCTGCTCAGCGACGTGACGCGGGTGCTGAGTGAACACCACGTCAACATCCTCTCCGCGACGGTTTCCACCTCCAACGATCGTCTGGCTCTCAGCCGTTTCGTGTTCGAGATGGGCGACACGGTCCACCTCGACCGGGTGCTGAACGCGGTGCGCCGCATCGACGCCGTCTACGACGTGTACCGCGTCACCTCTTCCTGACGAGCTCGTCCAGGAGAGCGAGCGCGGCCAGGCGACGGGGCACGCGTCGTTTTGCCGCCAGCCACGCGATGGCCCCGTGGGCGGCGTGTGGTGCCCGCTCCGCGCACTGACCCAGGAGGTCATGTACCGTCTCGTCGGTGCCTCGCGCGAGGTCGGCGATGGTGCGAGCGGGCGTGGTGACGGGAACGCCGCCGAGGCGGACCAGGTCTTCGTCGGGGATGCGCGGATCGCGGTAGACGAAGCGTCGGTCCACCGGCTCGTGCAGGCGGTGCGCGCTGATGCGCTGCAGGTCGTGACGGACGGGGACTTCGTCGATCATTCCGTGGACCCAGGCCGCGCTGCGGTGGGTGGCCGCCATCCGCTCACCGACGAGCGGGCGCAAGGATGCGGCCCGCATCGCTGCGGTCTCGATCGTGTCCGCGGGGACGAAGCCTTCGCCGAGTCCGACGAGATCGCCGTCGAGGCAGGCAGCTGTGAGCTCGGCACGACTGAGCAGCTCGCTCGGGAAGTAGAGGAAACGGGAGCCCATCGCCTCAGTGTGCCGCGATTGCACGCGAAGACGCGCGGGGCCCATCCGATCTGTGGACAGGCCCCGCGCGTCGAGGTCGGGAGGGGGAGCGGTCAGCCGCCGATGGCGCGCAGCCAGGCCTTGCGGGCCTCGAGGGACTCGCGCGCCGTCTTCGCAGCCTTCGTATCCTTGCGGGCTTCCGCCTCGGCCAGTTCGCTCTCGAGCTTCTCGATGGCATCGGTCAGCTGGCGGGTCATGTCGTTCGCACGGGCCGTCGTCTCCGGCTCGTTGCGCTTCCACTCGGCGTCCTCGCGGCCGCGCACATGCTGCTCGATCTTGCGCAGCTCGTCATCGAGAGCACGCTCGCGATCACGCGGGAAGATGCGTCCGATCTCGTCCCACTCGCGCTGGATCTCGGTGAGACGCTGACGGGCGGCAGACAGGTTCTTCTCGTCGACGATGGGCTTCGCGGTCTCGAGCAGCGCCTGCTTGGCGACGATCCGCTCCTTGGACTCCTCGGCCTCGGCAGCCTCGCGGCCCTGTCGCGCACCGTAGAGCGCATCACCGGCGGCCTTGAAGCGTGCCCAGAGCGCATCGTCGACGCGCTTGCCGGCGCGCCCTGCGGCCTTCCACTCGTCGAGGAGGTCGCGGTAGGCGGGGATCCCGTCCTCGCCGCGCGGGGCAAGAGCCTCGGCGCGCTCCACGAGACGCGTCTTGCGGTCCTTGGCGGCCTTGTGCACCTCGTCGAGCTCGGCGTAGAAGGCGCGACGATGACGCTCGAGCGCGCTGCGTGCGTCGCGAAAGCGCGTCCACAGCTGCTGCGACGCGGACTTCGGCAGGCGCGGGCCGTTCTGCTGCTGGCTCTGCCACTGATCGAACAGCTCCGACAGCTCTGCGGTGACCTGCTTCCACTGCAGCGACTTCGGGTCGCGCGCGGCGAGTGCCTCGGCACGCTCGACCAGCACAGTGCGCTGGGCGACTGCCTCGTCGACAGCGGCCTTCGCCGCCTCCGCCTCGTTCGCGGTGGCTTCGGCGAGGGAGGCGACTAGGGCGTCGAGCCGAGCACGCAATGCCTCGAGGTCGCCGACGGCCGCGGCGTCCGTGACCTTCTCCCGCAGGGTGTTCGCCGTGTGCCGAAGGTCCGAAGCCGATGCGCCGCCGCGGCGGTGACGCACCTCGAGGAGCGTCAACTCGCTCGCGAGGTCGGTGTACTTGCGCACGAAGTACGCGAGTGCCTCGTCCGGTGTTCCGTCGGGATACTGGCCGACGACGCGCCAGCTCTCTCCCTCGCGCACGGCGACGGTGCCGTCGGCATCCACCCGACCCCAGGGCTCGTCAGCGGCCCCGGTGGTGTCGGGCTGGTCAGGGGTGTGGTCTGTCGCGGCAGTCACGGGGCACCTCGAGCGTCTCGCGTCGGCGGGGGAAATCGGATTCAGCCTAGTACGCCAGCCGGTCGGGCGCCGTGCAGGTCAGGACGTGGGCTCCGGTGTCGGCAGCGGTGTCGCGGCGGGAGCAGAGTCTGAGGGTGCCGGGCTCGGCGTCTCGACGCCAGGGGAACTCGCGCCGGGGCCGACCGTGTAGTACGCGACCTGGCCGCCGAGGATGGCGAGGACGAGCACTCCGCCACCGAGTCCCGCGAGCAGGTTGTCGCGGCGACGCCGAGCGACCTGAGCGTCGTGGTGGGCGCGGCGCGCCTGATACAGCCGAGCGCGCTCGCGCTCGGCGCGCTGCTGCTTGCTTCCCGTTGCCACGGTTCCTCCTCGTCGGCCGGACCAGCCGATCTTATGCGGCGGTGCCGGCGGTCATCAAAGCCGGCGTCGTCGGGCGCCGTTAGCCTGGGGGAGTGACCTCCTCCGGTGCCCTCTTCCAGGGCCAGACGCCTCTCGCTGTGCGTATGCGCCCGGTGTCGCTGGCAGAGGTCGCGGGCCAGGGACACCTCTTGAAGCCGGGTTCCCCGCTCGTCGCGCTGGCCGATTCCGAGCGCCAGACCTCCGGCGCGGTGTCCGTCATCCTCTGGGGGCCGCCCGGCACCGGCAAGACCACCCTCGCGCAAGCCATCGCGCGCTCCTCCGGGCGTCGCTTCGTCGAGCTCTCCGCCATCACGGCCGGCGTGAAGGACGTGCGCGAGGTGATGCAGGAGGCGCTCAATCAGCGCGATCTGTACGGGCAGTCCACCATCCTGTTCCTGGACGAGATCCACCGCTTCACCAAGGCGCAGCAGGACGCATTGCTGCCCGGTGTCGAGAACGGATGGGTCGTTCTGATCGCGGCGACGACGGAGAACCCGTCGTTCTCGGTGATCTCGCCGCTCCTGTCGCGCTCTCTTCTGCTGACCTTGAAGCCGCTGGGCGACGACGATCTGGGAGCACTCGTCGATCGGGCGGTGAGTGATCCGCGGGGATTGGGCGGGCGCGTCGCGCTCGAGGCCGAAGCCCGCGACGCGCTCGTGCGCCTCGCGTCCGGCGACGCCCGGCGTGCCTTGACGGCGCTGGAGGCCGCGGCTGCCATGACGGACGGTGAGCAAGAGCCGCGGATCTCGGCCGCGCTCATCGCACAGGCGGTCGACCGTGCCCTTCTGCGCTATGACCGCCAGGGAGACGAGCACTACGACGTCATCAGCGCGTTCATCAAGTCGATCCGCGGGTCGGATGCGGACGCGGCGATCCATTACCTCGCGCGCATGATCGAGGCGGGCGAGGACCCGCGGTTCATCGCGCGGCGTCTGGTCATCTCCGCCGCGGAGGACATCGGGCTCGCTGACCCGCAGGCTCTGCAGATCGCCGTGGCTGCGGCGGACGCGGTGGCCTTCATCGGAATGCCCGAGGGCCGCATTCCTCTCGCGGAGGCGACCGTATACCTGGCGACGACCGCCAAGTCGAACGCCGCCTATAACGCCATCAACGCCGCGATCGCCGATGTCAAAGCCGGCGGCTTCGGGCGGGTCCCCACGCACCTTCGGGACGCGCACTATCCGGGCGCCAAGCGTCTGGGGCACGGCAAGGGTTACATCTACCCCCACGACCTCGACGTTGGCGTGGCGACCCAGCAGTATCTACCCGACGAGCTCCGCGGGCGGCGGTACTACCAGCCCACTCAGCGGGGCATCGAGCGCGACATCGCTGCGCGCGTCGAGAAGATCCGCCGGATTCTCGAGGGATGACCAGTTCGCGCGCCCAATTGCGCCGGACGACCGTCTGATAGGATGAGTCGGCTCGAAACCGAGTTTTCGGGCATCCCCCTCCTTCTGCACCACCGTCCTACGCGCCCCGGCGTGCGCGTCATCGGGAGAAGTCGGGTGATACGCCCGTGAGCCGCGAAAGGCGCGGCCACGTCATCGGAAGGACATCTTCGTGACCACGAAGTCCCAGGACCGCCGCAAGGTCCGCCTGTCGCGCGCGCTCGGCGTCGCGCTGACCCCCAAGGCCGCCCGCTACCTCGAGAAGCGTCCTTACGCTCCCGGCGAGCACGGCCGCACGAAGCGCAAGGCTGACAGCGACTACGCCGTCCGTCTGCGCGAGAAGCAGCGTCTGCGCGAGCAGTACGGTATCCGCGAGAAGCAGCTGCGCATCGCGTTCAACGAGGCCCGTCGCACCGACGGCCTGACGGGTGAGAACCTCGTCGAGCTGCTCGAGATGCGTCTCGACGCCCTCGTGCTGCGCTCCGGCTTCGCCCGCACCACGGCGCAGGCGCGTCAGTTCGTCGTGCACCGCCACATCATGGTCGACGGCCAGATCGTGGACCGCCCGTCGTTCCGCGTGAAGCCCGGTCAGCTCATCCACGTCAAGGCCCGCTCCGAGGGCACCGAGCCGTTCCAGGTCGCGGCCGCCGGCGGTCACGCCGAGGTCCTGCCGAACGTCCCCGGCTACCTCGAGGTCGAGCTCGACAAGCTCCAGGCCCGCCTGGTGCGTCGTCCCAAGCGCGCCGAGGTCCCCGTGACCTGTGACGTGCAGCTGGTCGTCGAGTACTACGCCGCGCGCTGAGTCGTTCGCGCACGAAGGGCGCCGGGGTCATCCCGGCGCCCTTCGTCGTCCACCCGTCGCCGGCATCCGTTCTCGCCTACGATGGAGGGTGCTCGCGACAGACGCGGACACGATGAGGAAGAGGTCACGGTGAGAAGTCTTCTGTGGTTCGCGGTCGGAACGACGGCCGGGTTCGTGCTCGCGCACCTCGTCAACAAGGATCCGCGTGGACACGAGGTGCTCGCCGAGATCGACGCCCGTATCACCGAGTTCACCGACCGCATCCAGGACGCCTACCGCGAGCAGCAGGCCCGGTTCGACACCGAGCCCGACGCCGCGGGCTCCGCCGCCGACGATCGCTGACCATCCGCGAACTCCGAACGGCCGCTCCGGCGGCCTTCCTGTCCTGCCCGAGGAAGACACCGCATGAAGACCGCCGAGATCGCCCAGCGTTACCTCGACTTTTTCGAGAAGAACGATCACACCATCGTTCCTTCCGCCTCTCTGGTCAGCGATGACCCGACGCTCTTGTTCACGGTCGCCGGCATGGTGCCGTTCGTCCCGTTCCTGAACGGCACCGTCCCGCCGCCGTTCCCGCGTGCCGCCGACGTGCAGAAGTGCATCCGGACCAACGACATCGAGGAAGTCGGTCATACGGCGCGGCACGGCACGTTCTTCCAGATGCTGGGCAACTGGTCGTTCGGCGACTACTTCAAAGAAGGCGCCATCACCTACGCGTGGGATCTGCTGACGCGCTCCGAGGCCGACGGCGGGCTCGGTTTCCAGGAGAAGGACCTCTGGGTCACGGTCTACGAGACCGACGACGAGGCCGCGGACCTCTGGCGTCGCATCGCCGGGCTGCCCGAGCACCGCATCCAGCGGCTCGGCCGCGAGGACAACTACTGGTCGACCGGGCAGCCGGGACCGGCGGGACCCTGCTCCGAGATCTACTTCGACCGGGGCCCTGCCTACGGTCGCGACGGCGGCCCCGCCGTCGACGATTCGCGGTTCACGGAGATCTGGAACCTCGTGTTCATGCAGTATGCGATCACGAATGTGCGCTCGAAGATCGATTTCGACATCGTCGGTGAGTTGCCGAACAAGAACATCGACACGGGTATGGGACTCGAGCGCGTCGCCTTCATCAAGCAGGGCGTCGACAACATGTACGAGACCGACCAGGTGCGTCCGGTCCTCGACCGTGCTGTGGAGCTCTCTGGGCGCCCGTACGGCAAGGAGCACGAGGACGACGTGCGCTATCGCGTCATCGCGGATCACGTGCGCTCCTCCCTCATGCTGCTCTCCGACGGCGTGACGCCGTCGAACGAGGGCCGCGGCTACATCCTTCGTCGCCTCATGCGCCGCTCCATCCGCGCGATGCGGCTGCTCGGCGTCGACGGCGCGACCTTCCCGGAGCTGTTCGCCGCGTCGCGCGACGCCATGGCCGCGTCGTACCCCGTCGTGGCCGAGGACTGGGGCCGCATCTCGCAGTACGCCTTCGCGGAGGAGGAGACGTTCCTGCGTACCCTCGCGTCCGGCTCGTCCATCCTCGACCTCTCGATCGCCGAGACGAAGAAGACCGGTGGTTCGTCGATCTCCGGCGACCAGGCGTTCCTCCTGCACGACACCTACGGCTTCCCGATCGATCTCACGCTCGAGGTCGCCGAAGAGGCCGGGCTCAGCGTCGACCGCGACGCGTTCGACAGCCTGATGCAGGAGCAGCGCACCCGCGCCAAGGCCGATGCGAAGAGCCGTCGTCGCCAGCTCGCCGACCACAGCGTGTACCGCGACTTCCGCGCGCAGGGTGAGACCGTCTTCACCGGATACACGGACCTTGCGACCGAATCGCGCGTGCTGGGCATCCTGCACGACGGCGTCTCGGTCGACCGAGCGCGTCAGGGGCAGGTCGTCGAGGTGATCCTGCCGGCGACCGCGCTGTACGCGGAGTCGGGTGGGCAGGTCGCCGACAAGGGCACCATCGTGGGTTCCGGTTTCGAGTTGGATGTCCTGGACGTGCAGAAGCCCGTACCCGGACTCATCAGCCACACCGTCGAGGTACTCACGGGAGAGGTCGGCGTGGGCGATGCCGCGACGACGGTCGTGGATGCGGCGAACCGCCGCGCCGCGCGTCAGGCGCACTCCGCGACCCACCTCGTCCACGCGGCTCTTCGCGACACCCTGGGAAGCTCCGCCACCCAGGCGGGATCGCTGAACCGTGCGGGGTACATGCGCTTCGACTTCAACTGGAGCCAGGCGCTCTCGCCCGCGACGCGCGGCGAGATCGAGGAGATCGCCAACAACGCCGTGCGCGACAACCTCGAGGTCACGACGCGCGTGCTACCCCTCGACGAAGCCAAGGAACTGGGCGCGATGGCGCTGTTCGGTGAGAAGTACGGGACCACCGTGCGCATGGTCGACATCGGCGGACCGTGGTCGCGCGAGCTGTGCGGCGGTACGCACGTCTCCTCCAGTGCGGAGGTGGGACTCATCAACCTCGTGGGGGAGTCCTCGGTGGGAGCGACTGCTCGCCGCGTGGAGGCGCTCGTCGGACTCGACGCGTTCCGTGATCTCGCAGCCGAGCGAGCCATCGTCTCCCAGTTGACCTCGGACCTGAAGGTTCCGCGCGAGCAGATTCCCGCAAGGATCGCCGATCTCGCCGCGAGCCTGAAGGCGGCGGAGAAGAAGATCGCGGCATTCGAGGCGCAGGCTCTCGCGCAACGCGCCCCTGAGCTCGCGACCCAGGCGCGTCGCGTGGGACAGGTCGGTGCCGTCGTCGCCTCGATCGGTGCCGTCGGATCGGCCGATGATCTGCGCACGGTCGCTCTGGCGGTGCGCGATCGTCTCGGTGAGGACGCGAGCGTCGTCGCGCTCGGTGCGACGGCCGGCGGGCGACCGATCGTCATCGTCGCCACGAACGAGGCGGCACGGCGCGCGGGCGTCAAGGCGGGCGTTCTCGCCAAGGGTGCCGCGGGCGTGCTCGGCGGCGGCGGCGGCGGCCGCGATGACGTGGCTCAGGGCGGCGGTTCGGATGCGGCTGCTCTCCCCGACGCCCTCGACGGCATCGTCCGGTCGCTGGAGGCCGCGTCGGCGTGAGCGACTTCCGCAGGGGCGTCCGGCTCGGCATCGATGTCGGCAGAGCGCGGGTCGGTGTCGCCCGGTGCGATCCCGACGGGATGCTCGCGACGCCGGTGGAGACCGTGGCGCGCGCGGAGGATTCGCCGCAGCGCGTGCTCGCGATCGCTGCGGAGGAGAGCGCGGTCGCGCTCTATGTGGGTCTTCCGATCAGCCTGAGCGGCAACGAGACGGCGTCGACACAGGACGCCCGCGAGTTCGCGCGCGCCCTCGCCGCGTCCGGATCCCTTCCCGTGCGACTGGTCGATGAGCGATTGAGCACGGTGTCGGCGCATGCGGCGCTCCGGCGCTCAGGGCGTTCCCAGCGGTCTTCGCGTGGGATAGTGGACCAGGTCGCCGCCGTGATCCTGTTGCAGAACGCCCTCGACGTCGAGAAGCAGACAGGGCGGGCGCCCGGCACTCCCGTTGACCCGGACCAGGAGACCGACTGATGTCCGACACTCCCTCTTCCCGCCGCGAGGCGCGCGAGGCGGCTGAGCGCGAGCGCGCGAATGCGCCGGAGACCGCTTCGGCCGCTCAGTCGACTCCCTCGACGCCGGAGCCCATCTTCCGCCCGCCTGCGGAGCCTGCACCGGTGGCTGCTGCGCGCCCCTCGCTGGACGACCTGTTCACGGGTGAGGCGACGACGGATGTCCTGGGTGCGCCGCCGCCCCCGCCGGACAAACGTCGCCGCCGTAAGGGCGGGTGGATCGCCCTCGCAACCGTGGTCGTGCTGGTGGGCGGCGTGGCCGCGGGCGGACTCTGGGTGTGGAACACCTACGAGGATAAGATCCGAGCGGTGCTCGGCTGGGAGGAGCCCACCGAGTTCGAGGCCGGACAGGCGCACGGCGAGGCGACCATCACCGTCGTCAGCGGCGACGCCGGCCCCCAGGTCTCCCAGAAGATGTTCGACGCAGGGGTGACCCGCACGGCGAACTCGCTGTACAGCTACATGATCGACAACAACATCGCCTTCACCTTCCAGCCCGGGACGTACAAGCTGCAGCAGGAGATGACCTCGGCGGCGGCGCTGGAGGCGCTCGGAGATCCGGCCAACCGGATGGAGGGGCGCGTCGTGCTCCCCGAAGGGCTGACGGTCGATGTGTCGCTGCAGCGGATCTCCGACGGCGCCGGCGTGTCGCTCGACGATCTGACGGCGGCGGTCGCCGATCCTTCGGCCTACGGCGTCTCGGCGTCGAGCCTGGAAGGCTGGCTCTTCCCCGCGACGTACACGATCGAGCCCGGCACCAGTGCGACGGCGATCATCCAGATGATGGTCGATCGCACCATTCAGTCGCTCGACGCTGCCGGCGTCCCCGCCGACCAACGAGAGCGTATCCTGACGATCGCGTCGATCATCCAGCGCGAGGCGCGCTACGAGGCGGACATGCAGAAGGTGTCGCGTGTCATCCTCAACCGTCTCGATCCGTCCAACCAGGAGACGTTCGGTCTGCTGCAGATGGACTCGACCGCGCAGTACGGCTATGGCGAGCTCCATGCGGGTTCGGTGAGCACCTCCGAACAGGCGCAGCACGATGACAACCCGTGGAACACGTACGTGCATCCCGGTCTGCCCGTCGGACCGATCTCGAACCCGGGCGATGTGGCCATCGATGCGGCGATGCACCCCGCTGACGGCCCGTGGCTCTATTTCGTCACGGTCAATCTGGACACCGGGGAGACGGTGTTCACGACGACGTACGCCGAGCACCAGAAGTACGTGAAACAGTTCCAGCAGTGGTGCAGCGAGCACCCGGATTCGGGATGTTGAGCGGCACGCGTCTCGCCGTATGGGGCGATCCCATCGCCCACAGTCGTTCGCCGCGGCTGCACGCGGCCGCATACGACGTGCTGCATGCGCCGTGGACGTACGACAGGCGACGCGTCGATGAGGCGGGGTTCCCGGCGGCACTCTCGTCGCTCGACGCGTCGTGGCGGGGCCTCTCGCTCACGATGCCCCTCAAATCGGCGGCCTTCCGTGCGGCCGTCGCGCTCGACGCGAGGGCGCGGTCGACCGGTGCCGTGAACACGCTGCTGCTCGGTTCCCGCGGTCCGCGCGGGTACAACACGGACGTCGGCGGCATCGTGGCCGCGCTCGGTGAGGCGGGCGTGGGTCAGGTGTCGTCGGCACGCATCCTGGGCGCGGGAGCCACCGCCACATCCGCGTTGGTCGCACTGTCGGAGATGGGCGTCGCTTCCGTCGAGATCCTCGCCCGCCGCCCGGATGCGGCCGACGAACTCGTGGCCCGGGGCGCCGAGCTGGGGCTGCGCACCACTGCTCGTTCTCTGGACGGTCCGCACCGTGCCGTCGAGGTCACCGTGGCAACCCTTCCCGGGGACGCCGTCCTTCCTTCGCCGACGGTGTCCTCGTTGGCGGATGCGGGCGGCACCCTCATGGACGTCGTCTACGGCACGTGGCCGACGCCTCTGTCGGCGGCATGGTCCGAACGCGGTCTGACCGCGGTGTCCGGGCTTCCCATGCTGCTCCATCAGGCCCTCCGACAGGTGCGCGTGTTCGTGGGCGGGGAGCAGGACCAGCCGCTCGATGACGAAGCCCGGGTACTGGCCGCAATGCGCCGGGCGCTCGTGGGAGAATAGACGAATGCTCCGCGTGCTCACGGCCGGCGAATCGCACGGCCCCGAACTCGTCGCCATCATGGAGGGTCTGCCTGCCGGCGTCCCGGTCTCCCGTGAGGCGATCCAAGCCGACCTCGCCCGCCGCAAGCTGGGCTACGGCCGCGGCTCGCGGATGAAGTTCGAGGAGGACGAGCTTTCGATCTCCTCGGGTGTGGTGCACGGATACTCCATCGGCAGTCCCCTTGCGCTGCGCGTAGGCAACACCGAGTGGCCGAAGTGGGTCGAGGTCATGAGCCCCGACCCCGTGGAGCTCACCGAGCGCTCGCGCGGTCGGGGGGCGGCTCTCACGCGGCCTCGCCCCGGTCACGCCGATCTCGTCGGAATGCAGAAGTACGGGTTCGACGAGGCGCGTCCGATCCTCGAGCGCGCCAGCGCCCGAGAGACCGCGGCGCGCGTCGCCCTGGGCGCCATCGCGCGTTCCTTCCTCGGTGAGCTCGGCATCCGCCTCGTGAGCCACACGCTCTCGATCGGCCCGGTGCGCGTGCCCGAGGGCGCAGCGCTTCCGACGCCGGACGACGTCGACGCACTGGATGCGGATCCGCTGCGCTGCTTCGATGCGACGACGTCCGAGGCCATGGTCGCCGAGGTCGACGCCGCGAAGAAGGACGGCGACACCCTCGGCGGCATCGTCGAGGTTCTCGCCTACGGCGTCCCGCCGGGGCTGGGCTCGCACGTGCAGTGGGATCGCCGTCTCGACGCCAAGCTGGCGCAAGCGCTCATGAGCATTCAGGCCATCAAGGGCGTGGAAGTCGGCGACGGCTTCGAGACCACTCGTCGACGCGGCTCAGCTGCGCACGACGAGCTGTTCGCGACCGACGGCGGCATCACGCGCGGCACCGACCGTGCCGGCGGCACCGAGGGCGGCATGTCCACCGGGACCGTGCTGCGGGTGCGGGCGGGGATGAAGCCGATCGCGACCGTCCCTCATGCGCTCCGCACGATCGACGTCGCCACGGGCGAGACCGCTTCGGCGCACCACCAGCGTTCGGACGTGTGCGCCGTGCCTGCGGCCGGCGTCGTTGCCGAAGCCATGGTCGCCATCGTGCTCGCCGATGTCGTGCTGGAGAAGTTCGGCGGCGACAACATCGTGGAGACCCGTCGCAACCTGCACTCTTACCTGACGGCGATCCCGGACACCTTGCGCACGGCGGACGCCAGCGATCCCGATCTGGATCGATGACGGCGCCCGCCGACCCGGCGATCGTGCTCGTCGGCCCCATGGGTGCCGGCAAAACCAGCATCGGCAAGCGGGTCGCGAAAGCGCTGGAGGTCGGCTTCGTCGACACCGACGCCACCGTGGTGCGATCGCACGGTGCGATCTCGGAGATCTTCTCCACGCACGGCGAAGCACGCTTCCGGGAACTCGAGCGTGATGCCGTCGCGCAGGCGCTGGCACGCGGTGGTGTGGTCTCGCTCGGCGGTGGTTCCGTCCTCGACTCTGCGACGCGTGCCGATCTTCGGGCCCACCGCGTCGCGCTGCTGACGGTCTCACCCTCGGTCGTCGCCGGTCGGATCGGCGGCGGGCACCGTCCGTTGCTCGCCGAGGAGGGTGAGGATCCCGTCGCGCGCTGGCGCCGCATCCTCGAGGAACGAATGCCGCTGTACACCGAAGTCGCCGACGCGACCTTCGACACCTCACACGGACCGCTCTCCGACGTCGTCGACAAGATCGTGGCGTGGGCGCGCACAGCCGTACCGAAGGGACAATCATGACCGAGACGACCGAGATCACCGTCGCCGGCGACAACGGGTACACGATCCACCTCGGGCGCGACATCATGGATCGGGTGGGCGAGGCGCTGGCGCCTTCGGTACGCAAGGTGCTCGTGGTCCACCCGCCTACGCTGGCCGCGGCTGCGACCACGCTCCGCGAACGACTCCTGTCCGACGGTGGACGCGAGGTGCTGTTGGCGGAGATCCCCGACGCCGAGCAGGGAAAGCGCGTCGAGGTGGCCGCGTTCTGCTGGCAGGTCATGGGCCAAGCGGACTTCACGCGGACGGATGCGGTCGTCGGGTTCGGCGGGGGAGCGGTGACAGATCTGGCGGGCTTCGTCGCCGCGACCTGGCTGCGTGGTATCCAGGTCGTTCAGGTTCCCACGACCGTCCTCGGCATGGTGGATGCAGCGGTCGGCGGCAAGACGGGCATCAACACGGCAGAGGGTAAGAACCTCGTCGGTGCCTTCTGGGCGCCGCAGGCCGTCGTCTGCGACCTGTCGATGCTGGACGGGCTGTCCCAGAACGAGGCGACCGCCGGCTTCGCCGAGGTCGTCAAGGCGGGTTTCATCTGGGCACCCGAGATCCTCGACCGCATCGAGGCCGAACCGGAGGCGATCGTCGACCCGTCATCGGCATCCTTCAGACGCTGCCTCGAGCTCGCGATCGACATGAAGGCGCGCGTGGTGGGTGAGGACTTCCGCGAGGCGGGGCTGCGGGAGATCCTCAACTACGGTCATACGCTCGGCCATGCGATCGAACACGCGGAGCGCTACCGGTGGCGTCACGGTGCGGCCATCTCCATCGGGATGGTGTACGCCGCCGAGCTCTCGCGCCTGGCAGGGCGACTGTCGGATGCGGCTGCGGCGCGCCATCGCGAGATCCTCGAGTCGCTCGGGCTCCCCACGAGCTATCGCGCCGGCGCCTGGCCGCAGCTGCTGGCGACGATGCAGCGCGACAAGAAGTCGCGCGGCGGGATGCTCAGGTTCATCGTGCTGGACGACATCGCTCGCCCCACCGTCTTGCAAGCTCCCGACGAGTCATTGTTGTTCGCGGCGTACCAGGAGGTCGCCGACTGAGGGCGTCTCGTTCGACTCGTCCTCCTGGTAGCGTGCGAACGTGACCACCGCACGTCGTCTGCTGCTCGTCAACGGCCCGAACCTGAATCTGCTCGGTGAGCGTGAACCCGGGATCTACGGCACGGCGACGCTGGCCGACGTCGAGCGGATCGCATCGGACGCCGCGGCCGCGCATGGCTTCGAGACGCGCGCGGTGCAGAGCAATCACGAGGGCGTCCTGCTCGACGCGATCCATGCCGCGCGCCAGGACTGCGCGGGGATCGTGATCAACCCGGGCGGGCTCACCCACACCTCGGTGGTCCTGCGCGATGCGCTCAGCGGCGTCTCCCTGCCGGTCGCGGAGGTGCACATCTCGGATGTCATGGCTCGCGAGGAGTTCCGGCACCACTCCTACGTCCGCGACGTCGCGATCGTCCACGTGATCGGCGAGGGCGTACAGGGCTATGCCACGGCGGTGGACCGCCTCATCCGGGTGATCGCCGGCCAGGCCGACGGTTGAAAGCTCGTTCCGGCGCAGAGGGAATGAGTCGACTCATTTTTGAGTTGACTCATTCGTGTCGAACGATGCGGGGCGCCGTGAGCGCGGGAAGCAGCTGAAGCAGGAGCGGATCTCCGCTGCCGCGCGTGATCTGTTCGACGAGTTCGGCTACGCGCGGGTCACGACTCAACAGGTCGCGGATCGCGCTGATGTCGCGGTGGGAACGGTCTTCCGTTACGCGGCGACGAAGGCGGAGCTTCTCCTCATGGTGCGCAACGAGGAAGTGCGCCAAGCGGTACGTCGAGGGTTGTCGGATGCCCGGACCGTTCCGGATGCGGCCGAGGCGGTCCACGCCGCTCTCAGCCCGCTCTTCGACATGGCGGCGCGGCGCGCATCGGATGCGGCCGTGTACCAGCGCGAGCTCATGTTCGGCGATGCGGACGACCCGCACCGCGCCGAGGGACTGTCGGTGGTCGCCGAGCTGGAGGATGGCATCGCCAGGATCCTCACCGGCGGCCAGACGAGTGCCGCAGCCCGCAGCGCGGCCCGCGCGGTCTTCGCCTGCGCGCACATCGTGCTCGTCCGACCCCGGGGCGAAGAGAGCTTCGACACGACCGACCTGCCCAGGCAGATCGCGCAGATCGTCGCCGGCTACCGTGCCGGCGCCGGTGAGATCGCGGCCGACCCGACCGCGGAGTGAGCGACGGGAGACCCCCGTCAGGAAGAAGAGATCATGACTGACATCACGACTGTCGCCGTTCTCGGAACAGGCGTTCTGGGTTCGCAGATCGCCTTTCAGAGTGCCTATCGCGGATTCCCCGTCGTCGCGTACGACATCAGCGAACAGGCGCTCTCCTCGGCGCGCGAGCGGTTCGAGCGCCTCGCGGCCACCTATCGGGCCGAGGTGCCCGGAGCTGCCGAGGGAACGCGTGTCGACGACGCGCTGGCGCGCGTGAGCCTGACCACCAGTCTCGCCGACGCAGCAAAAGCCGACCTCGTCATCGAGGCCGTGCCGGAGGTGCTCGATCTGAAGCGCGAGGTGTACTCGCGCCTGTCCGAGCTCGCGAGTGAGAACACGATCTTCGCGACCAACTCGTCCACACTCCTGCCGTCCGACATCGTCGACTTCACAGGTCGCCCGGATCGGTTCCTGGCGCTTCATTTCGCGAACCGCGTGTGGAAGTTCAACACCGGTGAGGTCATGGGCACCGAGCGCACCGCCCCCGAGGTGTTCGACGCGGTGATGCACTTCGCCGAGGCCATCGGCATGGTGCCGATCGCCATCCGCAAGGAGAAGGCGGGCTACGTGCTGAACTCGCTCCTCGTTCCGCTGCTGAACGCTGGTATGGGACTCGCAGCCGGCGGATACGCGTCCGTCACCGACATCGACAAGACGTGGCGCATCGCCACCGGCGCCCCCATGGGGCCGTTGCAGATGCTCGACGTCATCGGCCTGAACACGCCCTACAACATCCTCACGCACTCGAGCACAGGGGATCAGGCGCTGGCTGCCTGGTTGAAGGAGAACTACATCGACCAGGGCAAGCTCGGTGTCGCCACCGGCGAGGGCTTCTACCGTTACGCATGACACTGCCGCCGGCCGCGCCGCGCCATCGTGTGCCCGGCGCGACCGGCGACCATCCCGTAAGATGGGTCGCTGGGTCGTCGCCTGAAGCGTCGGGCCCGCAGATCTCACGACGAACGGAACTTCCACCCCCATGGCATCTACCGCAGACATCAAGAACGGCGTCGTCCTCAGCATCGACGGACAGCTGTGGAACGTCGTGGAGTTCCAGCACGTCAAGCCCGGCAAGGGCGGCGCGTTCGTGCGCACGAAGTTGAAGAGCGTCATGACCGGCAAGGTCGTCGACAGGACGTTCAACGCCGGCGCCAAGGTCGACATCCAGAACGTCGACCGCCGCGACTTCACCTATCTCTACAACGACGGTGAGGGCTTCGTCTTCATGGATGTCGCCGACTACGACCAGATCACGGTGGGTGCGGCGACGGTCGGCGATGCGGCCAACTACCTGCTCGAGAACCAGCAGGTGCAGATTGCGCTCCACGACGGCAACCCGCTCTACATCGAGCTGCCTGCCTCCGTCGTTCTCGAGATCACCTACACCGAGCCGGGTCTCCAGGGCGACCGCTCGTCCGCCGGAACGAAGCCGGCAACGGTGGAGACCGGTCACGAGATCCAGGTCCCGCTCTTCGTCGAGACGGGCACCAAGGTCAAGGTCGACACGCGCACGGGCGACTACCTCGGCCGCGTCAGCTGACGGGTGAGCGCTCGTAGCAAGGCGCGTAAGCGCGCCCTCGACATCCTTTTCCAGGCCGACGTCCGCGGCGATGACCCCGCGGCGATCCTCGCCGCAGAGGCCTCCCGCGCGGCGGGCGAACCCGACCGTCAGAGCTCCTGGCTCTACGCGCGCGACATCGTCGATGGCGTCATCGACCATCGCGACGAGATCGACGAGCAGATCGTCACCCACGCGCGCGATTGGAAGATCGAGCGGATGCCGGCCGTCGACCGCGCCGTCCTGCGCATCGGCGTGTGGGAAGCCGTCTTCAACGATGAGGTTCCCGTCGCCGTCGCCATCGACGAGGCCGTGGAGTTGGCAAAGGAGTACTCGACCGACGAAGCCGGGGCCTTCGTCCACGGCGTGCTCGCGCGGATCGCCCGCTCCGCCTGAGGCACGAGCGGCGGGCCCGATCCGCGAGCGGTGGGCCCCCGGCGGTGCGGACGGGACACACAGCCGCGGCTGCCTAGACTCGAAGGCGGAAAGGACTCTTCTATGCGCATCACGGGTCTCGGCCACGCGGGCATGTTCATCGAGACGGCAGGCGGCAGCATCCTCTGCGACCCCGTCATCGGCCCCTCGTTCTTCGGGTCGTGGTTCCCGTTCCCCGACAACCGCGCGCTCGACTGGGAGCGTTTCGGACAGGCGGATTTCCTGTACATCTCGCACCGGCACCGCGATCACTTCGACCCCCGGCTGCTCCAGCGGTACGTGCGCCCGGACATTCCCGTGCTCCTTCCCGACTATCCGACGGACGATCTCGAGCAGGATCTGCGTGCCCTCGGCTACGAGAACATCGTCTACACGCAGGCGGGCGTTCCGCTGCAGTACGGCGAGCTGTCCGTCATGGTCACGCCGCTGCGGGCGCCCAGTGACGGTCCTATCGGAGACTCGTCCCTGAGCGTGGCCGATGGATCCGCTTCCGTCCTGAACCAGAACGACTCGCACCCGCTCGATCTCGAGAAGCTGCTCTCGTTCTCGAAGCCCGATGCCTACTTCACGCAGGTCTCCGGAGCCATCTGGTGGCCGATGGTCTACGACCTGCCACAGGATGCGAAGCAGAACTTCGCGAAGCTCAAACGCGACGCGCAGAACAAGCGCGCGATGTACTACATCGAGAAGGTCGACGCCGAGCACGTGTTCCCGATGGCCGGTCCGCCGATGTTCCTGCGCGAGGAGTTGTTCCGCTACAACGGTCTCGGTCTCGAGAACGACTCGATCTTCACCGATCAGAGCGAGTTCCTCGCGCACATGGCGGAGCATCGCCCCGAGCAGAAGGGCTATCTGTTCATACCCGGCACGCAGGTCGATCTGAACCACGGTGCGATCGAGGTCACGCAGACCCTGTACACCGAAGCCGAGATCGAGCGCATGTTCGCCGACAAGTGGGCCTACCTCGCCGAGCAGCGCGACAGTCGTCAGCAGGAGATCCGCGACGAGGAGGCGAGTCGGTCCGAGGTGCTGCCGCCGGCCGAGATGCTTACCGCCATCAAGGAGTGGTGGGAACCGCTGCTGCGCCGTGCACGTACGATCCGCAACGGAGTGGGGGGCAATGTCCGGTTCCGCATCGGCGAACTGGATATGGTGGTGGACTTCCCGAAGGCGAAGGTCCGCGAGTATGCGGGGGAGGAGTGCATCTACTGGTACACGATCCCGGCCGACCTCGTCTCCACCAACATCGCCGATCATGAGATCGACTGGTCCAACTCGATCTTCCTGTCCATGCAGTTCGAGGTCGGACGCAGCGGCAAGTTCAACGAGTTCCTCACCACATTCCTCAAGTGCCTCTCACGCGACCGCATCGAGTACGTCGAGAACTGGTACGCCGAGCAGTCCGACCAGACCGAGGATGCCCAGTTGGGCGACTGGGTGGTGCAGCGCCGCTGCCCCCATCTGCGCGCGGACCTCACGAAGACCGGCAAGATCGAGGACGGTGTGCTGACATGCAGTCTGCACGACTGGAAGTGGGATCTCGCGAGCGGACGCTGCCTGACGACGCAGGGACACCCGATCCGCGCGTCGCGCGCGGCCGCCGAGCTCGCCTCCGGCGTCTGAGCCGCCGTCGCCTCGTTCCTCCCGGCTCCGCGAGCGGGGAGGAACGAGGCGACGGGGATCAGGCCTGGTCGACGGTGTACTGGCGGGCGCGACCCCGCACGCCCGCGAAGTGGTACGGCCACGGAGACTGCGCCGGTACGGCCACATCCTGACGGCTCCCCAGGTGGGCTGCCGCATGCAGCGCACGGTACGCAGGAACATCCACGCGCGTGCGCGCGGCGAGCAGCTCCGCGGTCTCATCGGCGCGGGTGTGCCCACGGTAACCGGGCTGGACCACACCCGCGAAGAACTCGCTGACGCTGCCGGAGCCGTAGCTGAACATGCCCACGCGCTTGCCGGTGAGGTCATCGTCGCCGTCGAGAAGAGCGGCGAGTCCGAAGTACAGCGATGCGGTGTACGAGTTGCCGATGCGCCGGTTGTAGAGCGTGGAGCGCAGATAGCGCTCGTCTGCGAGTTCCGTACCCAGGTGGTCGGCGAGACGGCGATGCGCCTTGGCCGCCATCCGCGTGAAGGGCTGGTGATGGGTGAAGACGTCGATCTTGGCGGCGTCCACCCCGCCGTGGGCACGATAGTCGTCCCATGCACCGACGAAGCCGTCGAGATACGCGTCGATGGACAGCTTGCCGTCGACGACAGCGGTCACGCTGTCGTTCGGCCGCCAGAAGTCGTCGACGTGAGCGGTGTGCAGTCCCGTCGCCGGCTCGATGCTCAGCAGGGCGGGAGCCGCGGTGACGAGCATGGCGACAGCGCCCGCGCCCTGAGTGGGCTCGGCGGCCGAGTCGAGCTCGTAACGCGCGATGTCGCTCGCGATGACGAGCACTTTCGATCCCGGCTCACGAGCGACCAGCCCTGCCGCCGCCTGCAGTGCGGCGGTGGCGGAGTAGCAGGCCTGCTTGAGCTCGATGACGCGGCTCGTGGACGGCAGCTGCAGCAGATCGTGCACCCAGACGCCGGCGGACTTGGACTGGTCGACGCCGGACTCGGTGGCGAAGAAGACCGTGCGGATGCCGTCGACGCCATGCCGGTCGATGATGCGCCGGGCGGCCGTCGCCCCCATCGTGACGATGTCCTCATCCGGACCGGGGACGCTCATCTGGTCCTGGCCGAGCCCGATGTGGAACTTGCCGGGGTCGACCCCGGTCGCCACCGCCAGGTCGTCGAGCTCCAGTACGTGGCCGGCGGTCGCGACCGCCAGGTCGTGGATACCGATCAGGGGCGCCGTCATCGCGTGGCCTTTCCGTTGCGCTCCAGCTGGAGGTGGGAGGTCATGAGTTCTCCGGGGTTGGTCTGGGCGGCCAGGAGCGAGAGCTCGCCGCAGAGCACCGTCGCTGCCACGAGAGCGGCCAGGCGCCGGGCGTTCTCACCCGGCTCGCGCTCCTCGCGGCATCCGAGGCGAGTGAGCGCCTCCTCGACCTGGGGGAGGTCCTTGCCGTTGCCGACCGTGCCTACGATGAGGGTGGGCAGCGTGCATGAGAAGTACAGGTCGCCGTCGCCGCGGACCTCGGCCCACGTGATTCCCTGCGACCCTTCCACGATGTTCGCGGCGTCCTGACCGGTCGCGAGGAAGATCGCGAGCAGCATGTTCGCGTAGTGGGCGTTGGCCGAGCGCAACGCGCCAGCGATCGTGGAGCCGACGAGGTTCTTGCGGGTGTTCAGCTCGACGATCCGCGCTGCGGTGGAGCGCAGCTGCGTCTGAACGAGCTCGGCGGGGATGAGGATGTCGGCGACGACATTGCGCCCGCGGCCGAGGATGCCGTTGACGGCGGTCGCCTTCTTGTCGGAGCAGTAGTTGCCGGAGATCGATCCGTACTCCAGCTCGGGATGCCACTGCAGGATCTGGGTCATCAGCGACTCGGCGGCCAGGGTCACCATGTTGTGCCCGGAGGCGTCACCGGTCGACAGGGCGAAGCGCACGAAGAGCAGGTTGCCGACGACCTCGGTGTCGACATCGAGCAGTCGAGCATGGCGGCTCTGAGCGGCCACGGTCGCCGCGAGCTCGGCGAAGCGGCCTCGGATGTCGCGTCCGGCGCGGACGGCGGTCGCGGCGTCGATGGCGGTGAACAGCGAGGAACGCGTCATCCGCTCATCCACGACCGTCACCCGGATACCGTCGTCGACCAAGCGCGACACGCGCGCGCCGCGCCCGACGGAGGGCCAGAGCGGGCTCTCGTAGGTGGCGAGGGGAACCTCCTGCTCGCCCGTGACGTCGCCGCTCAGGCGTAGCGGACCCACCCAGCGTGTGGGGACGGTCGTGAACTCACCGGTCATTCCGGCTCCTTCCAGGTGCGCCGAGCGCATCGGAGCGATGCGCCAGCGAGGTGATATCGATCGCGCGTGCCCGCGCGAACTCGGCGGTCGCGCCGCCGATGATCAGGTCCGTCCGGGTCAGGTCGGTGCTCGTGCGCGCCCCGAGCACGGTCATGACGTACCGCAGCTGCGTCTTCCACGCGTCGAGCGCCGTGGAGAGAGCATCCGCGCCGCCGTCGAGCACCGTCCGCAGGAAAGTGCCGGAGACACCGACGGCGCCCGCTCCGAGGGCGAGGCTTCGGATGACGTCGAGGGGCGTGCGCACGCCTCCGGAAGCGAGCAGCGACGGCGCGTCGGAGGGCGCGTCGAGCAGGCACTCGACGGCGCTCTGCCCCCATCCGGACAGGTAGCCGAAATCGGCGTCCGTCCGGCGCGCGTTCTCGATCTGCACGAAGTCCGTTCCGCCGCGCCCGGCGACATCCGCCGCGGAGACCCCGATCTCTCCGAGGACGGACAGCGTGCTCCGGCTGAGGCCGAAGCCGACCTCTTTGACGATGACGGGGACGTTCACGGCGGCGACGATGAGCTCGAGGGACGAGACCCAGTGCCCGAACGATCGCCCGCCTTCGGGCATGACGATCTCCTGTACGGCGTTCACGTGGATCTGCAGCGCATCTGCGTCGATGAGGGCGACGGCGCGTCGCGCATCGTCCGCGGATCGCTCGATTCCGATGTTGGCGAACAGAAGTCCGTCGGGGTTCTGCTCGCGCAGTACGCGGAATGTGGGGGCGGCATCCGGGTCGTCGAGCGCGACGCTCATCGAGCCGGACGCGATCGGCACGCCCGCTGCGGCGGCGGCGGCGGCGAGAGCGCGATTGATCTCGCCCGTGCGGCTGCTGCCGCCGGTCATCGCGTTGATGTAGAACGGAGCCGACCAGTGCAGCCCGGCCACTTCGGTGTCCAGCGTCACGTCGGCGGCGTCGATGCCGGACAGGGCGTGATGGAGCAGGCGCACGTCGTCGAAGGCATTGCCGGCCACGAGCGGATGCTGGGCCGCGGCGAGCCGGACGTGATCGTCTTTGCGGTCCGCGGCGCTCACGGCGCACCTCCCTCGGCGGGGGACACCGACAGGGTCAGGTGCCGGATGTCGCGTTCCTCCCAATCGCGGAGCATGCCGGCGATGTCGGCATCCTCCGGAGCCAGCACGATGCCGCAGTCCCCACCGCCGGCGCCCGACGACTTCGCGGCGGCCCCGGCAGATTCGGCGGTGTCGCAGAGCGCCGCGAGCGCGTCCGTCTCGATGGCCACGCCGGCGCTTCGTCCGAGCCGACGCAGCAGGCGCCTGGCCCGACGGACGGCGTCGAGCGTGGCGGTGTCGTCGCCCTCGTCCAGGGCGCGCGCCAGGTCCGTCACGCACGCGCGTGAGTCGAGCAGGAACGCGGGGTAGTCCATGGCACCGGAACCGTCGCGCACCGCGTCGACGAGCCGCGCGGTGGATGCGGGACGACCCGTCCACCCGACGAGGAAACGGAGGGATGCGGGCGGCGTGAGGCGGGCGATGTCCAGCGGCTCCCACCCGTCCGACGCCAGCAGTTCAGCGACCGGCGCGCCTTCGTCGAGGGCCTTTCGCAGCAGTCGCCGGTCGGGGGAGCGGTAGGAGATCCAACCGCCGAATGCACTCGCGGCCAGGTCACCGCCGGACGCCTGCGGTGCGACCTGGACCGTGGCCAGCAGCGCGAGGCGGTACACGTCGCGACGGGAGAGTCCGAATCCGTAGAACTCGTCGATGGCGCGGATCGTCGCGATCGTGACGGCTGCGGAGGATCCGAGGCCGAACTTGCGGCCGGACGCGTCGTCCAGTCCGCTGTCGATGCGGAGGTCGTAGTAGTGCGCGGTCAACCCGCGCTCGGAGCGCAGACGTTCGGCGAGGGTGATGGCTGCGAGCACGTATTCATAGGGATGGTGCTCGGTGTCTATCGTGAGGCCGTCGCCCGTACGGCCCCAGACCAGGGGGGTCCGGCCGAACTCGGGCGAGTGGATGCTGCCCGAGTGGGCACTGGGCGTGAGGCGGACCGTCAGGTAGCGATCGACGGCGACGAGCACCGCCGGCTCTCCGGGCGTCACGACCGCGTACTCGCCCGCGATGAAGAGCTTGCCGGGCGAGCGGACGATGATCGGGGCGGTCATTCGACGGACCGCCCGCCGACCACCAGCCCCGGCCCGGGCAGCGCCACGACCGTCTCAGCGAGGGCGCCGAGCTCACCCGCGACGGCTTCCGCGTCGGCGGCGCGGCACAGCGCGACGACGTTCGGGCCTGCGTCCGCCGTCGCATACGATTCGAGGCCCGCGTCGCGCAGCGCCGCCACGCGGTCGAACAGCGCGATGCTCGTCGGAGCCAGGTAACGGATGGAGGGCGCGGCAGCCTGAATCACGGCGTGCATCCGCAGCGCGTTGTTCTCGGTGAGTCGTCCGAGCTCGGCGACGTCGCCCTCGACACAGGCACGCCGTGCCTCCTCGAGCGTCAGGGCGGTCGAGGTGATCCACGCGGGGTAGAAGGGAGACGTGGCGGCGGTGCGACGCATCGCCTCCCGGCTCGAGACCTGCTTCTCGCCGCTGTCCACGATCGCGACGACCATGGCAAGATCCGCCGGTGCCGGCAGCGGTTCAGCGTACGACTGCTCGTCGTCGCCGGCGTGCCAGAGGGCGAAGCCGCCGAAGATCGAACGGGCGGCGGAACCCGAGCCGCGGCGGGCGAGTCTGCTGAGCTCCCGTGCGCTCAGCTGCAGTCCGTAGGCCGATGCGGCCGCACCTGCGAGCGCGGCGAAGCCGGCGGCGGAGGAGGCGAGGCCCGCCGCGGAGGGCACGGTGTTGTGCGACTCCACCCGTGCTCGCAGCCCGGTGCCGGCGAGCACGCGCACGAGATCGAGGAACCGCGCGGTGCGCTCGGCGGGAACGCCGGACTGCTCTCGGCCGTTCAACACGAAGACATCGGCATCGAGGGAGTCGTCCACGACGACCGTGGTGGTCGTGGGGAACACGCCCAGGGTCATCGACAGACTGCCGGTCGCCGGGAGGTTGAGCCCGGTGTCCTGCTTGCCCCAGTACTTCACCAGGGCGATGTTCGGATGCGCGATTGCGCGGGCCTCGGTCATGTCGTCGCCTCCACCGTGGTGGTCCAGGTCGCGGCCGCTCCCGCGGCACGCAGGGCGCCGGCGATCTCGGCAGCGCTCTCGTCGTCTCGGGTGAGCACGAGGATGCAACCGCCGCGCCCTCCGCCGGTCAGTTTCGCGCCCCAGGCGCCGTGTGCGCGCGCGGTCGTCGCGAGCTCGTCGAGCGCCGGATCGCCCACGCCGAGGAGGTCGAGCGCCGCGTGGCCGCGGTCCATGACCGCACCGAGGCTTCGCGCGTCGCCCGCGGCGAGGTGCGCGCGCGCCTCGCGCGTGAGTTCGCCCAGTTCGTCGAGCAGCGCGGTCGTGCCCGCCGGGTCCTCATCGTGACGTGCACGCACGCCGGCGACCGCTTCCCTTGTGCGGCCGGCGACACCGGTGTCGGCGATCACGAACGTGAGCGGGGCGGCCACGACGACGGGCGATACGGCTCCGCCCTCGAACCAGATCGGTGCGCCGGCGCGTACGGCGTGCGCGTCGAGACCGCTCGGTGCCACATGTGCGACCCGCTCGGCACGCTGGATCACCTCGTGCTCCTCGGCCGCATCCAGGACGATCCCGTAGGCCGCGGTCACGGCCCGCACGACGGCAGCGGCCACGGCGGCAGAGGATCCGACACCGCGCTCCGCAGGCAGGTTGCTCTCGATGCGCAGTTCGATCGAATCGCCGGTGGCGCCGACCACCTCGAGCGCCGCGGCTGCCGCCATGGCCGTGGGCCCCAGGCGTGCGGGCGCCGCGGCGAGCGGACCGTCGTAGAGCGCGCTGTGCAGAACACTCGGACCACTCGTTCGGCGAACGTCCGCTCGTACCTGCAGCGCGGAGAGCGGGATGGCCAGCGCCGGCCGTTCGTAGACGACGGCATGCTCGCCGAGGAGGATCGCCTTGCCGGATGCCCGCCCGCTCGCGGCGGCAATGGGGGTCGGCGTCGCCGGCGCGTCGGATGGGCGCGCGGGACGGGCGGAAGAACTGGTCATAGGAACGCACGCGAGCCTAACAGCGTCCGCACCACCGAGCGCGGAGCGGACTCTCTGGGATAGTCTGTCTGCAAACCACAGCAACCTTTAACACCGTCCCGTGAGGCGGAGAAGGGAGCGGCGGATGAGCACGCGCACCGTGCTGCATGAGGCCGACATCGCCAGAGCCCTGACTCGGATCTCCCACGAAATCCTGGAATCCAACCGCGGTCCGGAGGGACTGGTGCTCCTCGGTATCCCGACCAGAGGAGTTCCGCTGGCACGTCGCATCGGCGCCCTCGTGTCCGACTTCGGCGGCGCACCGGTACCCGTGGGGGCCCTCGACGTCACGATGTACCGCGACGATCTCGCGAGCAACCCCACCCGGGCTCCGCATCGCACCGATATCCCCGCGGAAGGCATCGACGCGCGCACGGTCGTCCTGGTCGATGACGTGCTCTTCTCCGGGCGCAGCATCCGCGCCGCCCTCGACGCGCTCCAGGACATCGGACGCCCCGCCGCGGTACGGTTGGCGGCCCTCATCGACCGAGGACATCGCGAACTCCCGATCCGCCCAGACTTCGTCGGCAAGAACCTCCCGAGCGCGCGCGACGAGCGCGTCAACGTCCGGCTCGCCGAGACCGACGGCGTCGAGGAGGTGACGATCGAGTCATGAGGAATCTCCTCGACACCCGCACGCTCGGCCGCGAGCAGGCCCTGCGCATCCTCGACGTCGCCGAAGACATGGCCGACACGCAGCAGCGCGAGGTCAAGAAGCTGCCGACACTGCGGGGAAAGACGGTCGTGAACCTCTTCTTCGAAGACTCGACCCGCACCCGGATCTCGTTCGAGGCGGCGGCGAAGCGCCTGTCCGCCGACGTCATCAACTTCTCTGCCAAGGGTTCAAGCGTGTCGAAGGGGGAGTCCCTCCAGGACACCGCCCAGACGTTGCAGGCCATGGGAGCGGATGCGGTCGTCATCCGGCACGGCGCCTCCGGCGCACCGCGCACACTCGCCACCAGCGGCTGGATCACCGCGGGTGTGGTCAACGCCGGCGACGGTACTCACGAGCATCCGACACAGGCGCTGCTGGATGCGTTCACGCTCCGCAAGCGCCTCTTCGGCCGAGACAGCCGGGGGCGCGACCTCTCGGGTGTGTCGGTCGCGATCGTCGGCGACATCCTGCATTCCCGTGTCGCGCGCTCCAACGTGTGGCTGCTGCACACGCTGGGCGCGCGGATCACTCTCGTCGGGCCGCCGACTCTCATCCCGCAGGACGTCTCGGCGTGGCCCGCCACGGTCGAGTACGACCTCGACCGTGCCATCGCCGCCGGTCCGGCTGCTCTCATGATGCTGCGCATCCAGCTCGAGCGGATGAACGCGGCGTATTTCCCGACGGAACGCGAGTACGCGAGAGCGTGGGGCCTGGACGGCGAGCGTCTCGACGCGCTGCCGGCCGATAGCATTGTGATGCACCCTGGGCCGATGAACCGCGGTCTGGAGATCTCCGCTGCGGCGGCGGATTCGCCGCGCTCCACGGTGCTCGAGCAGGTCACCAACGGCGTATCCGTGCGGATGGCCGTGCTGTACCTGCTGCTTGCGGGCGAACGCCCCGCCTCCGAGAAAGAAGGTGCGTCATGAGCGGAACGTACGTGATCCGCGGTGTGCGACCGGTCGGTGCCGCTGCGGTCGATCTCGTCGTCGCGGACGGCCTCATCCAGGAGTTGGGGAGCGGCCTCAGCCGCGCCGGGGCCCAGATCATCGACGCCGACGGCCTCATCGCCCTGCCCGGTCTGGTCGACCTGCACACACACCTGCGCGAGCCCGGCTACGAGGCGTCGGAGACCATCCTCACCGGCTCCCGGGCCGGCGCCGCGGGCGGGTACACCGCGCTGTTCGCCATGCCGAACACCTCGCCCGTCGCCGACACGGCAGGAGTCGTCGAACAGGAGCTCGCGCTCGGCGAGGCCGCGGGCTTCGTCGACGTGCAGCCCATCGGCGCGGTCACGGTCGGACAGAAGGGCGAGCGCCTGGCGGAGCTGGGCGCGATGGCGCACTCCCGTGCACGCGTTCGCGTTTTCAGCGATGACGGCTTCTGCGTCTTCGATCCGCTCATCATGCGTCGCGCCCTCGAGTACGTGAAGGCTTTCGACGGTGTGATCGCGCAGCACGCGCAGGATCCGAGGCTGACCGAAGGCGCCCAGATGAACGAGGGCGCCGTCTCCGCGGAGCTGGGCCTCACCGGGTGGCCCGCAGTCGCGGAAGAGTCGATCATCGCGCGCGACGTCCTGCTCGCCGAGCATGTCGGTTCCCGCCTTCACGTATGCCACCTCTCCACGGCCGGCAGCGTCGACATCATCCGTTGGGCGAAGAAGCGGGGGATCGCGGTGACCGCGGAGGTCACCCCGCACCACCTGCTGCTGACCGAGGAGCTCGTGCGCGGGTACGACGCGCGGTTCAAGGTGAACCCGCCGCTGCGGCGCGACGAGGACGTTCAGGCGGTCCGGGAGGGCCTCGCCGACGGCACGATCGACATCGTCGCGACGGATCACGCACCGCATCCGGCCGAGGCCAAGGCCTGCGAGTGGCAGGCGGCAGCCAATGGCATGGTCGGACTCGAAAGCGCGCTGCGCGTCGTGCACCACGCCATGGTCGAGACCGGTCTGCTCGACTGGACGGATGTCGCGCGGGTCATGAGCAGCGCCCCCGCGGCGATCGGCCGTCTGCAGGGTCACGGTCGCCCCCTCGCCGTCGGCGAGCCCGCGCACCTGGCGCTGTACGACGACACGGTGCGCACGAGGTTCGCCGTCGACGACCTGCGCGGACGCAGCACCAACTCGCCCTACCTCGGGCGCGAGCTGCCGGGCTCGACGCGGTGGACGTTCCGCGCCGGCACGGCGACCGTGCGCGACGGCGTCGTGGCGGATGCGGCGGAGGTGCACGCATGAGCCGGGAGAGCGCGCTGCTGGTCATGCTCGCCGTCGCACTGCTGCTGATCGGCCTCACCTTCTGGGGCTGGCGGCGTCGAGTGCGACGAGACAGCGGCCTTGCCGCGCCGCTCGGATCGCCGCCCGCCGGGGCAGAGGTGCTCGCACGCTTCGTCGGCCTGTACGTCGCGACGACCGCGCATGACACCGCCCTGGAACGTCTCGCCGTTCGAGGACTCGGATTCCGCGCCAAGGCCGACCTTCTGATCACCGACGCCGGCGTGGCGCTGCTCGCTCACGGCGGCGAGCCGGTGTTCATCGACAGAACGCGCCTGGAGTCCGCTCAGCAGGCCACCGTCACGATCGACCGCGTGGTCGAACGCGACGGGCTTGCCCGCCTCACCTGGCGCATCGACGACGACACGCTCGTCGACTCCTACTTCCGCCCGCAGGACGCCTCGGCGCGCGCGGTCGCCGCCGCCCTCGACGCGATCCTGCCCCACCCCACCTCGACGGGAACCGACGTATGACTCTCTTCCGCACCGGACCGGCCGTCCTCGTCCTCGAAGACGGCACACGCCACACCGGCCGCGCTTACGGCGCCACCGGCACGACCCTCGGTGAGGTCGTCTTCGCCACCGGGATGACCGGCTACCAGGAGACCCTCACCGATCCCTCCTACGCGGGACAGATCGTCCTGCAGACCGCGCCCCACATCGGCAACACGGGTGTCAACGACGAGGACCCCGAGTCGCGTCGCATCTGGGTCGCCGGATACATCGTGCGCGACCCCTCGCGGATCGTGTCCAACTGGCGTGCCGACGAGTCGCTCGACGAGGCACTGACCAACGACGGGATCGTCGGCATCAGCGGGATCGACACCCGGGCCGTGACGCGCCACATCCGCTCCGCCGGCAGCATGCGCGGCGGGATCTTCTCGGGTGACGCCGCATCTATCGACCCCGAAGAGCAGCTGCGCATCGTGCGCGAGGCGCCGGCGATGGCGGGGCAGAACCTCTCCGCCGCGGTGTCCGTCTCCGAGACCGAGGTCACGCCTGCGACCGCGGAGCGCGTCGGCAACCTCGCCGTGCTCGACCTCGGTGTGAAGCAGGCGACGATCGACAACCTCGCCGCCCGCGGATTCGACGTGCACGTGCTGCCGCAGACCGCCACGATCGACGAGATCCGCGCGATCGAGCCCGTCGCCGTGTTCTACTCCAACGGCCCGGGAGACCCGGCCGCATCCGCCGGCCACGTGGAGCTGCTGCGCGCGGTGCTCGATGACCGCCTGCCGTTCTTCGGCATCTGTTTCGGCAATCAGCTGCTGGGGCGCGCGCTGGGCTACGGCACCTACAAGCTTCCCTTCGGCCACCGCGGCATCAACCAGCCCGTCATGGACCGCACGACGGGCCGCGTGGAGATCACCGCTCACAACCATGGGTTCGCGGTCGACGCGCCCCTGGACGGCGTGAGCGACAGCCCCAACGGCTACGGCCGCGTCGAGGTGAGTCACGTCGGCCTAAACGATCAGGTCGTCGAGGGCCTGCGCGCTCTCGACATCCCCGCGTTCAGCGTGCAGTACCACCCGGAGGCCGCTGCGGGCCCGCACGACGCGAACTACCTCTTCGACCGGTTCCGGGACATGGTCATCGCCGAGCAGAGCAAGAAGGACACCAAGTAATGCCCAAGCGCGACGACATCCGCTCCGTCCTCGTCATCGGCTCCGGCCCGATCGTCATCGGTCAGGCCTGCGAGTTCGACTACTCGGGCACCCAGGCGTGCCGCGTGCTGCGCGCCGAGGGTGTGCGAGTGATCCTGGTCAACTCCAACCCGGCCACGATCATGACCGACCCCGACTTCGCCGATGCGACCTACATCGAGCCCATCAACTGGCGGGTCATCGAGACCATCATCGCCAAGGAGCGCCCCGACGCGATCCTGCCGACGCTCGGTGGCCAGACGGCGCTCAACGCGGCGATCGACCTGCACAAGAACGGTGTGCTGGAGAAGTACGGCATCGAGCTGATCGGCGCCAACTTCGAGGCCATCAACAAGGGCGAGGACCGCCAGATCTTCAAGGAGCTGGTGATCGAGGCCGGCGCGGATGTGGCCGCCTCCGTCATCTGTCATTCCATGGACGAACTGCTCGCCGGGGCGGAGAAGCTGGGATACCCGCTCGTTGTTCGCCCCTCGTTCACGATGGGCGGGCTCGGCTCCGGCTTCGCGTACGACGAGGCCGACCTCCGCCGCATCGGGGGCGCGGGGCTGCACGACTCGCCCACGAACGAGGTACTCCTGGAGGAGTCCATCCTCGGGTGGAAGGAGTACGAGCTCGAGCTCATGCGCGACACCGCCGACAACACGGTGGTCGTCTGCTCGATCGAGAACGTCGACCCCGTCGGCGTGCACACGGGCGACTCGATCACCGTCGCCCCCGCGCTCACGCTGACCGACCGCGAGTACCAGAAGCTGCGCGACATCGGGATCGAGATCATCCGGCGCGTGGGCGTCGACACCGGCGGCTGCAACATCCAGTTCGCCGTCGACCCCGTGACCGGGCGCATCATCGTGATCGAGATGAACCCGCGCGTGTCGCGCTCCTCGGCGCTGGCTTCCAAGGCCACGGGCTTCCCGATCGCCAAGATCGCTGCCAAGCTCGCGATCGGCTACCGCCTCGATGAGATCCCGAACGACATCACGAAGGTGACGCCGGCGAGCTTCGAGCCGACGCTGGATTATGTTGTCGTCAAGGTCCCGCGCTTCAACTTCGAGAAGTTCCCCGCGGCAGACACGACCCTCACGACCACTATGAAGTCGGTCGGCGAGGCGATGGCGATCGGCCGCAACTACGCGACGGCCCTGCAGAAGGCGCTGCGCTCGCTCGAGAAGCGCGGCTCCAGCTTCCACTGGGGTGAGGAGACGCGCTCGGTCGACGAGCTGCTCGAGATCGCGGCCACCCCGACCGACGGCCGCATCGTCGTGCTGCAGCAGGCCATGCGCAAGGGCGCCACGATCGAGCAGGCCTTCGAGGCGACGGCGATCGACCCGTGGTTCCTCGACCAGATCGCCCTCATCAACGAGGTGGCCGAGTTCGTGCGCGCAGCCGGCGAGCTCGACGCCGAGGTCCTGCGGGTCGCGAAGGAGCACGGCTTCAGCGACGTGCAGATCGCCGAGCTCCGCGGGATCGGCGAGGCCGAGGTGCGCGGCATCCGCCACGCACTGGGACTCCGGCCCGTCTACAAGACCGTCGACACGTGCGCGGGGGAGTTCCCCGCGCTCACGCCGTACCACTATTCGAGCTACGACGCCGAGACGGAAGTGTCGCCCTCGGAGCGCACCAAGGTCGTCATCATCGGCTCGGGTCCCAACCGCATCGGTCAGGGCGTCGAGTTCGACTACTCATGCGTGCACGCGAGCTTCGCGCTCTCGGACGCGGGCTACGAGACGGTCATGATCAACTGCAACCCTGAGACGGTCTCGACCGACTACGACACGAGCGACCGGCTGTACTTCGAACCTCTCACGCTCGAAGACGTGCTCGAGGTGCTGCACGCAGAGAGCGCGTCGGGTGAGATCCTCGGAGTCATCTGCCAGCTCGGTGGTCAGACCCCCCTGGGTCTCGCGAAGGGCATCGAGGCGGCCGGCTACCGCATCCTGGGCACGAGCCCCGCCGCGATCGACTTGGCGGAGGAGCGCGAGCTGTTCTCGCGTCTGCTGGACGACGCGGGACTGGTCGCACCGCGCAGCGGTACGGCGATCGACGTCGAGGGCGCGGTGAGCGTGGCCGAGGAGATCGGGTACCCGGTGCTCGTGCGTCCGAGCTTCGTGCTCGGCGGCCGCGGCATGGAGATCGTCTACTCGACGGACGCGCTTCGCGACTACTTCGTCCGCATCGCCGAGGCGGCCATCATCGGCCCAGGGCTCCCCCTTCTCGTCGACCGGTTCCTGGACGACGCGATCGAGCTCGACGTGGACGCTCTGTTCGACGGTGACGAGCTGTACATCGGCGGCGTGATGGAGCACCTGGAGGAGGCGGGCATCCACTCCGGCGACTCTTCCTGCACCCTCCCGCCCGTGTCACTGGGCCGCACGGACGTGGACCGGGTCCGCGAGGCGACGCTCGCCATCGCGCAGGGCGTGGGCGTCCGGGGTCTGCTCAATGTGCAGTTCGCCATCAGCGCGGGCGTGCTCTACGTGATCGAGGCGAACCCGCGGGCGAGCCGCACGGTTCCCTTCGTCTCCAAGGCGCTCGGCATCCCGCTGGCGAAGGCGGCGAGCCGCATCATGGCGGGCAGCTCGATCGCCGAGCTGAAGGCCGAGGGGATGCTGCCCGAACAGGACGGCTCCCGTGTCCCGCTCGACGCACCGGTCGCGGTCAAGGAGGCGGTACTGCCCTTCAAGCGGTTCCGCACGAAGGACGGCCAGACCGTCGACTCCGTGCTCGGCCCCGAGATGCGCTCGACGGGTGAGGTCATGGGATTCGACCGCGATTTCCCGACAGCGTTCGCGAAGAGCCAGCAGGCCGCGTACGGCGGGATGCCCCTGTCGGGCACGGTGTTCATTTCCGTCGCAGACGCGGACAAGCGCGCCGTCATCCTGCCTGCTCACCGTCTCCAGGAGCTCGGCTACGAGCTCGTGGCCACGGAGGGCACGGCGGAGATCCTCGCCCGCAACGGCATCGCCGTGCGCACCGTCAACAAGTACTCGGCGACGCAGGAGACGGGGGAGACGAACATCGTCGACCTCATCAACGCGGGTGAGATCGACATGATCGTCAACACGCCCAGCGGCGGCCTGGCCCGCGCGGACGGCTATGAGATCCGCGCGGCCGCGGTGGCCGCGGACAAGGCGTTGTTCACGACGATGGCCGTCCTCGGCGCTGCCGTGAGCGCGCTGCCGGTGCTGCGAGAGGGCTTCGACGTGAAGAGTCTGCAGGAGTACGCGGTGGAGCGGGCGGCGCGCGCGTGAGCGCAGCCGGCTTCGGAACGCGGCTGCAGGCCGCGCTCGACGAGTACGGGCAGCTGTGCGTGGGGATCGACCCCCACGCACAGCTCCTGCGCGCCTGGGGTCTCGGCGAAGACGCCGCCGGAGTGCGCGAGTTCGGGCTGCGCGTCGTGGATGCGGCTCGCGGGCGGGTGGGCGTCGTCAAGCCGCAGGTCGCCTTTTACGAGCGGTTCGGATCGGCGGGCTACGCCGCTCTCGAGGACGTGCTCGCGGCGGCGCGGGATGCGGGACTGCTCGTGATCGCCGACGCGAAGCGCGGAGACATCGGCACCACGATGGACGGTTACGCCGCCGCGTGGCTCGAGCCGGGTGCGCCCTTGGAAGCCGACGCCCTCACCCTGAGCCCGTATCTCGGACCCGAGTCCCTGCACGAGACGATCACGCGCGCGATCCGGGCGGACAAGGGCGTGTTCGTCCTCGCTGCCACGAGCAATCGCGAGGCCGCCGTTGTGCAGACCGCCATCCCGGTGGATGCGTCCGCCGGCGACGACGAGCCGCTCGCAGCCCGCGTCGCACGCGAGGTGGGCTCCTACAACGTGGGAAGCGCGGGCGCCCTCGGACCCGCCGGCGTCGTCGTCGGGGCGACGTTGGAGCGTGCGTCGTTCGGACTCACCGACACGGTGCTGGCCGGAACACCGATCCTGGCGCCGGGCTTCGGCGCGCAGGGCGCCCAGCCGTCCGACCTCGGCGCGCTCTTCGGCTACGTGGCGTCGCAGGTGGTCGCCAGCGAGAGCAGAAGCATCCTCTCGGCGGGTCCTGCCGGTCTCGCCGCTCGCATCGACGAGAGGCGCGCACTCTATTCGGAGGTTCGCCGTGGTTGACAGTCGAACGCCGCCCGAGGTCGACCGGGCCGCTGCATCGCGCCGAGCCGTCGAGGCCCGTCGCGCCCGCGCATCGCTCAAGCGCGACCTTTCGACACGCGTGATCAGTGGCCAGGAGGTGCTGCGACGGGCTCTGGTCGACCCCGCATCCGCGGCCGGGACCCTGCGCGTCCCGGAGTTCCTCACCTCGCTCCCGGCCATCGGCGAGGGCAAGCGGGACCGCATCCTCGCCGACCTCGGTATCTCGCCCGTGAAGCGTCTCGGCGGGCTCGGGGTGCGCCAGCGTGCCGCGCTGCAGGAGTGGCTCGACGGGCGGCTCCCGGAGCCGCAGCCACGAGCCGCCCGCAGCCGCCTGCTGGTCCTCGCCGGGCCCACCGCCGTCGGCAAGGGCACCGTCGCCGCCCATATCCAGGAGCACTACCCGGAGATCCTTCTCTCCGTCTCTGCGACGACGCGCCCGCCGCGTCCCGGTGAGGTCGACGGCACGCACTACTTCTTCGTGGACGACGCCGCCTTCGATGAGCTCATCGAGCGCGGCGAACTGCTGGAGTGGGCGACCGTGCACAACAAGTACCGGTACGGAACGCCCCGCGGACCGATCGAGCGTGCCTTGGCCGATGGTCGCACGGTTCTGCTGGAGATCGATCTGCAGGGAGCCAGGCAGGTGCGGGCTGCCGCGCCGGACGCCGCGCTCGTGTTCCTGCTTCCGCCGAGCTGGGACGAGCTCGTGCAGCGCCTGGTCGGACGCGGCACGGAGGATGCGGAGGAACGCGCCCGGCGCCTACGCACCGCGCGGGTCGAACTGGCGGCCCAGGGCGAGTTCGACTACCGGGTCGTGAACGCAGAAGTCGCCGAGGCGGCGCGCGAGGTCGTAGAATTGACGAAGGCTTCCGCGCGTCCGTCGTGATGCGTCGTCGTCGAACGACTCTCCGCCGACATCCCCGAACCAGGAGGTACCGCCATGGCTGGGACCAACCAGGGCATCATCGAGCCCCCCATCGACAGCCTTCTCGACAAGGTCGACTCGAAGTACCAGCTCGTCATCTACGCATCCAAGCGGGCGCGTCAGATCAACGACTATTACTCGGACCTGCACGAGGGCAACCTCTTCGACAACGTGGGCCCGCTCGTGGACTCCACGATCGAAGACAAGCCGCTGACGATCGCGCTGCACGAGATCAACGAGGACAAGCTGCGGCTGCGTCACGCCGAGTGATCTGATCACCTCGACGCTCCCCCCGGCACTTCGGTGTCCGGGGGGAGCGTCACAGTGGGGGAGTACCTCACGTCTCGAGTGGGAGTTGCGATGACCGAGCTGCGTCTGTTCACGTCCGAGTCCGTCACGGAAGGGCATCCGGACAAGATCTGCGATCAGATCTCCGACAGCATCCTCGACGCGATCATCGCGGAGGATCCGACGGGACGCGTCGCCGTTGAGACACTCGTGACGACGGGGCTCGTGCACGTCGCGGGTGAAGTCTCGACGCGCGCCTATGTCGAGATCCCCGCGATCGTACGTCAGGTCGTGAACAGCATCGGATACACCTCCAGCGACACCGGATTCGACGGCGACTCGTGCGGTGTGTCTGTCTCGATCGGCGCGCAGTCCTCGGACATCGCGGCAGGCGTCAACCAGGCGTTCGAGCAGCGCGAGGGTCGGTCGGTCGATCCCCGAGACGAACAGGGTGCCGGCGACCAGGGCATCATGTTCGGCTTCGCCACGACCGAGACCGAGCAGCTCATGCCCATGGCGGCGTGGACCGCGCACCGGATGGCCGAGCGCCTGGCCGCGGTGCGCCGATCCGGCACTCTCGATTTCCTCCGTCCCGACGGCAAGACGCAGATCACCCTCGGCTACGACGGCCACACTCCGAAGACGGTGGAGTCGGTCGTGCTCTCGACGCAGCATCATCCCGATATCGGTCAGGACGAGCTGCGCGAGCTGGTGCGTCGTGAGGTCATCGATCCCGTGCTCTCCGACACCGGACTCGACACGCCCGACGTGCAGTACTACATCAACCCCGCCGGCCCCTTCGTGACCGGTGGCCCCAAGGGCGATGCCGGCCTGACCGGGCGCAAGATCATCATCGACACTTACGGGGGCGCGGCACGCCACGGCGGCGGCGCCTTCAGCGGCAAGGACCCGTCCAAGGTCGACCGCTCCGCCGCCTACGCCATGCGATGGGTCGCGAAGAACGCGGTCGCGGCGGGACTCGCGGAGCGCCTCGAAGTGCAGATCGCGTACGCGATCGGCAAGGCGAGTCCCGTCGGCTTGTATGTCGAGAGCTTCGGCACGGGGCATGTGAGCGACGAGACGATCACCGCGGCCATCCTCGACGTCTTCGACCTCCGGCCCAAGGCCATCATCGACCAGCTGGATCTGCTGCGTCCCATCTACTCGGCGACGGCCACCTACGGTCACTTCGGCCGCGAGCTTCCCGAGTTCACCTGGGAGCGTCTGGACCGCGTCGACGAGTTGCGCGCCGCAGCCGGGCTCTGAGATGACCGGGGCAGCCGGCCCCGCTCGGCCCGTCGCGCGCGTGCTGCTCGACTCGCCGCTGCCGCAGCTCGACCGCCTCTTCGACTACGCGATCCCGCCCGAGTTCGATGAGGATGCCGTTCCCGGCGTGCGCGTACGCGTTCCGCTGCGCAGTGCCGGCCGCGTCGTCGACGGGTTCCTCGTCGAGCGCGGCGAGGAGACGGATCACGAGCGTCCGCTCTCGGAACTCGACAGCGTGGTCTCACCCATGCCCGTCCTGCCGCCGAGCCTCTACGGCCTCGCCCGGCGCGTCGCTGATCGCGCGGCAGGGTCCGCATCCGATGTCCTCCGCCTCGCCGTGCCGAAACGGATGGTGCGGGCGGAGAAGGCATGGCTGCATTCGCCCGAGCCCGTCGTCGAGGTGCCCCATGCCGACGCGGTGAAGACCGCTGAAGAGGTCCTCGCTGCGTTCCCGCACCTGGCGGAGGGAATTCGAGCCGGTGAACGCCTCGCCCTGGATGCGACGCCGCGCGTCGCGCAACTCGCGGAGGGCGCCACGGTGGGATCCTGGGCGGTTCTCATCGCTGCCGCAGCGACGATCACCCTCGCCGCGGGACGCAGTGTCGTCATCGTGGTTCCTGACCACCGCGATCAGGACCAGGTGATGACCGCGCTCGCGGGGCGCGTGCCGACGAACGCACTCGTGCAGTCCGACGCGCGGCAGAGCGGGCCGTCGCGCTACGGCGCCTATCTACGCACCCTCGCCGCGGCCCCCTGCATCGTCGTCGGCAACCGATCCGCCGTCTACGCACCCACGACGAACACGGGGCTGGTCGTGATCTGGGACGACGGCGATCCGTTGCTCGCAGAGCCGCTCAGCCCGGGCGTGCACGCCCGAGACGTGGCGTTGCTGCGGCAGGAGAGCGAGCAGAGCGCCCTGCTGGTGCTCGGGCACACGCGCACGACGGATGTCGAGCGACTCGTTCAGATCGGCTGGTTCCGTCACCTCCCGGCGGCGCGGCGTGTCACACCGCGCGTGATCTTGACCGCGACATCGGATGCGGTCGCGCAGGCCCGCATCCCCTCCTCGGCGTTCCAGGCCGTGCGCGACGCGCTGACGGAGGGGCCGGTGCTGGTCCAGGTCGCTCGCCCCGGCTACGCGCCCGTGGTGGTCTGTTCGTCCTGCCGCGCGCCCGCGCGCTGCCTGCACTGCTCCGGTCCCCTCCGGGTGCGCAGACAGGGCCGGCCGCCCGAGTGCTCCTGGTGCGGACGCGGGATCGCCGGCTGGCAATGCGCCGTGTGCGAGGGTCAGAACCTGCGGCTCGCATCGTCGGGAAGCGAGCGCACCGCGGACGAGCTGGGTCGGGCGTTCCCGGGAACCCGAGTGATCGTGGCCGACGGCGACCACCCCGTCGCGCGCGTCGAGCATCGGCCCGCTCTGGTCATCGCCACCCGTGGGGCAGAGCCCATCGCGGACGGCGGCTACCGTGCCGTGCTGCTGCTGGACGGCGACCGGATGCTGCTCGCCGAGGATCTGCGCATCGGCGAGGCGTGCCTGCGGTGGTGGTCGAATGCCGCAGCGTTGGCCGCGCCGGGCGCACCCGTCCTGCTCACCGGGGTCGCAGGGCCCCTCGCCCGCGCGCTGGCGACATGGACGCAGCCCGCCCAGGCCCGTGCGGAGCTCGCCGACCGCACGGTGCTGCATCTGCCGCCGGCGGTGCGGGTGGCCGTGGTGGAGGGGGAGCCCCGGATCCTCCACGACACCCTCGCACAGTTGCGCGTTGAGGTGCCCTCCCTGGATCCGGAGGCGATCCTCGGGCCGTCCGAGATCCTTGGGGAGGACCCGCCGCGCTCGCGAGCCCTCGTGCGTTTCGACTACGGCCAAGGGAAGGCGGTGACGGGCTCGCTGCGGGCCGCGGTGATCGCCGACGCCGTCCGCGCACGCCGTGCACGCGGCCGCGGTCCCGCGCGGAGCCGGAATACACTCAGAGTTCGGGTGGACGTGCCCGATCCCGAGCTGTGAGGAACCCGATGCGTCTTGTCTTCGCGGGAACGCCCGAACCCGCCGTCGCCTCGCTGCGCGCGCTGGCCGGCACCGATCACGAGATCGCCTGCGTCGTCACCCGCCGTGACGCTCCCGTCGGGCGCAAACGCGTCCTCACGGCGTCGCCCGTCGCCGCGGCGGCCGCCCACCTCGGGATCGACGTGCTCAAGACCGATCGTCTGGATGCGGAGGCGACCGAGCGCATCGCTGCCCTCGAACCGGATCTGGGCGTCATCGTGGCCTACGGTGGCCTCGTTCGCGAACCCCTGCTGAGCACCCCCCGTCTCGGGTGGATCAATCTCCACTTCTCGCTGCTGCCGCGCTGGCGGGGAGCGGCCCCCGTGCAGCGGGCCCTCATCGCCGGAGACAGTGAGACCGGGACGAACGTGTTCCAGCTCACGGCCGGTCTCGACGAGGGCGACGTCTACGGCGGCACCCGGTACCGCATCCCCGCGACCGCCACCGCGGGACGCGTCCTGGAGGATCTCGCGCGCGACGGCGCTGCGGCGCTCGTCGACGTCGTGGATCAGTTGGCTGCGGGGACGGCTCGAGGAGTTCCGCAAGCGGGGGAGAGCACATACGCGGGCAAGCTGACCGCGGAGGACGGCCGTCTGGACTGGACACAGACGGCGGATGCCCTGCTGTCACGCTTCCGTGGCACGACACCCGAACCGGGCGCCTTCACGACGATCGACGGCGTACGCGTCAAGATCCACGACATGCATCGCGCGGAGCACGCCGCGACGTTGGCACCCGGCGCCATCCGGGCCGCGCAGTCCGAGGTGCTCATCGGCACGGCCACCGAGCCGGTGGCGCTCGTTCGCGTGCAGCCGGCGGGCAAGGCGGCGATGGCGGCGGGCGACTGGCTGCGAGGACTCCGCGCGGCGGACGGGCTGGTGGCGTCGTGAGTCGCTTCGATCCGCGACGGGTGGCCTTCGACACACTGCGCGCCGTCGCGGCATCCGACGCGTACGCGAACCTGCTTCTGCCGGTCGAAATCGCGCGCGCCGGGCTCGACGCGAAGGATGCGGCCCTCGCCACCGAGCTGACGTACGGCACCCTCCGGCGTCTCGGCACCTACGACGCGATCATCGCGTCGGCGGCGGGCCGATCTACCGACGATATCGACGAGGACGTGCTCGACGCCCTGAGGCTGGGCGCGCACCAGCTGCTCTCGACCCGCATCGCCTCCCACGCGGCCGTGCACGAGACGGTGGCGCTCGTGCGTGAGACGATCGGCGCGGCGCCGACCGGATTCGTCAACGCGGTGCTGCGGCGGATCTCACGCGATACGCCGGGCGAGTGGCTCGCCCGCATCGAGGGGGCGGCCCGTTCGGACGACGAACGGCTGGGGCTCGCGTACGCGCACCCGGTCTGGGTGATCCGCGCCTTCCGACGGGCGCTGGCCGCCGAAGGTCGCACCGACGAACTCGACGACCTCCTGCGCGCGGACAACGCCTCACCGCGGGTCTCGCTCGCCGTGCTCCCCGGACTCGCCGAACGGCCGTCGGGGCTCGCACCGACGCGGTACTCGCCCGTGGGCGCCCTCTCCGCGGGCGGCGACCCCGAGCCGCTCATCCGCGCGTCCGGCGGCCGCATCCGCGTACAGGACGAGGGCTCGCAGCTGGCGGCGCTCGCCCTCAGTCGCGCCGAGCCGGTGCTCGCCGGCGAGCGATGGCTCGATCTGTGCGCGGGGCCCGGCGGCAAGACCGCCCTGCTGGCCGCCGAAGCCCTCGCCGGCGGTGCAGTGCTGGAGGCGAACGAGATCGCGCCGGCCCGCGCGGGACTCGTGCGTCAGGCCCTCGCCGGTGTTCCCGCCGAGGTGGCCGTCAGCGAGGAGGACGGGCGTTCGCGGGCCGGCCGCGGGCGCTACGACCGCATCCTGGTCGACGCGCCGTGCACGGGCCTGGGGGCCCTCCGTCGCCGGCCCGAGGCGCGCTGGCGGAAGTCGCCGGAAGACGTGGCGGCGCTCGCGAGCCTGCAGCGGGAGCTCTTGGAGAGCGCGCTCGATGCGCTGACGCCGGGCGGCATCGTCGCCTACGTCACGTGCTCGCCCCATCTGGCCGAGACGAGTGCGGTCGTGGCGGAGGTGCGAGAGCGCCGAGGCGACGACATCGAGGAGATCGACGCCCGCGCTGTGCTGCAGGATGTCGCGAATCAGCCGATGGATCTCCCGACGCCCGCCGACGGCAGCGGACGAGCGCAACTGTGGCCCCACCGCCACGGCACGGACGCGATGTCGATCTCGCTGCTGCGACGCCGTGCGTGACGCTCGCCGATAATGGCAGGGTGAGCGCTCCCCGCATCAATCCCTCGATCCTCGCCGCCGACTTCGTCAACATGCAGGCCGAGCTCGGTCGCATCTCCGGCGCCGACTTCGTGCACGTCGACGTGATGGACAATCATTTCGTGCCGAACCTGACGTTCGGTCCGCAGATGGTCGAGCGGGTGCAGGCGACGAGTCCCGTGCCGCTCGACGTGCACCTGATGATCGACGACCCCGACCGGTGGGCGCCGGGATACGCAGAGCTGGGCGCGGCCTCGGTGACGTTCCATCTCGAGGCCGCCGCGGAGCCGGTTGCGCTCGCACGGCGACTGCGTCAGATCGGTGCTCGCGCCGGGGTCGCGATCAAGCCCGGAACCTCGGAGGAGCCGCTGCTGGAGCTGTTGCACGAGTTCGATCAGATCCTCGTGATGACCGTGGAGCCGGGTTTCGGCGGGCAGTCGTTCATGCCCGAGACGATGCCCAAGCTCGCCCGACTCGCCGACGCCGCGCGCCGGGTCGACTCGGCGGTCTGGCTCCAGGTCGACGGCGGCATCGCTCCGGCCACCATCGAGCAGGCGGCGTCCGCCGGTGCAGACACGTTCGTCGCCGGATCCGCCGTGTTCGGCGCGGCGGATCCGGATGCAGCGATCTCGGGGCTTCGAGCGCAGGCCGCTGACGCGAGGACGCACCGCCACTGAGCGCGACATCCGCGCCGGCCGGCGGACGGTACCCTAGAACGGTGAAGACGTTCGACGACCTGTTCGCGGAGCTCGAGCTCAAGGCCCGGACGCGCCCCGCCGGATCCGGCACCGTCGCGGAGCTGGATGCCGGTGTGCATGCGATCGGCAAGAAGATCGTCGAAGAGGCGGCAGAGGTCTGGATGGCCGCCGAGTACCAGAGCGACACGGAAGCGGCGGAGGAGATCTCGCAGCTGCTCTACCACCTGCAGGTGCTCATGCTGGCCAAGGGCCTGACGCCGGCGGACGTGTACCGACATCTCTGATGCCCGCACCCGCCGCATCCGTCACCTTCCCGAGAGTTTCCCCATGCTGAGAATCGCCGTGCCCAACAAGGGCTCCCTTTCCGAGACTGCGGCGGCCATGCTCGCCGAGGCGGGCTACAAGGGCCGTCGCGATCCCAAGGATCTGCACGCCATCGATCCGCTCAACGACGTCGAGTTCTTCTATCTGCGCCCCAAGGACATCGCGACCTATGTGGGCTCGGGCGCTCTCGATGTCGGCATCACCGGACGCGACCTGCTGCTGGATGCGCGCATGCCCGGCGCACGCGAGATCGAGGCGCTCGGCTTCGGCGGCTCCACGTTCCGCTTCGCCGGCCCTCCCGGTCGCTTCACCGAACTTGCCGACCTCGAGGGGATGCGGGTCGCCACCGCGTATCCCGGTCTCGTCGACGCGTACCTCGACGAGCACGGCGTCGCGGTGGATCTCGTGCCGCTCGACGGTGCCGTGGAGTCGGCCGTAGAGCTCGGCGTCGCCGACGCGGTGGCCGACGTCGTCTCCACCGGCACCACGCTCCGCCAGGCGGGGCTCGAGATCTTCGGGCCGGTGCTCCTGGAGTCGGATGCCGTGCTGATCACCGGCGCCCAGGAACCTGCAGGGCTCGAGACCCTGCTGCGGCGCCTACGCGGTGTCATGGTCGCGCGCGAATACGTGCTCATCGACTACGACCTGCCCGCCGACCTCGTCGACGAGGCGATCGCGGTCGCTCCGGGTATCGAATCGCCCACGATCTCGCCCCTGCGGGACCCATCCTGGGTGGCGGTGCGCGTCATGAGCCCGCGCAAGGGCGTGAATCAGGTCATGGATGCGCTCTACGCGATCGGCGCGCGGGCGATCCTCGTGACCGAGATCCACGCAGCGAGGCTCTGATGAGTCTGGTCTGCCGAGTCATCCCGTGCCTGGATGTGGCGGCGGGGCGCGTGGTGAAGGGCGTGAACTTCGAGAACCTCCGCGACATGGGGGATCCCGTCGAGCTCGCACGGCTGTACTTCGAACAGGGCGCTGACGAGCTCACGTTCCTCGACGTGACGGCGACCGTCGACGAGCGGGCGACGACCTACGACGTCGTGCGTCGCACGGCGGAAGAGGTCTTCATCCCGTTGACGGTCGGCGGCGGCGTTCGCTCCGACGAGGACGTCGCGAGGCTGCTCGCGGTGGGCGCGGACAAGATCGGCGTCAACTCCGCGGCGATCGCCCGCCCTGCCCTGATCGACGAGATCGCCGACCGCTTCGGTGCCCAGGTGCTCGTGCTGTCGCTGGATGTCAAGCGCGCCGAGGGGATGCCCTCGGGATTCGCCGTCACGACCCATGGCGGCCGCACACTCACGCAGCTCGACGCGCTCGCATGGGCGCGCGAAGCGATCGAGCGCGGTGCGGGCGAGCTGCTGGTCAATTCGATCGACGCCGACGGCACGAAGAACGGTTTCGACCTCGAGCTCGTCGCTCTGATGCGGGAGATCTCCCGCGTGCCGGTCATCGCCTCCGGCGGCGCTGGGCACGTCGGTGATTTCGCGCCAGCGATCCGTGCCGGCGCGGACGCGGTGCTCGCCGCATCCGTCTTCCATTCCGGCCAGCTCACGGTCGGCGACGTGAAGGATGCGCTGGTCGACGAGGGGATCGAGGTACGGCGATGAGCGAGAGCGTCGAGGAGCGCATCTCCCGGGTTCAATTCAACGACCAGGGGCTGGTCGCGGCGATCGTGCAGCAGTGGGACACCCGTGAGGTGCTCATGATGGGCTGGATGGATGCGGAGGCGCTGCGGCGCACGCTGACCTCCGGCCGTGCCACCTACTGGTCGCGGTCGCGGCAGGAGTACTGGCGCAAGGGCGACACGTCCGGCCACATCCAGGTCGTGCACGGTGCCCGTCTCGACTGCGACGGCGACGCCGTGCTCCTCTCGGTCGAGCAGACCGGCCCCGCCTGCCACACCGGCACCAGGACATGTTTCGACTCCGACGATCTGGAGCCCGTGCGAGGCGGCGAGTGATCCGTCGCGCACGCTCGATCTCGGTTCTGGCGATCCTCGCGGGGGGTGCTGCGAGCACTCTGGCAGCCACGCAGACCTGGATCCACGTCTCGCTGACAGACGGTGCTGCCGCCGATGTGACGGTCGCCGGGACAGCAGCCATCCCCGTGCTGACCCCGCTGAGTCTGGCCGTGCTCGCGCTGGGCGCCGCGCTGTCGATCGTCGGGCGGGTGCTCCGTGTCGTGTTGGGTGCGCTGACAGTGGCCGCGGCGATCGGTGTCGCATCGGTCGCGGCGCCCGTCGTCTTCGACGTGCCCATCGACGCATATGCCCCGAGCGTGACGGAGACCACGGGCATCACCGGGGACGCGTCGGTGGGGGCGCTCGTCGCGAGCACGAGCGTCACGGGGTGGCCCATCGTCGCCCTCCTCGCTGGGGTCCTGCTGCTGGCGGCGGGCTCCTTCGTCCTCGTGACCGGCTGGCGTTGGCCGGGCGGAGGACGCAAGTACGACGCTGCGCGCCGGCGGACCGCCGTCGCCGACGACGCACCGCTGGATGCGATCGACTCGTGGGACGACCTCTCACGCGGCGACGATCCGACCTTCCCCGACCCGCCCCGCTAGACTGGATCCGGCCGTCACGTGGCCGCACCCGAAGGAGAGACATGAGCAATTCCATCGACGACCCCGGCCACGGACACTCCCCGGCAGCCTGGACAGCCGTGGTGATCATGCTCGTCGCCGTCGCGCTGGGCACGGTGTTCTTCGTGCTCGACATGCCCGTGCTCGTCTGGGCGTCGGTCGGTCTGCTCGTGGTGGGTCTGATCGTCGGGTGGGCGCTGGCTCGCGCCGGCTGGGGCGTCAACGGCCCGAAGTACGTCGCGAAAGAGCACTGATGGTGCTCGCCGACCTCACGGCCGGCGCAGTCGAGGATGCCCGCGAGCGTGAGGCGCGCACGCCTCTGGCGATCGTGGAGCGCGCTGCCCTGGACCGTCCCGCTGCGCTCGACGCGCTCGCTGCCCTCGCCCCCGCGGACCGCGTGAAGATCATCGCCGAGGTGAAGCGCGCGAGTCCGTCGCGCGGCGACCTGGCGGCGATCCCGGATCCCGCCTTCCAAGCATCGCGCTACGAGGAGGGCGGTGCGAGCGCGATCTCCGTGCTGACGGAGGGACGCAAGTTCAAGGGCAGCCTCGCGGACCTCGAAGCGGTGCGCGAGCGCGTCTCCGTTCCCGTGCTGCGCAAGGACTTCATCGCCACCCCCTATCAGGTGCTCGAGGCACGCGCGGCCGGTGCCGATCTGGTGCTGCTGATCGTCGCGGCCCTCGACCAGCCGCTGCTCGCGCAGCTGCACGATCTCGTCCTCCAGCTCGGAATGACGCCGCTCGTGGAGACGCATTCCGCCGAGGAGCTCTCCCGCGCATCCGATCTCGGAGCACGCCTCATCGGCGTCAATGCGCGCAACCTCAGCACCTTCGAACTCGATCGCGATCTGTTCGGCCGTCTCGCCGATTCGTTCCCGAGCGATGCCGTCAAGATCGCCGAATCGGCGGTGCTCACTCCCGACGACGTGCGCCACTACCGCTCCGGCGGCGCGGACGTCGTCCTCATCGGCGAAGCACTCGTGACCTCGGAACCGGTCGCGACCCTGCACGCTTTCCTGGAGGCTGGATCATGAGTCTGCGCGATGTCAAAGGACCCTTCTTCGGTCAGTACGGCGGGCGCTACATGCCCGAGTCGCTCATCGCGGCGATCGACGAGCTGACCGCCGTCTACGAGTCGGCCATCGTCGATCCCGCCTTCCAGGCCGAGTTCGGGGAGTTGCTGCACTCGTACGCCGGGCGTCCGTCGGTGCTGACCGAGGTGCCGCGATTCGCCGCCCATGCGGGGGGAGGACGCGTGTTCCTCAAGCGCGAGGACCTCAACCACACCGGCTCGCACAAGATCAACAACGTGCTCGGGCAGGCGCTGCTCACCAAGCGCCTCGGCAAGACGCGTGTCATCGCGGAGACGGGGGCGGGCCAGCACGGTGTCGCGACCGCGACGGCTGCGGCGCTGTTCGGTTTCGAGTGCACGATCTACATGGGTGAGGTGGACACCGAGCGACAGGCGCTGAACGTCGCGCGGATGCGGCTGCTGGGCGCCGAGGTGATCCCGGTCACGACGGGCTCCCGAACCCTCAAGGACGCGATCAACGAGGCATACCGGGACTGGGTGGCCAGCGTCGAGACGACGAACTACATCTTCGGCACCGCGGCAGGGCCGCATCCGTTCCCCGCCCTCGTGCGCGACTTCCAGAAGGTCATCGGGGAGGAGGCGCGGGCCCAGCTTCTGGAGCAGGTAGGCCGGCTCCCCGACGCCGTGTTCGCCTGCGTCGGCGGCGGATCGAACGCGATCGGCATGTTCGACGCGTTCCTCGACGACGAGTCGGTGGCGCTCTACGGCGTCGAAGCGGCCGGCGACGGAGTCGACACCCCGAAGCACGCAGCCTCCATCGAACGCGGCCGCGCGGGCATCCTGCACGGCGCCAAGACCTACGTGCTCCAGGACGAGGACGGCCAGACCGTCGAGTCCCACTCCATCTCGGCGGGCCTGGACTACCCGGGCGTCGGCCCGGAGCACGCGTGGCTGGCCGATATCGGCCGCGCGTCCTACATCCCGGCGACCGACGACGAGGCCATGCAGGCGTTGCGCCTGCTCTCGCGCACCGAGGGCATCATCCCCGCCATCGAGTCGGCTCACGCGCTGGCCGGCGCGCTGCGCATCGGCAAAGAGCTCGGCCCTGACGCGGTCATCGCCATCAACCTGTCCGGTCGCGGCGACAAGGACATGGACACGGCCGCCCGCTACTTCGATCTGTACGACGCGGCCGGCGACGAGGGGTCGCCCGTTGACGTTGCGCCCCCAGCCGACGAGGCGCGGGGAGAGGGGACCGCGCTGTGAGTTCACGCGTCGCTGCGGCCATCGAGGCCGCCCACGCCGAGGGACGCGGCGCGTTCGTCGGTTACCTCCCGCTCGGTTTCCCCGACATCGCCACGAGCATCGAGGCCGCTGTCGTGCTCGCCGAGAACGGTGCCGACATCATCGAGCTCGGCCCGCCGTACTCCGATCCGGTGATGGACGGGCTGGTCATCCAGGAGGCGACGCAAGCCGCCCTGGCCGCAGGCTTCCGCCTGCGCGACCTGTTCCCGGCGATCAAAGAGATCACGAGCCGCGTCGACGTGCCCGTCGTCGTCATGACGTACTGGAATCCCGTGTTCCAGTACGGCGTCGACCGATACGCCGACGATCTCCTCGCCGCCGGGGGAGCGGGACTCATCACCCCAGACATCACTCCCGAGGCGGCTGCCGAGTGGATCGCGGCGAGCGAGCGCACCGGGCTCGACCGCATCTTCCTCGCCGCCCCTACGTCCAGCGACGAACGTCTCGAGCTCGTCGTACAGAACTCGACGGGGTTCGTCTACACGGTCTCGACGATGGGTATCACGGGGGAGCGCGCCGAGCTGGATGCGGCCGCTCGCACGCTCGTGTCCCGACTGCGCGAGCGAGGCGTCGAGCACGCCGCCGTGGGCATCGGCATCTCGAACGCGGAGCAGGTCTCCGGAGTCCTGGAGTACGCCGACGGCGCGATCGTGGGAACCGCTCTGGTGCGGGCGCTTCGTGACGGCGGACTCGAGGAACTGGGACGCACCGCCCGCGCCCTCGCCGACGGCACGCGTCGCTGAACCAGCGCTCGCGGGGCGGGCGCGGTTCGCGTAGCGTCGTGGAGGTGAGCACCTCCACGATCCCCCTGTCGCTCCCGCTGTACGGAGCATCCTGGCCGCAGGCGATCGCGCGGTACTTCCTCAAGTACGCGACATTCGCGGGCAGGGCGAGCCGCAGTGAGTTCTGGTGGTGGGTGCTGACGAACGCTCTCGTCGGGATCGGATTCCAGATCGTCTCGACCGCCGCCGGTGACCCGCTGACCTTCTCTGCGTGGCCGGCACCGTATGTGGTGTGGAACGGGGCGCAGTCCGACGCCGGCGTGACGACGGTCATCGGGGCCATCGCCGCGCTCTACTCGCTGGTCACCCTGCTGCCCGGTCTCGCCCTGACCTGGCGCCGACTGCACGACACGGATCGCAGCGGCCTCTGGTTCTTCATCCTGCTGATTCCGCTGATCGGGGCGATCGTCCTGCTCGTGTTCACGATCGAGGGTCCGCGGCCCGAGGGCGCGCGCTTCGACAGGTATCCCTGAGCGCGCACGAGCGCACCATCGACGCCTTTAGACTCGTCGTCATGACGTTCGCCCTCACGAGCGCGCCCGCAGGCGTGCTCGCCAGCATCCCGAGCCCTCCGATCAACGGATTCAACCTGTGGCCGGGCGGCCCGGAGATCCGGTTCTATGCGCTGTGCATCATCGCCGGCATCGTCGTGGCCACACTGCTCACGAACAGGCGCCTGACCAAGCGCGGGGGCGAGCCCTGGGTCGTCGTGGACATCGCCCTGTTCGCGATTCCGCTCGCCCTCATCGGCGCACGCATCTTCCACGTGCTGACCCACCCCGGCTTCTACTTCGGCGACGGCAAGAACACGTGGAACCCGTTCGAGCCCGGCTCGGTGTGGGCCATCTGGGAGGGCGGCATCGCGATCTACGGCGCTCTCATCGGCGGCGCGATCGGCGCGCTCATCGGCTGTCGCTGGACCGGCATCCGGTTCTGGAGCTTCGCCGACGCGCTCGCGCCGGGGCTCATCATCGCCCAGGCGATGGGCCGTTTCGGCAACTACTTCAATCAGGAGCTGTTCGGTCAGCCGACCGACGGCTGGTGGGGGCTGGAGATCGCGCGACCCAACGACGCGATCCCCGTCGGACTGCCAGAGGGCACGCTTTTCCAGCCGACCTTCCTCTACGAGGTGATCTGGAATCTCCTCGGCGCGGCGGTGATCTTGTGGGCCGGTAAGCGCTTCACGCTGCAGTGGGGCCGCCAGTTCGGTCTCTACCTCGTCTGGTACTCGGCGGGCCGAATCGTCTGGGAGAACATCCGTATCGACCCGAGCGAGGTGTTCCTCGGATTGCGCTCGAACGTGTGGGCGGCCATCTTCGGCGTCATCCTCGGCCTCGTCATCCTCATCGTCCAGAAGGTGCGTCACACCGGTTTGGAGGCCTCGCCGTACCGGCCCGGTCGCGAGTGGGTGGACAAGTCGGCTGTACAATCGCAGAACACCGAGGACTTCGTCGATGTGAGCGCACCCCCCGCCGACGAAACCATCACCACTGGCAGCGCCACAAGCACCGCCGCCAAGTAACTCTCCGGGCCGACGTCGTCCCAGCAACAGCAACAATCGAGGACGGTTGGTATGGCTTCGAGCCCCCGTCACAGCGCCCCCGGATCTGCGGGATTCGGCGCCTTCCCTGCCAAGCAGGGCATGTACAACCCGGCATTCGAGAAGGATGCGTGTGGTCTGGCCATGGTCGCGACCCTTCGCGGCGAGGCGGGCCACGACATCATCGATCTCGCCCTGACGGCGCTTCGCAACCTGGAGCACCGCGGCGCGATCGGCTCCGACGCCGGAACCGGCGACGGCGCGGGCATCCTGACCCAGATGCCGGACGCGTTCCTGCGCGCCGTCGTGGACTTCGACCTGCCGCCGGTGGGGGAGTACGCGGCCGGTCTCGCGTTCTTGCCGCGCGACGGTGAGGAGCGCGCCGCGCAGAAGGCCGGCATCGAGCGCATCGCCGCGAGCGAGAACCTCGTGGTGCTCGGCTGGCGCGAGGTGCCCACCGAAGAAGAGCACCTCGGCAAGCTGGCTCTCGAGGCGCGCCCGGCGTTCGAGCAGCTGTTCCTTTCGCGCCCCGCCGTGGGCGACGCGCCCGCGCTCAGCGGCATCGACCTGGACCGTCGGGTGTTCCGGCTCCGAAAGCGCGCCCGCAACGAGCTCGACGCCTACTTCGTCTCGCTGTCCAGTCGCACGCTCGGATACAAGGGCATGGTCACGACCCTGCAGCTCGAGCCCTTCTATCCCGACCTGCAGGACGAACGCTTCGCCTCGGAGCTGGCCGTCGTCCACTCCCGATACTCGACCAACACGTTCCCGTCGTGGCCGCTCGCGCAGCCGTTGCGAATGGTCGCTCACAACGGTGAGATCAACACGGTCAACGGCAACCGGAACTGGATGCGGGCACGGCAGTCGCAGCTCGAGTCCGAGGTGCTGGGCGACATCCGTCCGCTCCTGCCGATCTGCACCGACGGTGCGAGCGACTCCGCGTCGTTCGACGAGGTGTTGGAGCTTCTGACGCTGACGGGCCGGAGCCTGCCGCACGCCATCATGATGATGGTGCCGGAGGCGTACGAGAAGCAGCCCGACATGGACCCGACGCTGCGCTCGTTCTACGAGTACCACTCCATGCAGATGGAGCCCTGGGACGGTCCCGCCGCGCTCATCTTCACCGACGGCACCGTCGTGGGCGCCACCCTCGACCGCAACGGTCTGCGTCCGGGACGTTGGACGGAGACGACCGACGGCCTCGTCGTCATTGGCAGCGAGACCGGCGTGCTCGACTTCGAGCCCGAGCGCATCAAGCGCCGGGGCCGACTCCGGCCCGGTCGCATGTTCCTCGTCGACACGGCACAGCGCCGCATCATCGAGGACGACGAGATCAAGAACGAGCTCGCGACGCTCCAGCCATGGCAGGAGTGGTTGGATGCCGGTCGCGTGCGCCTCTCGGAACTTCCGGAGCGCGAGCACATCGTGCATCCCATCGCCTCCATCACGCGGCGTCAGCGCACCTTCGGCTACACGGAGGAGGAGGTCCGCATCCTCCTGACTCCCATGGGTCAGACGGGGGCCGAACCGCTGGGAGCGATGGGTAGCGACACGCCCGTCGCGGTGCTCAGCGACCGCCCGCGGCTGCTGTTCGACTACTTCACGCAACAGTTCGCGCAGGTGACCAACCCGCCGCTGGACTCGATCCGCGAAGAGGTCGTCACCTCGCTCTCGCTGGGGCTGGGCCCCGAGCCGAACCTGCTGAGCTGGGGTGCGGAGCACGCACGCACCGTCACGCTCGACTTCCCGGTGATCGACAACGACGAGCTCGCGAAGATCCAACACATCGATACGGCCCTGCCGGGGCGCACCTCCGCCACGATCCGCGGCCTCTACCGCGTGCAGGCCGGCGCGAAGGGCATGGAGAAGCGCCTCACACAGATGTGCGCCGAGGTCGACCGCGCCATCGAGGACGGAGCCGAGTTCATCGTGCTCAGCGACCGCGATTCCAACGCGGACCTGGCACCCATTCCATCGCTGCTGATGCTCGCCGCCGTGCACCACCACCTCATCCGCAACGAGACCCGCATGAAGGTCGGTCTCGTGGTCGAGGCGGGCGATGTGCGCGAGGTGCACCACGTGGCCACCCTCATCGGCTACGGCGCGTCCGCGGTCAACCCCTACCTCGCGATGGAGAGCGTCGAGTACCTCGTGCGCGCCGGGTTCATCACGGGCATCTCGCCCGAGAAGGCGGTCAAGAACCTGATCAAAGCGCTCGGCAAGGGCGTTCTGAAGATCATGTCGAAGATGGGCATCTCCACCGTGTCGTCTTACGCGGGCGCCCAGGTGTTCGAGGCGGTCGGTCTCTCCGAGGAGTTCATCGCGTCCTACTTCACCGGCACCGAGTCGAAGCTCGGCGGCGTCGGCCTCGACGTCATCGCGGCCGAGAACGCGGCACGCCACGCCTTCGCGTACCCGGAGGATGCGGCCGCGCGTGCGCACGAGCGGCTGTGGACCGGTGGCGAGTACCAGTGGCGTCGCGACGGTTCGCCGCACCTGTTCAACCCGGACACGGTCTTCCGGCTCCAGCACGCGACTCGCGAGCGTCGCTACGACATCTTCCGCGAGTACACCCAGCTCGTGGACGACCAGGCGAGCGAGCTCAAGACGCTGCGCGGCATGTTCGGCCTGCGCACCGGCGTGCGGCCTCCCGTGCCGATCGACGAGGTCGAGCCGATCTCGTCGATCGTGAAGCGCTTCTCCACCGGTGCGATGAGCTACGGCTCGATCTCGAAGGAAGCGCACGAGACCCTCGCGATCGCGATGAACCGCATCGGCGGCAAGTCGAACACGGGCGAGGGCGGCGAGGACGTCGAGCGTCTGCTCGACCCCGAGCGGCGCAGCGCCATCAAGCAGGTGGCGTCGGGCCGGTTCGGTGTCACGAGCCTGTACCTGACCGAGGCCGACGACATCCAGATCAAGCTCGCGCAGGGCGCGAAGCCCGGCGAGGGCGGACAGCTGCCCCCGCAGAAGGTGTACCCGTGGGTGGCGCGCACCCGCGGCGGCACGCCCGGCGTCGGGCTCATCTCGCCGCCTCCGCACCACGACATCTACTCGATCGAAGACCTCAAGCAGCTCATCTTCGACCTCAAGCGGGCGAACCCGTCGGCACGGGTGCATGCGAAGCTCGTGAGCCAGTCGGGCATCGGCGCAGTGGCTGCGGGTACGGCGAAGGCCCTGGCCGACGTCATCCTGGTCTCCGGGTTCGACGGGGGAACGGGCGCCAGCCCGCTCAACTCGCTCAAGCACGCAGGCACCCCGTGGGAGCTGGGCCTCGCCGAGACGCAGCAGACGCTGATGCTCAACGGCATGCGCGACCGGGTGGTCGTGCAGGTCGACGGACAGCTCAAGACCGGCCGCGACGTGATCGTCGGCGCGTTGCTGGGCGCCGAGGAGTTCGGATTCGCGACCGCGCCGCTCGTGGTCTCGGGCTGCATCATGATGCGCGTGTGCCATCTCGACACCTGCCCGGTGGGAGTCGCGACGCAGAACCCGGTTCTGCGGGAGCGTTTCACCGGCAAGCCCGAGTTCGTCATCAACTTCATGGAGTTCATCGCTCAGGAGGTGCGCGAGTACCTCGCCGAGCTCGGGTTCCGCTCGCTGGACGAGGCGATCGGGCACAACGAGTTGCTGGACGTCAACGGTGCGATCGAGCATTGGAAGGCGAGCGGCCTCGATCTGGCACCCGTCCTCGAGGGTCCGGCGTTCGCCGAGGACGAGCCGCGCCGGAACGCCCGTGAGCAGCTGCACGAGCTCGAGAAGCACTTCGACGTGGCGCTCATCGAGCGTGCGCAGGATGTCATCGCACACGGCGGTACGGTCGAGATCACCCTCCCTGTGCGCAACACCGAGCGGGCCGTCGGCACGATGCTCGGTCACCACGTGACCAAGGCTCGGGGTGCGAACGGACTTCCGAGCGGTTCGATCGTCGTCAACCTCACCGGATCAGCCGGTCAGTCCTTCGGCGCCTTCATGCCGTCGGGGATCACGCTGCGCCTCGAAGGCGACTCCAACGACTACGTCGGCAAGGGGCTCTCGGGCGGTCAGATCGTCGTGCGGCCGCCGCGCGGGTCGAGCTTCGACGCCTCGCAGAACGTGATCGCGGGCAACGTCATCGGCTACGGCGCAACGCAGGGCACGATGTTCCTGCGCGGCGTCGTCGGTGAGCGCTTCCTGGTGCGCAACTCGGGTGCGACCGCGGTCGTGGAGGGCGTCGGCGACCACGCGCTGGAGTACATGACCGGCGGTCTCGCCGTCATCCTCGGCACGACCGGGCGCAACCTCGGGGCCGGGATGTCGGGCGGCACAGCCTACGTGTACCGCCTCGACGAGAACCTGGTGAACCGCGAGTCGCTCGCCTCGGGCGAGCTCGAGCTGGGCGAACTGGGATCCGGCGATGCCGCGATCCTGCGCGACCTGCTCGAGCGTCACGCCGCGGAGACGGACTCGTCTCTGGCGGCATCGCTCCTCGAGGACTTCGAGGAGGAAGTGAAGAACTTCGTGCGGGTCATGCCGCGCGACTACGCAGCGGTGCTGCAGACCCGCGAGGAGGCGTTGGCGGAGGGGCTGGACCCCGACGGCGACATCGTGTGGAGCCGCATCATGGAGGTGACCGGTGGCTGACCCCAAGGGCTTTTTGAAGGTGACCGAGCGGGAGCTGCCCGCGCGCCGTCCCGTACCCGTGCGCATCATGGACTGGAAAGAGGTCTATGAGCCCGGTGACTCGGCGGTGCTGCGCCGGCAGGCCGGCCGATGCATGGATTGCGGGATCCCGTTCTGTCACAAGGGGTGCCCGCTGGGCAACCTCATCCCGGAGTGGAACGACCTCACCTGGCGCGGGGAGGGACGCAGCGCCATCGAGCGTCTGCACGCCACGAACAACTTCCCGGAGTTCACGGGACGGCTGTGCCCCGCTCCCTGCGAGAGCGCCTGCGTGCTGGGCATCAACCAGCCCGCGGTGACCATCAAGCAGGTCGAGGTGTCGATCATCGACGAGGCCTTCTCGCACGGATGGGTCGAGCCGGAGCCGCCGGAGCGACTGACCGGCAAGACGGTCGCCGTCGTCGGATCGGGCCCTGCGGGCCTCGCTGCTGCTCAGCAGTTGACCCGTGCCGGTCACACGGTCGCGGTGTTCGAGCGCGACGACCGCATCGGCGGTCTGCTGCGCTACGGCATCCCCGACTTCAAGATGGAGAAGCGTCACCTCGAGCTTCGCCTGCGCCAGATGCAGGACGAGGGGACGCGGTTCCGCGCCGGCGTCGAGATCGGCCGCGACATCACGTGGGACGAACTGCGCAGCCGGTACGACGCGGTCGTCGTCGCCACCGGCTCGACGGTGCCGCGCGATCTCTCCATCCCCGGCCGCGACCTGGCCGGTGTGCACTTCGCGATGGAGTACCTCGTCGAGTCGAACCGCGCGGTCGCGGGTGAGAAGCTCCACACGCAGATCAGCGCGGAGGGCAAGCACGTCGTCGTCATCGGCGGCGGCGACACCGGTGCCGACTGCATCGGCACCGCACATCGTCAGGGCGCGCTGAGCGTGACCAACCTCGCCATCGGCAAGCAGCCCCCCGCATCCCGCCCGGATGCGCAGCCCTGGCCGACGACGCCGACGATCTTCGAGGTGCAGTCCGCGCACGAGGAGGGCGGCGAGCGGGTCTTCCTGGCCTCCACTGTCGAGTTCCTCTCGAACGAGGTCGGCGAGGTGCGCGCGCTGCGTGTGGCCGAGACCGAGTACGTCGACGGCCGCCGAGTGCCCAAGAGCGGCACGGAGCGCGAGATCCCGGCCGACCTGGTGCTCATCGCGATGGGCTTCACCGGGCCGGAGCGCACGGAGCTCGAGGGTCAGCTGCAGACGCAGTTCACCTCGCGCGGGAACGTCGAGCGCGACGACGCCTACCAGACGACCACGCCCGGCGTGTTCGTGGCGGGCGATGCGGGGCGAGGCCAGTCGCTCATCGTGTGGGCGATCGCCGAGGGGCGTGCCGCCGCTGCATCCGTCGACCGTTACCTGATGGGTTCGACCTCTTTGCCGGCGCCTGTACGGCCCACCGATATCGCGATCGGGTTGCAGCCCGCGTAGGCTGAACCTGCATCCCCTTCATCGCTAAAAGACCCGGAGTTCGAACTCGGATGAGACGCGCGAAAATCGTCGCAACCCTAGGCCCGGCAACATCCTCCTACGAGATGGTCCGCGCGATCATCGACGCAGGTGTGAACGTCGCCCGCCTCAACCTCAGTCATGGTGACTACTCGGTCCACGACGCGAACTTCGCGAACGTGCGCCGTGCCGCGGAGGACGCCGGCTCCGCCGTCGCGATCCTCGTCGACCTGCAGGGGCCCAAGATCCGCCTCGGCAAGTTCGCCGACGGCCCCCACGAGCTCGCCGTGGGTGACATCTTCAAGATCACGATCGAGGACATCCTCGGGACCAAGGAGATCGTCTCGACGACCTTCAAGGGCCTCCCGCAGGACGTCAAGCCCGGTGATTTCCTTCTGATCGATGACGGCAAGGTTCGTGTCGAAGTCGTCGAGACCGACGGCACCGTCGTCACCACGAAGGTCGTCGTCGCCGGCCCCGTCTCCAACAACAAGGGCATCAACCTGCCCGGCGTGGCCGTCAACGTCCCCGCACTGTCGGAGAAGGACGAGGCCGATCTTCGTTGGGGTCTGAACGCGGGTGCGGACATCATCGCGCTCTCGTTCGTGCGCAACGCCGAAGACGTCGACCGCGTGCACGAGATCATGGCGGAAGAGGGTCGGCGTGTGCCGGTCATCGCCAAGATCGAGAAGCCGCAGGCCGTCGACAACCTCGAGGAGATCATCGACGCCTTCGACGGCATCATGGTCGCTCGCGGCGATCTCGGTGTGGAGCTTCCGCTGGAGGCCGTGCCGATCGTGCAGAAGCGCGCCGTCGAGCTGTGCCGTCGTATGGCGAAGCCGGTCATCGTGGCCACGCAGATGCTCGAGTCCATGATCGAGAACCCGGTCCCGACCCGCGCCGAGACGAGCGACGTCGCCAACGCCGTCCTCGACGGCGCGGACGCGGTCATGCTCTCGGGCGAGACCAGCGTCGGCAAGTACCCGGTCGGCGTTGTCGAGACGATGGCGCGCATCGTGGCCTCCACGGAGGAGCACGGACTCGACCGCATCGCTCCGCTGAACACGAAGCCGCGCACGCAGGGTGGCGCGATCACCCTGGCTGCGATGGAGGTCGCGCAGTTCGTCGAGGCGAGCTGGCTCTGCATCTTCACCGAGTCCGGCGACACCGCTCGCCGCATGTCGCGCCTGCGCCCCAGCATCCCGATGATGGCGTTCACGCCGGACCCGGCGATCCGTCGTCGCATGGCCGTGACGTGGGGCATCCAGTCGGCGCTGGTGGAGCACGTGCCGCACACCGATCACATGTTCATGCAGGTGGACGAGTTCTTCCTGTCCAAGGGCCTGGCCAAGGAGGGTGACAAGGTCGTCGTGATCTCCGGTTCCCCTCCCGGAATCGCCGGGTCGACGAACGACATCCGCATCCACAAGATCGGTGACGCCGTCAACGGCCGCGCTCCGATCTGGTCGGGCGAGTAACCCGCGAGATGCACCGAAGGGACCTTCCCCACTGGGGGAGGTCCCTTCGGCTGTCTGCTGCCCCGCGCCCTGTGCTCGGGCGGGGACTCGGAGCACTCGCGGTGTGCGAGGCAGGGGTGCGTGTCTCAACCGTTCACGTCGTGAGGGCCGCAGGTGTGCACGAGTGAGACACGAAGTGTACGCGTGCGACAAGATGTTGGTGCCGGCGGTGGGAGTCGAACCCACACACCCTTTCGAGTAACCGAGTTTGAGTCGGTCGCGTCTGCCATTCCGCCACGCCGGCATCGACCACTCAGGTGGCCGGATTCGACCTTATCGCACCAGCCGACCGCCGCCCGTCGTCCTGCTCTCCGAGCCGGTCGAGCGATTTCCTCGGGGGCGGAAGATCGCCTCGACGCCCGAGGACAGCCGCATCCTCGGGCAGAGCGGTGTCGCATCCGGATGCGGAGCTGCCGAGTGCCGTAGGATTCAAAGGTGACTGAGCAGGAAACCGCCGCGACCAACCCGACCGCACCCCGCCGCGTGGTGGTGGCAGAGGACGAGTCGCTGATCCGCCTCGACATCGTCGAGATCCTCCGCGACAACGGCTTCGACGTCGTCGGTGAGGCCGGAGACGGTGAGACCGCCGTGCAGCTCGCCACTGATCTGCGTCCCGACCTCGTGATCATGGACGTGAAGATGCCGCAGCTCGACGGCATCAGCGCCGCGGAGAAGCTGAACAAGAACCACATCGCCCCCGTCGTGCTGCTGACGGCCTTCAGCCAGAAGGAGCTCGTGGAGCGTGCGAGCGAGGCCGGAGCGCTCGCGTACGTGGTGAAGCCGTTCACGCCGAACGACCTGCTGCCGGCGATCGAGATCGCTCTGGCGCGCTACGAGCAGATCATCACGCTCGAGGCCGAGGTCGCCGACATGGTCGAGCGCTTCGAGACCCGCAAGCTCGTCGACCGCGCCAAGGGGCTGCTGAACGAGAAGATGGGCCTGAGCGAGCCCGAGGCGTTCCGCTGGATCCAGAAGGCGTCGATGGACCGCCGCCTGACGATGCAGGACGTCGCCAAGGCGATCATCGAGCAGCTCGCACCCAAGAAGTGACGCGACCCGCCTGATCCGATCGATCAGGCGATTCCGGCGGTGTCCTTCACGAGGTTCGTGATGCGCACGGTCGAGCAGCGGCGGCCCGCGTCGTCCGAGAGCACGATCTCATGCACCATCAGCGTGCGTCCGACGTGCAGGGGAGTGCACACGCCCGTGACGAATCCGGATGTGGCCGAGCGCGTGTGCGTCGCGTTGATGTCGACCCCGACGGCGAGGCGCCCGGGGCCGGCGAGATAGTTCGCGTGCATCGAGCCCAGCGACTCACCGAGCACGACGTAGGCGCCGCCGTGGAACAGACCCACCGGCTGCGTGTTGCCCTCGACGGGCATGCGAGCGATGCCGCGCTCCGCGGTGAACTCGAGCCACTCGAGCCCCATCTTGTCGGCAAGGGCGCCCGTGCCGCGGCGCGTCACCCATTCCAGCGGATCGATCGTGTACTCGGGCGCGGTCATGCTGCTCCTGGGCTCCGGGGTGTCGTGTCCGCAGGCCTTACTAGGCTGTCAGGGTGACGGACTCCGAAAAGCCTACTCTGCTGGTCGTCGACGGCCATTCGCTCGCCTTCCGGGCGTTCTACGCCCTTCCCGTCGACAACTTCACGACGAAGGACGGGCAGCACACCAACGGGGTCTACGGCTTCCTCTCGATGTTCGTGAACCTGCTGAAGGCCGAGAAGCCGACGCACCTGGCAGTCGCGTTCGACACCTCACGGGTCTCCTTCCGCACCCGCGAGTACCCCGAGTACAAGGCGACGCGCAGCGAGACCCCGCCCGAGTTCTCCGGGCAGATCCCCCTTCTACAGGAGTGCTTGCGCGCCATGAACGTCACGGTGCTGACGAAGGAGGACATCGAGGCGGACGACATTCTGGCGACACTGGCGACCGAAGGCGTCGCTGCGGGCTACGACGTCCTCGTCTGCTCCGGCGATCGCGACACCATCCAGCTCGTGACAGACGAGGTCACCCTGCTGTACCCGAGCGTGCAAGGCGTATCGCAGCTCAAGCGCTACACGCCCGAGACGGTGCGCGAGCGCTACGGGGTGGCCCCAGAGCAGTACCCCGAGATCGCGGCGCTCGTGGGAGAGACGAGCGACAACCTGCCCGGTGTTCCCAAGGTCGGCGAGAAGACGGCCGTGAAGTGGCTCACGCAGTGGGGATCCCTCGACGAGCTGCTGGCCAACGCCGACAAGGTCACCGGCGTCGTGGGCAACAACCTGCGCGAGCACATCGACGACGTGCGTCGCAATCGCGCCCTCAACCGTCTCCTGCGCGACGTGGAGCTGCCGGTGACGCCGCAGGACCTCGCCGTGCGTCCGATCGACGCGCAGGGTGTGCGCGACATCTTCGCGCGGCTCGAGTTCCGCACGCTGCTGCCGCGCGTGTTCGAGGCCACCGGAGCGGACGCGGCCGGCGCCGTCGCCGACGAGGCACCGGTCGTCGCGGCCCCAGCCCCCGTGGAGGCGACAGACCCCGCGATGCTCACCGCTTGGCTCGACGAGGCGGGCGACGCGGAGGTCGGGGTGACCGTCGTGCTGGGAGCCTCCGTGCCTGCGCGTATCGGGCTCGCCCGCGCTGGCGCCGTGATCGAGGCGGGCTGGAGCGAAGGTGTCGCAGACGCCCTCGCTCCCTGGCTCGCCTCAGACCGCCCGAAGACGTTCACCGACGCCAAGGGCCAGGTGAAGGCACTGCGACGCGCCGGACTCACGGTCGCAGGCGTGTCCTTCGACACGCTCCTCGCCGGTTGGCTGATCCGCCCGAGCCTTCCCGACAAGTCGCTCGGCGATCTCGTCGACCGCTACCTCGGAGAGAAGCTTCCCGAGGCCGATCCGTCGCAGCTCGTGCCCGAGACCGAGGGGGCGACTCCCGGCCAGCTGGCGTGGTACACGATCCGCGTGGCCGAGCCCCTGCGTGCCGCTCTGGGCGACGGTCCGTCATCGGTGCTCGCCGACATCGAACTGCCCACTCTGCTCGCGCTGGCCGATATGGAGCTCGCGGGCGTGGCGGTGTCGCACGAGGTGCTGTCTGGCTTCTCGGCCGAACTGACCGAGCGTGCGGACGGCCTCGCGCAGCGCGCCTACGCGGCGATCGATCGCGAGGTGAACCTCGGTTCGCCGAAGCAGTTGCAGGAGGTGCTGTTCGAGCATCTCCAGCTGCCCAAGACCCGCAAGACGAAGACCGGTTACTCGACGGATGCGGCCGTCCTCGCCGACCTGCAGGAGTCCCACCCGCATCCCTTCCTCGATCTGCTGCTGCAGCACCGCGAGGCGACGAAGCTGCGTCAGATCATCGAGACGCTCGACGCGGCGATCGCCGCCGACGGACGCATCCACACGACCTACCTGCAGACGGGTTCGCAGACGGGTCGGCTGTCGAGCACCGACCCCAACCTGCAGAACATCCCGATCCGCACCGAGGAGAGCCGCCGCATCCGTTCCGCGTTCCAGGTGGGCGCGGGGTACGAGACCCTCCTGACGGCCGACTACTCCCAGATCGAGATGCGCATCATGGCGCACCTGTCGGAAGATCCTGGGCTGATCGAAGCGTTCAACACGGGGGAGGATCTGCACCGGTTCGTCGGCGCGCGCGTGTTCGGCGTGACGCCGGAGGAGGTCACACCGCAGATGCGCACGAAGGTCAAGGCGATGTCGTACGGTCTCGTCTACGGTCTGTCTGCGTTCGGGCTCTCCAAGCAGCTGCGCATCGATCAGTCCGAGGCGAAGCAGCTGATGGGGGAGTACTTCGCACGCTTCGGCGCGGTGCGTGATTATCTACGCGCGTCCGTCGAGAAGGCCCGCGAAGACGGCTACACCGAGACGATCTTCAAGCGGCGTCGTCCGTTCCCCGACCTCGCCAGTCCCAACCGGGTGCTGCGCGAGAACGCGGAGCGTGCAGCGCTCAACGCCCCGATCCAGGGAAGCGCGGCCGACATCATGAAGATCGCGCTGTTCCGCATCCACGCCGAGTTCCAGGAGCATCAACTGGCCTCGCGCGTCTTGCTGCAGATCCACGACGAACTCGTCGTCGAGGTCGCTGCGGGAGAGTGGGACCAGGCCGAGCAGATCGTGCGCGCGCGGATGGGGGATGCGGCGCAGCTCACCGTCCCGCTCGACGTGCAGATCGGCCGCGGCGCTGATTGGAACGCGGCCGGGCACTGAACGGCGCCGACCGTCGGCGTAGTCTCGAATCCATGAGTGAAACGTCCCGCCCCACCACTCCCATCGACACCATCGCCGACGCGTGGGTCGACACCGTGGCCGAGCTGTCACCCACGACCGCCACCTACATCGGTCGATTCGAGTTCAACGACCGATTCGGGGACTACTCGCCGGAGGGGGCCGAACGCTACGCCGAAGAGGCCCGGCGCACGCTCGCCGAGCTCGAAGCGACCCCGGCCGTCGACGACATCGACGCCGTGACGAAGGCGGACCTGTCGCGCGAGCTGCGCCTGGACCTCGAACTGCACGAGGCGCGAGCGAGCCTGCGGGATCTCAACGTCATCGCATCTCCGGCACAGGACATCCGGTCGGTGTTCGATCTCATGCCCACCGACACGATCGAGGACTGGGAGGTCGTCGCTCGCCGTCTGCAGGCCCTGCCCTCGGCGATCGACGGCTACATCGCGACGCTCCGAGCAGGGATCACGGCGGGAACGGTCCCCGCCCGCCGCCAGGTGCTGGAGGTCGTCACGCAGATCGAGCGGTACACCGCGGAGAGCGGGTTCTTCGCGACGTTCGCCGGCGATGCCGCCCCCGGCGAGGGACAGCTGCCCGCATCCCTCGCTCGCGAACTCGCAGATCAGTCGGGCGCTGCTCGCGTCGCGTACGACGATCTCGCGCGATTCCTGTCTGCCGAGCTGGCCCCGGTCGCCGGCGATCAGGATGCGGTGGGTCGGGAGCTGTACGCGCTGCACTCGCGTCGTTTCCTGGGCGCCGAAATCGACCTCGACGAGACATACGAGTGGGGCATCGAGGAACTGGCTCGAATGGTCGCCGAGCAGGAGTCCATCGCGAACGAGATCCTGCCCCGTGCGAGCGTCGCCGAAGCCGTCGCGCACCTCGAGGCGGACCCCTCGCGCAAGCTCCACGGCACCCGGGCGCTGCAGGAGTGGATGCAAGCCACGAGCGACCGCGCGGTCGCCGAGCTCGGCCGCACCCACTTCGACATCGCGGAACCGATCCGCACGCTCGAGTGCATGATCGCCCCGACGCAGGAGGGCGGGATCTACTACACGGGCCCGACCGACGACTTCTCCCGACCGGGCCGCATGTGGTGGTCGGTACCCGAGGGGGTCACCGAATTCGACACGTGGCGCGAACTGACCACCGTCTATCACGAGGGCGTTCCGGGGCACCATCTGCAGATCGCGCAGGCCGTCTACAACCGCGCGCAGCTCAACTCCTGGCGGCGTCTGCTGGCCGGAACCTCCGGACACGCCGAGGGCTGGGCTCTATACGCCGAGCGCCTCATGGAGCAGCTGGGGTACCTCGACGACCCCGCCGACCGGCTGGGCATGCTCGACGGACAAAGGATGCGGGCGGCCCGTGTGGTCCTCGACATCGGTGTGCACCTGGGCAAGCAGCGTCCCGACGGCGCAGGCATCTGGGATCACGACTTCGCGCTCGCGTTCATGCGGCAGAACGTCAACATGCCGGACGCGTTCATCCAGTTCGAGGTCAACCGCTACCTCGGCTGGCCGGGTCAGGCGCCCTCGTACAAGGTCGGCCAGCGGATCTGGGAGCAGATCCGCGACGATGTACGTGAGGCGCAGGGGGAGGCGTTCTCCATCAAGCAGTTCCACAAGCGAGCTCTCGACATCGGCGGCGTCGGTCTCGACACGCTGCGCGACGCGCTGCGTGCACACTGAGGGAATGGTGAACCCCACCCGCGAGTTGTATCCGTCTGAATGAAAGGTGGTCGCGATGACCGTGGAGTTCGGACTGGACACGTTCGGTGACGTCACCGCGGACGAGCAGGGTATGCCCCTGTCGGACGCTCAGACGATCCGCAACGTGGTCGAGCAGGCGGTGCGTGCCGACGAGGTCGGGCTGGCATTCTTCGGCGTGGGGGAGCACCACCGCAAGGAGTTCGCCGTCTCGAGCCCGGAGATCGTTCTGGCTGCCGCTGCGGCCCGAACGCGCGACATCCACCTCGGCGCCGCCGTGACGGTCCTCTCGTCAGACGACCCGGTGCGCGTGTACGAGCGGTTCGCCACGCTGGATGCGGTCTCGAACGGGCGTGCGGAGGTCATCCTCGGGCGCGGGTCGTTCATCGAGTCTTTCCCGCTCTTCGGTTTCGACCTCGCCGACTATGAGGTGCTCTTCGACGAGCGCCTCGATCTGTTCAGCAGGCTGCGCGATGAGAGGCCGGTGACGTGGCAGGGGAGCACCCGCGCCGCGCTGAAAGATGCCGATGTCTTCCCCAAGACGGAGAACGGCTTCCGTGCGTGGGTCGGCGTGGGAGGCTCGCCGGAGTCCGTGGTGCGCGCCGCGCACCACGGATACGCGCTGATGCTCGCGATCATCGGGGGAGCGGCGGCACGATTCCGTCCCTACGTCGACCTCTTCCACCGCACGCGCGACGCGATGGGCGCAGAGCGCCTGCCTGTCGGTGTGCACTCGCCGGGTCATATCGCCGACACGGACGAGCAGGCATGGGACGAGATGTATCCGGCGATGGAAGCCAATCGCAACGCGATCGGACGGGAGCGGGGCTGGCCGCCGTACAGCCGCGCGCAATTCCAGAACGATGTCGGGCCCGACGGCGCCGTGTACGCCGGATCGCCGGAGACCGTGGCGCGCAAGCTCGCAGCCACCGTGCGCACTCTCGGGATCGACCGGTTCGATCTGAAGTTCTCGAACGGCACGCTCGCGCACGACAAGATGCTGCACTCGATCGAGCTCTACGGCACGCAGGTGGCTCCGCGGGTTCGGGAGTTGCTGGCCGAAGGCGGCGAGTAGGCTCGACAGGTCCGGCGCAGAGAGCCGGCGGAACAGGGGGATGCGTGCCCGATATCCGGTACGTCGCGATCGGGGATTCGTTCACCGAGGGAGTCGGCGATGAGCTTCCGGACGGTCGTGTGCGCGGGTGGGCGGATCTCACCGCGCAGGGTTGGGCGAACTCGCTCGGTCAGGAGATCTCCTATGCGAACCTCGCCATCCGCGGAAAGCTGATCTGGCCCATCGTCGCCGAGCAGCTGGAGCCGGCGCTTGCGCTCCGGCCGACGCATCTCTCGTTCAACGGGGGCGGCAACGACATGCTGCGCCCGCGAACCGCCATCTCGCACTTGGCGGATGCCTTCGACCAGGTGCTGCGCCGGTGCGACGAGGAGGGGGTGACCCTCATCGTGCTCAGCGGCGCGAATCCCGCGCCGCACCTACCGATGGGGCGCCTCATCCAGCGTCGCGGTGACGAGCTCTCGGCGGCCGTCGTCTCGCGCATCGAGCACCGTCCGGATGTCGTTCGGGCCCTGAACTGGCCGGACACCGAGCTCTCCTCGCGGGGCTATTGGTCGGACGATCGCCTGCACATGAGCGCGCGGGGTCATCATCGCGTGGCGGCTCGCGTGCTCGAGTCTCTCGGAGAGACCGCGGATCCCTCGTGGTGGTCGCTTCCCACCGAGTCCGCCGCGCGCACGAGCTCTGGCCTCGCCTACTATCGCACGCATGTGGGGCCCTGGGTGCAGCGCCGTCTCACCGGTCGGTCTTCGGGCGACGGCCGAGTGTCGAAGTTCGGCGACTGGGTCACGGTGACACCGACAGCGTGACCTGCGCGAAAGGTCCGTCCATAACGGCTTCTTCCAGACGCAACCGCGTGTCGTCCAGACGACGAGGCAGGAGCGGACGCCCCGACCCGAGCACCGCCGGAGCGTAGGTGACGATGATGCGATCCAGGCGTCCGATATCGACGAACTGACCTGCGAGATCCCCTCCGCCGACAATCCAGACATCCCGCCCCGAGGCCGCCGCCTCGATCTCCGCGAGATGCGACGAGACGATTCCGTGGACGTGTCGGATGTCAGCTCCGGCAAGGGGTGCGAGCTCGCGTGAGCTGAACACGAAGGCAGGGCGATCCGCATAGGCGTCGTGCCAACGTTCGGGGTGTTCGTCGAGGCGCTCGTGCCGATACACCCAGTCGAAGGTCGTCGATCCCATCACGAGCGCGCCCACGCCTTCGAGGAATGTCGCGAAAGCGCTCGATCCTTCCGCGCCGGGCACATTGAGCAGCCAGTCCAGGCTGTCCGCGTCGTCGGCGAGAAAGCCATCGAGAGTGGATGCGGTGCAGTAGACGTAGCGGACCATGGCGTCACCGTATGCGCGGCATCCGACATCCTCCGTCGCTCCGGACGCCTTACAGGCGAGAGTCGCCGCCAGGGGAGGGGGTGGCCGCAGAGGAGAGTCGACCGCGACCGAACGGGAGGAGTGGCGCTCGGTAGACCAGCGGCGCCTGCGCGCCGGGTTCGAGGTCGACGACGGCCGAGCCGAAGCGCCAGACGCGGTTGAACAGGAACACGCCGATGCGCTCGGGATGCGCTGCCGACACCAGCCAGGTGCCGCGACCCCACTGCGCCGGCTGTCCGCGACCGCCGATCACGACGGTCGGTCGTACGGCGTACAGGGCGAACCGCGGCTTGCGCAGATCGAGCTCGACCCGTCGGGTGGCGGGAAGGGAATCGGAGGGCACGTGCTCGACAGTAGTCGTCAAGTCACCGTCATACGATGAAGGGATGCCCGTGAAGATCCGCCCTTCCGTCGCGGCCGACCTCCCGCATCTCGAGCGGGTCGAGAATGAGGCCGACGCACTCCTGGTGAACCTTCTCCAACCAGACCAGTGGCACCCTGCGCCTACGGCTGCCGAACGGCTCGCTGACCGAGGCATGATCGTGGTGGCCGAGGGTGCGGACGGCGCTGTCGTCGGTTTCGTTCACATTCTCGAGTTCGACGGCGGCGCGCATCTCGAACAGGTGTCGGTTCTTCCGGCCTTCGGCGGCCGCGGCATCGGACGCGCGCTCGTCGAAGCGGCGAAGGATGCGGCCCGCGAAGCCGGCTACGCCAAGCTCACGCTCCGGACGTTCGCCGACGTCCCGTGGAATGCACCGTTCTACGCATCCGCCGGATTCGCGATCGAGGAGCCGTCCGACGATTTCCACCGCATGCTCGTCGAGACGGAGGCGCGACTCGGGCTCGACCGCCTCGGGCTCCGCGTGCAGATGGGTGTGGAGCTCAGCGGGTCCTGCTGAACAGCGGCTCTGCGTGCACAGCAGGGCGTCAATCAGGCAGCACGCCGGTCCGCGAGTGTGGCGAGTGCGCGGTGCAGTTCCTCGTGTTCGGGGTCGGGCGAGAAGCCCGGGTGAGCCGTCGTCGCCAACACGGCTCGAAGGCGTTCCGTCAGAGCGACTCGGCGAGCGAACCCGCGGCGGTGATGAAGCAGGACGTGACGCGCGATTCCGAACATCCACGCTCGGGCTTCCTCGTCTCCCGACGGCAGACGGGAGGCACGTCTCCAGATGATGAGAAGCGTCTCCGCGAGGAGGTCCGCGGCATCTGCAGCTTCAGGAACTCGACGGGTGAAGTAGGCGAGAACATCGGGGGAGTGGGCAGTGATCAACGCGTGATCTCATCCGCTGTGCGTCCGCTCGGCATCTCACTCCGCTTCAGGGGCACACGTCATGCCCCATGCATCGACAGCGCGCGACGTGCTCGCCTCGGGAACTCCGAGCCAGCGGATTCCGGAGAAGGTGCCTGCGACGAAGTCCTGCAGAACGGGGACGAGGGCGTCTGCGACGCGTTGCCGCGCCGGCGGTGAGCAGGACCGCACCGACCGCGAGTCCGGGAGCGAGCCAGGTGCGACGGCGCCGACGTGCCCGAGGAGAGGAGGGGCCGCTGGAGCTAGTACTGACATAATGTGCATTATCGGTAATAACCGGTGGCGCACGCCGCGTCGAACGCCAGAGCGGACGGCTCCGCGCACAGGTGCGCCATAGGCTGAAGACGTGCTGGAGACGTTGACCGGGTTCGCCGTTGTGGGAACCGCGATCATCGTCGGCTACATCATCGGGCGCATCGACCTGCTCGGTCCGCATGCACGGCACGTGCTGAGCCGGCTCACGTTCTACGTGCTCTCACCGTTCCTCTTGTTCACCGTGCTCAGCCAAGCGGACATCACGACGTTGTTCTCCGCACTGCTTCCGGTGTCGACGATCGCCGCTGTGGTGATCATCGGGCTGCAATGGCTCCTCTCGCGCTTCGTATGGCGGCGCTCCGTGGCTGACGCGACGATCTCCGCGCTGTCGGCCGGTCAGGTCAATTCCAACAACATCGGAATCCCCCTGTCGTTGTACCTGCTGGGCAGTGCCGCCTACCCGGCGCCAGTCATCCTGATGCAACTGCTCCTGTTGACCCCCATCGCGCTCGCGATCCTGGATGCCGCCACCACCGGCACGCGATCCTTCTGGCGCGTGCTGGGTCGAACGGCTCGCAATCCCATCGTGATCGGCTCGGCGCTCGGAACGCTCGTGTCCGTCTCGGGCATCGCGCTTCCGTCCATCGTCCTGGAGCCTGCGCTGCTGATTGCGAACGCGTGCGTCCCCATCCTGCTGATCAGCTACGGCATCTCACTCCACGGCCAGCGCGTCTTGGCGGATGCCGGCCACCGCGGTGAAGTCCTGATCGCGAGCGTGCTCAAACTGTTCGTGATGCCCGCTGCCGCGTGGGCCCTGGCGACACTCTTCGGACTCTCAGCGCATGAGGTCCTCGTCGTCACCGTGCTGGCGGCGCTGCCGACGGCGCAGAACGTCTTCAATTACGCCCAGCGCTACGCCGTCGGCGAGGCCGTCGCACGCGACACGATCTTCCTCACGACCCTCGGGAGCGTGCCCGTTCTGCTGGGGATCGTCCTGCTGCTGTGACGGAGCGAGTCGGGCGCCACTCCCCTGCGACGCGTCGTCGCGCTACGGTGGAGTCGTACACTCAGCTTCTTCTCAGAAAGAGCAGGACATGTCCGAGACCGTCACTCCCAGCGCCGACAAGACCTTCGTCAACGGCATCCGCACCGCCTTCGGCATCGGCGGCGCGATCGCCCTGATCGTCGGCATCCTCATCCTCGTGTGGCCGCTGAAGACGGCCGCGGTGGGAACCGCCATCATCGCGGTCTACGCCATTGCATCCGGCCTGGTCTACGCGGGCCTCGGCATCTTCTCGAAGACCCTTGGCGGATGGTCCCGCGTGGGTCACATCGTGCTCGGTCTGCTGTTCGTTGCGGCGGGCATCATTGCGCTCGCGAACCTCGGCGACACCACGGTGTTCCTCGCGATCTTCGTCGGGGTGTTCATCGGCATCACCTGGATCGTCGAGGGTGTCGTCGCGCTCACCACACTCGGCAACAGCGCCTCGCGAGGCTGGACCATCTTCTTCGCGGTGATGAGCCTGATCGCCGGCGTCATTCTGGTGTTGTCACCGCTGTACGTGGCTCTGCTCTGGGTCTTCGTCGGCGCCTCGCTCGTCGTCTTGGGCATTATCCAGATCGTGCGCGCCTTCTCCTTCGGCCGCGCCTGACGACGCAGCAAAGCCCCCGAATCCGAGGATTCGGGGGCTTTCGCATGCTCACTCGGCGACGAACGAGCTGGTCTCCCCCACGAGGCGAGTGTTGTCCGCGGGCACCGCCTCCACGGCCGCGAGGGCGACCTCGGCCGCGAACTCGGACACGTTGTACAGCTTGCCGGCATCCTCTCGGCGCAAGGCGATGGCGCCGGGGTTCGCGCGCTCCAGGAGTGTCGCCGTGATGGTGCCTTCGATCATGTCGCCCGAGACGACCACGAACTCGATACCGCGCTCCGCCAGAGCGGGGATCCGCTCACGAAGCGCATCCTCACCGGCCCGCTTGGAGAGCGCGACCGGCTCGTACTCGGGCATGGTGGGCGTCGTGTGGATGAAGTGCGCCTGGTGGCTCGTGACGAAGACGACGCGCGACCCCGAACCCAGCAGAGGCAGGGCGGTCTCGAGCACGCGCACCTGGGCGTCCCGGTTCAGCTGCAGCGCGTAGTCCGCGGCCATGCCGCCCTCCATGCCGCCCGAAGCATTGAGCACGAGTATGTCGAGCGAGCCGAACGTCTGCTCGACCTCGGAGAACATCGCCTGCACAGAGTCCGCGTCCGTCAGATCGGCTCCGACCACGAGCACCCGCACGCCGAGTTCGCGCAGCTGTGCGGCAAGCTTCTCAGCACGCGGCGCCTTGTTGCGGAAGTTGATGACCACGTTCGCGCCGGCCTGCGCGAAATAGCGCACGGTGTCGGCTCCGATACCGCGCGACGATCCGGTCACAAGGGCGGTCTTGCCGGCGAGGGAACCGGCGGCGAGGGGGGTGAGCGAATCGGTCACGGGCACTCCTGAATCTTGCGCGAAGGGGCATCGCCGGGCGCCGAAACGGCGCATCAGGGCGACACCCGACCCTACCAATCCCCGCTCGGCGTCGCGCGCGATAACGTGGGCATCGTGACGCATCCGTACCTGAGCGGTACACCTCGCCCGCGGGTCCTCGCTCATCGAGGACTCGTCCCCGCGAGTAGTCCCGAGGTGGTCGAGAACTCCTTCGCGGCGATTGCCGCCGCACATGCCGCCGGCGCCGTATACGTCGAATCGGACTGTCATCTGACACGTGACGGCGAGGTCGTCTTCTTTCACGACGACGACCTGTCGCGCGTGGCCGGCGATCCCCGCCTGGTCCGAGATGTGACGCTGCGCGAGCTCGAGGATCTCATGGCCGATCGCGGCGGCCTCGCGAGCTTCGAACAGGCGCTGCAGAGCTTCCCCGACGTGCGCTTCAACATCGATGTCAAGGCGGATGGTGCCGCGGAGCCCGCAGGGCGCCTCGCCGCGAGCGCGGCGGAGCGCGTCCTGCTGACGAGCTTCTCCGAGCGTCGGCGCCGAACGGCGCTCGAGGCGGCGGCGCGCGCCCGCTCGACCCTCCTCCCCGCCACATCCGCCGGCGCGAGCCTGGTCGCGCGCGTCGCCGCGGCCGCCGTCACAGGCTCCCGCCGACTGATGCGTCGAACGCTGGCGGGTATCGACGCCCTTCAAGTTCCGGAGTATCAGAACCGCATCCGCGTCGTGACCCCACGCTTGCTCGATGCGGTGCACGGTGCGGGCGTGGAAGTCCATGTGTGGACCGTCAACGACGATGCGGACATGCGACGCCTGATCGACATGGGAGTCGACGGCCTCGTGACCGACCGTGCGGATCTCGCGCTGCGAATTCTCGGCGCTGGTCGCTGAAGATAGACTGTGAGTTGTGCTCCGTCATAGCGGCCTCGGATGATCCTCCCAACTCGACGCGTTATACCGGGTAAGCACCACGCGACGAGAGGACCACACAATGGCAGACCGCAGTCTTCGCGGCATCCGACTCGGCGCCCAGAGCCTACAGAGCGAAGAGGGCGTCGTTTTTCATGAGCGCACGCAGCAGACCTACGTCTGCAGCGTGTGTTCGAAAGAGACCACACTGACTTTCGCGGCAGACGCTGAGCCGCCGCAGACCTGGGAATGCCGCGCATGCGGCGGAGAGGCACTGCTGCGCGTGGGCGAGCAGACCGTCTCCGTCGACCACAGCGACGACAAGGCCGCCCGTACCCACTGGGACATGCTGCTCGAGCGCCGTACGATCCCGGAGCTGGAGGAGCTTCTCGAGGAGCGTCTCGCCTTCGTCCGCGCCCGTCGCGGCGCCGGTGACGACGTCACCAAGAAGACCGCCTGAGCGCACTCTTTCGAACGGCGCCGCACCCCACGGGGTGCGGCGCCGTTCTTCGTCACACGCGGTTTCGGCGCGGTGCACGCAGCCGCGCCGCGAGCGCCGCTGCCACGAGCGCGACCAGGCTGCCCCACGCGAATACGGCATGCAGTGCCGGGCCGAGCACCATCGCGGCGGTCGTGCCGGTACGCAGCGGGACCTCGGTCACCATCGCGCCGGCGGTGTCGGCGGCGATGCCGTCGATGACTTCCCCGGTGGGAGCGATCACCTGACTCGTGCCCACGGTCGAGATGTTCACGACGGCTCGTCCTGTCTCGATCGCCCGAGCGCGCGCGAACGCGAGCTGCTGGAGATTCTCGTCGGTCCCGCGGAAATCCGCGTTGTTGGTCTGGTAGACGTACACTTGGGCGCCGCCGTCCGAGGCCGCCCAGACCACGTCGTCGTAGATGACATCGAAGCAGATGGCGAGCCCGATCGGGGTATCACCGAGTTCGACGACAGGTTCGGCCGTGCCCGGGGTGTACTCCCGCTGGATGAGGTTGATGAGATCCGGCGCCAACGCGGCGAAGAAAGGACGATCCGGGACGTACTCTCCGAACGGCACCGGATGGATCTTGTCGTAGGAGGCGACGACGCCCCTCCCCGGCTCCCACAGCATCGACGTGTTGAAGAAGCGATCGCCGCGCGCCGTCGCGGCGTTCACGAGCAGGGGTGCGCCGATACGATTCGACAGCGTGTCCAGCGTGGCGGCCGTGGTCCGGTTGGCCGTCGGATCGGAATCGATGCCACCTTCCGGCCAGACCAGCAGATCCATACGATCATCCGCGATCGCCTCGGTGGCCTTCATCTGGGCGTCGAGGAGCGCGCCCCGCGTGCGCTGGTCGAAGTATCCCGCCGGGCCGTTGCCCTGCACCGACCCGATGCGCAGCGTACCGGCGGCGGTGGTGTTGAACGCGGGCACCGCGAACGCGATCACGGCGACGAGCACGACCGGAACGGCCGTGCGGATCTCCTTGAACCTGCGCATGCGCACGTACTCGATGGCCGCGGCGCACAGGAGGACGATGACGAAGCCGACACCCGACATCCCGATCCAGGACAGGAGGGGGGCGAACGGGCCGTTGACCTGCGTCACGCCGACCCTGCCCCACGGAAAGCCGCCGTACGGGAAGGTGCCGACCCACTGTTCGCGCAGCACCCAGAGACCCGCGACGAGGAGAGGGAGCGCGATGAGACGGGGCCAGGTGCCTCGCAGCGCCCGCGGCACCCACCGGTAGGCCCAGGTGATGAGGATGGCCGCAGCACCGGTCAGGACGGCTTCGAGGACCGACAGCGCGAGCCACGGTACCGGTCCCAGATAGCGAGCGGTGAACGAGACGTTGATGAGGAAGAACGCCGCTCCGTACGCCGTGCCGACGAGGAACGCGCCACCCGCGCTGCGGCCGATGAGAGAGACGAGCGCGAGCGGGATCGCAACGAACACCATCGGCCACCAGCTCAATGCGGGGAACGCCGTCGTCAGAGCGAGCCCGCCGAGAACGGATACCAGCACGGCAGCCCAGAGCGGAAGGAGGGCACGCGGTCTCGGCACGTTCTCCAGCCTAGGCGGATCCGGCTATGGGCCCGCCGTCAGACGCCGGCGTACGCGACGATGCCGCGACGCACCGAGTCGAGCGCAGTGCGCGCGGTCGTGGCCAGTGGCGCATCTGCGACGAGGGAGAGCTGATCGAGCAGATCGATCGTCTGCTTGGCCCACCGCACGAAGTCGCCGGCCGCCATGTCGGCCTCCGTAAGCACACGGTCGAGGATCGACCCTCGTGCCCACGAGTACATCGCCTGCGACAGCCCCGCCGCCGGCGGTGTGGAACCGGGCAGGTGGTGGTCGCGTTCGAGATCGTCGAGCCGCTGCCACAGGTCCTCGGTGGCGGTGAGGGCGGTGCGGAAGGCACCGCGGGGCAGGCCCCGCTCCCCCACCCCTGCCTCGTCCCGCCGGGGCTCGTACACGAGAGCGCACACCAGCGCGGCCAGCGACGGCGCGTCCAGACGATCCCAGATGCCGGTGCGCAGTGACTCCGCGACCAGAAGGTCGCGCTCTCCGTAGATGCGCCGCATCCGTCGACCCGATGCGGTGAGGATCGTGCGCCCGTCGTCGTCGCGAGCGACGTAGTCGAGCTCGCTCAGCACGTCCACGACGCGATCGAAGACGCGCGCGACCGTGCCGGTTCGTGAGGAGATCTGGCCGCGCACGCGTTCTACGCGCTTGTTCAGCTTGAGGTAGCGCTCTGCCCACCGCGCGTGCGATTCGCGCTCCGGACAGGAGTGACACGGATGATGCTGGAGCCGGCGGCGGAGCGACTGGATGCGGCGCGTGCGCTCGTCGCGGGTCGCGCGAGAGGCGTTGGCGTCCTTACGCCCGAGCTTCTCCAGCTCGGAGACCTCCTGTCGCAACTGCGCGTACTCCGCATAGTCGCCACGATCGCAGGTCATCGCCTCGCGGTAGCCCGCGAGAGACTCCTCCGCCGCCCGCACCTCCCGGGCAAGCCCGACGACGGAGCGGTCGGCCTGGAACTGCGCGAACGAGGACTCGAGTATCTCCCGGGCCCTGGCGCGGCCGAACTGGTCGATCAGGTTGACCGCCATGTTGTAGGTGGGTCGGAAGCTCGAGTTCAGCGGGTAGGTGCGTCTCGACGCGAGCGCCGCGACGGCCTGGGGATCCATCGACTCGCTCCACTGCACCACCGCGTGCCCCTCGACGTCGATGCCACGACGCCCGGCCCGGCCGGTCAGCTGCGTGTACTCCCCCGAGGTGATGGCGACACGCGCCTCGCCGTTGAACTTCTCAAGCTTCTCGAGCACGACGGTGCGGGCCGGCATGTTGATGCCCAGTGCCAACGTCTCCGTCGCGAAGACGACCTTGACGAGCTTGCGGCGGAAGAGCTCCTCGACGATCTCCTTGAACGCGGGCAGAAGCCCGGCGTGGTGGGCTGCGACGCCCCGTTCGAGGTTCTCGCGCCATTCCCAGAAGCCGAGAACCGCGAGATCTTCGTCCGGGAGGTTGCGCGTGCGCTCCTCCACGATCTCTCTGATCGCACGGCGCTCGTCGGCGTCCGTGAGACGAAGTCCCGAACGTCGCACCTGCTGCACGGCCCCATCGCACCCCGCGCGGGAGAAGATGAAGAAGATCGCGGGGAGCAGGTTCGCCCGCCCCAGCAGATCGACGACCTCGGGCCGGTCGATGCGCTCGAGTCGCCGGGCGTTGCCGGAGCGCAGCTGCTTGGTCCCGTGCCGATGCGGACGGCGGTGCGCGTCCGCATCCCGTCGGGCCTGCTGCCCGTAGCGTTTGCGGTCGTGTCCGGACCCCCCGCCGGAGCGGATGCGGAGCAGCTCCTGGTTGACCTGCGCGGCGGCGACGCCGGCGCGATCATCGAACAACGGGAGAAGATCTCCGCGCACCAGGACGTGCTGTTCGAGAGGCACCGGACGGGTCTCGGAGACGATGATGTCCGTCTCGCCGCGCACCGTGTCCAGCCAGTCGCCGAACTCCTCGGCGTTCGACACGGTGGCCGACAGGGAGACCAGTCGCACGCTCTCAGGGAGGTGGATGATGACCTCTTCCCAGACCGCTCCGCGGAAGCGATCCGCAAGATAGTGGACTTCGTCCATCACGACGAAACGGAGGTCGCGCAGGGCGGCCGAGCCCGCGTAGAGCATGTTGCGCAGCACCTCGGTCGTCATCACGACGATGCGCGCGTTGCCGTTGATGTTGGTGTCGCCGGTGAGAAGCCCGACGTTATCGGGCCCGTAAACCTCGGTGAGTTCGCGGAACTTCTGGTTCGACAGCGCCTTCATCGGCGTCGTGTAGAACGCCTTGTCGCGCGACGTGAGCATGGCGAGATGAATGGCGAACTCGCCGACGATCGTTTTGCCCGCGCCGGTGGGAGCCGCCACGAGGACGCTCCTGCCCTCTTCGAGGGACGCGCATCCCTCGAGCTGGAACGGATCGAGCTCGAACCGCTGCGCGGCCGCGAACGCGGCGGTCTCGGGATGAGACGCCCGCGACTGTGCGGCGGCGAACTTCTCGGCGGCGGAGAGTTCCGTCACAGCGTGGTGTCCAAAAGAGCGTTCTCGCGCTTCCGCCGGCGGCGGTCGAAGATGATCGACAGGCCCGCCGCCGCGAAGAACAACACGATCAGGATGGCGCCGAGCAGCAGCATGCTGACGACGTCAGCGGCTGGGGTGGCGACGGCCGCGAAGATCGTCGCGACGAGCACGGCCACCCGCCAGCCCTTCAGGATCGCCATGCCCGACATGATCCCGGCGAGGTTCAGCGCCACGAGGAAGACGGGGAGCACGAAAGAGACACCCACGACGATCATGAGCTTGAAGATGAAGTCGTAATACTCGGATGCGGAGTAGAAGTTGACGGCGCCCTGGGGCGTGAAGCTCCACATCACCTCGATGACGTGAGGCATGACGAGGACCGCCACATAGCACCCGGCGAAGAACAGCGGGATGGCGGCCGCGACGAAGCCGATCGTGTAGCGGATCTCCTTGCGAGTCAGACCCGGCATGATGAACGCCCAGATCTGCCATAGCCAGACAGGGGCTGAGAAGAAAATGCCGATCGTGACGGCGATCCGCATCCTCATCTCGAACGCGGAGGTCACCGTCGGAAAGTTCAGCGCGGAGAAGTCGTCGCCCCGCTGCCTCGCCACGTACTCGATGGGGGCCATCAGCCAGTCGAGAATCGGCTGAGTGACGAACAACGCGACGATCATCGCCGCGACGAGGGCGAGGGCGCCGATCATGAGACGACGCCGCAGCTCGATGAGGTGCTGTCCCAGCGACATCCGCTTCTCGCGGCGTGGCTCTTCAGCTCCCGTGATGGGCGAAGCCGGGGCCGTCACGGCCGGTCAGGCGCGAGTGTCGGGCGAAGTCCCCGTGTCGGGAGCCTTCGGCGTGGACTCCGCCGGGGCAGGAGCCGACGCGGCGTTGGTGACCGTGGACGGCGCCGCCGCGTCGTCCTCCTTCATAGCCTTCATCTCTCCGCGGAACACCCGGGCGGACTGTCCCACGCTCTTGGCCAGAGCCGGCAGCTTGGCAGCGCCGAAGAGGAGCAGAATCACCGCGAGGATGACCAGCAGGTGCGGCCAACCGAAAGCGCCCATGGAGATCTCCAAAAGTTCGAGGTGCCCCCAGTGTAACCCGCGCTTGCGTGACGGGGCCGGGGATCAGTCGGAGTGTTCGTACTGCGCCAGGCCTGCGTGCGCCCAGGATGCGGCAGCTCGGCGGGCCGCCTCGGGTGCCAGGATCTCGACGTCACCGGCGCGGCGGGCGGCGAGTCGACGCAGCACGCCCTCATCCGCCAGGCGCACCGTGGCGGTCGCCATGCCGCCGGAGCTCTCGATCTCGGCGTGCGTCAGGAACTCTCCGAGAAGCGGTGCCACTGCCTCCGGGAACCGCAGACGGGCCACGATGTCGCCCTGGAGGGTGTCGAACAGGGCGGGCAACGGATCCGCGCTGTGCGTCACGGGGATGTCGGTGACCTCGACGTCGGACACCCGGTCGAGGTGGAACGTGCGCGTCGCCTGGCGCAGGTGGCACCAGCCCTGCAGGTACCACTGTCCGTCGGCGATGTGCACCTTGACCGGGTCGACGGTGCGGGTCGTCGCGGCCGCATCCGGGGTCTTGTAGGAGAACGAGACCGCACGCCCTCGACGCAGCGCCTCGTCGACGCGCTCGCGCACCTGGTCGACCGGGGCGGGGGCGACGATGACGTCGGCCGGAACCGCAGCCGCTCCGCGCGCGAGTTTCGCCAGGAGGCCTTCCAAGAGGGCGGAATTGCTCACACCGGGTAGTGAGCCCGTGAGCTGGAGGCCGGCGAGCAGCGCCGCGGCCTCGCGCGCCGTCAGGCGAGGCGTGCGCTCGAGGCCGACGGTGTGGGTCAGCGCGATGCGGTCCTGCGTGTCGAGCAGATCCCAATCGATGTCGAAGAGGTCACCGGGCAGCGACCAGAAGCCGCCCTCCCCGGGACGGCCGATGACCGTCAGCTTCTCGACCATTCCCCGCATCTGAGCGGGGCTCACTTCGAAGTCGCGCGCGGCGTCTTCCAGGGCGACATCGCCGCGCTCGAGCAGATAGGGCACGAGTTGCATGATCAAGGCGGCGCGCTCGGTGGCGACCAGCGGACGCGAGGCGCTCACGAGCGTCCTCCGTGCAGCGCCATCACTGCGCGCAGGCGCTCGATCACGAGATCGCGCAGGTGGGGCGGGTCCACCACGCGCGCTTCGGGACCGTAAGAGGCCAACTCGTCGGCGAGGATGTGTGCATCGACGTACGGCACCAGGATGCCTTGGGGCGCGGAGCGCCCACGACGAGACAGTCGGAGTGCGGCCTCGGTTCCGGGATGCACTTCGATGAGAGCTTCCTGTCCTGTCGCGAGTTCCTGGAGCTCGTGCAGGGCTCGTTCTCCCGCGCCCGCACGCAGCGAGGGGTCGAAACCCTCCTTGGTGATCTGGACCGCGTCGGTGATACGGGAGAGGAGAAATGTGCGCTCCGCGCCGAGCGTGACGTCCGTGCCGTAGACGTGCCAACGGGCCTCGTACTCGACGAGGGCCAGTGGTCGCACCCTGCGACGCCGAGCCGTGGACTCCCCCGGCCGCACATAGGTGAACGAGACGACGCGCGCCTGCTCGATGGCTCGCTGCAGCGGGGCGAACGCCGTGTCGCGAACGCTGATGCGCGGCGCGTAGCCGACGATCTCGGCGTCGACTTCGTTGCCCAGTGCGCGGATCTTCCGCAGCCCGCTCCGTGCGGGCAACGACATGCTGTTCTCGCTCCAGACAGAGCCCGCGAGGTTCAGCAGGGCGATCTCCGCCGGCGTGAACGTGATGTCCTCGGGGAGCCCGTACTCCGCGGTCGGCACACGGTAGCGGGCCTCGCGGAGGTCATCGGGATCGGCGTGGTCGCCGATGGTCTCGATCGGAACTCCCAGCGCGCGCAAGCTCTCCTTGTCGCGCTCGAACATCTTCTCCAGAGCGGTCTTCGACGCGCCGGACTCCGCCTGCTCCCGGTAGCCCGACACCGACCGGAGGATGGTGTCCTTGGTGAGGCCCTGCTCCGTCGCCATGAGCGCGACGGCGAGATTCACCAGACGCTCCTCGGGCGCGACGGAACTCGCTTCGTTCATGGGCACCCCCATATCCTAGGCGCGCCGCTGCCTGCCGGCGCGGTGATGGTGGGGCTCAGCCCAGCGCGCCGAGGATGTCGATGACGTAGATGGACGCATCGCCGGAGGCGTCGGCGGGCGGCTCCACGACCAGCACCTGCGAGCCGATCGGAAGGCCGGCGATCGTCTGCGAGACGACCGAGTCGCCCCCGAGTGCAACGGCGTCGGGCTTGTCGTCCCAGGTGGTTTTCGTGACGCGCTTGCTCTTCCAGTCGACCTGCAGCACGTTCACGACGACGGTCGAGCCGTCAGCGGGGACGTCGTGCTCGCCCTTCTTCAGAACCTCCACCTTGCGCTCGGACGGAGCGGAGCCATCGGGGACCACCACGCCGGGGTGGCCGTCGTCGGTGAGCACGACGGAGGGCATCCCGTGCGCATCGTTGTACTGCGGTGCACCATCGGCCGCCGCGAGCAGCACCGAACGCAGATCCAGAACAGCCACGAGCGGGGTTCCTTCGGGAAGCCGCAGTTGCTGCAGGAATCCGGCCTCGATCTGATCGGCGGCGAGGCCGACGACGATCTTCGACCCCCCGGTCGCGCACTCCAGCGCGCTCTTGATGCCCGGCATCGCCTGAGTGAGGCCGGTCAGCGGGAGGTAGAGCGGCTGACCGTACCCCTCCGCGGCCAGGACTTCGCCGCTCGTCGCGTCAGCGAGGGTGAAGCCCACGTCCACCACCTGGTTGTCGGAGACGATGGCGTTTCCGTCGCCGGTGACGAGGTCGTCGTACTGCACGCCGTCGATATTGATCGGCGAGGACACCTGGACCGCGGGTGCGACAGTGCTGTCATCGCCGGAGACGGTGACGAGCGAGCCGATCGAGCCGACGGAGGCAGGGCGGTCGCAACCAGATGCTGCCGATGACGAGCATCCGACGAGGGCCAGGGTCATCAGGCCGACTGCGGCGGCCGCGGCGGGGAGTCTGCGCACCGGATCAGTCTACGTGCTCGGCGGCGGCGTCCTCCGCCGCCGCTTGGCGTGCACCGGCGGCCGCGCGCTGCGCCTCGCGCACGCGCTTGCGGAGATTCTTGTCGGTGATCTGCCGCTCCCCCACCGCCCCCGGCGTCCACAGCTCCACGTCCTCGTCGCTGTAGCTCGACTTGGATGCGCGCCGCTTCTGCTCGGGGAGCACGGCGCCGGGAGCGAGTCGCCGCGCCGTCAGCAGGAACCCGGTGTGCGCGACCATGCGGTGGTCCGGGCGCACCGCGAGCCCCTCGACGTGCCAGCCCCGCACGAGCGTCTCGCTCGCCTCCGGGTCGGTGAAGAGCTCGGTCTGACGGATGTACTCCGCGACGCGGCTGAGCTGCGTGGCGGTGGCGACGTAGCAAATCACCACGCCGCCGGGCGCGAGGGCATCGGCGACCACATCGATGCATTCCCACGGCGCCAGCATGTCGAGCACGACGCGGTCGACGGATGCCGGTTCGACCGCTTCCGGCAAGCGCTCGACGAGATCCCCGACCTCGAGCGTCCAGTTCTCGGGCACGGAGCCGAGGAAGGTCTCGACGTTTGCGCGCGCGACCTCGGCGAAGTCCTCCCGCCGCTCGAAGGACGTCAGCCGTCCCGCCACTCCGACTCCACGCAGGAGCCAGAGCGCGAGCGCACCCGACCCGACACCCGCTTCGACGACGACCGCCCCGGGGAAGATGTCGGCCTGCGCGACGATCTGGGCCGCATCCTTCGGGTACACGATCGCGGCGCCGCGCGGCATCGACATGACGAAATCGCGCAGCAACGGGCGCAGAGCGAGGTACTCGTGACCGCCGCTGTTGGCAACGACGGAGCCGTCAGGCACCCCTTCGAGGTCGCGATGACGCAGCACGCCGTGATGCGTGTGCAGCTCGCCCCCGTCCTTCAGCGTGATGGTGTGCAGTCGACCCTTCGGACCCGTCAACTGGATGCGATCGCCGAAGCGGAAGGGGCCGCGGGGCGTGGAGGCGGGAGTGGTCATCGTGCGACGTCCTCGAATTTGTGGTGTGCGGTGAACAGACGCGCGATGTCGTCGGCGTCGGTGTCGGCGAGCGAGGGCCACAGGGCGGCTGCCCCGACGCCCTCGAGCGACACCATGTGGGGAACGCCGAGTGCGACGGTGCCGGCCGCGATGGCGGAACGCAGTCCGTTCGGCGAGTCCTCGATCGCGACGGTGCGCGCCGGATCGACGCCGAGCGAGGCGCAGGCCTGCAGGTACGGATCAGGGAAGGGCTTCGGGCGGGTCGCCTCGTCTCCGGCGATCACGAGGTCGAAGGCGTCGAAGTCGATGAGCTCGACGACCGCGTCCGCCATGCGACGCAGGGACATGGTCACCAGAGCCGTCCGCACCCCCGCTGCACGGAGACTGGCCAGCAGCTGGCGGGCACCGGGGCGGAAGGGCACGCCGTCCTCCCGCAGCGACTGCATGACCCGGGTCGTCAGCGTGTCGATGATCTGCTGCTCGGCAAGACGAACGCCCGCGCCCTGCAGAAGGCGTGCCGCGTCATCGAGCCCGAGGCCGACCAGCCCCAGCGCCTGTTCGTGGGTCCAGACGCCGCCGTAGGCGGCGACGAGCGGCCCCTCGGCTGCCATCCAATAGGGCTCGGTGTCGACGAGAGTGCCGTCCATGTCCCACAGGACGGCCTCGGGAAGCTGGGGGTTCACCGTCCCATGCTACGAGGCACCCCGACCGGACCCGCGCCACGCGGCGTCGCTGCGCCTATCCTGGAACGATCCCCGCGGCGCTCAGCTGCTGCGGAAGAGAGGGAGTGACGGTGGAGGGACTCGGTCGGCGCGTTCTGGTCGCCGCCTTCGACGGCTGGAACGATGCGGGTGAGGCGGCATCCGCCGCGCTCGCGCTCCTGCGCACCGAGGGCGAGTACGAACCTGTCTACTCGGTCGATCCCGAACTGTACTTCGACTATCAGTACACCCGCCCGACGGTGAGCCTGGATGCGGAGGGCAATCGCGCGCTCTCTTGGCCGGAAGCGACGCTGCTGCGCCCGGCGCAGCAGACACGGGGCACGCAGCTGTGGCTGCTGACCGGCGTCGAACCGGCGCGAGCGTGGAAGGCGTTCGCCTCCGAGCTCGTCGACTTCGCCCTCGCCGAGGACATCACCGGTTTCGTCGCGCTCGGCTCGATGATGGCGGATGTGCCGCATACCCGCCCGATCTCGATCTTCGCGGGCAGCGACAGCGACGCGCTGCGTACGGGCCTGGGCCTCGAGAGAAGCTCGTACGAGGGGCCCGTCGGCATTCTGAGCGTCCTCGCCCATGTCGCGGAACAGGCCGGCATCCCTGCGGCTTCGCTGTGGGCCAGCGTTCCGCACTACGTCGCGGGACACACGCCTTCTCCGAAGGCCACGCTGGCGCTGCTGGACCGGCTGGAGGACATCACCGGGGCGAAGATTCCCCGCGGCGAGCTGTCGACGCAGGCCGCCGCGTGGGAGGCATCCATCGACGCCGCCGCGGCCGACGACGAAGAGATGACCGAGTACATCCGCGGACTCGAGCGCACGCGAGACACGTGGGACTCCCCGGATGCGTCCGGCGACGCCATCGCCCGTGAGTTCGAGCAGTACCTGCGTCGCCGCGGCGACGGGCCGGGCAAGCCCGGCCGCGACGAGCCACGACGCTGACGCGCGCCCGTGATCAGGCGGCGATGACGCCGGTCGCAAGCATGATCATCACGAACGCACCCAACGCGACGCGATAGATCACGAACGGCAGGAAGCTGCGCTTGGAGATCCACGCCATGAAGTACTTGATGACCACGAGCGCGACGAAGAACGCGACGATGGTCGCGGCCCCCGTCTCCCACAGGTTGAACACGGGGTCCACTTCGGGCTCGCGGAGCACTTTGAACAGCTGGTAGAAGCCGCTGCCGAACACCGCAGGAATCGCGAGTAGGAACGCGTATCGCGCCGCCGCCGCACGCTCATAGCCGAGGAAGAGACCGGCGGTGATGGTGCCGCCGGAGCGCGACACCCCCGGCACGAGCGCGAGCGACTGCGCCAGGCCGAAGACGATGCCGTGGCCGACCGTGAGGTCCTTGAGCTTACGGCGGTGTGCGCCGACCGCATCGGCGATGCCGAGAAGAACGCCGAAGAAGATGAGCATGCCCGCGACCAGCCAGAGCGAGCGGAACACGCCCTCGATCTGGTCCTGGAAGAAGAGTCCCAGCGCGACGATCGGCACCGACCCGACGATGATCAACCAGCCCATCCGCGCGTCGGGATCGTTACGCGGCACGCGTCCGGTGAAGGATCCGAACCAGTGCGAGATGATGCGGACGATGTCCTTCCAGAAGAAGATCACGACCGCGGCCTCGGTCCCGATCTGCGTGATCGCCGTGAACGCCGCGCCCGGATCCTGAGCGGAAGGCAGGAAGGCTCCGAGGATCGCGAGATGCGCGCTGGATGAGACCGGAAGGAACTCGGTGAGACCTTGGACGAGGCCCAGAAGGAGCGCTTCGAGGAAATTCTGCATCGACGGCCTTTCGCCTTATCGGATGACGGGTCAGCAGGTGCGGAGGAAGTCGGTCAGCACGCGCTGCCCGAACACGAGGGAATCGATCGGGACGCGCTCATCGACACCGTGGAACATACCGGTGAAATCCATGCCCCGCGGAAGGCGCAACGGCGCGAACCCGTAACCGGTGATCCCCAGACGCGAGAGCGCCTTGTTGTCGGTGCCCGCACCGAGCAGGTACGGGATGACGGGCGCCTCGGGATCGTGCCGCGCGAGGGCGGCGACCATGCGATCGACGAGGTCGCCGTCGAAGGTCGTCTCCAGGCCGACGTCGCGCACGACCGTCTCGATCTCGATCCCCTCGCCGACGATCCGACGGATGTCCGCGAGCGCCGCATCCTCGGTCCCGGGGAGCACACGGACGTCGATCAGCGCCTCGGCCCGGTCGGGGATCACGTTGTGCTTGTAACCGGCGGCCAGTCCCGTCGCGTTCGCCGTCGTGCGCAGACTCGCCCGAAGAAACGCGGATGCAGGACCGGCGGCATCGGCCAACGCATCGGGATCGGCTGCGTCCATCCCGGTCAGGCGCGACATCTCGGCGAGGAAGCGCTCGGTGGTGTCCGTGAGCCGCAGCGGCCACTCGGTGCGCCCGAGTGCCGCGACGGCCTCGGCGAGGCGGACCACCGCGTTGTCCGGGTGGAATCTGCTGCCGTGCCCGGCCGCGCCGCGCGCGACCAGCCGCAACCAGAGAAGCGCCTTCTCCCCCACCTGGAGGAGGTAGGCACGTCGAGAGCCGACGTCGACGGAGAAGCCGCCCACTTCGCTGATCGCCTCGGTCGCGCCGGCGAAGATCTCCGGTCGATGTTCGACGACGAGCGAGGAGCCCTCGACGCCGCCGTTCTCCTCGTCTGCGAAGAAGGCCAGTACGAGATCGCGCTCCGGCTGCTCGCCTGCGTGCAGGAGCTCCGCGACCGACGTGAGGATCATGGCGTCCATGTTCTTCATGTCCACCGCACCGCGTCCCCACAGCATCCCGTCACGGACGACGCCCGCGAACGGGTCGACGCTCCAGTCCTCCGCCACGGCAGGCACGACGTCGAGGTGACCATGGACGACGAGGGCCGGCCGGGTGCGGTTCCGTCCCGGCACGCGAGCGAACACGTTCGTACGGCGATCCACCGGTTCGTAGTACTGCGTCTCGAGACCGAGTTGCTCGAGGTAGGCGCCGACGTACTCGGCTGCCTCGCGTTCACCCACAGCACGACCGCCGCCGTAGTTCGTCGTGTCGATGCGGATGAGGTCTCGCGCGATCCGCGCGACCTCGGGCAGATCGGGCGCGCCTGCGGCAGTCGCGTCCGTCATGGGGTTCAGGCTACCGGCTCCGTGTGTCCGTCCCGTGACGCGCGACACACGCGGGGCGTCCTGGATTATCGACCGGACACGGGACGTGGTAACGTTGCTCCTCGTTGCGAAAGCGACGAAAACACTGCGCGGGTGGCGGAATAGGTAGACGCGCTAGCTTGAGGTGCTAGTGCCCGTATAGGGCGTGGGGGTTCAAGTCCCCCCTCGCGCACAGTGACCGAAGAGGGTCCCGAAAGGGGCCCTCTTCTTCTTTGCGCTCGTGCCATCCCGCGCCGACGCTTATGCCGCGCTCAGCTGCGGACGCGCTTGCGCAGCAGTTCGATCCGAGCCTGCAACTGTGCGACGGTCGCGTGCGAGACCGCGGGTCCGCCGCACAGGCGACGTAGCTCGGTGTGCACCGCGCCGTGCGGCTCACCGCTCTGTCGCGCGTACAGCCCGACCAGGCTGTTGAGCAGCTGGCGCTGTTCCTTGAGCGTGCGATGCAGGGGCGCGGGGATGTCGCTCGACGGCTCCTGCTCCCCCGCCGCCTCGCGTGCCTCCCGCGCGGAGCGATGGCGTCCCTGACGGGCTTGGCGCTGCATCAGGAGTTCGTGCACGTGCTCCGGCTCGAGCAGCCCCGGGATGCCCAGGAACTCCTCCTCCTCCGGCGTCCCGGGCACGGCGAGCTGGCCGAACTCCTTGCCGTCGAACAGCACCCGGTCGAAGTGGGCGTTGGCACCGAGCGCCTGGTACGCGAACTCCTCCGTCAGCGCGTCGGATGCGGAATCCTCGCGCTCCGCCGCGTTCATCATGTCCTCTTCGGCGTCCCACATGTCCTCCGCGTCGCTCTCGCGATCGAGCGCGTGGTCGCGCTGGCGCTCCATCTCGTTGGCGAGGGTCAGGAGCTGCGGAACGTTCGGGAGGAACACGCTCGCGGTCTCACCGCGGCGCCTGGCACGCACGAAACGACCGATCGCCTGCGCGAAGAACAACGGAGTCGACGCAGAGGTCGCGTACACGCCGACGGCGAGGCGCGGCACGTCCACACCTTCGGACACCATCCTGACGGCCACCATCCAGCGAGAATCCGAGGCGGAGAACGTCTCGATGCGAGAGGACGCCTCGGCCTCGTCGGAGAGGACGACGGTGACGGACTCACCGGAGATCTGCTGCAGGATGTCGGCGTACGCGCGCGCCGCCGTCTGGTCGGTCGCGATGACGAGGCCGCCCGCATCCGGGACCTGTTCCCGCACCTCCGAGAGGCGGCGATCCGCCGACCGCAGGACGGCGGAGATCCACTCCCCCTCCGGCGCGAGCGCCGTACGCCACGCCTGGGACGTGATGTCCTTCGTGTTGTCCTGCCCGAGCTGCGCCTCCATCTCGTCGCCGGTCTTCGTGCGCCATCGCATGTGGCCGGCGTAGACCATGAAGAGCACGGGTCTCACGACGCCGTCCTCGAGCGCGCGACGGTAGCCGTACGCGTAGTCGGTGCGCGAGACGCGATTGCCCTTGGCATCCGGGTGGTACTCGACGAACGGGATGGGGGCTGTGTCGGAGCGGAAGGGCGTCCCGGACAGCAGCAGCCGGCGGGTGGCACGCCCGTACGCCTCACGCAGCGCGTCGCCCCAGCTGAGGGCGTCGCCGCCGTGATGCACCTCGTCGAGGATCACGAGGCTGCGCTTCTCGATCGTCAAGTACTGATGGACGGACGCCTTCACGGCGACCTGCGCATACGTCACCGCGACGCCGTGATACTGCCGAGCCGGAACCGTGTGTCGGTTGCTGAAGTGGGGGTCGAGGCGGATGCCCACCCGGGCCGCAGCATCCGCCCACTGCGTCTTGAGGTGCTCGGTCGGCGCGACCACGATGATGCGGTCGACGACGCCACGGCGCAGCAGCTCGCTCGCAAGTCGGAGCGCGAAGGTGGTTTTTCCTGCGCCGGGTGTCGCGGCGGCGAGGAAGTCCCTGGGGCCCTTGCCCACACCATCCGGGCCGTCGAGCGAGAAGTACTGGTCGAGGGCCTCCGCCTGCCAGGCGCGCAGGCGCTGCGCGGTTCCCCACGGTGCTCGCTGCGGATACGTCGGTGAGAGGTGCTCGGCCGCGAAACTGCCGATGTGCTCGGCCCCGTGCTCGTCGATCCGATCGGCGTCGATGGTCGTCTCCCGCTCGTCGTCCATCGCACCTCCGTTCTCGAACGCGAGAATCCACGATAGGCGAGATCGAGGACACCCGGACCCGACCTCCGTTCAGGGCACGAGGCTACGCTGAGAGGTTAGGAGGAACGATGACCACCGAATCGGATCTGCCCCACCGCACGCCCTACGTCGCAAACGATCAGGGCCACCCGTGGCGGCGATTCGTCGCCATCGGCGACTCCTTCACGGAGGGCATCGGCGATCCCTCACCCGACTCGCCTGGCGGCAACCGTGGCTGGGCGGACCGCGTCGCCGAGGTCCTCGGAAGCGGCCTAAACGACTTCGCCTACGCGAATCTGGCGGTGCGCGGCCGCCTGATCGGCCAGATCGTCGCGGAGCAGATCGAGCCCGCCCTCGCCCTGTCCCCTGACCTCATCAGCTTCTGCGCGGGCGGCAACGACGTCATCCGCCCCGGCACGGATCCGGACGAGATCTCGCAGCAGTTCGAGGATGCCGTCATCCGTCTCTCGTCGACGGGCGCCACCGTCGTCGTGTTCACGGGCATCGACACGAACTTCTCGCCGGTGTTCCGCGGCTTCCGCGGGAAGGTCGCCATCTACAACGAGAACCTTCGTGCCATCGCCGACCGGTATGACTGCATCGTGGCGGACCAGTGGGGCCTGAAGGAGATCCAGGACGCCCGCTTCTTCGCGGACGACCGCCTCCACCTGAACGCCCTCGGTCATCACGAAGTCGCGCGGATGGTGCTGAGAGCCCTCAACGTCCCCAACGACCTGACGCCGATGCAGCCGGCGCCGATCGCGGTGCGCAACTGGCGTGCGGCCCGCGCGGATGATCTCGTCTGGGCGCGCACGTACCTCGTCCCCTGGGTTCTGCGGCGGCTGAGGCACCAGTCGTCAGGCGACCACGTGACGGCGAAGCGCCCGGAACCGTCGCGCGTGGCACGGTTCGACGATCAGTCGCCCACCGCGGGAGGATGAGCCAGCGCCCAGAGCGCCACGGCGCCCGCTGACGCCACGTTGAGCGAGTCGACGCCGCCCGCCATCGGGATCGTCACGACCGTGTCGGCCGCCCGGAGTGCCCCGCGGCTCAGACCGTCGCCCTCGGCGCCGAGCAGTAATGCCACCCTCTCGGGTCGCGACGCCGCAAACGACTCGAGCGCGACGGCGTCGTCCGCGAGCGCGAGAGCGGCGAGGTGGAATCCCGCCTCGTCGAAGAGGCGTCTCGCCTCGGGCCACGCAGGCAGGCGTGTCCAGGGGACCTGGAAGACGGTACCCATGCTCACCCGGATGCTTCGGCGGTACAGCGGATCCGCGCAGCGCTGGGTGACCAGCACCGCATCCGCCCCCATCCCCGCGGCCGCGCGGATCGCCGCCCCCACATTCGTGTGATCGACGATGTCCTCCAGGACGAGCACCGTGCGGGCGTTCCGCAGAAGATCGGCCACTCCCGGCAGCTCCGGCCGGTTCATCGCCGCCAGCGCGCCGCGGTGCACGCTGTAGCCCGTGACGGACTCCGCGACCGCGGCAGGCACGACGTACACGGGGGTGTCGGTAGCACCCAAAAGCGCCGACACCTCATCGACCCACTTCTGCTGCACGAGCACGGAACGGGGTCGGTGCCCCGCCGCCAGCGCCCGCGCGATCACCTTCGCGGATTCCGCGATGTACAACCCCTCCGCCGGCTCCGACACACGCCGCAGAGCGACGTCCGTCAGGTCGCGGTAATCGTGCAGTCGCGCGTCGTCGGGGTCGGTGATCTCTTCCAAGTGCATACGTCCTCCTCCGCCAGCTAACCAGCCTCGGACGCCGGCCACGAAACATGCCCGCAAACCGGCAGGCGTAGGCTCGGCAGCAGGAGGTACTGTGCCACTCGTGACGGAACCCGATCCGACCGCCCTCGCCGAGCTGGAGCGCGCGATCGATGCGCTGGCCGGCCGCCGGGTCGCCGTCCTCACCGGGGCCGGGGTATCGACCGACTCCGGCATCCCGGACTACCGCGGACAGGGCGCGCCGGTGCGCAAGCCCATGAGTGTCGAGCAGTTCCTCGCCGAGGAGAGCGCCAGACGACGCTACTGGGTGGGCAGCCACCTCGGCTGGCGGCGCTTCGCCGCGGCCCAGCCCAACGAGGGCCACCGAGCCCTCGCCCACCTGGAGGCTGAGGGCATCACGAGCGGGGTCATCACCCAGAACGTCGACGGTCTGCATGTACGTGCCGGCTCCCGTCGCGTGGTCGAGCTGCACGGCACGATGCGCCGCGTGGGCTGCCTGCAATGCGGGCAGGTGTTCGACCGACGGGATCTCGCGGCGAGGGTGGAGGCGGACAACCCCTGGCTGAGCGAGACCGAAGAACTGCCGCTCGGGCCCGACGGCGACGTCGCGGGCGCCGAGGTGGAGGGCTTCCGCATCCCCGAGTGCAGCGTGTGCGGGGGCGTGCTCAAGCCGGACGTCGTCTTCTTCGGCGAGTTCATCCCTGCCGAGAGGTTCCGCGAGGCCGAGCAGCTCGTGCGCGCCGCGGACGCACTTCTCGTGGCGGGCTCGTCCCTCGTCGTGAACTCGGGCATCAGATTGGTCGAGCGCGCCCGGCGACGTAGGCTTCCGGTGGTCATCGTCAACCGCGGACAGACCCGGGCCGATGCTCGGGCCACGGTGAAGGTCGACGCCGGGACGAGTGAGGTGCTCACCGCCCTGGCGGACGCACTCCCCCGCCGACGTTGACTCCGCTTCGACACACCGACAGGCCCGTGACCCACCTCATCCTCATCCGCCACGGCGAAACCGACTGGAACCGTGCACGCCGAATCCAGGGCGCGACAGACATCCCCCTCAACGACACCGGACGCGCGCAGGCTCGCGATGCTGGCCTCGCCCTCCGCGACCGCCACGACGCAGAGAGCCCGCTGTTCCTCGTCTCGAGCGATCTGCAGCGCGCAGCCGAGACGGCGGACATCATCGCCACGATCCTGGAACGGCCGGTGGCCGGGAGGTATCCCGAGCTGAGGGAGCGTTCGTACGGCGAGGCCGAAGGCGTATCCATCGACGAACTCGCCGAGCGCTGGGGACGGGGCCCCGATGCCCGAGTACCTGGCGCCGAGACGCGAGAACAGCTGCGCCAGCGCGCGCTGAGCGGTCTGGCACGGGTGATCGCTGACGCATCTGCAGACGCGGCGCCCCCTGTGGTGATCGCCGTCGCACACGGCGCCCTCATCCGCGAGGTGCTGGCGTTCGCCACCGACGAACAGCTTCCCGCCGACGGCGACCGTCTCGGCAACGGGTCTGCGCAGGAGTTCTCGTGGCAGGACGGCGTCCTGCGGCTTCTCTCCTACTCGTCCGCCTGAGTCGGCTCGACGGCGATGCCGTAGCCTGACACACGATGAGCCGTCGACCGAAGAACGATCCGCCGCCGGATGCCGGAGCCGCATCCCGGCGCGATTTCCTGCGAGTGGGCGGACTGGCCCTCGGGGGACTGGCCCTGGGCGGCGCCGCTGGAGCGGGCGCGTCGGCGGTACAGGCCTCGACGCGTCCGTCGCGCGCAGCCAATGAACCTGCGTTCGCGCACGTGGTCGTGCTCATGGGCGAGAACCGGTCGTTCGACAACCTCCTGGGCCACCTCTACACACCCGACACCCTGCCCACCGGTGCACGTTTCGACGGCCTCGCGTTCGGCGACTACTCGAACCCCGCGCCTGACGGTCGAACGGTGCCTGCGCACGTCTACACCGGCAGCACGGATGACATCATGTGTTCACCCGACCCGGATCCCGGCGAGACGTACCCGCACGTGAACACCCAGATCTTCGGCACGGTGGATCCAGCGTCCAACGAGACCTCGTGGCATCGACCGCTGCGCGCGCCCTGGAACGCGCCGGCTGCCGACACCACCCCAACGATGCAGGGGTTCGTGCGCGATTACGTCGCGAACTATCGACGCACGAGCAAGGGAAAGGAACCGTCGCCGGCCGACGCCGACGTCATCATGGGTGGATTCTCCCCCGCCATGCTGCCCGTGCTCTCGACGCTGGCTCAGGGGTTCGCGGTCTATGACCATTGGCACTGCGCTGTGCCCAGCCAGACGTACTGCAACCGCTCCTTCTTCCATGCCTCGACCTCGCACGGCTTCGTCACCAATCGCGGTGGCGGCGGGTATGGCAAGTGGTTGGATGCGCCCGCGGCGCCGACGATCTTCAACCGCCTGGAGGAGGCGGGCCGCAGCTGGCGCATCTACTTCGACGAACAGCAGCTCGTCTCGCTCACCGGCGTCATGCATGCGCCGGTACTGGAGAAGTACTGGCGGAGCGACCATTTCGCATACATGGACCGGTTCTTCGCGGATGCGAAGGCGGGGACTCTGCCCGACTACGCGTTCATCGAGCCCCGGATGGTTTACAACCACAACGACTTCCACCCTCCCTTCGGCGTGGTGCGCGGGAGCGACGTCGACGGCTCCCCCGTGTTCGATTCGGCGGTCTCGGACGTCCGCGCCGGCGAAGCACTGGTGGCGAGCGTCTACGACGCGATCCGCACCTCCGTCAGCAGAGACGGCTCCAACGCCCTCAACACTCTCCTGCTCATCACGTTCGACGAGCACGGCGGTACCTACGACCACGTCGTCCCGCCCAAGGCGACTCCGCCGGACCCTGAGGCCGCCGAGGGCGAGATGGGGTTCCGTTTCAACCGACTCGGCGTGCGCGTGCCCGCGATCGCCGTGTCGGCGTATACGAAAGCGGGCACGATCATCAACGAGGAGATCCATCATGCCGCCGTCATCGCGACCCTCTGTCAGCTGCACGGTCTCGAGCCGCTGACCGATCGCGACCGTGGCGCTCCGACCCTGTTCAGTGCGACCAATCTGACCGAGCCGCGCGATCCATCCACCTGGCCCACCGTGAGTCCCGCCTACGTGCCACCGCTGCTGGAAGAGGACGAGCTCGAGGAGATCCGCACCTCCGACAAGCCGCTGACGTCGCCCGCGAAAGGCTTGCTCGGACTCCTTCTGGAGCGTTACGGCCCGAGCGGCGCCCCGGAACCGCAGACCTACGCCGACGCCTACAACATTCTCAAGGCGCACGGACTGGGGCTGTTCACGGCTCAGGGCACATCCCCGACCCCGACGGCGACGTAGCGTCGGGGTCGCAATATGCGCAAACGGTGCCGCTCACTGCTGCTAGCGTTGCGCATCATGCCCGCCTTGGACCGTATCGACATCGAGCTGCTCCGCGCGCTTGCTGACGACCATCGCGCAACGGTCGTCGCTCTCGCCGAGCGCCTGCAGCTGTCCCGCAACACCATCCAGGCGCGGCTTGCCCGCCTCGATCGCACGGGGGCCTTCCTCAGTTACCAGCGCGCCCTTTCGACCGGGGCCCTCGGATTCCCGATCGAGGCGTACGTCAGCGTGACCGTGCGACAGCACGAACTGCCGCGCATCCGAGAGCAACTGGCGGAGGTGCCGGAGGTCCTGCAGGCCCACGGGCTGGCGGGTTCCGTCGATCTGCTCGTTCGGGTCGCGTGTCGCGATGCGCAGCATCTGTTCGACACCGACGCCCGCATCCTGGCGATCAGCGGGGTGGAACGCACGGAGACCTCGCTCGTCATGGACGAGGTCATCCCCTATCGCGTGACACCCCTCATGGGGTTGGCGCACCCGCAGCGATAGACGCCGCTGACGGGGACGTGTCCATTCTGACGAGCACGACCCCGACGATCAGGACCACCCCGCCGACGATCTGCACCGGACCGGGTGCCTCACCCAGAAGCGCCCAGGCGAACACCAGCGCGAAGAGGACCTCGGACAGTCCCACGAAGGATGCGACCCGAGAGCCGAGCATCGGCACGGCGATCACCCCGAGGGCGTACCCGAGGGTCGTCGCGACAGCACCGACCCAGCCGATGGCGACCCATGCCGGAAGTTGGATCCCCGCCAGGGCGACGGAGACGTCGGGAGCGGCGAACGGCAAGAGCCCGGTCATGCACAGGACGGCCATGAGAAGGGCCCCGACGATGAGCCCGCCCGCGGCGAGAGCGAGGGCCGGCAGCTCTTCTCCGGTGCGCTCGGACAGGAGGAAGTACGCGCCGACGCAGACCGCGGCGCCCAGCGCGAACACGGTGCCGAGAAGGTCGAAGCGCGCGCCGGCGATGTCCACGACCAGCACGAGACCGACGATCGCGACGGCCGATCCCATGAGCACCAGTCGCGATGGAGCGCGACGGGTGCGCACCCATGCGAGCAGGACCAGCAGCACGGGGGCGAGGTACTGCACGAGGAGGGCGACCGCCACCGGCATCCGTTGCATGGCGGCGAAGTAGAAGATCTGGCAACCCGCGACGCCAGTCAGGCCGAATCCGACGATGAGGGGCCACTGGCGGCGCAGGAGTCCCCGCCGGAGCCGAACGGCCCGCACGAGAGCAGGCGACAGGATGAGTGCCGCGAGCGACATCCTCACCAGGAGAGCCGCACCGAGAGTCCAACCGGCCTCGATGAGCGGCTTCACGACGGGGCCACTGGACGAGAAAGCCAGCGCCGACGCGAGTCCGACCGCGAGTCCCGCGACACGGCGCCCGGGGACGGGCAAAGGCGCGACCACGGTGAGGGAGGAGGTCTGGGCGACCATCGGCGTCTCCGGCTGTCAGGAGTAAACTAGAAGAACGCTGGTGACGCTATCCCCCATCGAGTCAGGAGTCAACTTGATCTTCACCCCTGACACACGCTCGTCCCTCGTCATGACCGCGGACATGGTGAACACGCTGCCCGGCACGGCCTCGCCGGACCTGGACGGCCTCGTCGATCTGGACGATCTCGCCGCATATCTTCGGGTGCACCCATACTCCGGAACGATTCGTCTCGACGCCGCCGAACTCGACGCGATCCGCCGCATCCGGCCGCGCCTGCGAGAGCTCTGGTCCGTCGATCGCGACGCCGCGGTGCCCCTCGTGAACGCCATGCTGCACGAGAGCAACGCGGTGCCGCGTCTCGTGCGCCACGATGCGTACGACTGGCATATCCACGCGACGCCCGACGACGGCCCCCTAGCCGATCGCATCCTGATCGAAGCGGCGATGGCGTTCGTCGATGTGATCCGCGCAGACGCGTACGAGCGGATCCGCGTCTGCTCGGCCGACGATTGCGGAGCGGTCTACGTCGACTTCTCCCGCAACGGATCCAAGCGCTACTGCGACACCGGCAACTGCGGCAACCGGATGAACGTCAACGCGTACCGTCAGCGGAAGGCGAAAGAAAGCGACTGATCGCGGCCGCCGCCGGCTCCGGCGTCTCATAGTGGATGAGATGGCCGACGCCGGGGATCTCGACGAGCTCGGCATTGCGGAACAGCGCACACAGGGTGCGCTCGGCCTCGATCGGCGTGATGTCGTCGAGCTGAGCCGCAACGAGCAGCGTGGGCTGGGAGATGCGCGGCGCGAACTCGCGCACGTCATGCGAGACGGAAGCCACGAACGCCTGCAAGAGCACGTCGCGGTCGGCGAAGCGCGAGAAGTAGCGATCGTGCTGGTCGTGGACGAACCGGCGCAGCAGCGGCTGACGCGTCTTGACCATGGCGACGCTCATGCCCCGCACGATCGCCCGGTTGCGCAGCAGCGCGTCACCGATGGGCGCGGGCAGACGCGCCGCCGCTCGGTAGTAGAACACAGCGAGGCGGGTCAGGAGTCCGCGCGGCCCCTCCAGCGCGGGCGCACCGATCGGGTTCACGAGCACGAGGCGATCCGTGGGGAGTCCCTCGGCCACGGCCGCCGATGCCACAATCGACCCGAACGAGTGACCGAGGATCGGCGCTCCCGGAGCCACCGCCGCCGCGAAGCCCTGCAGCCACTGCGCGTACAGCTCCAGATCGTGGACGCTGTTCGGGACCGGAGCCGTCTCGCCGAAGCCCGGGAGATCGGGAGCGATCACCCGGAAGCCGGGCAGGTTCGCGACGACCGGCTCGAGCCCGTGGTGATCCCCACGGAAGCCGTGCACGAGCAGCAGCGTTGTGCTGGCGTCTTCGTCGCCGTACTCCCAGTAGACGGTCTCGCCGCCCAGGACCTCGACGGTGTGCCGCTGCACGGGGATGGGCGCGAGCTTGTCGGCATAGGGATGCGGCGCGGTCACCGTTCGAGTCTACGTGGCGCCCGGCGTGGCCATCGAGACGTGGGGGTGGTCTCCCGTAGCGTGATCGCATGTCCGACCACCCCGTCGCCGCCGGCGCCCCCGAAGCGCTCTTCGACCCGGAGGAGTTCCTGACACCGCGTTCTCCCGAGTGGGTCAGGCGCATCGGAGTCTTCGACCTCGAGACGACCGGCGTCGATGTGACCCGCGACCGTATCGTGACGGCGCATGTCGGCGTTCTGGACGAGACCGGCTCCGTAATCCACGCGCGCTCATGGCTCGCGGATCCGGGCGTCGAGATCCCGCAGGGTGCGCAGGCCGTGCACGGTATCTCCACCGCACACGCCCGAGCCTATGGCCGTCCCGCTCCAGAGGTCGTCGCCGAGGTGTCCGCCGCACTCTCGGAGCTCTTCGCAGCGGGCACTCCGGTCGTCGCCTACAACGCCCCGTACGATTTCTCCCTGCTGCGACACGAGGCCGCGCGTCACTCCGTGGCGCCGATCGAAGACCCGTCTCCCGTCATCGATCCGCTGGTGCTCGACAAGGCGTTCGACACGTATCGTCGCGGCAAGCGGACGCTGAGCGTCGTCGCCGAGCACTATCGGGTCGTTCTCGAGGGTGCGCACGAAGCCGCAGCGGATGCGGTCGCCGCGGGAAGGGTCGCACTCGCCCTCTGCGAGAGGTACGGCGATCTGCTGCCGGCAGCCGTCGCAGAGCTCCACACGAACCAGATCGCCTGGGCGAGGTCTCAGGCGGAGAGCCTCACCGAGTACTTCGTCCGCATCGGGCGCATCGATCCGCTCGATCCCGTCGACGGACGCTGGCCGATCCGTTAAGACAACGAAGGGCCCCGCGATCACGCGGGGCCCTTCGTTGGTGAAGGCGTCTTACTTGGCGCCGAAGTTCTTGAAGCGCTGGTTGAACTTCTCGACGCGACCGGCCGAGTCCATGATGCGCTGCTTGCCCGTGTAGAACGGGTGCGAGGCGGAGGAGATCTCGACGTCGACGACGGGGTACTCGACACCGTCGAGCTCGATCGTCTTGTCGCTCGAGACCGTCGAGCGGGTGAGGAAGGTCTCGCCCGAGCCGAGGTCGCGGAAAACGACGTCGCGGTAGTCGGGGTGGATGTCAGTCTTCATGGTGTTCCTTGCGGGAGTGCTTCGGAGGAAAGTCTGCGGTGCCGGAAGCACCAAAAGACGAGTCTAACAGCAGGAGCGGCGCTTCGCCGCATCCGGCGCTCAGCGTGCCGCGCGGGCGGCGTAGCGACCGTCGGCCTCGGTGACCACGATCGGCATGCCGAACGTCTCGGAGAGGTTCTGCGCGGTGAGCGTCTCGGCGATCGGCCCCGAGGCTACGACGGCGCCCGCGCGCAGCAGCAGCACGTGGGTGAACCCGACAGGGATCTCTTCGACGTGGTGCGTGACCATGACCATCGCCGGCGTCGTGGGCGCCTGCGCGTACCCGCTCAGAAGCTCGAGGAGTTCCTCACGCGCGCCGAGGTCGAGGCTCGCGGTCGGCTCGTCGAGGAGCAGCAGCTCAGGGTCGGTCATGACGGCGCGAGCGATCTGGACACGTTTCTGCTCGCCGTCAGACAGCGTGCCGAACGTGCGATCGGCGAGGTGGTCGAGCTTCCACTCCGCCAGCACCCGCAGCGCCCGGCGCTCGTCGATGCGGTCGTACTGTTCGTTCCAACGCCCGAGCACGGAGAAGGCGGCCGTCAGCACGACGTTCAGGACGGTCTCCTCGGCGGGGATGCGCTTGGCCATCGCGCTGGAGGCGAACCCGATGCGGGGACGCAGCTCGAACACGTCGGTACGACCGAGACGCTCCCCCAGGATGGTCACCGCGCCCGAGGTCGGGTGATCGAGGGTCGCGGCCAGCTGCAGGATGGTGGTCTTGCCCGCCCCGTTCGCGCCGAGGACGACCCAGCGCTGGTCGCCGTCCACCTGCCAGTCCAGATGGGAGACGATGTCCTTTGCGTTGCGGCGGACGACGACGTCGGAGAAATCCAGCACCTGCGGCATGTCCTTCAGCCTACCGGGCCGTCCGTTCATGCCGAGCCGGATCAGCGAGCCTCGAGCACCTCGCGATAGAGCTGCTCGGTCTGCGCGGCGATGCGCGTCCAGCTGAACTCCTCGACCGCGCGTCGACGACCGGCGGCACCGTAGCGGGCGGCCTGTTCGGGATCGGAGACGACCTCGATGAGCACCCGGGCGAGGTCCTCGACGAAGCGGTCGGGATCCAGCGGCGTCCCGGTTCCGTCCTTGACCTGTTCGATCGGCACGAGGCGCCCCGTCTCGCCATCGACCACGACCTCCGGGATCCCGCCCGTAGCGGTTCCGACCACCGCCGCACCGCAGGCCATGGCCTCCAGATTGACGATCCCGAGCGGCTCGTAGATGGACGGACAGACGAACGTCGTCGCGGCCGTCAAGATCGCCGACAGCTCCGGGCGCGGCAGGTGCCGGTCGATCCAGATCACGCCATCGCGCGTCTCCTGCAGCTCGCGGACCAGACCCTCGACCTCCGCCATGATCTCGGGCGTGTCGGGAGCTCCCGCGCAGAGCACCAGCTGCACACCGGGGGGCAACAGCCTCGCGGCGCGCAGCAGATACGGCAGACCCTTCTGTCGCGTGATGCGCCCGACGAACACCACCGACGGCCTCGTCGGTTCGATGCCGAGCGCGCGAAGGAGATCCTCGTCGCGCGTCGGTTGCCACGCCTCGGCGTCGATGCCGTTGTAGATGACGCGCACGCGCGCCGGATCCACGTGGGGGTACGCGCGCAGGATGTCGGCCCGCATCCCCTCGCTGACGGCGACGACCGCCGCGGCGGACTCGTAGGCGGTGCGTTCGACCCAGCTCGACACCGCGTATCCGCCCCCGAGCTGCTCGGCCTTCCAGGGCCGCAGCGGTTCGAGCGAGTGTGCGGTCACCACATGCGGGATACCGTGCAGAAGGGAGGCGAGGTGGCTCGCGAAGTTCGCGTACCAGGTGTGGCTGTGCACGATGTCGGCCCCGGCGACGTCGCCCACGATCTCCAGATCGGTCCCGAGCGTCTTGACCGCGGGGTTCGCGTGTGCGAGCTCCGCAGGCGTCGCATACGACGTCGTGTCGGCCTCGTCGCGCGGCTCTCCGAAGGCGCGCACCTGCACCTCGACACGCTCACGCAGCGCGCGGACGAGCTCGGCGACGTGGACTCCGGCCCCGCCGTAGATCTCGGGCGGGTATTCCTTGGAGACGATGTCGACGCGCATGTCATGGACGCTAGTACAGGGGGTGCGTGCGGCATAGTCTGGTGCCATGCCGGCACCCAAGGTCTTCGGAATCATCCTCGCGGGTGGCGAAGGTAAGCGACTGATGCCGTTGACGGCCGACCGGGCTAAGCCGGCGGTGCCGTTCGGCGGACAGTACCGACTCATCGACTTCGCCATCTCGAACCTCATCAACTCGGGACTGCGACAGATCGTCGTCCTCACGCAGTACAAGTCGCACAGCCTCGACCGTCACGTCTCCCAGACATGGCGCATGTCTGCGCTGCTCGACTCCTACGTGACCTCGGTGCCCGCCCAGCAGCGCCTCGGCAAGCGATGGTTCTCGGGTTCCGCCGACGCGATCCTGCAGAGCCTGAACCTCATCAACGACGAACAGCCCGACATCGTTGTCGTGGTCGGTGCCGACCACGTCTACCGCATGGACTTCCAGCAGATGCTGGACGCACACATCTCGTCCGGGGCGCGTGCGACGGTCGCCGGCATCCGTCAGCCCATCGGCCTGGCGAACCAGTTCGGCGTCATCGACGTCGAGCCCGACGACCCGACTCGCATCCGCGAGTTCCTCGAGAAGCCGCAGAATCCGGCGGGACTCGTCGACAGCCCGCACGAGGTGCTGGCTTCGATGGGCAACTACATCTTCAACACCGACGCGCTCATCGAAGCCGTCGAAGCGGACGGCGAACTTCCCACCTCAAACCACGACATGGGCGGCGACATCGTGCCGTACTTCGTCGACCGCGGTGAGGCCGGCGTCTACGACTTCATCCGCAACGAGGTTCCCGGTTCCACCGACCGTGACCGGGCGTACTGGCGAGATGTCGGCACGATCGACTCGTTCTACGACGCGCACCTCGATCTGATCTCGACGCTGCCGATCTTCAATCTCTACAACATGCAGTGGCCCATCCACTCGCAGCTCGTGAACTCGCCCCCCGCGAAGTTCGTGCGGGATGCGGTGGGGCGCATCGGAAACGCGATCGACTCCGTCGTCTCCCTCGGATCCGTGCTGTCGGGGACGCATCTGGAACGCAGCGTCGTAGGCCCCTGGACCCTGGCGGGCGGCGGATCGACCATCACCGACTCCGTCCTCTTCGACCGGGTCCGTGTGGGGGCCGGTGCACGCATCCATCGGGCGATCCTCGACAAGAACGTCGTCCTGGCCGACGGCGCGACCGTCGGTGTCGATCGCGAGCGCGACCTGGCGCGGGGATTCACGGTGACCGATTCGGGGATCACGGTCGTCGGCAAGAACGTGCGCGTCGAGCCGTAACACCGACCCCGATGTCAGGGGCGCGCAGCAGCGGACGCTAGCGTGGACGGATGCGTGAGACCCACCTGCCTCGTCTGCTCGTCGTGCTCGACGCCGACTCCACACTCATCCGCAACGAGGTCATCGAACTGATCGCGGACGAGGCCGGGCGCGGTGCCGAAGTCGCGGCGGCGACGGAGGCCGCCATGCGCGGAGAGGTGGACTTCGCGACAAGCCTGCGCTCCCGCGTCGCCCAGCTGCGAGGGGTTCCCACCGCTTCGTTCGCACGCGTGCGATCGCGCATCGAGCCCACCCCCGGCGCGAGAGAGCTGATCGAGGCCGTGCATGCCCGCGACGGCGTCGTCGGCGTGGTCTCCGGCGGCTTCCACGAGATCCTCGACGAGGTGGCGCCCGCCCTGGGCGTCGACCTGTGGCGCGCGAACCGCCTCGAGGTCGACGCCGGCGCGCTGACAGGCGTCGTGGCGGGCGCCATCGTGGACGCCGAGGCCAAGGCGTCCCAACTGCTCGAATGGGCCTCGCGGCACGAGATCGATCCGCGCCGCACGATCGCCATCGGCGACGGCGCCAACGACCTCAGGATGATGCGCGCGGCGGCTCTAGGCCTCGCGTTCAACGCGAAGCCCGCGGTGCGCGCCTCCGCCGATCTCGTCATCGGCCGCGTGGACCTGCGCGAGGTCATTCCGCTCCTGCCCTGACGGTGTCCCAGGCGCGGCGTAGAGTGCCCAGATGAAGGTCTTCCTCATCCCGGGTCTCTGGCTCGACGCCGAATCATGGCACGCCGTGGTGCCCACGATCAACGACGCCGGCTTCGACGCCGTTCCCCTCACACTTCCGTCTGCTGCGGACGCGCATCTGACGGATTGGGTCGCCGCCGTGGTTGCACTGATCGACGCCGCCGGCGAGCCCGTCACGCTCGTGGGCCATAGCGGCGGTGGAAACGTCGCCTGGGGTGCTGCCGACGCGCGTCCGCACGCGGTCGCGAGGGCGATCTTCGTCGACACGGTGCCCGTCCCCGACGGCGCGGACATCTCCGCATTCCCCGTCGTCGATGGCGTCGTCCCGTTCCCCGGGTGGGATGCGTTCGACGCCCCGGACATCGCCGACCTGGACGACGGTATGCGTCAGCGGCTCGCCGCCGCAGCGGTGCCCGTCCCCGCGTCCGTTCCCACAGATCCGCTGCACCTGCACGACCCGCGCCGACACGGCATCCCCGTCACCGTCCTCTCCGGTCTTGCAGATGCCGAGGAACTCGATGCGCAGCTGTCCCAGTGGCCGAGTTACCGCGACGAATGGCACGCCATCGCCGTCCGCGAGGTCGCGTGCATCGGTTCGGGACACTGGCCGCAGTTCTCCCAGCCCCAGCGGCTGGGAGCGCTGATCGTGCGCGCGATCGAGCGCTGACGGTCAGTGACCCATCCCCAGGCCGCCATCCACCGGGATGACCGCACCGGAGATGTAGGCGGCGTCGTCGGAGGCGAGCCACGCGACGACCGCGGCGACCTCCGCAGCCGTGCCGTAGCGGCCGGCCGGAATGGCCTTCTTGTACTCGGCCTGCGTCTCGGCAGACAACTCCGCCGTCATGTCCGTCTCGATGAAGCCGGGAGCGACGACGTTCGTCGTGACGCCGCGCGCGCCGAGCTCGCGGGTCAGCGACCGGGCGAAGCCGACAAGTGCACTCTTGGAGCTGGCGTAGTTGATCTGGCCCGCCGAGCCGTAGAGGCCCACGACGCTGGAGATCAGGATGACGCGACCCCACCGCGCGCGGACGAGCCCCTTGGCGGCGCGCTTCACCACGCGGAAAGTGCCGCCGAGGTTGGTGTCGATCACGTCGTCGAAGTCGTCCTCGCTCATGCGCAGAAGCAGCATGTCGCGCGTGATGCCCGCGTTGGCGACGAGGATGGTCACCGGGCCGAGCTTCTCCTCGACCTCGGTGTACGCGGCGTCCAGTGCGGCGGCGTCCGTCACATCGGCGCGCACCGTGAGCGTCCCTTCCGGTCCCTCGCCCGAGCGAGCGGTCACGGCGACGCGGTACCCGTCGGACACGAAACGTTCGGCGATCGCGCGGCCGATGCCACGGTTTCCTCCGGTGATGAGCACGACACGATCGCTCGACATGGTTCTCCTCGTCAGTTCGGGCAGAGCATCCAGCCTATCGACAGGCCCGTTTGACACCGCCCGGCGGACACTGGAAGGCTTCCCTCACAGACGGAAAGGCACTCAGATGAGCGATCAGAACAACGACCTCCCTACGCCCGCATCCGCGGGAGAAGGCGGCACGCCCGACGCTCAGCCCGCACCTGCGGAGTCCTCCGGCGCGGCCCCGGCGTCGCCCGACTATCAGGCGCCTGCCTACACACCGCCGTCCTACCCCGCTCCGTCGACCCCGCCCCCCTCCCCTGCAGCGCCCGCCGCATACCCGGGATACAGTGCACCGCCCGCAGCACCCGCGGCCTATCCTGCGTACGGCGCGCCCCCGACGGCCCCCGCGTATCCCCCGGCGTATCAGGGCGCACCGGCCTACGGAGTCCCGCAGACGTACACGCCGTACCCCGCGGGCCCGAAGACCAACAGCCTCGCGGTCGTGTCGCTGGTCTCCTCGATCGTGGGCGTCGTCCTCCTGCCGTTCATCGGTTCCATCGTCGGCATCATCACCGGCCACATCTCGCTCAAGCAGATCCGTGAACGCGAGGAGGGCGGCCGCGGACTGGCGCTCGCGGGCACCATCACGGGCTACGCCGGCCTGGCGCTCTACGCGATCATCACCGTGCTCGTGGTCCTCTGGATCATCTGGGTCGTGAATATCGCCAACGGCGCCTACTACGACTACAGCTACTCCTCCTGACCGACCCCGCGAGCGGTGCCTCCGGCGTACTCTGGAAGCACCGTGAAGCACCCCTCCCCACCGCAGTCGGCGACCTCGCTCCCCCACGCACCGCGTGACGAGTCGAGCGCGCGCATGCTCAAGTACGTCATCATGATGGGCGTGCGGGTGGCCTGCTTCGGCGCGATGATCCTCGTGACCCCCTACGGCTGGTACACCTGGCTGTTCGCCGCGGGGGCGGTCTTCCTTCCCTACATCGCGGTCGTGATCGCGAACGTGGGCCAGGAGTCGCGCGCCGCGCCGGCCGAGACCGTGACACTGCCCGCTCTCGATCAGAGAGCCGAGCAGCCCTCCCCGACTCCGCACACCCAGGTGATCACCATCGCCGAGACACCCCTGAGCCCGCACGACACATGAGCGACGAAGCCATCTGCTCTCGAGCGGGATGTCACGACGGCGCCCTCTGGCGGGTGCTGTGGCGCAATCCGCGTATCCATGACGCGGATCGACGGAAGGTCTGGTTGGCCTGTGACGCGCACGTTGCGTATCTCCGCGATTTCCTCGCAACCCGGTCCTTCCCGGTGGCGGTCGAGCCCTTCGCCCCGCAGGACGCGTCATGAGCATCCGTCGTAACACGGCTCTGCGGTGGACGGCGTACGTCGGGGTCGCCATCGCGTTCGCGATCGCATGCGTCTTCCTCTCGAACTGGCAGTTCGCGCGCAACGACGCGAGGGCCGCGCAACTGGCTCTCGTCGAGCGCAACTACGACGCCGACGCGGTTCCGCTGGACGAGATGCTCCCCTCTGATCAGCTCGATCCGGAGTCCGAGTGGCGCCCTGTCGTCGTCGTCGGCGAGTACGTTCCGGAGCAGCAGACGGTGGTGCGCAATCGCCCCCACGGTGGCACGAGCGCGTTCGAGGTCCTGACGCCTCTGCGTACATCCGACGGACGCGTGCTCATCGTCGACCGCGGATGGATTCCACCGGCGGAGAGCGGCGACGGCCCGTCGGCGATCCCCGCGCCACCGGCCGGCACGGTGAGCGTTGTCGTGCGCCTGCGCGCCCCAGAGGCGCTGCCGACCTCGGGACGGACGGCGCCTGCCGGACAGGTACCGACCATCAATCTCCCTCTCGTCGCGGAGACGACCGGTCCCACGACACTCACCTCCGCCTATGGCGTGCTGGTCAGTGAGTCGCCCGCCGTCGCGCAGATGCCCTACGCGCTCGACGCCCCGTCGGAGGATCCTGGACCGCATCTGTCCTACGCGATCCAGTGGATCCTGTTCGCCGTGATGGGCTTCGTGTTCATCGGCTACATCATCCGCACGGAGCTCCGAAAGCGAGCGGAGGACGACGAGGACGAGACGACCCCGACGGCGTCGCCCGTCGTCCGTCGCCATGCGCGCGTGGATCGGGACGCCGAGCAGGAGGACGCGATCCTGGACCGCGCCGACGCCTGAGCGATCAGGCCAGGGTGATCAGGTCGACGTAGTCCCGACCCCAGATGTCCTCGACCCCGTCCGGGAGGATGAGGACGCGCTCCGGGTTGAGTGCCTCCACGGCCCCTGCGTCGTGCGAGACGAGCACCACAGCGCCCTCGTAGTGCGCAAGGGCACCGAGGATCTCCTCACGTGAGGCCGGGTCGAGGTTGTTCGTCGGCTCGTCGAGAAGCAGCATGTTCGCGCTCGAGACGACGAGAGTCGCCAGCGACAGGCGCGTCTTCTCCCCGCCGGAGAGCACCCCGGCAGGTTTGAGCACGTCGTCACCCGTGAAGAGGAACGAACCGAGGACTTTGCGCGCCTCTGTCGCGGTGATGTCCGGCGCAGCCGACATCATGTTCTCCAGGACAGACCGAGACACGTCGAGGTTCTCGTGCTCCTGCGCGTAGTACCCGATCTTCAAACCGTGCCCGGGTTCGATCGTTCCGGTGTCGGGAGCATCCACTCCCGCCAGCATGCGCAGCAGCGTCGTCTTCCCGGCGCCGTTCAGCCCCAGAACGACAACCTTCGAACCACGGTCGATCGCGAGGTCGACGTCGGCGAAGATCTCCAGCGAACCGTACGACTTCGACAGGCCGCGTGCCATCAGCGGCGTCTTTCCGCACGGAGCAGGCTTCGGGAAGCGGAGCTTCGCGACCCGATCCTCCTGACGCACATCGTCCAGGCCCGAGAGCATCTTCTCCGCGCGTGCCACCATCTGATGTGCAGCCGCGGCCTTCGAGGCCTTCGCCCCGAAACGCGCCGCCTGCAACTGCAGGGCGGTCGCCTTCTTCTCGACGTTGACGCGCTCTTTCTTACGGCGTTCCTCGTCTGCCACCCGCTGACGCTGGTAGTTCTTCCAGTTCATGTTGTAGATGTCGATGACCTGACGGTTGGCGTCGAGGTAGAAGACACGGTTCACCGTCTCACCGACGAGCTCCACATCGTGGCTGATGACGATGAGCCCGCCCTTGTAGTTCTTCAGGAACTCGCGGAGCCAGACCACGCTGTCCGCGTCGAGGTGGTTCGTCGGCTCGTCGAGGATCATCGTGTCGGCATCCGAGAACAGGATGCGAGCGAGCTCGATGCGCCGACGCTGACCTCCCGAGAGCGTCTTCAGCGGTTGATCGAGGATGCGGTCCGGAAGCGAGAGGTTGTGGGCGATCGATGCCGCCTCCGCCTCGGCCGCATAGCCGCCGAGCGACTCGAATCGCTCCGTGAGCGTTCCGTAACGCCGCATGGCTTTCGCAGCGACCTCCGAGTCGTCGTCGGCCATCGCGAGCGAGGCCTCCTGCATTCCGAGCGCGAGTGTTCCCAGCCCGCGCGCGTCGAGGATGCGTGTGCGTGCCAGCATCTCCGGGTCTCCGGAACGAGGGTCCTGCGGGAGGTAGCCGAGCTCTCCCCCACGCTGCACCTCTCCCGCCGAGGGCAGCAGGTCGCCGGCGAGGACCTTCGTGAGCGTCGTCTTGCCCGCGCCGTTGCGACCGACCAGACCGATCTTGTCGCCTCGGGAGACGCGGAAGGCGACCTCGGACATGAGAACGCGCGCTCCGACGCGGATCTCGAGGTCATGCACGGCGAGCACGGCGTACGTCCGTTCTGTTCGGGTGGGATGGCGGCCGGAGAAGGCCACCGTTCAGTCTACCGGGCGCGCATCGGCGCCGTCGTTCCGGCCGCACGGGCCGTCGAACACGGTCGAAATCGGGGGTCGAGTTAGGGTAGCCTCGCCTAGCACCCTTCAGAAAGGCCCTCCTCGTCATGCAGCTCAAGCGCTGGACCGCCATCGCGGTCGCCGCCGTCTCCCTTGCCGCTCTCACCGCCTGCAGTTCCGGAGCGGCGACCCCCGCCGCCACCGGCGAGGACGCGGGTCAGAGCGGCGCGTTCCCGCTCTCGATCGAGAGTGCTTTCGGCACCACCACGATCGACGCCAAGCCGCAGCGCGTCGTCACGGTCGACTGGGGCAACCAGGACGTCGCACTGGCGCTGGGAATCGTGCCGGTAGCCATGCCGAAGGTGACCTACGGCGATGAGGACGGCGACGGCCTTCTGCCCTGGGTGAAGGACAAGCTCGACGAGCTCGGCGCCGAGACGCCCGTACTCATGGATGAGACAGACGGGTACGACTACGAGGCCATCGCCGATGCCGCACCCGATGTCATCCTGGCCGCGTACTCCGGCATGACCCAGGAGCAGTACGACACCCTCAGCAAGATCGCCCCGGTCGTCACCTATCAGGACATGGCGTGGGGGACGTCGTGGCAGGACATGACCGTCCTCGATGGCACGGCGCTTGGGATGGCGGATGAGGCCCAGGAGCTCGTCTCCTCGCTCGAGAAGCACGTCGCCGACACGGCCGCGGAGTATCCGTCCATCGCCGGGAAGACCTCGCTCCTGTCGTACTTCGACCCGACCGATCTCAGCAACCTCGGCTTCTACAGCCGGTCGGATCCCCGTGTGGGCTACCTCGAGGAGATGGGCTTCGCCCCCTCCGCGTACGTCAAGGAGCAGTCCGCCGCGTCCGACGAGTTCTGGATCGTCACCAGCACCGAGCAGATCGAGAGCTTCGAGGACGTGCAGGTGATCGTCACCTACGGCACGGACGAGACGCTCGCGCGGTGGCAGGCCGATCCGCTCCTGTCCCGCATCCCCGCCGTCGCCAACGGCGCTGTCGCGGTGATCACCTCCGACTCGACGCTCTCCTCGGCCATCACGCCGTCGCCGTTGTCGATCGGCACGAGCTACGGGGACGACTACATCAAGCTGGTCGGAGAGGCCGCCGCCAAGGCATCATGACTCCACCGATCGTCCGCGGGCGCGGGCGGCGATGAGCGTCGCCGTCGCCTCCACCGCTGCCGCCCCCACGCCGTCGCCGCGACGACGCTGGGGGCGGCGGCGGGCGTGGGGGATCCTGATGCTGGTCGTCGCCTTGCTGGGCGTCTCGTTCCTGTCGGTCACCTTCGGAGCACGTGCCGTCGGGTGGCACGACATCTGGGCCGGGCTGGGCGGTGCGGTCGACACTGCCGGGGCTGCCGCCGTGAACAAGCGCATCCCTCGCACCGTGCTGGCGATCGCGGTCGGTGCGGCGCTCGGCGTCGCGGGCGCGGTCCTACAAGGCGCGACCCGCAATCCCCTGGCCGACCCGCAGATCCTGGGGATCAACGGCGGAGCCGCCCTGGCCGTCGTCTGCGGGATCGCGTTCCTCGGCCTGGCAACGCCCACCCAGTACATCTGGACGGCCCTGGTGGGCGCCGCCGTGGCGGCCGTCTTCGTCTACGGCATCGGCGCACTGGGCCGAGGAGGCGCGACGCCGCTGAAACTCGCTCTCGCCGGTGCCGTGACCGCCGTCGCCTTCTCCTCTCTGACCAGCGCAATCCTGCTGCCGCGGGTCGACGTGATGAGCCAGTTCCGCTTCTGGCAGGTGGGCGGCGTCGGCGGCGCGACAGGCGCCACCATCCTGCAGGTTGCGCCGTTTCTCATCGTCGGTCTCGTCGTGTGCCTGGCGTGCAGCCCCGCTCTGAACACCCTGGCCCTGGGCGACGAGCTCGCAGCCGGGCTCGGTGAGCGCGTGCGCACCGCACGCATGGTCTCCACGCTCGGCGCGGTCCTGCTGTGCGGGGCAGCCACGGCGGTCGCCGGCCCGATCGGCTTCGTGGGATTGGTGGTCCCGCACATCTGCCGGCTGCTCATCGGTGTGGACCACCGATGGCTCCTCCCCTTCAGCGCAGTCGCGGGAGCCGTGCTCCTCACCGGCGCCGATGTCATCGGGCGCGTCATCGCCCGCCCCGAGGAGATCGAGGTGGGGATCATCACCGCCCTGGTCGGCGCCCCCTTCTTCATCGCCATCGTCCGACGCCAGAAGGTGAAGGCACTGTGACCGTCGCCGCCGGAGCCATGGATGCACTCGGCGTCGTGCGTGCGGGGCGCCGCAGACGTCGCCGACGTTGGATCGCCGTCACATCCGTTCTCGCCACCCTCGCGCTCATCGCCTATGCCCTCTCGCTCATGCTGGGGCAGACCTTCTACTCCCCCGCCGAGGTCTGGGCAGTGCTGACCGGACAACGCGTGGCGGGCGCGTCGTTCACCGTGGGCGAACTGCGACTGCCGCGTGCCACGACAGCGCTGCTGACCGGTCTCTGCTTCGGAATGGGCGGGGTCGTCTTCCAGACCATGCTGCGCAACCCGCTCGCGAGCCCAGACGTCATCGGCATCAGCTCGAGCGCCAGTGCGGCCGCCGTGACGGGGATCGTGGTGCTCGGCCTCGGCGAGACCCCGGTCTCGTTCCTGGCGACCGGCGCAGCACTCGCCGCAGCCCTGTTGATCTATGTGCTCGCCTACAAGCGCGGCGGCTCCGGCGCCCGACTGATCCTGATCGGTATCGGCGTGGCCGCCATCTGCAACAGCGTGGTCTCGTACGTCATCTCCCGCGCCGCGGAGTGGGATCTTCAGACCGCCATGCGCTGGATCACGGGCAATCTCAATGACGCGAGCTGGGGCAAGGTCCTGCCCCTCGCTGCGGTCATGGTCGTGGTCGTTCCCGCGCTGCTCTTCCTGTCGCGCGATCTCGAACTGCTGCGGGTCGGCGACGAGGCCGCATCCGCTCTCGGGGTGCGAGTAGAACGCAGCCGGCTCCTGCTGATCATCGCAGCCGTCTGTCTGCTCGCCTTCGCGACCGCCGCTGCCGGACCCATCTCGTTCGTGGCCTTCCTCGCCGGCCCCATCGCTGTGAGAGTGCTGGGGCCTGTCGGCTCCCCCGTCTTGCCGGCGGGACTCGTGGGCGCCGTCCTCGTGCTGGTGTCCGACTTCATCGCGCAGTACGCGCTGGGCACGCGCCTTCCCGTCGGCGTGGTGACCGGCGTGCTGGGCGCGCCCTATCTCGTCTACCTGCTCATCCGCAGCAGTCGAGCCGGAGGAACCTCCCTATGACCGCTGAACACACCCTCGCTGCCGACGCTCTCACCCTCGCGTACGGGGAGAGAACCATCGTCGACCGACTGGATCTCGCTATCCCCACGGGCAGGATCACGACCATCGTCGGCGCCAACGCGTGCGGGAAGTCCACCCTCCTGAAAGCCATGGCGCGCCTGCTCTCCCCCATCGCCGGCAACGTCCTGCTCGACGGGAAGAGCATCCATCGTCTGCCGACACGGCAGGTCGCGCGGGTCCTCGGACTCCTCCCTCAGTCTCCGATCGCCCCCGACGGCATCGCGGTATCCGACCTCGTCAGCCGGGGCAGGCATCCGCATCAGGGCCCTCTCGCCCGATGGAACGCGGCCGACGACGCCGCGATCGCCGGCGCGCTCGAGGCGACCGGAACCGCGCACCTCGCAGACCGTTCGGTCGACGAGCTCAGCGGCGGACAGCGTCAGCGCGTGTGGATCGCGATGGCGCTGGCTCAGCAGACGGACCTCCTGCTGCTCGACGAACCGACGACGTTCCTCGACATCAGTCACCAGATCGACGTGCTGGACCTGCTGACCGATCTCAACCGCGACCGCGGGACCACCATCGTGATGGTGCTCCACGACCTCAACCTCGCAGCCCGCTACGCGGATCATCTCGTCGCGATGGTCGACGGCCGCATCCTCGCCGCGGGGGCGCCCGAGAGCGTCCTGACGACGGACGTCGTGCGCACGGTCTTCGGCCTGGAGAGCAGGATCATGCCCGATCCGCTGACCGGTCGCCCGATGGTCATCCCGCTCGGACGTCATCACACGATCACCGATGCGGACGCTCCTGCCTGAGGGCCTCCCGTCTACTCGACGCGTTCAGCGACCCCTCGTCGCCAGTACCCCATGAACGCCACACGCTTGCGATCGACGCCGTTGCCCTGCACGAGCAATCGCCGCAGTGTCTTGACCGTCTGCGATTCGCCGGCGATCCAAGCGTAGAACTCGCCCTCCGAGTCCCCCGGGCTGTCCCACAGGAGTTCACGATCGACGTCGATGTCCTCCAGCTCCTGCGGACGGGGCGCGGCGGCACGGGCAAGCACGTCGGCGGCGGCAGCCGTCCACGAGGTGACGGCTGCGATGAGCGCCTCGCCGTGGGCGCGCTCATCACGCGCCAGCCACGTGAGACGGGCATGCGTCGAGATCGGGAGCACGTCCTGGCGCGAGGGAACCTCGATGAACGCGTCGACGTCGACGTCGGGCGGCAGCGACTCGAGGATGCCGGCGATGGCGGGCGCCGCCGTCTCGTCACCGGCGAGCAGGAGCCTGCGTGCGCTGCCCGGATGCCAGTCGATCCCCAGATGGGAATCCGGACTGCGCTGGTCCGGCCCGACGATCACGATCTCGTCACCAGTGACCGCCGCCTCCGCCCACGCGCCGGCGGGGCCGGGATCGTGGTGCAGCACGAAGTCGATGTCGACCTCGCAGCCGGCGGGATCGACGCGGCGCACGGTGTACGTGCGGAAGGGCGTGCGCTCCGCGGGCGGCAATGCGCGCCAACGGGTGTACCAGTCGCCGTTCGCCATCGCTTCCTCGTCGCGCTGACCCACGTCGCACACGCGGCCGTCCGCACCAGGGAACAGGACCTTCAACCGCTGGTCGCGACCGGCGGTACCGAAATGCTCGAAATCCGGGCAGGTGAACGTGAGACGCGCGAAATGCGGAGAGAGTCGAACGACCCGCGACACACGCGCGATGTACGGGCGGTAGGACGGTCGAGTCACGAGGGCTGTCACTCGTTAAGGGTACCCTTACCTACCCGGATGCCCAAGCTCATCGGTGAAGAGCAGCGATCCGCTCGACGGCCTCGGTGAGCACCTCCGGCGCGCAGCCCAGCGTGAGTCGGATGTGTCCGGCTCCGCCGGCCCCGAAGGCAGGGCCGGAGTGGACGGCTACGCGCGCCTCGCGCAGGATCCGCCGTGCGGGCGCGTCCCCCCAGCCGTAGCGGGAGAGATCCACCCACCCCAGGTAGCCGGCGTCAGGCGGACGATACCCCGCATCCGGCAGGTGCGCCGCGAGCAGCGTGCGCAGCAGCTCGACGTTCGCATCGAGCGCGAGGGCTTGGGCGTCCAGCCAGGCATCGGACTCGTCCGAGAACGCAGCCACCGTCGCCAGGGCGCCGAACAGCCCAGTGCGCCAGGAGACCTCGTCCGGAAGCGAACGCAACACGGCGTGGGTCCGGTCGTCCGCGGCAACCATGATCGCGCACTTCAGGCCCGCCAAGTTGAACGCCTTGCTTGCGGACACGACCGCGTACCCGCACCGTGCGGCGGCGTCCGAGACGGACAGGAACGGGGTCACGGACCTGCCCGAGCGCGGCAAGGGGGCGTGGATCTCGTCGCTGACGACGACCGCCCCGTGGCGCACGGCGATCTCCGCCAGCTGACGCAGCACGTCGGGTGCATGGATCGTGCCTGTCGGGTTGTGCGGGTTGCACAGGAGGATGGCGCGCGCACCGTCGCGGAACGCGGCCTCGATCCCCTCGAGGTCCAGCTCCCAGCCCGCCCCGGTGTCTCGCAGCGTTACGGGCTGCACCACCCCGCCCGCCTCCGGCACGGCTTCGAAGAATGGCGGATACACGGGTGGCGTGATGACGACACGGTCCCCGGGCAGGATGACCCGACGCAGGATCTCGACGACGCCCATGATGACATCCCCGGTGATCCGCATCCGCGCGGGATCCGGCTCCCAGCCCAGGCGGCGCGAGGCAAAGGCCGTGTACGCAGCGCTGACACCCGGATCCGCGGGTGTGTAGCCGGTGTCCCCGCGAGAGACGGCCTCCTGCAGCGCCCTGCTGATGGCGGGAGCGGGCGGGTAGTCCGTCTCCGCGACGAACAGCGGGATGACGTCGTCCGGGTACGACTGCCACTTCGCGCTCCGGCGCCTGCGCAGTTCATCGAGGGGCAGGGCGCGAAGGGGCTCGATCATCACAGAACGACCCTAGCCAGCGACGGCTGTCAGATCGCGAAGCCGAGGGCGCGCATCATGTCGCGGCCGTCGTCGGTGATCCGCTCCGGTCCCCACGGTGGCATCCAGACCCAGTTGATCCGGAACCGTTCGACGACCGAATCCAACGCCTGTGCCGTCTGTTCCTCGAGCACGTCCGTCAGCGGGCACCCGGCCGAAGTCAGCGTCATATGGATGACGAGAGCGTCGTTCTCGTCATCCCAAGCGAGGTCGTAGATGAGACCCAGGTCGACGACGTTGACACCCAGTTCGGGGTCCATGACGTCCTTCAGAGCCTCGGTGACCTCGTCGTACTTCTCCGGCGTGATCGTCGCGGTCATAGTCGAATCCTACGCGCCGGCCTGCACACCCGGCTCGAGGAACCGGTCGTAGCCCTCGTTCTCGAGACGCTCGGCGAGCTCAGGACCGCCCTCCTCCGCGACACGGCCGTTGACGAGCACGTGCACGAAGTCCGGACGGATGTAGTTGAGGATGCGGGTGTAGTGAGTGATCAGCAGAACACCGAGGTCGGTCTCGGCCTTGGCGCGGTTCACACCCTCGGAGACGATCTTCAGCGCGTCGACATCGAGCCCGGAGTCGGTCTCGTCGAGAATTGCGACCTTCGGCTTGAGCAGCTCGAGCTGGAGGATCTCGTGACGCTTCTTCTCGCCGCCCGAGAAGCCCTCGTTGACGTTGCGCTGGGCGAACTTCGCATCCATGCGCAGGTTGCTCATTGCCGCCTTGACGTCCTTCGTCCACGTACGGATGGCCGGAGCCTCGCCATCGATCGCGGTCTTGGCCGTACGCAGGAAGTTCGTCACCGTGATCCCCGGCACCTCGACGGGGTACTGCATCGCGAGGAACAGGCCCGCCCGAGCACGCTCGTCGACGCTCATCTCGAGGACGTCCTCGCCGTCGAGGGTGATCGAGCCGCCTGTCACGGTGTACTTCGGGTGGCCGGCGATCGTGTAGGCGAGCGTCGACTTGCCCGAACCGTTCGGGCCCATGATGGCGTGGGTCTCACCGGTGCGGATCGTCAGCGTGACGCCGTTCAGGATGGGGGTGGTCCCCTCATCGGTCTCGACCGTCACGTGGAGGTCGCGGATCTCGAGCACAGACATGTCAGTTCCTTCGTCAGTCGACGTTCTTCGTCACGGCGGGATCGATCAGAACATCGTCTCCCTCGATCGTGACTTCATACACGGGCACCGGCTCGTACGCCGGCAGGTTCAGGGGCTTTCCGGTGCGCAGCGAGAATGCGGAACCGTGCGCCCAGCACTCCAGCGTGTCCCCCTCGACGAATCCGTCGGAGAGCGAGATGTCGCCGTGCGTGCAGGTGTCACCGATCGCGTGCACCTCGCCGTTGCCGTCGAGCACGACGGCCATCGGTACGCCGTCGATCTCGACGCGGCGCGCCTCGTCCTGCTGCAGCTCGCTCAGAGCGCACACGCGCGTCGCGCTCACCGCTGCTCCCCCGCGAGCTCGGCTTCGATCGCACCCACGAGACGCTCCTCGAGCTCGGCGATGCCGATCTTCTGCACGATCTCCATGAGGAACCCGAGCACGACCAGGCGACGCGCCTGCTCCGCGTCGATGCCCCGAGCCTGAAGGTAGAACAGCTGCTCGTCGTCGAAACGACCGGTGGCGCTGGCGTGCCCCGCTCCGCGGATGTCTCCCGTCTCGATCTCGAGGTTCGGGATGGAATCGGCCCGCGCACCGTCGGTCAGCACCAGGTTGCGGTTGGCCTCGTAGGAGTCGGTGCCGACGGCATCCGGCCCGATCAGCACGTCGCCGATCCAGACGGAGTGGGCCGTATCCCCCTGCAGCGCCCCCTTGTAGAGCACGTCGCCGACGGTCTGCGCACCCTTGTGGTGCAGATACACCTGGCTCTCGAGGTGCTGACCGGCATCCGCGAAGGAAAGGCCGTACAGCTCGCCGCGCGCGCCGGTGCCGGCGAGCTCCACGTTCGGGTTCACGCGCACGACGCCACCGCCGAAAGACACCACGATGTGGCGCAGGCTGGCGTCGCGGTCGACACGCGCCTGATGCGCGGCCAGATGCACCGCTTCGTCGTCCCATTCCTGGAGCGTGACCAGGGTGAGGGCGGCACCGTCGCGGACGATGATCTCTACGTTCTCGGCGAGCTGCGCGACACCCGCATGGCGCAGAAGCACCGTCGCCCGCGCATTCGGCTGCGCCTCGATGACCAGATGGGCGTGCGCACGCCCGCCCGCGCCGCGAAGGTCCACGACGACAGGCTCACTCAACTCGGTACCCGCGGGGATGCGGAGATACAGCGCCTCTGCGGAGCGCTCCCAGGCGATCGCCGCGCTGAGGTCCTCCGCCGTGAAGACCTCGCCGCGCGGCGCCTGGTCGGCGGACAGACCAGCCGCCGCCACCGGCCCGGTCACGGAGACCGCGACGGCACCGGCATCACCCGCGACATCCTCGAGAAGACCACGGATGCGGTCGATCGGCGTGTGCTTCCAGTTCACCTCGCGGCCGCTTGGCGCCTCGAAGAAGCTGACCTCGTTCGCACGCGGGCGCTCCGAACGGGTCTGCACCGGCACGAACGCGGCGGCAGGGTCGATGTGCCCCTTCGTGGTCTCGACCACGGGGGCTTCGGCCTGGGGGCTCATCCGACGCTGCCTTCCATGCCCATCTCGATGAGCTTGTTCAACTCCAGTGCGTACTCCATCGGCAGCTCGCGCGCGATGGGCTCGATGAACCCGCGCACGATCATGGCCATCGCCTCGTCCTCCGCGAGCCCACGGCTCATCAGGTAGAAGAGCTGCTCCTCGCTGACCTTCGAGACCGTCGCCTCGTGCCCCAGCTGGACGTCGTCGACTCGGATGTCGATAGCGGGGTACGTGTCCGAGCGCGAGATCGTGTCGACCAGCAGCGCGTCGCAACGTACCGTGTTGGCCGAATGATGGGCGTTCGCGTCGACGCGGACCTCGCCGCGGTAGCCTGCCCGCCCGCCGCCGCGCGCGATCGACTTCGAGACGATCGAGGACTGCGTGTAGGGCGCCATGTGGATCATCTTGGCGCCGGCATCCTGGTGCTGGCCGGGCCCGGCGAACGCCACCGAAAGGGTCTCGCCCTTCGCGTGCTCCCCCATGAGGTAGATCGAGGGGTACTTCATCGTGACCTTCGAGCCGATGTTGCCGTCGACCCACTCCATGGTGGCGCCTTCGTGCGCGACGGCGCGCTTGGTCACCAGGTTGTAGACGTTGTTCGACCAGTTCTGGATCGTCGTGTAGCGCACGCGAGCGTTCTTCTTCACGATGATCTCGACGACCGCCGAATGCAGCGAGTCGCTCTTGTAGATGGGAGCCGTGCAGCCCTCGATGTAGTGGACGTACGACCCCTCATCGGCGATGATCAGCGTCCGCTCGAACTGGCCCATGTTCTCCGTGTTGATGCGGAAGTACGCCTGCAGCGGGATCTCAACGTGCACACCCTTGGGGACGTAGACGAAAGATCCGCCGGACCACACGGCCGTGTTCAAGGCTGCGAACTTGTTGTCACCGGCGGGGATCACGGTGCCGAAGTACTCCTCGAAGAACTCCGGGTGCTCTTTCAAGGCCGTATCGGTGTCCATGAAGATGACACCCTGAGCCTCCAGATCCTCCTGGATCTGGTGGTAGACGACCTCGGACTCGTACTGCGCAGCGACGCCCGCCACCAGCCGTGACCGCTCCGCCTCGGGGATGCCGAGCTTCTCGTACGTGTTGCGGATGTCCTCGGGGAGGTCTTCCCAGGACTGCGCCTGCTTCTCGGTCGACCGAACGAAGTACTTGATGTTCTCGAAGTCGATGTCGCTGAGGTCTGCACCCCAGGTCGGCATCGGCTTACGGCCGAACAGCTGGAAGCCCTTCAGACGGGTCTTCAGCATCCATTCGGGCTCGGCCTTGAGTGCCGAGATGTCGCGCACGACGGCCTCAGTGAGGCCGCGCTTCGCGCTCGCACCCGCGGCGTCGGCGTCATGCCATCCGAACTCGTACACCCCCAGACCTTCGAGCTCCGGGCGGTCGATCAGCACATCCGACATCACACTCTCCTTATTGGACCGCAACGGTGTCATCCGCCCCGGCATCCGCCGCCCCGTCGAGTCTGCGGGGACGAACGCCGCTCTCGGGCCCTCATCATGGGCGCGCACCTGGCGCCTAAACTGTTGTCGATGCACCCTGCGCGAAGCGCGGCATCACAACAACCACGATTCTACAGGTTCCCCCTGACTTCCGGGCCGCGTCCGGGGTCCGGAACGGGCCGGAGGACACATGCCCGCTCGCACCGCTCTCCCCGAATCCGACCGCGTCTCCGGGGGGCCCGGCCTTGTGGTGCGGCGCCCGCTGCGCATCCTCGCGTGGCTCTCGTTCCTGACCGAGGTCATCATCATCGGAACGGGCGGCGCGGTGCGACTGACCGGGTCGGGGCTGGGCTGCTCGGAGTGGCCGCTGTGCACGCCCGAGTCCCTCGTGCCACTGCCCGAGCAGGGCATCCACGGCCTCATCGAGTTCGGCAATCGGACCATGACGGGTGTCGTGGGCATCGTCGCGGTGGCCGTCGTGCTGCTCACGCTCCACGCGATCGCGGGCCGCCCCGCGGTCATGCGGGCGCTCGTGTTCGCCGGCGGCGGCATCCTCCTCGCCATCCCTGTCTACGCGCTGGCGGCCGCCCTGGACCTCCCTGCCTTCGGCTTCGCCTCCGGCGCCCTCCTCGCGGCGGTCATCGCCGCGGCGATCGATTCCGGGCGGCGACTTCCTCGACGTCGCGACCTGTCGACACTCGCGTGGATCGTGCTGGCCGGCGTCATGGCCCAGGCCGTGGTCGGCGGGTTCGCGGTGCTCACCGACCTGAACCCCTTACTCGTGGGCTTCCACTACACCTGCTCGCTGGTGCTCGTGTGCGTCGCTGCGGCGTATCTGGTGCGACTGGATGCGACCGAGGGCCTGCGGGAGCGCGTCGTTCCGCTGTGGTTCCAGATCGGTGCGCACGTGAGCGGACTGGTCCTCGCCGTGACGATTCTCTTCGGGGTCCTCACCACGGGCTCCGGGCCGCACTCGGGCGACGCCAACGTGATCCGCGAGGGGTTCGACGCGACGGTACTCGCCCACGTGCACGCCTGGCCCGGCTACGTGCTCGCAGCTCTCGTGCTGGCGCTCACGATCAGCGCGTGGGTCCTGCGCCTCGAGCCCCGGCTGTGGCTCCTCGTGCTGATCGTCGCCATCGCCGTGCAGGTGACGGTCGGAGTGTGGCAGGCGCGCGAAGGGCTCCCCGAGCTTCTCGTGGGGATCCACATGGTCCTCGCCTCACTGTCCGCGGCCGCTTACACCGTCGTCGTCCTTCGTCTGAAGAAGCCGGTCGTGCCCGAGCGCTCCTCAGCAGACGCATAGACGCATCATCGGACACACCTGGATTCACCCGCGAGGGTGGCCAGGTCGCGGCAACCGTTGCCGCGCGTTCGAGGAGTGATCCACATGACGACCCGTCCCCGCCTGTCCCGCAGCATCCCGTTCTGGGGGCTCATCGCAGGCTCCGCCGCCGCCGTCGGCTTCGGTGCCTGGCTCACGATCGACAAGATCTCGGTCATGACCTCCACCCTGACCGACGGCAGTGCGACCGGCGTCGAGGTATATGCCGGCCAGGCGTGGGCCCTGCTCGGTGCCGTCATCGCCGGCGCGGGCCTCATCGGCCTCGTCGCCGCCCTCGCGCTCGGCGCAGCGCGCAGTCTCGTCAGCCCGGCGGTGGACGTCGTCGAGACCATCACGTGGCAGGACGAGGCGGAGCCGGTCGAGGCCGAGGCCGCACCCGACGTCCCCGCCGACGCTGCTCCCGCGCCGGAGAACGACGTCGAGGCACCCGCAGAGCACCCGATCACCCGCTGATCCGGCGTCGCTCACGCGAAGCGAAGACCCCTCGGCCCGTCTTGCGGGCCGAGGGGTCTTCGCTTGTCGAGTCGCGATCAGAACGGCAGCAGCGGATCGATCGCGATGGCCACGAAGAGCAGCGTCAGGTAGGTGATCGATGCGTGGAAGACCCGCATCGGGCGCGGCTCGGTGCCGCGCACCGCGCGCGCATAGAGACGGTGCGACTCGTAGAGGAACCAGCCTCCGAAGACCAGTGCCGAGACCGAATAGACCATGCCCATGGAAGCGACCGGGATCAGCAGAAGCGAGCAGGCCACTGTCGCCCACGCGTAGAGGATCACCTGCAGTCCGACCTGCGACCCGGATCGCGTGGCGCCCAGCATCGGCACGTCGACGTTCTCGTACTGGTCCTTGTACTTCATGGACAGCGGCCAGTAGTGCGGCGGAGTCCACAGGAAGATCAGGACGAAGAGGATCAGGGGCGCCCACGACAGGGAACCCGTCACCGCCGACCAGCCGATGACGACCGGGAAGCACCCCGCGATACCGCCCCACACGATGTTCTGCTCGGTGCGACGCTTGAGCAGGATCGTGTAGATGACGACGTAGAAGAAGATGGCACCCGCGGACAAGGCTGCGGCGAGCCAGTTCGTGGTCAGAAGCAGCCAGACGGTCGAGACGACGGCCAAGGTCCACGCGAAGATCAGCGCACCGCGCGGCGATACCTCACCCGTCACGAGCGGCCGGTTCACAGTGCGCTGCATGTGCGCGTCGATGTCACGGTCGAGGTACATGTTGAACGCTGCGGCGGAACCGGCGCTCAGCGATCCGCCGATGACCGTCGCCAGCACCAGCCAGAGATCCGGCAGCCCGTTCTGCGCCAGGATCATCACCGGCACCGTCGTCACGAGCAGCAGTTCGAGCACGCGCGGCTTCGTCAGGGTGATGTAAGCGCGCACCTTCCGGCCCATCGAGGGACGGACAGCGGATGCGGGCTCGCCCTGGCTCGTCGTCATGATGTCCATCTGCTGCGTTGTCGCCCCTCGTCAAGCTCCAGACCAGTCTATGCTGAAACCACACGCGCGCCTGCCGTGGCCGTGCCCCTCCGGGGCCGGACTCATCGGCCCTCTGTGGCGCACTCCTCTTTGTGAAAGGCGGTCCCGTGGCCGATTTGCGTTGGGATGAGATTGATGCACGCGCCGTGGACACGGCCCGCATCCTCGCGGCGGATGCGGTGGAGAAGGTGGGCAACGGTCATCCCGGCACCGCGATGAGCCTCGCCCCCGCCGCCTACCTGCTCTACCAGCGGGTGCTGCGCCACGATCCCGCCGATCCGCACTGGATCGGCCGCGACCGCTTCATCCTCTCCGTGGGCCACTCCTCGCTCACGCAGTACGTGCAGCTGTACCTGGGCGGATTCGGTCTCGAGCTGAGCGACCTCGAGTCGCTGCGCACCTGGGGATCGCTGACTCCGGGCCACCCGGAGTACGGCCACACCAAGGGTGTCGAGATCACCACGGGCCCGCTCGGCCAGGGCCTCGCCTCCTCCGTCGGGTTCGCTTACGCCGCCCGTTACGAGCGCGGGCTGTTCGACCCCGAGGCCCCTGCCGGAACCTCTCCCTTCGACCACTTCGTCTACGTGATCGCCGGCGACGGAGATCTGCAGGAGGGTGTGACGAGCGAAGCGTCCTCGCTCGCGGGACACCAGCAGCTGGGCAACCTCGTCGTCATCTACGACTCCAACCAGATCTCGATCGAGGACGACACGAACGTCGCCTTCACCGAGGACGTCGCCGCGCGCTACGAGGCGTACGGCTGGCACGTCCAGACCGTGGACTGGAAGAAGACGGGCCAGTACGTCGAGGACGTCGCGGAGCTCTATGCGGCCATCGAGCGCGCGAAGGGCGAGACCGACAAGCCCTCACTCATCATCCTCAAGACGATCATCGGCTGGCCGTCGCCGGGCAAGCAGAACAGCGGCAAGATCCACGGCGCAGCGCTCGGCGCCGACGAGCTCGCTGCCACCAAGAAGGTCCTCGGGTTCGACCCGGAGAAGAACTTCGCCGTGGCGGAGGACGTCATCGCCCACACGCGCGAGCTCGTGCAGCGCGGTGAGCAGGCCAAGACCGAGTGGCAGAAGTCGTTCGATGCCTGGGCTGCCGCCAACCCCGAGCGCAAGGCGCTTCTCGACCGTCTCGAGGCGCGCGAGCTCCCCGCCGACATCGCCGACGCTCTGCCGGTCTTCGAGGCGGGCAAGGACGTCTCGACCCGGGCCGCCAGCGGCCAGGTCATCAACGCCCTCGCGGCGCAGCTGCCCGAGCTCTGGGGCGGCTCGGCCGACCTGGCCGAGTCGAACCTCACCACGATCAAGGATGCGCGCTCGTTCATCCCCCAGCAGTGGTCGACGCACGAATGGACCGGCTCGCCCTACGGCCGCGTGCTGCACTTCGGCATCCGCGAGCACGCCATGGGTGCGATCCTCAACGGAATCGTGCTGCACGGACCGACGCGCCCGTTCGGCGGTACGTTCCTGATCTTCAGCGACTACATGCGTCCGCCGGTGCGTCTGGCCGCGCTGATGAACATCCCTACGGTGTTCGTCTGGACGCACGACTCGGTCGCTCTCGGTGAGGACGGCCCCACGCACCAGCCGATCGAGCAGCTGGCGACCCTGCGCGCCATCCCGAACTTCTCGATGGTCCGCCCGGCGGACGCCAACGAGACCGCCGTCGTCTGGCTCGAGATGCTGCGCCGCACGGCGGGCCCCTCCGGCATCGCGCTCACCCGCCAGAACATCCCGGTGTTCGAGCGCGGCGACGGCGCCGCATCCGGCGATGTGTTCGCTTCCGCGGACAACGCCGTCAAGGGCGCGTACGTTCTGGCCGAGGCTCCCAGCGGCACGCCCGACGTCCTGCTCATCGCCACCGGTTCGGAAGTGCAGCTGGCCGTCGAGGCCCGCGCGACCCTCGCTCAGGAGGGTGTGTCGGCGCGCGTCGTCTCCGTTCCCTCGCTCGAGTGGTTCGCCGAGCAGGACGCGGAGTACCGAGAGTCCGTCCTGCCGTCCTCGGTCAAGGCGCGTGTCTCCGTGGAAGCCGGCTCCGCGCTCACCTGGCAGGGCATCGTCGGCGACGCCGGTCGTTCGGTGGCCATCGAGCACTTCGGGGCCTCCGCCGACTACAAGACGCTGTTCCAGAAGTTCGGGATCACCACCGAAGCTGTCGTCACCGCCGCCCGCGAGTCCATCGCCGCGGCAGCCGAGTAAGTACGAGGAGAAGCAAGAACATGAGCACCCCAACCGAACAGCTCGCCGCGGCGGGCGTCAGCATCTGGCTCGACGACCTCTCGCGTGAGCGCATCACGACGGGCAACCTCAGCGCGCTGATCTCTGACCGCACGGTCTCCGGCGTGACCACCAACCCGACGATCTTCGCCGGCGCCCTCTCGAAGGGCGAGGCGTACGCCGAGCAGGTCGCCACTCTGGCTGCCGCCGGCGCGGATGTCGACACGGCGATCTTCGAGATCACGACGGACGACGTCCAGGCTGCCTCGGACATCTTCCGTCCGGTGTACGACGCCACGAACGGTGTCGACGGGCGCGTGTCGATCGAGGTCTCCCCCGACCTCGCCCACGACACGGCCGCGACCGTCGCACAGGCCAAGGAGCTGTGGGCCAAGGTCGACCGCCCCAACGCGCTCATCAAGATCCCCGCGACCAAGGCGGGGCTCCCGGCAATCACCGAGGTCATCGGTGCGGGCATCTCCGTCAACGTGACGCTCATCTTCAGCCTCGAGCGCTACGCCGCCGTCATCGACGCGTACCTGTCTGGTCTCGAGAAGGCGCGTGACGCAGGCATCGACATCTCCGGCCTGCAGTCGGTGGCGTCGTTCTTCGTCTCGCGCGTGGACACCGAGGTGGACAAGCTCCTGAAGGCCATCGGCACGGACGAGGCGACCGCCCTGCTGTCCCAGGCGGGCCTCGCCAACGCGCGCCTCGCGTACGAGCTGTTCGAGAGCGAGTTCGGCTCCCCGCGCGCACAGGCTCTGCTCGAGGCCGGCGCGAATCTTCAGCGTCCGCTCTGGGCCTCCACGGGAGTCAAGGACCCGGCCCTGCCCGACACCCTGTACGTGACCGAACTCGTCGCAGCGGGCACCGTGAACACGATGCCCGAGAAGACGCTCGAGGCCACCTTCGACCACGGCGTCATCGAGGGCGACACCATTACGGGCAACATCGAGGCGGCCCACGCCTTCTTCGACCAGCTCGCCGCTGTCGGCGTCGACTTCGCCGACGTCACCCAGACGCTGGAGGACGAGGGCGTCGAGAAGTTCATCGTGTCCTGGCACGAGCTGCAGGAGACGGTGGAGACGGCGCTCAAGGCTGCGCGATGAGCTTCGACATCCACGTCAGCGGCGACGTCCGCGACGTGGTCGAGGCGGAGCTCCCCGCTCTCGTCGACTCTCTGATCGCCTCCGGCATCACGGCCGGCGACGCGGACCTCTGGGGTCCGGGCGCCGTCGCGGATGCCGCGGAGCGACTCGGCTGGGTGCAGGCCGTCACCGTGTCCCGACCGCTGGTCGAAGAGATCGTGACGCTTCGAGACGTTCTGCGCGCCGACGGTGTCACGCGCATCGTGCTGGCCGGAATGGGCGGCTCGTCCCTGGCTCCGGAAGTGATCGCTGCCACGGCGGGTGTCCCCCTCGTCGTCCTGGACTCCACCGCCCCCGGTGAGGTCGCGGCCGCCATCGGCGGTGACGCCGAGGCCGGCGGGCTCGCGCAGACCGCCCTCGTCGTGTCATCGAAGTCCGGGTCCACGATCGAGACGGACTCCGCCAAGCGCGCGTTCGAGGCGGCCTACCGCGCAGCGGGCATCGACCCGGCGAGCCGCATCGTCGTCGTCACGGACCCCGGTTCGCCGCTCGCCGAGTCCGCGGATGCCGACGGCTACCGTCTGTTCACCGCAGACCCCACGGTCGGCGGGCGTTATTCGGCGCTGACAGCATTCGGGCTCGTGCCCGCGGGCCTCGCCGGTGCGGACATCGACGAGCTTCTCAACGAGGCCGAGGCGACGCTTCTCGAGGTCGCCATCGACGATCCTCGCAATCCCGCGCTCGTCCTCGCGGCGGCCATCGCCGGCGGCGGTGCTTCACGCAAGGACAAGCTCGGCCTCATCACCGACGGCACGCATATCGTCGGACTGCCCGGGTGGATCGAGCAGCTCGTCGCGGAGTCCACGGGGAAGGACGGCACGGGCATCCTGCCCGTCGTCCTGCTGCCCGTCTCTCCCGAAGTCGAGAAGACCCCTGCCGACCTGCAGTTGCTGCGCCTGGTCGACAACGTGCGGCACGATCACCTGTTCGAGCACCACCGCGGCGAGATCCTCATCGCCGGGTCTCTGGGCGCGCAGTTCATCGTCTGGGAGTACGCGACGGCCATCGCCGGGCGGATGCTTCAGATCAACCCCTTCGACCAGCCTGACGTCGAGGCGGCGAAGGTCGCCGCGCGGGCACTCCTCGACGACCGTCCCGCGCCCACTCCCGCCGCCTTCGTGCAGGATGGCATCGAGGTCCGGGTGTCAGACCCGTCTCTTGCGGTGAGCGGCACGTTGACCGGGGTGCTCGACGCGCTCTGGGCCCGCATCCCCGAGAAGGGGTATGTGGCCCTGCAGGCCTACGTGGACCGACGGGAGCTCGCCCCGCTCGAGGGATTGCGAGAGCTCGTCGCCGCCGACTCCGGTCGTCCCACGACGTTCGGGTGGGGTCCGCGATTCCTGCACTCGACCGGTCAGTATCACAAGGGGGGCCCCGCCGACGGCGTGTTCCTGCAGATCCTGCAGCACCCGCAGACGGACCTGGCCATCCCCGGTCGACCCTTCACGTTCGGCGAACTGATCGCCGCGCAGGCCGCTGGTGACGCATCCGTGTTGGCCGACGAGCACGCGCGCCCGGTCGTCACGCTCACCCTCGTCGACGCGCAAGCCGATGTGCTCGCGCTGTTCGACGCCGCTCAGTAGGAGAAGATTCTCGATGACTGCCGAGATCTCGCGGGGGCACAACCCCCTCCGCGACCCGGATGACCGACGCCTGAGCCGGATCGCGGGCCCCAGCGCCCTCGTGATCTTCGGCGTGACAGGTGACCTGTCGCGCAAGAAGCTCATGCCCGCGGTCTACGACCTCGCCAACCGCGGCCTCCTGCCGCCCGGGTTCGGGCTGGTCGGGTTCGCCCGCCGGGACTGGGAGGACGAGGACTTCGCCGAGGTCGTCCGCGACGCGGTAAAGCAGTACGCCCGCACCGAGTTCCGTGACGAGACCTGGGAGCAGCTGCTCCAGGGCATCCGCTTCGTGCAGGGACAGTTCGACGACCTCGATGCGTTCCGCCGTCTCCGCGAGACCGTCGAGAAGCTGGACGTCGAACGCGGCACGATGGGAAACCACGCGTACTACCTGTCCATCCCGCCGCGCGACTTCCCGATCGTCGCCGAACAGCTCAAGGCATCCGGCCTCGTGGACGACACCGCCGACGGCGCAGACCGCTGGCGCCGTGTCGTGATCGAGAAGCCCTTCGGTCACGACCTCGAGTCAGCCCGCGAACTGAACGACGTCGTGCGCTCCGCCTTCCCGGCGGACTCGATCTTCCGCATCGACCACTACCTCGGCAAGGAGACGGTCCAGAACATCCTGGCGCTGCGCTTCGCCAATGAGCTGTACGAGCCCATCTGGAACCGCAACTACGTCGATCACGTGCAGATCACCATGGCCGAGGACATCGGCGTGGGCGGGCGAGCCGGGTACTACGACGGGATCGGCGCAGCGCGCGACGTCATCCAGAACCACCTGCTCCAGCTCCTGGCGCTCACGGCCATGGAAGAGCCCATCACCTTCGACGCCGCGCAGCTGCGCGCCGAGAAGGAGAAGGTGCTGGCGGCGGTCACGCTGCCCGACGATCTGTCCGCGGCGACCGCTCGCGGGCAGTACGCCGGCGGCTGGCAGGGCGGCGAGAAGGTGCTCGGCTTCCTCGAGGAGGACGGCATGGCCGCCGACTCGACGACCGAGACCTATGCGGCCATCAAGCTCGACATCAACACGCGCCGGTGGGCGGGAGTCCCGTTCTACCTGCGCGCGGGGAAGCGACTCGGCCGCCGGGTGACCGAGATCGCCGTGGTCTTCAAGCGCGCGCCCGAGCATCTCTTCGGTCGCAGTCAGACAGACGGACTCGGACAGAATGCGCTCGTCATCCGCGTCCAGCCGGATGAGGGTGTCACGATCCGTTTCGGATCCAAGGTGCCGGGCGCCGACATGCAGGTGCGCGACGTCACGATGGACTTCGGATACGGACACGCATTCACCGAGGCCAGCCCCGAGGCCTACGAGCGGCTCATCCTCGATGTGCTCCTGGGTGATCCGCCGCTGTTCCCCCGTCATGAAGAGGTGGAGCTCAGCTGGAAGATCCTCGACCCGATCGAGAAGTTCTGGTCGGAGCAGTCCGGCCCGCTCGAACAGTACTCCCCCGGTTCATGGGGACCGCAGTCCGCGGACGAGCTGCTCGCCCGCGATGGTCGCACCTGGAGGCGCCCGTGATCATCGATCTGCCCGACACCACTGTCAGCAAGATCTCCCGCGCCCTGGTCAACGTGCGCGAGGAGGGCGGCGCGGTCGCGCTCGGTCGTGTCCTGACGCTCATCATCGCGACGCGCCGCGGCATCGAGGAGGAGGCGATCGAGGCCGCGAACGATGCGTCCCGCGAGCACCCCATGCGCGTCATCGTGCTGATGCTCGACAACCCGAAGGCCGAGCCGCGCCTGGATGCGGAGATCCGCGTCGGCGGCGACGCCGGTGCGAGCGAGGTCATCCTGCTGCACGCCCACGGGCCGGCGGGCTCGAACGCCGAGAGCCTGGTGACGGGTCTGCTTCTTCCCGATGCGCCCGTCGTCGCCTGGTGGCCCGCGGACACCCCCGAGGTTCCCTCGCGCTCCGATATCGGCAAGATCGCTCAGCGCCGCATCACGGATGCCGCGATGCAGAGCGACCCGCACGAGTGGGTACTCAACTTGGGCGGGCACTACGCGCCCGGCGACACCGACCTCGCCTGGACGCGCCTGACGCGCTGGCGCGAACAGCTCGCCGCGGTCCTGGATCAGCCTCCGTACGAGCCGATCACAGCCGTGGAGGTCCTCGGTGGCGGCGATTCGCCGTCCACGCCCCTGCTGGCTGCCTGGCTCCGTCTGCAGCTGAAGGTGGACGTGACCTGGCGCTATCTCGACGGCGAGGAGTGGGCGAGCGGCATCAAGTCCGTCCGATTGACACGCGCCAGCGGAGACATCGTGCTCGAACGCCCCGACGCGCTGACGGCCGTACTGACCCAGCCGGGACAGCCGAGCCACGAGCTGGCCTTCCCACGGCGGTCGCTGCGCGAATGCCTGGCCGAGGAGCTGCGACGCCTGGATGCCGATCTGCTGTACGGTCGCGTCGTCACCGAGGGCAGTGCCCTCATCGAGCACTGATACGAGGAGCATGATGCCCGAGGCCACCGAGAAGCAGGTCGTCGTCCGCTCGGACCCCGACCGGATCGCCCGCGCTGTGGCCCGTCGCCTGCTCAGCCGGATCGCGAAGCGCGTCGTGGAGGGGAAGCTGGCCCACATCTCGTTGACCGGAGGGTCGATGGGTGGGCGCGTGCTCGCAGCTGTCGCCGAGAACCCGCGGTGTCACGAGGTGGACTGGTCCCTCGTCCACTTCTGGTGGAGCGATGAGCGTTTCGTGCCGCGGGGATCGGAGGATCGCAACGACGCCGAGGCGTTCACCGCTCTGCTCGATCGCATCCCGGTGCCGGCGGAGAACGTGCACACCATGGCGGCCAGCGACGACGGGCTGAGCATCGAGGATGCAGCCGCCGCCTACGAAGCCGAGCTCGCCCGCTTCGCGGATCCGAGCGTTGGGGCGTGGCCGTCCTTCGACGTCTGCTTCCTCGGGGTCGGGCCGGATGCGCACATCGCTTCGCTCTTCCCGGATCGTGGGGAGATCCAGGTGACGGACCGCGCCGCGCTCGCCGTTCGCGACGCGCCGAAGCCGCCTCCGGAGCGGATCACGGTCACCCGACCCGTGATCAACTCCGCCAAGCGCGTGTGGCTGGTCCTCGTCGGCCCCGACAAGGCCTCCGTGCTCGGACTCGCTCTCGCAGGCGCCAGCTACCAGAGCGTTCCCGCCGCGGGCGCGAAGGGACGCAAACGAACCGTCTTCTTCGTCGACGAGGCGGCCGCCGCGAAAGTTCCGGTCGAGCTCATCGACAGCGACTACTGAGAACATGGAAGAGCCCCGGTCATCGACCGGGGCTCTTCCATGTTCCGCGACGCGTCAGTCCTGACCGCGACGCTCACGCAGCTTGTGCAGCGCCTCATCGAGGAGCTGTTCGGCCTCGTCGTCCGTGCGACGCTCTTTCACGTAGGCGAGGTGTGTCTTGTAGGGCTCGGGCTTGGCCAAAGCGGGCGGATTCGCCTGATCGCGACCCGCCGGAAGACCGGAGTGCGGCGAGTCGATCGTCTCAGGAATCTCCTCTTCGGCGATGCCGGCCGCGAAGTAGCGCACCGTCTCATTGCCCAGGGCGTCCCAGTAGGACACCGCCACGCGGTCGGCGTGATATCCGTGGTCCTGTTCGCCCATCGGCCCCGCACCCACGCGAGTACCCCGGATCGCGTTCCCCCCGGTGGCCACGATCAGACCAGCCCGGTGAACTTGGTGACCAGGCCGAGGGCCACGATGGAGATGAACCAGACGAGCGCGAGAACGATCGTGAACCGGTTCAGGTTGCGCTCGGCCAGGCCAGAGGAGCCCAGCGACGAACTCATGCCGCCTCCGAACATGTCGGACAGGCCGCCGCCGCGCCCCTTGTGGAGCAGGATCAGCAGCGTCAGCAGCAGGCTCGTGATGCCGAGAAGCACCTGGAGCACGAACTCGAGGATCTGCACTGTGTTCGTCACCCTTCTTGGCGATCCCGAGATCGCACAAGGAACAAGTATAGCCAACGGGCCGACCGGAGCCGTGAGACGGGGCCGAGCCCCGTCTCACGGCAGAGATCAGACGCCGACGTGCTTCTGGTACCGGATGATCGCCGCGAACTCGTCGGCGACCAGGCTGGCACCGCCCACGAGCGCGCCGTCCACGTCCGGCTGGCGCATGAACGTGGCGATGTTGCCGGACTTGACGGAACCGCCGTACAGAACGCGGGTGCGCGCGGCGGCGTCCTCGCCCAGCACCTCGGCGACGACGCCGCGAAGCGTCGCGCATACGTCCTGCGCCTGCTCGGGAGTGGCCGCCTGGCCGGATCCGATGGCCCAGACGGGCTCGTACGCGACGACCACGTCGGCATCGGCCGAGACGCCCTCGAGGGCGACGCGCAGCTGGCCGACGGGTACGGCGCTCGCACCGAACTCCTCCAGGTCCTCCGCGGTCTCGCCCACGCAGATGACCGGGCTCAGACCGTGGCGGAGAGCCGCCTGGACCTTGGCCGCGACGACCTCGTCCGTCTCGTTGTGGTACTCACGACGCTCGGAGTGACCGATGATCACGTACTTCGCATCCAGCTTCGCCAGAAAAGCGCCGGAGACCTCACCGGTGTACGCGCCGGCGTCGTGCGTCGACAGGTCCTGCGCGCCGAGGGCGAAGGGGATCTTGTCGGCGTCGATCAACGTCTGAACCGTGCGAAGGTCGGTGAACGGCGGGAAGACCGCGACCTCCACGCTGTCCTCGTCGTGCTTCGCGTCCTTCAGCGTCCAGTACAGCTTCTGGACGAGCGCGACCGCCTGCAGGTGGTCGAGGTTCATCTTCCAGTTTCCCGCGATGAGCGGGGTACGCGTCACTGCCATCCGAGGACCTCCAGTCCGGGGAGCTTCTTACCCTCGAGGAACTCGAGGCTGGCCCCACCACCGGTGGAGATGTGGCCGAACTGATCGTCACGGAAGCCGAGCTGGCGCACAGCCGCAGCGGAGTCTCCCCCGCCGACGACCGAAAGGCCGTCGACCTCGGTCAGTGCCTTCGCGACCGCGCGGGTGCCGTCGGCGAACGCGGCCATCTCGAACACGCCCATCGGGCCGTTCCAGAACACGGTCTTGCTCGCCGCGATCGCTGCCGCGAACGTCTTCGCCGTCTCCGGACCGATGTCCAGCCCCAGACCCGACGCACCGAACGGGGTGTCCTCCAGGGCATCGACTGCGGCCACCACGTGCTCCGCATCCGCCGAGAAGGATGCAGCCACGACGGCGTCCACGGGGAGCACGATCTTCACGCCGCGCTCCTCAGCGGCGGCCAAGTAACCCTTGACCGTGTCGATCTGGTCCTTCTCAAGCAGGCTCGCACCCACCTTGTGGCCGAGAGCAGCGAGGAACGTGAACATCATGCCGCCGCCGACGAGGAGCGTGTCAACGCGAGGCAGGAGGTGCTCGATCACGCCGAGCTTGTCGCTCACCTTCGAGCCGCCGAGCACGACCGCGTAGGGCCGCTCGGGGTTCTCGGTCAGGCGGTCGAGAACATCGACCTCCTTCTCGATGAGCAGGCCCGCAGCCGAAGGCAGGAGCTCGGCGAGCTCGTACACGCTGGCCTGCTTGCGGTGCACGACACCGAACCCATCGGAGACGAGAGCGTCGCCGAGCTCCGCGAGCTCCTGTGCGAAGGCGCGACGCTCGTCCGCATCCTTCGAGGTCTCTCCCGGGTTGAAGCGGAGGTTCTCAATGATCGCGACGTCGCCGTCGTCGAGCGAGGCGACCGCCTCCTGTGCCGAGACACCCACGGTGTCACGTGCGAAAGCGACGGGCTTGCCGAGCAGCTCGGACAGTCGCTGCGCGACCGGCTCGAGGCTGTACTTCGGGTTGGGTTCGCCGTCGGGACGTCCCAGGTGGGAACAGACGACGACGCGGGCGCCCTGGTTGATCAGGGCGTTGAGAGTCGGCAGCGTAGCCCGCACGCGACCGTCGTCCGTGATGACCCCGTCCTTGAGAGGAACGTTGAGGTCAGCACGGACGACGACGCGGCGGCCTGCGAGCGACCCCAGCGAATCGAGGGTGCGCAGTGCCATGATATGGATCAGAGACGCTCGGCGACGTACTCGGTCAGGTCGACGAGACGGTTGGAGTAACCCCACTCGTTGTCGTACCAGCTCGAGAGCTTCACCTGGTTGCCGATCACGCGCAGCAGACCTGCGTCGAAGATCGACGAGTGCGGGTCGGTGACGATGTCGCTGGAGACGATCTCGTCCTCGGTGTACTTCAGGATGCCCTTGAGGGGACCCTCGGCAGCAGCCTTGTACGCGGCCTTAATCTCGTCGACGGTGACCTCGCGCGACGCCTCGACCGTGAGGTCGGTGATGGAGCCGGTGGGCACGGGCACGCGCAGCGCGAAGCCGTCGAGCTTGCCCTTGAGCTCGGGCAGCACCAGGCCGATGGCCTTGGCGGCACCGGTGGAGGTGGGAACGATGTTGATCGCGGCGGCACGCGCGCGACGCAGGTCGCTGTGGGGGCCGTCCTGCAGGTTCTGGTCGGCCGTGTAGGCGTGGACCGTCGTCATGAGACCGCGCTCGATGCCGAAGTTGTCGTTGAACACCTTCGCCAGCGGGGCGAGGCAGTTCGTGGTGCACGACGCGTTCGAGATGATGACGTCGGTCTCGGGGTTGTAGTCGCCCTCGTTGACGCCCATGACGATGGTGACGTCGTCACCGGTCGCGGGGGCCGAGATCAGGACCTTCTTCGCGCCGCCGGCGATGTGCTTCTTCGCGTCCTCGGCCTTGGTGAAACGGCCGGTGGACTCGATGACGATGTCGACGCCCAGCTCGCCCCAGGGGAGGTTGGCAGGGTCGCGCTCGGCGAGCACCTTGATCTTGTGACCACCGACGGTGATCGAGTCCTCGTCGTAGGTGACCTCTGCGTCCAGACGACCCGTGATGGAGTCGTACTTGAGCAGGTGGGCCAGAGTCTTGTTGTCGGTGAGGTCGTTCACCGCCACGATGTCGAGGTCCGCACCCTGCGCGAGCGCTGCGCGCAGGTAGTTGCGTCCGATGCGGCCGAAGCCGTTGATGCCGATCTTGACAGACACGGTGTCTCCCGTTTTCTCGTCGCGCCGCAGCGCCTTTTCCATCCCGGGTTGTCCTCCCGGGGTGAGCCGTGCGTGGGTGCGCATCGACTCGGAGAGGGGGATGCCGGAGCCCCCGCACGGCGAGGGCTCCGAGGCATCCTCACCTGATCATGACCCTACCAGCAGGCCTGCCGTCTTCTCTCGCGCCGTAACAAAGCGGGACTGGACGTTGGACCAGTCGGCGATGTTCCAGAACGCCTTCACGTAGTCGGCGCGGACGTTCTTGTAGTCGAGGTAGTACGCGTGCTCCCAGACATCCAGCAACAGCAGCGGAATGCTGCCCGCGGCGAACTGCGACTGCTGGTCGAAGAACTGCTGGATGATGAGGTTCTCACCGATCGAGTCCCAGAACAGACCCGCCCAGCCGGAGCCCTGCACGCCGAGAGCGGCCGCGGTGAAGTGGGCCTGGAACTTGTCGAACGAACCGAAGTGGTCGTCGATGGCGGCCTCGAGCTCGCCGGTCGGCTTGTCGCCGCCGTTGGGCGAGAGGTTCGTCCAGAAGATCGAGTGGTTGGTGTGACCGCCCAGGTTGAACGCGAGGTCCTTCTCGAGCTTGTTCACGTTCGCGAGGTTTCCGCTGTCGCGGGCCTCCGCCAGCTGCTCGAGCGCGGTGTTCGCGCCCGTGACGTAGGCCTGGTGATGCTTGCTGTGGTGCAGCTCCATGATCGTCGCGCTGATGCTGGGCTCGAGCGCGGCATAGTCGTAAGGGAGCTCGGGCAGCGTGTACTTCGCCATGTTCTCTTCCTCCTGTCGGGCGCAGCGCCGAACGCCTCGGCGATGCGGGGATGACGCCTTCATCCTACTGAGGCACAACCGAGCGGGGCAGGGGTTGATTCCTCGGATGACGTGTCCCAGACGGCGGTGGCTATTCCTTCGCGGCGGCGGGCACGGCCGACTCCGTGTCCGGCAGGCCCTCGGTCTCCGCCTTCTTGTCAGCCATCGCGAGCAGTCGACGGATGCGGCCGGCCACGGCGTCCTTCGTCAGCGGCGGCTCGGCGTGGTGCCCGAGCTCGTCCAAGCTCGCATCACGGTGCGCGAGACGGAGCTCGCCCGCGGCCCGCAGGTGTTCGGGGACGGTGTCGCCCAGGATCTCCAGCGCCCGCTCCACGCGCGCGCACGCCGCGACGGCGGCCTGCGCGGAGCGACGGAGGTTGGCGTCGTCGAAGTTCACGAGGCGGTTGACCCCCGCGCGGACCTCGCGTCGCTGGCGCAGCTGCTCCCACTCCTGAGCGGCCCGACGCGCACCCATCTCGTGCAGCACGGCACGGATCGCGTCGCCCTCTCGGACGACGACACGCGGAAGCCCGCGCACCTCACGCGCCTTGGCAGCGATCCCGATGCGGTGGGCGGCACCCACCAGAGCCATCGCGGCCTCACCCGAGGGGCAAGCGATCTCCAGGGCCGCCGAGCGGCCGGGGTCGCTGAGGCTTCCGGCGGCGAGGAAGGCCCCGCGCCAGATGGCGGCGAGATCGTGCCGAGCACCCGTCGTCAGACGATTCGGCAGACCGCGGACCTGGCGACGACGCTGGTCGAGCAGTCCCGTCTGGCGGGCGAGTGTCTCCCCGCCCTCGATCACACGCACCGCGTACGTGGTGCCCGGACGCCCCGATGTGCCCTGGACGTGCGCGAGCTCGGGCCGCACCCCGTACAGGTCGACGAGTTCGCGGGCCACGCGTCGGGCAAGGGCCTCGGAATCGACCTCCGCCTCCACTGCGACGCGACCCGCGATCGCGTGCAGCCCACCGGCGAACCGCAGGATGGCGGTCAACTCGGCCACGCGGGCGCTCGGACGCGGATCGCGACCGGCGATCAGTTCGGCCTTCACATCGGCGGTCAGCGGCACGGTACTCCTTGTGGGAATGGGGAACGGGACGACGTTCCAGCCTACTCTCGCCCCAGGTCCCGATGTGTGACGCCGACGGCCACATCCGGCATCTCGGACAATCGTGCAGCGAGCTCCCGCGCCATGACGACGGACCGGTGTTTGCCGCCCGTGCAGCCGATGGCGATGATCGAGTGCCTCTTGTTCTCCCGCTGGTAACCGGCGATGACGGGCGCCAATGCCGCCGTGTACGCGTCCAGGAACTCGCGCGCCCCTGGCTGCGAGAGGACGAACTCACGCACCGCCTCGTCCTCGCCCGTGAGCGGACGCAGCTCGTCCGTCCAATAGGGATTCGGCAGGAAGCGCATATCGGCGACGAGATCCGCATCCACCGGGAGTCCGTACTTGAAACCGAAGCTCATCACCGAGACGGTATGCAGCGGGCTTCCCTCGGCGGAGAACAACTCGGCCACTCGGGTGGTGAGCTGGTGGATGTTGTACGACGAAGTATCGATGATGAGGTCGGCGCTCTCGCGCAGCGGAGCCAGGCGCTGACGTTCCCGATGGATCCCGTCGATGATCGTCCCGGTGCTCTGCAACGGATGCGGTCGTCGCACCGCTTCGAACCGCCGCACCAGCACCTCGTCGCTGGCGTCGAGGAACACGATGCGCAGGCGTCGATGCGCACGGAGGGCGTCGGCGATCTCAGGCACGCGGCCGAACAGTTCACGACCTCGCACGTCGACGACGACGGCCACGCGGGGCACCGCCCCGCCGGCCAGTTCGGAAAGCTCGAGCAGCGGACGCAGCATCTGGGGCGGGAGGTTGTCGACCACGTACCAATCGAGGTCCTCGAGGGCGTTGGCGACCGTCGAGCGTCCCGCGCCCGACATGCCGGTGACGATCAGCACCTCGCCGGTGGTCGCCGTGTCCGGGTCCGTCATCCCACTCCCCTGTCCGCCTCGCCCAGACTATCGACTCGTCAGGTGCTCATGCACGGCCGTCGCCAGCTTCGGCCCGATGCCGGGGAGCTCGGCGATCTGCTCCACGGTCGCACCACGCAGTGCGGTGACCGAGCCGAAGTGACGCAGCAGAGCGCGGATGCGCGCGGCACCGAGGCCCGGCACCTCTTCGAGCACACTGGAGATGTCTCGGCGCCGGCGCTTGCGTTGATGCGTGATCGCGAACCGGTGCGCCTCGTCGCGCAGGCGCTGGACCAGATACAGTGCCTCGGAGGTACGGGGCAGGATGACGGGGTACTCCTCCCCCGGCAGCCAGATCTCCTCCAGCCGCTTGGCGATACCGCACAGCGCGATCTCGGTGTGGCCGGATTCCTCCAGCGCACGGGCGGCCGCCGCGACCTGCGGCTGGCCGCCGTCCACGATCAGCAGTTGGGGCGGGTAGGCGAACCTCGGACGCTTGCGCACGGTCGCCACTTCGCCGTCGGCGGATGCCTGTTCGGGATCGATCGCCGCGGCGGCGACCTCGACGTCGTCCGCGTCCTCCGGCCGGTCGAGGTGAGCGAGGCGACGGGTGAGGACCTGGTAGAGCGAGTCGGTGTCGTCCGTCGTCTCCGCGACGGAGAAGGATCGGTACTGGTCCTTGCGCGGCAGACCGTCCTCGAACACGACCATCGAGGCGACCACGTTGGTCCCGGCCAGATGCGACACGTCGAAGCACTCGATGCGCAGCGGCGCCGTCGCGAGCCCCAGCGCTTCCTGGAGGTCGGTCAACGCCTGCGTCCGGGCGACGTAGTCGCTCGTGCGCCGGGTCTTGTGCAGCATGAGCGCCTGCTGGGCGTTGAGGGTGGCGGTGCGCATGAGATCGGCCTTGCCGCCGCGCTGGGCGACCTGGATCGTGACGTTCTTGCCGCGCTTGTCGCGCAACCACTGCTCGAGCTCGGTCACGTCGTCCGGAAGAGCGGGCACCAGCACCTGCTTGGGGATGTCGGCGGCCGCCGCATCCCCGTACGTGCGCTGCAGCACCTGGTCCACGAGCTCGGCGCCGGAGATGTCGATCTCCTTCTCGATCGTGGTCGCGCGCACACCGCGGACACGACCGCCGCGCACCACGAAGTGCTGCACCGCGGCAGCCAACTCGTCTTCGGCGATGCCGAACAGATCTGCATCCGTATCGTCGGAGAGCACGAGCGCGCTCTTGCCGAGCACCGCTTCGATCGCCTGCAGCTTGTCGCGGTAGCCGGCAGCCGCCTCGTAGTCCATCGCCGCGGCGGCCTCCCTCATCCGCGCCGTCAGAGCCCTCGCGAAGCGCTGGTCGCCGCCGGCCATGAACGCGATGAAGTCGTCGACGATGGCGCGGTGCTCCTCGATCGTGACCTTCATCGAACACGGACCGCCGCAGCGGCCGATCTGTCCGGGGAAGCAAGGGCGTCCTGTCGCCATCGCCTTCTTGTAGGACGCGTCGGAGCAGGTACGGATCGGGAAGACCTTGATCATCAGGTCGATGACGTCGTGCACGGCCCACACCTTCGGATACGGACCGAAGTACTTCGCTCCCTTGATCCGCCGGTTGCGCGTGACGATGACGCGCGGTGCCTCGTCCGCCAGAGTGATCGCCATGTACGGGTAGGACTTGTCGTCCTTGTAGCGCACGTTGAAGGTCGGCGAGAACTCCTGGATCCACATGTACTCCAGCTGCAACGCCTCGACGTCGCTGCCGACGACCGTCCATTCGACCGAGGTCGCTGTCGTCACCATGCGGCGCGTGCGCTCATGCAGGGTGTGCAGCGGAGCGAAGTAGTTCGACAGCCGTGCCCGAAGGTTCTTCGCCTTGCCGACGTAGAGGATGCGGCCCTCGGCGTCACGGAAGCGATAGACCCCGGGGCTCGTGGGGATCTCCCCCTGTTTGGGCCGGTACGGCAGCACGTTCAGCCGGCCTCGCGCTGCTCGGCGACGCCCAGCACCTCCGCGAGGAACGCGCCGGTGTGGCTCTCGGGGACCTGGGCGACCTGCTCCGGCGTCCCGGTCGCGACGATCGTCCCTCCCCCTGAACCGCCCTCGGGTCCGAGGTCGATCACCCAGTCGGCGGACTTGATCACGTCGAGGTTGTGCTCGATCACGATGACGGTGTTGCCCTTGTCGACGAGGCTGTTCAGCACCTCGAGCAGCCGGCTCACGTCCTCGAAGTGCAGACCCGTCGTCGGCTCGTCGAGCACGTAGATGCTGCGCCCGTTGGAACGTCGCTGGAGCTCGGTCGCGAGCTTCACGCGCTGCGCCTCGCCACCCGACAGCGTCGTGGCGGACTGTCCGAGACGGACGTAGCCGAGGCCCACATCGACGAGCGTCTTGAGGTAGCGGTGGATCGCCTGGATCGGCTCGAAGAACTCCGCGGCCTCGGCGATCGGCATCTGCAGGACCTCGGCGATGTTCTTGCCCTTGTAGTGCACCGTGAGCGTGTCACGGTTGTAGCGCTGACCGTGACAGACCTCGCAGTCGACATACACGTCGGGGAGGAAGTTCATCTCGATCTTGATCGTGCCGTCGCCCGAGCACGCCTCGCAGCGCCCGCCCTTGACGTTGAAGCTGAAGCGCCCCGCCTGGTAGCCGCGCGCCTTGGCCTCGAGGGTCTCGGCGAAGAGCGTGCGAATGCGGTCGAACACACCGGTGTAGGTCGCGGGGTTCGACCGCGGGGTGCGACCGATCGGGGCCTGATCGACGTGCACGACCTTGTCGAGGTTCTCCAGGCCCGTCACTCGGGTGTGCTTGCCGGGAACGCGACGTGCGCCGTTCAGCCGCGATGCGAGCACCTCGTAGAGGATGCCGTTCACGAGCGAGGACTTACCGGAACCACTGACCCCTGTCACGGCCGTCAGCACGCCCAGCGGGAAGGTCGCGGTGACGTTCTTGAGGTTGTTCTCACGCGCGCCCACGACCGAGATCTGGCGCTTCTTGTCGATCTTGCGGCGCTTGGCCGGCACCGCGATGGCGCGTCGACCGGAGAGATATGCGGCGGTGAGCGACTCGGGCTCCTCGAGCAGTTGCGGGTAGGTGCCGGAATGCACGACGCGCCCACCCTCGACGCCCGCGCGCGGGCCGATGTCGACGATCCAGTCCGCAGCCTGGATGGTCTCTTCGTCGTGCTCGACCACGATGAGCGTGTTGCCGAGGTTCTTGAGCGCCAGCAACGTCTCGATGAGCCGCCGGTTGTCGCGCTGATGGAGACCGATCGAGGGCTCGTCGAGCACGTAGAGCACGCCGGTGAGGCCGGAACCGATCTGCGTCGCGAGCCGGATGCGCTGCGCTTCGCCGCCGGAGAGAGAGCCTGCGGCTCGGGACAGACTGAGATAGGTGAGCCCGACCTGGATGAGGAAGTTCAGCCGGGCGCGGATCTCGCGGAGCACGGCGGCAGCGATCTTCGCCTCGCGGTCGGTCAACTCGAGGCCGTCGAAGAAGCCCTGCGCGTCGATGAGACTGAGGCTCGAGGCGTCCGCGATCGAGTGGCCGTGCACCTTGACCGCGAGCACCTCGGGCTTCAAGCGCGTGCCGTCGCAGACCGGGCACGGCACCTCGCGGAGATACTCGCCCCACCGCTGCCGGGCGCTGTCGGACTCGGCCTGCTGGTACTGACGCTCGATGTAGGGAACGACGCCCTCGAACCCAGAGGTGTAACGCATCTCGCGGCCGTAGCGGTTCTTCCACTTGACGGACACCTTGAAGTTGTCGCCGTGCAGCACCGCATCCTTGACGTCCTGCGGGAGCTTGCGCCAGGGCGTGTCGAGCGAGAAGCCGAGGTCGGAGGAAAGCCCTTCGAGCAGGCGTTCGTAGTACTGAAACAGCCCCTTGCCCTGCGTGGTCCACGGCACCAGGACGCCCTCGCGGATCGAGAGGTCTTCGTCGCCGAGCATGAGCTCGACATCGACCGACATCCGCGTGCCCAGGCCGGAGCACGTCGGGCACGCGCCGAACGGAGCGTTGAACGAGAACGTCCGCGGCTCGATCTCGGTGAGCTGGAGGGGGTGACCGTTCGGGCACGCGAGCTTCTCGCTGAAGTTCTGCCATGCGTCGTCGCCCTCTTCGTCGACGAAGTTCACCTGCATGACGCCGCCTGCGAGGCCGAGCGCGGTCTCGACGGAGTCCGTGACGCGCGAGAGGATGTCGGCGCTGGCGACGAGTCGGTCGACGACGACGGCGATGTCGTGCTTGTAGCTCTTCTTCAGTGTCGGCGGCTCGGACAGCTGGATGAGCTCCCCGTCGACCACCGCCCGCGCGTAGCCCTTTGCGCTGAGCTCCTTGAAGAGGTCGACGAACTCCCCCTTCTTCTGCGTGACGACCGGCGCCACGATCTGGTAGCGCGTGCGCTCGGGCAGCGTCATCAACTGGTCGGCGATCTGCTGGACCGTCTGACGCTGGATGACCTCGCCGCACTCGGGACAGTGGGGGACGCCGATACGCGCCCAGAGCAGGCGCATGTAGTCGTGGATCTCGGTGATCGTGCCGACCGTGGAGCGGGGGTTGCGGTTGGTCGACTTCTGGTCGATCGACACGGCGGGGCTCAGCCCCTCGATGAAGTCGACGTCGGGGCGATCCACCTGCCCCAGGAACTGGCGCGCGTAGGAGCTCAGCGACTCGACGTACCGACGCTGCCCCTCGGCGAAGATCGTGTCGAACGCGAGACTCGACTTACCGGATCCGGAAAGACCCGTGAAGACGACGAGGCAGTCGCGGGGGATGTCGAGGTCGACGCCGCGCAGGTTGTGGACTCGGGCGCCACGGACACTGAGAGTTCCGGCGTCGTGGGCGAGTTCGGAGACAGGCGAGATGGGCACCACGCAAGTCTAGGCAGGGCCACGGACACGGGCTCCGAGCTTCGCCGAGAGCGCACGGTCGTGTACGGGGGCGGTCAGAGCTCGGGGCGTCGGCCGGCGAAGGGCGCCAGCGAATCGCGCAGCGCCGCGATCTGAGAAGCGTCCATGCCCACGCGGTCCATGATCTGCTGCGGCACGCGAAGGGCCGCCTCACGGAGCCGGCCGCCGGCGTCGGTCAGACCGATCTCCAGCACGCGCTCGTCGTCGGCGCGACGAGCGCGTGTGACTCTCCCCTGCGCTTCGAGCCGCTTCAGCAGCGGGGACAGGGTGGCCGGTTCCATCGCCAACTCTTCCGCCAACTCCCCCAGGGTGCGCGGCGATCGTTCCCACAGGGCGAGCAGCACGAGGTACTGCGGGTGCGTGAGGCCGAGCGGTTCCAGGACGGGTCGGTAGATGGCGACGACATTCCGGGCGGCCGTCACCAGGGCGAAACAGAGCTGGTTCTCGAGCCGGAGCAGATCGTCGGTCATCGCACCATCCTACAGATTAGTTAGTACACTAATTGTTATGGCACATAAGAACCCGCGTCCACCGCTGCGAGAGCGCGTGCGCGAGGCAGGCGGTTGGTACGCCTGGATCAACCGCACGCTCATCCGCGCGGCGGGTCCGGCATCCGTAGGCCCCTACGAGACCACGCCGGAACCGGTGCGCACGGAACGCCCGTGTCCGTTGTGCGGCGCCCCGATGTCGACGCACACGTTCGACCGATCCGGCCCGAAGCCGATCATGCACTGCCCCTGAATAATGAGCGCGTCCGCACCCCGGACTGATCCGCCCGCACCGCCGCCGTCTGAGCCCGCGATACGCTCCGATCAGGCGTGGCCGGCGCGCTCCATCGCGCGAAGCTCCTTCTTCAGGTCTTGGACTTCGTCGCGCAGTCGGGCGGCGAGCTCGAACTTCAGCTCCGAAGCTGCGGCCAGCATCTGATCGGACAGATCGGAGATCGTCGCCTCCAGCTGCGCAGCACCCTCGGCCGCGATGCCCTCGCGACGCAGGTTCGGCGTGGGCGATTTCCCCTTGCCCTTGGGGTCGCGGGACAGCATCGCCTTCGTGTCGGCGCCCTCGCGGATCAGGGCGTCGGTGATGTCGGCGATCTTCTTTCGCAACGGCTGCGGGTCGATGCCGTTCGCCGTGTTGTATGCGATCTGCTTCTCACGGCGCCGCTCGGTCTCATCGATCGCGTTGCGCATCGAATCGGTGATCTTGTCGGCGTACATGTGCACCTGACCGGACACGTTGCGCGCGGCGCGACCGATCGTCTGGATCAACGAGGTTCCGCTGCGCAGGAACCCCTCCTTGTCGGCGTCGAGGATCGACACCAGCGAAACCTCCGGCAGGTCGAGGCCCTCGCGCAGCAGGTTGATGCCCACGAGTACGTCGTACACGCCCGCGCGCAACTCGCTGAGCAGCTCCACGCGCCGCAGCGTGTCGACGTCGGAGTGCAGATACCTGACGCGGACGCCGTGTTCTCCGAGGAAGTCGGTGAGCTCCTCCGCCATCTTCTTGGTCAGCGTCGTCACCAGCACACGCTCGTCGCGCTCGACCCGGAGCCGGATCTCTTCGAGCAGATCGTCGATCTGGCCCTTCGAAGGCTTGACCACGATCTCGGGATCGACGAGACCGGTGGGGCGGATGATCTGCTCCACCACCCCGTCTGCGATGCCCATCTCGTACCGACCGGGCGTCGCCGACAGGTACACCGTCTGACCGATCCGGTTCTTGAACTCGTCCCACCGAAGGGGACGATTGTCCATGGCCGACGGCAGCCGGAACCCATGCTCGACGAGCGTGCGCTTGCGTGACGCGTCCCCCTCATACATCGCCCCGATCTGCGGCACCGTGACGTGCGACTCGTCGATCACGAGAAGGAAGTCGTCCGGGAAGAAGTCGAGCAGCGTGTGCGGGGGCTCCCCTGGTGCGCGCCCGTCCATGTGGCGCGAATAGTTCTCGATGCCTGAGCAGAATCCGAGCTGCTGCAGCATCTCGAGATCGAAGGTGGTGCGCATGCGCAACCGCTGCGCCTCCAGAAGCTTCCCCTGTGACTCGAACTCCTTCAGCCGCTCGGCCAACTCGGTCTCGATGGTGCCGATCGCGCGCTGCACCACATCCGTGCCTGCGACGTAGTGCGACGCGGGGAAGATCGGAACCGAGTCCATCCGTTCGACGATCTCCCCGGTCAGCGGATGCAGGGTGTACAGCGCCTCGATCTCGTCCCCGAAGAGCTCGATGCGGATGGCGTACTCCTCGTAGACCGGGATGATCTCGATCGTGTCGCCGCGCACCCGGAAATTGCCGCGCGAGAAGTCGACGTCGTTGCGGTTGTACTGCATCGCGATGAACTGCCGGATGAGAGCGTCGCGGTCGTAGCGCTCCCCCACCTGCAACGCCACCATTGCACGGAGATACTCCTCCGGGGCGCCCAGACCGTAGATGCAGGAGACGGTCGACACCACGACGACGTCCCGTCGACTCAGCAGGGAGTTCGTCGTGGAATGGCGCAGGCGCTCCACCTCGGCGTTGATCGACGAGTCCTTCTCGATGAACGTATCCGTCTGCGGGACGTACGCCTCGGGCTGGTAATAGTCGTAGTACGACACGAAGTACTCGACGGCGTTGTGGGGCATGAGCTCTCGGAACTCATTGGCGAGCTGTGCGGCGAGGGTCTTGTTGTGGGCGAGAACGAGCGTCGGACGCTGCACCTGCTCGATCAGCCAGGCCGTCGTCGCTGACTTTCCCGTGCCGGTGGCGCCGAGCAGCACGACGTCGGTCTCGCCGGCGTTGATGCGGGCGGCGAGGTCGGCGATCGCGGCCGGCTGGTCGCCGGACGGCACGTACTCGCTGATGACCTCGAAAGGGCGAACGGATCGTGTGGTCTGCACCGTTCCAGCGTAGGCGGGACCACGGACATCGGGGGCGGTCAGCCGCGCAGCCGCTCCCACAGCTCGTCGGTCTGCGCGATCGTCTCCGTGAGAGAACCCGACGTGTCGATCACCACGTCGGCGACGGCGAGTCGCTCCTCGTCCGAGACCTGGGCGGCGATCCGCGCGCAGGCGTCGTGCGCGCTGGCGCCGCGAAGCTCCACGAGCCGACGCTCACGCACCGCAGCCGGCGCATGGGCCACCACGATCGCCTCCCATGGATCGTCGACGCGCGCCTCCACGAGCAGCGGCACGTCGTACACGACCACCGCATCGGGATCCTCGGCGAACGCCCGCTCGAACCGTTCGGTCGAGGCCTGCCGCACCGCCGGATGCACGATGGCGTTCAGACGTTCCCGCGCCGCATCGTCGGAGAAGACGATCGCGCCCAGCGCTGCGCGATCGAGCGACCCGTCGCTCTGGATCACCCCGGCCCCGAACTCGGCCGCGATCCGATCCAGCACCGGAGACCCCACCGACTGCACCTCTCGCACGATGGCATCGGCATCCACGATGACCGCGCCGTGCTCGGCGAGACGCCGTGCGATCGTGGATTTGCCGGACGCGATCCCGCCGGTCAGTGCGATGAGAGGCATGCCTCGAGCATGCCACGCTCTCACGCCGGGTCCTGCTCCGTGTACGAGAGGCCGCCGAACAGCACGGAGGACTCGACGCTCGTGGCGGACTCGTCGGCCGCCAGGCGTGCGCTGTGCACCAGGGCCTCCGTCCGATAGCCGACAGTCTCGGTCAGGGCGACCCCGACGCCGACGGACGGGATGACTGCGCTGCTCACGGCGCCGAGTGCCTCCAGCACGCCGCGATAGATCACGGCGGCCTGCCTGCGCGCCTCCGCCGCAGTGGCCGCGCGCGTGACGACGACGAGCGCATCCGCGCCGTCCTCCCCGACGAGCGCGAACGAGGGCGCATACCGCCGCACGCTCCGTCTCCAATGATGCAGCACGTCGCCCGCGACGTCTGCGCCGAATGCCGTGCGGATCTCCGCCAGATCTGCCACACGCACCGCGACGGTCGAGACCAGCTCGCCGCGCCATTGGGCGCGCTCGATGACATCCGCCATCGCCGTACGAAGCGTCGCCGCCAGAAGGATGCCGTCCGAGGTGACCCCCCTGCTGGTCATCCACGCGAAGGAGCGCAGCTCGACCTGCGCCGCTCTGAGCACCGAGACGACCACGACAGCGACGACGGTCAGGACGACGGTGAAGTAGTTGGCGACGACCGAGCCGAACGCGTCGAGGAAGAGCGGGCTGTCCGCACCTGCGACGACGAAGACCACGCAGCGAACGAGATAGAAGCCCGCCATCACCAGGAAGACGACGGCGAGCACCGCGGCGGTACCGAAGCGGCGCATCGGCGCACGGAGGGTCTCTATCGCGGCGAGCGTGGAGAACACGACGAGGCCGATGCCCATCGTCAGCCATCCGGCCCAGTCTCCGCCGTCCGGTCCCTCTACGACAACGGCGCCGGCTACGGTCAGCGCACCGAGCACTGTGACCGCCGTCGCCGAACCCATCCGCCGCTCGTTGAAACTGCGTGAACCGAGCCACATCACCGCCGTCGTCGTGACGAACAGCGCGTTTCCCACCGCGATCGGCAGCATCTCGCCGAAGCCGGCTGCCCACATGCTGTAGGCGACGGTTGTGGCCATCCCGCACAGGAACGCGATCGACCACACGCGGCCGGGACCGTGATCGCGGCGCAGAATCGTGTCGATGATGAAGACGGCCCCGGCGACATTGCCTACGAGCGCGGTGAACAACGACGCGGTGAACAGATCGACGTTCATCCCGCTTCTCCCGTCTCCTGGAGCGGTGCAGCGGGCGAAGTGACGGAGCGCTCGTCGACGGGAAGCTGCACCATGAAGGTCGATCCCAGCCCTCGGCTCGTGCGCACGGTGATGTCGCCGCCGTGCGCACGAACGATCTCGCGACTGATGGAGAGGCCCAGGCCCGTCCCCTCCACATCCGTCCGCGCACGGAAATAGCGCTCGAACAGGCGGTCCAGATCCGGCTCCGCGATCCCCGCCCCGGTGTCTCGCACCAGGATCCAGGTGGAGCTGCCGTCTGTGGTGCAGCCGAGGAAGATGGCGCCGCCGTCGCGGTTGTACTTCACGGCGTTGCTGACGAGGTTGTCCATGACCTGTCGCAGCCGCAGCGGGTCGGCGAACGCACCGGCGGGTTCGATCCCGGACGTCTCGATCGTCAGCGCCCGCTCCGCCGCCCGCGGACGCCAGGCCTCCGCCGTCGCCGCTACCAGTTCTGCGACATCGATCGGTTCGGGCGAGATGGTCATGTCGACGGACAGGCGCGAGGCACTGGAGGCTGCGAGGATGTCGGCGACGATCTCGAGGAGGCGCTCGCCGTTTCGAGCAGCGATCTCCAGCGAGCGGCGTGCCTGATCCGGGTCGTCGAGCGTGTCCAGCGCGAGATCGAGGTAACCGAGCACCGATGTCAGGGGCGTGCGCAGCTCGTGCGATACGGAAGCGACGAGCCGATCTCGGGCACGCAGTGCCGTCATCTCCGGGGTCACAGCCCGCGCGATCAGCACGGCGCCCGTATCCGCACCCTCGGCGTCATGCATCCGGCGCACCGTGATGCTCATGGCGTGACGGCGTTCGTCGGGGTGGCCGAACCACACCACCTGATTCTCGAACACCTCGCCCGCAAGCGCCCGGAGCAGCGGCCGCTCCGCACGGGGCAACGGCGTCACGCCGTCGGCGCGGTATGCGTTCTCGATCTCCCGGCTGCGGGACCCGAATCCGGGGATCGTGTTCTGGAATCGTCCCAGCGCCTCGTTGACCACGGAGACCGTGCCGTCGGGGGCGATACGCAGCACACCGAAATCCACCGCGTCGAGCACATCGATGATGAGTTCCTCCTGGCGCTGGGCGCGCTGCAGCGCTCCGCTGAGCAGCGCCGCCTGCTTCTCGAGCAGATGCGCTTGAGCTCGCTGACGTCGTGAGGAGATGTAGGTGGTCGTTGCGACTGCGAGAACGGCGACGGGGAGCAGGAACGTCGTGTACCCCCAGACGGTCGTTCCCCCCGTCACGATGATGACCGCATAGGTGGCGGTGATGATCGTGAATTGGAGGACGAATCCCACGCTGCCCAGAGTGGCCAGCCACATGGCGGGAAAGACCCACATGAGTCCGAGCCCGCTCATGGGCTCGGCGACGCGCATCACGGCGATGCCTGCGATGTCCGCGATGGGCAAGACGTAGAGGGCGGTCCGAGGGATGCGGGTCCACGGTACGGCCAGAGTCGCCGCTCCGACGGCGAAGACGATGACGACCCCGACGAGGAACAGGCTCTGGTTGCGAAGCGTCGACGAGAAGATCCCCACCGTGGCCACGACGAGAACCAGCGCGCAGAGCACGAGCTGGTTCAGGACAGCGGTGCGTCCCCGAGCCGCGAAGGTGCGGGGCGCACGTGATCCTGCGACTCTCGCGTGCAGGAATCCGCGTACACCTCTGCCCCGACCGGGAGCAGCATCGCTGTGCATATCGTGGACACTATCGCTCCGTCGGCTCCCCGGGGAACGCGGGAGCGCCGACCCCCCGTGCCTGCGCGAAGACGACGGAGGTCTCGTCGCTCTCGGAGGCCTCGACCGCGGCGATCGTCGCCGCTTCCACGAGGACCTCGGGTCCGTAACCCAGCGTCTGGCTGAGCGCGACACCCACCCCCACACCGGGCACGACGATGCCCCGGGCGTCCACGAAGCGCTCGATCACGCCGCGGTAGATGAGTCCGGCCTGGCGGCGCGCATCGGAAGGGCTGGATGCGGTCGTGGCGACGAGGATGATGGTCCGGTCATCTGTGGCGCCCACCGCCGCTACGGGCGACGCGAACTCGCGCACGGCAGACCGCAGGACGCGAGTGGTGGCTTCGGCGACCTCCTGCCCGAACGACGCCGTGATCGCTCCGACGTCCTCGACGATCACGGCGATAACGACGACGAGTTCCGTGCGATGCGCAGCTCGGCGGAGGATCCGCCGCAGCATCGCGAGGAACGCGGACGCCGCAAGGACCTCGTCCACCGCGGCGGAGCCCGCCGCATGCTGCTCGGTGACCAGCACGGCGCGAAGCATGAAGAGCGTCAGGGAGGAGACGGTTCCCAGCACCAAGACCACCAGAGTCAGCGAGATCGGACCGAACCAGGCCGCGAAGACGGGGCTGTCCTCTCCTGCGGTGAGAGTGACGACCGCGCGCGTCACGTGATAGGCACCGAAGAGGGTGGTGGCCCCCACGAACACCCACGTCGCGACATGAGGCCTCGTCCGCGGGCCGACGGCATGGATGATCGCCCCCACGCACAGTCCGGCAATGGCGAGGCTGTACCAGAGAACACCCGTCTGCCCGCCCGCGGCCGGCTTCTCGACGACGGTGACCGCCGCGACGAGGAAGGCGAGGGACACGACCATGAGCGCGGGACCGGCGACCTCCTCGCCGTTGTACGCGCGGAATCCCATCAGGACGCAGCCCGCAGCGCCCACCGCCGCTGCGTTGCCGAGGGCGAGAGCCCACACGTTGGTCCACTCGGAGGCGTCGAACAGACCGATCACCACCGTGCACACGACGGCGATGATCTGCAGCAGGAAACCGATGCCCCACAGTTGCGACCCGCCCCCGTAGCGCCGCGAGAGCGTTGTCGCGATGTAGGTCACAGCGATGGTGACCACGGCGATCGCGGTGAAGATGCCCGCGGTGATGGGGTCGAGCGTCATGTCACCTGGTCCTCTTCGCGTCGCGATGCGCCCGTTCCGGTGATCGTGATGATCGCGTCGGGATCATCCAGCGACTCGGCGCTCGCCGGAAGCTGCACGCTGAAGGTCGAACCGACGCCGGCCGTGCTGGTGACGATGATGTCCCCGCCGTGCGCGCGCACGAGTTCGCGGCTGATCGACAGCCCCAGCCCCGTTCCCGTCGACGTGTCGGCGACACGGAAGAAGCGCTCGAAGAGCCTGCCCACGTCGCTCTCGGAGACGCCGACGCCGGTGTCGGTGACCGTGATCAAGGTCGTGATCCCGTCCGAGGTCGTGCTGAGCGTGACGCGTCCGCCGTCTCGGTTGTACTTCACCGCGTTGCTGACGAGGTTGTCGATGACCTGCCGCATGCGGAGAGGATCGGCATACGCCGGCGCCGGGCGCACGCCCGCCATATCGATGGCGATCGCGCGCTCCGCTGCCGCGGGAGCCCAGGACTCGCCGCTCGCACGCACCACGTCGGCAATGTCGACGTCCTGCTGCGAGATCGTCAGGTCCGCCGACATCTCGGACGTGCTCGACGCTGTCAGGATGTCGGAGACGATCTCCAACAGGCGCGAGACGTTCCGCTCGGCCACGTCGAGGTAGCCGCGCGCACGTTCTGGCACATCGGGGTCCTCGACCGCGAGCTCGAGATAGCCGATGATCGAGGTGAGCGGCGTGCGGAGCTCGTGTGAGACCGACGACACGAGCGAGTCGCGCGCACGCAGAGCCGTGAGCTCCGCCGTGACATCACGCGAGACGATGACCGCACCGTTATCGGAACCGTCGACGGCGCGCGTGCGTCGCGCCGTCACGCTGAGAGCTCGGCGACGCGGTCCGTCGCCGCCGAACCACACGAGCTGATTGTCGAAGACCTCGCCTCGGGCCGCGCGCGCGAAGGGTGTGTCCTGCCGGTCCACGGGCGTTACTCCGTCGGCTGCGAAGGCGGCGTGTCCGCCGCTCGAACCGGCCTCCGCGGAGCGGGCGGCGCGTTGCAGTCGTGCGTGCGCCTCGTTCGCGACGGTCGTGGATCCGTCGGTCGCGAGCCGGATGACACCGAAGTCGATCGTGTCCAGCACCTCGGCCAGCAGTTCTTCCTGCTTCTGGGCGCGGCGCAGGGTGCGTGCCATGGTGCGGGTCTGGCGGGTGAAGAGCAGCCGTTGCGCCGTCATCTGCCGCCCGAGCGCGAGACTGATGGTCGCGACGACCACGATCATCAGCGGAAGACTGAAGGTCACGTATCCGACATCCTGCCGGGGGTCGACGATCGCGGTGGTCACAAGGATGGCGGGAGCGACGATGATGCCGACCAGGTAGCCGCCGATGCCGAAGTAGATCGCGAGCCAGATCGCGGGGATGAAGAACAGCACACCGAACCCGCCGGAGGGCAGCGACTGGCGCAGCAGCGCGATGCCGAGCAGGTCAATGATGGGCACGGCCATGATCCACCACGCCGATACCCGGGCCCACGGCACCAGGAGCGCCACCCCGCCCGCTCCGAGCACGACGATCGCACCCAGCCAGAACAGACCCAGGTCACCGGCGTAGCCCCACGGCACCGCGATGACGACGTAGACGAGCACGACGGCAGCGAGGCTCAGCTGCAGAGTCGCCGTCGTCCGCGCCCGACCGGTGTCGAGGAAGGGCGGCAACGCGAAATGACGACCGAACCCCCGGATGCGACGAAGGATGCGACGCGAGTCGACGACATGCTCGGCGACGGGGTACGCGTCGCCGACGTCGCTGGTGCTCATGAATCCGACGTTATCGCGACCCGGCGCCACACGCCGACGCGACGTCCGCCTCGGCGCCCGATCAACGACCTCCGCGGTGGAGCGTCATCGGGGGGTCGGGTCGGAAATCGGCGGGTCGTCGACCGCGTCCGCCGCGGCGTACTCCGCGATCAGACGATGCTCGCCGCTGCGTGCAGGCAGGAGCACACGCACGAGGAGCGCGCCGGAGACGATGGCCACGGCGCCGACCGCGTACGACCACAGTGCGCCGTCGACGAGACTCTGCGTCGCGGCGGCCACGATCTCGGTGCGGTACTGCGGAAACTGCTCGGCCACGTGCAGCGCTGAGGCGAAAGAGGCCTGCAGCGCGGCCTGCACCTCCGCGGAGACCTGCGAAGCAGAAGGCGAGGCGGCGATGGCCCGACCGAACGCACCGGCGAATCCCGTGGCCAGGATGGCGCCCAACAGCGCCTGCATGATGGAACCGCCCAGGTCGCGCTGGAGGTCGGAGGTCGCGGACGCCATACCCACCCGCCGTACCGGCGTCGCATCAGTGAGCGACCGGGACGCGGGGGTCATCGCGAACCCGGCGCCGACCCCGATCGTGAAGAAGCCCGCTCCGATCAACCAGTAGGGCGTCTCCTCGCGCCAGAACAGCGTCGTCAGGAACCCGACGAACACGAAGGCGTATCCGGCGAGCATCGTCGCGCGCGAGCCGCGTGTCGTGACCATGCGCGCCGACACCGGCGCCGCGATCAGGAGCCCTGCCGCAGCCGGCACGACCGCCAGACCCGCTTCGAGCGTGTCGTAGCCGAGGATGTTCTGCAGGAACTGCTGACCGACGAACATCGCTCCCATCAGCGAGCCGAAGACGATCATGCCCGCAAGCGCGGGCACCCAGAACATCCGCCGACGGGCGATGGCGAGGTCGTACAGGGGTGAAGCGGTGCTCCGCTGACGACACACGAAGAAACCGAGCAGCACGACGGCGAGAGCGAGACTCACGCCCCCTGCGAAGCGCTGCTCGGGTGCGGCGATGATCCCCACTCCCACCACGAGAGCGGCCACACCGAACACCGACAGCACGCCGCCGACGTGATCGACCGGTTCGGTCGATTCGCGGATGTGGCTGGGGACGACGGCGAGCACCAGGACGAGTCCGACGGCGGCGATGGGCGCGGCCAGCAGGAAGGCCGCCTGCCAGTGGAAGATCTCCAGCACCAAGCCGGCCGCCACCGCACCGAGCACGCCGGCCATCGCGCTGACGCTGGACCACAGGGCGATCGCCCCCGTACGAGCGGGTCCGCGCGACCACAGAGCCGTGATCAACGACAACGTGGTCGGGTAGGCCATGCCCGCAGCGACGCCGGTGAAGACGCGAGCGGCGATGAGCCACTCGAGCGACGGGGCCGCGGCGGCCGCGAAACTGGCGATGACGGTCAGCGCGAGCCCGAGCACCAGCATCTGCTTGCGGCCGTAGCGGTCCGCGAGGGCGCCGAGGTACAGCACGGACATCGCGAGGCCGAGGGAGCATCCGAGCGCGACGAGATTCAACCCGGTCTGGCCGGCGGCGAAATCGTCGCCGATCTCCGGCAGTGCGATGTTCGCCGCAGCGAGATTGAGGTTGCATACCAGCGCCGCGAGCACGAGAGCGGCGAGCACCAGTGCCGGGCGCGGCGGGACGCCGCTCCCCTCGTCGACGCCCACCGGGCGCTCCCCCGTCATGAGCCCACCCTAGCGGCGTCGTGAGAACGAGAGAGGGCCGGGATCCGAAGATCCCGGCCCTCTCTCATGAGGATGTCAGTCGATCAACGACCCGACAGCTTCTCGCGCAGAGCCGCGAGAGCCTCGTCGTCGGCGAGGGTGCCCGCGGGGCCCGACTCGCTCGAGTAGGAGGACGAACCGCTGGCCTCGACGGCGCCGACGTTGTTGGCCTCCGCCTCCTGGGCCTTGATGACGGCAGCCTTGTGAGCTTCCCAACGGCCCTGAGCAGCGGCGTACTCCTGCTCCCAGGCCTCGCGCTGAGCGTCGAAGCCTTCCTTCCAGGCGTTGGTCTCCGGGTCGAAGCCCTCGGGGTACTTGTACTCGCCGTTCTCGTCGTACTCCGTGACCATGCCGTAGAGGGCCGGGTCGAACTCGGTGCCGTACGGGTCGACCGATTCGTTCGCCTGCTTGAGCGAGAGCGAGATGCGGCGACGCTCGAGGTCGATGTCGATGACCTTGACGAAGACCTCTTCGCCCACCGAGACGACCTGCTCGGCCAGCTCGACGTGCTTGCCCGAGAGCTCGGAGATGTGCACCAGGCCCTCGATGCCGTCCGCGACGCGGACGAACGCACCGAACGGAACCAGCTTGGTGACCTTACCGGGCGTGACCTGGCCGATGGCGTGGGTACGCGCGAAGACCTGCCACGGGTCCTCCTGGGTCGCCTTCAGCGACAGCGAGACGCGCTCGCGGTCGAGGTCGACCTCGAGGATCTCGACCGTAACCTCCTGGCCCACCTCGACGACCTCGGAGGCGTGCTCGATGTGCTTCCAGGAGAGCTCGGAGACGTGCACGAGGCCGTCCACGCCGCCCAGGTCGACGAACGCACCGAAGTTGACGATCGACGAGACCGTGCCCTTGCGGACCTGACCCTTGTGCAGGTTGTTGAGGAAGTTGGAGCGCGACTCCGACTGCGTCTGCTCGAGCAGAGCGCGACGCGACAGGACCACGTTGTTGCGGTTCTTGTCGAGCTCGAGGATCTTCGCCTCGAGCTCCTGACCGAGGTACGGGGTGAGGTCGCGGACGCGGCGCAGCTCGATGAGCGATGCGGGCAGGAAGCCGCGCAGGCCGATGTCGACGATGAGGCCACCCTTGACGACCTCGATCACCTGACCGGTGACGACGCCGTCGTTCTCCTTGATCTTCTCCACGTCGCCCCACGCGCGCTCGTACTGCGCACGCTTCTTGGACAGGATGAGGCGACCTTCCTTGTCCTCCTTCTGGAGAACCAGGGCCTCGACGTGGTCGCCGACGTTGACGACCTCGTTGGGGTCCACATCGTGCTTGATGGAGAGTTCGCGCGAGGGGATGACGCCCTCGGTCTTGTACCCGACGTCGAGGAGGACCTCGTCGCGGTCGATCTTCACCACGGTGCCCTCGATGAGGTCGCCGTCGTTGAAGAACTTGAGGGTCTTCTCGACCGCGGCCAGGAAGTCCTCGGCAGATCCGATGTCGTTGATCGCGACCTGCTTGGTGGCCGGGGCGGTCGTTGCGGTAGTCATGTAGTGGGTAGTCCTTGTTGGATTGGGGTCTCAGGCTCCGAACGCACGCGCATGCGACGGACGGAGCGGATTGTCTGGTTTCTTGTCACCCTGCGCGCACCGTCAGGCGCGCCACACGAGTGACGATCAAGGCTATCAGAGCCGGGCACCGTGATCCAGCGCTCCGGAGAGCGCCGTGATGCGGCGTCATCGATGCTCGGCGCCTGCCGCGCCGGTCAGTACGACCCCGACGCGATCGCCCCCTCCACCACGGCACGCGTGCTCGAGAGACCGAGGCGCGTGGCGCCGGCTGCGATCATCGCCTCGGCATCCTCGCGCGTGCGAATGCCGCCCGATGCCTTGACCTCCAGCCGGTCCCCCACTGTCTGCTTCATCAGCTCGACCGCGTGGACGGTGGCACCGCCCGCGGGGTGGAAGCCGGTGGATGTCTTGACGAAGTCGGCGCCGGCGCGCTCGGCCGCCTGCGAGACTGCCACGATCGCGTCGTCGCTCAGTGCCGCTGACTCGATGATGACCTTGAGTACCACCGGCACGGGAGCGGCCTCGCGCACCGCGCGGATGTCCGACTCGACCGCGTCGTAGCGTCCCTCGATCGCCGCACCCACATCGATCACCATGTCGATCTCGTCTGCACCCTCGGATGCGGCCAGTGCGGCCTCAGCCGCCTTGATCTGCGAATGGTGCTTGCCGCTGGGGAAGCCGACGACCACGGCGAGCTTCAGCCCGTCCGGGATGCTGACCGGGAGCACCGAGGGAGACAGACACACGCTGTAGGCGCCGAGCGCCGCAGCCTCCGCGATCGTCGCCTCGACATCCGCCGTGGTGGCTTCGGGCTTGAGCAGCGTGTGGTCGACGTATCGGGCGATGTTCTCGGTCATGCCTTCATGTTCTCATCCGCGGCGGTCCTCGCGGATCGGCCGGGCCTGCGCATAACCGCCGCGCGTGCGGCACGCCAGCCGACCAGGAGGACTCCGAGGGTGAGCGACGCGACCACGACGAATGCGGGAGCCGTCCCCTGACCGACCAGCATGCGCAGCAGCATGCCCCCTGCCACGGTGACGATCCAGACGGGCACCCCCGCACGGAGGACTGCGAACGGCCGTCGCCAAGCGAGCGAGATCCCCCAGCCCGCGGCGAGTGCGACGAGGAACGGCCACGCCGTGACGAGCAGATCCCCCAGCGGGGACTCGTCGTGACTCGCGCGACCGATGGCACAGAAGACGACCACCACCAGGACGTCCGCCACGGCGGCGAGGAGGATGCGTCGACGGGCACGGCTGAGCACGTCTCCAGAGTAGGGCGCCCGCACTCCGGCGACGGCGTACAGTGGTCGGCGTGATTCGTGAGATGCAGCCCGCAGGGCGTCAGGAGGTCCCCGGCGCGCACCGCGCCGGCGACAGATGAGGGTCGAGCCCCGCGGGCTCCTCTGCATCTGCGTCGACCGCCGGTCGATGTCCGCCCGCCGCTTCGGCGGCACGCACACGAAGGCACCCTCATGATCCCTTTGGACGATGCCCGCATCCGGGCCAGTTTCGTCAACGCATCCCTGCGCGAGCGCAAGGCCGTTCTTCTTCCGCCGACTCTCGAGACCGTGTCGTGGGACGACCTGGACTATCTCGGCTGGCGCGACCCCAAGCAACCCAAGATGGGCTACGCGGTCGCCGAGGTCGAGGGCGGTCCGGTCGGCGTGATCCTGCGCGAAGCCGACAGCCGCCCTCGCACGCGAGCCCAGTGCGCGTGGTGCAACGACGTCGAGCTGCCGAACGACGTCGTGCTCTTCGTCGCGCGCCGCGCAGGTGACGCCGGCCGCCGCGGCGACACGGTGGGAACCCTCGTCTGCGCCGGCTTCGAGTGTTCCCGCAACGTCCGACGCCTGCCACCCTCCGCCTACCTCGGTTTCGACCGTGAAGCGGCGCGACGGCGACGCATCGAAGCCCTCCGCGAGAACGTCACGGCTTTCCTGCGCGAGGTGCGGGGCTCCGCCTGAGGCGGATCAGCCCTCGCCCAATCGACGCAGCGCCTCTCCCGTGAGGCGCTGCGTCGTCCAGTCCTCCATCGGCGTCGCGCCCAGTGAGCGGTAGAAGGCGATCGCCGGCGCGTTCCAGTCCAGCACCGTCCACTCCAGACGCGTGTACCCGCGGTCGACGCACAGCGCCGCCAACGACCCGATCAGCGCCCGACCCAGCCCGCGTCCCCGCTCCGAATCGGCGACGAAGAGATCCTCGAGCCAAATCCCGTGCCGGCCCGTCCACGTCGAGTAGGAGAGGAACCAGATCGCGATCGCGACGATGTCGCCGCCACGTTCCACGACATGCGCGTAGACGCGCGGCTCTGGTCCGAACAGAGCCTCGGTCAGCGCCTCGTCGGTGTTCGCGACCGCATCCGGTTCGTTTTCGTACCGGGCGAGATCGTGGATCCGAGCGAGGATCCCGGACTCGTCACCGGGACGCGCGGCGCGCAGTCGAGCGCCGTCGGGCAGATCCAGAGGCAGAGACATGTGTCGAGTCTGACGCATCAGATCGGCACATCGAACTCCCGCGAACGATCCCACTGCTCCGTCCAGCCCAGGCGATCGAAGACGGCATCCAGCAGCAACGCGGTGAAGCCCCAGACGAGAAACTCCCCCGCGGCATCCTCCACGAGGAACGCGGGTCCGCGCCACTCGCGTCCATCCCGTCGCACGATGGTCACGCCCCGCCGAGCGGGATCGAGCAGATCCGCGACCGGGGCTCGGAAGACCGCGGCCGATTCGGCGACGTCCACCACGCGCACCGGCGACGGCTTCTGCCACCACGCGAGAACGGGGGTGACGACATGTCGCGAGAACGCGAGGGGGACGGCGGGAAGAGCACCCAGAACCTCGACGCCTGCAGGATCCAGACCGGTCTCCTCACGCGCCTCGCGCAGTGCCGCAGCGACGGGACCGTCGTCGCCGGCCTCGAGACGGCCGCCGGGAAAGGACACCTGACCCGGATGGGCACGCAGTGTCGCCGCCCGCGAGAGCAGAAGCACATCGAGGTCGGCAGACACCGCGTCGTCCGCCGCAGTACGGATCGCGGGATGCGCATCGAGCACTCCGAACAACATGAGCACCGCGGCCGCGCGATCTGTCGAGGCCGGGGCCGGGAGTTCAGCGACCCGGAAACCCTCCGCGTTCCGCGCGAGTGCTGCGAGTTCGGCTCGCGCCCCGCCCGCCCCGCCCAGAGCTCTCATGTCGCCGATCGGGTCGCTACTCAGTTCAGTGCGCGGGTCGAACCGGGGATGGAGCCGTCGGCGTACAGCTCCTTTGCCACATCCTGCAACGCGGTGAGCGCGACACGCTGGGTGGTGGGTCCGTAGGAGATGCGCGCGACGCCGAGCGCTTCGTACTCCGCGGCGGTCAGCGCCCCCGGAAGCCCGATGACGCTCACCTTGCACTCGCCGATCCCTTCGACGAGGCGGCGGGCGACGACGGCGTCCAGGATGCCGGGGACGAAGACCACATCGGCGCCGGCGTCGAGGTAGGCGCGGCCCCGCTCGATCGCGTCGGCGATGGACTCCTCGACCGGGCGTCCGCCCGCCCGCACGAACGCATCGGTCCGTGCGTTGAGGGCAAACGGCACCCCTTCCGCATCCGCGGCAGCCGTGATCGCGGCGATGCGCGCGACGGCCTCGTCAAGTGGGCGCAGCCTGTCCTCGACGTTGGCCCCCACGACACCCACGCCGATGGCGCGACGGACGGTGTCTCCCGGGTCCTCGTACCCGTCATCGAGATCGGCGGAGACGGGCACGTCGCCGGCCACGCGGACGATGCGCGAGACCATGTCGAGTGTCGTCTCCAGCGGGATGGTGCCGTCGTCGTACCCGAAGCTCGCCGCGATGGAATGACCCGCCGTGGCGATCGCGCGTGTCTCGGGCAGGGCGAGGACGGCGCGTGCCGAAACGACGTCCCACACGTTCACGACGCGCAGGATCTCGGATGCCGCGTGCAACTCGCGCAGTCGCGTCGCGCGCTCGGAGATGGTCAGTGACGAAGTACGGGAGGTCATGCCCTCACGCTAGAGCACGTGTGTCCCGGCGACGCGGATCGCATCCGAACGCCATTCCCGGCGCATCCGACAGGCGGAACCACTGGCGCGTGGTCGAATCGATTCGATATCCTGAAGGACGCGGTCGTCGAACCGCCGTCTTCTCCGCACGATCTCGAGAGCTTTCGCATGTCCACCTCACTGACCACGGGCAGCCCCTGGCGCGTCATCCTCCTCTTCTCCGTTCCCCTCCTCGTCGGCAACGTCGTGCAACAGCTGTATCAGGTGGTCGACGCGATCGTCGTCGGACGCCAGTTGGGTGTGGACGCGCTCGCCGCCGTGGGCGCGACGGGCAGTCTGCTGTTCCTGCTCATCGGGTTCGCGTGGGGTCTGACCTCGGGCTTCGCCATTCCCACCGCACAGGCGTTCGGTGCGGGTGACCATGCGGCCGTCCGGCGATCGGTCGCCACCGGCACCGTGCTGACGGCCGCGACCAGTGCCGTCCTCACCGTCTGCGCGCCCCTCGTGTCGCGTCCTCTGCTCCAGCTGCTGCAGACTCCTCCTGAGCTGCTGGACAACGCGACCGTCTTCGCCCAGGTCAGCTTCCTCGGTGCTGCGGCCACCATGTTCTTCAACTATCTCGCGGCCACCATCCGGGCCATCGGCGACGCACGAACCCCGCTCGTCTTCCTCACGGTCGCGTGCCTCCTGAATGCAGGGCTCGTCGTGCTCACGGTCGGCCCTCTCGGGTGGGGGGTCGCCGGAGCGGCGGTGGCGACGGTCGTCTCGCAGGCTGTGTCGGTGCTGCTGTGCCTCGCGTACGTGCGCCGGCGCGTGCCGATCCTGCATCTGACCCGCCCCGACTGGAGAGTCACCCGCGCGGACATCGCCCTGCATCTTCGGCTCGGCCTGCCCATGGGGTTCCAGGCATCCATCATCGCCATCGGAACACTGGCGGTGCAGGTGCGTCTGAACGAGCTCGGCGCGGATGCCGTCGCCGCCTACACCGCCGCGGCACGCGTCGACGGACTGGCCGTGGCTCTGCTGCAGTCTCTCGGCCTGGCGGTATCCATGTTCGTCGCGCAGAACTTCGGCGGCGGTCGCCCCGACCGCATCCGCGCAGGCGTGCGCCAGGCATCCTGGCTCGCCATCGCCGGCGCCGTCGCCCTCGGCGGACTGCTCATCGTCTTCGGGGCGCCCATCGTGCGCCTGTTCGTGGGAGACACCGCACCGCAGGTCGTCGATCTCGCCGCGCTCAACCTCGTCATCAACGGCGCCAGTTACACGTTCCTCGGAATCCTCTTCGTCCTCCGCGGTGCGCTCCAGGGCCTGAGTCACACCGTCATCCCGACCGTCACGGGGGTCATCGAGCTCGTGATGCGCGTGGGCGCCGCGATCGCGCTCGGCGCCGCCTTCGGGTTCGCCGGGGTCGCCTTCAGCAATCCGCTCGCGTGGCTGGGAGCCGTGGTGGTCCTGATCCCGGCGTACGTGCGCGCCCACCGCCGCCTCGCCCACGATCCCATCTCCCGGGTGGACCACGTCTCCCCCGAGACCACGCCCATCCCGGTCGTCGGACCGACGAGCGGATCCATGGTCGTCGACGCGATCGTCACCCGCCCCATCCCCATCGTCCCGACCCGCCCGCGCGGACGACTGCTGCGCTCACGCCGCCGCTGAGGCGGATCGGCGGCGCGGGACCAAAAGTGCGAGATGCGTTGTTGCACCCATCGATGCCGCCGTCCGGCCGCATCGCAGACCGGCGGATCTACACTCGTGAAAGCCATCACGCGGCGACGATCCGTCCGACAAGGAGTAGTCAGCATGACCACCGACAACGGAACCATCACGCAGATCCCCGGTACCGAGACCGCCGTGCTCGCGGGCGGGTGCTTCTGGGGCATGGAGGACCTCATCCGTCGTCAGCCCGGCGTCCTCGACACCCGCGTGGGCTACACCGGTGGGCAGAACGATCACGCGACCTACCGCAACCATCCCGGTCACGCGGAGGCCGTCGAGATCGTCTTCGACCCCACCAAGACGACCTATCGCGACATCCTCGCGTTCTTCTTCCAGATCCATGACCCGTCGACCCTGAACCGCCAAGGCAACGACATCGGCACGAGCTATCGTTCGGCCATCTTCCCGCTCACCGAGCAGCAGGAGCAGGAGGCCCGCAACACCATCGCGGACGTGAACGCCTCGGGCCTGTGGCCGGGCAAGGCCGTGACGACGATCGAGTCGGCGGGTCCGTTCTGGGAGGCGGAGCCCGAGCATCAGGATTACCTCCAGCGGATCCCCAACGGCTACACCTGCCACTTCCCTCGGCAGGGTTGGGTGCTGCCGCGTCGCGAGAGCGCCACGACGCAGGCCTGATGCAGGCGGATGCGGCGAGCACACGCCCGCCGCATCCGCTGCATCACTCACCTGCCAGCATGCGTCAGTTCAGATCGTTCGGGTGGGTGCCGACACGGCCGGATCCGTCACCCGGGTCGAGTGCTGTGATCGCGGCGACCTCGTCGTCGGAGAGCTCGAAGTCGAACAGGTCGAGGTTCTCCGCCATCCGATCCCGGTTGACCGTCTTCGGGAACACGATGTTGCCGACCTGCAGATGCCAGCGCAGGACAACCTGAGCGGGTGTCTTGCCGTGAGAGGTCGCAGCATCGTGGATCGCGGGGGTGCCGAACAGGTCGTACTTGCCCTGACCCAGCGGTCCCCATGCTTCGATGTGCACGCCGTTGTCCTTCGCCCAGGCGACCACCTCACGCTGCTGGTACGCGGGGTGCAGCTCGATCTGATTGACGGCGGGAACCTTGCCCGTCGCCGCCACGAGGCGTTCGAGGTGCTCGACGAGGTGATTGGAGACGCCGATGGAACGGGCGAGTCCGGCTTCGTTGAACGAGACGAGCTGCTCCCAGGCATGCACGTAGTTGTCGTTGGCCGGGGCCGGCCAGTGCACGAGGTAGAGGTCGACGTGATCGAGTCCCAGCTTGGTCAGACTCTCCTCGAGGGCCTGCTTCGGCTGCGATCCGGCCTGCCGGTCGTTCCACAGCTTCGTCGTGATGAACAGTTCGTCGCGCGGAATCCCGCTGGCCGCGATCGCGCGCCCAACCCCTTCCTCATTGCCGTAGATCGCTGCGGTGTCGATGTGTCGGTATCCGAGTTCGAGGGCGTCGGAGACGAATCTCTCCGTCTGAGCGGGGTCGACCTTGAAGACGCCGTACCCGAGCTGCGGGATGTCGTAACCAGAGTTGAGAGAGACCGAGGGGATGCGCCCCGCATTCGCTCGCTTCGCGTCGGCGCGGTGATCTGCGTGATGTTCTGCCATGCGTCCAGCCTACGAAGCGGGCGCGACATGCGGGCCGGGCTTGCGGGATCGAAAGATGTGCAGCAGCGGTGTTTTGCATCGATGACCGGGCCATCCTGACGTCACCGCGCTCATCGTGGCGCCCGCTCGCGTTGACGTCCCGGGACGTCCGGAGAATGATGGAAGAACCCGAACGCCGGTAGATCTACCGAAGGAAGTCTCCTATGCCCGCGCCCCGTCCGCTCGTGACCGCGATGGTCGCGTCGGCGGGTGCGCTCGTGCTCTCGTGCCTGAGCGTTTTCGCTCTCACCGGTGTCGACGCCGCGACCTCGCCGCGCGCGGCCAGCACTGATCGTGCACTCCCCCCGATCGCGTTGAACGCTCCCGCATCCTTGGAAGCGGCGATCGGCACGGAGCCGACACCGATCGCGGAACCCCCCACCCACGACGAGACCGTTCCTCCGTCGTCCCGCCGCGATCGGGACACCCCTCCGGCCGTCGGGCGTGTTCCGCAGCCGGCGCCGGCCCCCGCCCCAGCGCCGCCGGCAACACCCGCGCCGACTCCCGAGCCGACCCCGTCGCCGACGGACGAGCCCACACCGTCGCCCGAACCGACGACGACACCGACCCCGGATCCGTCCGACGAGGCACCGGAGGAGCCGACATCCGGCGTTGTCGCTCCCGACGGGTCGACCGAGATCCTTCAGGGCGACTGACCGAGCTTCATCCTCTCTGAATGACGGTCGCCTCCACCTGGATGTCCGCAGCGATCGACTCGAGCGCCGCCACGATGTCCGTCGCAGGAGTCTCCGCAGGGACCGCGGCCACGATCTCCGCCTGGAACAGCCGCCCGCCCGACATCGCCGCATCCTGCGTCTGCGTCGTCATACGGACGACGTTGACGCCGCGCGCACCCAGCGCGCTCGTCACCTCGCGGACGATCCCGACGCGGTCGTTGCCCATCACGCGGACGGCGAGTTCGCTCCGCGGCACCAGGGAGCGCCCGGGTGTGACGACCACGATGCTTGCCAACCCCTCCAGGACGCTCAACGCGTCCCGCAGCTCATCGGCACGGGACGGTGCGACGTCGACCTGGATGACCCCGGCGAAGGTGCCTGCCAGCTCCGCGAGCTCGCTGTTCTCCCAGTTGCCGCCGTGCGCGCTGATCACTTCGGCGACCGCGGACACGATGCCCGCACGGTCGACGCCGACGACGGTGAGCACAAGGGTTGTCATGGCGCCAGCGTAGCCACCGCGCTCAGTCCTCGAAATCCTCCGGCTCCACCTCGTCCAGGAAGCTGCGGAACTCGGCGATGCGCGACTCCTCGTCCCGCACCGAAACCTCATCCGACTGCTCCGAGACGGTGTCCGGAATGCCTGCCACCGCGAGGACCTCGTCCGCGACGAAGATCGGTGCGTCCGCACGGGACGCCAGTGCGATGGCGTCCGACGGCCGCGCATCCACCACGCGAGCACCCAGCGGGGTGTCGAGGGTCACCGCGGCATAGAACGTGCCGTCGTCGACGCGTGTCACCTCGACCCGCTCGACGCGCGCGGACAACTCGTCCACGATCGAGAGCATCAGCTCGTGGGCCAGCGGGCGCGGTGACGGGGCACCCTGCACGGCGACGAGGATCGCAGTCGCTTCTTGGGCACCGATCCACACCGGAAGGATCCGGTCCCACGGGCGGACAACCGGCTTCAACAGGATCACATGCTCCTGCGCCGGATCCAGAGCCACCCCCAGGATGCGGACGCGAACCATGGCACCTCCCGGTCGTCAATGTGCTGCCATGCTACGCACGGCCGCGGAGGGCGAGGGCCGACGCGAAGGACGAAGATCGATTCATCGGAATGCTTCCTGCCTTCGTATGGTTGTCGTCGATATGGAACGCTTCGGAACACTGTCCTTCGGGCACTACGGCCCTCTCGGCGGCGGCCGCATCCTCACGGCGCGCGACTCGATGCTCCAGGCGATCGACCTCGCCGTGGGCATGGACGAGCTCGGCGTCGACGGCATCTACTTCCGGGTCCACCACTTCGCGCGCCAGCAGGCCTCACCCATGCCGCTTCTCGCCGCGATCGCCGCGCGGACCTCGCGTATCGAGATGGGGACCGGCGTGATCGATATGCGCTATGAGAACCCCCTCTCCCTGGCCGAGGAAGCGGCCGCGGTCGACCTGATCAGCGACGGCAGGCTCGCGCTGGGCGTCAGCCGCGGGTCACCCGAGTCGGTGGTGCGCGGCTACGAGACCTTCGGCTACACGGGTTCTGAGGACCCCCGGGGTGCCGACATCGCGCGTCGGCGTTTCGATCTGTTCCTGCGCGCGATCGACGGCGAGCCGCTCGCCGAGCGCGACGCGAACAGCCCCTTCGGCGGCGGAACCGGGATGCAGGCGATCGAACCACAGTCCCCCGGCCTCCGCTCGCGGGTGTGGTGGGGGGCCGGCAGCCGCGACACCGCTGAATGGGCCGGACGCGTCGGTGTGAACCTCATGTCCTCGACGCTGCTCACCGAGGCAGACGGCACGCCCTTCGATCTTCTGCAGGCGCAGCAGATCGACGCGTTCCGCGCGGCGTGGCGCGAAGCCGGTCACGCGGGCACGCCCCGCGTCTCGGTCAGTCGCAGCATCTTCCCGATCACGACGGCGGAGGACGCCATGCACTTCGGCGGTTCGCAGGGCGGGGATCAGATCGGCATCATCGACGGCATGCGCTCGACGTTCGGCAAGACCTACGCCGCCGAACCCGACGTGCTGGTCGAGCAGTTGCTGCAGGATGCGGCCATCCAGTCCGCCGACACGCTCATGCTCACCATCCCCAGCCAGCTGGGCGTGGAGTTCAACCTGCGCGTCGTCGAGTCGTTTGCGAAGTACGTCGCGCCGGCCCTCGGCTGGAAGGCCCCGGTCTCGGCCTGAGGGCGCCCGCTACCGCGTCTGAGCAATCGTCGAGCGAGCGTCCTTTAGCCGAGTGAGCATTCCATCGAATGCTCACTCGGCTAAAGGAATGTTCACGCGGCGGGAGACAGCGGGGCGTTCGCTCCGTCAGCCGGCGGCGGGCAGGACGGAGTCAAGGACGACGTCTTCGCCCTGCTGACTGATCGCCACGCTCGCGCCTCTCGTGCCCAGCCCCGTCGAACGCCCTGGGCCAGCGGCGAGGGCGCCCGGCGACGAGACGCGAACACGCACTCGACCGTCGGCCATCACGGCGATCGCGACGGCGGCGACACGCGCTGCTGAGTGCTTCACAGCGTTGACCAAGGCTTCATTGACCGCTTCCACGGCGCGCGCGGCCGTCCGGGGATCGGTCAGGGCGAGACGCGCACCCGCGTCGACCTGGAGCGTCGTCGTGACGACACCGCTCCAGGCGGACAGGAGAGCCTCGACAGATCCGGCGAAGCCCGGCGCGGGTGCGCCGTCCGCATCCGGAGGTGCTTCGAGGATGGCATCGAAGGCCTCCTCTGTCTGGTCGCGGAACACCGCGAGGTCCTCCGGTGTCGGTGGTTCGTCCTCCGCCTGCGCGGCGAGGATCACGCACCGTCCCTGCACCCGGCCGTGGAGCAGCCCCGACGCGCGAACGAGCTGCTCACTGGCCTGCGCCCTCCGCGCTGCGACGCGCTGCGCCACGCGCGCCAGTACACGCGCGGCACGGTGCTCGGCGGAGCGCACTCTACGCACCGCATCCACGCACAGCGACAGCGCCACTGCCGCCGCGGGGATCGCCACGACGCCGACGACGCTGAGCATCCTCAGATCCGGCAGTAGCGCGAAGGTCAGAGCGGCCACGCCGACTCCGGCCAGCAGCCATGCCCCGATGAACGCGACCGGCCGCACGGAGCCGGGCGTCGACCCGCGAAGGCGAGGAAGACGGGTCGCTGCTCCCGCGGCGACATCGAGCAGACACACGCCGAGGTAGCCGAGCCCGACGAGCGCGGGCGGCCCGGCAGTGAACGCGAAGGGCAGAGAGGCGATGTTGTAGACGAGAGCGACGACGAGCCACGGCGTCGGAATCAGCACGAGCGGTGACCCACCCGCGGCGGCAGCCGTTCTCCCGGGCGCGGGCGGGTCCGCGGGAAGACCCCCGTCGTCCGCAAGCTCGGCCAACCGGTGGCTCCGCTCGCGCACCTTCGCGGCGTACGCCCGCACGGTGTCGAAGTCCACGTCACCGCTCAGCATCGCGTCCCGACCCGCGCGCAGGTCGATCACCGTCTGCGCCAGGATCTCGCGGGTCTGCGTCACACGCTCCTGGGCGCGATCCAGGCGCGCACGCATGAGCTCCAGAGCATCAGCCAACCGCTGAGCGACGAGTCGGCGTCGCGCGAACTGCGTGGTCCCGACGCCGACGACGCCGAACACCACGAGGGTCGTGACGAGGTTGGTGAGCGTTCGCGGACCCCACGCACCCGTCGTGGGCGTGTCCCACAACAGCAGACTCACGGCGTTGTTGACGGGGGCGCGCACGACCGCCGCAGCAACAAGCGCCCCCAGCACCACGATCGCGCGCGCGTAAGGCGCCGTCAGCCGCCGTTCGGCCGCTGCCGCCGGCAACACGATGATCGAGAGAACGATCCAGCCGAGCGCACCGACCAGCACCGCCGCCGCGTAGCCCTCGAGCGTCGCATCGCCGACCGTGGGCACGCTGACCGTGCTGGCGACGACGAAGGACAAGAGCGCGCTCCAACGCGTCAGAAAGGCGCCGCCGGAGACCGCATCCGCGCAGGTCCGGGCGGCGCGTCGGAAACTGCCACGCACCCGACGCACCATGCTGCACTCCCTCTGGCGCTCGCGCCTCGCCGGAATCATCGTGCCCCGCATCCGCTCCACCGGCAAGCGCACCCGCATCCCTTCGCCGCGCCGGATGTTGACACCCGCTCCGTTCGGCCGGATCCTCGAGTGTGACCCGCGTGCGCCTCGACCTCAACATCTCGCTGGACGGCTTCGCCACCACGACCGACCAGACACCGGAGAACCCGTTCGGCGACGACTGGGGGCGACTGACCGCCGCGTACGTCGCCACACGCACCTTCCGCCGCCGCGTGCTCCACGATGAGACCGGATCGGGAACGGCGGGCGTGGACGACGCGTACGCCGCACGCTACTTCGAGGGCGTGGGCGCCGAGATCATGGGTGCCGGGATGTTCGGCCTGCACCTGCACGGCGACGACCCCGACTGGCGCGGTTGGTGGGAGGACGAGCCTCCCTTCGAGGTTCCCGTGTTCGTTCTCACGCACCGCGAGCGACCGACGATCGAGATGGCGAACGGCACGGTGTTCCACTTCGTCCAGGGATCGCCGGCAGCCGTCCTCGCTCGGGCGATCGACGCGGCGGGCGGTGGGGACGTGCGGATCGGCGGCGGCGCGAGCACGGCGCGGGCGTTCCTCGGCGAAGGACTCGTCGACGACCTGCACGTGGGCATCTCGCCCATCATCCTCGGTAGCGGCATCCGCCTCTGGGACGATCTGCGCGGCTGGGAGGCGGAGTACGAGGCGATCAGCGAGGCCGCGCCGAACGGAGTGATGCACCTGACCTTCCGACGTCGCTCGCGCGCCTGAGTCCGTCGGGAGTATCGCCTATACGGCTTGAGCGAAGCCCTCCCCCTCGGCGTCGATACTCTCGACCAGGTGTGCGAGTTCCGTCGGGATCCGGCGGCCGTGGGCGCGCATCGACTGGGCCCACAAGCGTCCGGCACGGTACGACGAACGCACCAGGGGGCCCGCGAGCACGCCGAGGAAGCCCATCCGCTCCGCCTCCTCCCGGATCGCGACGAACTCGTCCGGTTTCAGCCACCGCGCGACCGGCAGGTGACGCGGCGTCGGTCGGAGATACTGCGTGATGGTGACGATGTCGGTGCCCGCCTCGCGGAGATCGCGCAGCGCTTGGAGCACCTCGTCGGGCTCCTCTCCCATGCCGAGGATGAGGTTCGATTTCGTGATCAACCCCGCTGCCCGCGCCCTCGTGAGAACCCCCAGGGAGCGCTCGTAGCGGAAAGCCGGGCGGATGCGGGCGAACAGTCTCGGGACGGTCTCCACGTTGTGCGCGAAGACCTCGGGACGCGAGGAGAAGACCTCGTCCAGCAGATCCGGATCTCCCGAGAAGTCGGTGGCCAGGATCTCGACCCCGGTTCCCGGGTTCTCGGCGTGGATGCGGCGGACGGTCTCCGCGTGAAGCCATGCGCCCTCATCCGGCAGGTCGTCGCGGGCGACGCCCGTGACCGTCGCATATCGCAGCCGCATCCGTCGGACACTCTCGGCGACTCGGCGCGGTTCGTCGGTGTCGTAGTCGGCGGGCTTGCCGGTGTCGATCTGGCAGAAGTCGCAGCGCCTGGTGCACTGGGCGCCCCCGATGAGGAACGTCGCCTCGCGGTCCTCCCAGCACTCGTAGATGTTGGGACAGCCGGCCTCCTGGCAGACGGTGTGGAGGTCTTCCGTCCGCACGAGCTCGCGCAGCGCCGAGTACTCGGGCCCGGTGCGCGCCTTCGTCTTGATCCACTCGGGCTTGCGCTCGATGGGCGTCTGGGCGTTGCGGACCTCCAGCCGGAGCAGCCGCCGTCCCTCCGGTGCGCTCACGCCGTCGCCCCCGCATACTCGAGCCGGAACTGATGGGAGACGGTCTCAGCGAACTCCTGCGGCGAGATCCGGCCACCGGCGGCGTCGCTGAGGGTCGTGACACCGGCATCCGTGATCCCGCAGGGGACGATGCGGCGAAACGGTGCGAGCGAGTTGTCGCAGTTGACGGAGAAGCCGTGCATGGTGACACCTCGCTCGACGCGCACACCGATCGCCGCCACCTTGTCCGCTCCTGCAGCGCCCTCGACCCAGACGCCGCTGCGGCCCGGCACCTGGTGCGCATCGACGCCGTGCTCGGCGACAGCTGCGATCAGCACACGCTCGAGCCGGCGCACGTGCGCCACGACATCGATCGGATCCGGAAGACGCACGATCGGATAGCCCACGAGCTGGCCCGGCCCATGCCAGGTGATGCGGCCGCCGCGATCGACGTCGAGAACCGGGGTACCGTCGACCGGTCGCTCGGCCGGCTCCGTGCGCGTCCCTGCGGTGTACACGGCCTGATGTTCGAGCAGCAGCAGGGTGTCCCCTCGTACGCCCGCCGCGACCTCGGCGTGCAGGCGCCTCTGCAGCGCCCACGCGCGCCCGTAGGGCACGAGCGCTGGCGAGAAACCCACCGTCACGATGTCGAGCATTCTTCACTCCCTTGTTGGTCTCGGTCCAACAATAGCCGGAAGGCAAGGGGGCGCCGCCTCTCAGGACGACGTCCCCTTGCCTACAACCCGGTGAGATCGTTCGCGACGCGCGGAGCGCGAGCCGCTACGAAGTCGGAGTCGCGCGTCCCGTCCTGCGGCGACGCCACACCAGAAGACCGCCGAGCGCGAGAAGGCCTGCGGCACTGAGCAGTGTCACCACGACTCCCGCAGCATCCCGGCCGGTCGTGGCGAGTGCGCCGTCCGTCGCTGTCACCGTGACGGGCATCCATCCGATGACGGATCCGTCAGCGCCGGCGACAGCCACGCGGTGCGTTCCCAGGCTCGTTGTCGCAGGCACCGTCACGGTGACGGTCCTCGCCGCGGCCACCGTCGCCTTCCCGAGGTGGGTCGGCGTCGAGAACAGCCACACATGAACCTCGATACCCGGCTGAGCATCTCCGAGCGTCAACGTCAGCGCCTCGCCCCGTCGGACCGTGGCGGGGCCACTCACCGCGCCCTGTCGCTGCGCGGTCAGGTCGTCGGCAGAAGGCGCGATGACGCCCGCCGGCGCGGTCGTTCCCGGCGTGGGAGTCGGCGATGGCCCCGACACGGCGGGGACGGCGACCGTCCGCAGAGTCTCGACGTTGCCGACGACGTCCACCGCGCGATAGCCGACGACGCTCGCCTCGTCGCCGACGGTGACCACGTCGTCCAGACGCGACCACTGCCCGGATTCGCCGATCCGGTACTCGATCCGATCGACTCCGGCGTGCGTGTCGACCGCGGTCAGGCGCACGGTGCGCGCCACGGCGTCCACGGTCGCCGTGGTCACGGGAGCGTCGACGTCGATGGAGAACGATGCGACGCCGCCCGATTCCACGACCGGCTCGCCGCCCACGCTGGCGCGGTAGTCGACGGTGTGGGTTCCGGAGTCGGAGACCACGATTTCGTCCTGGTACTCCGTCCAGCCGCCGTCATCGATCCGGTACTGGATGTCGGCCTTCGCCCGCTCGTTGAGTGCCAGGGCGACGGATACCGCGGCCGGGTACCACCCGGAGATCTGAGCGGCGGCCGAGCTCACATCCGCCGAGACGACGGGGGTCACCGCGGGCAGCTCCTCGAGGGCGGCGACCGCGCGATTCAGGGCCTGCGCCGGAGCATCGACTTCGTTCTGCGTCGTCGGGCCCGCGACGGACTTCGCCCACGTGAGAGCTGCCGCCACGCTCGCCCATGATGCATCGGTGTAGTCGCGCCGGTCCAAACCGGACGCCTCCCGGATGAGCCAGTCGAGGTCGCTCGTGTCCACCGCGACTCCGTCGGCGCTGAGCACATCGGAGAGGTAGAAGTAGTCGAAGTCGGCATGCCCGCCGGTCGTCTGCTTCGCGTAGCTGAACAGGCCGAACCGCTGACCCTTGAAGTGCTTGGACTCCCACGAGGCCCGCTTCGGCTGAGCTGCCCCGAGCGCATTCCAGGTGACACCGTCCCAGCTGTAGAGGAACCGGACGGTGTTGCGGTCCGCACCGGACTTCCGCATGTTCAGGTCAGCCTTCAACAGCACCGTGGTCGTTCCGGCCGGAACGGGCACACTGGCGACGAAGTCCTCCGCTGTCGCGATCGACTCCTGGTCGGTGTAGTCGCGCACCGGACGGTTGACGACGCCCAGTGTGAACTGCCCGTTCTGCTTGGTCACGCCGATGTAGCTGACCTGCCGGTTATAGACGGCAAGCCCCGAGACGTCGCCATCGTTGAGCGCACCGAAGTCGAGCCGGGTCTGGGCGGACGAGGCCGGGGCGAACGTGCGCTGCGAGAGGGTGTTGCGCGCCTCCTCGAAGTACGTCAGTTGATACTGCTTGTTCGCCTTGCCGGTCACCACGCGTCCGTTCGTGAGACGCAGCCAACCATCGCGATCGGTCAGCGACCAGTACCTGTTGTCTGCGTTGTGCCCCCATTGCCAGGGCAGCGCCAGGTGGGAGCCGTTGTCGGCCCCCTCTTCGGCCGTGTAGTGATCCGGAACTGCCCGCGCTCCGACCATCGAGACGTCGTCGACGAAGAAGATATCGGGCACGACGGCCGAGTCGACGGTCACGATCGAGACCTTCGCGTTGGCGATATCCAGCTCCGCAGGGATGGTGAACTCGCCGGCAACCTCCACGAAGGTCGTCGCGGCCGAGGCTGAGCCCTTCGGCACGCTGGTCTGTGCCATCACGTAGGAGTGGCCGGTCGTGTCGCTGAGAGTGAGTGCGAAGTTCGCAGGATCCACACCGGCGTCGCGATAGTGCACCCACGCGGAGACCGCGTACGTGGCCCCGCGCTGGAGAGTCGTCACCGTCTGCGACGCGCCGGCAGCATCCGTCGCGCGACCATTCACCTTCAGCGACATCGACCCCTGGTGGCGCGTCGAGTACCCGAGCCCGAGTGTTGTTCCGCCCAGCGACTGCCACGCCGTCGTGCCGCCCTCGATCGTCCCGTTCGAGATGTGCTCGCCGCGGGACTCCGGCACAACGACCTCAGGCGCCGGCACGTTGGGGTTACCGAAGTCTCGAGGCACGGCATCGTTGTCGAAGCGATCGGAGGTCACGACACTCGCCGACTCGGCTTTGCGCCGGTCCGACGCGCTCAGGGTGACCGGCATCGGCTGCGCGCCGGGCAGCGGCACCTGCGAGCTTCCGTAGACGCCGGTTCCGAACACGGGCCACGCCTCCTCGTCGGCCGCATCCCATGTCACGGGAACGAGCACGGGGACGCGGCCGGTCGGGTAGTCGTCACCGAAGAGCAACGCCCACTGCGGCGTGGTGGAGTCGCCCGTGCCGATGAATCCGCCCTGCGCGACGAGGTTGGAGCCGACGGCGACACGCACTTCATACGGATCGGACGCTGCCGCGCCGAGCAGGCTCTTGGACCGCAGCACGATGGCCTGGCGCCCGTACTTGCCCCAGGCGATGCCGAGGACGTAGTAGTACCCGTTGATGTACTCGACCTGGTTCCCCTCCCAGCCGCCGCCCATGGCCTCCGAGGTGCTCAGACCGGTGTTGTTGATCGCGGTGGCCGTGGTCGCCGCAACGCGGTCGCTGATCACGCTGTGCAGATCGGGACTCATCTGGGCGATCTGCATCGAAGAGCTGCCATAGACGATGTAGGGGGTGTCGCCGTCGAAGAAGATGTTGGGGTCGTGGAAGCTGCGGTTGTAGCTGTGCTTCTCCCACTGCCCCTTCTCGATGTCGGTGGTCGTGAAGAGGTACGCGTGACCGTTGTTGTTGCTGTTCATCAGGGCGTAGAACGTGCCGTCGTGGTAGCGCAGGGTGCTCGCCCACTGCCCCTGACCGTAGGCGCTGTAGCCGTTGCGCAACGCGTTGGTGTCGGTGACCTCCATGACGTCGTACACGTAGTTGACGATCTCCCAGTTCACGAGGTCGTAGGAACGCAGGATGGGGGCGCCGGGGGTGAGCTCCATGGTCGTCGAGATCATGTAGTACGTGTCCCTGCTGGCACCCGCGGTGCCGGCGGGCACGCGGATCGTGGCGACGTCGGGCACGTCGGATCCGATGATGGCGTTCGTGAACGTGCTCTGCGTGGTCTGCGTCGATGTGAAGCTCTTTCCCTGACCAGACCAGGGGTCGTCATCTGCAGCTCGCGCGGCCGCCGTGCCCACGACTGCACCGGAGACGGTGGTCGCGACAGCGGCGGTCAGTGCTGCCGCTCGGGTCAGGACGCCGCCTGCACGTTTTCTCGGGTTCATGATCGTCACTGAATGTCTCCTCTTCCGCGCATCATCGCGCCACATCGAGTCACCGTCCGGGCGCCACGATCAGCCGCCGTACCCAGGCCTCGCCGCTGCAGGCTGCGGGACCGAACGACCGTTGTCCGGTGGGCGACGCCTGCATGTTAGCGAGAACACTCGACGGCGGGCAAGGTGCTCTCTGACAAATGTCGATCAGGAAGAACCACGCGATCCGACGAACGCGTCGTTCCGTCTGGTCGGCTCTAGGCTGATCGGATGCTGGAGATCCGCGCCGTTCGCACCGAAGACCACGCCGTCTGGCTCGAGCTCTGGCAGGGATACCTGACCTTCTACGAGACGGAACTCTCCGACGACGTCACGCAGTACGCCTTCGACCGCATCGTCGATCCCGCATCCGGGCTCGACGGCGCGATCGCCTGGCAGGACGGGCTCGCCGTCGGACTCGTGCACTGGTTGACGCACCAGGCGACCTGGTCCCGAGGCGACTACTGCTACCTCGAGGACCTGTTCGTCTTCCCCGGCGCACGCGGGAGCGGCGCGGGTCGATCACTCATCGGCCACGTCCAGGACTGGGCGAAGAATGCGGGCTGCACCAAGCTCTACTGGCTGACCGCAGAGACCAACACCCGCGCACGGGCCCTCTACGATCAGGTCGCAACCCGGAGCGGGTTCATCCACTACCAGCTGTCGCTCTGAGTCGGCGATGCCTTGGCTCAGCGCAGGAACTGCGTGGGGTCGAACTCGTCGATGGGAATGACGCGGATGCGGGGCAGCGGCGCATCGAATGCCTGAGCGTCGTACTCGATGTCGAAGAAGGTGACACCGCCCAAGGCGGCGTAGCCCGTGTTGCGGAACTCGTTGAACGCGAGCACTCCGACCCGCCGCTCGCCGTCGGCGAGAGGGGCGAGATCCTCCACGAAGTCGCCGTCGTGACTGACGAGCACGACGTCGTCGTCACGTTCGTGCAGAGCGCGAAGCGTGCGCTGGATGGCGATGTCGACGACCTTCGCATCCGCGGGGCCCGACAACGGCACCGGTTCGAACCCGAGCGCGGTCAGCGCCTGGACGAAGGTCATCGGAAGGTTGGTGGAGGCGTTCAGGAAGAAGAGGCCGCGTGCGTGCCCGCCCCAGGTGCGCTCGACGAAGGCGAGCAGGCGGTCCCAGCGTGGACGCTCATCCGGCTGCGGCCGGCGGCCGAGGATCGATCCGCCCAGCGTCGCATCGATGTTCTCCCCATCGACGAGAAGCCAGGTCGTCGCCTGTGCCTGTGTCATCTTCTCGTCTCCCGTCCTCACCGACTCGCTCACTCCTTCGCCCGCGGGGCGCACCACGCGTCGGCTCACGGACGCAGCAGGACCTTCGTCGCGCGGCGCTCGTCCATCGCGGCGTACGCCTCAGCGGCCTCGCTCAGCGGGAGTTCGAGATCGAAGACCAGGCCCGGTCGGATCGCTCCGGAGCGCACGTCTGGCAGCAGCTCCTCGATGTAGCCGCGCACCGGCGCCACACCGCCGTTGACACCCACATTCGAGCCGAACATGGTGCGCACGGGCAGTTCCGGGCCGCCGTTGGGAACACCGACGTACCCGACCATCCCGCCCGGTCGCGTCGAGCGCAGCGCCTGATCCATGGACGCCTTCGTGCCGACGCACTCGAGGACGCGGTCGGCGCCGATGCCGCCCGTGAGCTCGCGCACCTTCGCGATGCCCTCCTCGCCCCGCTCGGCGACGATGTGCGTCGCGCCGAACTCCCGCGCCAGTGCCTGTCGTTCGGGATGACGCGACATTGCGATGATCGTGGCGGCGCCCAGTCGCTTCGCGGCGATGACGGCGCACAGGCCGACCGCCCCGTCGCCGACGACGGCCACACTGTCACCGGGGCGCACCCCCGCGGAGACCGCGGCGTGGTGCCCCGTGCCCATGACGTCACTCAGCGTCAGCAGGCCGGGGATCTCATCGGGCTCGACGGGGCCTGGAACGACGGCGAGGGTGCCGTCGGCGAGAGGCACGCGTACGAACTCGCCCTGGCCACCGTCGGCGAAGCCGTCCTCGCGCACGTCGCTGCCCCACCATCCGCCGTTGAGGCACGAGGTGCTCACGCCGTTACGGCAGTTCACGCACGTGCCGTCGCACACGTAGAACGGCGCGATGACGAAGTCGCCGACACGAACGTTCTCGACGTCGCCGCCGACCTCCTCCACGACTCCGACGAACTCGTGGCCGATGCGATGAGGACGCTCCGTCGGCGTCACCCCCCGGTAAGGCCACAGATCCGAGCCGCACACGCAGGCAGCGACGACGCGGACGATCGCGTCGCGCCCGGTCGAGAGCTGCGGGCGCGGGACCTCTTCGACGCGGATGTCACGGGCGGCGTGGATGACGGTTGCGAGCATGATCCGAGCCTACGTGAGCCGGGGGTCGCGCGGCTCCCCGAGCGGATGCGGGGTCTTCCCCTCGGCGAGCATCGCGACCAGCCTGGCGATGCGTCCCGCTCTCGCCGACGGCGTGGCCGTCGCGACCCGGTGCAGCACTGCGTACCGGTTCGTCGCGTCAAGCCGCTCGAAGAGCGCCGCCGCCGCGGGCTCCGCCGCGAGTGCGACGCGGAGGTCGTCGGGTACCTCGATCGTGGCCGAACCCGCATAGGCGCGGTCCCATCGTCCGTCCGCTTTCGCGCGGTCGATCTCGGCCTGCCCGCGCGGGCGCATCCGCCCCTGTTCGATCAGACCGGCGACCAGTGTCAGATTGCGCTGGGACCACAAGGAGGCGCGGCGCCTGGGCGTGTAGCGCTGCAGGAATGTCGCCTCGTCGCGCCCGCGCTTCTGTCCGTCGATCCACCCACTGCACAGCGCCTCGTCCAGAGCGCCGTCGTAGCCGAGAGCGGTCGGCTCGGTCGTGCCCTTCTTCGCGAGCACGAGCCACACTCCCTCGTCGTCGTGCTCATGTTCGTCGAGCCACACGCGCCAGGCGGCGGCATCGGCGACGATCAGCGGATTCTCGGGCGTGTGCACGTCCCCATCCTCTCGCGCGTCAGCGCAATGCGGGAGAGGTGCTCAGCGGGCGCGGTCGCCCGCGCTGCGCGGCGGGTCGACGCTCACATCCAGTGGGTCGAGCCCGCGCAGGGAGGTCCACACGAGCTCCTCCCCCCTGGCCGCGTGCTGAGATGCACGGACGGCGCGCTCGTCGGCCCAGCTGTTGAGGCGATGCCCGCGGTGTCCACGGACGTGTTCGAGCACGACGTCGGGAAACCCCGCCGCACGCCGCGCGTCGCGCACCTCGATGAGCTGTTCGAGGATGTCGCGGTTGGCGGTCGGCTTCTTGGCAGAGGTCACCCAGCCGCGACGGGCGTGCCCGTCCATCCACTTCGTGTAGGTGTCGATCGCGTACATCGAGTCCGCCTGCACGATGAGCTCGGGCACCTGGAAGTGGTCTCGGATGGCGTAGAGCAGACCCAGCAGCTCGCCGATGTTGTTCGTGCCGCTCGGCAGCGAGCCCGCGGCCCACTGGCCGTCCTCGCCGACCCACGCCCAGCCCGCAGGCCCGGGATTGCCCTTGCAGGCGCCGTCGGTCGCGACGGTGTAGCGAGCGGGCGCGGCGTCAGTGGAGGACATCCCTCCATCTTCTCAGGCGATCGGTTCAGCCCGCCACGAGCTCCGGATGGTGGCCGCACGCCGTGCTGCCCGCGCACTCTTCGCAGCGCACCACGCGATCAGGGCATCCGGCGACGGTGCAGTCGATCATGCGCGACGTCGCCGCGCCGCATCCCGTGCAGCGCCCGATGTGCTCGGCGTCGGAGCCGAACGTCATCGCCTGCCGTCCGTCGAAGACGTAGAGCGACCCCTCCCAGAGCCCGGTGTTGCCGAACGTCTCGCCATATCGGACGATTCCGCCGTCGAGTTGATACACCTCCTGGAACCCGCGTGCCGTCATCAGGCTCGAGAGCACCTCGCACCGGATGCCGCCGGTGCAGTACGTGACGATCGGCTTCTGCTTCAGGTGGTCGTACCGACCGGAGTCGAGCTCCGCGATGAACTCCCTCGTCGTCGAGACGTCCGGGACGACCGCCCCGCGGAACCGGCCGATCTCTGCCTCGAACCCGTTACGGCCATCGAAGAACACCACATCCTCGCCGCGCTCCTCGACGAGCTTGTGCACGGCGCCGGGCGTCAGGTGCGTGCCGGTGCCCACCACGCCGTCCGTGTCGACGCGCAGCTCGTCGGGCGCACCGAAGGTGACGATCTCGTCGCGCACCTTCACCGAGAGTTTCGGGAAGTCCAGGCTCCGGCCCTCGTCGTCGAGCCCGGTTCCCTCCGACCACTTCAGGTCGAGACCGCGGAAGGGCTCGTGCTGTCGCGTCTTCCGCGCGTAGGTCTTCACCGCGCCGAGCTCACCGCCGACCGTGCCGTTGATGCCGTGCTTCGAGATCAGGATGCGGCCGCGCAGTCCGAGCAGTTCGCAGAGGTCACGCTGCCACAGGCGAACGGCTTCGGGGTCGGCGATGGGGGTGAACCGGTAGTACAGCAGGATCTTCGAGATGGCCACCGAGACAGCGTAGGCGCTCAGCCCGCCGCGAGAGCCCACACGGCGGCGCCCGCCGACACGACGGCCAGGACGAGAGCGGTGCCGATCAGCACAGCATGGACGATGAGGAACCGTGTCGGGCGTCCCGCGGCGTCGCGCGCCCGCGCATCCTTCGCGACACGTCCGTAGAAGCGCGGCCAGACGACGACGTTGTAGACGGCGTTGACGAGCAGGAGGACGGCGAGCAGGACGATCATCCCCCGAGCGTAATCGCGCTCAGACGCGGTGGATCACGCGGCCGTCCATGATCGTGCCGACGACCTCCATCCCGCGCAGGGCGGACGGCTCCATCGCGCGCGGGTCGGTCGCGGTGAGTGCGAGATCCGCGCGCTGGCCGACGGCGATCGTGTCGGGGTTCGAGGAACCGCGATGCGTGGAGGCAGCGAGAGCGACGTCCACGGAGACGGTCTCGCCGGGTTGCCACGGCTCTCGCCCGTCCCGCGTGCGAGACGCGGCCGCCGCGATCTGGCGCCAGGGGTCGAGCGCGGACACCGGGGCGTCGGATCCGAAGCGAAGGTCGATTCCCGCGGCCCAGAGCGAGCGCAGCGGATACGGACGCGCCGTCTGCGTCGCCCAGATGCTGTCGGTCAGATCGCGGTCGTCGAGGGCGTGCTCCGGCTGCACGCTGGCCGCGACGCCGAGTCTCGCCATCCGCGGGATGTCGGCGACGGCCACGAGCTGCGCGTGCTCGATGGATCCGTGTGCGTCGGTGGCCGCGAACGCATCGAGGGCATGACGCATCGCCTCGTCTCCGATGGCGTGGATCGCGCAGTCGAGGCCGGCCGCCGTCGCACGCGTCATGACCTGGCGCAGATCCTCGGGCGGGATCGTGAGCAGTCCGTGCGGATGCGGCGCGTCGGCGTAGGCGACCGAGCACGCCGCGGTCCGGGTGCCGAGAGAGCCGTCGGTGATCGCCTTCAGTGCTCCGACCGTGATCAGGCCGCCGTCGTCGCCGCGGAGCGGGTCACCGCTGCGCAGGCCCTCCGCGATGGCTCGATCGAGGAGGTCGGGGTAGACGCCGAATTCCACACGCAGCAGGTCGAAGCCGGCCGCACGACGGCGCTGCCACGAGGACTCGTTCCACACCATGTCCAGATCCACCACGCCGACGACGCCGCGCGCTGACGCGGCGTCGGCCATCGCCGTGACCGCCGCATCCGACGCCCGGTCGGGAAGCTCGTTGAGACGCCGCGACATCTCGAATGCCGGCCCCTCGCGCAGGATCCCGTCGTCGGACGAGACTCCCTCGCGGGCGAGCGCTGCAGAGTTGAGCCACACACTGTGCACGTCGGCGTTGATGAGGTAGGTCGGGATGCCGCCCGTCGCCGCATCGAGGACCTCGAGCGACGGCGCGTCGGGCCAGAACGCATCACGGAAGCCGGTGCCGACCCGCCGTCCGTCCACACCCGGCGCCACCCGCCCCATCCGGGCCGCCGCATCCGCCGCCGAGACGGAATCCCCGAGGGGCTCGCGCAGCGCAGCCAACGCCCATTGCGTCACGTGCACGTGATGGTCCCAGAGCCCCGGGATGACATACGCGCCCTCGGCGCGATGCACGGCACCGGCCAGCCGGAGCGCCCCGGCGGGCGCGATGTCCGCGATGCGCCCGTCGTGAAGGACGATGTCGTAGACCTCCGCGCCCGGCAGGAGCTCGGCGCCCGGACCCGCGATACGGACGTCCGCGACGGCGTCGATGCGCGGCCGACTCATGCCTCGGGCCGTGCTCGCCGCGCCCGGGCCATCTCGTCCGCCAAGGCGGCGTTCGAGTGCGGGCCTTCCGCACGCAGGATGTCGACGATGTGGTCGACGACCTCCACGGGGCGGTTCTGGCTCAGCTTCCGCTTGGCCACGACCGAGGTGGGGGTGAGCCGGAAACCGACCGTGCCCCGTTCGAGACGATGCACGAATTCTGCGTCGTTCGGACGTTCCCACATGCGGCGCGGGGCCGGCATCGGCGACTCGAACCGGTCGACGAGACGATCCAGCACCCGCAGGTTCTCTTCGGTGCCGAGCAGCTCGGGGACGCCGCTCAGGTGCGCGGCCACGAAGTTCCAGGTGGGAACCGCCGGCACATCGCCGTACCAGCCCGGCGACACGTAGCCGTGAGGGCCCTGCACCACGACCATCAGCTCGCGCTCGCCCAGGCCGTGGATCGCGTCGTCGGGCTTGCCGACGTGGGCGACGATGCTCAGGTCGTCCCTGGTGTCATCGAGGAGCACGGCGTAGTGCGACGCGACGAGACCGTCGGGCCCCGCGCTCACGAGGGTCGCCCACGGGTTGTGTTCGATGAGTCGACGGATCTCCCCCACGTCGGTCATCGCGAAGCTGGGATTCTGTCTCACCGCATCCTCACTTCTGGCACACCGGGCACCAGTAGAGCTTTCGCGCCCCCATCTCCTCCAGCACGATCGATGTGCCGCTGATCCGACAGGGCAGGCCCGCGCGGTGGTAGACCCAGTGGCGGTCGTCGCGATGCGCCATCGCCCTGCGCCACTCATCCGGGCTGAGGTCGTCCATGGTCATCATCTGGCCGGTCTCGACGCCGATGCGCAGCAGTCTCACCCAGTCGCGCCAGAGGCCGCGCACGACCTCCTCCGGCACGTCGCGTCCCGGCGTGTGCGGGTCGAGCCGGGCGCGGAACAGCAGCTCGGCGCGGTAGACGTTCCCGATCCCGCTGACGACGCTCTGGTCCATGAGCAGGAGTCCGATCGGCGTGGGCTTGCGGCGGACGACGCTCGTGAAGCGCTCCTCGCCCGCTGCCACGTCGTCGACGAGCGGATCCGGGCCGAGCTTCGCGATGACCGCCTGCACCTGATCCGGGGTCAGCACCTCGCACGCCGTAGGGCCGCGCAGATCCGCGCACGTGGCGTCCGTGAGCAGCCGCAACCGCACCTGCCCCACGACCGGCGGCGGCCACGTCGCGTCGGTGTCGTCGAGCCCGGACGTCTGCTCGGACATGCGAACGTGTCCGCGCGCCTTGCGGGGCGCACCGATAGAGCTCAGCGAGTTCTCACCGGCAGCGTCCACAACGCGCTCCGTATCGGTCCCCCGCTGGTTCGTCTGCCCCATGCGTCCGTTGGCGGAGGCGATCGTCGGGTCGACGAGGATCTCGCCCGAGAAGTCCCATGCGCCGTACATCCCGAGATGCACCCGCAGCCACAGGTCGCCCTCGAACTCGAGGAACATCTGCTTGCCGACAGCGCGCACCGACAGCGCCTCACGGCCGTCCAGCAGCGCGGCACCCTCGGCGAATCGGCCCTGCGGGCTCGACGCCGAAACGCGGTGGCCGACGACGTTACGCTCGAACTGCCGGGCGATCCGATGAACGGAATGGCCTTCGGGCATCAGCCCGCTTCCGGGTCGAAGCTGCTGGACGCATCGTCGAGCACATCGGGGTGCGCGAGACCCGCTCGGGGGTCGGGAAGAAGCGAGCCGTCGCGCTCGAAGTCCGCGATCTGCGCGATGCGGCGCACGTGGCGCTCCTCGTTCGAGAAGGGCGTGGCGATGAAGCGGTCGATAAAGGTGGTCGCCTCCTCGAACGTGTGCTGGCGGGCACCGATCGCGATGACGTTCGCGTCGTTGTGCTCGCGCGCGAGCTCGGCCGTCGCGATGTTCCAGACCAGCGCCGCACGGATCCCCGCGACTTTGTTCGCCGCGATCTGCTCCCCGTTGCCCGAGCCGCCGAACACAATGCCCAGCGTCTCGATGCCCGCCGCCTGATCGCGAACGACCGCCTGGGCGGCACGGATGCAAAACGCCGGATAGTCGTCGACAGGGTCGTACTCCAGAGGCCCGTGGTCGACGACGTCGTGACCCGCTTCGGCGAGATGGTGCTGCAGGCGCGTCGAGAACTCGAGGCCGGCGTGATCCGTGGCGATATGGATGCGCATGATGCTCATCCTAGGGACGCGCGCACCCGGCCCGCACTCACGGCGCGATGCCGGCGGCCGCCGGCTTGAAGCCCGCGCGGATGTTCTCGCAGCAGCCGGGACGGCAGACGTCGAACCACGGGCCGAGCGACGTGCGGTGCGGGCGCTGCGAGGCCGGCGTGCCGGCGAGTCGCTCCTCGATCAGATCGACGAGCCCCGACACGTAGGCGGGATCGATGCCGGGCGTCGGCGTGCGGACGGCCCGGATGCCGACCTCCTGCGCCGACTCCATGGCCTCCGTGTCGAGATCCCAGAGAACCTCCATGTGGTCGCTCACGAACCCGAGCGGCACGATCGCGACGGCGGTGATCCCGGCGGCGGCGAGCTCCGTGATCTCGTCGTTGATGTCGGGCTCGAGCCAAGGCTGGGAGGCGGGGCCCGAGCGCGACTGGTAGACGAGCTTCCAGCCGATCTCCGGCGCCGACTGCGCCATGACGGCCTCGGCGACAGCCAGATGCTGGGCCTCGTACGCCCCGCCGGGGCCGAAGTCGCGGTCGCGCGGGCCCGAGCGCTGCGCGTCGGCAGTCGGGATCGAGTGCGTCGAGAACAGCACGCGGATCTGCTCCGCGGGCACCCCGTCGGCCAGGAAACCCGAAACCGCATCGCGGACGCCCTCGACGAAGGTGGACACGAATCCGGGGTGGTCGAAGAACTGACGAACCTTGTCGATCGTCACCCTCCCGCCCAGGTTCGTCGCGTCCAGAACGCGCGCGAAGTCCTCGCGGTACTGGCGACAGCTGGAGAACGAGCTGTACGCGCTCGTCGCGACCGCCAGCAGAGTCGTGTGACCGGCATCCGCTGCCTGCTGAACGGCCTCTTCCAGATACGGGCCCCAGTTGCGGTTGCCCCAGTAGACCGGCAGCCCGAGGCCGCGGCGCGCGATCTCGGCCTCGAGCGCAGCCTTCAGCGCGCGGTTCTGCGCATTGATGGGGCTCACGCCGCCGAAGTGGCGATAGTGGTGCGCCACCTCTTCCAGACGCTCGTCCGGGATGCCGCGCCCCCGCGTCACATTGCGCAGGAACGGGATCACGTCGTCCTGCCCCTCGGGCCCTCCGAAGCCGGCGAGCAGCACGGCGTCGTACGCGGTGGGCTGCTCGACCCAGGGCGGACCGCTTGCGGCGTGCGCCGAGGCGAAGGGCACCGCAGTGTCGGGGGTCTCGGTCTGAAGCGGGGTCTGTTCAGGGGAACTCACGCCAACATCCTCGCACCGCGAACGGATCGGGCCGGAGCGATACCGCCGATGCGCAGCAAAACCGTAGGCTGGAGGTCTCGCCCGTGTCGCCAGCAGCGATGCCGCGCCTTTCACACCCTCACCCCATGGGAGCAACGCAGTGCCTGGAGAGAACCTCACCCGGATCGAGGCGCAGGAGCGCCGCGCGGTCGTCGACACCGAGTCGTACGAGATCGCGCTGGATCTGACCACGGGAGCGGAGCTGTTCCGCTCGACCAGCACCATCCGATTCGCCGCCACCGAGGGCGCTTCGACCTTCGTCGACCTCATCGCCGAGCGCGTGCACCGCATCACGCTCAACGGCGTCGACATCGACGCCTCTGCCTTCGCGGACTCCCGCATCCAGCTGGAGAACCTCGCCGCCCACAATGTGCTGACCGTCGACGCCGACGCGCGCTACACGAACAGCGGCGAGGGTCTGCACCGGTTCGTCGACCCCGTCGACGGCGAGGTGTATCTCTACTCCCAGTTCGAGGTGCCCGATTCGCGGCGCGTGTTCGCCGTGTTCGAACAGCCCGACCTGAAGGCGACGTTCCAGTTCACGATCACGGCTCCCGCCCGGTGGCAGGTCGTCTCCAACTCGCCCACGCCCGAGCCCGCTCCCGCGGGCGACGGCATCGCGACGTGGACGTTCGAGCCGACGCCGCGGATCTCGTCGTACATCACGGCGCTCATCGCCGGTCCCTACGAGGTCACGCGCTCCGAGCTCACCAGCTCGTCGGGCCGTGTCATCCCCCTGGGCGTGTTCGCCCGCAAGAGCCTCTGGCAGTACCTCGACGCCGACTACGTGTTCGAGAAGACCCGCCAGGGCTTCGCGTACTTCGAGGAGAAGTTCGGCGTCGCCTATCCGTTCGCGAAGTACGACCAGCTGTTCGTGCCCGAGTTCAACGCCGGCGCCATGGAGAACGCGGGCGCGGTGACCTTCACCGAGACCTACGTCTTCCGCAGCAAGGTCACGGATGCGGTCAAGGAGCGTCGTGTCGTCACGATCCTCCATGAGCTGGCCCACATGTGGTTCGGTGACCTCGTCACCATGAAGTGGTGGAACGATCTCTGGCTGAACGAGTCGTTCGCCGAGTGGGCGTCGACGATCGCCACCGCCGAGGCCACCGAGTGGACCGAGGCGTGGACGACGTTCAACGCGATGGAGAAGTCCTGGGCCTATCGCCAGGACCAGCTGCCGTCCACGCACCCCGTCGTCGCGGAGATCAACGACCTCGAGGATGTCCAAGTCAACTTCGACGGCATCACCTACGCCAAGGGGGGCTCGGTCCTGAAGCAGCTCGCCGCGTGGGTCGGCGTCGAGGCGTTCTTCGCCGGCGTGTCCGCCTACTTCCAGAAGCACGCGTGGGGCAACACCGAGTTGCCCGATCTGCTGACGGAGCTGGAGACCACCAGCGGCCGCGATCTGTCGGGCTGGTCCAAGAAGTGGCTGGAGACGGCCGGCGTCAACACGCTCACCCCCGCGGTGGACGAGTCCGTGGACGGCACGATCAGCAAGTTCTCCATCATCCAGACGGCTCCGGCTGACTACCCCACCATCCGTCCGCACCGTCTCGGCATCGGCTTCTACGACTTGCAGGGCGACGCTCTCGTGCGCGTGCACCACGTCGAGCTCGACGTCGACGGCGACCGCACCGACGTCGCCGAGCTCGTCGGCCACCGCCGCCCCGACCTCATCCTGCTCAACGACGACGACCTGGCCTATGCCAAGATCCGTCTCGACGACCGTTCGCTGGCCACAGCGGTCGCGCACCTGTCGAAGATCAGCGACCCGCTCGCCCGCTCCCTTGTCTGGGGCGCCGCCTGGGACCAGACACGGGACGCGGAGGCGTCGGCCTCCGAGTACGTGCAGCTCGTCCTCGGCAACATCGCCACCGAGACGGAGTCGACCACCGTCCGCACGACTCTCGCCCAGCTACAGCTGACGGCGAACTCCTACGTCGATCCCGCGAAGCGCGATGCCACGCGTGTCGCCGTCGCCGACGGCCTCTGGGAGCTCGCGCAGGGCGCGGCGTCCGGAAGCGACAGCCAGCTGCAGTTCGTCACCGCCTTCGCCTCGGCCGCGGCGACGCCGGAGCACTTCGGGCGCGTGCGGAGCCTGCGCGACGGTGAGCTCGTCCTCGACGGTCTCGACATCGACGCAGATCTGTCCTGGGCGCTGCTCGTCTCACTCGCTGCGGGCGGACTCGTCACGACGGCGGACATCGATGCCGCCCTCGCCGCGGACAACACGGCCAAGGGCGGCGAGTTCGCCGCCCAGGCGAAGGCCGCGCTGCCGACGGCGGAGGCCAAGCAGGCCGCCTGGGACGCTCTGGTCGGCTCCGACGACCTGCCCAACACCGTCGTCCGCTCGGCCGCTGCGGGCTTCACCCACCCGGCCGGTCGCGACCTGCTGACCCCTTTCGTGTCGACCTACTTCGACATGCTGCTGCCGGTCTGGGAGTCTCGCAGCTACCAGATCGCGAACTACCTGATCGTGGGCCTGTACCCGGCACTCCTCGCCGACATCGCGCTGCGCGACGCGACGCGCACCTGGCTCATCGAGAACCGCGAAGCACCGGCAGCGCTGCGCCGTCTGGTCGCAGAGAACCTCGCCGGCGTCGAGCGCGCCCTCTCCGTCCAGGAGGCGGACGCCTGATCGGCTGAGCCGAACGCCCCGTCGATCCCGCGTCGACGGGGCGTTCTGCCGTCTCCGCCCGTGGAACGAGGCGCAGCGGGCGAGATCGGTACCACAGGGGGACGCGGCGACCATGCGCCCGCTCGTAGCGTGGAGCCATGATCGTCGCAGAGAACCTCACCAAGCAGTTCGGAGACAAGCACGCCGTCTCCGATGTCAGCTTCACCGTCCAACCCGGCAAGGTCACCGGCTTCCTCGGACCGAACGGCGCGGGCAAGTCCACCACGATGCGGATGATCGTGGGACTCGACCGTCCGACCCACGGCAACGTGACCGTCGACGGCGAGGACTACCGCGCGATGCGCTCGCCGCTCACCCGGGTCGGTGTCCTCCTGGATGCCAAGGCCGTGCACACCGGGCGCTCCGCCCGCAACCACCTGAGGGCGCTCGCGGCCACGCACGGGATCCCGACCTCCCGTGTCGACGAGGTCATCGCGCTGACGGGCCTCGAATCGGTCGCCAAGAAGCGTGCGGGCGGGTTCTCGCTCGGCATGGGCCAGCGCCTCGGTATCGCGGCGGCGCTCCTCGGCGACCCGCAGACGCTGATCCTCGACGAGCCGGTCAACGGTCTCGACCCCGAGGGCGTGCGCTGGGTGCGCCAGTTCGTGCGCCACTACGCGAGCGAGGGACGCACGGTCCTGCTGTCCAGCCACCTCATGAGCGAGATGGCGATCACCGCCGACCACATCATCGTGCTCGGCAAAGGCCGTGTCCTGGCCGACGCGCCCGTGTCGCAGCTGGTCTCGGAATGGACGAGCACCCGCATCCGCCTGCGCAGCCCGCGACTCGCGGAGCTCATCCCCCTCATCTCGGGAGCGGGTATCGAGATCACCCAGACCGAGCCCGGAGCCGCCGACGTCGTCGGCGCGCTACCCGAAGCCGTCGGCGACGCTGCGGCAGCGGCCGGCATCCCCCTTCACGAGCTGAGCCCGCAGAGCGGTTCGCTCGAAGACGCCTACCTCGCCCTCACCGGCGAATCCGTCGAGTACAAGAGCAAGGAAATCGCATGAGCGCCACCACTGCCCCCGCCCCCGCACGTCGCGTCCCGGCGACGGACGGCGCATACCGCCTCTCCTTCCCGCGCCTCGTGCGCAGCGAGACGCTCAAGCTCGTGACGCTGCGCTCGCCATGGTGGTCGATCGCGATCGTCGCCGTGCTCTCGATCGGTTTCTCCCTCCTGATGGCGTGGGCGATCACGAGCTTCGACGGCGGCCCGCAGGGCGACGACGGCTCGCTGGCCACGATGGTGGTCCTCGCGCCCACCACCTTCACGATGCTGCTCGCCGTGATCCTGGGCGCCATCCAGGTCACCGGTGAGTACTCGACCGGGATGATGCGCTCGACCCTCACGGCGGCGCCCGGACGACTCGGGTCGCTCTTCGCGAAGACCGTCGTGGTCGCCGGGTTCGTGTTCGTGTCCAGCATCATCATCTTCGCCATCGCCGCTGCGGCGACCGCGCCGATCATGGCCCGCAAGGACCTCGGGCTCGACTTCTCCAACCCGGAGGTCTCGTTGCTTCCGCTGCTCGCCGGCGCGCTGACCATGGCCGTCATCGCGATCATCGGCGTCGCGACGGGCTACATCCTCCGCAACGGCCCGGGCGCGATCGCCCTCGGCGTGGGTCTCGTGTTCGTCCTGCCCATCGTCCCGGCCTTCTTCGCCGCACTTCCGGGCTGGGAGTGGATCCAGGATGCCGCACGCTTCCTTCCCTCGAACGCCGGCCAGCTTCTCATGGGTACCGGGGGCGGGAGCAACGCGCTCGAGCCCTGGGCCGCGAGCCTCACCCTCGCCGCATGGGTGGTCGTTGGCCTCGTCGGCGCGGGCGCGGTTCTGAAGACCCGCGACGCGTAGAGTCGAGCGGATGAGCGCGAGCAGTCAGGCCGTCGCCGGGGCGGAGAGCTCTCCCCCCGACGACGGCCTGCTGCTGCCTCGTCCTCCCGGAGCCGTCCGCCGGTACTGGGCACGGCATCCGCGTTTCGCGGACACCCTCGTCGCCTTCTTCGCCTTCGTCCTCTCCGGACCAGGCCTGGTGGCCGCGGCTCCGATGGATCCCAGGTGGGCTCCGTTCGGGATCATCGTGTCCATCGCGGTACCGGCGAGCACCGCGATCGCCCTGCTCTGGCGACGGCGCTTCCCGCTCGTCGTGTTCCTGATCGCCGCACTCCCCTACTTGTTCGCGCCGTATCCCATGCTTCCCAGCGGTGTCGCGCTGGCGATCGCCGTCTACTCACTGTCGGTCTACCGCTCGAGCAAGGCCGCGTGGGCGAGCTCCGGCATCATCAGCGGCGCCCTCGTGATCTCCGGTCTTTTCCGTGTGGTGCTCGGCGAGAGCTGGTCGAGCGCCATCGGCGCGACCATCGCCACCATGGTCATGCTCCTGATCGGAGCGCTCTTCGGCGCGAACGTGGGCGGGCGCAAACGCTACGTCGAAGCCCTCATCGAGCGCTCCCGTCAGCTCACGATCGAGCGTGATCAGCAGGCACAGCTCGCCACAGCGGCCGAACGCACGCGAATTGCGCGTGAGATGCACGACATCGTGTCGCACTCGCTCACGGTCATCGTGGCGCTATCGGAGGGCGTCGCCGCCACGACCGACACCGAGCGCGCCCGCTCCGCCGCCCGCACCACCGCCGACACCGCCCGCGGCGCGCTGACCGAGATGCGAGCGATGCTCGGCGTCCTGCGCACGGATGACACCGGCAGCGCGCCGCTCGCGCCTCTCACCGCCCCCTCCCCGCAGGAGGTCGTCGCCACCGCGCAGGGCGCCGGCTACCCCGTCGTGCTGCGCACGTCCGGCCGCACGAGCACGCATGCGCCGACGACGGAGCTGGCGATCGGACGCGTCGTGCAGGAGGGGATGACGAACGCGATGCGACATGCGCCCCGCGCAACGGAGGCCGTGGTCGAAATCCGCGAGGATCCGGATGCGGTGCGCATCAGAATCACGAACGACGGCGTTGCCCCCGAGCGCGCCGACGACAACCCCGGATTCGGGCTCCGCGGACTCACCGAGCGTGTCACACACGCTGGCGGCACCCTGCGTGCCCGACGCGGCGACGGCACCTGGACGCTCGACGTCTGGCTTCCCACCGAGGAGGACACCCGATGACCGACCCCATCCGCATCCTGCTCGTGGACGACCAGGAGCTCATCCGTCTCGGCTTCCGCATGGTGCTGGACGCCGAAGAGGATCTGCAGGTCGTCGGCGAGGCTGCCGACGGCGCTTCGGCTGTCACGGCCGTCGAGGCCCTGCAGCCCCATGTCGTGCTCATGGACGTGCGGATGCCGGGTGTCGACGGCATCACCGCGACGGAGCGGATCGTCGAAGCGCACCCCGACGCCCGCATCCTCGTGCTCACCACCTTCGATCTCGACGAGTACGCGTTCGCCGCGCTGCGTGCGGGGGCGAGCGGCTTCCTCCTGAAGGACGCCCAACGGCACGAACTCGTCTCCGCGATCCACGCGGTGCACCGGGGCGACGCCACGCTCTCGCCGCGTGTGACGCGCCGCATGATCGAGCTCCTGGGCACACCGCCCGTGCGCAACGCGGCACCCGACCCGACCGAGACGCTGACCGAGAGAGAGCGCGAGGTATTCCTTGCGATGGCGCAGGGCGCCACGAACGCCGAGATCGCTGCGACCCTGTTTCTGGGCGAGTCCACGGTCAAGACGCACGTCGGCCGCATCCTCGCCAAGCTCGGCGCGAGAGACCGCGTGCAGGCGGTCGTGATCGCCCACCGCGCGGGGCTCGTGGACGGCGGCGCCCAGCCCGGTGAGAGCGGCGGTCGGTAGCATCGAGAGGGTGACGCACACCTTCGTCCTCGATCCGAACGACCCGGACTTCTGGCCACGCATCGGATCGTTCTTCACGACCGCCGGATTCAAGGCCCTCGGCGTCCTTGGGATCATCGTCGGCGCCATCGTTGTCTCCTGGATCCTCCGCGGCGTCATCCATCGGGTCGTGGAGCGGATCGTCTCGGGCGCGAAGAACAAGGCCCAGGTCACCGACACCCAGGCCCTCGATCGGTCCCCGCTCGCCGCGGTGCGTCTGGTTCAGCGCACCCGCACGCTCGGCTCGATCCTGCAGAACATCGTCAACGTGACGATCGTGATCATCGGCGTCATCCTGATCGTCAACACGATCGACTCCGGCATCCTGGGCTCCTTCGCACTGTTGACCGCGGCGATCGGCGCGGGACTCGGCTTCGGCGCTCAGAACATCGTCAAGGACGTGCTCAACGGCATCTTCATCGTCGCGGAGGATCAGGTGGGGATCGGCGACGTCGTCGATCTCGGCCTCGCGACCGGCGTCGTGGAATACGTCAGCGTGCGCGTGACGCACGTTCGCGACGTCAACGGGACGCTCTGGTATGTCCGCAACGGCGAGATCACCCGCATCGGCAACATGTCGCAGGGGTGGTCGCGGGTCATCATCGACCTGTCCGTTCCCGTCGACGCCGATCTGGATGCGGTCGAGAAGGCGATGCTCGACGCTGCCAAGCAGCTCGCCAAAGACCCGAAGTGGCGTACCCGGATCATCGAGCAGCCCGAGATCTGGGGACTCGAGTCCATCTCGGGCGACGCCCTGGTCATCCGCCTCGTGATGAAGACGCGCTCGAACGCCAAGGACGATGTCGCGCGCGAGCTCCGGGTCCGCCTGAAGCGGGCGATGGACGCGATGGGCATCCAGCTGCCGCTGCTGAACTCGATCATGCTGAGCGGGCTCGAGGGCGCGGGTCGCGTGCGCGGCGCCAATCCTCCCCGCACCAAGCCGATCCCCGTCCCGGCCGACGAGCGTCCGGTGTGGCGTCCGAAGCGAACGGGACGCGGCGCACGTGCCTCCGAAGCCGCACCGCAGGGTGAGGCAGTCGCTCCTGCCCCAGCCGCGGATCCATCGACCGGTGACGCGCCGTCGACGGCACCCCGCAAGCCCCGTAAGCCCCGTACCCCGCCCGAGGAGTCCGCATGAGCGAACAGCCGGTCAGCTTCTTCGATCAGGTCGGCGGCCATGCGTTCTTCACGAAGCTCGTGGACGTCTTCTACGAGGGGATCGCCGACGACGACGTTCTGCGGCCCATGTACCCAGAGGCCGACCTCGGCCCCGCCAAGGTGCGCATGCAGACCTTCCTCGAGCAGTACTGGGGCGGACCCACCACCTACAGCGAACAGCGGGGACACCCTCGGCTGCGCATGCGTCACGCGGCATTTCATGTGAACCCGGATGCCCGCGACCGCTGGCTCTCGCACATGCGCCGGGCCGTGGACGCGTGCGAGCTCCCGCCGCTGCTCGAGGCGACGCTGTGGGACTACCTGCAGCGCGCCGCGTATGCCATGGTGAACACGTTCGAGCCCTCAGGAATCGGCCCGGCACCGGGGGCACGGCCCCCTCTGTCCGTTGACCCGGCAGCGCCCACGAAGGAGTGATCGTGACCGCATCCCACCACACCGACGTCCTCGTCGTGGGATGGGGGTTGGCGGGGCTCGTGGCCGCGTGCGAAGCTCTGCGCGTCGGCCGGTCGGTGACGATCGTCGACCAGCAGCCGCGCGTCGATCTCGGCGGTCAGGCCTGGTGGTCGTTCGGCGGTCTGTTTCTCGTCGACTCGCCCGAACAGCGCCGCATGGGCATCAGGGACTCCCCGGAGCTCGCCGAGCAGGACTGGTTCGCCACAGCCGGATTCGACCGGGCCGAGGACGAATGGCCCGCGCGATGGGCCCGGGCGTACCTCGACTTCGCGCACGGCGAGAAGCGCTCGTGGCTCCGCCAGCGCGGGGTCTCGTTCTTCCCGGTGGTGGGCTGGGCCGAGCGCGGCGGGTACACGGCGACCGGCCCTGGAAACTCCGTACCCCGCTTCCACATCACCTGGGGCACCGGTCCGGGCCTGGTCGCTCCCTTCGCCGCGGAGGTCGAGGAGGCCGAGGCGACGGGACGCCTGCGCATCCTCGCGCGCCACCGCGTCACCGCACTGGACACGGCCGACGGCACGGTCACGGGGGCGCGCGGCGACATCCTGGTGCCCGCCGACACCGCCCGCGGCGAAGCGACCCCGCACGAGGTCGTCGGCGAGTTCCAGGTCGAGGCACGAGCCACCATCGTCACCAGCGGCGGCATCGGCGGCAACCACGCCCTCGTCCGCGAGCGCTGGCCGAAGCGGCTGGGGACCCCGCCCCAGGCGATGGTCGCCGGAGTTCCCGCCTATGTCGACGGCGCGATGCTCTCGGTCGCAGAGCACGCGGGAGCGACGCTCATCGGCAGCGACCGGATGTGGCACTACGTCGAGGGCCTGCAGAACTGGGACCCGATCTGGCCGCAGCACGGGATCCGCATCCTCCCAGGCCCCTCCTCCGTCTGGCTGGATGCGACCGGAAAGCGTCTGCCGGTGCCGCTGTTCCCGGGCTTCGACACCCTCGGCACCCTGGCGCACCTGCGCGCCACCGGACACGACCATTCGTGGTTCGTCCTGTCCGAACGCATCGTCGAGAAGGAGTTCACCCTCTCCGGCAGCGAGCAGAACCCCGATCTCACAGACAAGGATCTCTCCCTGCTCGTGCGATCCCGGCTCGGGAAGGGCGCATCGGGTCCGGTCCGCGCGTTCCTGGAGCACGGCGCCGATTTCGTGCGCGCCGACCGGCTCGAAGACCTGCTCGCGGGGATGCGAGCTCTGCCCGGCGGCGATGCGCTCGATCCCGAGCAGGCCCGAAGGGAGATCGAGGCCCGCGACCGCGAGATGGACAATCCGTTCACCAAGGATGCCCAGGTCGCGATGCTGCGCTCCGCGCGGGCGTTCCGCGGCGACCGACTCGTGCGCACAGCCCGGCCGCACCGCATCCTCGACCGCGCAGGCGGCGGCCTGATCGCCGTCAAGCTCCACGTGTTGACGCGCAAGTCCCTCGGCGGGATCCTGACCGACCTCGACTCTCGTGCGCTCGACGCGCAAGGGCAGCCGATCCCGGGGCTCTACGCTGCGGGAGAGGCCGCAGGGTTCGGGGGCGGCGGGGTGCACGGATACCGAGCGCTGGAGGGGACGTTCCTCGGCGGCTGTCTCTTCTCGGGCCGGGCCGCGGGCCGGGCGGCGGGACGCGCCGTCTGAGCCGTCAGATTCCCGTCGTGCGTACCGCCGTCATCCCCGACCGCCTCGGTACGCGCACCAGGATGTGGCCTCGCGAGAGCGAGAGGCGCGTCCATCCCGGGGCCGAGAACAGGCGGGCGTCCTCCTCGCCGAGCACGAACCCCATCGCGACGGCGCCGAAGGCTATGGCCCGCAACTGAGAGCCCAGCGCCTCATCCGGCTCGCCCCACACGCGGAGCCGAGCAGCCCGCACGATCTCCTCACCGGGGTCGCTCGGCAGCGCATCCGCCACGGCGGCCATCCCCCACTGCGCGCGTGCGGCCAGCACGTCCGATGCAATCCGGCCAGACGGCTCCCAACCGGTGCGCGGAGGCGTCACTCCGGTCCATGCGGGCCGCACGGCTGTCTCACCGAGCTCGATCGCCGCGTCCGACGCGGCGCTCAGCTGCGCCGCGGGCACGCTGAGGTCGCACTCGAGCTCAGGGTCGACGGGGAGCACACGCATGGCCAGCACCGTCGGCGTCGCGTCGAGCAGGCCCCGCGATGCCAGCACCGCCGTCGACATCGTCAGCACGCCGCCGTTGCCGCGGAAGTGCACCGCCGCGTCCCGATCGAGCGCTCCGGCTCGCCCGGCGAAGGTCAGTGCGTCCGTCGCGGCCTCGGGATCGGGGAACAGGAGACGAGCGGACACCCCACCTAAACTAGCAACGCGTGCATGCGGCAAGCCGAGGAGAAGCAATGACGAACAGCGATGAACCCACCGCCGGCCCTGACGAACACGCGAGCGACCCGGTCGGCTCCCTCATCGAGGTCCTCTCGATCGCGTCGAGCGATGCGCGCACCACGGAGGACATCTTCACCGGCGACTCGCACGCCATGCCCCTCGGACGCATCTACGGCGGACAGGTCCTCGGACAATCGGTGGTCGCCGCATCCCGCACGGTCTCCGAGGACCGCCCCATCCACTCGATGCACGGGTACTTCCTGCGCCCCGGGGACTCCTCCCGGGGGCTGACGTTCTCGGTGGATCGCCTCCGCGACGGCCGTTCCTTCTCGGCGCGCCGCACGCAGGCGTATCAGGAGGGCGTGCCGATCTTCTCGATGATCGCCTCGTTCCAGACCGACGATGCGGGCCTCGACCATGCCGAGCCGATGCCCGACGTGCCGGCGCCGGAGGCGCTCGTGCCACAGGAATCGGACCAACTGCATCCTCTGTCGATGCGCAGTATCAGCCAGCTGCCGGTCGAGGTCCGCCACGTGCCGGGGACGCTGTTCGAGAGCGAAGCGGTGACCCCCGAACCGCACCAGAGCGTGTGGATGCGGCTGCGCCGACCGCTGCCGGCCGATCCCCTGCTGCATCGCGCGATGCTCGCCTATCTCTCGGACATGACCATTCAGGAGTCGATCCTGCGCGCGCACGGGCTGACGTGGCGCACACCCCGCCTCAATGTGGCCAGCCTCGATCACGCGATGTGGTGGCACCGTCCCGCCGCCGTCGACGACTGGCTGCTCTATACGCAGGACTCCCCCAGCGCACGAGGCGGGCGAGGGCTTGCCACCGGCCGCATCTATACGCGCGAAGGCGACCTGGTCGCGAGTGTCGCGCAGGAGATCATGGTGCGTGTCCCTCCGCCGCACATCCCTCCCGCGTGACACCGCCCACCGCCCACCGCGAGACTGCATTTTGAGCACGAGATCACGGGTAATACCCGTGATCTCGTGCAGGAGATGCAGTCTCGCGGGAAGAGGTGTCCTAGCGGCGTCGGGAGTAGGCGATGGGCTGGCCCAGGTAGGGTTCCCAGGCCTCGCGCATCCGCTCGGTGAGCCGCATGGGCCGACCCGTGACGGCATCGACCGTGACGACGACCGCAGAAGATCGGGCGTAGAGCGTTTGAGGCTGCTCGCCCGTCAGCGGGCTGAACACCTCGTAGCAGACCTCCATGCTGGACCCGCCGAGGCTCCCGAACCACAGCTGCACATCGAGCGGCGCACGCTGGTACGGCACCGGATGCAGGTACTCGATCTCCTGGCGCGCGATGAGCGTGAGCACGCCGGCCGCGGCCCCGGCCGGGACGACCGCGGTCGGGTACTGCGGCTCTGCGTCGTCCGCCTCCCAGAATGCACGCACGCGCGCCTCCTCCAACAGCTTGAGCATGGAGGTGTTGTTGACGTGGTTGAACGCGTCGAGGTCTCCCCACCTCAGATGGATGGGCACGTGGAGCCGACGCTCGCCCTCGGTCATGGTTGCTCCCACTCCTCGAATGCAGAACGCGGATCGCCCGTGATGGGCGATCCGCGTTCGGGGTCAGTCGCGCGTCAGCTTGCGGTGCGTCGAACGGTGCGGGTTGGCCGCATCCGGACCGAGCCGCTCGATCTTGTTCTGCTCGTACGCCTCGAAGTTGCCCTCGAACCAGTACCACTGGGCGGGGTTCTCGTCGGTGCCCTCATAGGCCAGGATGTGGGTCGCGATGCGGTCGAGGAACCACCGGTCGTGTGTGATGACGACGGCACAGCCGGGGAACTCCAGCAGCGCGTTCTCGAGCGAGCTCAGGGTCTCGACGTCGAGGTCGTTGGTCGGCTCGTCGAGCAGCAGCAGGTTGCCGCCCTCCTTGAGCGTCAGGGCGAGGTTCAGACGGTTGCGCTCACCGCCGGAGAGGACGCCGGCCTTCTTCTGCTGGTCCGGCCCCTTGAACCCGAACTTGGAGACGTAGGCGCGAGACGGGATCTCGGTCTTGCCCACCGTGATGATGTCGAGTCCGTCGGAGACGACCTCCCACAGCGTCTTGTTGGGATCGATGTTCGCGCGCGACTGGTCGACATAGCTGATCTTGACCGTCTCGCCGACCTTCAGGTCGCCGCCGTCGAGCGGCTCCAGACCGACGATCGTCTTGAACAGCGTGGTCTTGCCGACGCCGTTCGGGCCGATGACACCGACGATGCCGTTGGGCGGCAGGCTGAAGCTGAGTCCGTCGATGAGAACACGGTCTCCGAACCCCTTGTGGAGCTTCTTCGCCTCGATGACGACGTTTCCGAGGCGGGGACCGGCAGGAATCTGGATCTCCTCGAAGTCGAGCTTCCGCGTGCGCTCCGCCTCCGCCGCCATCTCCTCGTACCGTGCCAGACGCGCCTTCGACTTGGTCTGGCGTCCCTTCGCACTCGAGCGAACCCACTCGAGCTCGTCCTTGAGGCGCTTCGCGAGCTTCGCGTCCTTCTTGCCCTGCACGTCGAGGCGCTCGGCCTTCTTCTCGAGATACGTCGAGTAGTTGCCTTCGTAGCCGATCAGGCGGCCGCGGTCGACTTCAGCGATCCACTCCGCGACGTTGTCCAGGAAGTAGCGATCGTGGGTGATCGCGATGACGGCGCCCTTGTAGGACTGCAGGTGCTGCTCGAGCCACAGCACGCTCTCGGCGTCGAGGTGGTTGGTGGGCTCGTCGAGCAGGAGCAGGTCCGGCTTCTGGAGCAGCAGCTTCGCGAGCGCGACGCGGCGGCGCTCACCACCGGAGAGCGGGCCGATCGCGGCGTCGCCGGGCGGGGTGCGCAGCGCATCCATCGCCTGCTCGAGCTGCGAGTCGAGGTCCCAGCCGTCGGCGGCGTCGATCTCCTCCTGCAGCACGCCCATCTCGGCCAGCAGCGCGTCGAAGTCCGCGTCGGGATCGGCCATCAGGCCCGAGATCTCGTTGAAGCGATCGAGCTTGGCCTTGATCGCGACACCGTCCTGGATGTTCTCCAGCACGGTCTTCGTCTCGTCGAGCTCGGGCTCCTGCATCAGGATGCCGACGCTGTAGCCGGGACTCAGCTTCGCCTCGCCGTTGGAGGGCTGGTCGAGACCGGCCATGATCTTGAGGATCGTCGACTTACCGGCGCCGTTCGGGCCGACCATGCCGATCTTCGCACCGGGGAGGAACGCCATCGTGACGTCGTCGAGGATGAGCTTCTCTCCGACCGCCTTGCGGGCACGGACCATGGAGTAGATGTATTCGGCCATATCCGCTCCAGTCTAGACGGCGCTCACCAGCCCCGCCGCCGGTCTACCAGTCGATGGCGCGGGTGCGACCGATCAGACACGTGCCGTCGGGAAGGCCCGGCTCGACCACGGTCACCGCCTCCCGCGTTGCGGGTCCCACCTGCCCGATCAGGCACTCCTCACCCCAACGCACCGAGAACTGAATGCTCTCGGCCGGGTTGTTCACCGTCGACTGATCCGGGGTCACCTGCATCGCCGCCTTATCGAAGCCGGCCGCCGTGAGGGCGTCGACATAGGCCCGCCCCGAGACCTGCTCCGGGCCGGCCCAGACCGCATCCACCACGCTCGTGAACAGCGGCAGATTGTCATCGGCCGAGCCCTCCGGGACGAGAGTCGGCGTCGGGCTCGGAGCCGGGGTCGTGGCGGTGGGTGTCGAGACCGACACGGTCGGGGTCGGCTCGGGTGACGGCGTGCACGCCGCCAGCACCACGGCGCCGGCCGCGGCCACGAGAACGAGGGCGGACAGTCGGACGGCGCGGGGCGGGGTCACGGGGCCAGTTTAGGCATCAGAACGGGGTCGACCCGACGCCCACCTCTTCACTCACCGCACCGGGCGCCGCCCACCCGTCGTCGTCGACCGGACCCGCGAGGGGGCTGGGGTCGTGCCCGGCGGAGTCCTCCGACCGTGCGGCGGTGCGCGTGTAGACGGTCGTGCCCCACCGCAGGTCATGACCCACCGCCTCCGCCTCGATCTCCGCCAAGACGCCCTTCTTCGTGTCGGTCTCCCACTCCTGCAACGAGAATCGACCGCTCACGACGACCCGCTCGCCCGATCCGATCGATCGGTGGATGTTCTCGGCCAATCCGCGATAGGCGTTCACGCGGTACCAACTGGTGTTTCCGTCGACCCACTGCGACGTCTGCTTGTCCTGACGACGTTCGGTCACGCCGACGCGGAAGCTGACGACCGCGACGCCGGAGGGCATCCGCCGCAGCTCGGGCGTCGCGGCCACGTTGCCGACGATCGTGATGCGTTCCTTCATGGTGTGTCTCCTCTCGATCGGGCACACAGAAGACGCTGCGGCGCCCGGGTGCCCGACGGGCGCCGCAGCGAAGACAACTGTGCCGGTCCGATCGGATCGCCACCCTCTCGGTCGACCCGGATGCGGCGGACCCGCCGTCCGCATTCCGCTGGGGAGGAGCGAGGATGCCATGTCGGCGGCCATCGCTAGCGTCAGTGCACGGGAGGCACAACCGATGAACGCACCGACGAAGACCCCGACCGAGCCGGCTCTGGTCGCTCTCGGACTGGATCGATGGCGCGTACTCGATGCCGCAGGGGTCGTGATCGGCGTGGTCGATGCGCTCTCGTGCACGGAGGGAATGCGTTACCGTGCTCGTCGCTACCGGTGGTCCTCGCGCGCTTTCATCGACGTCGGCGAGTTCTGGCGACGTGATGACGCCGTTGCTGTGCTCCGACGCGGTTGAGTCTTCACACGACCGCGTCGAGCGCACCCTCCCTCACGGGAGATGCTCCCCCGACGGTCCGCCGCCACGCGTGAGCGATGCCCTCGACGGCGCGCTCGAGGTCGGACGCGCCAGCGGTGAACGGGATGCGCAGATTCTTCTCGAAACCTCCGTCCACGCCGAAACGGGGTCCTGCGGAAAGGAGGATGCCCTCGGCGCGCGCGGCGAGCACGAGCGCGCTGCTGAAAGGTCGATCGAGCTCCACCCACAACGCCACGCCGCCGTCGACCGCCGGTACCGTCCACTCGGGAAGCTGCTCCGCCAGGGCTGCGCTGACCGTATCGCGTCCGGTGCGCAGCAGATGCGCGCGCTGCTCGATGACCTGGGGCAGATGAGGCAGGAGGAGCGTCGCGACGTGTTGCTCCCAGTCGGGGGTTCCGAGCTCGATAGGAAAGCGGGCCGCGATGAGCCGACGGATGAGTTCCTCATCCGCCCGGATCCAACCGACGCGGAGGCCGCCCCAGACCGTCTTGCCGAACGAACCGACACGCACGATCTGCTCGTCCTGAGGGTCCGCCGCGAACGGGGGCGGCTCGATCGCACGGTCGATATCGAGATCGGCCGTGGTCTCGTCGACGATGAGCGTCGTTCCCGCACGCTCGGCTGCCGAGACGAACAGCTCGCGCTCGACGCCTGTCATCGAGCGGCCCGTCGGATTCTGGAAGTCGGGCATCAGGTACGCGAGACTCGGGCGGACACGCGCGAACACCTGCTCGGCGCGGTCCAGATCCCACCCCTCATCGGGGGTGACCGGAACGCTCACCAGCCGAGCACCGGCGGAGCGAAGCGCTTCGGCCGCGTGCGGATACGTCGGACTCTCGATCAGCACCCGATCGCCGCGGCGCACCAGGACGGTCGCCAGGAGGTGCAGGGCGCTCTGCGCCCCACTCGTGATGAGGATCTCTGCCGACGTGGTGGGAATGCCGCGCCGCGTGTACTGGTCGGCCAACGCGACGCGTAGTTCCTCGCGTCCGACGACGTCATAACCGGGGCGCGCAAGGAGAGCCGGTGCCTGCGTCGCGGCTTCGGCGAAGACACCGGCCAGCCCGGGCCACGCCGCAGGACTGGCCTGCTGGAGGTCGATGGCGCGAGGGTCGGAGATCGTCCTGGTAGCGGCGCGCTGCGGAGCTCCCTGCGTGACACTGCCCGAACCGCGCAGGCTCCGAATGTGGCCGCTGTCGCGAAGACTCCGGTACGCGGCCGCGATTGTCGTCCGGCTGACGCCGAGCACGGCGGCGAGTTCCCGCTCCGCGGGCAGCGCGGTCCCGGCAGGAAGGCGATTGTCGAGACAGAGGAGCCGGATCCCGTCGGCCAGAGCCTCGTACGCGGGTTCGCTCGTGCGCCATCCACCCAGCCGCGCTGCCAGCGCACGCGCGCTCACTCGGGAATCCATGCAAGCCAGTCTATCGAGATTGGCATCTTTGCCGGAAGCCAATCTCAGGGTGTTCTAGAGGACATGACCTCTCGATTGATCCGCCTCGTCGTCGGCTTGGCGATCTACGGCGCAGGCGAAGCGCTCATCGTTCGCGCTGGTCTCGGCGTGGATCCGTGGACGGTTCTCGCCCAGGGGATCTCGCTGCACACCGGCTGGGGCATCGGCTGGATCGTCAACCTCCTGGGACTGGCCGTCATGCTCGCCTGGATCCCGCTGCGCCAGCGACCGGGCGTTGGCACTCTCGCCAACATCCTCCTGCTGGGAACGAGCATGCAGATCGTGCTGGATCTCGTGCCCGACGCCCACGGCATCGTCACCCAGGTCCTGGCGCTGCTCGGCGGCATCGTGCTGGTCGCCTTCGCTACCGGTCTATACATCAGCGCGGGGCTCGGACCCGGACCGCGCGACGGGCTGATGACCGGCCTCCACACGCGCTTCGGCATTCCCATCTGGGTTGCCCGCGCCAGCATCGAGCTGACGGTGCTCGGCGCAGGCTGGTTGCTCGGCGGCACCGCGGGTCTCGGAACCGTCGCCTTCGCACTCCTCATCGGCCCCCTCGTGCACCGCGCCCTGCCGCTGCTGGCGCGCCGTCCGCGCGGGGCGCGGGTGGCGATCAGTGCTGACGGAACTCCGGCCACGCCGAGCCGGGCTTGAGGTGCGCGCGCAGCGCGCCCTTCGCGATCTCCATGCTGGGATAGCTGCCGAGATGCTCGTCCGCGCCGCTCATCGTGACGACATAGCCCCCGGCGTCCTTGCGGATGCTGCCCACCACACCGGTGTTCCCGTAGGCCACCCATAGCGCTTCGGTCGTGCTCATGCCGAACCTCCTCGTCCGTGTGGGGCCGACGCTACGCCGTCCGGCGGTCGGGCACCAGGCCCGTCGCGCTACGCTGGAGGATGCGGCCCCCCGTAGCTCAGCGGATAGAGCAGGAGCCTTCTAATCTCTTGGTCGCAGGTTCGATTCCTGCCGGGGGGACCACCGTCTCCGACCCGTCCGCGTCGGAACACACGAGGAGGAGTGCACGTGAGTACGACCGATGGCGACCGACTGGTGTGGATCGACTGCGAGATGACGGGTCTCGACCCGCAGATCGACGAGCTCGTCGAGATCGCGATCGTCGTCACCGACTTCGAGCTCAACGTCCTGGACGAGGGGTTCCAGATCGTCATCCGCCCCGACGCTTCCGCACTGGCGAACATGAACGACTTCGTCACCGAGATGCACCGATCCTCCGGGCTCCTCGATGAGATTCCCGCCGGTGTGAGCGTCGCCGAGGCCGAGTTCCAGGCACTCGAATACGTCCAGCGTTTCGCGCCGATCGAGGGCAAGGCACCGCTCGCGGGCAACACCATCGGCACGGACCGCGCCTTTCTCGCCCGCTACATGCCCCGACTCGATCGGTGGCTGCACTACCGCAACGTCGATGTCTCCAGCATCAAGGAACTCTCGCGCCGCTGGTATCCGCGGGTGTATTTCAACGCACCTGCCAAGAACGGCGGACACCGGGCCCTCGCCGACATCCGGGAATCCATCCGGGAGCTGGCCTACTACCGCGAAGCGGTCTTCGTCGCGCAGCCCGGCCCGTCGAGCGACGACGCGAAGTCCGTCGCGGCTCACGTGGTGTCATCATTTGCCTCCGAGGTGTGAGAGAATCGTTTGGTTGCCCGCGAGAGCGGGACACATGGTGGCTATAGCTCAGTTGGTAGAGCACCGCGTTGTGGTCGCGGGGGTCGCGGGTTCAAGCCCCGTTAGCCACCCCACTTTCTTCCTCCGCTGCGAGGCAGGGTCGTCTGATGCTTGAGATGGATCACGAGAGCTTCGAACGGCTTGTCGTCGAGGAACTCGACCGCCTCCCCGACGACATGGTCGACGGGCTCGACAATGTGGTCTTCGTGGTCGAAGACCGCGCGGACGACGTCCAGGGCGAGCTGTTCGGGCTCTACGACGGCTGGGCGCTGACCGAACGCGACCGCTACGGCGTCGGCGAGCTGCCGGATCGGATCGTGGTGTACCGCGAGCCGCACCTGAACGCCTGCGCTGACGAGATGGAGCTTCGCGACGAGGTGCACACGACTCTCGTTCACGAGATCGCGCACTTCTACGGAATCGATGACGCACGATTGCACGAGCTGGGGTGGGCATGATGGCCGCACTGGCGAGTCCCGAGATCGACGAAGCGGTCGATCGCGACGTCGCCGGCGCTCTCGACCCCCACTGGCAGACCGTGGTGTGGAACGACCCCGTCAACCTGATGAGTTACGTCGTCCGCGTCTTCCGCGAGTACTTCGGCTTCTCCCGAGAGGAGGCCACGCGACTCATGATGGCGGTGCACAACGACGGACACGCCGTCGTCGCGGAAGGGATGCGGGAGCAGATGGAGCTGCACGCACAGGCGATGCACGACTACGGGCTCTGGGCCACCGTCCGACGGGTGCCCGGCGCATGAGCGACCTGGTCATCCTCTCCTTCACGCGCGTCGAAGCGGTCCACCTGCGCGGTCTCGTGGGGCAGTTCGTGGATCTCCTGTCGGACGCGGATGCCGCATCCGACCCGGCGGTCGCACGTCTGACACCCTCGGCCTATCCCGACGACGCTGCGTCGGCGGATCAGTTCCACGCGGCGACCCGGGCGGACCTCCTGCGTCGGAGAAACGCGGAGGCGGGCACTGTCCTCGCGGATCTCGCGAGCGCGGGAGAGCTGGACCCTTCCGACGACGATGCTTTCGACGAGGCGCTTGCGCAGATGGAGATCTCGCTCGAGCCTCGCCAGGTGGCCGCGTGGATGCGCACGCTCAACGCCGTGCGCCTTGTCCTGGCCGCACGGCTCGGCATCGACGACGAGGACGACCACCCGGGCGACGACCCCCGCTTCGGCGTGTATGAGTGGCTCGGCTATCGGCTCGAGCTTCTGATCGCGGCGACCGACGACCTCTGACTCACGCGCGGACGATGTGCGTCGCGAGCGACCGAGGCCCGTTCTGGCGCAGATGATCTTGTTCCTGCGTGGCCCATCGCTCCCAGTGGGGCTCGTAGGTGGCGCCATCCCGTCGCAGAGCCCGCTCGCGTCGCACCGCGTCGTCCGCCTCGACCCAGACGCGCACCGGCGCGAGAGCGGCCGCCGCCGGAGTCAGAATGCCCGCGCCCTCGATGATCAGGGGCGTGCCCGGCGCGACCTCGTGCCACGCGGACGGTTCGTCCGTCTCCCAGTTCCAGCCCTGCCACCGGCCCGCCCGTCCCTGCGCCAGCGGTACCAGCACACCGCTGATCGCGGCATCCGCGCCCCGGCGCAGACCATCCCAGCCGGGATAGATCTGGTCGAGCGAGAGCACAGTGAAAGACGGGAGGGCATCGGTGAGTTCACGCGCGAGCGTCGTCTTGCCCGCACCGGAGCGTCCGTCGATGACGACGAGACGTGTCGGGCCCGAGGCGTCGACGGACGCGGCGATGTCGGCCAGCGCGGCGCCGACCCGGGGCACGTTACTTCTTGAGAGCGCGGATCACGCGGCTCAGCGCGCGACCGGCGACGAAGACGAACGGGATCGCCACCGCGAGCAGCGACACCAGGTTCGGCTCGAAGCGCAGATCGTCGCCCTTGCGGATGTAGGCGCCCAGCGGAACGGAGTAGCCACCACCGCCGCCACCCTCATTGCCGCTGCCGTCGGAGCCGCCCCCGAAACCGTGCCACGACAGTGCGACCGGGATGAAACGCACGCCGTCGACGTCCTGCTGCTCACCGTAGACGGAGGTGACGCCGAGGGATGCGGACTGCTTACCGAGATCGAGAACGAAGTTGGCCATGCCCCCACGCTAACGCCACAAACTCACGACACCTACGCCTTGACTCAGTCCAGCCGTGGTGGACGGGGGTGCGAAGGCAGGGAGCCACCGGCGCGCGGCGCGCCCAGCAGCGCCGCGCGGGTCACCGCCCCGCGGCCGAAACGACTCGATGCGTCGTCGAGGGCTTCCTCCACACGCCGCCATTCCGCGTCGTCGTCCCAGAGGGTCGCCATCATGCCGGAGGAGCGCAGGTTCTCGCCCCGCACCCCGATGAGCCGAACGGGCAGCGACCGGTCGATACCCGCCAGCAGACGCAGGGCGGCGTCGCCGATCCGCTGGCCCACGGCCGTGGGCTCGGGCAGGGTCACCGATCGGGAAAGGGTGCGGAAGTCCGCGAAACGCACCTTGATGGCCACCGTCGCCGCCTCGACATCGTGCGCCCGAAGCCTGGCACCCACCCGGTCCGCCAGGCGACGCACTTCCGCTCGGAGCACGGTGTCGTCATCGACGTCGTCGTGGAAGGTCTCCTCATGGCCGATACTCTTGTCGATCCGCTCGACGGAGACCTCGCGCGCATCCTCGCCGCGCGCCAGATGCCAGACGCGCTCCCCCATCGCGTTCCCCAGGGCCTTCTCGAGCACCGGCAGCGGAGTCTGCAGGACATCGCCGATCGTGCGGATGCCACGGGCTTCGAGGATCTCCGCGGAACGCGGGCCCACGCCCCACATCGCACGAACCGGTCGAGGAGCGAGAAACGCCGCGGTGTCGGCGGCTGCGATGATCAGCAGGCCGTCGGGCTTACTGAGGGTCGAGGCCATCTTCGCGACGTGCTTCGTCGCCGCCGCTCCCACACTGCACACGAGACCTGTGCGCTCGAGCACACGGGCGCGCAGCAGCCGCGCGATCGTCCCGGGACTCCCCCACAGCCGGCGCGAACCGCGCACGTCGAGGAACGCCTCGTCGATGGACAACGGTTCGACCAGAGGAGTGAACTCGCGGAAGATGTCCATCACCTGCGCCGAGATCGCCGTGTACCGATCGAAGCGCGGCGGTACGATCATCGCCGTCGGACACAGACGCATGGCCTGTGAGACCGGCATCGCGGATCGCACACCGTAACGACGCGCCTCGTAGGACGCGCTCGAGACGACGCTGCGACCTTCCGGGGACCCGATGATGAGCGGCTTGCCCGCCAACGACGGATCGTCGAGCACGGCGACAGCGGCATAGAACGCGTCCATGTCGACGTGCAGGATGCCCGCGCCGGTGTCGTCGGCATCGGCCGGCGACACGATGCGCCCGGATCCGTCACCGCGTCCCATGCGTCCATTCTCCCGCGGACCGCCGACATCGCGGTCCGCGGGAGAGGCGGATCACTGTGCGGCGCGCTCCAGCACGAGCTCACGGACGCGGGCGGCGTCGGCCTGGCCCTTCATCGCCTTCATCACCGCACCGATGACGGCACCGGCGGCCTGGACCTTGCCATCGCGGATCTTCGCCAGCACGTCAGGCTGCGCCGCCAGGGCGTCGTCGATCGCGGCGATGAGCGCGCCGTCGTCGGAGACGACCGCGAGGCCGCGAGCGTCGACGACCTCCTGCGGCGAGCCCTCACCGGCGATGACGCCTTCGAGAACCTGACGCGCGAGCTTGTCGGTCAGCGTGCCGGCATCCACGAGTGCCTGCAGCGCGGCGACATCGGCCGGCGTCACGAGGTCCGCCGCCTCCCGCTCCTGCGCGTTCGCGACGCGGGTGATCTCACCGGTCCACCATTTGCGCGCCGCGGCCGGGCTGGCACCGGCGGCGATCGTGGCCTCGACCTCGACGAGAAGTCCTCCGTTGGCGACGTCCTGGAACTCGAGGTCGGTGAAACCCCATTCGGCCTTCAACCGGCGTCGGCGAGCCGCGGGCGGTTCGGGCAGGGCGGCGCGAAGCTCTTCGATCAGCGCCGGGGCCGGAACCACGGGCAGCAGGTCGGGCTCCGGGAAGTACCGGTAGTCGTCGGCATCCGACTTCGGACGGCCCGGCGACGTCGTTCCCGTGTCCTCGTGCCAGTGTCGCGTCTCCTGCGTGATCGTGCCGCCGTCGGCGAGGATCGCCGCCTGACGCTGGATCTCGTAGCGCACGGCGCGCTCGACGGAGCGCATCGAGTTGACGTTCTTCGTCTCCGTGCGTGTACCGAGTTTCTCCTGGCCGCGCGGACGCAGTGAGACGTTCGCGTCACACCGCAGATTGCCGCGCTCGAGGCGTGCCTCCGAGATACCCAGCGAGAGAACGATGTCACGGATGGCCGCGACGTACGCCTTGGCGATCTCCGGGGCGCGGTGCTCGGCGCCGAAGATGGGCCGCGTGACGATCTCCACGAGGGGGACGCCTGCGCGGTTGTAGTCGACGAGCGAGTACTCGGCGCCCTGGATGCGACCGGTGGAGCCGCCGACGTGGGTGAGCTTGCCGGCGTCCTCCTCCATGTGGGCGCGCTCGATCGGGACCGTCACGAGTGTTCCGTCGGCGAGCTCGATCTCGACCTCACCGTCGAACGCGATGGGTTCGTCGTACTGCGAGATCTGGTAGTTCTTGCCGAGGTCCGGGTAGAAGTAGTTCTTGCGTGCGAACCGGCTGGAGGGAGCGATCGAACAGCCGAGGGCTAGTCCCAGGCTGATCGAGGATCGGATCGCCGTCGCGTTCACGACCGGCAGCGCACCGGGCAGACCCATATCGACGGGCGCGACGAGCGTGTTCGGCGCGGCCTGATGGTTGTCCGGGTGGGCGGGGTTGGGCGCGGCGGAGAACATCTTGGTGTTCGTGTTCAGCTCCACGTGGACCTCGAAGCCGAGCACGGGCTCGAACAGCTCGAGAGCCTTATCGAAGTCCATCAGCTTGTCCTTGGCCATCAGCGGGTCCCTCCCAGCACGGGGGCACGATCGAGCAACGGCCCGCCCCACGAATCGACGAGCAGCGCTTCGAGCGCCGCTCCCACTCGGTACAGGCGCGCATCCTCACGCGCGGGCGCGAGGAACTGGATGCCGACCGGGAGGCCGTCTTCCGCCGCGACACCCGACGGCACGGAGATGCCAGGCACACCGGCCAGGTTCGCCGGGATGGTCGTCACGTCGTTGAGGTACATCTGCAGCGGGTCATCGATCTTCTCGCCCAGTCGGAACGCGGTGGTCGGAGCGGACGGAGTTGCGATGACGTCCACCTTCGCGAACGCCTCGTCGAAGTCGCGCTGGATGAGCGTGCGCACCTTCTGAGCGCTGCCGTAGTAGGCGTCGTAGTAGCCCGCGGAGAGCGCATACGTGCCGAGGATGATGCGGCGCTTCACCTCGTCACCGAAGCCCGCCTCGCGCGTGGCCGCCATCACGTCTTCGACAGTGGCCGCCGCGTGCGGGCTCACCCGCATCCCGAAGCGCACGGAGTCGAACTTCGCGAGGTTGCTCGATGCCTCCGCCGGCAGGATGAGGTAGTAGGCCGCGACGCCGTACTCGAAGTGCGGCGCGCTGATCTCGACGATCTCCGCACCCTGTGCTTCCATCGCCGCGAGCGCCGCACGGAACGAGTCGGAGACGCCCTGCTGGAAGCCTCTGTCGTCGAGTTCGCGGATGATGCCGACCTTCAGTCCCTTGAGGCTCTCGCCAGACGCTCCCTCACGCGCCGCGGCCGCGAAGGACGGCCAGGCGTCGGTGAGCGACGTGGAGTCGTGCGGGTCGTGACCGGCGATGACATCGTGCAGGAGCGCCGAGTCAAGAACGGTTCGTGTGACCGGACCGACCTGGTCGAGGCTCGAGGCGAGCGCGATCGCGCCGTAGCGGCTGACGCCGCCGTACGTGGGCTTCACGCCGACCGTGCCCGTCACGTGCGCGGGCTGACGGATGGAACCGCCGGTGTCCGAGCCCAGCGCGAGAGGCGCTTCGAAGGCGGCGACGGCGGCCGCCGAGCCCCCGCCGGAACCTCCTGGGATCCGATCGAGGTCCCACGGGTTGTGCGTGGGACCGTACGCGGAGTGCTCGGTGGAGGAGCCCATCGCGAATTCATCCATGTTGGTCTTGCCCAGGGGCACGAGGCCGGCCGCGCGGGCGCGCGCCACGACCGTCGCGTCGTAGGGCGACATGTAACCCTCGAGGATCTTGGATCCGCTCGTGGACGGCATGTCGGTGGTGACGAGGACGTCCTTGATGGCGAGCGGCACACCGGCCAGCTCTCCCAGGGCTTCGCCGCTCGCACGGCGGCGGTCGATCTCGCCGGCGGCGGCCAGTGCGCCCTCGTTGACGTGCAGGAAGGCGTGGACGTCGCCGTCCACCGCGGCGATGCGGTCCAGATGCGCCTGCGTCGCCTCGACGCTGGACACCTCCCCCGCGGCGAGCTTGGCGGCGAGATCCGCCGCGCTGAGCCGGATGATGTCGCTCACTGCTCCTCCCCCAGGATCGCCGTCACGCGGAAGCGGTCTTCGGCCGCATCCGGAGCGTTCTGCAGCACCTCGGAGAGAGACAGTGCCTCGCTGTGCTCGTCATCGCGGAAGACGTTCTGCAGCGGGATCGGGTGGCTCGTCGCGACGACATCAGGGGTCGCGACCTCCGACACCTTCGCGATGTTGTCGACGATCGCGTCGAGCTGACCGGTGAGGCGCCCGACCTCCTCGTCGCTCAATTGGATCCGGGCGAGGACGCCGAGATGGCGCACGAGATCTGGGGTGATTTCCGACACCCCGACAGTCTAGTTCGGCCCCGCCCGACCGCCGGGCGCCCGTAGGCTGTGCCGGGTGACGACCTTCGATCCTCCACGTCCCTGGGTCCGCAGCTACGCCGACGGAGTGCCCGACGACCTCGAGCCGGTGTCAGGTTCCCTCGTGGACATCGTGCAGGCTTCGGCGCGTGAATACCCGGACGCCGTCGCACTGCAGTTCTTCGGGCGAGAGACCACGTATCGCGAACTCGACCACGCCATCTCCCGTGCGGCGTCGGGCCTTCACGCGCAGGGCGTGCGCCGGGGGGACCCTGTCGCGATCGTCCTGCCCAACTGCCCGCAGCACATCGTCGCCTTCTACGCCGTTCTGCGCCTGGGCGCCGTGGTGGTCGAGCACAACCCGCTCTACACCGCGCGCGAGCTGCGTAAGCAGTTCGAGGACCACGGCGCGAAGCACGCCATCGTCTGGAGCAAGGTGGCTGCCACGGTGCAGGCTTTCCCGAAGGATGTGCGCGTCTCGACGCTCGTGACGGTGGATCTGACACGCGCGATGCCCTTCACGACGCGGGCAGCGCTGCGGTTGCCGATCGCCAAGGCCCGCGAGTCCCGCGCCGCGCTGCATACGAAGGTCCGCGGCGGCATCGACTGGGACCAGTTGCTGCGCAGCGAACCGCTTCCGGCCTCCCATCCCGCCCCGACGGCGGACGACCTTGCCATCATCCAGTACACGAGCGGCACCACCGGCACCCCCAAGGGCGCCAAGCTCACCCACCGGAACCTGCTCGCCAACGCGGCGCAGTCGCGCGCCTGGGTACCTTCCATCCACCGCGGCGAAGGGTGCGTCGTGTACGCCGTGCTGCCGATGTTCCACGCCTACGGACTCACCCTCTGTCTCACCTTCGCGATGTCGATGGGCGCGCGACTCGTGCTCTTCCCGCGCTTCGATCCCGACATGGTCCTCGCCGTGACGAAGAAGCACCCCGCGACATTCCTGCCGCTGGTTCCGCCGATCGCCGACCGGCTGCTGCAGGCGGCCCAGGCGAAGGGGGTGTCGCTCGAGGGAACGCGGATCGCGATCTCCGGCGCCATGGCGCTCCCGCACGATCTCGTCGTGCCGTTCGAGAAAGCGACCGGGGGCTATCTGGTCGAGGGTTACGGCCTCAGTGAATGCTCCCCTGTGCTGATGGCCAACCCCGTCGCCGAGAACCGTGTGCCCGGCACCGTGGGCCTGCCGCTGCCAGGCACCGAGTGCCGCGTCGTCGACCCGGAGAACCCTCGGGTCGACGTCGCCCCCGGCGCCGCAGGCGAGCTGCTGGTGCGTGGACCGCAGGTGTTCTCGGGCTACTACGGCAAGCCGGAGGCGACCGAGGAGGTCTTCGTCGACGGCTGGTTCCGCACGGGTGACATCGTGACGCTCGACGAGGCCGGCTTCGTGCGCATCGTCGACCGCATCAAGGAGCTCATCATCACGGGCGGCTTCAACGTCGCCCCCACCGAGGTGGAGAACGTCCTGCGACAGCACCCGCAGGTGGAGGATGTGGCGGTGGTGGGCCTTCCCGACGAGCACGCGGGCGAGGAAGTCGTCGCGGCCATCGTGGTCGCACCCGGTGCCGAGGTCGACACCGAGGCGATCCGCAGCTACGCGCGCGGGATCCTCACCCCCTACAAGGTGCCGCGGCGTCTGTTCATCGTCGAGGAGCTGCCGAAGTCGCTCATCGGGAAGGTGCTGCGCAAGCAGGTGCGCGACCACCTGCTTGCCGAGACGGGGCGCTGAACCGAATCAGCCCGCGTCAGGCGCGAGCGCGTCGAGTGCTCCCGGTCCCTGCTCCACAAGGATGCGGAACTGCGCCGCATCGATGATGCGCACACCGAGCTGCTCGGCCTTGGCGAGCTTGGAGCCCGCGCCCGGCCCCGCCGCGACGAAGTCGGTCTTCTTGGACACACTGGAGCCGGCCTTCCCACCAGCGGCGAGGATGGCTTCCTGAGCGCCCTCGCGCGTGTAGCCCTCAAGCGTTCCGGTCGCCACGACCGTCAGCCCCTCGAGCACCCCGCCCTCGACGACCGCCGCACCGGGACCGGCGTGTCCGGGTGTGGACAGCTGCGCTCCGGCCGTCTCCCATCGTTCGACGATCTCGCGGTGCCAGTCGACCTCGAACCAGGCGATCACCGCATCCGCGATGATCCCGCCCACTCCCTCGACGGCTGCCAGCTCCTCGCGGCTCGCCGACCGGATGGCTGAGACGGATCCGAACCACTGCGCCAGCGCACGGGCCGCGACGGGACCCACGTGACGGATGTTGAGGGCGACGAGGAAACGCCACAGCTCCTTCGTCTTCGCCTTCTCGAGCTCGTCGAGCAGCGTCAGCGCCTGCGCAGACGGCTGCGGGGTCAGCAGACCGGACTTGCGCTCGGCGGGCGTCGGGTTGCGGCGGAACGGAGCGCGTCGCACCGGCTCGCCCGTCGCATCGTCCAGCTTCGGCTCACCGGTCTCCGCATCCCGGACCACGACCTCGATCGGAACGAGTTCCTCGAGAGTCAGATCGAAGAGCCCCGCCTCCGTGTCCAGGGGTGCACGTGCGTCACCGTCCGCCTGCGTCAGAGCCGCCGCGGTCACCTCGCCGAGCGCCTCGATGTCGAGTGCGCCGCGTGAGCCGATGTGCTCGACACGGCCGCGCACCTGCGCGGGGCACGAACGGGCGTTGGGGCAGCGCAGATCGACGTCGCCCTCCTTCGCCGGCGCGAGCGGAGTCCCGCAGACCGGGCAGTCGCGCGGCATGACGAAGGCGCGCTCGGAGCCGTCGCGGAGCTCGACCACCGGACCGAGCACCTCGGGGATCACGTCGCCCGCCTTGCGGAGCACGACCATGTCGCCGATGAGAACGCCCTTGACCTTGACGACGTCCTGGTTGTGCAGCGTCGCCTGACGCACGACCGAGCCTGCGACGCGTGCCGGCTCCATGACTGCGAACGGCGTCGCACGGCCGGTGCGCCCGACCGAGACGACGATGTCGAGAAGGCGAGTGTTCACCTGTTCGGGCGGGTACTTGTACGCGATCGCCCAGCGCGGTGCGCGGCTCGTCGCCCCCAGTTCGTCGTGGAGCGCGAGCTCGTCCACCTTGACGACGATGCCGTCGAGTTCGTGCTCCACATCGTGACGATGCTCGCCGTAGTGCGCCACGAAATCGAGGACGTCGTCGATGTCGTCGAAGGTCTTGTAGTAGGGACTCGTCGGCAGTCCCCACTCTGCGAGCAGGTCGTAGATCTCGCTCTGAGAGGCCACCGGAGGAGCCGACCACGCACCGATGCCGTGCACGAACAGTCGGAGCGACGCGAGACGAGCCCGCCCGGCCTCGAGCTCGAGGCCTTCCTTCTTGTCGAGCTGCTGGCGCAGTCCACCGCTCGCGGCGTTGCGCGGGTTGGCGAATGCGGGGAATCGGCGATCGGCACTCAGCCGCGCGCGCTCCTCGGTGAGGTTGCCGCGCTCACGAGCCTGTTCGACGACGCGTTCCCGCATCCGGGCCTGCAGGGCGTTGAGCTGCTCGAAGGCCGCGACCGGGATGAAGACCTCGCCGCGCACCTCGACGAGAGGGGGGTGGCCGGTGCCGCTCAGGCGCTCGGGGATGCCTTCGACGCGCAGCGCATTGACGGTGACGTCCTCGCCGATGCGGCCGTCGCCGCGCGTCGCGGCGGAGGTGAGCACCCCGTTCTCGTAGCGGAGGCTGATCGCGAGCCCGTCGATCTTCAGCTCGGTCAGCCACCGCACCGGCCGGCCGGCGGAGCCCTGGGCCTTGATGCACCAGTCCCGCAGCTCGTCCGGACTGAAGACGTTGTCGAGGCTCAGCATCCGCTCGGCGTGCTCGACGGGAGCGAACATCGTGGTGGATGCGGCGCCGACGCTGAGCGTGGGCGAATCCTGCTTCTGCACCTCCGGGTGCAACCGCTCCAGCGCTTCGAGCCGTCGGAGCCACCCGTCGTAGGTCGCGTCGTCGACGATCTCGGCGTCGTCGCCGTAGTACGCGTCGCGGGCACGGATGATGCGCTCCGTCAGCTCCGCCGCTTCGGCGCGCGCCTCGGAGAGAGTCGTGTCATCGTCGATCGAGTCACCGGCTTGCATCACGGAATGAGTCTAGGTGCGCCCCCCGACACCGCCGGGGCTGCGCGTCGCGCCGGTCTCGTGCCTAGGATGCGGCGACGGCGTCGACCGGAACGGCGGAAACCGTGCGGTCCACCGTGAACTGGCCGAGGACACGCGAGCCGAGGTACAGCACGGCCGTCTGACCCGGCGCGACGCCGTCGAACGGCTCGACCGGGCGCACCACCACGCCGTCGCCGCTGACATCGGCCTGGGCAGGCACCGGATCGGCGTGGGCGCGGATCTGCACCTCGCACGAGAACGCCGCCTCGGTCGGCGCGGCTCCCGCCCAGCTGAAGCGCGCACCCGCGATCTCGGCTGTCGCCAGCGCCTCCTTCGGGCCCACGACGACGGTGTTGCTCACCGGACGCACTTCGAGCACGAACCGGGGCTTGCCATCGGATGCGGGGACACCGAGCTGCAGCCCGCGGCGCTGTCCCACGGTGAAGGCGTGGGCCCCGTCGTGGCGACCGACGACGCTGCCTTCGCGGTCGAGGATGTCACCCTGCTCGGCACCGACACGATCGGCGAGCCAGCCCCGGGTGTCGCCGTCGGGGATGAAGCAGATGTCGTGACTGTCGGGCTTCTGGGCGACGGTCAGACCGCGCTCGGCGGCCTCGGCCCGCACGAGAGCCTTCGACGGCGTGTCGCCCAGCGGGAAGTACGTGTGCGCGAGCTGCTCGGCGTTCAGGACGCCGAGCACGTACGACTGATCCTTGGCCTGGTCGCTCGCCCGGTGCAGCTCTCGACCCTCCGGGCCGTCGACGAGCAGCGCGTAGTGCCCGGTGCAGACGGCGTCGAAGCCCAGCTCGAGCGCACGCTCGAGCAGAGCGGCGAACTTGATCCGCTCGTTGCAGCGCATGCAGGGGTTCGGGGTGCGTCCGGCCCGGTACTCCGAGACGAAGTCCTCGATCACGTCATCGCGGAAGCGCTCCGAGAAATCCCACACGTAGAAGGGGATGCCGAGCTTGTCCGCCGCGCGACGAGCGTCCATCGCGTCCTCGATGGTGCAGCAGCCCCGACTACCCGTGCGCAGCGTCCCGCCCGCGCGGGACAGTGCCAGGTGGACCCCCACGACCTCGTGTCCGGCATCCACGGCGCGCGCCGCGGCCACGGCCGAATCGACGCCACCGCTCATCGCCGCCAGAATCCGCATCATCCCAGTCTACGAGGGCGCGGCGGTACGGGCTCCGGCAGCGCGGGCGCGCTCGACGGCCCAGGGCAACGCCTCGAGGAATGCGTCCACGTCATCGGAGGTCGTGGTGCGCCCCAGAGTGATCCGCAGCACCGAACGTGCCGCATCCTCGTCACGGCCGAGGGCGCGCACCACATGCGAGGGTTCGGGAATGCCCGCCTGACAGGCTGACCCTGTGGACACCGCGATGCCGCGGGTGTCGAGGAGGAACAGGAGCGTCTCCCCCAGCGCGCCGGGCACCAGCAGATGCGCGTTGCCGGGGATGCGGTGCACCGGGTCGCCGAGCAACTCGAGACCCGGCACGGCGGCGCACGCCTGTTTCACCAGCCGGTCCCGCAGCGCTCCGAGGCGCACGGCCTCCGCTTCACACTCGGCCGCTGCGAGTTCCGCCGCCACGGCGAAGGCGGCAGCGCCCGCGATGTCCTGCGTCCCGGCACGCAGACCCCGCTGCTGCGCGCCGCCATGCATCTGCGCACCGATCCGCGCCGACCGAGCGCTGATCAGTGCGCCCGTGCCCACCGGGCCGCCGACCTTGTGCGCCGACAGACTCATCGCCACGAGGCCGGCACCCGCCGGAGCATCGTCGCGCCACCGCCGGAAGCCCACGGGGACCTGTCCGAATGCCGCCACGGCGTCAAGATGCAGCGGCACCTCGGCGGACGCGGCGTCCGCGGCCAGACCCGCCGCATCCGACAGCGTCCCGACCTCGTTGTTGGCGACCAGCGCCGTGGCGAACGCCGCGCCGCCGAGCGCCGACGCGAAATCTTCGCGATCGATCGCGCCGAGCGAGGTCAGCCGCACGGGTCGCACCTCGGCGTGCTGCATGTCGACGAGGGCCGAGACCGAGTCGATCGTCGCGTGGTGCTCCCCGTCCGGAAGAACGACCGTGTCCGCGCCAGCGGCGCGCGTAGCCCACAGGCCCTTCACCGCAAGGTTCACGGCCTCCGTGCCGCCCGAGGTGAAAACGACCTCGATGGGATCGGCGTCGACCACCGCCGCGAGCCGTTCTCGCGCGTCCTCAAGCACGCGTCGCGCCGCCTGTCCGCCGCCGTGCACAGAAGAGGCGTTCCCCGTCGTCGCCGCCGCCTCGAGCCAGGCCTCCCGCGCCTCGGGACGCAGCGGGCTCGACGCCGCATGATCGAGGTAGATGTGCACCCGTCCACTGTCGCACGCGCGGCGTGAGGCGGCGTCATCAGTTCGTCATGCGCCGATGGCTAGGGTTGTGGGCATGGTCAGCCCGACAACGACCTCAGTTCCCGCGCTCTCGCAGGTCCTCGATCCCGCTCTCGAGGACCTCGGCGTGCGCCTGCACGAGAACGGCGGCACCCTCCGCGTCTTCTCGCAGGCGGCCGATGCCCTCGACGTGGTGATCTTCGACGCCGACGATCTCGACTGGGCGACCGCGACCCTGCCGATGCAGCGGCGCGAGAGGGGAGTATGGGAGATCACCTCCGAGCTCCTCGTCGCCGGCGCACGCTACGCACTGCGCGCATCCGGCCCTTTCGGGGCCGGGAACATCTTCAATCCGCAGACGCTGCTGCTCGACCCCTACGGCCGCGGGATCGTGAGCGGCGGGTTCGGCGACTGGCGTTCCGTCGTGGTCGATCGCGGCTTCGACTGGGGCGAAGTGCGAAAGCCCGCCGTCCCGCTGGATCGAACGGTCATCTACGAGGCGCACGTGAAGGGCATGACGAAGCGGCATCCGGGCGTCCCCGCGGCGCTCCACGGCACCTACGCCGGGCTCGCGCACCCCGCCATGATCGAGCACTTCCTGGATCTCGGCGTCACGACCATCGAGCTGCTGCCCATCCATGCCTTCGCCTCCGAACCCCGCCTCCTGCAGCTGGGGCTCGACAACTACTGGGGATACAACACCCTCGGCTTCTTCGCGCCCCACGCCGCCTACGCGACCGACCAGGCGCGTCGCGAGGGACCGGATGCGGTTCTTCGCGAGGTCAAGGGAATGGTGAAGCTCCTGCATCAAGCCGGCCTGGAAGTCGTCCTCGACGTCGTCTACAACCACACCGCGGAGGAGGGCATCGGCGGTCCGCGCTCCAGCCTGCGCGGTCTCGACAACCGCGCCTACTACCGACAGCAGGACGACGGCACGTACATCGACGTCACCGGATGCGGCAACTCGGTGAACACGGCCACGGATGCGGGCGCACGTCTCGTCATGGATTCGCTGCGCTACTGGGCGCGGGACGTGCAGATCGACGGTTTCCGGTTCGATCTGGCCACGACGCTGGGGCGCGACGATCAGCATCGCTTCACGCCCGAGCATCCTCTCCTGCGGGCCATCGCCGAGGATCCGGAGCTCGCCGACACGAAGAAGATCGCCGAGCCCTGGGACGTGGGCATGGGCGGCTGGCAGACGGGCAACTTCGGCGACGGCTGGCACGAGTGGAACGACCGGTACCGCGACCGCGTGCGCAACTTCTGGCTGTCAGACGTCGACTACGCACGCCGCGCCTCGACCGCACCGGTCGGCATCGGCGGGTTCGCCACGCGGCTCGCGGGATCGTCCAACACCTTCAGCGCTGAGCGGGGACCGCTGGCATCGATCAACTTCGTCACCGCCCACGACGGCTTCACCCTGAACGACCTCGTCTCGTACGACGTCAAGCACAATCTCGGCAACGGTGAGCACAACCGCGACGGTGCCGACACGAACCGCTCCTTCAACCACGGCGCGGAGGGCACGACCGACGACGAGCGGATCCTCGCCACCCGCCGCAAGGCGATGCGCAACCTCATGGGCACGCTCCTGCTCTCGGCGGGGATCCCGATGATCACCGCCGGCGACGAGTTCGGCCGGACGCAGCGCGGCAACAACAACGCGTACTGCCACGACTCCGCTCTCACGTGGCTGTCCTGGGAGCACCGACCCTGGCAGCAGGAGCTCTTCGCGCACGTGCGGCGCTTGATCGAGCTGCGGGCCGAGAACCCGGCGCTGCGACCCATCCGCTTCGCACGCCTGGACGAGGAGACGCCGTCGGCGTCCGTCATGGAGTGGTACGACGAGCGCGGCGAGACCATGTCGGGCGAGCGATGGAACGATCCCGCACACCGCACACTCCAGTACGTCGCGGCATCGACGCCCGAATTCGAGGAGTTCAACCGCATCCTGCTGATCGTCCACGGCAACGAAACGCCGGTGGATGTGCGCCTTCCGCACATCGAGGGGGTCAGTCGCTACGTGTCGCTCTGGTCGAGCGCCGAGGAATCGCCCTCGCTGGAGGAGCCCGTCCTGGCGCCGGGCGACATCGTTCCCACTCCCCCGACGTCGATGCATCTGTTCCGCGCCGAATAGCACGTTCGCACCGCCCGCGTCACGCCTGTCATGCCGCACGCGCCCGCGATAGGTTCGCTGTGTGGCCACTCCGACACGATCCCTCCCCGTCCGCACTCAACGAAGCGGTGCCGAGATCCCGCTGCGCAAGGTCGTCGCGTGGTCATCCGCCGACACGGTGACCGGCCGCATCCCCCTCAGCGCGGAACGGCCTTCGACTCCCGACCCACGGTTCGACCCGTCCGCCTTCGCCGGCGAGGTCGTCCCGTTCCGTGTGCGCGCGTTCCGAGAGGGGCACGACCTGATCGGCGTGCAGCTACGACTGACCTCACCGGACGGCAGCGAGTCGCTGCACCGGCTCAGCGCCCACGAGGACGGGTTGGACACGTGGGGCGTGCTGGTCACGCTGCTCGCACAGGGGACGTGGTCCTTCCGGTTCGAGGCGTTCGCCGACCGGTATGCCACCTGGCGGCACGCGGCCGAGCTGAAGATCCCGGCCGGCGTCGATGTCGCTCTGATGCGCGAGATCGGTGCGCTCCTGTTCGAGGATGCTGCCGCGGAGAAGGATCGCCCCGCAGCGGAACGGCGTCTGCTGACCGAGCAGGCCGCGCTCCTGCGCGCGAGCGCCACCGACGAGGCGGCCGCCCTCGCGATCGTGCACGACGAGCGGCTGGCGGGGGCTTTCAACGCACGCCCGCTCGGCGAGCTCTGGACGCTGGGCGCAACGCACGATCTGCTCGTGGAGCGCGAGCGGGCCGGTGTCGGCGCCTGGTACGAGTTCTTCCCGCGCTCCGAGGGAGCGACGCGGCGCGCGGACGGGACCATCGAGCCGGGAACCTTCCGCACCGCCATCGACCGGCTCCCGGGCGTCGCGGCGATGGGGTTCGATGTGCTCTACCTGCCGCCGATCCACCCCATCGGACGCACCCACCGCAAGGGCCCGAACAACACACTGAACGCCGGCCCCGCCGACCCCGGATCGCCGTGGGCCATCGGCGCGGCCGAAGGCGGACACGATGCCATCCACCCCGAGCTCGGCTCGCTCATCGACTTCCGCGCGTTCCTGGATGCCGCCGCATCCGCCGGGATCGAGATCGCGCTCGATCTGGCGTTGCAGGCCTCCCCCGACCACCCGTGGGTGAAGGAGCACCCGGAGTGGTTCACCACCCTTCCCGACGGCACGATCGCGTACGCGGAGAACCCGCCGAAGAAGTACCAGGACATCTATCCCGTCAACTTCGACAACGACCCCGCGGGTATCCGTGCCGAGGTCCTTCGCATCGTGCGCCATTGGATCGCCCAGGGCGTGAAGATCTTCCGCGTCGACAACCCTCACACCAAGCCCCTGCAGTTCTGGGAATGGCTCATCCGCACCGTCCGCGACGAGGCGCCCGACGTGGTCTTCCTGGCAGAGGCCTTCACCAGGCCCACGCCCCTGCGCGGGCTTGCGCAGGCGGGGTTCCAGCAGAGCTACACGTATTTCACGTGGCGCAACTCGAAGGCAGAGCTCGAGGAGTTCCTCGACTCGCTCGCCCACGAGACCGACGACTACCTGCGCCCCAACCTCTTCGTCAACACCCCGGACATCCTGACCGAGTACCTCCAGTACGGCGGACGCGCTGCCTATCGCATCCGCGCGACGATAGCGGCGACCGCCGCCCCGACCTACGGCGTCTACGCCGGCTACGAGCTGTTCGAGAACGTGGCGCGTCCGGGCAGCGAGGAGAACATCGACAACGAGAAGTACGAGTACAAGCTCCGCGATTGGCAGCAGGCCGAGGCCGACGGCGACTCCCTCGCGCCGTACCTCGCGTTCCTCAACCGCATCCGCCGCCAGCATCCAGCGCTGCGTCAGCTGCGCAACCTCGAGATCCAGCACAGCGATGACGACGCGATCCTGGTGTACACGAAGCACCTCGACGGCGCCCTCGACGAGAGCGGCGAGAGCGACACGATCATCGTGGTCGTCAACGTCGACCCTCACTCCGCACGGGAGACGACGGTTCATCTGGACACCGAGGCATGGGGTGTCCCGGCGGGAACGCCGTACGTCGTCGAAGACCTCGTGACAGGCGCCACCTGGACCTGGACCGACCACAACTACGTGCGACTGGACGCGTTCCGCGAGCCGGCGCACATCCTCCACGTGAAGGGCCTCGCATGAGCCTCATCGAACCGCGGGTGCTCGACACCGTCGCCACCGGCTCCTACTACTCCCCCCACGACGTGCTGGGCCTGCACCCCGACGGCGAGACGGGCGGGGTGATCCGTGCCCGGCGGCCGCTGGCCGCATCCGTCACTGCCGTCTTCGCCGACGGTCGCAAGGTCCCGCTCGACCACGTCCGCGCGGGCATCTGGGAGGGCGCGTACCGCGGGGATGCGGGCGCGTACCGGCTCACCGCGACGTACGACGGCTCAGACCCCTACACCGCCGACGACCCCTACCGGTTCTCCCCGACGGTCGGTGAACTCGACCTCCATCTCATCAGGGAGGGACGTCATGAGCAGCTGTGGCAGGTGCTCGGGTCCCACGTGCGCGATCATGAGGGCGTCGCGGGCACATCCTTCGCGGTGTGGGCTCCCCACGCGCAGGCCGTCCGCGTCGCCGCCGATTTCAACGGCTGGGACGGCCAGTCGCACAGCATGAGGTCGATGGGCGCGAGCGGCGTCTGGGAACTCTTCGTGCCCGGTGTCGGCGCAGACAGCACCTACAAGTACGAGCTCCTCACGCGTGACGGCCGGTGGATCCTGAAGGCCGACCCCATGGCTCGTCGCGCCGAGCTGCCGCCGGCGACAGCCTCGGTCGTGACCGCGTCGAGCTACGAGTGGGGCGACGACGCGTGGATCGCCGAGCGCGCCGCCAACCAGCCGCTCGAGCGCCCCATGTCCGTGTACGAACTGCACCTCGGCTCCTGGCGTCCGGGCCTGGGTTATCGCGACGCGGCGGACCCGCTCATCGAGTACGTGAGCGCCCAGGGGTTCACGCACGTCGAGTTCCTCCCGCTCGCTGAGCATCCCTTCGGAGGGTCGTGGGGCTACCAGGTGAGCGGCTACTACGCGCCGACGAGCCGGTTCGGCTCGCCCGACGACCTCCGCTACCTCATCGACCGCCTGCACGGAGCCGGCATCGGCGTGATCATGGACTGGGTGCCGGGTCATTTCCCACGCGACGAGTTCGCGCTCGCCCGCTTCGACGGGGAGGCGCTCTACGAGCACCCGGATCCCCGACGCGGTGAGCACAAGGACTGGGGCACGCTGATCTTCGACTACGGCCGGGCCGAGGTGCGCAACTTCCTCGTCGCCAACGCGCTGTACTGGTTCGAAGAGTTCCACGTCGACGGTCTGCGTGTGGATGCGGTCGCCTCCATGCTGTACCTCGACTACTCCCGCGAGCCCGGCGAGTGGGAGCCCAACATCTACGGCGGTCGCGAGAACCTGGAGGCGATCCAGTTCCTGCAGGAGACGAACGCGACCGTCTATAAGACGTTCCCCGGAATCGCGATGATCGCGGAGGAATCCACCAGCTACCCGGGCGTCACCGCGCCGACCAGCGCGGGGGGTCTCGGCTTCGGCTTCAAATGGAACATGGGGTGGATGAACGACTCGCTCGTGTACATCTCGCGCGATCCGCTCTACCGCGCTCACCACGAGGGCGAGCTGTCGTTCTCGTTCGTGTACGCGTTCAGTGAGAACTACGTGCTTCCCATCAGTCACGACGAGGTCGTGCACGGCAAGGGTTCCCTGTTCGCGCGGATGCCCGGCGACCACTGGCAGAAGCTCGCGGGGATGCGACTGTTCCTCTCGTACATGTGGGCCCACCCCGGCAAGCAGCTGCTGTTCATGGGGCAGGAGTTCGGCCAGATCGCGGAGTGGTCCGAGTCGCGCTCGCTCGAGTGGTGGCTGCTCGACCAGCCCGCCCACCGAGAGCTCGGCGACTTCGTCGCGACCCTCAACGCGACCTACCGTGACACCCCGGCGCTGTGGCAGCGGGATGCGGACGGCTCCGCTTTCTCGCGCATCGGCGGACCCACGTGGAATCCGAACGTATCGGCGTTCGTGCGCTGGGATGCCGACGGCCGACCCCTGGTGGCGATCTTCAACTTCTCGGGCGCACCGCTGCACGACTACGAACTGGATCTGCCCCTTGCGGGCGTCTGGCAGGAACTGCTCAACTCCGATGCATCCGCCTTCGGGGGCTCCGGTGTCGGCAACCTCGGCGCAGCGACCGCCGACGCATCCGGCCGCGCACGTCTGACACTGCCGCCGCTCGGAGCTCTCTGGCTGCGACCCGCCGAGTGAGCTCGACCGGGCGCCTCGGCCTCAGAACAGGAGCGAGGCGAGGCGTCCGCGCGCGCGGATGACGCGGGGATCCGCGTCGCCGACGAGCCCGAACAGCTCGAGCAGACGCGCCCGGACGGGTGCGCGTTCGTCCGCCGGCAGCGCGGCGAAGAGATCGAGCAACCGTGCGAACGCGTCGTCCACGTGTCCGCCAGTGACGTCGAGGTCGGCCACGAGGAGCTGCGCATCGACGTCGGTGGGCGCAGCAGCGGCCGCGGCCCGCGCCTGCTGCAGGTCGGCGCCCTGCACGCGCTGGAGCAGCCGCACCTGCCCGAGGCCGGCTTGCGCATCGACGTCGCGCGGGTTCTCCTCCAGGGCGCGCTCGTAGGCGGCGGCCGCGCGCACGTAGTCGCCTTCTTCGATCGCGACGAACGCCTCCGCGTGCAGGGGCGGCAGCGGCGGCTCATCGGTCGCATCTGCGGCGCTCTCTGCACCCGCATCGACGGTGCCCGTCACACCGTTCTGCGCTGCGAGCTGCAGGAGCTGTGAGAAGACGTCACGGACCTGCTCCTCGGGCACGGCCCCGGTGAACAGCGGAACCGGCTGACCGCCGACCAGAGCCACGACCAGAGGGATGGACTGCGCGCGGAAGCCCTGCGCGATCTGCGGGTTGGCGTCCACATCGACCTTCGCCAGGACGAGGCGACCGGCGAGCTCTTGGACGACCTTCTCGAGGATGGGGCTGAGCTGCTTGCAGGGCCCGCACCACTCGGCCCACAGGTCGACGACGATGGGGACCGTCCGCGAGAGCTCGAGGATCTCACCAAACGTCGCGTCGGTCACGTCCCGTACGAGGGAGCCTGACGTCGGGGCGGACGGTGCGGCGTTCGAGCCCGGGGCGGGCCGGTTGCGCAGTGCGGAGAGGTCGACGGCACCGCGCAGCACGGCACCAGGAGCCTGATCGGACATCACAGAACCTTCGCTTCCAGGATGTTGGAGGTGTAACCGAGGAGTCGGATCTTCTCTGAGGATCCCTGCGCCGGCACGTAGAAGAACAGCTGATCGGCGAAGGTCGAGCTCACGCCGGTGGCGGACTCCGACACACCGGTCAACGCCTGCACGGTCGGATTGTCGGTCAGCTTGATGACGACATCCCCGCTGTTCGGGGTCACGGTGTCGACCTCGTTGACCGAGACCGCGACGATCGCCCCGCTCTCGAGCGTTGCGAGCGCGAGCGGCTGCTGACTGCCCGCCTGGGCCGCGAACTCGATCTTGCCCGTGGAGGCGCCCGTCTCATTGAACTTGTCGCGACGCTGCTGGCGGTTCGTGGCGACGTTCTGGCTGAACAGGTCGGTCTGCTCATCGAAGAGCCCGATGGATGCACTGTCCTTACCGTTGTTCAGCACGTCGGCGTAGGCCTCGGCGAGCTTGTCCGGCGCGACCGTCAGGAAGGACGAGTCCGGCGGCACCTGGGAGGCGCCGATGTACGCGGGCGCGAGGTCGGGCATCTCGACCGATCCGAGCAGATCGCCGATGTACGACAGCTTGTAGTCGGCCCACTGATCAGCCTGGGTCAGGAACATGATCGTGGAGACGGGCCCCTGAGCACCTTCCTTCTGCACGACCGCCATCACCGTGCGCGGCCACTCGTCGAACGCCTGCGGCAGGATGATCTGCGTCGGTTCGGCGGGGATCGGGGGCAGGGCCGCCTCGTCGGCCAAGGCACCGCGCAGCACGTAGTTGGTGTTGCGCTCCGCCAGCGCGGCTCCATCGAGCCGGGTGGCCGCGAGGTTCGCGTCGCGTGCTTCGTCGGCTGACGCGACCGTCGTCGAGATACGCTGCAGGATCGTCTGCGCCTGCGCCTCGGTGACAGCGGGCGCCTGCTGGTCGGCGGAGTCGACGATCGCGGCGGTCTGAGAAGACGTCGGCGTGGGGGCCAGATCCGGCCACGCGTCGGGCGAGCAACCGGTGAACACGAGAGCGCCGACAACCGCGAGAGGGATCGCGAGGAACGGACGACGCGAGGATCGTCGCGACGGCGTTGCGCTGATCACACCCTTCGCTCCGGGTTCTACGGCCAGATCGATCGGCTGTGTCTCGGGCAGGGGCGGCGGCGCCTTGCGACGCGGCCCGCGCGAGCGCCGGTCGTGTCGGATGGCGAGGATGTACAGGACGATCCCCGCGACGAGGGCGACGCCTCCGAGCAGCATGAGAGGTCCCGCCCACGGTGTCGTCTGCGCGATGTTCCAGGTGATGCTGGCCTCGGTGGGCGCGGGCTTGGTGCCGTCCGAGGCGATCAGCACGCTCATCGAGTCGGGAAGCTGCAGGGGAACGCTGACCGCGCGGTCGTCGCTGTACTCGGCGAGCCACAGGTCGGACCCCGCGGGATTGCGGTTCTCGGTGGACGCAGGTGCGGTCGCAGCCTCGTCCTCACCCGCCGCCGCGTCCGCGGGCGCATCCGTCGGGGTGACCTCGGGCTCGATCACCGCCGCATTCAGAACGCCGTCCTCACCCGTCGACACTTCGTTGTATGTCTGGTCGGAGAGCCATGCCCGCATGTCGGCGGTGCGGCCGTAGGCGACGAAGACGCCGTCGGAAGACGAGACGCGCAGCGTCTGCGTACCGGGCAGAGAGGTCAGAACTGCGCCGTCGACCATCGTGTACGCGGTGCCGTCTGCAGCGGGGATCTCGGCACTCTGCGTCGACGGACCGTAGAACACGGTCCGTTGAGCGATGCCTGCCCCGATCAGCAGAGCGGCCAGTACGAAGGCCGCGACGGCCCAGACGAAACGCACGAAATCTTCCTCCCATGCCCGCGGAGCGGAACGATCCGACATTCGAGACTAGCCGAGACGCCTGTGTGTTGCGCGAGAGGGGGTCGCTCCCGCCGCCACGGGCGCGTCACACGTATCGTGTGTGCAGCACGTTCCGCTCGCCGAGGAGGCATTGTGAAGCTTCACAACCCGTTCCGCATCGCCTTCATCGGCACGCTCGGTGTCGGCCTGGGGCTTCTGCTCATCGGCAGCGTGCAGACCCTGTCGACGATCCTCCTCTACATCGGAACGGCGCTCTTCCTTTCGCTCGGTCTCGAACCCGTGGTGGCCTGGTTGACGAGAAGGCGCTTGCCTCGCTGGTCTGCGGTCCTCATCACCGTTCTCGGTGTCCTCGCCATCTTCGCCGGCATCGTCTGGATGGTCGTGCCGATCATCGTGAGCCAGGTCAGCCAGCTGGTCGAGGAGGTCACGCGGTTCCTGCAGAGCACGTCGTGGCAGGACGTCAAGAACTGGATCCACTCGGTGTTCCCCGGCATCCAGGACAGCACCATCGACGACACTGTGACGAACGTCCAGGACTGGGCTCTGTCGAACTGGGGCAACATCACCGGCGGCGTCATCAACGCGAGCCTTGCATTCCTCGGCGGCCTGACGGGCGCCTTCATCGTCCTGATCCTCACGATCTACTTCACGGCGTCGACGCCGAACCTCAAGGCCGCGGTCTACAGCCTCGTTCCCGCTTCGCGCCGTCCGCGGTTCATCGAGTTGTCCGAGCAGATCACCGACTCCGTCGGCTACTACGTCATGGGCCAGGTCAGTCTCGGCGTGATCAACGGCGTGTTGAGTGCGATCTTCCTGACGATCATCCAGGCACCGTTCCCGGCGGTCCTGGCCGTGATCGCCTTCTTCTTCTCACTCATCCCCCTGGTCGGAACGCTGACCGGCTCGGTCATCATCGTCCTGACCTGCCTCATCCCCGGGCTCGGGTCTCCGACGACCGCGCTCACCGCGGCCATCTGGTACGTCATCTATATGCAGCTCGAGGCGTACCTCGTGTCGCCGCGCATCATGAGTCGCGCCGTCGCCGTCCCCGGCGCGGTGGTCGTGATCGCGGCCCTCGCCGGCGGGTCGCTGCTCGGACTCCTCGGCGCTCTTGTCGCGATCCCGGTCGCCGCGAGCATCCTGATCATCTATCGGCAGGTGATCGTCCCGCGCATGAACGAGCGCTGATCAGAGAGTCGGCCCGTCCCAATGGGTCGGCAGAGGCGCGGCCGCAGGATTCACGATCTCGACGATCTCGCCCAGCACACGACGGGTCTGCGCCTCCCCCACCCAAAGATGCTTGCCGCCCTCCACAGGGATCAGGGTCATGTCAGGGACCGACGCGAACCGGCGACGCGCCTCGTCGGGGCGCAGATAGTCGTCGAACTCCGGGATCAGCGCGACCAGTCGTCGAGGATCCCCCTGCCAGGCGGCAACATCCCCCTCACTGGCTCGATGCAGCGGAGGAGAGAGCAGAATGGCGCCGTCGACGGGATGCTCCCTGCCGTACTTGAGCGCGAGCTCCGTGCCGAATGACCAGCCGACGAGCCACGGATGCGGCAGCGCGCGATCCGCGACGAGATCCATCGCCGCAGCGACGTCGGCCCTCTCGCCGACCCCCTCTTCGAATCGACCGCCGCTCTGTCCGCGCGGCGACGAGGTACCCCGCGTGTTGAAGCGGAGCACGGCCAGGTCTGCAAGGGCCGGCAGGCGCGCCGCGGCCTTACGGAGGATGTGCGAGTCCATGAACCCGCCGTGGGTGGGCAGCGGATGAAGCGTCACGAGAGTGGCGACGGGATCCTTCTCGAGCGGAAGCGCCAACTCCCCGACGAGTTCGAGTCCGTCCGCCGTGCGCAGGACGATGTCCTCGCGCCGCGCGGGAAGCACGCTTGCACCACGGATCTCAGCCATCACGCCACCTTCCAACAGTGAGAATGCCAGTGCCGACGAGCCGCGAGCTCGGCGGCATCACCCATGACGCCGTCGGCGCGCCACACCACGAGGTGGGCGGTTCCTGGCGCGATCACGCGATGACAGCCGGGACAGGTGTACTCCTTGACCGCCTGAACCGTCGAGATCGGCTGCACCGTCCACTCGCGGCCGCCGCGCATCTCCGTGCGCTTGAAGCCCGCCAGCAGGCGCTGGAACGATTCTTCGGAGCCGGAGTGCTCGGGGCGGCGTCGACGCGATCGCGCCACGGTCACCACCAGTTGTTGTTGATCCAGAAGTTGTAGGCGCCCGCCCAGCTGCCGTAGCGACCCACGGCGTAGCCGTTCCCCCAACGCAGATTGTCGACGGGGTCGTATCCGTTGCCGGGAACCTTGCTACACGGCAGCGCCTGCACGAGACCGCACGCGCCCGAACTGCGGTTGGTGGCGTTCGGGTTCCAGCCGCTCTCCTTGGAGACGATGTAGTCGACGTAGCCCCAGTCGCCCTCAGCTATGCCTGCGGCCGCCATCCACTCGGAGGGGGCTCCGCCACCCGAGTAGAACGGCGTCGCGGGCGACGCCGCAGCGACCTCGGGCTCGGGCTCGGGCGGTGGTTTCGGCTTCTCGAACGCGCTGTACGAGTCGCGGTCGAGGGTCACGACGGCACCCGACGCGACGACGAGGCTCTGCGCATCGCCAAGCGTGCTCGAATAGACCGTCTCGGGCTCGGACGGAGCGGGTGCGCTCTCGGTGAGAGCGAATGCCGCAGGTCCGACGGATGCGGCGGCGAAAGCCAGCGCAGCGACTCCGGCGAACACGCCCACGACCCCGCGACGGCGCGACCAGCGCGCGTTCGACGCGGCCTTCGAAGCGGGTGCCGAGGCCGGAGCCACTAGCGCTCGAGCGGACCGTCGGGTCAGCGGCGCCGGGTTTCGGGTGTCATCTCCGGAAGTCACGATCTCCCGATTGTAACGATTTGGTCCTGAGAACGCCATGCGAGCACGCCCGGCGTCGTTCAACCGACCGCCAGCATGATCTCGACGACGGCATCGAGCACCGCATCCACCTGGGTTTCACGGTATCCCCCGCGTTGCATACGGAACGCGACCGAACGCACCTGCTCGACGGTGAGACCCGTGCCGTCGGTGAGGTAGCCCGCGATCCGATCGGCCACGAGGTCGACTTCCTCGACGCGATACCCGTAGTGGACGACCGAGACGCGGTCGAAGCGGTGTCTGTGGTCGCGTCCCAGTCGGTCGAGCACGACCTGTGCGTCCTCACGCTGCTGCTGCACCCAGGCCCGTGCGCCCAGGCGGGCGATCGTCTGCTGACGCTCCTGTGCGGCGAACGCATCCTCGACACGACCGAGGGCGGCATCCACCGGCCCGATCGCGTACCCGCCGCGCACGAGCGCGAACGACACGTCCCGGACGTCGGAAGCCCCGACCGCCGTCGCGCCGGGCGCATCGGACTCGAAAGCCTCCCGCGCACGCGCGAGGAAGGCATCCACGGCGGCAGGGTCGTAGCCCTTGGCCCGCCCCTGGACTCTCGGGAACGCGTTGTGATGCGACGGGGCGGAGATCGCCGCTGCGTCACTGCGCTGCTCGAGCGCGGATTCGTCGTGGACTGTCATGAAACCGCCAGAGGTGTCAGCAGGTAGAACAGAGCAAGAGCTGCGGGAGCGGACGGGAGGATGGAGTCGAGGCGATCGAGCACACCGCCGTGCCCCGGCAGCCAGGAGCTCATGTCCTTGATCCCGAGATCACGCTTGAGCATGGATTCACCCAGGTCGCCGGCGGTCGCCGTGCCCAGGATGACCAGACCGAAGATGATTCCGCTCCACCAGGGCAGTCCGAGCATCAGCCACGACAGCAGAATCCCCGCGACGACGGCTGCAAGGGCCGCCCCGGCGAAGCCCTCCCAGGTCTTCTTGGGGCTGATGCGAGGAGCCATCGGGTGGCGGCCGAGGGTCAGACCCGTCACGTAGGCGCCCGTGTCGGAGGCGATCGCGACGATGAGGAACGCCATCACCCACCACTCGCCGTGCTCCTGGCGCAGCAGAACCAGCGCGAGGCTCGCGAGGAACGACACGTAGACGGGAAGAAGAGCCCCCGCCAGGACATCATCGACGACAGCGGCGTACCTTCTGCCGTCTCGGGCGATCATCTGCCCGAGCAGACGCCACACCACGATGAGTACGACCGCGACGAACAGCGACACCCAGTGGAGCCAGAGGTCGAGGAAATACGCGGACAGCAGGATCATCACCCCGCCTGCCAGCTGCGGGACGACATCGACTTTGCGGCCCGACGCCTGCAGCGCACGGGCGAACTCGAATGTGCCCAGAAGCGCCACACCCGCGCCGAAGATCAGGAACGGCCACTTGACGAACACGAGAGCGACCAGCACCACGGCGCCGATCGCGACGCCGATGACGATCGCGAGGATCAGGTCCCGGCCGGTGCGCTGCTTGATGCGCTCGTTCGCCTCTTCGAACTCGGCACGTGCATGTGCGACCTGCAGTTCGAACTCATTCCGCCGCGTGCGAGTCGGCGGCGACTGATGTTCCGCCCCGACACGATCACGCCCCGGCGGCACTCCTTGCCCGGGTGTCGCACTCTCTGGTGCGACCCCGGCGGCATCGGATGCGTCGGACATGCCTTCTCAGACCTCGAGGAGCTCGGCTTCTTTACGCTTGAGCGCCTCGTCGATCGCGTCGACATGCGAACGCGTCAGAGCGTCGAGGTCCTTCTCGGCGCGCACGAGTTCATCCTCGCCGACCTCGGACTTCAGCGCGTCGAGCTCATCCTTGGCCTTGCGGCGGATGCCGCGCACGTGCACCTTCGCATCCTCGCCCTTGCTGCGCACGAGCTTGACGTACTCCTTGCGGCGGTCCTGGGTCAGCTCCGGCATCGTGACTCGGATGATGTTGCCGTCGTTGGTGGGGTTGGCGCCGAGGTTGGGCATATCGCGGATCGCCTGCTCGATCGCCTTCAGCGCCGACTTGTCGTACGGCGTCACGATGATCGTGCGCGCCTCCGGGTTGTTGAGCGAGGCGAGCTGCGCGAGCGGCGTCGGAGTGCCGTAGTATTCCACGCTCAGCTTCTGGAAGAGCTGCGGGTTCGCACGCCCCGTTCGGACGGTCGAGAAGTCCTCTTTGGCCGCTTCCACGGCACGTTCCATACGTCCGGCGGTTTCGGTCAGCACATCGGCGATCACGGTAACTCCCTCATATCCAGCAGTTTTCGAGTCTAGTGGCGGGGCGAGCCCCGCACGCGGAGGTCACGCCGTGACGAGTGTGCCGATCTCGTCGCCGCGCAGGGCGCGCGTGACGTTGCCAGCGGGCTCCATTCCGAACACCCGCATGTCGATGCGGTTGTCCATGCAGAGGCTGAAGGCGGTGGAGTCGACCACCTTGAGACCCTGCATGAGCGCGTCGTTGTAGGTGATCCGGTCGAGTTTGACCGCCGAAGAGTCCTTGTTGGGGTCGGCCGTGTACACCCCGTCCACGCCGTTCTTCGCGACGAGGACCTCGTCGGCACCGATCTCGAGCGCGCGCTGCGCGGCGACGGTGTCGGTGGAGAAGTACGGGAGCCCCGCTCCCGCACCGAAGATCACGACCCGGCCCTTGGCCATGTGGCGCTGCGCGCGACGCGGGATGTACGGCTCGGCGACCTGCGTCATCTCGATGGCGGACTGGACGCGGGTCGCGGCGCCCGCCTGCTCGAGGAAGTCCTGCAGCGCGAGCGCGTTCATGACAGTACCGAGCATGCCCATATAGTCCGCGCGGCCGCGATCCATGCCGCGCTGACTGAGTTCGGCGCCGCGGAAGAAGTTACCGCCGCCGACGACGATCGCGATCTCGACCTCGTCGACGGCTGCAGCGATCTCACGAGCGATCTGGCTCACGATGTCGGGGTTGACTCCGAGGGAGCCGGCCCCGAAGGCCTCCCCGGAGAGCTTCAGAAGGACGCGACGGCGCCCGGTCGATTCGTCCATGTGTGCGTCCTCTTCTCGTCGGGTCAAAACTACGGCATGCGAAAGGCCCGCACCGACGACGATGCGGGCCTTTCGAGCGACTTACGCGCCGACCTTGAAGCGGGCGAAGTCGGTGAGAGTCAGTCCTGCGTCGGAGGCGACCTTCGCGACGGACAGCTTGTTGTCCCGCGCGTAGTCCTGGTCGAGCAGGGCGACCTGCTTGAAGAACGCGTTCACGCGACCCTCGACGATCTTCGGCAGCGCGGCCTCCGGCTTGCCCTCGTTGCGAGAGATCTCGGTGACGATCTCGCGCTCCTTCTCGACGTCGGCCTCGGGCACGTCGTCGCGAGAGAGGTAGGAGGGGTTGGCGAAGGAGATGTGCTGCGCGATGCTACGCGCGGTCTCCGCGTCGTCGCCCGAGTAGATCAGCACGACGCCGACCTGCGGCGGGAGGTCCTTGCTGGTCTTGTGGAGGTAGACCTCGGCGTGATCGCCCGAGAGGGTGCGCACGCGACGCAGCTCGACCTTCTCGCCGATGATCGCGGCCTCATCGGAGATGAGCTGCTCGACGGTCTTGTCGTCGACCGGCGCGGCGAGGGCGGCCTCGACGGAGTCGGCGGCGACGGCAGCCGCAGCCTCGACGACCTTGTCGGCCAGAGCGATGAAGCGCTCGTTCTTGGCGACGAAGTCGGTCTCGGTGTTCAGCTCGATCAGCGTCACCTTGCCGTCGACCTCACGCGCGGCCACGAGGCCCTCGCTGGTCGAGCGGTCCGCACGCTTCGCGTTGCCCTTCGCGCCCTTGAGGCGGAGGATCTCGACGGCCTTCTCGAGGTCGCCGTCGGCTTCCTCGAGGGCCTTCTTGGTGTCGACCATGCCCGTGCCGAGCTGCTCACGCAGAGCCTTGATGTCGGCGATGGTGAAGTTTGCCATGAGTGGCGGCTCCTTCTGTTGGGAGAGTTCTCGCGGATGCCGATCGGCGCGGCCGGTTCACGGCCGCGCCGATCGTAGCGGGTCCAGGGGACGCGCTGATTACTTGTCGGTGGCCTCGGCCTCGGCGACGGCCTCGACGCTCTCGCCGGAAGCTGCGGCGACAGCCTCGACCTGCTCCTCGGCGGCAGCCTCGTCCGCGGCGGACTCGGTCGATGCCACGACCGCGTCAGCACCCTCGGAGACGGGAGCGCCCTGCTCGAGGAGCTCGCGCTCCCACTCGGCCAGGGGCTCCTCGGCGCCGGACTCGGGGTTGTGCTTCTGCTGCAGGCCCTCGGCGGCCGCGTCAGCGATGATGCGGGTCAGCAGCGAGACGGAGCGGATCGCGTCGTCGTTGCCCGGGATCGGGAACTGGAACTCGTCCGGGTCGGCGTTCGTGTCGAGGATGCCGATCACGGGGATGCCGAGCTTGGTGGCCTCGTCCACGGCGAGGTGCTCGCGCTTGGCATCGACGATCCAGATGGCCGACGGCGTCTTGGTGAGGTTGCGGATACCACCGAGCGACTTGTGCAGCTTGTCGAGCTCGCGCTTCTTGAGCAGCAGCTCCTTCTTGGTGAAGCCGCTCGCGGCCGGGTCCTCGAAGTCGAGCTCCTCGAGCTCCTTCATGCGGGCGAGGCGCTTGCTGACGGTCGAGAAGTTGGTGAGCAGACCGCCGAGCCAGCGCTGGTTGACGTAGGGCTGGCCGACGCGCATCGCCTGCTCGGCGATGACTTCCTGCGCCTGCTTCTTGGTGCCGACGAAGAGCACCGTGCCGCCGTGGGCGACGGTCTCCTTGACGAACTCGTACGCCTTGTCGATGTACGACAGCGACTGCTGGAGGTCGATGATGTGGATGCCGGAGCGCTCCGTGAGGATGAAGCGCTTGACCTTCGGGTTCCACCGGCGGGTCTGGTGTCCGAAGTGGACGCCGCTGTCGAGCAGCTGGCGAATGGTGACGACGGCCATGGCCGTTCTCCTTCTGTTGCGGTTGTTCGCGTCGAACCGATCGGTCGACGAGCCTGGTGCCCGGCACGCACCCACCCGTCCGAGGACGGGACCGTAGGGTGGATGTGCCGCGGGTTGTTTCCCACTCGGGGCACGCGGAGTCACCTCGACATGCGAGGCGCGCGTCCAGTGTACCAGTCGGGGAGGCGGTGCACGGCGCCGGGGACGATGTCCTCTCCCCCGCTCTCCACGCCCGGCATGCTGTCCCCACCCGCGCGTTCGGAACCCTCTCCGCCCGCTCAGCGACGGCACGTTGGTGTCATGCCCGCATCCTCCTCCGGCCGCCGCCTGACAGCCGTCGCCATCGTGTTCCTCGCACTGGCGGCTCCCGCGTCCGCGGCCGTCGCCGCCCCTGCTCTCTCAGCCCAGGCGATCGCCGTGGATGCGAGCCATTCCTGGACCTGGCCGGTGCTGGGCCGTGTCGTCGAGCCGTATCGCCAGCCGTCGCACGACTACGCTGCCGGTCATCGCGGAGTCGACATCGAGGCCGGAACCTCGACGGTCGTCGCCCCGGCTGACGGCGTGGTGCTGTTCACCGGCGTCGTGGTCGATCGCCCCGTCCTGACGATCGATCACGGCGACGGCCTCGTCAGCACTCTGGAACCGCTCGCCAGCGCCCTGACGCCGGGAACGCACGTGCGCGCCGGTGAGGTCGTGGGCACACTGTCGTCCGGCGGCCATGCCGCCCCGGGAACTCTCCACCTGGGCGCTCGTCGCGACGGGGTCTATATCAATCCGCTGCTTCTGCTGGGCGGCGTACCGCGCGCAGTACTGCTGCCGTGCTGCTGAGTCAGCGGCCGCCGACGGTGTTGCGCTGGCCGTTGTCGGTGACCGTTCCCCGGCGGTCCGCCCGCACGGTGTTGTCGTTGCCGGAGACGGTGAGCGCGGTGAAGCCCGTCGCGGTCACCGCGTTTCGGTCGCCGTTGAGGGCAACGCTCGACAGTGTCGCCGCGTCGATGACGTTGTCCTGCCCGCCCACCGAGAGATCGGCGACGTCGCCGAACCTCAGCTCGTTGCGATCCCCCGAGAGCTGCACGACGCCGAGCGTCGCCTGCGTGGCGTCGACACGCAGGCCGGTGCCGCCGATCGTCACCGCGGCACAATCCCCTGTCAGCACGAAGCCCTGATCCGCGCCGGAGATCTCCGTCCGTCCACCCTCGCAGGCGACCGTGCCCTCGGCAGCGGGCGGGGCAGCAGTGGGAGCGGTCGTCGCCGCCTGCGAGGGGATCGGCGTGGAGGGCGATGACGGAGATACTCCGCTGGGTGGCGCGGGAAGGACGGTCTGCCGGGGCGCGGCGACGACCCCGCATCCGGTCAGCGCTGCCGCAGCGGCGATGAGGATCGCGATGTGGCCCAGACGACGCACGCTCATGTGCTCACGGTACGCGCCGGGCGGCGTCCGCGTCATGCCCGCGGGTGGGCCTGTCGGTACGTGGCCGCCAATCGTTCGTGCGACACGTGCGTGTAGATCTGGGTGGTGCCGAGGTTCGCGTGCCCCAGCATCTCCTGCACGGCGCGCAGGTCGGCCCCGCCGTCGAGCAGGTGGGTCGCCGCCGAGTGCCGAAGGGCGTGTGGGCCTGCGGCACGACCGAGGACGGGACCGACCGTCCGTGCGACGAGGTCGTAGACACTGCGGGGACCGAGTGCGCCGCCACGAACCCCGAGGAAGAGAGCATCGGGAGGCTGACCTCCGGAGCGCGCAGCCAGAACGGGTCGTGCGCGCACGAGATACGCGTCGATGGCCTCCTCGGCTGGGGCACCGTAGGGAACGACCCGTTCCTTGTTGCCCTTGCCCGTGACGCGTACGGTACGGCGCTCGCGGTCGAGGTCCCGGCTCCGCAGGGTGCACAACTCCGACACCCGCAGCGCGGCGCCGTAGAGCAGCTCGAGTACCGCCCGATCCCGCAGCGTCACGGGATCGCCGTTCGCGCTGTCGCGGGCCAAGGCACCCAGCATCTCACCCAGCGCGGGGGCGCTCGCGACCGCCGGGAGCGTCCTGCCCCGCTTGGGAGCGATGAGACGCAGGCTCGGGTCGGCCTGGATGATCCCCTGCTCCCGCGCCCAGCCGAAGAAGCCCCGGGCGGATGCGGTGCGCCGGGCGATCGTCGCGCGACTGTCGCCGCGATTCGTCGCCTGCCAGAGCCACTCTCGCAGCTCTTCGAGGTCGACGCCCTCGACTTCTGCGACCCCGGACAGGGCGGCGAAGTCGCGCAGATCGGATCCGTACGCGCGCACCGTCGCCGGCGACAGGCGGCGCACGTCGGCGAGGTGATCGCACCACGCCTCGATCGCGGTCGCCAGCATCATGCAGCCAGCTTGCCAGTCACCGCACTGTAGAGCGTCGCCACCCGCCGTCATCCCCCACGACAGAGCCCTCCATGAGCATGATCCCCAGGATGGCCTCGACCTCTGCGATCGCCAGCCCCGACCGCGCCGCCAACTCCGTCGCCTCCCGTCCGACCCGGGCGCTCAGCGCATCGCGGACCCTCGTGCGCTCGTCGGTCCAGGCCCCGGCAACGGCGAGAGCCTGGGCCGCGCCGAGTCCGGCCAGCTCCCGCGCCTCGGCGGCGTCGGTGATGCACACGGCGTCATACTCGCGCAGAAGTCGGTGACATCCGAGAGACGCGGGGCTCGTGACGGGACCGGGCACCGCCCCTAAAGGACGTCCCAGCGACGCCGCGTGTCCCGCGGTGTTCAGGGAGCCGCTGCGCGCACCCGCCTCGACGACGACCGTCGCACGCGAGAGGGCGGCGATGACGCGGTTTCGCGACAGGAACCGCCACTTGGTCGGCGCGCCGCCGCACGGGACTTCCGCCACCACCGCCCCGGTGTCGGCGATGCGCCCGAGCATCTCTTCGTGCCCGGCCGGGTACGCCCGATCGCACCCGCCCGCGAGCACGGCGACGGTCGTGCCCTGCCCGCTGGCGAGGGCGCCGCGGTGCGCTGCTCCGTCGATGCCGTAGGCGGCGCCCGACACGACCGAGATCCCCGCGCCGGCGAGGCCCGCGGCCAGCTCACCCGCGACATGCTCGCCGTAGGGCGTGGCCGCCCGTGCGCCGACGAGAGCGATGGACGGCACGCTCAGTGCACGGGGGTCGCCCCGCACCCAGAGCGCGAGCGGGGCGTGATCCGCGAGGTCCTCGACCGCGTGGGGCCATTCGGGATCCGAGGGGACGAGGATCGACACCCGCGCCCGCTCTGCGCGTTTCAGAGCGTCGCTCACGAGCTCGCTGTGCAGGCGGGGACGCCATCGGGCAGAGGCATCCGCGGCAGCCCGGGGCCGGACACCTGTGACCCGCGCGATCTCCGCGGGGTGGTCCACGACGCGCAGCGCCGCCTCGGCCGGCATCCGCGCGAGCAGTGCGCCCGCGACGGCGTCGCCCGGTTCGACGACGCCGCTCCAGAAGACGCGGGCGGCGCGCTCCCGTGTCGCCCGCTTCCCCAACAACGGGAGCATGCGCTCGATCACGGCATCGATGTTCATGCGGCGATCCCCCGTTTCATGAAGAGGGCTCGCCCGACGTCCTCCTGGTTCGGCGCGGAGCGCTGCGCGAGATCCGCGAGCGTCCATGCCAGCCGGAGCACGCGGTCGTACCCGCGCAGGGTCAACTGGCCGCGCTCCAGCGCCGCGTCGAGCGGGGCTCGCACCGATGCAGGTGGAGCCGAGGCCCCCTCGCGCAGCCACCGCCCGGGAACGTCGACATTGCGTCGCCACGGAGTCTTGGCCAAGCGCTCCGCGGTGCGGGCGCGGGCATCCGCGACGCGTCTGGCCGCATCCGCCGTCGAGACGCGCCCGACCGCGGCGTCGACGCCCACGGCCGCGACACGACGCATCGGCAGATCGATGTCGACTCGATCGAGGAGCGGGCCCGAGAGCCGACCGAGGTAGCGGCGGATCGCGGCCGGCGGACACTCGCATGTCGCTCCCCGCACTCCGTAGTTGCCGCACGGACACGGATTGGTGGCGAGGACCAGCTGGAATCGCGCGGGATAACGCACGCTGATCCCGGATCGATGGATGTGGATGTCACCGCGCTCGAGCGGCTGGCGCAGGGCGTCGAGGACGCTCGCGGGAAACTCCCCCGCCTCATCGAGGAACAGCACACCCTCACTGGCACGGGCGATGGCACCCGGCCGGATGACGCGGGAGCCGCCCCCGACGAGCGCCGCGATGCTGGCCGTATGGTGCGGCGCCTCCAGCGGCGGGATGCGGGTGAGCGAGGTCACGGCCTCGCCCGACAGCGAGCGGATCGATGCCACGGCGAGAGCCGCCTCGCGATCGAGCGGTGGCAGGATGCCCGGCAGGCGGCGCGCGAGCATCGTCTTGCCCGCTCCCGGCGGACCGCTCATGAGCAGGTGGTGCCCGCCCGCAGCGGCGACCACGAGCGCCTCCACGGCCTCCCGCTGACCGATCACGTCCGACAGGTCCAGCATCTCGGGCCCCTCATCCGTTGTCGCGGCCGGCGTCGGCGCGGCCACGTCGGGGACGACGACGTCCGCGCCGTGGCGAGCGGCGACCTCGGCCAAGGTCGCCGCCGGGAGCACCTCGATACCTGTCACGAGCCGGGCCTCCTCGCCGTTCGCCGCGGGCACGACGATCCGCCGACGCCCCGCGCGCGCGGCGGCGACCACCGCGGGAAGCACACCCGCAACGGGTCGGAGTCGGCCGTCGAGCCCCAGCTCGCCGATGTGGACCGTCGCGGCCACCGATGCCGCATCCATCCCGCCGTCCGCGGTGAGCGCGGCGATCGCGATCGCGACGTCGAAACCGGATCCGTGCTTGGGCAGACTGGCCGGCGACAGGTTGACGGTAAGCCGGCGGCGCGGCAACGGGAGGCCCGAGTTCGCGCACGCATTGTGCACGCGCTGCACCGCCTCGCCGAGCGCACGATCGCCGAGTCCGATGATGCGGAACTCGGGGGTCTGCTGGCTGACATCTGCCTCGACCTCGACGAGAGCGCCCTCGAGCCCGTTCAGCGCGATCGACCACGTACGCGCAACGGTCATCGCACGTCTCGCAGATGCTCGACATCGCCGGTGCCGGCATCCATCCCCAGCACCGACACGGCGTCGATGCGTACGGCACGGCCGCGAGCCTCGTCGGGATGCGCGATGCACCACGCGACGGCGAGACGCCATAGGCGGGCCCGCTTTCGTGCGTCGATGGCTTCGAGGGGATGCCCGAAGCGCTCGCTCGTGCGCGTCTTGACCTCGACGACGACGATCTCGCCGCCCTCGAGGGCGACGATGTCGATCTCGCCGAGAGGACACCGCCAGTTGCGGTCGAGGATGCGGTACCCGCGGTCGGTCAGGAAGGATGCGGCCCGGTTCTCACCGTCACGTCCGAGATCGTCTTTCGCTGCCATCGGCCCAGCGTGGCGAACCCGTTGAGCCGCCGTTCCGGCCGGATCCCGCATCGAGGAGAACCCGCCGCATCCGGAGCGGTGAGGAGAGTCGCTCAGTTGTCGAGCGAGAGCTCCTCGGGAAGCTGGAAGTCGCGGCGCGAGAGCTCCTCGACGTTGACGTCCTTGAACGTCAGGACGCGCACGGCCTTGACGAAGCGGTCGGCGCGGTAGATGTCCCACACCCACACGTCGGTCATCGAGATCTCGAAGTAGAAATCGTGCTCGGTGTCGCGACGTACGACATTGACGTCGTTGGCGAGGTAGAAGCGGCGTTCGGTCTCGATCACGTACTGGAACTGCGAGACGACGTCGCGGTACTCCCGGTAGAGGGCGAGCTCGAGTTCGCGGTCGTAGTCTTCGAAGACATCGTCATCCATGGTGCGTCCATTCTACGGCTGCGGTCCGGGTCGGCGCGGTCTCAGAAGAGTGTGGGCGCCGAGGCGATCTGCCACGAGGCGCGATGATGCGCGTGAAGCCCGTGCGCGGCGATGGCGGCACGGTGCTCCGGGCTCGCATAACCCTTGTTGCGCTCCCAGAGGTACGCGGGCGCATCCGGGTGCAGCGCGACCATGTGCGCGTCGCGCGCGACCTTGGCGACGACGGATGCGGCGGCAGCGCTCGCACAGTCGCGGTCGCCCTTGATGACGGTGCGAACCTCATACGGTGTCACGCCCGCAGGCGTGATGTAGTCATGGTTGCCGTCGAGCAGCACGACCGCATCCGTCATGTCCACGCCCTGCGCGCGCAGGCCGTCGAGCGCGCGGTGCGCGGCGAGCCCGAGTGCCCGCGTGATCCCCACCGCGTCGATCTCGGCGGCGGTCGCCCACCCGAGCTCGCTCGCGTCGACCCACGCCGCGGCGGCGCGGGCAACATCCGCTCTGCGCGCCTCGGGGATGAGTTTCGAGTCGCGTAGTCCCTCTGGGATGCGGACGCGGCGCGTTCGCGGCGCCATGACCGTCGCGCCGATCACGACCGGGCCGGCGAGAGCGCCTCGCCCCACCTCGTCGCATGCGATGACGACGCGCTGTTCGGCCCACAGGCGCCGTTCCAGCCGCAGCGTCGGTTGGATCGGGCTCACTGGCCCTCCGGCCGCGGGACGTCGGCGAACACCTCGTGATGGAAGTCGATACCGCCGAAGCGGTCGAACGGCCAGGTGATCAGGAACGCGCGTCCGACGACGTTGTCGATGGGCACGAAGCCCCGGCCGGGCTGGTCCTGGTTGTACCGCGAGTCCTTCGACCGATAGCGGTTGTCCCCCAGCACCCAGAGCGACCCCTCCGGCACCGTGACGTCGAAGTCGAGCGAGGATGCCGGAGCGCCGGGATCGGGAAGCAGCAGATAGGAGGATTCGTCGATCGGAGCACCGTTGACCGTGATCTGCCCCAGATCGTTGCAGCAGACGACATGATCGCCGGGAAGGCCGATGATGCGCTTGATGAGATGGTCGTCGCTGTCTGGCGCGGCAAGCCCGACGAGGGAGAGCACCCACTCGATGCCGTCGACGATCGGCCCCTGGCTCGGAGCGGACACCGAGGAGCCCAGCCAGCCGCCCGGGTCGCGGAACACCACGACGTCACCGCGCTCGTATCCCCCGAAACGCGGCGTCAGTTCGTCGACGAGGATGCGATCCTGCTCGATCAGCGTGTTCTCCATCGACGCCGACGGGATGTAGAACGAGCGCACCAGGAACGTCTTGACGAGGAACGACACCAGCAACGCGATCAGGATGATGACCAGGACGTCGCGCAGGAAGATCAGCGCACCGCGCCGCCGGCGGGGCCGGGATCGGCGCGGCAACGATGCGTCGTCGACGGAGGGGTTGTCGGTGCTCATGCAGTTCCTCGAGATACAGGCGGCACGAGCCGCACTCTAGCGTCGCACATCAGCGCGCGGCCGCGGACACGACGAAGCCCCGACGCCGGAGCGGTCGGGGCTTCGTGACAGAGCGCGATCAGCGGTCGCGCTTCTCCTTGATCTTCGCCTTCTTGCCGCGGAGGTTGCGGAGGTAGTACAGCTTGGCGCGACGCACGTCACCACGCGTCACGACCTCGATCTTGTCGATGATCGGCGAGTGCACCGGGAAGATGCGCTCGACGCCGACCTGGAAGCTGATCTTGCGGACGTTGAAGGTCTCGCGCACGCCGTCGCCCTGGCGGCCGATAACGACGCCCTGGAAGACCTGAATACGCGAGCGGTTGCCCTCGGTGATGTTGACGTGCACCTTGACGGTGTCGCCGGGACCGAAGTCCGGGATGTCGGAGCGGAGCGAAGCCGCATCGACGGCGTCGAGGATCTGCATGAGTGATCTCTTCCTGCAACCGCCACAGGTCGGCTGCGAAACTGGTGTTTACGAAAGTAGGAGCGGTGCCCGCACCACGCGGGATGCGTGGCTGTCTCCCCTGAGGCAGAGACCGGTCAGGGCACAAACAACCATTCTGCCATGCGCCGCTCCGGGCGCCAACTTCACGCGTCGCGCTGCAGCGTCTCCTCGACGACGATGACCTCGTGCGCCGGCGCGGAGGCTGCCGGCGAGGGCTTCGTCGGCGGGATGTAGGCGGTGCCGTCGCTGGCGTGGAGCACGGCTGCTCGCGGACGCGCCTCGCGCCAGAGCTGCCACAGCTGGAGCCAGATGTTCGCGACCCCCACCAGCACCGTCAGCACCATGACGGGCGCCCACCACTGCTGAACGAACAAGCCGAGAGCGATCGTCAACGCGTGCCAGAGGCCGTAACCGGCCACATCCCACCAGGAGAGCGCGCGTTCGGCGCGTGCCGTCGGCCGAAGACGGGTCAACAGCGTGAGCAGGAGCTGACCGAAGAAGACGGACGGGATGGCGATGAACAGCACCCACAGCAGAGCCCAGCCGCCGGCACCCGTCACCGTCCACCCGACGAAGAGCCAGAGCGGCAGCAGGAAGGCGGAGGGCAGAAGCCAGTGGAAGCCGGCACGACGAAGCCACATGCCTGCATCGTACGCGGGCACCCGTCGCCGTGGGCCGCGCATGAGCGACACTCGGGGCGGACGCCCAGCGGAGCACGCGGCCGCGGGGCACGACACTGACGCCGCGAGCGGGAGAGAATGGAGGAGAGAACGAAGGAGCACCATGATCGAACTGCGCACGCCGGCCGAGATCGAGCAGATGCGACCGGCCGGGCGCTTCGTCGCCGAAGTGCTGGCGACGCTGCGGGACGAGACGAAGGTCGGCACGAATCTGCTGACATTGGATCGCAGAGCGCACGACATGATCCGCAAGGCCGGCGCCGAGTCCTGCTACATCGACTACCACCCGTCCTTCGGTGCCAGCCCGTTCGGCAAGGTGATCTGCACCTCGATCAACGACGCCGTGCTGCACGGGCTCCCCTTCGACTACACGCTGCGCGACGGTGACCTCGTCTCGCTCGACTTCGCGGCATCCGTCGACGGCTGGGTCGCGGACTCCGCCGTCTCCTTCGTGGTCGGAACCGCCCGCGACGAGGATCTTCGCCTTATCGAGACCACGCGCATCGCCCTGGATGCGGCGATCCAGACGGCGACGGTCGGCAACCGCGTCGGCGATGTCTCGGCGGCGATCGCCGCCGTCTCCCACGGTGCCGGCTACTCCATCAACACGGATTTCGGCGGCCACGGTGTCGGCCGCGTCATGCACGGCGACCCGCATGTCCCGAACGACGGCAAGCCCGGCCGCGGCTACCCGCTGCGCGAAGGCCTCGTGGTGGCACTCGAGCCGTGGCTGCTGGAGACGACCGATCGTCTGGTCACCGACCCGGACGGCTGGACGCTGCGCAGCGCCGACGGCTCCCGCGGCGCGCACACGGAGCACACCGTCGCCGTCACGGCGGAGGGCCCCGTCGTCTTGACCGACCGGGGGTTCCTCGGCGTCGACTGAGCCGCGCTCAGTCGACGAGCAGGTCGGGACGCCGCTCGCGCGTGCGTTCCACCTGCTGGTCGCGACGCCACTCGGCAACGCGGCCGTGATGTCCGCTCAGAAGCACTTCGGGAACGGACAGGCCACGCCACTCGGAGGGCTTCGTGTACGACGGATACTCCAGGAGCCCGTCCTCGTGCGACTCCTCGACGAGGCTCTCGGGATTGCCGACGACGCCGGGCACGAGACGTCCGACGGCCTCGATCATGGCCATCGCCGCCACCTCCCCGCCGTTGAGCACGTAATCGCCGAGACTGGCGAGTCGCACCTGTCCGAGTGAGGCCGCGTAGGTGAAGACCCGTTCATCGATGCCCTCGTACCGGCCGCAGCCGAAGACGAGGTGATCCAGGCCGCTCCATTCGCGAGCCGTCGCCTGAACGAACCGTTCGCCCGCCGGCGAAGGGAAGACGAAGGTCGGCGGAGACGTCGCCTCCTGTGCGATCGCGTCGAGCGCGAGACCCCAGGGCTCGGGCTTCATCACCATGCCCGCTCCCCCGCCATACGGGGTGTCATCGACCGTGCGGTGCCGGTCGGTCGTGAAGTCGCGCAGGTTGTGCACGCGCACATCCAGCAGCCCGTTGCCGCGGGCCTTGCCGAGGAGCGAGACCTCGAGGACGTCGAAGAACTCGGGGAAGATCGTGATGACGTCGATGCGCACGTCAGTCCTCGCGGGTCGCGGCCGTTTCGTCTTCGGCGGCGGACTCGTCGTCGGCCGGAAGCTCCTCGAAGAGCCCGGCCGGCGGCGTCATGACGACGCGTCCCGCGGCGGGATCCACCTCGGGGACGATCGCCTTGACGAACGGGACCAGCACTTCGTTCTCGCCGACGGCGACCGCCAGCAGATCCTGCGCGGGAAGGTGGTCGACACGAGCGACTCGTCCCACGACGACACCGTCGCGAACGACGTCGAGGCCGACGAGCTGGTGGTCGAACCACGCGTCCTCTTCGTCGGGGATGCTCTGCTCGTCCTGGTCGATCCAGAGAATGGCGCGCACGAGGGACTCGGCCGCGTCGCGGTCGTCGACTCCCTCGAAGAACGCGACGGGATGCGTGTTCATCCATCGGAACTCGCGAACGGTGACCGTCTTACCGAACCAGGGCGACGAGTCGGGGACCTGGAGGGTGAACTCCGCCCCGGGGACGAACCGACCGTCGGGGTCGTCCGTGTACAGCTCGAGCTTCAGGGCACCCTTGAGGCCGTGGGCCTTGACGAGGCGACCGACGCGAAGCTGGGTCTTGCCGGGGCGCGGCGCGGATGCGCGCGCTCCGTCACCGGATGCGGCCGCCATCAGTCGTCGGCGACGTCGACGCGCACGCGGCTGCCGTCGGCGAGGGCCGTGACCACGGTCCGCAGAGATTTGGCGGTGCGACCGCCGCGCCCGATCACGCGACCCCGGTCATCGGGGTGGACGTGCACCTCGAGCACGTCGCCTCGCGGCGACGTGGACGAGACGATGCGCACGGCGTCGGGGTTGTCAACGATCCCCTTGACGACGTGTTCGAGCGCGGCAGCCAGCACGATGATTACGCCTCGGTGCTCTCAGCTGCCTCGTCGGCGGCCTCGGCCTCGACGGGAGCGGGCTCCTCAGCCTTCTTCTCGGCCTTGGGCTTGATGACCGACTTCTTGGCCGAGTCGACCTCGAAGGGAGCCTTGCCCTCTGCGTACTTGACGGTGCTCACGGCGTCCTTGTCGCCCTTGAAACGACCCCAGTCGCCCGTGAGCTTGAGGATGGCGAGGACCTGCTCGGTCGGCTGAGCGCCGACGCCGAGCCAGTACTGCGCCCGCTCGGAGTCGACCTTGATGACCGAGGGCTCCTCGGTCGGGTGGTACTGACCGATCTCCTCGATCACGCGACCGTCGCGCTTGGTGCGCGAGTCGGCGACGACGATGCGGTAGTAGGGCGCACGGATCTTTCCGAGACGCTTGAGACGGATCTTGACAGCCACGATTCTCCTGAATGTGTGGAAGGTGGTCGAACTGGTCGCCTGGAGCGTGGGGTGCACACCCGGCGGAAGCTCTGTGGTTCGGACCCGGCCGGATAGAGGGTCGGGCGGGGTCCAGCTGTCTATTTTGCCAGATGATGACGCGGCTCGCGAACCAGGCGGCGCCGCGTGTCAGACTGAGCCGGTGACCGTCCCCTTCGCCCCGTCGCGCCGCTCGACCGTCGGCCTCGAGTGGGAGCTGATGCTCGCCGACGGGCGCACCGGCGATCTGGTGCCCCGCGGGCCCGAAATCATCGACGAGCTCGCGGAGTCGGTCGCCCCCGAGCGGTTCCAGGTCACCGGCGAGCTTCTCACCAACACGATCGAGGTCACCAGCGGCGTCGGTGACACCGTCGAGGCCGCCGTCGACGACATCGCGGATGCGATCGCGACCGTCCGCACCGCGACGGATCCGCGCGGTGTGGAGCTCCTGTGCGCGGGAAGCCACCCCTTCGCGCAGTGGTACGACCAGGAGGTCACCGACAAGACCCGCTACCACTCGCTCATCGAACGCACCCAGTGGTGGGGGCGCAACATGATGATCTGGGGAATCCACGTGCACGTCGGCGTCGACGACGTCACGAAGGTCTTTCCCATCATCAACGCCTTGTCCACCTACCTCCCGCACCTGCAGGCACTTTCCGCATCCAGTCCGTTCTGGGCGGGCGAGCGAACCGGATACGCATCCAACCGCGCCCTCGTGTTCCAGCAGCTGCCGACGGCCGGGCTGCCGTGGGGACTCGGCAACTGGGCCGAGTACGAGGCGTACCTCGACGACATGGTGCGCACCGAGGTGATGGCGGATGCCACCGAGGTGCGCTGGGACATCCGTCCCGCCCCGCGATGGGGCACCATCGAGGTGCGCGCGTGCGACGGGATGTCGACCCTGCCCGAGCTCGCCGCGGTCGCCGCTCTCACGCAGACGCTCGTCGAGGACTTCTCCCGCCGACTCGACGCCGGCGAGGAGCTGCCCACGCTGCAGCCGTGGTTCGTGCGCGAGAACAAGTGGCGCGCCGCGCGGTACGGACTGGGTGCACGGGTCATCGTCGATCGAGACGGACGGCAGGAGAGCGTCGTCGAGCATCTCGAGGCCACGCTCGAGCGTGTGGGCGACATCGCCGTCGAGCTCAAGTGCGCCCAGGAGCTCGAGGGCGTGCGCACCACGCTCGCGCAAGGCGCCAGCTACGCGCGCCAGCTCGCGGTCGCGGATGCATCCGGCGGCGACCTGCGCCAGGTGGTGCAGCACCTCATCCGCGAGTTCCGCGCCGGCCCCGAGCGCCGCGCACCGCTGGCCGCCCGCGGGTGAACCTGTACCGCACTCATAAACTCGCTGCCTACCGTGGTCCCGTGATCGCCCGCCACCATCGGCTCCACGTAACCGCCTGGGCCGCTGTCGGCGCGGCGGCGCTGACGATGGTCGGGTGCGCCGCTGCGCCGCCGCCCCGACCGAACAGCGCTCCGCATACCGCGTCGCCCGCCCCTTCGGCAGCGCCGACGCGGACGCCGACCGTCGCCTCCGACGCCGTCATTGTCACGATCGGCGACTCGATCATGTCGGGATACGGCCTCGACCCCGACGAAGCGTGGCCGGTGCTGCTGGGCGAGCAGACGCACCTCGACATCGTCAACCTCTCCTGCGGAGGCGCGGGCTTCGTGGTCGCCGGCGACTGCGGGACGAACTTCTCCGCGCTCGCGCAGGAAGCCATCGACCTCAAACCCGCGATGGTCATCCTGCAGTCGTCGGACAACGACTCGGACGAGGACGCCGATGATATCGACTCCGCGACACGCGACACGGTCGAGGAACTCCACGCGGCGCTCCCCTCGACGCGGATCGTCGGGCTGAGCACCCTGTGGAATCAGCCCTGGGAAGCGCCGCAGTCCATCGCGTGGAGCTCGGACGCACTCCGCTCAGCCGTGGAGGCCGCCGACGGCACGTTCGTCTGGCTGGGTCAGCCGCTCCAAGAGAACCCAGAACTGCTGCAGTGGGACAGCGAGCATCCGACCGCCGAGGGACAGGAGTACCTCGCCCGTCACGTGCGCACGGTTCTCGCGCACGCGGGCATCGTGCTCTGAGGCGGACTCAGCCGCGGCCGAGCATCTTCTGCAGCTCGGCGAGATCGGCCTCGCTCGGCGCCTTGCCGCCGCCCAGGCCGAAGCCCGACCCGGTCGGCTCCGCAGCCGGGAGTCCCGCGTTCTCGGCGGCGCGCTTGGCCGGGTTGCCCGAGCGCGAACCCTTCGCCTTCTGCTGCTTGCCGCGCTTGGCGGACGCACCCGGTCGACCCATCGATCCGACGCCGGGCATGCTGGGCACACCACCGCGCGCGACCGTCTTCATCATCTTGGCAGCCTGGTCGAAGCGCTGCACGAGCTGGTTCACATCGGTGACCGTCATGCCCGATCCGCGCGCGATGCGCAGGCGCCGCGAGCCGTTGAGAAGCTTGGGGTTGCGGCGCTCGGCCAGCGTCATCGAGCGGATGATCGCCTCGGTGCGATCGATTTCGCGCTCGTCGAAGTTGTCGAGCTGCTGCTTCATCTGGCCCATGCCCGGGAGCATCCCGAGCATCTTCTTCATCGAGCCCATCTTCTTCATCTGCTGCAGCTGCTCGAGGAAGTCCTCGAGGGTGAACTGTTCCTTCGCCAGCTTCTCGGCGACCTTCATCGCCTCGGCCTCGTCGAAGGTCTGCTGCGCCTGCTCGATCAGGGTGAGGATGTCACCGAGATCGAGGATGCGGCTCGCCATGCGGTCCGGGTGGAAGGGCTCGAGATCCTCCAGTCCTTCACCGGTCGAGGCGTAGATGATGGGACGACCCGTGACCGAGGCCACGGAGAGCGCTGCACCGCCGCGGGCATCGCCGTCGAGCTTGGAGAGGACGACGCCGGTGAAGTCCACGCCCTCCTGGAAGGCGGTCGCGGTGTTGACCGCATCCTGACCGATCATCGCGTCGATGACGAACAGCACCTCGTCAGGGTCGGTCGCCGTGCGGATGTCGGCGGCCTGCTTCATGAGCTCCGCGTCCACGCCGAGGCGCCCAGCGGTGTCGATGATGACCGTGTCGTGCTGGTGGCGACGGGCGTACTCGACACCGTCGCGTGCGACGCGTACGGGGTCGCCGACGCCGTTTCCGGGCTCAGGGGCGTAGATGGCCGCTCCCGCGCGCTCGGCGACGACCTGAAGCTGGTTGACGGCATTGGGACGCTGGAGGTCGGCGGCGATGAGGAGCGGCGTGTGGCCGTCCTTCTCCAGCAGACGCGCCAGCTTTCCGGCGAACGTCGTCTTTCCGGAGCCCTGAAGACCCGCGAGCATGATGACGGTGGGCGGCGTCTTGGCGAACTGCAGACGACGCTGCTCGCCACCGAGAATGGCGACGAGCTCCTCGTTGACGATCTGCACGACCTGCTGCGCGGGGTTCAACGCACGGTTGACCTCGTCGCCGAGCGCCCGCTCGCGGACCTTGCCCGTGAACTCCTTCACCACCGCGAGCGCGACGTCGGCGTCGAGCAAGGCGCGACGGATCTCGCGCACCGTCCCGTCGACGTCGGCGGGGGTGAGCTTCCCCTTCGTGCGCAGGTTGCGGAAGGTCTCAGTGAGCCGGTCGGAGAGGGTGCCGAAAGTCGCCATGATGCGTCGATTTTACGCGAGCGCGGCGGCGGATGAGTCGTCGGACCCTCCGAAGCGCCCAGAGATCGACAGTGCGTGCTGCAGGAGACCCTCCAGCGACACCGACGAGGCACCGCGCTGCGCCCACATCCAGACCGCACCGAGAACAGCCGCGCCGTAGGCGGCTGCGCGGATCTGTGCGAGCAGAGCGTCGCCGGTCGCGTCTGTCAGCCGGCGGGCGATCTCACGCTGGAGCAGCGCCAGCCGTTCGGCGCGCTGCCTCTCGAGTTCCTCGCCGAGACCCATGGCGTCCGCGTTGGTGATCGCCAGCGCGAGCGTGTCGGGAGTCAGGTCGCGCCCGATGCGAGCGAGAGCGTCGGGGACGGTTGCGCCCCCGGCCATAGCGCCGAAAGCCGCCGCCAAGCGCGCATCGAAGCCGGACCAGAGCACGTCGCTCTTCGCACGGAAGTAGTTGAAGAAACTGGCTCGCGCGACGCCGGCGCGACGGGTGATGTCTCCGATCGAGGTTCCGTCGTACCCCTGCTCGAAGAACAGCTCGCATGCGGCCTCGGCGATCGTCTCGGGCGAGCTCGCCCGAGGCCGTCCCATCCGCGGTACGTCGGTCATCCGAGCAGCTTAGTCAGCGCCCGCGCCTCGGATGCGACGGAGCCGGACCACGGAACCGCGGTAGGCTGGTTTCTTGGACCGGATACAGCAAGTCCGTCCGCGCGCTTCCGTGTGCCCCTCCTCGCCGAAGGCTCCCCCATGATCCCTGCACCTCTCAGCTCTCGTCGCGCCGCCGTGGCGGTCGCCGGCCTTGCCGCCGCCCTCGCCCTCACCGCGTGCGCAGCCGGGGGCACGGCTGGCGCTCCGCGTGACGGCGGGACCCTCGTCTACGCCACCGGTGACGCCGAGCCGACCTGCCTCGACCCGCACGTCGGCGGCAACTACCCGCAGGCGCTCATCTCCACGCAGTACCTGGAGCCGCTCGTCGGCCGCGACGCGGACGGCACCATCACGCCGTGGCTCGCCGAGTCGTGGCAGGTCAGCGACGACGGACTCACGTGGGACTTCACCCTCCGCGACGGGCTGACCTTCACCGACGGGACCCCCGTCGATGCGGCCGCCATCAAGACCAACATCGAGCACCTGAAGGACCCCGACACCGCGTCCAGCACGGGCTATCTGGCCGTCGCGAAGGTGTCCGACGTCGAGGTCGTGGACGCGACGCACGCACGCTTCCACCTCGCAGCCCCCGACTCCGCACTCCTGGAGTCGCTCAGCCAGCAGTGGACCGCGATCGAGTCCCCCGCGGGAATCGCCCGCGGGCAGGAGGAGAACTGCAAGGCACCCATCGGCACGGGCCCCTTCGTCGTCGACTCCTGGACGCCGCAGGAGTCGGTGCACCTCGTGCGCAATGAGAACTACGCCTCCCCCGGCCCCGAGGCCCAGCACGAAGGCCCCGCCTACCTCGACGCGATCGAGTGGCGCTTCATCCCGGATGCCGCGACACGGCAGGCCGCGCTGCTCTCGGGTGAGGTGCAGGTCATCGACAACCCGCAGCCGGACGCGATCGTCGCGGCGGAGAACTCCACCGACACGACCCACATCGACGCGCCGCGACCCGGCTCCGTGAACCGCATCGAGCTGAACACCGGCCAGGCACCCTTCGATGACATCCGTGTGCGCGAGGCGTTCGTCCGAGCAGCGGATCCGGACCCGGGCATCGCGGCCCTCTACCAGGGCACGGTCACGCGCTCCTTCTCGCCGCTCGCGAGCACGGAGCCCGCCGCCGTCAGCGACGCATCGCTGTTCACGACCGACACTGCGCGCGCCGAACAGCTGCTCGACGAAGCCGGCTGGACCGCGCGGGATGCGGACGGCGTTCGCACGAAGAACGGAGCGCGCCTCAGCGTGCGCTTCCCCGTCAGCACCAACCAGTCGGTGGCGGCGGAGCAGTCGCTCTTCGAGCAGATCCAGGCGAACGCCGGCGACGTGGGCTTCGACGTCCAGATCACCCCGTTGGACCTGTCGGGCTGGTACGCCGCGCTCGGTGCGAAGGAGTACGAGGCGGTGAGCGCGCCGTACACGAAGGTGGGACCCGACGTCCTGCGCATCCTGTACGACTCCGACGGCATCGTCCCCGCGCCCAGCGGTTACTTCGCCAACCACGCACAGCTGTCCGATCCGAAGCTGGACGTGCTCCTCGACCAGGCGTCGGCCGCATCCGATGACGCGCAGCGCACCGACCTGTACGCCCAGGCGCAGCACATCATCCTCGACAGCTACGCCATCCTCCCCCTCTACGACCAGCAGAACCACTTCCTGGTGCGCGGCGCGAGCGGTGTGACGACGTTGGGCACGGTGGCCACGCCGACCTTCATCGACGCGCGGCTGAACGGCTGAGCGCTCGGTGAGGGTGCTTCGCTGGGTGGCGGCGCGCGTCGGATCGGCGCTGCTGGTCGTCTGGCTCGTGTCCACCGTGGTGTTCTTCGCGCTGCGCGCCTCCGGCGACCCCCTCGAGGCGATCCTCGGCGGCCCGGGTTCCCAGGCGGGGCCCGAGACGGTGGAGGCGGCGACCCGCGCCTACGCGCTCGACCAGCCGCTGGTCGTGCAGTACCTGCTGCAACTGAGCCGGATCGCCACCGTGCAGCTGGGCGACTCGTACGCCAGGAAGCAGCCCGTCGCCGATCTCATCGCCGCGCAACTGCCCTCCACCCTCCTTCTCGCAACCCTCGCCCTGGTGGTCGCGTGGGTGCTGGCACTGATCGGGGCGATCATCGTCACGGTGGGGCGCGGCCGGGCTGCGCGGGTCGTGTCCACCGTCCTGCGCTCCGTCGAGACGATCGCCACCGTGATGCCGCAGTTCTGGCTCGGCGCGGTCCTCATCCTGCTGTTCGCCGCGACCTGGCGCGTGCTGCCCGCGACGAGCGTCGGCGCCGATCCGGCGGGGCTGGTGCTCCCCGTCCTCACCCTCGCCGTTCCGATCGCCGGCTTCCTCGCGCAGGTCATGCGCGATTCGCTCAGCAGTGCCGACGCCGCTCCCTTCGCGACGACGGCTCGCAGCCGCGGCGCGTCCGAGGTGCGCGTGCTGCTGCGGCACACGCTGCGGCACGCGGCACTTCCCGCCTTGGCGCTCTCCGGGTGGGCCTACGGCAGCCTGCTCTCCGGCGCGGTCGTGGTCGAAGCCCTCTTCGCGCGCCCCGGTCTCGGACGCCTGCTCATCGACGCCGCAACCGCACGCGACGTGCCGCTGGTGATCGGCGCCGTCGTCGTGGTGGCGCTCATCTACGTCGTCGTGGTCGTGCTGACGGATGCGGCTGAGCTTCTCGTCGACCCGCGCCTTCGCGGTCGGCGGGCCCGGTCGCTGCGCGTGCCGACCGTGGCGGTCGGCGCATGACTACCGCAGGCTCGACGCGGCTCCGGCCGGGAGTTCTGAGAGTGTTCGTCTCCATGTGGGGTGCGGCGGGCGTCACGGCACTGATCGGACTCGCCGTGCTGATCGTGGCCATCATCTGGCCCGGACTCCTGGCTCCGGGCGACCCGCTCGCGATCGCCCCCGCCGAAGCGTTCCGCCCGCCGAGCCCCGCGCACCTGTTCGGGACGGACGAATCGGGGCGCGATCTGTACACGCGCGTCGTGCATGGCACCGCCGCATCCGCCGGTGTCGGGGCCGCGGCGACCGCGATCGGCGTCGGGGCCGGTCTTCTGCTCGGGTTCACCGCCGGCCTCGGCCCGCGGTGGCTGGATGCGGCGCTGTCGCGGATCATCGAGGTGCTCTTCGCTCTCCCGACGCTCGTCATGGCCCTCCTTCTCGTGGCTGTGGCGGGGCCGGGGACGGCGGCGTCGGTGGTCGCCATCGGGCTCGCGACGACGCCGGGCTACGCGCGGATGCTGCGCACCCAGGTGCGGCAGGTCGCACGCAGCGGCTATGTCGAGTACGCGCGCCTCGAGCATGTCGGGCCGGTGCGCATCCTCCTCCGGCACATCGCGCCCAACGCGCTGTGGCCGCTCGTCTCGGTCGCGACCCTCGGCGTCGGACAGGCGATCGTGTGGGTCTCGGCGCTCAGCTTCCTGGGGCTCGGGGCGCTCCCGCCGTCGCCGGAGTGGGGGGCGATGCTCAACGCGGGGCGTGTCTACATCGGCAGTGCCTGGTGGTTGACGGTCTTTCCCGGACTCGCCATCGTCGTCACGGCCGCCGTGCTCACGGCTGTCGGGCGGCGCCTGGCGGGCGGAGTGCGCCCATGAGCGGGCTGCACGTGGCGGGACTGCGGGTCACGCTTCCCGGCACGGGCGACGTCCTGCGCGGCGTCGACCTCGAGGTCAACCCGGGCGAGATCGTCGCCCTCGTCGGCTCGTCCGGTGCGGGTAAGTCGGTGCTGGCACGTACGCTCCTGGGCTTTACGCAGGAGCAGACCGGAGCTTCGGTCGCCGCCTCGCGGTTCGAGATCGCGGGGCGCGATGTCAGACGCGCCGGACGGCGCGGCTGGCGAGGGATGCGGGGGCGCGACGTCGCGCTCGTGCTGCAGGACGCCCTCCAATCGCTGGACCCGCTGCGGACGATCGAGGCGGAAGTCGGAGAGACACTCGCGCTGCGCCGGATCCCCCGGTCCCTCCGACGCGAACGCGTCGTGCAGGCTCTCTCGGACGCGGGGCTTCCGGAGCCGGAAACGCTGCTGGCGCGCCGCCCCGGCGAGCTCTCCGGTGGAATGCGTCAACGTGCCCTCATCGCCTCCGCGATGGTGGGCGGCGCGAACATCCTCATCGCCGACGAGCCGACGACCGCGTTGGACGCCACGGTGGCGGTGCATGTGCTGGATCTCCTCGCCCGCATCCGTGACGAGGGCCGAGCGGTCCTGCTGATCAGCCACGACCTCGCCGCCGTCGCCCGCATCGCCGACCGAGTGGCCGTTCTGGAGGACGGCACCGTGGTGGAGTCGGGCCCGACGGCTCAAGTGCTGTCGGCACCGCGCCACGCCGCGACCCGCGCGCTGCTCGCCGCGTCGCCGCGCGGGCCGAAGTCGATCGCCGCGCAGCCGGCGGGCCGCATGCTTCTGAGCACGGCGGGCCTGAGGCGTGCATATCGCTCGGTCACCGCCCTCACGGACGTCGACCTCCGCATCCAGGCAGGCGAGGTCGTCGGCGTCGTCGGCGCATCCGGGTCGGGCAAGACGACCCTCGCCCGTCTCCTGGTTGGCGCCGAGCATCCGGACACCGGCACGATCACGCTCGGAACACCCGCACCGCGCATCCGACTCGTACCGCAGGACCCGTCGGGCAGCTTCGATCCCCGCTGGAGCGTCGAACGCATCCTGACGGCCTCGTCCGCTCCCGGCTCGCCGGCTCCTCGAGGGCTCCTCGAACGGGTGGGGCTCGACCCCGCGCTCCTTCGACGACGTCCGGCGACGCTGTCCGGCGGGCAGCGGCAACGCGTGGCCATCGCGCGGGCGCTCGCTGCCGCCCCGGACGTTCTGGTGTGCGACGAGCCCGTGTCGGCGCTGGATGTGGCGACGCAGGCCGGGATCCTCGACCTCATCCTCACCTTGCCGGCCACGACGGGGGCCGCCGTCGTCTTCATCTCGCACGACCTCGCCGTCGTCAGGCGCGTCAGTGATCGCGTGGTCGTGATGTCCGCCGGCCGCGTCGTCGAGGAAGGCCCCACCGAGGCGGTCTTCACCGGCGCTCAGCACCCCTTCACGCGCGAACTGATCGCCGCGGCGTCGGCTGTGCCGTCGGAGTGAGTTCAGTCGGCGCTCGTGACCGAGATCACCGCGCCGTCCGAGTCGAGGTTCACCAGGAGCACATCGTCGGTCGCATCCGCATCGAGCGCATATTCGAGGACGGCAAAGGGATCCGAACCGCCGTGCTCGTCGGCGAGGATCGTCATACTGGTGAGCTGCAGCGAGCGGATGACGTCGACATGGACGTCACCGGAGATGTCCACGAGGAGATCGGTGATGTCCTCGCCGAAGGTGTCCTGCTGCTGCAGAATGTACTCCGTCACCTCGCTGGTGCGGTCGTCCAGTTCGCCGATCATGGCGTTGCGCGCGAGCAGGTCGAGCTGCTCGAGCGAGGAGATGAGGGAGGCGGCGACGTCGAGGGCTGCCACCGAGACGTCCTCCTGATCGGGAGCCGTGAGATCGACCGTGACACTCTGGTCGCCGAACTCGACGTTCTCGGACCAGAAGATGGACCCGTCGGGCCCTGATTCCAGAAGTCCGAAGAAGTCGTGTTCGATCGCCATGAGTCAATGAAACCAGCCCCCGCCGCCGGGCGGTAGTCCGGCGCGCGGCTCAGGAGACGAGCTGCTCGACGAAGACGTGGGGCGTGAATCCGGTGAGGTCTCCGATGCCCTCGCCCTGACCCAACAGCTTGACGGGAATGCCGGTACGCTCCTGCACCGCCAGCACGAACCCGCCCTTCGCGGAGCCGTCGAGCTTGGTGAGCACGAGGCCGGTGACCCCCGCCTGTTCGAGGAAGGCCTCGGCCTGCATCAGACCGTTCTGACCGGTCGTCGCGTCGAGCACGAGCAGCACCTCGCTGATCGGCGCCTGCTTCTCGATGACGCGCTTGATCTTGCCCAGTTCGTCCATGAGCCCGCCCTTGGTGTGCAGGCGTCCGGCGGTGTCGACGAGGACGATCTCGGTACCCGTCTCGATCGCGTGGGCCACGGTCTGGAAGGCGACGGATGCGGGATCCTGTCCTTCCTGCTGCGGACGCACGATCGATGCTCCCCCGCGCTCGGCCCAGGTCGCGAGCTGGTCGACGGCCGCGGCACGGAAGGTGTCGGCGGCGCCGACGACGACCGAGCGGTCGTAGCGGCGCAGGAAGTTCGCGAACTTGCCGATCGTGGTCGTCTTGCCCACCCCGTTGACACCGACGACGAGGACGACGGCCGGTCGTTCGGTGAGCCGGAGGGTGGAATCGAACTTCGCGAAGTGCTCCTCCAGGGTCTCGCGCAGCATCCGCTGGAGATCCTTCGGGTCGGTGGTCCGGTACCGATCGACCTTCTCGCGCAGCTCATCGATGAGACGCTCGGTCACGTCGGGACCGAAATCCGCCGTGAGCAGGGCCGTCTCGAGGTCCTCCCACGTGCTCTCGTCGATGACGGGCTTGACGAACATCCCTCGCAGGGCACGCCCCAGCGACCACGATCTCTCGGCCATGACTCCAGCCTACGCGGCCGGGCTCACGCGGATTCGCGCTCGCGCACCCGCTGCCCCACGACAGCCGAGACGCCGTCCTGACGCATGGAGACGCCGTACAGCGCGTCAGCGATCTCCATCGTCCGCTTCTGGTGCGTGATGACGATCAGCTGGCTGGATGCGCGAAGCTGCTCGAAGACCGTCAGCAGGCGCCCGAGGTTGGCGTCGTCGAGCGCAGCCTCGACCTCGTCGAGGATGTAGAAGGGGCTGGGCCGCGCCTTGAAGATCGCAACGAGCAACGCGACGGCGGCGAGTGAGCGTTCCCCGCCCGAAAGCAGCGAAAGCCGCTCGACCTTCTTGCCGACCGGCCGTACCGAGACGTCGATCCCGGTCGTGAGCGGGTTGTCGGGATCGGTGAGCGCGATGCTGCCCGTGCCACCGGGGAACAACAGCGGGAACACCTCGGTGAACGCGACGCGGGTGTCCTCGAACGCCTCGAGGAAGATCGACCGCATCCGCTCGTCGAGTTCCTCGATGATCGTGAGCAGGTCCTTGCGGGTCTGTGTCAGGTCGGCGAGCTGCTCGGTGAGGAACGTGTGCCGCTGCTCGAGCGCTGCGAACTCCTCGAGCGCGAGCGGGTTAACCCGTCCGAGTTGCGCGAGCTTGCGCTCCGCCTCCTGCAAGCGCTTGCGCTGCTGGCCCCGATCGAAGGGGATCGCGGGCTGTTCCCCGTCCTCTGTGGGCTCGGCGGCATCATCCGGGATCGGTTGATCCGGACCATATTCCGCAATGAGAATGTCCTCGTCCAGACCGAGCTCGCTCTGCACCCTCTCGCGGAGCGAGCCGACGTGGAGCTTCTTCTCGTGGATGCGCAGTTCGAGCCCGTGGACGCTCTCCGTCAGGCCGCTCAGCCGCTCCCGCAGCGCCGCCTCCTCGCGTCGCGCCTCGGAGAGCTCCGCCGTGACGGCCGTGCGTGCGGACTCCGCCGCGGCGAGCTCCACGCGCGCCTGCGACACCGAGCGATCGACCGAGTCCAGCAGCGCCGGCAGTTGAGCGGCGACGGATGCGGCGATGTCGCGCTGGCGCCGGCGGATCACCGCGCGGCGAGCGGCTTCCTCGGCCGCCGCGCGCTCTCGTTCGCGTTGACGTTGGAGCTGGGCGATGCGGGCCTCGCCGGCGCGGATCCGCTCGCGAAGAGTCTCCACGTCCAGGCGGGCACGCATCTCGCCGTCGCGCGCCGCGTCGAGGGCGGCGAGCATGCCGTCGCGAGCCGACGCATCGAGGATCGGACGAGGGGCCTCCTGCGCCGACGCGAGTCGGTCCGCCGCGACACGTGCGGAATCCTCCGCCTCGACCACCGCCGCCTGCGCCTGGCTCAGCGTCTGCGTGAGCCGCTCGCACTCCGCCACCGCCGCCTCGTGTCGGACCGTCGCACGGTTCACTTTCTCCGCATGCGCGGCGAGAGCCGCATCGTGCGAGCGCAGCGCATCGAGAGTGTGCTTGGTGCGGGCGCGCGACTCCTGGAGCGCGCGTGTCTGATCGGAGAGGGCTTCACGCAGGGAGTCGGCGACCACCTGCAGCTCACCGAGTCGCTCCGCGGCGGCATCGCGTTCTGCTGCGAGCTCGAGCCGAGAGCGGCCCTGACCGCTGCCCGCGCGCACCGAGAAGCGGGTGACGATCTCGCCCGTTCGCGTGACGACGGTGAGGTCGGGTGCCGCGGCGAGGACGCCCTGCGCGGCCGAAAGATCCGCGGCGATCACGACGCGCGCGAGGAGTCCCGCGACGCCCGCCGGAGCGCTCACGACGTCGGTCGCCCGCACCGCGCCCTCGATGTCGGGGATGTCGGCCGGGGCGGACACCTCCGCGATCACGATGTCGACGACGCCGAAGTCTCCGCCGCGGGCCACCGCCGCCGCATCCACCGCATCCGCCTCGGTGTCGACGAGCACGCCCTCGGCGACGGCGCCCAACGCGGCAGCGATGGCGGCCTCGTAGCCGGAGGTCACCTGAACGGCATCGCCCACGAGCCCGCGGACACCGCTGCCGCCGGCCGCGATGAGCTCGGAGGCGCCGGTGCGCACGTCCAGCGCGCGCCCGAGGGTCTTCACCTGAGCGGAGAGCGCGTCGACCTCGCGTTCGGTGGCGTGCAGTCGCTCCCGGATGCCGGCCACCTGGGTTTCGGCGTCTGCGGCGTGCCGCTGCGCCTGCTCGTAGGCGGCGGCGTGCTCCGCCGATGAGGTCTCGGGAACCAGGTCCGGGTCGGCGCTCGCGAGCTCTTCCTCCGCCTCGGCTCGGCGAGCGAGGGCGGCATCGAGCGCCTTCTGCTGCCGCTCGACCGCAGCACGAACGGCCGCCAGCGCCGATTCCGCCGCCTCCGCCGTGCCGCGCAGGGCCGTGAGGCGCATGTCGTGCTCGGAGACGAGGGCGCTCTGCGCGGCGATGTCGGCGTCCAGCGCGTCGAGCTCCGCACGCGCACGGGTCACGTCGCGCCCTGCGGCCGCTGCGGCGTCCTCGGCCTCACCGACACCGGTCGTGATCGTGTCGAGCTCTTCGCGCGCCTCGTCGATGGCCGCCTGCGACACGGTCGGGGTCGGCGCCAGGGAGTCCTCGTCCTCGGAGAGCAGGCTCAGCCGTTGCCCCGCGAGCGTGTAGAGACCCCGCAGGCGCTCCTGTACCTGCTCGAGTCCGAAGGCGACGCGGCGCGCTGCATCCACCGCTTCGGATCGTTCCTGCGTCTCGAGGGCTGCGACGCGCGCCTTGACCTGATCGGCGCGGTCCTGCAGGAGGGTCCGCTCCGCGCGGCGATCCTGCTCGTTGCGCGCGAAGTCGGCGAGCTCCGCCTGCAGCGCGACCAGCTCGTCAGCGAGCAGCCGCGCCCGTGCGTCGCGGACGACGGCGGCGATCGTCGCCGCCTCGCGCGCGATGTCGGCCTGGCGCCCGAGCGGCTTGAGCTGACGGCGCAACTCGCCGGCGAGGTCGCTGAGGCGGGTGAGGTTCGCCTCCATGGCCTCGAGCTTGCGAAGGGTCTTCTCCTTGCGCCGACGGTGCTTCAGGATGCCGGCCGCCTCTTCGATGAAGCCCCGACGGTCTTCGGGGCTCGCCTGCAGCACGGTGTCGAGGCGCCCCTGCCCGACGATGACGTGCATCTCGCGGCCCAGTCCCGAGTCGCTGAGCAGCTCCTGCACGTCGAGCAGGCGGCAGGACTGGCCGTTGATCGCGTACTCGCTGGCGCCGTTGCGGAACAGCGTTCTACTGATCGTCACCTCGGCGTACTCGATCGGAAGCGCCCCATCGGCGTTGTCGATCGTGAGCTGCACCTCGGCGCGGCCGAGCGGACCCCGGGTGGACGTTCCGGCGAAGATGACGTCCTCCATCTTGCCGCCGCGGAGGGTCTTCGCCCCCTGCTCCCCCATGACCCAGGCGAGAGCGTCGACGACGTTCGACTTGCCGGATCCATTGGGTCCCACGATCGCGGTGACACCGGGCTCGAGGGCGAAGGTCGTGGGCTGCGCGAACGACTTGAACCCTTTGAGCGTCACGCTCTTCAGGTGCATGCGGATCCTCCGGTCGTCGGGCTTCTCACGACGTTACCGGAGCGGCCCTCTCGCGCCTCGCAGCGACGCAGCCCGAGAGCGCGACACGCCCGGGATGTTGACAGCTGTCTCTCAGACACGCTAGCGTCCTGATCTGCCAACCGACGTTGAGAAAGGAGATCGCAAGATGACTCGTCTGCTTGTCACCACCGCGCCGAACACGTGCGCCGTCGATGCGATCCGCTCCGTCGGTGTGTTCCAGAACGGTCGCACGCACACCGCTCGTTGACCCTCGCCGGGGATCAGTCTGCCCATCACCGGGCAGGCCTCCGCGCGGAGTCGATCGCACGCTGAACCGTTCGTTCCTCCGCCGCCCGTGCCCTCCGCACGTGGTCGGCCCTTCCCGACCGCACTGCGGCCCCGTCCGGCGGCCGCATCCTGCCCGCTCTCACTCGGAGAACCATCGTGAATATCACTCACAACGCCCCCATCCGGGCGTCGCTTCCCACCCACCCGCCGTCGCCCGTGGCACGGCCCACCCTCATCGACCGCATCGCGATGCACGTCGGACTCCGGCTGCTGCTCTGGGGGCGTGACCGCTCTCGGCGACGCGTCTCCCCCGAGGCCAACGCTCGGGCCCTCCTCGCGCAGGACGTCCGCCGCGCGTACGACCTCGCCGTCGTGCGCACGGGAGCCCAGCCAACGATCCGATGATCGCCACGAACAACTCACGGAGCACCATCATGAGCACCCTCACCACGCTCGAGCTGCGGCCCGTCGAGGTCCCCACGGACCTCGACGGGCCCGGAGCCCGGGACTTCCACCGGCTCGCCGCCATCCGCAACGAGGTCTATCGCGAGATCTCCGGCGCGGACGACGACCGGATGACACCGGGCGAGCTAGCGCCCATCGCACGATCGGACCGGCATGAGCGGCGACTACATTGGCTCGTGCTCCTCGATGACGAGCCGGTCGGCCGCATGGGAATGGATCTGCCTCAGGAGGAAGGGTCGCGCACGGCATACGTCTTCATCGAGCTCCGGCGCGACGCGTGGGGTCAGGGAATCGGCGAGCGTGCGCACGCACTCCTCGAAGAGACCGCCCGCGCGCACGGTCGCACCGTCATGCAGAGCTGGGTAGAGCATCCGCCCGCCGACGGCGAGCAGTTGACGCCTCCGACGGGTTTCGGCACGGTGCCGCTCGATCATCCGGCGCGGTTCCTGCTGCGGCACGGCTACACGCTGGAGCAGATTGTGCGCAAGAGCGCCTTCACCCTCGCGGGGAGTCGGGCAGCACTCGAGCGCCATGCTGCCGACGCGCGCGCCGCATCCACCGACTACCGCGTCGTGCAATGGGAGACCCCCACGCCCGACGAGTACGTCGAGGGCTACGCCTGGATGAAGTCGCGCATGTCGACGGACGCTCCCTCCGCCGACCTGGTCGTGGACGAGGAGACCTGGGACGCCGAGCGTGTGCGCACCTGGGACGCCGAGATCCTCGACGGCGGGCGTCGGATGCTGGTGACCGCTGCGCAGCACATCGCCACCGGTGAGCTGTGCGCGTTCAACGAGCTCGTGCTTGGGGTCGACCCGGAGATCGCGTCGCACCAGTACGACACCCTCGTGCTCTCGACGCATCGCGGTCACCGGCTCGGCATGCTCGTGAAGGCCGAGGGACTGCTCGCGTGGCCGCGAGTCGCTCCGACCTCGACGCGCGTCGTCACGTACAACGCGGAGGAGAACCGTCCGATGCTCGACATCAACGAGGCCATCGGGTTCGAGCCGGTCAGCTACGAGGGCGTGTGGAAGCGCGTGCTCTCGTGAGCGCGCGTAGGGGTGTCACCTGCCCCCGAACCACCGACGCCTCGGGCCGCGCCCCGCCGACGGAACCTTCCCTCGCGGCGGCGGCGCGGCCACCTCGTCGAGCGCCACCGGAACTCCGAGTCGACTCTGTCACGGCCCAGTATGCCGCGAGGGCCTAAGATCTCGACAGCGTGAGCGGCATTCATCCCTGCGAAACGCGCGGTGCCGAGGCAATGGCGCATCCGGCTACTGCAGCGTTGAGCGACCGCACGTTGGAGGTCCTTGGGCTTTTCGCCATGCCGGGTGTCTTGGCGGGGTCAGCCGCCCCGAGATCTTCAGAAGCTTGGGCAACCTCGCCACGATCGAGTAGCAGCGGAGCCACCGCGAAGATCCAGACCGGGCAAGGGGAAACGTCGCTGGCTATCTCGGCCGCGGCTCGGGGCGAGCCCGCGCGGCTGTCGTCATATCCTCGCGCGCGAGACCTTGGTGCTACGTACTCCGCCGACAACGCTGCTCCGAGCCAGCTGGGGCCACGTACTTGCGCTGTCGCGAGGATGGACCCTTCCGCTCACTTGAGAGCCGACTAGCTAGTTAAAGGTTCCACTATCGCCACGCGCTTCGCGAAAGCCTCGAATGCGCCGGGTTGAAAATTGAGGAATGCGCGGAACAATCCGTCGAGCTTCTCAATTGCGGAGTCCTTTCCGTCGCGAGCCACACGGCCGCGGTTGAAAGCCCCTCTAAGTTGCTCCGAGAGCGGCAGAATGGCGTCGATCACCGGCGCCCAGCAGTCGGCGGCGTCAGACAGCGACGGCGAGGCCTTGAACCGGAGGCTAAACCGATTGGCGATCGTCTTCCCCAGGATAGTCTCGAGCGAACGCGCCACAACCTCAAGGAGAAGATACGGCGCGCCTTTCAACGAGAGAAAGTCCAGTTCACGTTGCTCCGCCTCGGAGAGCGCGCCATCGCCTTCTCGGGCCTTCTGTCGAAGCTTGAGCAGGCGCGTAGTGAGGGCGTCGTATAGGGAATACACGAACAAGATGTGCGCTCCGGTCGTCCGCTCAGAGAAAACGCGCGCATACATAGAGTCGTCAATCCAGATCTCCGCTTTTTTATCATAGGCGGCGACTGGATCACCGTGGAACGCCGTCAGCACCTGGCCAACCGTATAGGACGGTAGCGCGGTCCGACTTCGCTTAATCGCGTCACTTGACCCGCCTCGACGGCCCCCGTCATAGCTAACGCCATACATGAGAGCAAACTCCGACCTAAGACGGTTCTGGATCTCGTCGCCGCTGCGGAAATCAGCGGCCTGGACCTTATTCTGAAGGTTGTTGAATCGCACAATACGGTCGAGAAGATCTTGATCGCTCGACTTGACGAATCGGACAGGTACGAGAAGATCTGACGATGGCTCGCTGTCGAGCGAGCCAATTGAGCCCGTTGTCTGCGCACCATTTACGACCGAAATTCCGGTGATCTGGAGAAGACGCCCACTCCTGGAGCGAGCGCCTAGCTTGTAATCGAGTACCAGAGCGGTAAGGCCGTTGTTGTAAACGGCGAAGTCGGCAGGCTCAGCGGACGCTGTCTCTTTGATGCCGTGGTTGATGTTCGCGTCACTTCTACGCGAGCCTAAGTAGTCCCGAACGTTGGCTGAGAAGAGATCCTCCTTGTGCGTCAAAAACATGTTGCGCAGCCACGCTCCGGGTACCAACGTCGTAACCGCGCTCCACCGATCACTTGTCAACTCCACCGCGTCCGAAACACGCAAGCTGAACTCGTCCGTGACCTTTATCGTTCGTTTCGAACCCAGATGCCAACGCTCGAGCGTTTCCGAACCCACCTCCGCGGCAAAAACCTGGATCCCGCCGCGCTTAGCGAGCAGATGCGCAGCCGTTCGCTCGGCGTTCGCAACCTCAACGGCTACGTTCTTGGACTCTGGTGCGTTGTGGACATACCACAGGTGGAAGTCGCGAACGGACTCAGATTCGATTGCGTCACGCACCTCCGCGACACGCCCGCGGATTCCTTCTGGAACCACATCGAGGTCAGAGGTCAGCAGCCACGCGATCGCCGCATTCAAGTCGGACGCTTTGTTGGCGGGCGCGGCTTTCTTTGCGACGGGCGAGTCGAAGCACTGCGCCACAACAAGCAAACCACGAGTCGTGTCCAAGTAGATGATGTCGAGCTTCTTGTCGTCACCACCCCCTGTGATCGACTCGGCAGCCGCCGTGCGAATGTCATCAACCCCGAAGCGCTGATCGATGGCGAACAACCCGATGCCGTCGGCGCCCAGTTCAAGGCTTGTCGAAATCTGCTCGAATGCGGCTTTCCATGCGGGCGACTTTGGCGACTTGGTGTTCGTCATCGATACTCCATCGGGTGTGCCACAAGGGCGCGCTTAACGTTGTATCTGATCCTATAGGCCTGCGAGGGCGCATTTCCGTCTGTGTCCACTGTGGCACCGGCCAGCCTGGCGCCGAATCATACCTGTCGGATTCGGCAGCTTCAGCGCAATCGCTGGCAGTGCGGGCAGTAGTGGCTCGACCGGTTCATGAACGACACGCGAACGATTGGCCGGCCACACCGGGGGCACGGCTGGCCGGTTCGCCCGTACGAGTTCAAGGAGTGTGCGAAGTACCCGGCCTGTCCGTTCACGTTGACGTACTGGGCGTCGAAGCTCGTGCCGCCCTCCGCGAGTGCCTTCTGCAGCACGGCGCGCACTTCGGCGAGGAGGCGGTTCACGGCGCGGGTGCTCAGCGTCGCAGCGACGGTTTCGGGGTGGATCCGGGCGGCCCACAGGGCCTCATCGGCGTAGATGTTGCCGATGCCGCTCACCACACCCTGATCGAGCAGGACCCGCTTGATGCCCGACCGCTTGCCCGCGACGAGACGGCGAAAGCCCGCGTCGTGGAACGCCGGATCGAGCGGGTCGCGCGCGATGTGCGACACCTGCGTCGGAACGCTCGGGCGATCTGTGCCGTAGCCTCCCGCCGCCCCGTCACCGGTGGGCACGAGGTGATCCACGGCGAGGGAGCCGAACGTGCGCTGATCGGCGAAAACGACCGCCAGCTCGCCGTGCTGCGGATGCCGGATATCGAACCGCACGCGCTCGTGACGCTCGCGGGGCGCGCCCGGCTCGCGCAGAAGCATCTGCCCGCTCATCCCGAGGTGCGCGACGACGGCCTGCTCCGCCGCATCCGCCAACGGGATCCAGAGGAACTTGCCCCGGCGCGCGGGCGCGCCGAACGTGCGTCCCGCGAGCTCGGTCTCGAAGTGCGAACCGTCGCCGCGATGACGTGTCAGCGCGCGCTCGTCGAGCACCTCCACGCCGTTCACGAAGGCGCCGGCGAGGGCGGGCGCGAGACCCGCGCGCACGACTTCGACCTCGGGGAGCTCGGGCACCTCAGGCGCGTCCGCTGAGAGTGCGCCACGCCGTCAGGGCAGCGGCCATCTCGGCCTGTTTCTTGCTCGTGCCGGATCCGGTGGTGCTCACCTCGCCCACCGTCACGGTGCCTTCGAAGACCCGGGCGTGGTCGGGCCCCGTCGAATCCACCCGGTACACGGGTGCGGGCAGCCCCATCCGGGCCGCGAGCTCCTGCAACGCGGTCTTCGGGTCGACGGCGGCGTCGTAGCGCTCCGGGTCGGCGAGCAGCGGTTCGATGAGGCGCAGGACGAGGCCCGTCGCGGCATCCGCCCCGGCGGACAGGTACGTCGCGCCGATGATCGCCTCGGTCGTGTCGGCGAGGATCGAGTCCTTGTCGTCGCCACGGGTCAGCTGCTCACCGCGGCCGAGCCGGATGTACGCGCCCAAGCCGATGGAGCGGGCGACCTCTGCGAGGGCGACCGTCGACACGACACTCGCCCGACGCTTGGCCAACGAACCCTCGTCGAGCTCGGGGTGCGAACGGTAGAGCTTGACCGTCACGGCTTGTCCGAGCACAGAGTCCCCGAGGAACTCGAGACGCTCGTTGTGCGGGATCTGGCCGTGCTCGTACGCGTACGAGCGATGTGTCAGCGCCAGCGCAAGAAGCTCGGGGTCGATATCGACCCCGAGCTTCTCGGAAAGTGCGGAGAGATCCGCAGCAGCGTCCGTCACGGAACGCGGCTCAGATGTCAGCGACCTTGCGGCCCTTGTACTCGAGGAACAGCTCGGTACCCTGCGAGTCGGTGACGACCTTCGCCTGGTGCGGGCGGCTGTAGACGACCTTGCCGTTCTCGATGGTCTTGACGAGGGCGGGAGCCTCGGCCTTCCACTGCGCGCGGCGCGAACGGGTGTTGGAGCGCGAAACCTTGCGCTTCGGGGGGTTACCTGCCATGGTCTTCTCTTTCTACGAGGTCTGTGTGCTTTGTCCTGCGTCGCCGGGCTCCGTGGCCGGTTCCGCTACCAGGTCCGCAAGCGCTGCCCAGCGAGGATCGAGGGCTTCGCGCGGTGCCTGCGCGGGGTGGTCTGCCAGACGCTCACCGGTCTCGGGGTCGAGACCTGGGCAATCCGGCCGGCACACCGGCTGGAACGGAAGCGACAGGACGACGCCATCCCTGACCAGATTTTCAAGATCCACGTGGTCGTCTTGAACTTCGAAGTCGGACGCTTCCGATCCAGGATACGCGAAAAGCTCCTGGAACTCGACTTCGACGGGCGCGGCGATGTCGATGAGGCATCGCCCGCACACTCCCGTGTACTCCGCCTCGACGTCGCCGGTGACGAGGATGCCCTCGTGAACGGACTCCAGACGAGCCTCGATGTGCACCTCTTCGCCCTGTACCACAGAGACGAGTCCCTCGCCCCACTTCACGGGTGCGGGGACATCGAAGGACACCTCGCGCATCTCGCCGGGGCGATTGACGATGTCACGCACACCGATGCTGAAGGGGCCGGGTCGACGATTTCTCACCCGGAGAGTCTAGCCCGCCGGCGCGTGGCGAGGTCCGTCAGATGCCCCGGCCGCCCGTGTCCAGGAATCGCGAGACGACCGGCGGTACGTACGGCGACACATCGCCGCCGAGAGAGGCAACCTGTCGCACGAGCGAGCTCGATACGAGCGCGTGCGAGGGGTCGGGCAGCAGGAACACGGTCTCGACGCCCGCCAGATGCCGGTTGACGATCGCCATCGGCGTCTCGTAGGCGACGTCCACCTGCGAGCGGATGCCCTTCACGAGCACGCCGGCACCGACCTCGGTAGCGTAGTCCACCAGCAGGCCGACGCTCCAGGAGGCCACCGTGACATGCTCGGCCGGGAAGCCGTCCTCGCGGATCGACTGCTCCAGCAGGGAGACACGCTGCGCGATGGGGAGCATCGCTTCCTTGCCGGGATTGTGTACGACGAGCACGTGGACCTCGTCGTACAGACCCGCGGCACGACGGATGACGTCGAGGTGACCGAGGGTCGGCGGGTCGAAGGAGCCGGGGACGACGGCGATCCGGTTGCTCACCCTCTCACCCTAGCGGGGCGCCTTCGGCGGACGAGGAACGCGCCGGGAAGCCGTCAGTTCTTTCCCAGGGCCGCGCGTTCGTCGGCATCCAGTCGACGCTCGATGGCACCCGCGAGCCCGGGATGCCGCAGCAGCGCCGGGTCGTCGGCCAGGATCACCTCGCCGTCGCCGCGCGCCCTGGCGATGAGGTCGGCGTCGGTGACGACACGCAACATCCGCAGCGAAGACCGTGCTCCTGACTGCGCTGCGCCGAGGACGTTGCCCTCACCTCGCAGCTGGAGATCGACCTCGGCGAGCTCGAAACCGTCGAGCGTCGCCGCGACCGCCTCGACGCGGGTGCGGGCGGATGTGCGCGGCGGCGCGTCCGTGACGAGCAGGCACAGCCCCGGCACGGCACCTCGCCCGACGCGCCCGCGGAGCTGGTGCAGCTGCGAGACACCGAACCGATCGGCGTCGAGGATGATCATCGTCGACGCGTTCGGCACATCGACGCCGACCTCGACGACCGTCGTCGCCACGAGCACGTCGATGTCGCCGGCGGCGAAGGCGCGCATGACCGCATCCTTCTCGTCCGAGGGGAGCTTGCCGTGCAGCAGCGCGATGCGTTTCTCGGCGAACCGGGGATGCTCGGCGAGGAGCCCGACGACCTGCACGACGCCCCACCGTGGACGAGCGGCGCCGGCGTCGTCGGGGAGATCGTCGATCGTGGTCGACGGCTCCTGTCCGGCTTCGGCGATCGCGGTCTCGGGCTCGACGTCGATCGCCGGACACACCACGAAGACCTGATAGCCCTTCTCGACCTCCTCCGCCGCCCGCATCCAGACGCGCTCGAACCAGGCGGGTTTCTCGCCCACCGGTGCGACGAACGACTCGATGCCGGCCCGTCCTGCGGGCATCGTGCGGATCGTGGAGACGTCGAGGTCGCCGAACACGGTCATCGCCACGGTGCGCGGGATCGGTGTGGCTGTGAGCACGAGCGCATGCGGGCTCGTACCCTTGGCGCGGAGCGTCTCGCGCTGCTCGACGCCGAACCGGTGCTGCTCGTCGACGACGACCAGGGCGAGGTCGGCGAAGGTCGTCTTGTCGCTGAGCAGCGCGTGCGTGCCGACCACGATGAGCGCCTGCCCGGCGGCGACCCGCAAGGCCGCCTTGCGTCGTTCTGCGGCGCCCATCTGTCCGGTGAGCAGCGTCGGCATGAGCTCGGGAGCGAGGGCCGGACCGAGCATCTTGGTGAGCGAACGCAGATGCTGCGCGGCGAGCACCTCCGTCGGGGCGATCAGCGCCGACTGCCCACCGCTCTGGGCCACCTGGAGCATGGCGCGCAGTGCCACGAGGGTCTTGCCCGAGCCCACCTCGCCCTGCACCAGGCGGTTCATGGGCCATGGACCGACGAGATCGGCGGCGATCGACTCGCCGACCGAGACCTGGTCCGGCGTGCGGTCGAAGGGCAGCGCCGCATCGAAGCGCTCGAGCAGAGACCCCGCCGGCCGGGGCTCCGCGGCCAGGGCGCGCACGAGCTGGCGCTGCTGGAGCAGGGCGGTCTGCAGGACGAGCGCCTCCTGCCAGCGGAGAGTGTGCGTCGCCTGGTCGATGACGTCGTCGAAGTCCGGTCGATGCACGCGCTCCAAAGCCTCCCGGAAGCTCAGCAGGCCTTCCCGGGCGCGAATGTCGTCGGGGATCGGATCGTCGAGAGGAGCGAGCAGATCGAGTGTGTGGGAGATCAACTCACCGATCTTCCAACTCGACAGGGACGCGGTCGCGGGGTAGATCGGGATGGGCTGCGAGGCGTACGCCTGCGCGTTCATCAGCGCCACGCTCTCGTCTTCGAACAGCTGGTAGTCCGGATGCGCGAGCTGCATCTGACGGCGATACTCGCCGACCTTGCCCGAGAAGGTGCCGCGTCGGCCGACCTTGAGCTGATCCTGACGCCACGACTGGTTGAAGAAGGTGAGCACGAGGTCGCCGCGGCCGTCGGTGATGACGACCTCGAGAATCGAACCGCGCCGGTTCTTCATCCTCCGATCGGTGACGCTCTTGACCTGCGCGACGATCGTGACCTGCTCGTCGACCGTCAACGAGTCGATGGGGGTGAGTTCGCCGTGCTTCGCGTACCGACGCGGGTAGTGCGTGAGCAGATCACTCACCGTCCGCATCCCGAACGCCCGCTGCAGGGTTGTCGCGGCCTTGCCTCCGATCACCCCGTCGAGACGGGAGTCGAGGGTGACGGACATGACCCGATTCTACGGCGGGCCTCCCCCACGCCCGTCGGTAGGGTGAGGGGGTGACGCGCATCATCGCCGGAGCCGCCGGCGGACTCCGACTCGACGTGCCGGCCAGCGGCACCAGGCCCACGAGCGACCGCGTCCGCGAGTCTCTCTTCGCCGCGCTCGAGTCCCAGGACCTCCTTGCCGGCGCCCGCGTGCTGGACCTGTACGCAGGTTCGGGTGCGCTCGGCCTCGAGGCGCTCAGCCGCGGGGCGGCGCACGTCGACCTCGTCGAGCACAACCCGAAGGCGGCCGCCGTCGTGCGGCGCAACGCCGAGGTCATCGCCCGCGCGACCGGCGCGACCGCGCGGGCGCACCGCAGCACCGTCAACGCCTTCCTGCGCCAGGGCGCGGCCGCGTACGACCTTGTGTTCCTCGACCCGCCCTACGACATCGCCGACGAGGATCTCGCCGAGGCGCTCGCGCTCCTGCGGCCTCTGCTCACCGGCGACGCTCTCGTCGTCGTCGAGCGGGCAAAACGCTCCGCCGAACCCGAGTGGGAGCAAGCCGACCTGGAGCAGGTGCGCGAGCGCCGTCACGGCGACACCGCGCTGTGGTGGGCTCAGCCGCGACCGGCGTCCCAATCCGCGTAAGGATCCCATCCGCCGCGATCGGCGGGACTCGCACCGTCGACCGTGACCGGATGTTCGCCGCGCGTACGCACCCTCCCGATCGGCCGGAAGCCCTCGGGCAGAGCGAGGTGCGCGGGGAAGGTGGCGAGGAGGGCGTGATCTTCTCCACCGCTCAGCACGGTGTCCGCATCCGGACCGAGCGATGCCGCATCGAGCGCGATCGTGACCCCCGAGGCGTCGGCCAGGCGCGTCGCGTCCAGCACGAGACCGTCGGAGACGTCCATCATGGCGTGCGCCCCTGCCGCCGCGGCCCGCGGCCCGATGGCGATCGGCGGATGCGGGCGCAACTGCGCCGCGATGTCGTCGCGTTCCGCATCCGTGAGCACCTGCGAATCCACCGGCACGGGGCGAAGATCGGTATCACGGAACCGCGTGAACAGGAGCCGCAATCCTCGCGCGGCACCGCCCAGCTCTCCCGCGACCGCGACCGTGTCGCCCTCGCGCGCCCCGGAGCGGAGCACCGCGGCACCGTCGAGCTCGCCCAGCGCCGTGACGGCGATGGTCAGCGTGTCGGAGACCGTCAGGTCGCCGCCCTCGACGGCGCATCCCGGAGCGAGCTCGTCGCACGCCGCGCGCAGGCCGTCCGCCACGGCCTCGACGAAGCCGATCGTCGTATCGTCGGGCATCGCGAGGGCCACGAGCAGCGCCGTCGGGCGAGCGCCCATCGCGGCGACGTCCGCGAGGTTCACGGCGGCGGCCTTCCAGCCGAGGTCGAATCCGCCGGTCCACGCGAGCCGGAAATCCGGACCGTGAACGAGGGTGTCGACGGTCGCGACGATCTGCCCGGCAGGGGCCAGCACCGCCGCGTCGTCGCCAGGGCCGACCACGGCGGAGCCCGCCCCGACGCGTGCAAGGATGCGGCGCAGGATCTCGCGCTCGCTGAGCTCCGCCACGGTCGTCTCGGTACGCTCGTCCACCCCGCCACGCTACCTTCCACGGCGCTGACGCGAGACGAATGCGGCCGCGGCCGGGGTTAGCCTGAAGGGGTGATCCGCCCCCGACTCGGCCGCCTGGCAGCCGTCGCCCTCGCGCTGCTCGCGCTCACCGGCTGCAGCAGCACGGTCGCGCTCGAACCCGCCCCGGCCGCGAACGATCCGCACTGCGCGGATATCACCGCCTACCTGCCGCAGAATGTGGCGGGCCAGGACCGTCGGTGGACGGACGCGCAGGCGACGGGGGCGTGGGGCGACCCGGCCGCCGTCATCCTGACCTGCGGCGTGACTCCGCCGGGGCCCTCGACCCTCGTCTGCCAGACGGTGTCGGGCGTGGACTGGCTCATCGACGACAGCGACGCGCCCCGATACCGCCTCACGAGCTTCGGGCGCACGCCCGCCGTGGAGATCTACCTGGACAACGACGTGGTCTCCAGCGTCGACGTGCTCGACAGTCTGTCGTCGCTGGTCGCGAAACTGCCCAAGGACGGGGAGTGCACCGCACGCCCCGGCACCTCGTAGGCGTCAGCGCCGCGCGAGCGCCGTCTCGATGAGCTCCGACAGCAGCTCGGAGTAGCTCAGTCCGGACGCGATCCAGCACTTCGGGAACATCGAGATCGGTGTGAAGCCGGGCATCGTGTTCAACTCGTTGACGATCGGGCCGTCGGCGGTCAGGAAGAAGTCGACGCGTGCGAGACCGCGGCCGTCGACGGCGGCGAAAGCGCGCAGCGCCATGTCACGGACCGCGTCGATCTCGGCATCGGTCATGGCTGCGGGGCACACGACGTCGACTCCGTCGCCGCCGAGGTACTTGCCCTCGAAGTCGTAGAACTCCCGCGAGCTCAACACGATCTCGCCCGGAAGCGAAGCGCGCACGACGCCGTCGCGCCCTTCCAGGACACCCACCTCGACCTCGCGTCCGATGATGCCCTGTTCGACGAGAACCTTGTCGTCCTCGTCGAAGGCGATCCGCAGCGCCGCGTCGAGTTCGTCGGCGGAGTGCACCTTCGAGACGCCCACGCTCGAGCCCGCCCGAGCCGGCTTGACGAACCAGGGAAGCTCGAGGTGCGCGAGGCGCGGGCGCACCGCATCCGTGTTGTCGTTCCACTCAGCGCGGCGCAACGTCACCCCGGGCGAGACCGGGATGCCGTCCGCGTGCAGCGCGACCTTCATGAAGTGCTTGTCCATGCACAGCGCGGAGTCGATCACCCCACCGCCGGCGTAAGCGAGCTCGAGCGTGTCGAAGAAGCCCTGGATGGTGCCGTCCTCACCGTGTGAGCCGTGCAGGATCGGCAGAACCGCATCCACTGCGCCCAACTCGCGAACCGTGCCGTCCGCTTCGCGGACACGCAGCTGCCGGTCGCCCGCGGCCTCTGGCCAGACGATGCGCGTGCCGTTGTCGACGACGGCAGGCAGCTTGTCGGCGACGAGGGCGAACTTGTCCGGGTCGTCGTCCTCCAGCACGAAGGCGCCCTCGCGGGTGAGGCCGACCGGGATCACCCGGTAGCGCTCGCGGTCAAGCGAGCCCAGAACCCCGCCCGCCGTGGCGGAGCTGATCGAATGCTCGCTGGAGCGACCGCCAAAGAGCACCACCACTACCGGCTTGTCCATGCTGGGTCCTCTCCCCCTGCGGGGTGTCGTCGTCGGTGGTCAGGTGAGGGGCGATCTCGCGCGGATTCATCGTGCCGTCCAGCACGCGCTTGACCTGCTCGACGATCGGCATCTGCACGCCGCTCGCCTTGGCCAGCTGCAGGATGGGGGCGACGGATGCGAGCCCTTCCGCCGTCTGCTGCATCTGCGCCACGACGTCCTGGAACTTGTACCCCTGTCCCAGAAGCCTGCCGGCCGTGTTGTTTCGGCTGAGCGGGGATTGGCACGTGGCGATCAGGTCGCCGAGCCCGGCGAGACCCTGCAGGGTCTCCGGCTGCGCCCCCTGAGCGACGGCGAAGTCCGTCATCTCGACCAGACCGCGCGTGATGATCGACGCCTTCGTGTTCTCGCCGTAGCCGACCCCGTCGACGATGCCGATGGCCACCGCGATCAGGTTCTTCAGCACACCGCCGAACTCGGTGCCGATCACGTCCGTATTGACGAAGGAACGGAAGTAGCGGTTGCGCGCCGCACGTGCGACGACCTCCGCCGTCTCGGGGCTGATCGAGGAGATGACCGCGGCTGTGGGCTGCTCCTGGGCGATCTCGAGCGCGAGGTTCGGCCCGGAAGCCACGGCGATGCGCGCCGGGTCGCATCCGAGCGCCTGCTCGATGACCTGACTCATCCGCAGCCCGGTGCGCTTCTCAACGCCCTTCATGAGTGAGACGACGGGCACCGAGCTGCCCTCGAGCAGCGGTCGGACGCCCGCAAGGTTCTCGCGCAGCGACTGGCTCGGGATCGACAGGTAGACCTGGTCTGCGCCCTCGAGCGCCTCTGCGAGGTGCGAGGTCGCGGTCATCGTGCGCGGCAGGTTGATGCCGGGCAGATACTTCGTGTTGCGCTTGCCGGTGTGGATCTCGTTCGCGAGCTCCGGGCGGCGTGCCCACATCACGACGTTCGCACCGCCGTCCGCGAGGATCTTGCCGAAAGTGGTGCCCCAGCTGCCCGCACCGAGCACGGCGACGCGGGTCATGGGGGTGGTGCCACGCCTACTCAAGGCGGCCCGTCTCGCTCTGCCCGTGAGCGCCGGGCTCCCAGCGTGCGGCGGGGGCCGGCTCGCCGCGCAGATCCGACAGAAGCCCTGCGATCTCGTCCATGACGCGCGTGGTGAGCTCCGCCTGCGCCGCGGGATGGGCGGCGCGGTCGCGGTACTCCTCGAGCGCGATCGGCTGGCCGACCCGCACACGCACGCGCCTGCGGAGCGGCCAGAGGCGGAACTTGCCGTAGCGCGGCATGATCTGCTGCGCACCCCACTGCGCCATCGGGATGAGAGGGATGTCGCCGGCCAGCGCCAGGCGCGCCGCCCCCGTCTTTCCGCGCATCGGCCACAGGTCGGGGTCGCGGGTGAGCGTGCCCTCGGGGTACACGATGACGCCGGCGCGACGCTCCGCGAGGTGACGTGCCGTGTCGAGCGCCTGCTTCGCGGCGGCTGCGCTCGAGGCGCGCGCCACGGGAATCATGCCGGTCGCGCGCAGGGCCCAACCGAGCACGGGAACCCGGAAGAGGCTCTCCTTCGCCATGAACCGCGGGGCGCGACCCATGCGCCAGACGGCTACGGCCACGAGAAGCGGGTCGATCTCGCTGTGATGATTGGGGGCCAGGACGAACGGGCCTTCTTCGGGCAGGTTCTCCTCGCCCTCGATCTCGATCTTGGCGATCAGTCCGACGAAGGGGACCACGATCCCGCCGAGCAGCCAGAAGACGCTCGGCCGTGTCTTCTCCGTCGACGCGCGCCGCCGACGGGGCGTGGGCGCCGCCATCAGCCGATGACGTCGAAGTCGGCGCCGAGCGCGGTCAGCTTCGCGAGGAAGTCCGCGTACCCGCGGCGGATGATCCCGATGTTACGCACCGTCGAGGTGCCCTCTGCGGCCAGTGCCGCGATCACGTGGCTGTACCCGCCGCGCAGGTCCGGAACCGTGATGTCGGCACCGTGCAGCGGGGTGGGTCCGGTGATCACCGCGGCCTGCTCCAGCGAGCGGCGCGGCACACGGCGCGGCCCTTCCTGGAGCCCGTGCGGGTAGACCGTGATGTCCGCCCCCATCTTGACCAGCGCCTGTGTGAAGCCGAAGCGGTTCTCGTACACCGTCTCGTGGACGACCGAACGTCCGGTCGCCTGCGTCAGGGCGACGATGAGCGGCTGCTGCCAGTCGGTCATGAAGCCGGGATGTACGTCAGTCTCGACCGTGACGGGCTGGAGCGCGTCACCGCGGGCGAACAGGATGCCGTCCTCGCGCACCTCGAAGTGCGCACCGATCTTGCGGAGCACGTTCAGGAAGGTGAGCATCTCCTGCTGGCGCGCACCGGCGACGAAGATCTCCCCGTCCGTGGCGATGGCGGCGCTCGCCCAGCTGGCGGCCTCGTTGCGGTCGAAGATCGACCGGTGGTCGTAGCCGTTGAGCTTCGGGACACCCTCGATGAGGATGACCCGATTCGGCTCGTAGGAGATGATCGCGCCCATCTTCTGCAGCAGCGCGATGAGATCCATGATCTCGGGCTCGATCGCGGCGTTGCGCAGCTCCGTGATGCCCTGTGCACGCACGGCGGTCAGCAGCACCTGCTCGGTGGCCCCGACGCTCGGGTAGGGCAGGTGGATGTTGGCGCCGTGCAGACCCCGCGGAGCGGACAGGCGGATGCCGCTGGGCAGCTTCTCCACGATCGCGCCGAACTTGCGCAGCGCGTCGAGGTGGAAGTCGATCGGACGGTCGCCGATGCGGCATCCGCCGAGGTCGGGGATGAATGCCTGACCGAGGCGGTGCAGCAGCGGCCCGCAGAAGAGGATCGGGATGCGGGACGCACCCGCGTGCGCGTCGATCTCCTCCATGTGGGCGCTCTCGACGTCACGGGGGTCGAGCACGAGCGAGCCGGGCTCGTCGCCCTCGGCCACGCGAACGCCGTGCACCTCGAGCAGCGATCGCACCACGGCGACGTCGCTGATCATCGGAACGTCCCGCAGGAGGCTCGGGCTCTCGCCCAGGAGGGCGGCGACCATCGCCTTCGTGACGAGGTTCTTCGCCCCCTTCACCTCGACGGTGCCCCGCAGAGGCCGTCCGCCGCGGATCTCGAGGATCTCCGCTTCCTCCGCGAGCGGGCTGGAGGATTCGGTCGTCTGCCCGAGAAGTGTCATGTGCGGTACCTCACTGTGCGGGAAGGGGCGGGAGTGTCCGCGGCTTCCAGGATTCGCGTCGCGCTTCGTAGGCGGCGATCTTGTCTTCGTTGCGGAGCGTCAGCCCGATGTCGTCGAGGCCCTCCAGCAACCGCCATCTAGTGTAATCGTCGATCTCGAACGGGACCCGGAGCTCGCCCGCGACGACCTCGCGCGCCGTCAGGTCGACCGTCATCTCGATGCCGGGCTGTGCGTCGATCGCCGCCCAGAGCGCTTCGCTGTCGGCTTCGGTGACGACCCCCGTCACGAGACCCTGCTTACCCGCGTTGCCGCGGAAGATGTCGGCGAACTTCGGGCTCAGCACGACTTTGAACCCGTAGTCGCGCAGGGCCCAGACCGCGTGCTCACGACTCGAGCCGGTTCCGAAGTCGGGACCGGCGACGAGGATCGAGCTCTGCGCGAAAGCGGGCTGGTTCAGCACGAAATCGGGATCCTGACGCCAGTTGGCGAACAGGGCGTCCTCGAAGCCCGTCTTGGTCACGCGCTTGAGGTAGACGGCCGGGATGATCTGGTCCGTGTCGACGGCGGAACGCTTGAGCGCCGCTGCGACACCGGTGTGAACGCTGAACTTCTCCATGTCAGACCCCCGCCCCGACGATCGCCGGCTCTTCGACGGGATCGAGATCTCCCGGACTCGACAGCGTTCCGCGCACCGCGGTCGCCGCGGCGACGAGCGGCGACACCAGGTGCGTGCGCCCACCCTTGCCCTGCCGGCCCTCGAAGTTGCGGTTCGACGTCGATGCGCACCGCTCGCCCGGGGCGAGCTGATCCGGGTTCATTCCCAGGCACATCGAGCAGCCGGCGAAGCGCCACTCGGCACCGAAGTCCTCGAAGATGCGGTGTAGACCCTCGGCTTCCGCCTCCAGCCGGACGCGGGCCGACCCCGGCACGACCATCACGCGCACACCGTCGGCTTTCTTGCGGCCCTTCACGATCGACGCGAACGCGCGCAGATCCTCGATACGGCTGTTGGTGCACGACCCCATGAAGACCGCATCCACGGGCACGTCCTTCAGCTTCGTGCCGGGGGCGAGATCCATGTACTCCAGTGCCCGCTCGGCTGCCACACGCTCGTTCGGATCCGCGATCTCGGACGGAGTCGGAACGACGTCGTTCAGCGACACGCCCTGGCCGGGGTTCGTGCCCCACGTGACGAAGGGCTCGAGCTCGTCCGCGTCGAGGAAGACCTCCGCGTCGTACACGGCGCCCTCGTCGCTCGGGAGCGTGCGCCAGTAGGCGACCGCATCCTCCCAGTCCTGACCCTTCGGAGCGTGTGGACGGCCCTTCAAGTAGGCGAACGTGGTCTCGTCGGGGGCGACCATGCCCGCGCGGGCGCCGGCCTCGATCGACATGTTGCACATCGTCATGCGCCCCTCCATCGAGAGGGCGCGGATCGCGCTGCCGCGGAACTCGAGGACGTAACCCTGCCCACCGTTGGTGCCGATCTTCGCGATGACCGCAAGGATGATGTCCTTCGCGGTGACGCCGGGGCGCAGCGTTCCCTCCACCGTGATGGCCATGGTCTTGAACGGCTTCAGCGGCAGGGTCTGCGTCGCCATGACGTGCTCGACCTCGCTCGTGCCGATGCCGAAGGCCATGGCCCCGAAAGCACCGTGGGTGGATGTGTGCGAGTCGCCGCAGACGACCGTGATGCCGGGCATGGTGAGCCCCAGCTGCGGACCGACGACGTGGACGATGCCCTGCTCGGCGTCGCCCAGCGAATGGATGCGCACCCCGAACTCGGCGGCGTTGCGGCGCAGCGTCTCGATCTGCAGGCGGCTGGTCGGGTCGGCGATCGGCTTGTCAATGGCCAGAGTCGGGGTGTTGTGGTCCTCGGTCGCGATCGTCAGGTCCAGGCGGCGCAAGCCACGCCCTTCGGCACGAAGACCGTCGAAGGCCTGCGGGCTCGTGACCTCGTGCACGAGATGCAGGTCGATGTAGATGAGGTCGGGCTGGCCGTCCTCACCCTTGACCACCAAGTGGTTGTCCCAGACCTTCTCGGCCAGGGTGCGCGGCGCGGACGCCGCGGAGTGATCGGGATTGCTCATGCTGTCGTTCTCCTGAGATGACGGTGGATCAAGCCCGCAACGAACTCCGCGACGAGGGAGGCCTGGGTCTAGGACTCGTCGCGGCTGCGAAGGAGAAGGCGAGCGATCCGCACCCGCACAGGCTACCACCGCGCTCCGGCGGCGCGGCCCACACGCAGCGGCGCTCAGGTGACGTTGTGTGTCGGCATACTCGCCCGCGGGAGGTCGGCGCTCGTAGGCTGCTGCGACCCGAGACGGCAGGACCCTCATGACCGAACCCACCCATGGATTCGCCACCCGACAGGTGCACAGCGGCACCGAATGGACGGATGCGGCATCGCGCACCGTCCCGGTCTACATGACCGCCGGCTTCCGCTTCGACGACTTCGACCACGCGGCCGCGCACTTCGCCACGGGCGACGGCTACGGCTACACGCGCACCGGCAACCCGACCGTCGACGCCCTCGAACGTCGCCTCGCCGAGCTCGAGGGCGGTGCCGGTGCGGTGTTCGTCGGCAGCGGGCAGGCTGCGGTCTCCGTCGCGCTGATGTCGCTCCTCTCGGCCGGTGACCACCTGGTCAGCTCCACCCACATCTACGAGGGAACGCGCGGGCTCGTGAACGACCTGCTCTCCCGGTTCGGGGTGACGGTCACGTACGTCGACGACATCGCCGACCCGCGGGCGTGGCAGGACGCGATCCGTCCCGAGACCCGCGCGCTGTTCGCGGAGTCCATCGGCAACGCGCGCAATGATCTGCTCGACGTGCCCACCGTCGCCGCCGTCGCCGACGGTCACGGCATCCCGCTCGTCGTCGACAACACCTTCGCTACGCCCTACCTCGTGCGACCGATCGAGCTGGGGGCGGCGGTCGTCGTGCATTCGGCGAGCAAGTTCCTGGCCGGACACGGCGCGGCTCTGGGCGGTGCCATCGTCGACGACGGCCGCTTCGACGCCGCCCGCTCCGGAGCGTTGTTCCCCCAGCTGGTGGCCGCGCGCCACGACGGCGCTCCGAGCGTCTGGGAGCGCCACGGGGCCCGCGCGCGACTGGCCTATGTGCGTGAATCCGTGGCACCGCGGCTGGGCCCGACTCCGTCTCCGCTCAACGCCTTCCTCGTCTCGCAGGGCATCGAGACGCTGCACCTGAGGGTGCGCGAGCAGTCGGCGAACGCCGCACGGATCGCGACGTGGCTCGAGACCCGCGAAGAGGTGGCCTCCGTCGACTACGTGGGGCTCGCGAGCCACCCGCACCACGCCCTCGCGGAGCGCCTTCTCCCCCGCGGCGCCGGCTCCGTCTTCACCTTCACCCTGCACGGCGGCCAGGAGGCGGCTCGCGCCTTCGTCGAGACCGTGCAGGTCGTGACCCACATGACCCACCTCGGCGACGTCCGCTCGCTCGTACTGCATCCGGCGACGACGAGCCACGCGCAGCACAGCGATGACGCACGCGCCGCGCTCGGCGTGCATCCGGGAACGCTGCGCCTGTCGATCGGTATCGAGGACGCCGACGACCTGATCGCCGATCTCGAACGGGCCCTCAAGGCCGCATCCCTCGCGACATCGTCACGCACGATCGAGGTCATCGGATGAGTCGTCCCCAGCATTTCGGGTGGTTCCTGGCCCGCGGTTTCGGCCCGCACGGCTGGGGGCTGCCCAGCCTGGACTGGGACTACGACTGGACCGCCCCGCACCTCTACCAGGAATCGGCGCGCGCCCTGGAGCAGGCCGGGTTCGACCTGCTCATCATCGAGGACGCCCCCTCGCTCGGCTCTGCGGAGACGATCGATCTGCGGGTGCGCCACGCCTTCGGCGGTCCCAAGCACGATCCGTTCGTGCTGGCGCCGTATCTGTTCGCGGCGACACAGCACCTCGGCGTCGTGCCCACCGTCAATCCCGCGGCGTACCTGCCCTACACGGCCGCCCGCCAGTTCGCCTCGCTGCAGCACCTGAGCGGTCACCGGCTGGGGCTGAACGTGGTCACCGACACCGGCAGCGCTCGCCACTTCGGGACCGACGCACCACTCGGACACGACGCGGCCTACGACCGCGCCGAGGAGTGGCTGGACGGCATCCGCTCGCTGTGGCGCAGTTGGGACGAGGGCGCCCTGGTGCTCGACCGCGATGACGACCGCTTTGCGGACGGCACCCGGATGCGAGCGGTCCGCCATCGCGGCGAACACTTCGGGTTCGACGGCCCGCTGAATGCGCTGCCGTTCACCGACGGTGAACCCGCGATCGTGTCGCCGGGCGGGTCGGAGCGCGGCCTGGCTTTCGCCGGAGCGCACTCGGACGTACAGCTCGCTCTCGCCCCTCTGGATGAGGCGAGCGTGCGCGCCTACCGGGAGAGCATCCACCGCGCAGCACGTGAGCGCGGACGGAACCCGTCGGACGTGAAGGTGCTGTTCGCGATCCAGCCCGTGCTCGTCTCCTCCGCCGAGGAGGCGGACCGGCTCGTGGCCGCGTCCCGCACGCCCGACGAATCCGCGCTGCGCGCGATCGCCCGGCGCCAGTCCTCGGATCTGGAGACCGATCTCACCGCGCTCGATCTCGACCGGCCGCTGCCCGAGGGGCTGTTCGCCGGGCACGTGTCGCACGGCAGCATCCGCCGGCTCGTCGGCGACCATGACGCGCGAGAGACGCCGCTGCGGGAGATCCTGGCAGCGCACGCACGCCTCGGCCGCATCTCCGACGGCTCCGGATGGGTGGGAACGGCGGGTGAGCTCGCGGACCGCATCGAGCAGCTCGGCGATTGGGGCAACGATGGTGTGCTGCTGTGGGGCGATCTGCATCCGGTCACCGTGCACCGCATGCTCGACGAGCTCGTGCCCATCCTCCGCCGTCGCGGCGTCCTGCGTCGCGAGTACGACGGCGCCGGCCTCGGCGCGAACCTCCGCGCGTTCTGACGCGGCGACTCAGCTCTCGTCTACGGATGCGGCCTCGCGCCGTGCCGCCAACAGACTCGCGATAGTCGCCGTCGCCATAGCGACCACGATGACGATGAGCGAGACCCACGCAGAGATGTCGGGCGCCCACTCGACGCCGTGACCGCCGTTGATGAAGGGCAGCTCGTTCTCGTGCAGGGCGTGCAGGAAGAGCTTCACGCCGATGAAGGCGAGGATGAACGCGATCCCGTAGTGGAGGTAGCGCAGTCGATCGAGCAGCCCGCCCAGCAGGAAGTAGAGCTGCCGCAGCCCCATGAGCGCGAAGATGTTCGCGGTGAAGACGATGAACGCGCTCTGTGTGATGCCGAAGATCGCCGGGATCGAGTCGATCGCGAAGACGAGGTCGGTGAAGCCGATCGCCACGAAGACCAGCAGCATCGGCGTGAACACCTTCTTGCCGTCGACGACCGTGCGCAGCTTGGATCCGTCGTACTCGTCGCGGATCTGGATGAAGCGCCGCAGCATCCGCACGACGGCGTTCTCCCGCTGCTCGCCGTGCTCGTCGTCACCGGGGAAGGCCTGACGCCAGGCGGTCCAGACGAGGAACAGCCCGAACACGTAGAAGATCCACGAGAGGTTGTCGATCAGAACGGCGCCGAACGCGATGAAGATGCCCCGCAGCACGAGCGCGATGATGATCCCCACCATCAGCACCTCCTGCTGGTACTTGCGCGGGACGGCGAACTGACCCATGAGCAGGACGAAGACGAACAGGTTGTCGACCGAGAGGCTGTACTCCGTCAACCACCCGGCGACGAACTGGCCCGCCGCATCCGCGCTGCCCGAGACCCACAGCAGGATGAGGGCGAACACGAGCGCGAGCGACACGTAGAACACGACCCACAGCGTGGCCTCCCGCGCGGAAGGGATGTGTGGTCGACGGAGAATGAGGAGAAGGTCGGCGGCCAGGATCAGAACGAGCACGATCAGCGCGACGATCTGGAACCACACCGGGATCTCGAAGCCCATGAGAGCCTTTCGGAATCGGCGGACGCCACAGTTTATGCGGATCTGAGACGATCGTGCGGCCGAAGACACCTGAGGGTGAGAGAAGACGTCGGCGCAGTCGGCGCTGAGGGATTGGGGCACGATGACCAGCGATGGGGAGCTGATCGCGCGCGCGTCGCACGGAGACCAGGAGGCGTTCCGTGCGCTGTATCGCGGCAACATCGACGCGGTGTATCGCATCGCGGCGATCCTGTTGCCGACGACCGCGGACGCCGAGGATGCGGCGCAGGAGACGTTCGTCACGGCGTGGCGGAAGCTGCGCGGCTTCCGGTTGGAGGGAGTCTCGGCTCTCCCGTGGTTCGCAACGATCTGTCGCCTCGTGTGCGCGAACCGCCTGCGGGCGCTGCGCCGTGAACGCGACCACGTCGGCGCGACGCTCGACGAGCGCATGCCCTCGCCGATCGACGTGGAGCAGGCGGTCATCGACTCAGAGCTCGCCGATCGCGTCGCCCGCGAGGTGGCGAGCCTCGACGAGCTCGATCGCGAACTCTTCGTGCTCTGCGCCGCGCACGGCTACGCCTACGACGCCGCCGCGGCGGCGCTCGGCATCAGCCACGGTGCTGTCCGCAACCGTCTCTCCCGCATCCGCAGCCGCCTGCGCGGCACCGTCCAGGAGGGAAACGCATCATGACGATCAACGACCGGGATCAGGGCAACGGACGCTCCCTGCCGGAGGGTCCGAGCGCCGCGCAGATCGACCGCATCGAGCGAGGCATCGAACGCGACCTCGAGTTCGACCGGATCCGCCGACGGGCGCGGCGTCGTGGCGGGTGGGCCGTCGCCGCCGCCGGAGTCGCGGTGGTCGCGCTGGCGGCGCTCGTCTCCCCCGTCGTCATCGGTGGCCGCGGCGCCGATGCGAGCTCGGTGTCCCTCTCCGACTCGGCGCCTCTCGACGTCCAGACCCAGGAGGGTGCCATTGCGGCGCAGGACGTCGCGGGGGCCGACGGCGGCCGGTCCGCAGCGACGGATGCGGGGCGCGAGGTCTCCGCATCCGGGTGGCTCCAGATGACCGTGGACGACCCCGAGGACATCCAGCAACAGATCACGTCGATCGTGACAGGTGTGCAGGGGTACGTCTCGTCAGCGAGCATCGCCGGCTCTCCGGCCACGACGGATCCGATCTATCCGGGGCCCGCGCAGAGCTCGATTACGGTGCGGGTCCCCGCCGACCGGCTGCAGGATGTGATCGATCAGGTCGGCGCTCTGGGAACAGTGTCGGCGTCCTCGGTGGACCGCTTCGACGTCACCGATCAGGCGGTCGACCTGCGGGCACGGATCGCCGCTCAGGAGACCTCCGTCGCGCGCCTGACCGAGCTGCTCGGGCAGTCAGCATCGGTCGCGGACCTGATCGCGGCGGAGTCCGCTCTCGCCGATCGACAGGCGGCGCTGGATGCGGACCGGCAGCAGCTCGAGATGCTGGAAGATCAGGTCGCGATGTCGACGTTGACCGTCACCCTGTCTGAGAAGGACGCGGCGCCGCAAGCGGATCCCGCCGGATTCGGCGACGGCATCGCTGCGGGATGGGCGGGACTCGTCGCAACCGTGAACGGCATCGTGATCGGGTTGGGCTTCCTTCTGCCGTGGCTCGCGGTGGTCGCCGTCGCGGTCGTGGTCGTGTGGGCGGTGCGGCGCGTCGCGCGCGGGCGTCGCGCGCGACGCGCTCAGCCCGACCTCCCGCATCCGACGGACTCGCCCGGAGCCGACTGAGCGGTCCTATCACGCGGCGATCCTCGCCGCGCGCCCCCCGGGTCCCGTGTCGCGATGAGGCATGCTGGTGACTGTGGTGATCGACGGCGTCGAGGTTCCCGAGGACGGCTCGGGGGGTATCGATCATGTGGCGACGCTGCTGACCGCGATCGCCGGGGGCGATCAGAACGCCTTCGCGCAGTTGTACGACATGCTTTCGCCGCGCATGTTCGGCCTCATCCGTCGCGTCCTCGTCGACCCTTCGCAGAGCGAGGAGGTGCTGCAGGAGGTCTTTCTCGAGATCTGGCAATCCGCTTCGCGCTTCGCTCCGAACAAGGGACAAGGAAGGTCGTGGGTTCTCACCATCGCGCACCGCCGAGCCGTCGACCGCGTGCGGGCGTCGCAGGCCAGCGCTGATCGTGATGCACGCGTCGGCCTTCGCGATCTCGACGTCGCATATGACGGCGTCGCCGAGACGGTGGAACTGAAGATCGAGGGCGGGCGCGTTTCCGAGGCGCTCGCCGGGCTACCCGAAGCGCAGCGCGAGACGATCGTCCTCGCGTACTACGGCGGTTACTCTCAGACCGAGATCGCCGCGCTCGTCGGGGCGCCGCTGGGAACCGTGAAGACACGCATGCGTGATGGACTGAGCAGATTGCGAACCAGGATGGGGGTGCAGTGATGGACGAGGAAGAGTTCCGCGACCTGGCTGCCGGCCACGCCCTGAATGCGCTGTCCGCAGACGACGAGATGCGCTTCCAGGAGCTCCTCGCCGCCCACCCCGCTTGGAGCACGATCGTAGCCACCGAGCTCGACACCGCAGCCGCCCTTGCCGGTGGCGCAGGCGACGTGGTACCCCGCCCGCAGGTGCGCGACGCGCTCCTCGCGAAGATCGCTTCCCTCCCCCAAGACGCTCCCGTCGCCGACGCGACCCCTGCAGCCGAAGCAGCGCCCGCGCGCCGCCCCCGCTCGCGGATGTGGTTCGCACTCGCGGCCTCCCTCGCCTTCATCCTCGCGCTCGGCATCGGCGGCCTCTCGCTCGGGCGCCTGCTGACCCCCGAGGACGGCGCTCAGGTCGCCCTGGAGCAGATCCAGGACGCCCCCGACGCGCAGTCGGCGAGCGTCACCCTGGACGATGGCGCGTCCGCGACGGCGCATTGGTCCGCATCCACGGGACGGGCCGTGCTGGTCACGGACGGCATGCCGACACTCGAGAACGACAAGACCTTCGAGATGTGGTTCATCCGCGACGGCGCCCCGCTTCCGGCCGGCACCTTCTCGACTGACGACGCCGTCTCCGAGCTCGACGGCACGTTCCAGCCCGGCGACGTGATCGCTGTCACCGTGGAGGCCGCGGGCGGCTCGCCCACCGGTCTGCCCACGACGGACGCCATGTTCGCCATCACGACCTGAGATATTTCCTCCCATCCGATCGAGTCGCGGCTTCGGATGACCTGTGTGCGGCCGAAAGGTCGCAGACGGAAAACAAGGAGAGATATCGATGCGTACGAACACGAAGAACCGTCTGGCAATCATCACCGCTGCGGGAGCGGGCGCTGCAGCGATCGCTGTCGCCGGATTCGCGCTGCCGGCGTCGGCAGACGAGCCCCGCGGAGGCGACTGGTCCACCTTCACCACGACGCTGAGCGCCCCGGTCGAAGCCGCGCAGACCTGGCTGACGAGCGCGATCGAGGCCGGCAGCGCCTCGGTCTCCCCCGACACGTCCGTCGCCCCCGACACCTCTGTCGGCGACGTGAGCGTGATCCAGGGCCCCATCGTGGGCGACGTGCTCTCCGGCAACCAGGCGCCGGTCGCCTCCGGTAACGACGTGCAGGCGCCGGTCGCCTCCGGTAACGACGTGCAGGCTCCTGTCGAGGCACCGGTCGGCTCCGGCAACGAGACCGGCATCGAGGCGCCTGTCGCCCCCGAGACATCGATCGGCGGATCCGTCGGCGACATCGGCACGCAGGTGGGCGACCTCGTGGACGGCCTCACCTCGAACCTCGACCTCGGCGGTCTTCTCAACTGACCTCACCGCGCACGGGGCGTCGTTCCTTCGGGATCGGCGCCCCGTTTCTGTGAGCAGCCTGAAAGTCGTCCCATCCGTTCGCGAGCCTGCCACGAACAAGTGATGGGTGCGGCACACGGTCGCACCCTCCCTACATCGGAGGTCATCATGAGCTCGTCCCCGAACCGCATCGTCGCGACCGTCTTCGGCGCGATCTATCTCCTCGTCGGCCTCCTCGGCTTCGCCGTCACCGGCGGCGTCGGCTTCCTCGCCACCGAGGGCGGGCTTCTCCTCGGCATCTTCGCCGTGAACCCGCTGCACAACATCGCCCACCTGCTCATCGGTGCGGCTCTGCTCGTCGCCGGCCTCGCGAACGTTCGCGCGGCGAAGACCGTGAACACCGTGGTCGGCGCCGCCTACCTGTTGCTCGGCGTCGCTGGATTCTTCCTGGTGGGCACCGCAGCCAACATCCTGGCCCTGAACGTCCCCGACCACTTCCTGCACCTCGGCAGCGCGGTCGTGCTGCTGGCCATCGGCGTCGGCGCGGACCGCGGCACCCGCGTCGCGACGGCATGAGCATCCACCGCACGAGCGCGGCCACGGGCCGGCGGGCAGCACTGCTCGCCGGCCCGTGGCCGGCCGCCCTCGCCTGGGGCGCAGCGCTCGTGCTCACAGCTCTCGGGGCGGGCGCCGTCGTCCTCCAGGATGCGACGTCGGCACACCGGATCATCGGTGTCGGTGCCGCGGCTCTCGGGCTCGGCGGACTCGGATGGGGCATCGCGGCACTTCGCGCCGGTCGCCTTCTCGCCCCCCGTTCCACCACGGCGGGTGCCCTCCTCGCGATGCTCGTCTCGACGTCGCTGCTGGCGAGCGAACCCGCGCACACGAGCATCGTGGGCGTCTCGGTGTGTGTCGCCCTCAGCGCGGCGCTCGGCGCCTGCGCGGCAGCCGCCACCCGTGGCAACGTGCCCGCGCAGCATCTGCGGGTCGGTCAGCTGCTCGCCGCTGCCGCGCTCATCGCGGTGCTGGTGACGCCGGCCCTCGGCGCCGTGCAGGACGGGGTCCTGCTGCGTGATGACGGCACCGTTCCCGTGGTGCCGCACCACTGAGCCGTCAGCTCGCCTCGTCGCCCGGCGGATCCTCGAGGATCTCGGCGAGGATCTCGAGCGCCGCCCGCGTGGTCGCCTCGCGTGACACGCGAGCGGATGCTGCCGAGGCGCACGCCACGAGGAAACAAGAAAACCCCCGGATTGACCGGGGGTTTTCTCTTGGTGACCCCAGCGGGATTCGAACCCGCGTTACCGCCGTGAGAGGGCGGCGTACTAGGCCGCTATACGATGGGGCCGCTGCCGTGGCAACCGTTCAAGTATGCCATGCGGTTTTGCATTGCGCCAAATCGAGGCCGGGATCCGTGTCGGGTTGCCTCGATGACCACTGAAGAGTTGACTCGCGTCATGCGAATCACCAAGCACGAGCATGCCGCCGTCACCCTCGAGAAGCAGGGCCGCAAGCTCATCATCGACCCCGGTTCGTTCACGACTCCCCTGCCCGACACGTCGAACGTCGCGGCCCTCGTGATCACCCACGAGCACCCCGACCATTGGACGGCCGACCATATCGACCGCCTCGTCGCCGCCAATCCCGGGCTGCCCATCTACGCGCCCGAGGGCGTCAAGAACGCCGCACCCGGATACGACATCACCGTCGTAGCCCCCGGCGACACCGTCGAGGTGGAGCCATTCCGCCTCCGCTTCTTCGGCGGGCACCACGCCGTCATCCACGAGAGCATCCCGGTGATCGACAACGTCGGCGTCCTCGTCGACGACACCTTCTACTATCCGGGTGACTCGTACGCCCTCCCCAAGGGTCACGACGTGGCCGTGCTCGCGGCCCCCGTCGGCGCACCCTGGCTGAAGATCGGCGACGCCATGGACTTCGTCCTCGCGGTGAAGCCGCGCCAGGTGTTCGCCACGCACGACATGACGCTCTCGGTCGCCGGCAAGGAGATGGGGCGAGGCCGCTTGAAGTGGGCGGCGGAACAGCACGGCGGCGATCTCGTGGTGCTCGAGCCGGGCGACACCCTCGAACTCTGAGCGCGAACGACGAAGGCGGATGCGGCACCCGCAGGTGACCGCATCCGCCTTCTTCGTATGAAGGACGCCTTACTCGGCGTCGAGGTCCGTCTCGAGCAGCGTGACGAGCTCGTCGAGAGCCTGGTCGGCCCCCTCACCCTCCGCCTTCAACGTCACGACGCTGCCGTGCGATGCGCCGAGACCGATGATCGACAGGATGCTGCCGGCGTTCAGGTCGGGGCCGCCCTCGAGCGCGATCGTGACGGGGAGCTTCTTCTCCTGCACCGCCTGCACGAAGAGCTTGGCGGGGCGGGCGTGAAGGCCCGAGCTGCTGGCGATGGTCGCCTGACGTTCTGCCATGAGTGATTCCTCTCGTCTTACCCTTCTATGCTCTCAGGCCGCGACGGGTGCTGCAGCCGCTTGCGCCTGAGTGAGTTCCTTGCGTCCGACCCACTTCTTCAGGGCCACGACCGCGAGTGCGGTGACCAGGGTTCCGGCGACGAGCGCGAGAAGGAAGCCCCAGATCGGGTCGATGGCGAAGAACACGAAGATGCCGCCGTGGGGGGCGAGCGAGGAGACACCGAGCGCCATGCTCAGTCCGCCGGTGACAGCACCGCCGATGAGGTTGGCGGGGATGACGCGCAGCGGGTCGGCCGCTGCGAACGGGATGGCGCCCTCGCTGATGAAGGCGGCGCCCAGCAGCCAGGCCGCCTTGCCGTTCTCCTTCTCGACAGGCGTGAACAGGCCGCGCGCGAGGACGGTCGAGGCCAGTGCCATGGCCAGCGGCGGGACCATGCCCGCGGCCATGACCGCCGCCATGATCAGGAACGGCACGGCGTGGATGTCGGCCGTCGACGCGCTGGCGAGTCCGGCGGTCGCGAAGGCATACGCCACCTTGTTGACGGGGCCGCCGAGGTCGAAGCACATCATGAGGCCGAGGATGATGCCGACGACGACGATCGCACCGGTACCGGCGAGGTCGGTCAGACCCACGTTCAGTGCGTCCATGAGGGCGGCGATCGGTCGGCCCAGGAAGAGGATCATGAGCCCCGAGGCGATGATCGAGCCGATCAGTGGGATGATCACGACCGGCATCAGACCGCGCAACCAGCGCGGCGGGTTGAGGCGTCCGAGCCACCAGGCGATGAAGCCGGCGAGCAGACCGCCGATGATGCCGCCGATGAAGCCGGCGTTCATGAGCACCGCCACCGCACCGGCGACGAAACCGGGGGCGATGCCGGGGCGGTCCGCGATCGCGAATGCGATGTAGCCGGCCAGCGCCGACACCAGGAAGCCCATCGAGGTCGCACCGATCATGAAGGCGACGGAACCCAGGTACTGACCGATGGGGCCCAGCGGCGACGTGATGTTCTCCGTCGGCAGGTTCCACAGCGAGTTATCGATGATCACCTTGCCGGCGTCAGCGGTCACCTGGTAGCCGCCGAGCAGGAAGCCGAGAGCGATCAGCAGACCGCCGCCGGCGACGAACGGGATCATGTAGCTCACACCCGTGAGGAGGATGCGCTGGATCTTCGCGCCCCATCGCTCGTTCCGGACGGGAGCGTTGCTCGACGCCGAAGCGGAACCGGACGCGGCCGGCACGCGTGCGCCGTTCGGGTCCTTCGCCGCGGCAAGAGCCTCCGTGATGAGGGCGACGGGCTGCTCGATGCCGCGCTTGACGCCCGAGCGCACGACCGGCTTTCCCGCGAACCGCTGCGGCTCACGCACATCCACGTCGACGGCGAAGATCACCGCGTCGGCGTCGTCGATCACGCTCTGCGGAAGCGCCTTGTAGCCGCTGGAACCCTGGGGCTCCACGATGAGGTCGATGCCCTGCTCCTTGGCGGCCGCGGTCAGCGCGTCGGCGGCCATGAAGGTGTGCGCGATACCGGTCGCGCAGGCGGTGACGGCGACGATCCGCGCGGGGCGACCATCGACCTCGAGCGCGGCGGATGCGGATGCGGCGGGTGCCGCCTGAGTCGTCGCGGGCGCTGCGGCCCGCTCCTCGCCGATCGCCTGACGCACGATGGACACCACGGCGGCGGCGTCGGCGGCCTGGCGCAGGTCGCTGGTGAACGACTCCTGCATCAGGCTCCGCGCAAGGCGCGACAGCACGGCGAGGTGCTCCTCGGCGGCGTCTGCGGGAGCGGCGATGAGGAAGACGAGATCGGCGGGGCCGTCGCCGGCGCCGAAGGCGACGGCGGGCTTCAGTCGCGCGAAGGCGAGAGAGGCCTGCGAGACGGCGGGGCTCTTCGCGTGCGGGATCGCGATGCCGCCGGGCAGGCCGGTCTCATCCTTCTCCTCGCGCGCCCAGGCGTCGGCGAACAGCGCGTCGGCATCCGTGGCCCGACCCGCGGCGACCACGCGCGCGGCAAGGGCCCGGATGACGGCGGCCTTGTCGGCGCCGAGATCTTCGTCGAGGACGACGAGCTCCGGTGTGATGGTGTCGGACACGATGACCTCCAGTGGTCGGGTTCGTCAGCGGATGATCCGCTGCACGGGAATCTCGGCGGTCACAAGATCCGCCGGGGTCGGGGGTTGGGTTCCAGGAAGGGATGCGGCGGCCGCGCCGTACCGCATCCCCATACGCAGACGTTCGGCGGGCTCGGCGCCGGCCACATCGGCCAGCAGGTATCCGGCGAGGGAGCTGTCGCCCGCGCCCACCGTGCTGACCGCGGTGATGCGGGGAGCCGTTCCCACCCAGACGCCGTCCTCTGTGACCAGCAGCGCACCAGCGGCGCCGAGCGTCACCAAGGCCGCACCGACACGCGGGCCGACGAGGTTCTGCGCGAGTGCGACGATGCCGTCGATGTCGCGGGTGTCGGCGGGAGCGCCGGTCAGCTCGGCGAGCTCATGCTCGTTGGGCTTGATGAGATCCGGGCGGGCCTCGGCCACGGCCGCCGCGAGCGCGGCGCCGGAGGTGTCGAGGGCGATGCGAGGAGTCGCGTCGCCGTGCGCGGCACGCACAGCGAGGATCGCGCGCACGTAGAAGTCGTCGCCCGCACCCGGCGGAAGGGATCCTGCCAGCACGAGCCAGTCGGCACCTGCCGTGGCGGCGACGATCGTCTCGATCAGCGCGCCCGCATCCGCCGCGTCGAGCTCGGCGCCGGGCAGGTTGATCTTCGTCGTCGTGCCGTGCGGGTCCGCCAGTGTGAGGTTCGCACGGGCGTGGCCGTGCACGGGAACGGAGCGCACCGGGATGCCGGTCTGAGCGAGCGCGGCGGCGTAGGGATCCCGGTCGGCCAGCGGAAGCACGGCGAGCGTCGCCGTTCCGGCGGCGGCAACGACGCGGGAGACGTTCACGCCCTTGCCGCCGGCATCCTCGCGTACGGCGAGGGCGCTCTGCACCTCGCCGACCTCGAGCGGGGCTGCCAACGACACGGCTCTGTCGAGCGACGGGTTGGCGGTGACGGTGACGATCATGCGACCACCACCTCGATGTCGGCGCGCTCGAGCGCTTCGGCCAGCTCGGCGGGCGGAACCGCATCCGTCACGAGCACGTCGAGAGCGGACAGCGGCGCGAACGAGACGAGAAGCTCGAGGTCGAACTTCTGCGCGTCGCAGAGCACCACGACGCGCCGCGCCGCCGCGACGGCCGCACGCTTGACGGCGGCCTCTTCCGGATCGGGGGTGCTGAGACCGAACGCGGCGGAGAGTCCGTTGGTGCCGAGGAAGGCGACATCAGGGCGAAGACCCTCGATCGCGGCGACGGTCGTCGCCCCGACCGCAGCGCCCGTCACGCGACGCACCCGACCGCCCACGAGGGTGAGGTCGATGCCGTCCTGTTCAGCGAGCAGAGGTGCATGGGCGAAGGAATGCGTAACGACATCCGCGCGCCCTCCGCGCATCGCCAGGGCGGACGGCAGCTCCTGCGCGAGTGCGCCCACCGTGGAGCCGGCGTCCAGCAGCACCGATCCGCTGAAGCGGTCGCCGAGGAGGTTCAGCGCCGCACGGGCGATGCGCCCCTTCGCATCGCTGCGTTCATGGATGCGTTCGCTGATCGACGTCTCGCGAGTGCTGGAGCGGCCTTGAGCGACCGCTCCACCGTGCACGCGCTGCAGAACTCCGCGCTGCTCCAGGGCTGCGAGATCGCGTCGCACGGTCTCTGTGGTGACGTCGAAGCGTGCCGCGAGATCGACGACGACCAGTCGTCCCTCGGCGTCCAAGATTCGCTCGATCGCCGCCTGGCGCTCCGTTGCGTACATGATCCTCCTCGAAGGATCAACACATTACAACACATAGCCACACAAACAAACGGTCGAGCCGGGTAAAAACCACACGGAGTCGATCACATGAGCCGCGGGCCGGCCGGAGTGAGCGTGACGATCATCCAGCTGCGCTGTCCGTCGGAAGTGCGTCGCAGGCGAGCCCAGTGCCCGGACGAGGTGACGACAGCGTCTCCGCGCAGCAGACGCCGCGCGTCGATCTGGCCGTAACCGGCGCTCGCGATCGCGAACTCGATCGCCTTGCCGTCTGTCGCGTGCATGTCGACACGCACGAACGAGGCCACGATCGCGACAAGGAAGAGCAGGAACCCGCCGAAAGCGAGAATCAGCACGGCGGGCACCACCCCCAGGCCGGCGAACGGGATCGTCAGCGCCAGGATCGCGGCGACGATCAGCGCGCCCCCGCCCAGGATCGCGCAGACGACCATGACGATCATCCATGTCCGCATCGCCCGCGCTCTGGGCGCGTCGATGACCACCTCACTCGGCTGCATGCCCTCCCCCTCGTCCCGCTCAATCCTGCGCGATCGCCTCCTGCCGACCCCGCCTCTTGACGCGCGAGCGCGTGCACGCAAAGCAGTGGCCCGATCCGCACTGCGGACCGGGCCACCGTTGTAAGAGGTCTCAGGCCTCGCTCATGGCCTGGACGGCCGCCTGGCCCTTCGCCGCGTAGTACGCGGCGCGCGCCGCATCCTTACGCGCCTGCTCGGCGTAGCCGTGCTCGAGCACGTCCTGCGGAACCTCGACGCTCTCGACGTGGTTCACACCGTGGTACTTCTCGATGTACGCGTCGAGCTCGGGACCCGACGTCCACGAGGTGATGAGGCAGTAGCGCGGGTCGGTGCCGTTGTGCGTTGCCGCGTGCCAGAGGCGCTGCGTGTCGATGATCAGCTGCGCGCCGGCGGGAAGCGCGATGCGCACCTCGCCACGCGGGTCCGTGCGGTTCTCGCGCAGAACGAAGTAGCTGTCCTTGTCGTCCGTCAGGTTGAAGAAGCCGCGCACGACCCAGCCGGTTCCGTCCGGGTTCAGGCGGTTGTTGTCGTCCTGGTGCAGGTTGTACAGACAGTCGCCGTAGGGCGTGGGCTGCAGCTCGATGACGCGGCAGCGGCCGACGTTCGCGCCGGGCTCCTGCGCGCGGCGCACGAGGTTCGGGGCCTTCGCGACCTGCGAGTCGATCCACACGCCGTCCTTGTCGGTGCGCGGCGGCTTGTGGTTCCAGAACCCGTTGCACTCGATCTCGCCGAAGGCGCTGGCAAGAGGAGCGAACCGGGTGTCCCCCGAGGACTTCCAGTCGTTGTACTCGATGTCGAGCCACTCTTTGGGATCGAGCTCCTGGTTGTAGCTGTCGAGGACGACGTAGCCGGTCTCCTCGAGAGCGGCGGACTTGATGTAACCCATGACGAATCATGCCTTTCGGTGGGGGGTCAGCGCGTTTTTACTGGCCCAGGTAAGGTCAGCCTACTCGGGCTCCCCGGCAATACCCGGGAGGCCCGAGACCCCGGCCTAGAGTGGTCTGGTCGCCCCGCGCGACGCGCTCCGCCCGCAACGAGATCGAGGATCATGGCCACCGCCACCAACGTCGATGCGACCGCCGTCAACACGATCGCCTGGCTCAGCGATCCCGACCTCGCCATCGTCGTGCCCGTGTACCAACGGCAGTACCGCTGGGACATCGGCGGGTGCGAGCAGCTGTTGGCCGATGTGCGCCAGGTCGCCGATCTCCCGGAGGGCCACACGCACTTCCTGGCATCCATCCTGTCGTCGCGCGGCGGGGACTCCGACGACGCCGAGCTCGTACTGATCGACGGTCAGCAGCGCATCACGACGCTGATGCTTCTGGTCGCCGCCCTCGAGCACACCGTGCGAGACAGCGACCCTGCGCTGGCGGCACGCCTGCACGAGGTGCTCGTGCGCGGCGGCGAGACCCACCGCACGAAGCTGCGCCCCCACCGGGCGTGGGCGGACGTCTTCGAGAGCGTGGTGCTCGACCGGCGAGATGCCGACGCCGAGGATCGCACGTCGCGCTTCGACGACAACTATGCGTTCTTCCGCAGCCAGATCCGACCTGAGGAGGCGCCCCGCATCTGGCGAGGGCTCCAGCGCCTCGAGCACGTCGCCATCGCGCTCGGCGCCGACGCCAATGCGCAGCAGATCTTCGAGAGTCTGAACTCGACGGGCGAGCCCCTGCGCGACCACGAGCTCATCCACAACTACATCCTCATGGGCCTCACCCACGCGGAGCAGACCGAGATCGAGGAGCGGTTCTGGCTGCCGATCGAACAGAACACGGGTGAGGCGATCGCCGACTTCTGGCGCCACTACCTGGTGATGCGCACCGGACGCGAACTCACGGGTGGAACGACGCGCGCCGTCTACGACGCATTCCGCGGCGAGTTCCCGGTGCTCGAAGCCGAGACCCTGGAACGGGATGCGGCCGAGTGGAAGGCGTATTCGGAGATCTACCGCGTGCTCCTCGAGCCCTCGCACGCCTCCGACGAGGGCGTCGCCGCGCAGCTTCGCTTCCTCGGCACGTTCGGCCGCGGCACCTTCCCGCTGGTGATGGCCGCCTACCGTGACCACGAGCAGGGCGTCATCGACCGCGACGCACTGATCCAGACGCTGGAGGATCTGCAGGCGCTGCTGCTGCGCCGGCTGGTCGTCGGTCTCACGAACGATAGGCTCGTCGCCCGTCTGTGTCGTGCGCGAGCCGAAGGGCCCGAGGCGCTGAGCCACGCATTCGGGCGCATCACACCCTCCGACGAGCGGATGCGGATCGCCCTCAAGTTCACTCCGCTGCCGCATCCCGCCTACGTGCTGGCACGCCTCGCCGGACGCGACTCCGCGGCGGATCTCGACGTCGAGCACGTCGTTCCGCTCGCACCCGGCGACGGCTGGAGCGGCGACGGCGTTCGGACCTGGAGCGAGTTCTCGGAGGACGAGCAGAACAGCCACCGCGCCCTGGCGGCGACGCTGGGCAACCTCGCTCTGCTCGAGGAACCGCTCGCGGAGCGGGCGCTCGACCGTTCGTTCCCGGACAAGCGCGACCTGTACCGCCGCAGCACCGTCGGACTGACCGCCTCCGTCGCCGACCTCGAGGCCTGGAACACCGCCGCGATCTCCCGGCGCACCGTGGAGCTGATCGAGCTGTTCCTCGCGGTGTGGCGCCGGAGAGCCGATGTACTTATCGACGACGACGATCTGACCCCCATCCTCGACGCGAAGAAGCGCCGCGGGTTCCCGCCGGGCTGGCAGCAGGAGTGGTCGTACGTGGAGTACCGCGGCGAGCACTGGGAGATCTACGACATCGCGTCCCTGTTCAACCGCATCTTCAAGCGGCTGTGGGCCGATGCCCGCGAGGACCTCCTGTCGTTCAGCGCTCGGCGCGGCGGTCCGGTCTACGAGACCCGGGCGTGGAACGGCCAGTGGGACGAGCTCGGCGATGGAGCCTTCCTCTACATGGGCTGGGACTCGCGTTACATGCTCGCCGCCGTACAGGGCGTGCTCGAGGAGGCGGGGATCGCCGCGGAGGTCTTCGTGAAGTACTCCTACATCGGCAACGCGATGCGCGACTGAGCCGCGGAGCTCACGCGTCTCGCTGCGGGTCGCGCGCCCGCATCCAGGCGCGGTTGTCGGGTCGCTTGGGCGCAGTGACGGGCCTCACCGCGACAGCGGCGGCGATCACGGCGACCAGAGCGAGCCCGCAGGCCGGCAGTTGGATGGCGACTTCAGGCCAACCGGCGGGGATATCGGCGGTGGCCCACACTCCGACGATGACGGCGCCCAGCGCGGTAGCCGGGGTGAGCCACCAGAAGACATCACGGACGAACCCGGGAGGCATCTGGCGTGTTCCGCGCACGCGCCAGGCAACGACCGCGGCCAGGCCCAGGGCAACCGCCACGGCGGCGGTCGAGAGCACGATGATCGTGGGAAGCGCCCAGGCGAACTGCTCGGCGTCGCGCGCGGCGGGATCAGGACCCGCCCACGTTCCGGCGGGGAACTCCATGAGTACCCCCAGATCCGAGTAGAGGCTGTCCGTCGGATAGCCGTACTCACCGCGGGTGACCTCGAAGGAGTGCACGCGTCCGTTCGGCGACGCATCGTCCGACTCGGTGATCGTGCCCGCCTTCTCGCCGGAGGAGGGTGACGGCTCCAGCTCCTTCTCGAGCGTGCCGAAGGCGTACGACGAGTCCTTCCAGTCGCGTGACTCCTCTGATGTCTCAGGGTCCTCCCGCAACCAGCCGGCCGAGATGGCCTGCCGCGCCACGTCGTCGTCGACGCGCACCGAGACCGTGACCGGGTCGGGCTCGGACGGGTACGTCCACCCGCTCTCCCATCCGTCCACCAGCGCCGCCCATCGGATGCGGTCCACCGGCTCGCCCTCTCGCTCCGACGTCCGCGAGGCCTCCCCCGCCACGGCCGGCGAGGTATAGCCGTAGCGCACCTCGACCTCGGCCCGGCCGCTGCGCACCTGGGTCATCGCGGTCGTGATCGTGCCCGCGTCGTCACGGAGCGACAGATGGAACGGAACTGCCTCGCCGTCGACGCGCACCTCGTCGACCTCCAGGCCGAGCGACTGCCCCTCGACCGAGGCGAGCACGGGGGTCGCGAACTGCGGCACACGGGCCGATCCGTCGTCGAAGTCCACCACCGTGGTCTGCACCACGTCCAGACGCGGTCGGTCGCCGTCCGCGCTGAGGCGCGCGTCGACGCCCACACTGGCCACCTGGGTATAGAGCGTGCCCGGGTCTTCGAAGTCCCATCGCTCGTACGTGGTGAGCCGAAGGTAGGGATTGGGCATCACCGCGACGAGCACGACCGCGCCCGCCACGATCAGGAGGGCGGCGGCACGTACGAGCAGGCGGGGCCACGATAGGAAGTCCGTGGTGCGCCATGCGCGCAGGTCTGCGTCGCCGCCGAGCTCCCGCTCGACGAGCGCCGCGACACGGCGACCAGCCTCCCGCGGATCCGCCACGACCACGGCATAGGGCAGCAGTGCATCGTCGATCGTGGTGCGCTGCAGCATCGAGGTGCGGCGGGCGTAGACGTCGACACCCGCCAGGTGCTGCCGCGCGAGAGCGCCCTTCCGGGTCAGCGGACGGGCTGAGGCGGCGATCCACAGCACGATCGCCGACACCGCGAGTGAGACGAGCACGAACAGACCGGGCCACCAGATCACCGCGAGCGTCTCCTGGTGCGAGAGCTGGCGGATGATGGCGAGCTGCACGACGGTCAGCGCGAGCGGCGCTGCGATGAACCAGTCGCGGACGAAGCCGCTCGGGATGCGTCGGAATCCGTCTGCGATCTGGCGCGATCTGGTTCGGTCGAGCAGGTATCCCGCGCGTGCCCGGAATCCATCGCCGACCCGGCCCGTCCGTCGCGCCGCGCGCCCCGCCGCGATCAGGGCCGTACGCCTGACGGCGCGACGTGTGCCGCGCACCGCGGCGACGGCGAGCGCGAGCTCACGGTTGCGGGGACGTTGCACGATCTGCACGGCCTGCGCGACGGAGACGCCCTTCGGCGGATCATACTGGGCGACGTACCAGGGGCGACCGCGCGCATCGCTCCATGCCACGGCACGCGCGGCGATGGCGAACGGCAGTGTGAGCAGAAGGATCGCCAGCGGCAGGAGCGGACCGAAGGTCTGCAACAGGAACAGGCCTGTCGGCGGCGGCATGGTGAAGGTGCCCTCAGGGAACAGCATCCGGAACCATGCGGTCGCGTGCGGGGGGACGTTCTGGTCGACGGTGAACGCGTACGTCTTCTGACCCGGCGGCGAGTCCTCCTCGGGCTCGAGCCAGTCCATCCCGCTCACCAGGGTCCAGGCGACGCCGCCGGAAGGTTGACGACGAAGCAGCGCGTCGAGCTCATCCGGCACCGTCACGCTGACATCGAGCGCAGCGAACCCCTGGGGCCAGTCCGGCCCGAAGACGCTCCACTCCAGCAGATCGACGGCGTCACCGGTGATGTCATCGGTCGACGTGTAGGCGAGGTCCTGGATGCGGTAGCGCAGCACGAACTCGTGGTCGCCGCTCAGCCGGTCGCCCGTGTCGAGCACAAACGTGAGCCGGTCTCCCCTCTCCCGCAGGCGGGGCTCGACAGTGACGCCGTCGATCGACGCCGTCACGTCCCGCGGCGCGAGATCGTGTCCCTGGTACTGCGTCGACAGCACACGCCGGATGCCCGACTCTTCGACGTCGTCGGGGAAGAAGGCTGTGATCGTCTCCACGACCTCCGCCTGCAGCCGCCCGTCGTCGTCCCGCGTGAACGTGTAGTCGACGTCGAAGTCCCGCGCGATCCACGTGTCCGTCGCGTGCTCAGCCGAGTCGGTGATCTCCTCCAGCCCGAGCGGCGGGTTGATGATCGGCCCGACCAACAGGAACGCAGCGATCGCCGTCACGACGATCCAGAAGCCGCCGATCGTCATGCGAAGCGGCCGGCCGCCGTGCGAGCGCAGCCAGGCCTCCCACCGCACGAGCCACCGCGACAGCAGAGCCCACAAGGGTGTCGGACGCGGGCGGTCGTCGGCGAATCGCTCCTCGCCGTCCGCGCGCGGGGCCAGCTCCCCCGACTCCCCCTCGTCGCTCATCCGACCCAGCGTAGGGGGTCGCGGAGCGCGCCCTACGACTCCTGTGGACCGCGGGCCAGACGCATGCCGATGTCGTCTCCGCCCGCATCCGGGAGCGCGCCACGACGCGTGGATGCCCGCGCGCTGAACGCGTCACTCGCGAAGCTTCCCCCACGGAACACCCGACGATCGTCGTCTCCCGAGGGGTCGAGCAGATCCCAGCACCACTCCCACACGTTGCCGAGCGTGTCGAAGAGCCCGTTGAGATTCGGCATCTTCCCGCCCACCGACTGCGCACGCGCAACGCCGTCCGCCGCCGTCCACGCGACCTCCGTCACCGGACCGTAGTGCGCCGCGGTGGAACCGGCGCGGCAGGCGTACTCCCACTCCGCCTCGGTCGGGAGGCGGTAGCCGTCGGCGTCCCGGTGCCAGGTGACCTCCGCGCCGTCGAAGCCGTAGGCGGGATCCAGCCCCTCCCACTCGGATGCGGCGTTGCACAGACGCACCGCACGCAGCCAGCTCAGGTCGGTGGCCGGCACTCGCGGGTGGCGCACTTCGATCCCGAGGAGTTCCGCGAGCAGCTCCTCCGTCACGGGGTATACGCCGATCTCGAAGGCATCGATCGCGACGGCGCGCCGCGATCGTCCGCGTGCGTCGCCCAAGGGGACGGTTCCGGCATCGAGTGCCCGCATCTCGATCTCCACCATTCCGCCACCCTACGTCGGCCCCGCGCCGGCTGATCTTCCGCGAAACTGCATCCTAACCACGAGATCACGGGTAACGACAGTGATCTCGTGCGGGAGATGCAGTCTCGCGGTGAGGAGAGGGCGGGCTAGACGATGCCGCCCACCATCGCATCGCGGCGGAGCTGCTCGTGGGTCGCATGGAACTTGCCGTCCGACGTCCACCAGGCCTCGTGGCCGGCGGCATCCGGATGCTGCTCGATCACGACGGGCCAGTGCTCCTTGATGTTCTTCAGGTAGTAGCGAATCTCCCCGCCCACCGTGCGCTTCTCGACCTTGTCGGATGCTTCGAGCTGTTCCTTCGTTGGCTCAGTCATGGGCTGAGCATAGGGGCGGGCGCCCGGCGAGCGCGAGCGTCGCGCCACAGCAGCCAGGCGCACACCAGTCCCTGCGTCATCACGATCGCGCTGATGGTGGACGCGATGACTCCCGCGGACTGATCCGCGGCCGTCAACAGATCGAATCCTGCGTGCCAGATCAGCACCGGCACGATGCTCCAGCGTGCCTCCTGCGCCATCCATGACAGAAGGAACGATCCCGTGACGAGAGCGAGGATCCAGCCGATGATTCCGGCGCCCATGGCTGTGTAGGTCGGATTGAAGAAGAACGCGGGAGCATGCCAGCCGATCCACACCGCCGCGACGACCAGCGAAGCCCAGAACACCGACAGCCTGCGCGTGAGCGCGGGGAGGAGCCACCCGCGCCATCCCGATTCCTCCCCCAGCCCGAAGGTGACGACCCACACGAGGGCCACCAGCGGCCAGGCGAGGTCGGGGAGCTTCTCCGTTGCGCCGAACCTGGCCAGATCCGGCCAGGACCCGGAGACCCCCGCAGCGACGCCGTATCCGATGACGAAGTAGACGACGGGCATCCCCACGGCAGCGATCCACCACCGCGCGGGGAACCGCACGGAGAACGCGCGCCGCGCCCATCGCGCCCCCTCGCGCCATCCGCCTTCCCAGAGGGATGCGGTCAGCGCGCCGCACGCGGGCCCGAGAGAACCCAGAAAGAACGTCCACGGCACGGTGGCGAGCCCGCCTTGCTGCGCCTGGACGACCAACGGCGCCCACAGGATCCACGTCACGCCGAACGAGACGCACAGGAACACCGCGACACCGCCGCGACGCACGGCTGCTTCCGGGATGCGGCCCGAACCGGTCATGTCGTCAGTGCACACCCGCGCGCGTCCGCGCGCTACGTCGCGACGCCGGGGAAATTCGCCAACCACCCGCGAAGAGACGCTGCCATCTCCGCCGGAGCATCGGAGGGCACGAAGTGTCCGGCCCCCTCGATCACCTCGACGCGTGCGTGCGGGGCGATGGCGCGCCAGCGGGCGAGCTCGGGCCCCCGGAACGCGATGTCGCTGTCGCCCCACACGATGAGGACGGGCAGCGTCTCCAGCACCGAGAGTCCGGCCTCCAGTTCCGCGAGATGGGGCGTCGCGACGACGATCTCCCGTGGAAGCACGGCGCTGAATCCCCGCCGGCGCGCGGTCCCCAGAGCGCGACGGTAGTGCGCCATCTCGGCTCGCGTGAGCCGACGCCGTCGATGGCCCATGGGGATCATCAAGTTGACGAAGAGATTGGCGCGACGGGTGAGGAACGCGCCCATCCGCCCACCCATCGCACCGGCGAACCGCGTGAAGTGCGGGTCGTGCGCGACGGGCCAGGCCCACGTGTTGCCGAGCACCACGCCCCGGAATCCCTCCGGGCTCCGCTCGATCAGACGCAGACCGATCGGGCCGCCCCAATCCTGCGCGACGAGCACGACGTCCTCCAGGCCGAGAGCCTCGACCAAGAGCTCGATGGCTTCCGCGTGCGCGACGAAGGTGCCGTCGAAGTCGTCCGCGGCATCCGAAAGCCCGAAACCGGGAAGGTCCGGCGCGACGCATCGCACGGACGGGGGCATCGCCCGGATGACGTCACGGTAGACGAACGACCAGGTCGGGTTTCCGTGCAGGAACAGCAGCGTCGGTCCGCTCTGTCCCGGTGCGGCCGTGTCGACGTAGTGGATGCGGTGACCCCCGACGGTCACCGAGGCGGTCTCGAACGGGTAGGCGTCGCGATCGACCCACTCGGGCAGAATCGCCTTCTTCTGTGTGTCCACATCGCTCTCCCCTCAGATGGTTGATAATTTAAACCGTTGGTGTGCAAGAGAGCAAGGAGCAGTTGTGAGCGGATACCACCAGTTCTGCGGGCTTGCGGTATCGCTCGACCTGATCGGGGACCGTTGGAACCTCCTCATCGTGCGCGAGCTCCTGATCGAACCGCGACGATTCCGGCAGCTGCGCACCTCGCTCCCCGGTGCCGCCAGCAACCTGCTGACCAGCAGGCTCCGTGACCTGCAGGATGCGGGGATCGTGAGCCGCGCGGAGGACCCGGGAAAGAAGGCGGTCGTCTATTCGCTCACGCCGCGAGGAGCGCAGCTACGCGAACCCGTCTTCGCCCTCATCCGCTGGGGCGCTGCTTCCATGGCGGACGGCCCGAGGGAGGGTGACACCGTGCGCGGGGAGTGGGTAGGACTCGCGGCGGAAGCCCTTCTCTCCCCCGGCGCCGCGATCCAGGCGTCCGCGACGGTCGATGAGAGTTCCGCGCGCGTGCATGTCGAGCTCGGCGCCGAGAGCGCGGAGAACCGAGCCGTCCTCGATGGCCCTCCCGCAGCCGTGTTGGGCGCGATCGCGGGCGCGCTCCCGATCGCAGCCTTCGTGCAACGAGGCGGCAGCATCGAGGACCCGGACGATCTGCTCGGGCGTGGTCGCACCGGCATCCCTTCCTGACGGCGCGCGCCGCGCGGCGACTACCACTCCTGTAGGGAGTTGTACACACGGCGCGATGGACCGTGCGCGCACTGTCGACGGCGGCTATCCTCCCTGAGTGGCTCCGGACGCCACGGAATCCGTCGAAAGTGAGCACCACGTGAGTCTTCTCCGCACCAAATCGGTCGAGCAGTCCATCGCAGATACCGAGGAACCGGAGTTCCGCCTCAAGAAATCGCTCAGCGCGCTCGATCTCACCGTGTTCGGCGTGGGTGTCGTGATCGGCGCCGGAATCTTCACACTCACGGGGCGCGCCGCTCACGAGGTCGCCGGTCCCTCGATCGTCATCAGCTTCGTGATCGCCGCGATCGCGTGCGGCCTCGCGGCCATGTGCTACGCCGAGTTCGCCTCGACCGTGCCGGTGTCGGGTTCCGCCTACACGTTCTCCTACGCGTCGCTCGGCGAGTTCTTCGCCTGGATCATCGGCTGGGACCTCATCCTCGAGATGTTCCTCGGCGCGAGCGTCGTCGCGCAGGGATGGAGCGCCTACCTGGGTGCCTTCCTCGAGCAGATCGGCATCGTGCTGCCCGAGCAGCTCTCGTACGGCGGCGCGGTGGACGTGCCCGCGATCCTGCTCGTCCTCGTGCTCGGCGCACTCATGACGATCGGCATCAAGGAGTCGCTGCGCGTCAACCTGGTCCTGGTCGCGGTGAAGCTGTTCATCGTGCTGTTCGTCATCATCGCCGGACTCATGTTCGTCAACCCCGCCAACTACGCGCCCTTCGTCCCGTCGGCAGAGGCGACAGCATCCACCTCCGGACTCACGCAGCCGTTGCTGCAGTTCCTCTCGGGCATCGAACCGGCCACGTTCGGCGTCGGCGGCATCCTCGCAGGTGCAGCCCTGGTGTTCTTCGCCTACATCGGATTCGACGTCGTCGCGACGACCGCCGAGGAGACGCGGCGTCCGCAGCGCGACATGCCGATCGGTATCATCGCCTCGCTCATCATCTGCACGATCCTGTACTGCGCCGTGGCACTCGTGGTCACCGGCATGGTCTCGTACCGCGACCTCGACCCCGCAGCAGCCCTCGCCAACGCGTTCGCCTACCACGGCCAGTCGTGGATGGCGACGGTCATCTCGGCCGGTGCGGTCGCAGGGCTCACGACCGTCGTCCTGACGCTGCTGATCGGTGCGACGCGCATCATCTTCGCGATGTCGCGCGACGGCCTGCTTCCGCAGAAGCTCGCGCGCGTGCATCCGCGCTGGCGCACCCCGTGGGTCATCTCGATCGTCGTCACGATCGTCGTCGCCGTCGTCGCGGGTGTCACCCCCGTGGGAGTCCTCGAGCAGATGGTCAACATCGGCACACTGTCGGCGTTCGTGCTGGTGTCGATCGGCGTCGTCGTCCTGCGTCGGACGCGCCCCGACCTGAAGCGCGGCTTCCGTGTGCCGTGGAGTCCCGTACTCCCCATCCTGTCGGCGCTGATCTGCACCTATCTGATGCTGAATCTCTCGGTCGAGACCTGGTTGCGCTTCCTCATCTGGCTCGCCCTCGGCGTCGTGATCTACTTCGCGTACTCTCGGCGGCACGCGCGGGTCGGCACCGGCGACTTCCTGAATCCTGCGACGCCGCGGGTCGTCGCGCCGCCCGAGGAGTGATCGGGCCCTCGCGTCACAGCGAGGGGTAGGCGGGGAACACGCACGGCGCCGCCTCGGTGGGGGTCGGTGCATCCGCATCCGAGACGTGCACATCGGATCCGTTCGAGTCCAGTGCCGCTCCCCCGAAGACGGCCCCGGATGCGGTGATGTCCGCGTCGGAGGCCTCAACCCCACCTGCGTCCACATCGACGTTCTCGAGCCGCACGCGCAAGGGATGTGCGGCGTCGGCGCCCTTCAGCACGGACGTCGCCCCGTGCGGCGAGTTCGTGGCGCGCAGGTCTGACACGACGATGTCCTGGAATCGCGGGACGTTCGGACCGTTCGACCCGCCGTAGAACGGGTCAATGTCGATCGGCGCCTTGACGGCATCGACGCAGATACGCCGGTACGTCACCTGCTGCACGACGCCGCCCACATTGGGCGAGCTCTTGATCCGGATGCCGGTCGATGACGTACTGACGTTCCCGAGGGCGTCGGTGCCGCTGACGGTGTCGTCGGCGACGAGCACGTCGCTCACGCCGGCCGTCGTCTCGCTGCCGATTGAGATTCCGTGGGTTCCGAAAAGGTGGTTCCCGAGGATCGAGATGTGCGCTGACGGTTGCGAGCCCGCCTTCACGGCCACTCCGTCATCGCCGTCCATGATCCAGGAGTCGGCGATCGTGACATCCGTCGCTCCAGCCGGGTCGATCCCGTCGGTGTTCCGCGCGGTCGCGGGCGTCTGAATGCGCACCCCCCAGACCGTGAGTCCGTCGGCGTTCTGGAACGAGACATGGACGCCGGCAGCGTCGACGAGGTCGATGTCGTGCAGGCTGACATCATCCGCCTTGGTCGCCTGCACGAGTCGCGGCACGTTCTGGATGCCGTGCCCCTTCGCCGACTGAGCGAGGTCCCACCAGCTCTGCGACGCGCCCAGCATCGCTTGTCCGCCGCGCCCGTCGATACGTCCCTGTCGTCCTGCCGAATCAAGTGTCGACGCCAGACCGGCGTGCGCGCCGGCGAGCGTGAGCAGCGGCGCGCACCCGCCGCCGCTTCTGCCCACCGTGCCACAGGTCTCTCGACCCGCGATCTGGTAGTCGGCGGGATTGCGTGAGCCGTAGAGCGTCACCGTCGAATCGAGGAGGAGGACTTCACCCTGGCGCACGGTCAACGGACCGCTCAGGAAGTCGGTCAGCGTGTCGGATGCGGCCAGCCGAACCGCCACGACCGAATCGTCGGTCCTGGCGCAATCGTCGAGCGCCTGCTGGATACGTGCGGTGTCGGGCGGTGCAGCCTCGTCGGCGTCGTCGCCCGCACCGCCTGTCAGGGTGCGTTGAGCTGACACCGTCGCACAGGTCCGGCTGGGCGCGACGGGTTCGGAGACCTGGCGCCGGTCCCCCGAGGCGAGCTGTCCGGCCGATGAGATCCCGGCCGGACCGGCACACCCGCTGAGGACCAGAAGAGCGAGCAGTGTGCCCACGACGACGAATCGGTTCCGCACGGGCGGATCGTCCCAGGAACGCGTATGCGTAGGCCGTGCGTCGGCGATGTGTCCGCCGACCTACGAGTCGTCGTCGACTTCAGCGTGATGATCGAGGTTGGTGACCCCCTGCTTCCAATACCCGTCGACGTCCACGCGTTCCTTCGCCAGGCCCAACTCTCGCCGCAGGTAACGGCGTATGGGCGTCAGCACCGTCGCCTCGCCCGCGACGAAGACGAACGCGGGTTCCGAGTCGGGCAGGTGCACGGATCTGATGGCGACTTCGAGCGGCGACCACGCTCCGCCGACGGCGCGCGCACCGTGACGGTGCACCCAGCGGATGTCCGCGTCGACCCCATCCCGGACGTCCAGCGGCTGTTCGTCAGCGGCACCGTCCACCTCCACCACTGCGGTGACCCGAGAGCCAATCGGCGCCTCCTCGAGGACGCGCATGATCGCCGGCAGCGCGGTCTCATCTCCCGCCGCCAAATAGTGCGGGTAATCCGTCGGAAAGAGGATGTTCCCACGCGGCCCGAGCTGACCGATCTCGTCCCCGGGTCGCGCACGCGCGGCCCACGAGCCTGCGATGCCGTGCGGGTGCACGACGAAATCGATCGTGAGCTCTCCCCCCTCCCGCTCGTATCCGCGCACCGTGTAGTCGCGGAAGATCGGCGTGCCGAGCTCCGGCGGTACGTGCCATCCGCGGTCCGTGATCACCGGAACGGCGAGCCGACCGCTCGCCGGATCGGGAAAGAACAGCTTGACGTGGTCGGTCGGCGCGAAGGCGCGGAAGGGAAAGCCGTCGTGCAGATCCTCCGCTCGGAAGGTGATCCGGCGATAACGGGGAGCGAGATCGCGCACGCCCACCACGCGGAGCAGGCGCCGACCGAGTGTGGGCACCACCTCGATCCGTGTTCCCCGCAGGTCACGTTCCGCATCCTCTTCGCTTGTCGCTCTGCTCATTATGTTCCTTCTGTGCGCGAGGAGCGCACCTCGTGTGGACGAAAGTGCGCGGTGGGCGTGACAGCCACGAGCCCGAGCTCGCGAAGGCGCGGCATGACGGATGCGCACAGCAATTCGACGGAACGCCACGAACCCACCGGGAAAGCGATGAAGCCGTCGATGACGCCCGCGCGGGCTCGCGCGGCGATCGCGGCGACGGCGTCCGAGGCGGTGCCCACCACAGCCCAATGCGGCCCGACCGTGCGTCGTCCACCGCCCGACGGGTAGGTCGCGCGCTCGATCTCGGCAGCCTCTTCGCGTGTGTCGGCGAGTAGAAGGCTGAGGCCGGGGAGCAGGCGCGGACGCTCTGCCCGACCCGCGGCGACCGCCGCGTCCTGGATAGCGGCACGCTGGGTCGCGGCGTCCACGGCTTCGATCGCCGCGGCGAACAACGCATCGGCCCGCCGTCCCGCCACTGATACTGTGGCTTCTCCCCCACCTGCCACCATGAGCGGCAGGGTCTGCTCGGACGGCAGCGGCAACGGCAACGGCAACGGTCCAGCTACCCGGAAGTGCGCACCGACGTGGTCGATGGGTCGCACTCGCTCGATGTCCACCAGCACCGACGCGGCACGATCCACGACGAAGGCGTCCGCGGGGAATCCGCGTCGCAGCGATTCGACGACGTCGATGAACTCCTCGGCACGTTGCCATCGCTCCGATGAGCTCGGTGGCCTCGATCCTGAGAACTGCGTATCACCGCTTCGCGAAGTGACGACGTTCCAACCGACCCGCCCCGGTGCAAGGTGCTCAAGGGAGACCAGCTGGCGCGCGACCGCGTACGGCTCGGCGAACGTCGCCGAGACCGTTGCGATCAATCCGATCGTTCGCGTCGCCATGGCCAGTTGCGCCGTCTGCACGATCGGGTCCAGGCCCAAGTGGGCGGGGTCGCGCCCGACGCTGTCCACGGGGAGGGTCAGGGCGTCCGGTCGGAACGCGACGTCGAAACCCGCCGCCTCCGCCATCACTACGGCATCGACGATCGGAGCGCCGGAGAAGAGCTCCTCCACCCGTGAGTCGGGCCGGCGCCACGCCTCACCGCGCATCCAGGTCGGCGCCGCGGAGAATCCCGCAAACAGGCTCATGCGACACTCTCCCGTTCCGTCAAGTCCAGCGGGGCGATCGGCACCACCATCGGTGTCCCCGTGACGGGATGGGGCTGCACCAGCGCGCGGAGCCCGAATGCCTCCGCGAGCACCTGTTCGGTCATCGCATCCGCGGGAGAGCCGCTGCCGAGGATCCGCCCCTCACGCATCACGATCAGGTGGTCGGCGTAGCGGCATGCCTGATCGAGATCGTGCAGCACCAGAACGACGGTCCGCGCTTCGGCGCGGTTGAGCCGACGGCAGAGTTCCAGCACCTCCATCTGATGCGCGATGTCGAGGTACGTGGTCGGTTCATCCAGCAGCATGACCGGTGTCTGCTGCGCCAATAGCATTGCGATCCATACCCGCTGACGCTGTCCCCCAGACAGTTCGTCGACGGCGCGCTCACGCAGCTCGCTCACACCCGTGGCACGCATCGCGGCGTTCACCGCCGCCGCATCCTCCGGCGACCACTGCTGGAGCAGACGCTGATGAGGAAAGCGCCCGCGTGCGACGAGCTCGGCGACGGTGACGCCATCGGGCGCGGACGCGGTCTGGGGCAAGAAGCCCACCCTCCGCGCCAACACTTTCGGCGGCATGCGACGAATGTCCTCGCCGCCGAGCAGGACCCGCCCCGATGCCGGTACGAGCAGGCGTGCAAGACCGCGCAGCAGCGTAGATTTGCCGCAGGCATTCGCTCCGACGATCACCGTCACGCGGCCCTCCGGAATGAGCACGTCGAGCGCTTCGATGATCGTGTGTTCGTGATAGCCGAGCGTGAGTTCTCGCGCTTCCAGCGAGTTTTGCGTCAACGCCATCCCCTCCCTTGAACGGCCCCGCGACGGGGCAGCAACAGCCAGAGCAGGTACAAGCCGCCCACGACGCCCGTCATCCGTCCGACCGGCACGGCGAAGCCCACCGGCATCAGTTGGGTGACGAGGTCCGCGGAGAGCAGCAGCGCTGCCCCCATCGCGGCGGCCGCAACGATCGGAGGCCCGTCGGCGCGCAGCAGCCGTCGCGCCAGTTGCGGTGCGGACAGCGCGATGAACGCGATCGGACCGACCGCCGCCGTCGCCGCAGCGGCGAGGGCGACAGCGCAGACGATGAGCGCGAAGCGCGTCCGCTCGACGTGCACGCCGAGTTGGGCGGCGACGTCATCGCCCAGCTCCATGAGACCGGCTCGGCGTGCGAGCATGACGATGATCGGGAGCAGGATCGCCACCGCACCGAGCACGGGCAGCGCATGGCTCCATTGACGAGCATCGAGCGAGCCCGACAGCCACAGGTTGGCCTGGCTGGATGCGTCGATCGTGCCGCGCACGAGGAGCAGACCGTTCACAGCCGAGGCGATCGCACCGATCCCGATGCCCACGAGGATGAGCTGACGCCCCGTCACGCCGCCCCCTCGCCGCGCCAGGACGAGCACCAGTCCGGCTGTCACCGCGCCTCCGATGACTGTCCCGATCGCGACCTGGCTCGGCTGTGCGCCGAACAGAACGATCTGAACGAGCGCTCCAGTCGCCGCGCCGGTGGTGAATCCGATGACGTCGGGTGATCCGAGCGCGTTGCGCGCGAGCGACTGGAAGAGGGCGCCGGAGACGCCCAGCGCGGCGCCCGCTGCGATGGCGCTGACCACACGCGGCAGCCGGACGCCCTGCACGGCGCGTACGGCCACCGGGTCCTCGCCGATGCCGAAGACTGCGGGCAGCACCGCATCCCACGGAACGGGGAAGCGCCCCACGGTCATGGCGAATGCCGCGGCGGACAGCGCGACGACCAGAAGAGACGAGACCACGAGAACGGTGCGTGCCCGCACGAGAAGCGTGAGACGGCCGAACCTCACGACGCGGCGGTCTCCCGGCGCCCGGAGAGCGGTGATCTCTCTCATAGCGGAGCCAGACGACGGCGCCGAACGAGCGCGACGAAGAAGGGTCCGCCGAGGATCGCGACCATGATGCCGACCCCCACCTCGCCGGGAGGAGCCACGACTCTCCCCAAGAGGTCTGCGAAGAGCACGAGCGCCGCACCGAGCAGCATGGCGAGCAACAGCACTCGGCGGTGGTCCGACCCCACGAGTCGGCGAGCGACGTAGGGGGCCGTGAGGCCGACGAACGCGATCGGACCCGCCGCCGCCGTTGCGCCGCCGGCGAGCAGGACGACCGCGAGCCCGGAGCAGGTCCATACGAGGGACGGACGAGCCCCCAGAGCACGTGCGGTCTCCGTCCCGAGCGAGACGGCGTCCAACATGCGCGACAGCAGAAGCGCGATGAGGATCCCGAGACCGATCAGGATCGTCGCGGGCCACAGGACGTCCGCGTCACGCCCGGCCAACGAGCCCACCGCCCAGGCGCGGAAACGGTCGAAGACGATGTCGTCGCCGTTGACGATCACGATCTGGGCGAGAGCACCGAGAACGACCGACAGCGCGGCTCCGGCGAGGACGAGGCGGACGGGGTCGGAACCTTGGCGCACGCCGCCCAGCAGCATCACCAGGGCACCGGCGAGCGCGGCGCCCACCAGCGCAGCGGCGAAGTACGCGAAGGGGGCGACGATCCCCATGACCGCGATGGCTACGGCTACGGCGACGGCCGCGCCGGCATTCACTCCGAGCAGACCGGGCTCGGCGATCGGATTGCGGGTCAGGGATTGCATCACGACGCCGGCCGCGCCCAGCGCGGCACCCACCAGCACCGCGAGCGCTGCCCTGGGCAGCCGCCGGCTCAGGAGGAGGAGATGGGCATCGTTCGTGGGGTCGAAGGCGAGCACCGCTCCGACGAGGTCGCCCGGTGCGAGCATGCGCACGCCCACGATCGAGCTGAGCGCGATGAGGACGAGGACGCCGAGGAGGGCGGCGCCCGTCACGGCGCCCGAGCGTCGGGGTGTCGCGCGCCCGGGCGCGCTCGCCGAGTGGGTGTCAGTGGTCATGGTGGGTTTGGTGGTAGGTCGAGACCGGTCGGCCTCGCCCGGGGGCGAGGCCGACCGAACGGCTTCAGGAGAACAGTTCCTTCACGTGCTCGACGATCTCTCGCGAGCTGTAAGGGTCCATGCGGAAGGAGTTGAGCCCCAGGCCGAACACGCGGCCGGCGGCAACCGACGGAAGATTCGCGAGCACGGGGTCCTCAGCGAATGCCTGCGCTCCGTCGTCGTCCGTCGAGAGGATGAAGGTCGTGCTGCTCGTCAGTTGAAGGAGGTTCTCGTAGGTCGCCCACACGAAATCCGCGCGCTGCTGTGCCTGCGTGTGCCAGGACGGATCCGGATCCTCGATCGTGAAGCCGAGGGACTCCAGCAGATCTGCGTGAGAGCCGCCCTTCCTCGCGATCGGGTTGTCCTGGCCCGGGCCGTTGAACGAAATCACGTTCGCCGTCCCTTCGGGAACAGTGATGGATGCGGCTGTGTCGTCGACGAGATCGTCGAAGTCGGAGATGGCGGCTTCCGCCTGCGCCTCCAGGCCGGTCGCCTCGCCAAGCTCGACGGCGAGATCCTGCCAGGTCTGCGCCCCGTAGTCGACGACGATGGTCGGGGCGACGGACTGCAGGTCACTCACCTGATCTGTGAGCGCATCACGCCCGCTGGTCGCGACGACGATCAGGTCGGGAGCGGCGGACATCACCGCCTCCAGGTCGAACTCGCCCACGCTCCAGAGGTTCTCGACGTCGCGCTCCTCGGCGATGTCGGCCCATTGGTCGAACCAGACACCGCCCACCTGCGAACCGCTCGCCACCACAGGAGCCTCGATGGCCAGCAGCGTGCCTGTCACCGAGACCGCGGTGGAGAGCACTCGCTGCGGCTGCTCGGGGATCTCGGTCGTGGAACCGTCGGCGTTATCGAACACCCGGGGCCAGGACTGGCTCGCCTGCGACGCGCTATCGGCATCCGCCGCGGGTGCCGTCGGTTCAGCGGCGCACCCGGTCAGCGCAATCAGGGCGGTGGCCGCCAGAGCGATGGGCAATGTCGCCAGGCGACGTGCGGATGCGAATGAAGACATGGGTTCCTTCCTGATGACCGGATGGCCGGCGGGCGATCGGGACAGCGCCGCGCGAGGCACCGGAGGCCGGAGAAATCGGGCGCTCCTCGCATCAGGTTAGGGTTGCCTTACTCGATGTGATGAACCCAGATCGGCAGATTCTTGTCCTCCCTCCTCCCCTTCGATCCAGCTGTCCTTCCGTCCGGCCCGACGCGAACCGTGCTCGACGCAGGTGCGCCCGTCGTGGTGTGGGCCGTAACCGGAAGCGCGCACATCGCGACCGCCGCGTCTCACCTCACGCTCGTCGCCGGTGAGGCGCTGTGGCTCCCCGGCAACGAGCGCGCAACGGTCCGCGGGACGGAGGGTGCGTGCATCTTGCCCGTACGCGCGCACAACGCGGATCCGGCAGCGGGGCCGGCACATCCCTTCACTGTCCCTCTCACCTCCACAGGGCGACGACTGCTCCTCTCGCTCTTCACTCGGAGCCTGGGGCTCCTCCATGGCGACGGCGTCCCGGCATCCGCGCTGCTACGGGCTCTCGACCAGCCGATCATCGATCTCGCACCGCCGCGCATGCCGCGATCGAGCGAGCTGCGCCGCGTCGCCGAAGCCCTCCTCGCGGATACCGCAGCCACGCTCACGCGGGTCGCCGGCGACCATGGCCTCAGCGAAAGCGCCGTGACCCGAGGATTCCGGTCGGAGACGGGATGGACGCCCGCGCGATGGCGTGCACGACGCACGCTCGCCGCGGCCGCCGAGCAGGTCCGCCGCACGGGTCGGGTCTCGGCGGGACTGACAGCGACCACGTACACGACTCCGCAGGCCTTCGCTCGCGCCTTCCGTCGCGAATGGGGGTTTCCCCCGAGCCGGCTGCTCGATCCCGCCCCGTCGCCCCGCGAGAACGTCCCTGTCTGCGCGGACGCGCTCGGCCCCCAGCGGAACGGGTATCACGTGGTCTGCTGGGTTGCCGCAGGCGGAGCCGAGCTCACGATCGACGCGGAGACCGTGGTACTCACCGCCGGCGACGTCGTGTGTCTGCCCGCGGGCCGCACGGTGAAGTACCGCACGCACGAAGGGTCCGCGGTCATCCCACTCGGATGGCTGCCGGGCGGTCTCCCCATGGCGGGCGGCATCATCGCGCGCGTGGACGAGTCCGCCACGGCACCGCTTCTCCGCCTGGCGGCGTGGGCGTACACCGGGGTCACTCCGCACCATGGCGGCGACGCTCGGCGCACGCTCGAGGCAGCGCTCGGACTGCAGGAGGCGGGTACCACGCACAGTGATGTGATCCGTGCCACCTACGCGCTGCTCGATGAGCTCTCCCACGAGCCCTCGAACGACGCATCGACCGAGCAGCTCGCAGCCCGGATGGGTATCGAGCCGGCAGATCTGCGCGGCGCGATCGACGCGCTGACAGGGACGAACCTGCCGTCCTGGCGCTCGCGCATGCGAATGGCCTGGGCACGGCGACTGCTCCGTGAGGGCGCGCACGCGACACAGGTCGCCCGACGCCTCGGCTACGCCGATTCCGCCTCCTTCAGCCGCGCGTTCGCGCGCGCGCACGGCTGCCCTCCCGCGACGTATCGGAGGCGGGGATTGGGCAGCGGCGGAGAGTGACGGAACGGATGCGGGTGGGACCGCTCCGGGACGTCACCTGGCGGATGCGGCCGCAGACGGGACCCGCAGCCGAGCCGTCGTCACAGCATCACCGCTGCTCCCGTGGGGTCGCCCGCTGCGCGATGAGGAACGCGGCGTTCGCCACCAGGGAAGCCGCGAGCATGGTCAGCGCGAGCGGCAGGGCGCTCTCCTCGCCGCCGACACCGACGAGCGGCGAGACGAGGCCGGCGAGGGTGAACTGGAGGAAGCCGAGCCAGGCCGACCCGGAGCCTGCACGTCCGCGTGCGGCTTCGAGCGCGAGGGCCGTCGCGTTGCCCATCACGAGGCCGAGTGAGCTGACGGCGGCGAGGATCGGAACGGCGAGCCAGATCGCGGGGACGCCCGCCAGCACCAGCGCCAGCAGCACCACGATGGCACCGAGATTCCAAAGCAGACCGACGCCCAGCAATCGCGTGAGAGGGATGCGGTGGGTGAGGCGGCTGCCCACGATGCTGGAGACCGTCAAGGCGAGGGCGTTGGCCGCGAACGCGAGGCCGTACTGAATCTCGTCGAAGCCCATCATCGTCTGATACACGAAGGGAGACGCCGAGATGTAGGCCATCATCGTCGCGAAGGCGAACGCATAGGCGGCGGCGTAGCCGAGGTAGCGGCGTGAGAGCAGCCGCACCGTCGGGATGGACGCAGGCGATCGCGAGACGTGGCGTGCATCCCGAGGGCGCGTCTCCCGCACGAAGAGCAGCACGAGCGGCACGGCGATCGCACCGAGGGCAGCCACGATCCCGAGCAGCCCCCGCCACCCGAGCGGTGCAGCGAGCACACTGCCGGCGAAGGGTGCGACGATCGGCGCGATGCCGCCCACGAGCATCATGACCGCCATCGCGCGGGCAGCCTCGGTCCCCCGCGCGAGATCGGCGATGATCGCGCGTCCGATGACCATTCCCGCCGCCCCGGCGAGTCCTTGTACGAGACGCGCCAGGACGAGGAGGGTGATCGTCGGGGCCAGCGCGGCGGCAGCACTCGCGAGGACGTAGAGGAGCAGGCCCACGAGCAGCGGCGGGAAGCGCCCCACCCGATCCGAGAGCGGCCCGAAGACGAGCTGCCCGACGCCCGCGCCGATCAGGAACGCCGTGAGGGAGAGTTGCACGCCGGTCGCCGTGGCGCTCAGGTCGACGGTCATCGCCGGGAAAGCAGAGAGATACAGGTCGGTGGCGAACGGGGCGACGGCGGAGAGCAGAGCGAGCGTGAGCAGCAGCGGCACGCCCACCGCAGATCGAGGGGCCACCGTTCGCACGGCTTCCGTGCCCGCCTGTTCCTTCATAGCCGTCATGTGAGCCCTTCCATCCTTCGCTATGTTTGCATAGCTATGTGACAATAGCATAATGAGGAAGGGATTCTGAAGATGACCGCAGAAACGGGGCCCGGTGTGGAGGCCGTCGGATCCATCGGCGGCGGTGCGAGCAGGGAGGACGCGCTCGCCGATCTCGCCGACGTCGTCTTGAGCGTGGCGCGGAAGATCCACGCACGTACGTCGGAAGCCTCGGACGCCATCCCCCTGACGCCGCTCGAAGCGTTGGCCATGCAGCACATCGACCGTCGCCCCGGCATCACCTCGTCGGAGTTCGCCGCCGACCTGTCGCTGAAGAGCAGCAACGCCAGCGCCGCGCTGCGGGAGTTGGAGCGCAAAGGACTCGTCCGCAGGGACCCCGATCCGCTCGACCGGCGCACGGTTCGTGTGACCGCGACCGCCAGGGCCCATGAGAACCTGCTCCGAGTCCGAGGCGCGTGGACCAAGCTGCTGTCCGATGTTCCCGCGGAGGCCGACCGCCTCGCGGAGGCGACAGATCTGCTGCGGTCGGTGGAGCGGGAGCTGTCCGAGCGGCGACACACCCACTCGTCGACCCGGTGATCGACGCCGCACCGCCGGAGCCGTCTCTGCGACGGCGAGGCCCATGAAGGCGAACGGCACTCATACAGGTGACCGACGGGTTGTCAGCTGACGTCGTCGCCGATCCGCTCGGGAGTCAGCGCGAACGATGACGGATGCTGCGGGTCGAGCACCAGAACGTCGAACGCCCCGCCGAGGAGTCGCAGGATCTCACGCCCGGAGCGCGGGACCACGGTGATCTCCTTGCCCGCGTAGATCGCGTCGACCCGTTCCGAATCGGTGAAGGCCAGGAGGATCCGCTCGCCGCGACCGTTGACGATGCTGGCGGGAGTGGAGCCGTCACCGGCCGGATCCAAGACGACGAACAGCTCGGCCTCCGCGATCTCTCGGACGACCGCGGCGTAGGTCTCGTCGTCTTGCGCCGCCGTGTAGGCGTCTGCGGCAGCCTGCACGCGGGGAGCGATGACGACGGCATCCGGCGAATCACGTTCCGCCGGGATCCACTGTCGGAAGAAGCGGAGGTTCGACAGCGACGTCCACGGTCCCGGCGAGTCCAGAACGATCCCGGCGACACCGTTCTGCGCGAAGGATGCGATCCAGTCGAGCGCCTGCGGCAGCGGAACGGCGAGCAGCGTGGCCTCCATGCCTCCCACCTCCGCCGCGCGCTCCGCGGTGCTGTAGACCCCGATGAGAGTGCCGACCCCGTCGAACTGGAATCCGCCGGGCATCGGCTCTTCCGGTGTCCCGCGGTTGACGATGAACCAGTCGGGCAGCTTCGCCGCCGCCTCCCAGACGGCCATCTCGGCTTCGGTGTTCCCCGTCGCAGCCCGGAAGGCCTCCTTACGAAGGTCCAGTTCGCGGACAAGGTCATCACGTGTGCGGTCGATCATCCTGCCATCATGACCGTCGCCCCGCGTCCTTTCACTCGTCTTGCCACAGGGCTCAGCATTCCGGTAGGCGCCCGGGCGAGATAGCTTCTTCTCGTGCGCATCGTCGTCTCCGGCACCCACGCCAGCGGGAAGAGCACTCTCATCTCGGACTTCGCCGCGCGGCATCCGCGGTTCACCGTGCTGACGGATCCGTTCGAGTCGATGGATGAGGCCGACGACGCCCCGCACGCGGGGATGTTCGCCGCACAGCTCCGGATCACCGCCGAGCGGCTCACCGACGAGGACCTGTCCGCCGATGTCATCGCCGAGCGCGGCCCGCTCGACTTCCTCGCGTACCTTCTCGCACTCGAGGACCTCACCGGCCACCCTGTGGACGAGGACGTGATTCAACTCGCCACCGACCTCACCACGAAGGCGCTGGGCACTGTCGATCTCCTCATCGTCCTCCCGCTCACGTCCGCGGATGCGATCCACGTGTCCGCCGATGAGCATCCCGCACTGCGCGAGTCGATGAACGACATCCTGCTCGAGCTCGTCGACGACCCCGACATCGTCGGCCGGACCCGGGTGGTGGAGCTGACCGGGTCTCTGACTCAGCGGCTTGATGCTCTGGAGGCGCTGCTGGCGCCCGAGGACTGAGAGGGCGCATGCCCCGCCACGGCGGCGGCGATGAGATCGCGGTCAGCGCCGGTCGCCAGCAGCGCCGCCAGCAGGATGCGCGCCTGCCCCGGGCGCAGGGTCGGCGAGTGGATGGCACCCGCCTCGGCGAGGTCCGCGCCGCCTCCGCCCCCACCGTACGAGGGGACCAGAAGGCCCCTCGGAACACGGCTGGAGACGACGACGGGGATGCCGCCCGCCACGGCGTCGCGCACCGCGGCGACGACCGTCGGCGTGGTGTTGCCCGACCCGAGCGCCTCGAGGACGAGGCCGTCCGCTCGGGCAGCGAGACTGGCTCGCACGTGCAGGTCGTCCGCGCCGGGCGGCAGCGCGATGACGTCGACTCGCAGCCGTGAGACGGCGCCCCGGAAGTGAGGGAGGACCGCGGCATCCTGTCGCGCGTGCCCGAAGGCGTCGGCGCGGTCCGTCGTCAACTTCGACAGACCCCAGGTCGAGTGGATGCGGCCACCGAAGGCGACCCAGACGCCGGGGTCCGCGGCGCGAGTCGCAGCAAGCGCGTCGCGGATGTTGTCGGGCCCGTCCGAGGCCGGGTGGTCGGCGGTGAACTGGGCACCGGTGAAGACGACCGGAACCCGCGGTCGGCCGACCTGGAGCGCGGCGAGCAGCGAGGTCTCCTCGAGCGAGTCGGTGCCGTGCAGGACGAGGACGCCCCGCACGCCCTCGTCGTCCACGGCGCGGGCGACCGCGTCGGCGATGTGCTGCATGTCGGCGAGCGTGAAGGTCGCCGAGTCGGCCGCCAACGCGTCGACGACGCGCACGTCGTCCCCGTCGGCCAAACCGTGGAGCAGAGCGCTCCCGCCGAGGACGGGAGCGCTCGACCCGTCCGGCGACCGGCGGCTCGCAATGGTGCCGCCGGTCGCGATGACGACGAGGTGGCCTTCGCTCACGCGCCGCCCTCGTCCGTGCGCTGCATCGCGGCGATCGTGCCGGTCTGCTCGGCGGCCAGCATCCGGATGCGGTCGCGCAGCAGGAACCAGCCGCCGATGAGGGCGGGCACGATCACGATGAGGGAACCGACCGTGAAGGTGCCGATCGGGAAGTCGAGCGCCATGAGGACGATGACCGCGGCGAGGAACACGAGGGTGACCCAGCCGGTGTAGGGAGCTCCCGGCATCCGGAACGACGGGCGTTCCATGACGCCGGCGCGCGACAGTCGCTGCAGCTTGATCTGGCACAGGATGATGACCGCCCAGGCGCTGATGATGCCGAGGGCCGAGACGTTCAGGGCGATCTCGAACGCCTGCGAGGGAACGAGGGCGTTGAGCACGACGCCGAGAGCGGTGACGACCGCGGTGACCGCGATGCCCATGTAGGGAACGCCCGCACGGTTCATCCTCATGAGAGGCGCGGGGGCGGAGCCGGTGACGGCCATCGAGTGGAGGATGCGCCCGGTGGAGTACAGGCCGGCGTTGAGAGAGGACACCACCGCCGTGAGCACGACCAGGTTCATGATGACGTCCGCGCCCTGTACGCCGATCGACCCGAAGAAGGTGACGAAGGGGCTCTCACCGGACTTGTAGCTCGAGAACGGCAGCAGGAGGGCGAACAGCAGCACCGAGCCGACGTAGAACACGGCGAGGCGGAACACGACCGCACGGATGGCCTTCGGCATGATCTTGCGTGCGTTCTCGGTCTCGCCCGCGGCGGTGCCGACGAGTTCGATCGACGCGTAGGCGAACACGACGCCCTGCACCACGATGAGGGCGGGGAGGATGCCGTTGGGGAACACTCCCCCGTTGTCGACGATCAGGTGGAAGCCGGGGGTGGTCCCCGCGACGGGCGTGCCGGTGACCACGAAGAAGATGCCGACGACGAGGAAGGTGACGAGGGCGGCGACCTTGATGATCGCGAACCAGAACTCGAGCTCGCCGAAGACCTTCACCGAGAGCAGGTTCATCGCCAGCACCAGCACGAGCGCGACGAGCGCGAACACCCACTGCGGGATGCCGACGAGCGCGGGGACGTACTGCTTGAAGAAGTTCATGTAGAGCGCGACGGCGGTGACGTCTGCGACCGAGGTCATCGCCCAGTTGAGCCAGTACATCCAGCCGGCGGCGAACGCCATCTTCTCGCCGTAGAACTCGCGGGCGTAGGACACGAAGGAGCCGGTCGAGGGGCGGTGGACGATCAGCTCGCCGAGCGCGCGCATCACGAGGAAGGCGAACACGGCGCAGACGGCGTAGACGAGCACGAGCGCCGGTCCTGCCGTCGCGAGTCGGCCGCCTGCGCCCATGAACAGACCCGTTCCGATGGCACCGCCGATGGCGATCATCTGGATCTGGCGCGGACGCAGACCCTTGTGGAAGCCCGCGCCTTCGGCCTGGGCGATCGAGGCCGTGCGCAGCAGCGCGGCCTCCGTCTGTGACGTGCTCGACTCCGTTGTCATGGGTTCTCGCTTTCTGGTCTCGTCGGCTCCATCGCCGCGAGGAGGAGGACGTACTATCTGCCTGACAGGTCGGGGACCACTGAACACCTGCTCGGCCGCATTCGTCAAGTCCGGGCCGTGAAAATGTCGAATCTGTCTGATAGGTTGGCGCCGTTCGTCCACCTCAAGGAAGAGAGCGACATGACGACGACGCGCACCGAGCACGACCTCCTCGGACCTGCCGAGATCCCCCACGACGCGTACTGGGGTGTCCACACGGCCCGCGCCCGGGACAACTTCCCGGTCACCGGCGTGCCGATCGGCACGTACCCCTTCCTCCTGCGCGGACTCGCGTTCGTCAAGGAGGCTGCGGCTCTCGCCAACCGCGACCTCGGCCTGCTCGATCCCGTGCGCGCAGACGCGATCGCCGCGGCCTGCCGCGAGATCCGAGGCGGCGCGCTCGCCGACCAGTTCGTCGTCGACGTCATTCAGGGCGGCGCGGGCACGTCGACCAACATGAACGCGAACGAGGTGATCGCCAACCGCGCCCTCGAGATCCTCGGGCATGCCAAGGGCGAGTACGCCCACCTGCACCCGAACGATCACGTCAACCTGAGCCAGTCGACCAACGACGCCTACCCGACCGCGATCGACGTCGCGCTCGTCGAGGGCGTCGACGGACTGGATGCGGCAATGGGCGTCCTGCACGATGCCTTCGCCGCGAAGGCTGCCGAGTTCGCCGGATTCGTCAAGATCGGGCGGACCCAGCTGCAGGATGCGGTGCCGATGACCCTCGGGCAGGAGTTCCGCGCGTTCGCGGTCATGCTCGACGAGGACCGGCATCGGCTCCGGGAGTCCGCACGACTGCTGCTCGAGGTGAACCTCGGCGCGACGGCGATCGGCACCGGCCTGAACGCGCCCGCCGCCTACGGTCCGCTGGCCGTCAGGCACCTCGCCGACCTCACGGGACGCCCCTTCGTTCCCGCCACGGATCTCGTCGAGGCCACGCAGGATCCGGGCGCCTTCGTCCATCTGTCGGGCATGCTCAAGCGCATCGCCGTAAAGCTCTCGAAGACGTGCAACGATCTGCGCCTGCTGTCGTCGGGACCGCGCGCGGGACTCGGCGAGATTACCCTGCCCGCTCTCCAGGCGGGGTCGAGCATCATGCCGGGCAAGGTGAACCCCGTGATCCCCGAGATGGTCACGCAGGTCGCGTACACCGTCATCGCCGACGATCTCGCCGTCACGCTCGCCGCCGAGGCCGGACAGCTGCAGCTGAATGCGTTCGAGCCGGTCATCGTGCGCGCGCTGTCGCAGAGCATCGCGCACCTGACCGCCGCGTGCCGACTGCTCGCCGAGCGGTGCGTGAGCGGCATCCAGGCCCGTCCGGAGGTGATGGCCGCCCGCGTGACCGAATCGATCGGACTCGCCACCGCCCTCAACCCGCTGATCGGCTACCGCGCCGCGACCGAGGTCGCCGGTGAGGCGCTGCGCTCGGGGCGTTCGGTGCCCGAGGTCGTGCTCGAGCGGGGCCTGCTGGATGCCGACGCTCTCGTGGCGGCACTCAGTCCCGAGAAGCTGGTTCCGACAGCGGGCTGACGACGCGTTCGACGGCGCCGAGGTGCGCGCGCATCGCTTCGCGCGCCTCGATGGCCGAGCCGATGCCGATCGCCTCGGCGATCGCCCGGTGCTCGCGGGAGGAGGGCTCGCGTCGATCCGCGATGAGGTTCACGACGCCGGACTGGTGGCTGAGGGCGTCACGGATGTCGCCGACGGCGCGGGCGAACACCGCGTTGCCGGATGCTTCGGCCACGAGCACGTGGAAGCGGGAGTCGAGCTCGACCCACTCCTCCGGGTCGGTTGTGGCGTCCATGCGATCGCACAGCGCCACGAGCTCCGCGCGCTGTTCGTCGGTGCGGCGCTCGGCGGCGAGGCCCGCGGCGGGCACCTCGATGTGCGGTCGAGCCTCGCTGAGGTCGCGCGGCGAGAAGTCACCGTACCCGAGGGAGAGGGCGGGACGGTCCGACACCACGTACGTGCCGCTGCCCGTCCGAGTACGCGTGAGACCGAGGGCTTGGAGAGACCGGATGGCCTCGCGGACGCTCGGACGGCTGACGCCGTAGCGTTCGGCGAGTGCGGCTTCCGAGGGAAGCCTGTCGCCCACCGCGAGACGGCCGGTGACGATCTCTTCGCGAAGCCCTTCGAAGACGCCGTCCGCGGCGCGGGCACCGACAGAGGACGAGCTCATTGCGCTCCCCCGGTCCGCCTCGTCACGCCAGTCACCCGGCCAGCCTAACGGGCGGCGCGTTTCGCGTACGGGAGGCTCACGGAGCGTGAGGTCGCCCACCGAAAGCAACAGCCCCGGCGGTCCGCTCTGACGCGGATTCCCGGGGCTATCTGACTTGCTGGGGTACCTGGACTCGAACCAAGAACAACTGAACCAGAATCAGCCGTGTTGCCAATTACACCATACCCCACCGGCTTCTACCGAAGTAGCGCCAAGAGAAGAGCTTAGCCCACGCCCGCGGCAATCCCAAACCGGGACGGGCTCACGGCGACGCCATCGACGGCTCATCTGCTATCCCTCACTGTCGCTCCTACGGTCCTGCCATGACCGCTGTCTCCGCTCCCCCTGCCCGCTCGTGGCGGACCCGCGCCACGTGGCCCGTGGGGCTCGTGCTGATCGTGATCGCCGCCGCCGTCTTGACCGGATGGCAGGTATCCGCGTCAATGAGCGATTACTACGGCGCCGTCGCCATGTCGATGAGCAAAAGCTGGTCGAATCTCTTCTTCGGGGCTTTCGACCCCGCCGGTACGGTCTCCCTCGACAAGATCCCCGGCTCCTTCTGGATCCCTGCCCTCGCCGTGCGCATGTTCGGTTTCTCACCGGCGGCCGTCATCATTCCAAACGCCGTCGCGGCCACTGCGGCGGCCGTCGTCACCGCGTTCACGGCCCGTCGGCTGGTAGGGACGACGGGTGGTCTGATCGCGGGTGCGGTCGTGGCGACCACCCCGATCCTCGTGGCGGTGGCTCGGTCCCATCAGCCGCAGGCGTTCTTCGTGCTCGCGCTCGCGCTGGTGGCGTGGGCCGCGGTGCGGGCGATCCAACAGCGCAGTCTCGGCTGGTACCTGCTCGCCGGAGCGCTCGTCGGCGTCGCCTTCCAGACCTACATGCTCGAGGCGTGGGCGGTCTGGCCGGCGCTCGCAGCGGCCTACCTGTGCACACGCCAGCCGTGGTGGCGCCGCATCTGGCACACGCTCCTCGCGGGCGCCGTGAGTCTCGTGGTCTCGCTCGCCTGGGTGGCCGTCGTCTGGCTCGTTCCCGCATCCGATCGCCCGTACGTCGGTGGAACGAACAGCAACAATCCGTGGGAGATGGTGTTCGGCTACAACGGGCTCGGGCGCTTCAGCGCCACTGCCGACTCGGCCGCCTACCGCTCGTTCACGCCGTCCTTCTCTGGCGATCCCGGCCCCTTCCGCCTGTTCAACACCGAACTCGCCGGACAGATCGCGTGGCTGCTTCCCGCGACCGTCGCGGCGATCGTGGTCCTGTTCATCCTGCGGTGGCGCCCCGCGACCGTCGTGTTCCTCGGCGGGTGGTTCGCGACCGAGGTGGCGATGTTCTCGCTCGTCGCCGGGATGCACCAGTTCTACACGTCGGCGCTGGCCATCCCGATCGCCCTGCTGGTGGCGGCGACATTCGCCGTCGCGCGCTCGCGACGCCTGCTGTGGCCCCAGATTCTGCTCATCGCCGTCGCGGCGCTCACGGCCGTCCTGATCGCGGCGATGTACACCGCACCGAACCCGGTCATCGCCTGGGTGCAGGTCGCGGTCGCCGCGGTCGCAGTTCTGCTCCTGGTTCTCGAACGTCGGGCGCAGGCGCTTCGCTGGGTGACCGCCGTGGTCGCGGTGATCGCGCTCCTGCTGACACCGGCAGCCTGGTCGGTGCTGACGATCAGCGCGCCGAGCTCGATCAACCCCACCGCCGCGGGCGTCTCTCAGATGCCGGGTGGTGGCGGTGGCTTCGGTGGCTCCCGGCCCAGCGGCGCGACGTTCGGCGGATCGGCGGGCGGCGCGAGACCGCAAGCGCCGGCCGGCGGCGTGCAGAACGGTGCCCGCGGCGGGATGCGTCCCACGGGCGTACCGGGCGAGACCACCTCGAACACGGCGTTGCTGCTCTACCTCACGGAGCGTCAGGGCGACGCGAAGTACCTCGTCGCCACGTTCGGCGCGCAGTCAGCGGCGCAGCTGATCCTCGCCTCCGGTGGAGGCTCCGTGCTGCCCATCGGCGGATTCGACGGCAGCGACGACGTCCCTACCCTCGCCGCATTCCAGCAGATGGTCGCCGACGGCGAGGTCACGTACGTGCTCGGCTCCGGCGCGTCGGGAGCTGGTGCGGGAGGCACCCGCTCGGCATCGACCTCCACGACGGACATCAGCGCGTGGGTGGCATCCACGTGCACCCTCGTCAGCGATGCCCCCGCGGGCGCGACGCTCTACTCCTGCGCCGCAGGATGAGCGAGCGCGTCAGCCGATCTTCTGCACGAGGGCGTCGAGGCGGCGGATGCTCTCGCTCTTGCCGAGCAGCTCCATCGACTCGAACAACGGCGGTGACACGCGACGACCGCTGACGGCGACCCGGAGCGGTCCGTACGCGACGCGCGGCTTCAGGCCGAGCTCCTCGATCAGCGCCTTCTGCAGCGCCTCCTGCACGGATGCGGCCGCGAACTCCGCGTGCGGCACGAGCTCGAGCGCGTTGACCGAGGCGACCAGCACCTCGCCCGCGTTGGCCGGCAGCGACGCGAGGGCGTCGTCGGCGTACTCCACGTCGTCGCGGAAGAGGAAGCCGAGGAGACCCGGCACATCGCCCAGCAGCTGCACACGCTCCTGCACGAGCGGAGCCGCGGCGGCGATAAGCGCCCGCTCGCGGTCGTCGAGCGTCTCGCCGATGATCCCCGCGTCGCGCAGGTACGGCAGGATGCGGGTCGCGAAGTCCTCGGGCGCCAGCATCCGGATGTGGTCGCCGTTGATGGACTCGGCCTTCTTCTGGTCGAAGCGGGCCGGGTTGGGGTTCACGTCGGCGATGTCGAAGGCCTCGACGAGCTCGTCGAGCGAGAAGACGTCGCGATCGGGCGCGAGCGACCAGCCGAGCAGCGAGAGGTAGTTGAGCAGACCCTCGTGGATGAAGCCCTTCTCGCGCTGCAGGAAGAGGTCGGCCTTCGGGTCGCGCTTGGAGAGCTTCTTGTTGCCCTCCTCCCCCAGAACCAGCGGCATGTGGCCGAAGCGCGGGACGAAGTCGGTGACGCCTGCCTCGATCAGCGCACGGTAGAGCGAGAGCTGACGCGCGGTCGAGGGCATGAGGTCCTCGCCGCGGATGACGTGCGTGATGCCCATGAGCGCGTCGTCGACGGGGTTCACGAACGTGTACAGCGGCACACCGCCCGCGCGCACGATGACGAAGTCGGGGAAGGATCCGGCGGGGAACGTCACCTCACCCCGGATGAGGTCCACGTAGGTGAGGTCTTCGTCCGGCACGCGCAGGCGGTAGGCGGGCTCGCGGCCCTCGGCGCGGAACGCGGCCTTCTGCTCTTCGGTGAGCGTGCGGTCGTAGTTGTCGTAACCGAGCTGCTTGGCGCGGCCGTTCGCCTCGTTGCGCGCGTCGATCTCCTCGGCCGTCGAGTAGCTCTCGTACACGACGCCCGCGGCGAGCAGCTTGTCGAGCACCTCGCGGTAGAGCTCGTGCCGCTGCGACTGCCGGTACGGCGCGTGGGGTCCTCCGACCTCGACACCCTCGTCCCAGTCGATCTCGAGCCAGCGCAGCGCCTCGAGCAGCTGCTGGTAGCTCTCCTCGCTGTCGCGGGCCGCATCCGTGTCTTCGATGCGGAAGACGAGCTTGCCGCCGTTGTGTCGGGCGTAGGCCCAGTTGAACAGCGCGGTGCGGATGAGCCCGACGTGCGGCAGGCCCGTGGGCGAGGGGCAGAACCGCACCCGGATGTCGGAGCCGGTTGCGGTCGTGGTGCGGGGATCGGGTGCGGAAACCATAGGTTCCCAGCCTACCCGCGTCGCCCCGCCGTGCCGCGGCCCACTCCCGCGGCCTCCGCGGCCTCTCCGACAGCCGCGAGCGCCAGCCGGAGCGCAGGCACCCGGTGGGCGTCGGCCGCCGTCACCACGTGGAGCGTGCGTTGCTCCCCCGGCGGCAGCGGCATCGCCTGCACGCCCGGCAGGAGCGGGAACGACTCCAGCGCGAGCCCCGGGAGTGTGGCCACACCCGTGCCGCGGGCCACGAGGTTCTCCACGGCGACGATGTTGTCGGTCTCAAAGGCGATCCGCGGCGTGAACCCGGCACGGGCGCAGAGCTCGAGCAGGTGCCCTCGGCACCGCGGGCACCCCGCGATCCAGGAGGCGTCGGCGAACTCGCCGAGCTGCGCGACGGACGCTCCGACGAGATCGTGTCCGTCGGGAACGACGACGAACATGCGGTCCGCGCCGAGGGTGCGCACGACGAGGCCGCGCGCGCTCTCGCCGTGCGGATCGTTCTCGTCACCCGGATAGCTGAACGTGAGAGCGATGTCGGCGCGATCCTCTCGCACCGCGGCCATCGCCTCCGGAGGCTCCGCCTCGACGTAGGTCACCGCGATCCCGGGCGCCTTCGCCGACAGCGCCGCGAGCACCCGCGGCACGAGCGTGGGCGACGCCGAAGGGAACCCGGTCAGCCGCACGCGACCCGAGGCGAGCCCGCGCAGCTGCGCCAGCTCGTCCGCGGCCGCGTCGATCGAGCGCGCGACCGCATCCGCATGCCTGGCGAGCACGGCACCGGCCTCGGTGAGGCGCACCCGCCGCCCGACACGCTCGACCACCGGCATCCCGACACGACCCTCGATCCGGCGCACCTGCTGGCTGACGGCGGGCTGGCTGTAGCCGAGCGATGCGGCAGCCCCGGTGATGGATCCGGTCTCGGCGATCGCGCGCATCACGCGGAACGCCTGAACGGCGAGCTCACCCTCATCCTGATCGGCCATGCGCCGAATATATAACGCGAGCTTATGAACGCGATGCCCCTTCTGCCGTAGACCGCGACCTCGCGCATCCCGATGCTGGAGACATGACCGCACCGCTGGAACTCACCGCCGTCCGCGCGGCCTTCGACGGCGGTCGGGACTACCTCGCCGCCTGCACCGGCGGGCTACCGCCGCGCGCGAGTCGCGATGCCCTGATCGCCGACATCATGCGTTCGGTGACGCACGGAGCGGATGCGGCGGCCTACTCCGTCGTCGTCGAGCAGACGCGCCGGCACGCCGCACGACTGCTGCAGGTCGCGCCCGAGCGCGTCGCGATCGGGTCCCAGACCTCGGTTCTGGTGAGCCTCATCGCGGCATCCCTGCCGGAAGGCAGCGAGGTGCTCGTGCCGGATGGCGATTTCTCCTCCCTCGTCCTCCCGTTCGTGCACCGCGGCGGCCTCCCGGTGCGCTGCGCCCCGCTCGCGGAGCTCGCCGACGCGGTGCGGCCCGACACCGCTCTTGTGGCCTTCTCGGTCGTGCAATCGGCCTCCGGTGAGGTTGCCGACCATTCCGCCATCACCGCCGCCGCCCGCGCGGTGGGCGCCCGCACGCTGTGCGACGGGACGCAAGCCGTCGGCTGGCTTCCCGTCGACGCATCCGCCTTCGACGCGTTCGTCGTGCACGCGTACAAGTGGCTGTGCGCGCCGCGCGGCGTCGCCTTCCTCGCCCTCACCGAGGAGTTCGCCGCCACCCTCACACCGCTCCACGCCGGCTGGTACGCGGGAGCCGATCCGTGGCAGTCCTGCTACGGCGACGCCGCAAGACTCGCCTCGAATGCCCGCCGCTTCGACGTCTCCCCCGCCTGGCAGGCCTTCGTCGGCGCCGAGCCCTCGCTCGCCCTTTTCGCCGACGCCGACATGGCCGCCGTCCACCGGCACGCGACCGCTCTGGCGACGCGCTTCCTCATCGAGATGGGCCTGCCCGCCCCCACCACACCGAGCGCGATCGTGACGTGGACCGACCCGGATGCCGCCGACCTCGTACGCCTGCAGGCCGCCGGCATCACCGCATCCGGCCGCGCCGGACGCGCGCGCCTCGCCTTCCACGTCTTCAACGACGAGGACGACGTCGACCGCGCGCTGCGGGCCCTCCGCTAGGCCGCGTCGCGTCTGGATCGCGCGAGCGGAGACGCCACCACCACGAGCACGACCAGCGCGAGCGTCACGAGCGCCAGCCCCCCGAATCCGATCCAGCCGAGGATGACTCCCGCGAGGATCGCACCGGCCGCCCCCACGAGGTTCATCGCGAGGTCGCTGCGACCCTGCCGGCGGGTGCGCATCGCCTCACTGCTGGTCTCTACGAGCAATGCCGCGCCCGCCACGGTCGAGGCGCTCCACCCGAGCCCCAGCAGCACGAGGCCGATGGTCACCGCGGTGTTCGAGCTCTGCCCCAGCCCCGACACCAGAAGGGATGCAGCGAGCAGCCCCTGCCCGACGAGCACGGTCGGCACCCGGCCGATCCGGTCGGCGAGGATTCCGAACACCGGCGACAGGGCATACATCCCCGCGATGTGCAGGCTGATGGTGAGTCCCACGATCGTGAGGCTCGCGCCGTGGTGGACGAGATGCACGGGCGTCATCGCCATGACGGCGACCATCGTGCCGTGAGAGGCGGCGATCGCGAGGATCGCGTACCGCGCCGCCACGGGCCGGTCGGCGCGTGCGATCCGAGGGCCCGCGCCGGCCGCATCCCGCGCGACGAGGCGCTGCGCGAGCACGAGCGGGTCGGGGCGCAGAGCAGCGACGTACAGGATGACGGCCAGCACCTGGGCGACGATCGTGAACAGATAGGGGCCGGTCAGCGGAGGCATGCCGACGAGGTCGCCAAGCGCCTGCCCTGGGCCCACCAGGTTGGGGCCGAGGACGGCACCGACTGTCGTCGCCCAGACGACAACCGAGATGTCGCGGCCGCGCGACGCGTCGGTGGCGAGGTCGGCCGCAGCGAACCGCGATTGCAGGTTCGCCGCCTGCCCGGCACCGATCAGCACGACACCCGCCAGCAGCAGCGGGAAGGATGCGGCGGCCACCGCACCGATGACGAGGAGGACGCCGACGAGGGCCACCGAGAGCCCGGCCGCGAGCGCGGGACGGCGCCCGCTTCGACGTGCGAGGGCCGCGAGCGGGATGGCGAACGCGGCGGCGCCGAGCGTCACGGCTGCTGTCGCCCAGCCCGAGAACGCCTCGTCACCGGACAGCTCGGTGGCGAGGATCGCGCCGAGCGAGATCGTTGCACCGAAGGCGATGCCGCCGAGGATCTGTCCGGACGAGAGCAGCCACAGCGTGCGGCGGCGGATGCGGGTCAGCTCGGCCGCATCCGGCAGCAGATCAACAGCTTCAGGCATCGCGCACGGTGTTGCGCAGAACGCCGATCCCCTCGACCTCGACCTCGACCTCGTCGCCGGCCACGAGCGGGCCGACACCGGCGGGGGTTCCCGTCATGATGACGTCGCCCGGAAGCAGCGTGAACACCGACGACGCGTACGCGATGAGCTCGGCGATCGGGAACATCAGGTCGGTGAGCGGAGCGGACTGACGCTCGTCGCCGTTGACGCGCGTCACGACGCGCGCGGCGGATGCGGGATCGAACTCTGTCTCGATGACGGGTCCGAGCGGGCAGAAGGTGTCGAAGCCCTTGGCGCGCGACCACTGGCCGTCGCTGCGCTGAAGGTCGCGCGCGGTCACATCGTTGCCGACCGTGTACCCGAACACGACATCGAGCGCCTTCTCCACTGGCACGTTCTTCGCGATGCGACCGATCACCACGACGAGCTCGCCCTCGAAGTCGACCCGCTCGGATTGCGTGGGGCGCACGATGACGTCGCCCGGGCCGATGACCGCGGTGTTGGGCTTGAGGAACATCAGAGGCTCGGCGGGAACGTCGTTGCCGAGCTCCTCCGCGTGCGCGCGGTAGTTGCGTCCGATCGCCACGACTTTCGATCGCGGGATCACCGGCGCCAACAGCGCCACATCCGCGATCGGGATGCGCTTGCCCGTGGGCTCGAAGCCGGCGAACATCGGGTCCCCGGCGAGCTGCACGAGCTCGTCGTCGTCGACGATTCCGTAAGCGATGGCGTCCTGGTGGCTGAAACGAGCGATCTTCACCCGTTCAGCCTATCCAGGACGCCTCGCTGCGGGATCAGGCGTCGAGTCGGACGAGCCAGTTATGCGTGTCTTCGCGGCGGCCGTACTGGATGTCGGTCAGCTCTTCGCGCAGCGACAGCGCGAGCGAGCCGGTCGGCTGCTCGTCGAAGAAGTTCTTGCCCTTGAGCTGCCCGATCGGCGTCACCACCGCGGCCGTGCCGCACGCGAACACCTCGACGATGTCGCCCGAGGCGACGCCGTCGCGCCACTCGGCGAGCGACACGGCGCGACCCTCGACCTTGTGTCCGCGGTCGATCGCGAGCTGCAGGATCGAGTCGCGCGTGATGCCCTCGAGGATCGAGTCGGACTGCGGGGTCACGAGCGTGCCGTCCTTCTTGACGAACACGATGTTCATGCCGCCGAGCTCTTCGACGTTGCCGTCCTGATCGAGGAACACGACCTGGTCGCACTCGTTCTCGTACGCCTCGGACTGCGGCAGCAGGCTGGCAGCGTAGTTGCCGCCGGTCTTCGCCGCGCCCGTGCCGCCCTTGCCGGCGCGCGAGTAGTCCTCGCTCAGCCAGATCGAGACCGGCTGCACGCCGCCCTTGAAATAGGCGCCCGCGGGGCTCGCGATGAGGTAGTAGGCGACCTTCTGCGCCGGGCGTACGCCCAGGAACGCCTCCTTGGCGAACATGAACGGCCGCAGGTACAGGCTCTGGTCTGCGCCCGAGGGCACCCAGGCCGCATCCACCTTGATCAGCTCGCGGAGCGACTGCACGAAGTACGACACCGGCAGCTCCGGCAGCGCGAGCCGGCGCGCCGAACGCTGCAGTCGCCGGCCGTTCTGGTCGGGACGGAAGGTGTGGATCGAGCCGTCGGCGTGGCGGTAGGCCTTGATGCCCTCGAAGATCTCCTGGCCGTAGTGCAGGACGGCCGCTGCGGGATCCAGCGAGATCGGGCCGTAGGGCTGCACACGCGGACGGTGCCACCCGCCGCGCATCGACCAGCAGATGTCGACCATGTGGTCGGTGAAGGCGGTGCCGAAGCCGGGGTTCTCGAGGATCTGCTCGCGCTCCGCGGCGCCGCGGGCGGCGAGGTTGCGGGTGACGGCGAACTCGAGCGGTGCGAGGCCCTGGTCGGGATCGGTGTCGAGGAGTGTCATGAGGATCTCGCTTCATCTGCGCCTGGCGGCGCGGTCACGGGCGACGGCTGCGGGCTCCAGGTTACGCCTGGAGCCGCGCGATGATCGCGTCGCCGATCTGTGCTGTGGTGCGGACCGAATCGGACCTCTCGGCGATGTCGGCCTCGACCGCGCGGGTGAGGCGGTCGGCGTCATCGCGCAGTCCCAGATGATTCAGCAGGAGAGCGACCGAGAGGATCGCGGCCGTGGGGTCGGCCTTCTGCTGGCCCGCGATGTCGGGAGCCGAACCGTGAACGGGCTCGAACATCGACGGGAAGTCGCCGTCGGGATTGATGTTCCCGGATGCGGCGAGGCCGATGCCACCGGTCACGGCACCTGCCAGGTCGGTCAGGATGTCACCGAAGAGGTTGTCGGTGACGATCACGTCGAAGCGGCTGGGGTTCGTGACCAGGAAGATCGTGGCCGCATCGACGTGCAGATAGTCTACGGCGACCTCGGGGTGCTCCGTGGCCACCTCGTCGACGATCCGCTTCCAGATGCCCCCGGCGTGCACGAGCACGTTCGTCTTGTGCACGAGAGTGAGCTTCTTGCGGCGACGCTCCGCCTCGGCGAACGCGAAACGCACGACACGCTCCACGCCGAACGCCGTGTTCACCGAGGTCTCGTTGGCCACCTCGTGCGGAGTGCCCACGCGGATCGCGCCCCCGTTGCCGACGTACGGCCCCTCGGTCCCTTCGCGCACCACGACGAAGTCGATGTCGCCCGGGTCGGCGAGCGGTCCGCTCGCGCCGGGGTAGAGCTTCGACGGACGCAGGTTCACGTAGTGATCGAGCTCGAAGCGCAGCTTGAGCAGCAGGCCGCGCTCGATGTTCGCGTTCTTCAGGCGCGGATCCCCGGGCACTCCCCCGACGGCGCCGAGCAGGATCGCGTCGTGCGAGGCGATGGCCGCCAGGTCGTCGTCGGTGAGCGTGTCACCCGTCTCGAGATACCGCGCGGCACCGAGCGAGAACCAGGTGCGCTCGAACGTCACGTCGGTACCGGCTACCACCGCGTCGAGCACCTTGTCGGCCTCTGCGACGACTTCGGGACCGATTCCGTCACCGGGGATGACGGCGAGCTTCACGACGCGCGACATGGCACTCCTGTCTCAGGATGCCGCGGGCATCACCGCCGCGGCGAGTTACGGGACGATCCCAGCGTAGTGGCGGCGATCACCGCTGCCACGACGACCAGGCCCGCGCCGATGAGCGAGGTGACGCCGACACCGGCATCGAAGGCGTGCGCGGCCGCATCCCGGAGCGCGGCCCCGGTCTCGGGGGCGAGTCCGTTCGCGGCGCTCACCGCGCCCGCCAGCGTCTCGCGCGCCGCATCCGCCACGTCCGCGGGGACGCCCTGCGGCACGACGAGGTTCGCGCGATACAGCGCGGTGAGCAGGCCCCCGAGCAGCGAGGTGCCCAGCACCGCACCGACCTCGTAGGCCGTCTCGGAGACAGCGCTGGCGGCTCCCGCCTTCGCCGGCGGGGCGCTGGCGAGCACGAGTTCGTTCGAGACGGTCTCGGCCGCGCCGATCCCGATGCCGAGCACCATGAAGGCAACCACGAGGAGCGCCACCGAGCCCGGATCCGTGGACAGCGCGACCATCACGTATCCCGCGAACGAGAACACCAGCGCCACGGGGATGACAACACGGGGCGAGACGCGCTTGGCGACGGGCACGATCGCGAGTCCCGCGACGATCATGAGCACCAGACCGGGCACGAGCGCCAGGCCCGCGGTCATGGGTGAGAGACCGACGATGAGCTGCAGGTGCTGCGAGACGAAGTAGATGAAGCCGACCAGCGCGAGCACGCTCAGCAGGTTCACGAGCAGCGCACCGCTGAACGCGCCGCGAGCGAAGAGGCGGACGTCCAGCATCGGCGTCTCGGAGCGACGCTGGCGCCGCACGAACAGCACACCGAACCCGACGCCGGCCACGAGCAGGGCGGCGACGAGCGGGCTCGGGCCGTGTGCGGCGGCCTCCTTGATCGCATAGACGATCGGCACCATGGTCGCCATGGAGAGCACGATGCTCACCGGGTCCACGCGACCGGGGTGCGGGTCGCGACTCTCCGGCACGAGGATCGGTGCGAGCACCAGCAACGGGATGAGCACCGGCACGGCCATCAGGAACACGGATCCCCAGGCGAAGTGCTCGAGGAGGAACCCGCCCACGACGGGACCGAGCGCCGCACCCGCCGAGAACATGGCCGCCCAGACGGCGATCGCGAGCCGGCGCTGGTTGCGGTCGGTGAAGATGCTGCGAAGCAGCGACAGCGTCGAGGGCATGAGCATCGCACCGAACACGCCCATGACGGCGCGGGCGGCGATGAGCAGTTCGGCGCTGGGGGCGAACGCCCCGAGCGCGGAGACGGCGGCAAAGCCCGTGGCGCCGATGAGGAGCATCCGACGGCGTCCGAAGCGGTCGCCGAGCGTACCCATCGTCACCAAAGAGCCCGCCAGCACGAGCGGATACACGTCGATGATCCAGAGCTGCTGCGTGCTGGTGGGCTGCAGCTGCAGGGCGATCTCCGGCAGCGCGAAGCTCAGCACGGTGTTATCGACCGCGACCAGAAGCACGGGGAGCATGAGGACGACGAGCGCCGCCCAACCGCGCCATCCGACGCGGCGTCCCTCGGCGTCGGCGATGGCGATGTCTTGAGTGAGTGTGTTCATGTGTTTCTATACCGTCCGGCTGGTATAGTAACAGAGATGGAGCGCTCGTCGTCAGTACCATCGAGACCATGAGTCGACCCCCGCGCGCCCGCGAGCTGGTGCTCGACGCCTTCGAGAGGCTTCTCGTCGCCGAGGGCGAACGTGCGGCGACGATGGATGCGACAGCCCGGGCTGCCGGCGTCTCGAAGGGCGGTCTGCTGTACCACTTCGGTTCGAAGGACGCCTTGGAGGTGGGTCTGCTCGAACGTCTCCATGTCCTCGTGGAGGAGGACCTGGACCGGATGTCGGCGTCGGCGGAAGGCCCCGTCGCCTACTTCGTGCGCACGTCAGCGATGAGCGACGACGCGCTGGATCGGGCGCTCGTCGCCGTCTCGCGGCTCGCCCAGGGCGGGCATGCTGCCGCGGGCGCGGCGCTGCGCACGATCCGCGACCGCTGGGCCGATGCGCTGCGGTCGCACGTGGCGAGCGAGGCGGCCCTGGACCTCGTGATGCTCGTGAGCGACGGACTCTACTTCAACAACGCGCTCGAGGGTGACGGCGTCGCCGGCCCCACGCCGACGGGCGCGGCGATGGACGCCCTGGTCGAGATCGTCACGCGCGCCGCGCGCGGCTGACCCGCCGCGCCGTTTCGACCCGGCGCTGCGCGCCTCGCTCAACGACCGGGATCGGCAACGACACACCGGTCGTTGAGCGAGCGCAGCGAGACGAAACGCCCGGCGCCGCAGGTCAGGACTCGGTGATCTCGATCTGACGGAACAGGTCGGCCTGGATGGCCGATCCCACTTCGGCGAGCAGTTCGTCGGGCACCGGCGAGTCGACCGTCAGCACCGAGAGGGCCTGTCCCCCGGCGGCACGGCGGGCGATCTGCATCCCGGCGATGTTGATGCCGGCCTCGCCGAACCGCTGACCGTAGACGGCCACGATTCCGGGACGGTCGGTGTACTGCATCACGATGTGGTGCTGCTCGATCGGAAGCTCGAGGGCGTGACCGTTGATGGCCACGAGCTTCTCGATCTGCTTCGTGCCGGTGAGCGTGCCCGACACCGAGAGCTGTGAGCCGTCGGACAGAGCGCCCGCGACCGTGATGACGTTGCGGTACTCCTCGCTCACGCCGTCGACGATCAGCCGCACCTCGATCCCACGCTGCTCGGCCAGCAGCGGAGCATTCACGTACGACACTGATTCGCTGACGATGTTCGTGAACACGCCCTTGAGGGCTGCGAGCTTCAGCACGCTGACGTCGTAGTCCTTGAGCTCGCCGTGCACCTCGACGTCGATGCTCGTGACGGGCGAGACAGCCAGGGCGGAGAAGATCTGGCCGAGCTTCTCGACGAGCGCGATGCCGGGACGCACGTAGGGGTCGATGACGCCGCCGGCGACATTGACCGCATCCGGGACGAGCTCGCCCGACAGCGCCAGGCGCACGGACTTCGCGACCGAGACGCCGGCCTTCTCCTGAGCCTCGTCGGTCGATGCCCCGAGGTGCGGGGTGACGACCACGTTCGGCAGCGACAGCAGGCGGGCGGCGTCGCTGTCAGCGGCGGGCGGCTCGCTCGAGAACACGTCGAGACCCGCGCCGGCGATCTCACCCGAGGTCAGGGCATCGGCGAGTGCCGCCTCGTCGATCAGCCCGCCGCGGGCGACGTTCACCACGAAGGAGGTCGGCTTCATGCGGCGCAACTGTTCGGTGCTGATCATGCCGGTGGTCTCGGGCGTCTTCGGCATGTGGATGGTGATGAAATCGCTCTGCTCGAGCAGTTCGTCGAGAGTGAGCAGTTCGACACCCAACTGCTGGGCTCGCGCACTCGTGACGTAGGGGTCGTAGGCGACGACGCGCATGTCGAAGGCCTGCAGGCGCGCGGCGATCAGCGCGCCGATGCGACCGAGACCGATGATGCCGACCGTCTTCTCGAACAGCTCGGTGCCGGTGAACGAGCTGCGCTTCCATGCGCCGGATGAGAGCGACGCGTGCGCGGCCGGGATGCGACGCGCGAGGCTCAGGATGTGGCCGACCGTCAGCTCCGCCGCGGAGATGATGTTCGAGGTCGGCGCGTTGACGACCATCACGCCGGCGGTCGTCGCGGCCTTGATGTCGACGTTGTCGAGTCCGACGCCGGCGCGGGCGATGACCTTCAGCACGGGCGCGGCGGCGATGGCTTCCGCATCCATGCGCGTCGCCGAGCGCACGAGCACGGCATGCGCGTCCGCGAGTGCGGGGAGCAGCGCTGCGCGGTCCGCTCCGTCGACGTGGCGCACGTCGAAGTCGGGCCCGAGGGCGTCGATCGTGGCGGGAGAGAGCTCTTCAGCGATGAGGACGACGGGCTTGGTCACAGCGGATGTCCTTTGACACGTGCGGGACCGCGTGCAGAGCACGACGGCGCGAGGCGGGTGGAAGCGCGTCGCGGGCGGGCCGGCCGCGCACTTGTCAGCCTACTGCCCCGACCCCGATGCCCCCGACCGTGTGACGGGACGTTGGGCCTTCGGATCTCAGGCGTTGTAGAGCGACGAAGTGACCGACGCGTAGGCGAAGATGTCGAGCCAGAAGACGGCGACCAGACACAGGCCGAGCAGGAGCAGGAGCGCGAACGGTCCCGCCTTGCGGCGCCAGCCGAGCGCGAAGCAGCCCGCGAACACGAGGATCGGGAACAGCACGGGCAGCAGCAGCACGAACCAGCCGTACCCGGTCAGGCCCGCGTCTCCGCCGGCCTGCTGCAGCAGGAATCCGAGCGCCGTCCAGAGTGCGAACGCGAAGAAGAGGGCGGCGAAGCCGGCGATCGTGACGATGAGCCACACCGGCATCGCGACCCGTCGCGCAACCGTCGTGGCGCTCATACTCCCACTCCCGTCATGAGGAACGGCCAGGGCAGCAGCACCACGGCACCGACGACCAGCGCGAGGATCCGCAGCCAGATCGGCCGGGAGCGCGTCAGCACGAGCGCGGTGGCGAACCAGACGGCAGGAGCGGCGATCGCCAGGATCCAGGCCGCGATGTGCGCCGCGGGGTTGATGAACAGCTGCGCGACGAACTGCAGGCGCGATCCGCCGATGAACCATCCGACGGCGAGTAGCAGATAGATCCCGCCGAACACGCCGAGCGTCACGAGCGCCACGTTGCTCATCGCCGCGGGCTCGGCGTCGCCGTCGTCGGAGACGGATGCGGGAGCCGCCTTCGTCTCGACCTCGAGACGCTTCACGCCGGTCGTGTCAGGCTCCACCTCCGGGGCCGATCCGGCCCTGCGAGGCGCTACCTGCGGGGCGAGCGTCGGGTCGTCGTCACCGTCCCAGCTGAGAGCGTCGTCGTCGCGCGAAACCATGCCTCGACCCTACCTCGTGGCACGGCGAAGGCCCCGGGATCACGAGGATCCCGGGGCCCGGACGCCCAGAAGGGGATTCAGGCGTCCTGCGTCGGACGGGCGGGCTCAGTCGCCGCATCCGCCGCAGCTTCGGCGTGCGCGCGAGCGGCGCGCACTTCGTCGAACGAGGTGCCGTAGTAGGCGGCCTCCATGAGGGTGCGCATGTCCGCGAGCAGCGGCAGACGCGGGTTGGCCGGAGCGCACTGGTCGCCGTAGGCGGCCATGGCGAGCTCGTCGAGGCGTCCGATGAAGTCGCCCTCGGCGACGCCCTGCGCCTGGAACGAGCGCTCGATGCCGACCGCGTCGCGCAGCTTCTCGACCGCGCGGGCGTAGCTCTCGACGCCCTGCTCCGGGGTGTCCGCCTTCAGCCCCAGGTGCTTGGCGATCTCCTGGTAGCGCTCCGGTGCGATGTAGCGCTCGTACTTGGGCCAGCTCGTGACCTTGCTGGGCACCCGTCCGTTGTAGCGGATCGCGTGCGGCAGGTAGATCGCGTTGGTGCGGCCGTGCACGAGGTGGAACTTCGAACCGGTCACGTGCGCCATGGCGTGCACGATCCCGAGGAACGCGTTGCCGAACGCCATGCCGGCGATGGATGCGGCGTTGTGCATCTTCTCGCGGGCCTGCAGATCGGCGGCGTCCTTCGAGTTCATGGGTGCCTGCGTGGAGCGCACGATGTTCTCGAAGATGAGCTTGATCGCGTGGAGCGCGAGCCCGTCCGTGTAGTCGTTCGCGTAGACCGACACGTACGCCTCGGTCGCGTGGGTGAGGGCGTCGAAGCCCGCATCCGCCACGAGGAAGGCCGGCAGCGCCGCGGTCAGCGTCGGATCGATGATGGCGACCGACGGGGTGAGCGCGTAGTCCGCGAGCGGGTACTTCATGCCCGTGGTCTCGTCGGTGATCACCGCGAAGGGGGTCATCTCGCTGCCGGTTCCCGACGTGGTCGGCACGCAGACGAGCTGGGCCTTGGCGCCGAGGTCGGGGAACTTGAACGCCCGCTTGCGGATATCGAAGAACTTCTCGCGCATGTCGGAGAACTGCACGTCCGGGTTCTCGTAGAGCAGCCACATGACCTTCGCCGCGTCCATCGGCGAGCCGCCGCCGAGTGCGATGATCGTGTCGGGCTGGAACTCGCGCATCTGCGCGGCACCGGCCTGCACGCTCGCCACGGTCGGTTCGGGCAGCACGCCGTCGAGGATCTGCAGGTGCACGGGCCTGCTGCGGCGGTGCAGGATGTCCACGACCCGGTCGACGAAGCCCATCTTGGTCATCGTGGCGTCGGTGACGATGGTGACGCGGTCGACGTTCTTCATGTCGATCAGGTACCGCAGCGCATTCGGCTCGAAGTACGTCTTCGCGGGGATCTTGAACCACTGGAGGTTGTTGTTGCGCCGACCGACGCGCTTGATGTTCAACAGATTCACCGCCGAGACGTTGTTCGAGACCGAGTTGTGACCGTAGGAGCCGCAGCCGAGGGTCAGCGACGGCATGAACGCGTTGTAGATGTCGCCGATGCCGCCGAGGGCCGACGGGGCGTTCTCGATGATGCGCACGGCCTTCACGCGATCGGCGAAGTCGGCGATCACCGCGGGGTCGTTGCTGTGGATCGCGCCGGAGTGGCCGAGGCCGTCGAAGGCGACCATCTGCTCTGCGAGGTCGATGCCCTCCTGCGGGTTGCGGGCGTGGAGCACGGCGAGCACGGGCGCGAGCTTCTCGCGCGTCAGGGGCTCGTGCGGTCCGACACCGGAGACCTCGGCGAGGATGATCGACGTGTCCGCGGGCACCTCGAATCCGGCCTGCTGAGCGATCCACGCGGGCGACTGTCCGACGACGGAGGCGTTGAGCTTCGCGTCGGCGCAGTTGGCGCTGTCGGCGGCCACACCGAAGATGAACTCCTCCAGCAGTCGCTTTTCGTCCGGCGTCGCCATGTAGGCGTGCAGGCGAGCGAACTCGGCGAGGGCTTCCTTGGCGATCGGAGCGTCGAGGATGACGGCCTGCTCCGAGGCGCAGACCATGCCGTTGTCGAACGACTTCGAGATCACGATGTCGTTGACCGCACGACCGACCTTCGCGGTGCGCTCGATGAAGGCGGGCACGTTGCCGGCGCCGACGCCGAGGGCGGGCTTGCCGCAGGAGTACGCCGCGCGCACCATGGCGTTGCCGCCGGTGGCGAGGATGAGCGCGACGCCGGGGTGGTTCATGAGCTCACCCGAGGCCTCCATCGACGGCTCCTCGATCCACTGGATGCAGTCGGCGGGCGCGCCCGCGGCGATGGCAGCATCGCGCACGACCGTCGCAGCGGCCACGGACGAGCGCTGAGCAGACGGGTGGAACCCGAACACGATCGGGTTGCGCGTCTTGAGTGCAATGAGCGACTTGAAGATCGTCGTGGACGTCGGGTTCGTCACCGGCGTCAGGGCGCACACGACGCCGACCGGGTCCGCGATCTCGGTGATACCGGTGAGCTCGTCGGTGGAGATCACACCGACCGTGCGCTGGTTGATGATCGAGTTCGTGACGTGTTCGCACGCGAACATGTTCTTCACGGCCTTGTCCTCGAACGTGCCGCGCCGCGTCTCTTCGACGGCGAGCACCGCGAGGTCGGCGTGGTGGCTGAGCGCAGCGACCGACGCCTTGCGGACGATCTGGTCGATCTGCTCCTGGGTGAAGGATGCGTACGCGGCCAGAGCTTCTTGGGCCCGGTCGACGAGGGCATCGATGACGACAGACATCGGAACACTCCCACTCTGCGCGGTCATTCGCCGCGCGTCATGGGACCAGATTATGAATTGGTCAGACCACTACCCAGGGCCGAAGGTCCCACGGAAAAGACCCGGCCACCGCATCCTGTGTTCGGGATGCGATGGCCGGGCCAGGGCCGCCGCGTGGTGCACGGCGAGGTGTTCAGGCGCTCAGGCGCGGATCAACGAGCGGCAGAGCCTTCGGTGTAGTCCGAGTCCTGCTGCTGCCACGAGAAGAGCGAGCGAAGCTTCTTGCCGGTCGCCTCAATCGGGTGACCCTGCTCCTTCTCGCGCAGCGCGAGGAACTCGGGAGCCCCCGCATCCTGGTCGTCGATGAAGCGCTTGGCGAACGCGCCGGACTGGATGTCGGCCAGAACGGCCTGCATGTGCTCCTTGACCGACGGGTCGATGACGCGCGGGCCCGAGACGTAGTCGCCGTACTCGGCCGTGTCGGAGATCGACCAGCGCTGCTTGGCGATGCCGCCCTCCCACATCAGGTCAACGATGAGCTTCAGCTCGTGGAGCACCTCGAAGTAGGCGATCTCGGGCTGGTAGCCGGCCTCGGTCAGCGTCTCGAAGCCGTACTGCACAAGGTGGCTCATGCCACCGCAGAGGACGGCCTGCTCGCCGAACAGGTCGGTCTCGGTCTCCTCGGTGAAGGTCGTCTTGATGACACCGGCGCGCGTGCCGCCGATGGCCTTGGCGTACGAGAGCGCCGTCGCCCACGCGGTGCCGGTCTCGTCGCGCTCGACGGCGATGATGTCCGGGATGCCGCGGCCCGCAACGAACTCGCGACGCACGGTGTGGCCCGGCGCCTTCGGGGCGACGAGGATCACGTCGACGCCCTCGGGCGTCTCGATGTAGCCGAAGCGGATGTTGAAGCCGTGCGCGAAGGCGAGGGTCTTGCCCGCGGTCAGCTTGTCCTTGATGCTGTCGGCGTAGATGGAGCGCTGGTGCTGGTCGGGCGCGAGGATCATGATCAGATCCGCCCACTCGGCGGCGTCGGCGACCGACTTGACCTCGAAGCCGTCCTCCTGCGCCTTGGTGGCGGACTTGGAGCCGTCCTTGAGCGCGATGACGACCTCGACGCCGGAGTCGCGCAGGTTCTGCGCATGGGCGTGACCCTGCGAGCCGTAGCCCACGATCGCGACCTTCTTGCTCTGGATGATCGAGAGGTCGGCGTCGGCGTCGTAGAAGATCTCAGCCATGGTGTGTGTTTTCTCCTTCGTGTGTCGGTCGTTGCGTTTCGACTCGCTGCGCTCGCTCAACGACCGGTGAACGGCTTGCGAAAAGGGGTTATCCGCGCAGGACGCGCTCGGTGATGCTCTTGCCGCCGCGACCGATCGCGAGCAGCCCGGACTGCGCCATCTCCTTGACGCCGAAAGGCTCGAGAGCGCGCAGGAACGCGTCCACCTTGCCCTTGTCGCCGGTGATCTCGACCACGAGCGCGTCCGGCGCGTAGTCGACGACGGAACCGCGGAACAGGTTCACGACCTCGAGCACGTTGGAGCGGCTCGCGTTGTCGGCGCGCACCTTCACCAGCACATGCTGGCGCTGAACGGAGGCGGCCGCATCCAGCTCGACGATCTTGATGACGTTGATCAGCTTGTTCAGCTGCTTGGTCACCTGCTCGAGCGGGAGTTGGTCGACGTCCACGACCACCGTGATGCGCGAGAGGCCTGGCACCTCGGTCACGCCCACGGCGAGCGACTCGATGTTGAAGCCGCGGCGCGCGAAGAGGCCCGCCACGCGGGTGAGCAGACCCGGCTTGTCCTCGACGAGGAGGCTCAGCACGTGTGAAGTCATGTCAGTCCTCCTTGTCGAACTCGGGCGCGTGGTCGCGGGCGTACTGCACGAAGCTGTTGCTCACTCCCTGCGGGACCATCGGCCACACCATCGCATCTGCCGACACGACGAAGTCGATCACGACGGGGCGGTCGTTCGTCTCGAGGGCGAGCGTGATGGCGGCGTCGATCTCGTCCTCGCGCTCCACGCGGATCGCCAGGCAGCCGTACGCTTCGGCGAGCTTCACGAAGTCCGGGATGCGGGCGGTGCCGTGTCCCGTGTTGAGGTCGGTGTTCGAGTGGCGGCCGTCGAAGAACAGCGTCTGCCACTGGCGCACCATGCCCAGCGACGAGTTGTTGATGATCGCGACCTTGATCGGGATCTCGTTGATCACGCAGGTTGCGAGCTCCTGATTGGTCATCTGGAAGCAGCCGTCGCCGTCGATCGCCCAGACGACGCGGTCGGGCTCGGCGACCTTCGCACCCATCGCGGCGGGAACGCCGTAACCCATGGTTCCGGCGCCGCCGGAGTTGAGCCACGAGTTGGGTCGCTCGTACTTGATGAACTGGGCGGCCCACATCTGGTGCTGGCCGACACCGGCGGCGTAGATCGCCTCCGGTCCGCTCAGCTCGCCGATACGGGAGATGACCTGCTGCGGCGAGAGCAGACCGTCGGTCGTGGGTGCGTAGCCCAGGGGGAACTCGTCGCGGAGGCCGTCGAGATAGCTCCACCACTCGGTGATGTCGGGCTGCTGGTCGCCGATGGTCTGGCGGAAGGCGCCGTCGAGGTCGACGAGCACCTCCTTCAGATCGCCCACGATCGGCACATCGGCGAAGCGGATCTTCGAGATCTCCGCGGGATCGATGTCGACGTGCACGACCTTCGCACCCGGGGCGAACAGCGACGCCTTGCCCGTGACGCGATCGTCGAAGCGGGCGCCGAGCGCCACGATGAGGTCGGCCTCCTGCAGTGCCAGCACCGCGGGGACCGTGCCGTGCATACCGGGCATGCCGAGGTTCTGCGGGTGCGAATCCGGGAACGCGCCTCGCGCCATGAGCGTCGTCACGACCGGTGCGCCCGTCGCCTCGGCCAGCACACGCAGCTCCTTGGAGGAGTGCGAGCGGATCACACCGCCGCCGACGTACAGCACGGGCTTGCGGGCCTCGGACAGCAGCTGCGCCGCCGCCTGGATCTGCTTGCCGTGGGCCTTCGTCACCGGACGATAACCGGGCAGTTCGATCTTGGGCGGCCAGATGAAGGGCGCGGTGGCCTGCTGGGCGTCCTTCGTGATGTCCACGAGCACCGGGCCGGGACGCCCCGTGCCGGCGATCTCGAACGCCGCGGCGATCGCACCGGGGATCTCCTCGGCCGTCTTCACCAGGAACGAGTGCTTCGTGATCGGCATCGTGATGCCCACGATGTCGGCCTCCTGGAAGGCGTCCGTGCCCATCAGCGTCGAGAAGACCTGACCGGTGATGCACACGAGCGGCACGGAGTCCATGTAGGCGTCGGCGATCGCGGTGACGAGGTTCGTCGCGCCCGGGCCCGACGTCGCGATGGCGACGCCGGTGCGACCGGATGCGGCGGCGTATCCCTCGGCCGCGTGGCCGGCACCCTGCTCGTGGCGCACGAGGATGTGACGCACGGCCTCATCGTCCATGAGCGGGTCGTAGACGGGCATGATGGCGCCGCCCGGCAGCCCGAACACGTCGGTGACACCGACGAGCTCGAGCGAGCGGACGACGGCCTCCGCTCCCGTGATCACGGGTGCGGACTGCGCACGGGCGGGCGGCCGTGGAATGGCCGCAGAGATGTCTGAGGACATGGGAACTACCTCGGGTGGGGATGACGGGATGTCGGAGGCGAAGTCACCCGGTGACGGCGCCTTCGGCGGCCGAACGCACGAGCTTCGAGTACTTGGCCAGGACGCCACGGGTATAGCGCGGGGGAAGCGGCTCCCAGCCAGAACGGCGGGAGCTCAGCTCGGCCTCATCGACGAGTAGGTCGAGAGAGCGAGCCGCGATATCGACCCGTATCAGATCACCATCGCGCACGAAAGCGATAGGACCTGCGTCCACCGCCTCCGGTGCTACGTGGCCGATGCACAGGCCGGTTGTGCCGCCCGAGAATCGTCCGTCCGTCAAGAGTAGTACATCTTTTCCGAGGCCGGCGCCCTTGATGGCGGCGGTCACCGCGAGCATCTCGCGCATGCCCGGGCCGCCCTTCGGGCCCTCGTACCGGATGACGACGACGTCGCCGGCGTGGATCTCCCCCGCCTCCAGCGCGTCCATCGCGGCGCGCTCGCGCTCGAACACGCGGGCGGGTCCTTCGAACACCGCCGCATCGAAGCCGGCCGTCTTCACGACGGCACCTTCGGGAGCCAGCGAACCGTGCAGGATGCTGATGCCGCCGGTGGCGTGGATCGGGTTGTCGAACGTGTGGATCACCGTGCCGTCGATGGGGTCCGGGTCGAGCTCTCGCAGGTTCTCGGCCAGCGTCTTGCCGGTGACGGTGAGCGCGTCGCCGTGCAGCAGTCCCTCATCCAGCATCGCCTTCATGATGACCGGGATGCCGCCGTGGCGGTCGACGTCGTTCATGACGTACTGACCGAACGGCTTCATGTCGGCGACGTGCGGAACCTTGTCGCCGATGCGGTTGAAGTCGTGGAGCGAGAGCTCGACGTCGGCCTCGCGCGCGATGGCGAGTAGGTGCAGCACGACGTTGGTCGAGCCGCCGAGCGCCATGGCGAGGGCGATCGCGTTCTCGAACGCCTCCTTGGTGAGGATGTCGCGCGTCGTGATGCCCAGCTTGAGCAGGTTCACGACGGCCTCGCCCGAGCGGTGCGCGAAGTAGTCGCGGCGGCGGTCGGCGGAGGGCGGCGCGGCGCTGCCCGGGAGGCTGAGACCGAGCGCCTCGGCGACGGAGGCCATCGTGTTGGCGGTGTACATGCCGCCGCACGCTCCCTCGCCCGGTGCGATCGCGCACTCGATGCGCTTGAGGTCTGCCTCGCTCATCTTGCCGGCGAGGCACGCTCCGACGGCCTCGAACGAGTCGATGATGGTGACGTCCTTCTCGGTGCCGTCGCTGAGCTTGACCCAGCCCGGAGCGATCGAACCCGCGTAGAGGAAGACGCTCGACAGATCGAGGCGAGCCGAGGCCATGAGCATGCCGGGGATGGACTTGTCGCAGCCCGCCAGCAGCACGCTGCCGTCCAGGCGCTCGGCCATCATGACCGTCTCGACCGAGTCGGCGATGACCTCGCGGCTGACCAGTGAGAAGTGCATGCCCTCGTGGCCCATCGAGATGCCGTCGGAGACGGAGATCGTGCCGAACTGCAACGGGTAACCGCCGCCGGCGTGCACGCCCTCCTTCGCACCCTGCGCGAGCCGGTCGAGGCTGAGGTTGCAGGGAGTGATCTCGTTCCAGCTGGAGGCGATGCCGATCTGGGGCTTGTCCCAGTCCTCGTCTCCCATGCCGACGGCACGCAGCATGCCTCGGGAGGTGGTGGCTTCAATGCCGTCCGTCACAGCTCGGCTGCGCGGCTTGATGTCGATCGCTTCGTCGGGGTGGCTCACCCGTGCAGTCTATTGCGGCCCGGCGCCTGTCACGGTCGTGGAACGGTCACCGCTCGGCGCGCAGCCCGGCCAGCCGGTCCAGGAGCGCGGCCAGCGCCGCGGGGTCTTCGACCGACACGGATGCGGCGCTGTCGCCGGCGCCGACGTGCACGCCCAGGTCGTCATCGCCGAGCGCACGCAGCGCATCCTCATCAGTCACGTCGTCGCCGGCGAACAGCACAGCCGTCGCACCGAGACGCTCGCGCAACGCCGCGACCGCCTGGTCCTTGCCCTCATGTCGGAACGCGAACTCAAGGATGTCGCGGCCGGTGCGCCGCCGCCAGCGCGGGGCGCGCTCGGCCATCAGGGCGTCGATCTCGCGCTGGGCCGCCTGTGCCGCATCCGGCTGGGCGAGTCGCGTATGCAGGCCGAGGCCGAAGGCCTTCGGCTCCACCCACGCGCCGTCGACGTGCGCGACGATCCGCTCGGCTTCCGGCAGGAGCTCGCCCAGAAGCGCCCGATCCGCGGGATCGTCGGCGTCCTCGTCCCCTGCTCGAGCACCGGGATGCCAGGTCTCGGCGCCGTGGGAGCCGGCGAGATGGAAGAGCGAGTCGTCGGTGTGCTCGCTGATCACGCGGAGATCGGCCAGCGACCGGCCGGAGACGAGAGCCACGTCGGTGTCGGGCAGGGCGGCCAGCGCATCCAACGCGCGGCGCGCGTCGGGGATCATGCGCGCCGACATCGGTTCGTCCACGAGCGGCGAGAGGGTGCCGTCGAAGTCGAGAGCGACGAGAAGACGCGGGGTGCGGGCGAGGCTGCGCAGATCACTCATGCCGCGCCGCCGCTCCCCCGGATTCCCGCGAGGGCGGCGAGGAACTCCCGCGACCAGTCTTCGACGTCGTGCTCGCGCACCCGTCGGCGCAGTGCCCGCATCCGTCGCCCCTGCTCGCCGGGGGTCATCTCGATCGCGCGGACGATCGTGTCCTTCAGGCCTTCGATGTCGTGCGGATTGACCAGGAGAGAGCTCTTGAGTTCGTCGGCCGCCCCCGCGAACTCGCTCAACACGAGTGCACCGCGGTTGTCGATGCGGCTGGCCACATACTCTTTCGCGACGAGGTTCATCCCGTCCCGGAGCGCGGTGACGAGCATCACGTCGGCCGCCAGGTAGAGGGCGACCATCTCCTCCTTGGGGAACGCCTGGTGGAGGTAGCGGATGGCCGTGTGGCCCATCGTGTCGTAGTCGCCGTTGACGCGGCCCACCATGAGCTCGATCTCGTCGCGCAGCTGCTGATAGGTCTCCACGCGCTCACGGCTGGGGCTCGCGACCTGCACGAGGGTCACATCCTCGACCGAGAGCCGCTCGTCCTGCAGCAGCTCCCCGAAGGCCTTCATCCGGTGCCGGATGCCCTTCGTGTAGTCGAGTCGGTCGACCCCGAGCAGGATGTGGCGCGGGTTGCCCAACTCCTCGCGGATCTCCTTCGCGCGCGCCTGGATCTCCGGACGCTCGGCCAGCTCGACGTAGGAGGCGACATCGATCGAGATCGGGAACGCCTTGGCCAAGGCCATGCGCACCGAGCCGTCCGACTGCGGAACTCTGATGCCCGTCGACTTGGTCTCGTAGCGAAGCTGGCGGCGCACCGCACGAGCGAAGTTGCCCGCATCCGCCACCCGCTGGAAGCCGATCACGTCGGCGCCGAGGAGTCCTTCGAGCACCTGGCGACGCCACGGCAGCTGCGAGAACAGGCCGTATGCGGGGAACGGAATGTGATGGAAGTAACCGATCGTGAGATCGGGTCGCTGCTCGCGCAGGAACTGCGGCACGAGCTGGAGCTGGTAGTCCTGCACCCATACGGTCCCACCCTCGGCCGCGACCTCCGCGGCGGCCTCCGCGAAGCGACGGTTCACGGCGACGTACGCGTTCCACCACTCGCGGCGATACCGGGGAGCGGCGATCACGTCGTGGTACAGCGGCCAGATCGTGTCGTTCGAGAAGCCTTCGTAGTACAGCTCGACCTCTTCGGCGCTGAGCGTGATCGGCACGAGGTGGGTGCCGTCGGCGTCGAACGGCTCGAGCTCGAGGTCGGGCTTTCCGGCCCACCCGACCCAGGCGCCGTCGCTCTTGCGCATCACGGGCTCGAGCGCTGTGACCAGCCCGCCGGGGCTGCGACGCCATCCGCCGTCGGCGTCTCGGTCGACGGGAAGGCGATTGGCGACGACGACGAACTCTGCTTGCGGCACGCGAGCACTCCTGGTCTCTCGGGATGCCACTCAGGCTAACAGCGGCGTGCAGGGCCTCCAGGGGTTCGCGCAAGCCCCGAGCGAGGGGGTATCCTCCCGCGATAGCGTGGCCTCATGCGCTCCTACCTCTTCGGCTCCGGTCTGTTCAGCGCCCTGCTCGGGGGCGCGACGCTCTTTCGAGGGCTGCGCAACAACGAGGAGCCCTTCACCTGGCGGACGGCGCTGGCGTGGGTCAGCTGGGGCATCACGCTCGCCCTCGCGATCGGCGCGATCGTCGACACCTTCCGAGCCAAGCGCGGGCACGTGGCCGCCGGAGACTCCCCCGTCTCGGGTGACGAGACGAAGCTGCTGCGCAAGCGTCTTCGCCGCTGACCTCCCCGGCCGCGCAGTCGTCAGCGCACGAGGATGAGCGCGTCGCCCTGACCGCCGCCGCCGCAGAGCGCGACCGCCGCCGTGCCGGATCCGCGTCGCACGAGTTCGTGCACGGCGTGGACGACGAGACGGTTGCCTGAGGCGCCGATCGGATGCCCGAGTGCGATCCCGCCGCCCTGCGGGTTCACGACCGCATCGGAGACGCCGAGCTCGCGCTGAGAGCGGACGACGACCGCGGCGAAGGCCTCGTTGATCTCGACGAGGTCCAGATCGGATGCGGCGAGCCCCTGCCGTTCGAGCGCCCGGGCGATGGCTCGTGCGGGCTGCGCATGCAGCGAGTTGTCCGGGCCGGCGACCTGACCGCTCGCACCGAGCGCGGCCAGCACCTTCCACCCCTGCGCATCGGCGTGGCTGCGCGTCGTAAGCACCACCGCTGATGCGCCGTCGGAGATCTGCGACGAGTTGCCGGCCGTGATGGTCCCGCCCTCGGCGAAGGCGGGGCGCAGCTTCGCGAGCACCTCTTCGGTCGTCTCGGCGCGGATGCCCTCGTCGCGCGTGATGACGACGGGCTCACCCCGGCGCTGCGGGACCTCGACGGGGACGATCTCGGCGTCGAAGAGGCCGGCCTCCACTGCGGCGGCCGCACGCCGGTGCGACCGCGCAGCGACCGCATCCTGCTCGGCGCGCGTGACCTCGTAGTCGGCGTTGCGGCGCTCGGTCGACTCGCCCATGCTCACGCGGTCGAACGCGTCGGTGAGGCCGTCGTAGGCCATGTGGTCGAGCACCTCGACGCTGCCGTAGGCGTACCCGTCGCGCGAGCCGGTCAGCAGGTGCGGCGCACGACTCATCGACTCCATACCCGCCGCGACGACGACGGATGCATCGCCCACCCGGATCATCCGGGCGGCGTCGATGACGGCGGTGAGTCCGGACAGGCAGACCTTGTTGACGCCCGCGGCGTGCACGTCCCAGCCGAGCCCTGCAGCGATCGCCGCCTGCCTGGCCGGGTTCTGCCCCGTACCGGCCGGGAGCACCTGACCGACGAGGACAGCGTCGACGGCGGATGCGGGGATCCGGCCCTGCGCGAGGGCGCCGCGGATGGCGATCCCGCCGAGCTGAGGGGCCGGAATCGACGAGAGCTGCCCCTTCAGCCTCCCCTGCGGCGTGCGTGCGGCAGCAACGATCACGATGTCGTCGGAAGTCATCGTCCCAGCGTACGGCGCCCGCGGCGGCGCCGCGCCTGCGCACGGCGATGGCCGCATCCGCGTCATGTATATATCGGAGGTATATACTTCCAGTATGCGAAAAGCCGAAGCCATCGAGAGGATCGTCGTCGCCGCGCACGCACTGACCCGCCTCGCCGCCGTCACGACACAGAATGATGCCCCCGCCGCCCAGTGGCGCGCGCTCAGCATCCTGCAGAAGGAGGGCCCGCAGCGCGTGGGCGACCTGGCGCGACTGAGCCGCACCACACAGCCCGGCATGACGAGGCTGGTCGGTCAGCTCGCCGACCTCCACCTGGTCGAGCGCGAGCGCGACGCGGAGGACTCGCGCGTGACGATCGTCTCGATCACGCCCGCCGGCTCGGAGGCGATGGATGCATGGCGCACGCAGCTCGGCGAGGCGCTCGAGCCGCTGTTCACCGACCTCGACGACGCGGAGTGGTCCGCCCTCGAGCACGCGTCCCGCATCCTGATGTCGCGCACCGACGCTTTCGCGGGAGCGGCGCGATGAGCGGGGCGACCACATCCGTCTGGCGTCAGCCCGCCCAGGTGTGGGCCGTCGCGTTCGCCTGTGTCGTCGCGTTCATGGGCATCGGCCTCGTGGACCCGATCCTCCCCGCGATCGCGGAGTCGCTCGAGGCCACCCCGGTCGAGACCGAGCTGCTCTTCACGAGCTACCTGCTCGTGACAGGCCTCGCCATGCTGGTCACCAGCTGGATCTCGAGCCGCATCGGAGCGAAGGCGACCCTCTTGGCGGGTCTCGCGCTCATCGTCGTCTTCTCGCTCTTCAGCGCACTGTCCGGCAGCGTCGACGCCATCATCGGCTTCCGGGCGGGATGGGGTCTGGGCAACGCCCTGTTCATCTCCACGGCGCTCGCGACGATCGTGGGGGCGGCCAGCGGGGGCAGTTCCGCGGCGATCGTGCTGTACGAGGCCGCCCTGGGTGTCGGCATCGCGGTGGGTCCGCTGCTGGGCGGTCTGCTCGGCGAGGTCAGCTGGCGCGGACCGTTCTTCGGCGTCGTCGCGCTCATGGCCATCGCCTTCATCGCCGTCGCCGTGCTGCTGCGCGGCCCCAAGGAGAAGCGCTCGCCCGTGCCGCTGTCGGCGCCGTTCCGCGCGCTCGGAAAGCCCGCCCTCGCCGTGCTCGCGGTGGCGGCCCTGTTCTACAACATCGGCTTCTTCACCCTGCTCGCGTTCTCGCCCTTCCCGCTCGGGTTCGGGGCGATGGGCATCGGCTTCACCTTCTTCGGATGGGGCGTCGCCCTGGCGGTCACGAGCGTGTGGGTCGCGCCGCTGCTGCTGCGCCGATTCACCCGCTCGGGCGTCATGCTCGTCGTCCTGCCGCTGCTCGCCGTCGATCTCGTCGTGGGAGGCATCCTCGTCGCAAGCTCCGCCGCGCTGGTGACGTGCATCGTCGTGGGGGGCCTTCTTCTGGGCGTGATGAACACGGTGCTGACGGAAGCGGTCATGGAAGCCACGGATCTCCCCCGCGCGGTCGCGTCCTCGGCCTACTCGGCGGTCCGCTTCCTCGGCGGAGCAGCCGCTCCCCCGCTCGCCGCGTGGCTGTGGCATGCCTCGAACGCGACCGTGCCGTACCTCGTGGCCGCGGCATCGATCGTGATCGCGGCGCTGACGATCGCGCTCGGCCGCCGCGCCCTGCGACGCATCGATGAGCGGCCGGCGGATGCGGCCGAAGAGGGGGTCGCCGTCCTCGTCGGCGACGCGGCCTGACACGCACACGCGAAGAGGGGGTGCCCACGATCCGGTGGACACCCCCTCTTTCGTGCGGTGCGGAGTCAGCGCTGTCGCGCAGAGTCAGTGCTGCACGGGGTGAGCGCGTTCGAGCGCCGCACCCTCGACGTCCACATCGGGCAGGATGCGGTCGAGCCAGCGCGGCAGCCACCACGCCGCGCGCCCGAACAGGTGCATGAGCGCCGGGACGATCACCATGCGCACGACGAACGCGTCGAAGAGCACACCGATCGCCATGCCGAAGCCGATCGGCCGCACCATCGCCAGGTGGCTGAAGACGAAGCCGCCGAAGACGGAGATCATGATGATCGCGGCGGCCGTCACGACCGCCCGACCTCCACGTAGGCCGGCAACGACCGCGGCGCGCGCCGGCGCACCGTGGACGTACGCCTCGCGCATGCCCGAGACGAGGAACAGCTGGTAGTCCATCGCGAGCCCGAAGAGCACACCCATGAGGATGATCGGCCCGAAGCTCAGCACCGGGCCCGGATCGTGCACGCCGAACACGTCGCTCAGCCAGCCCCACTGGTAGATCGCGGTGACGGCGCCGAGCGCGGCGAACAGGGACAGCACGTAGCCGGCGGTCGCGATGATCGGCACGAGGATCGACCGGAACACCAGCACCATGATGACGAGCGAGAGGCCCACGACCACGGCGAGGTAGACGGGCAGCGCGTCGGCCAGCTTCTGCGACACGTCGATGTTGGCCGATGCCTGGCCCGCGACGCCGAGCTCGATGTCGCCGTCGAGGGGCGACAGGGCGCGCAGATCGTGCACGAGCGTCTCGGTCGACTCGCTGGCCGGGCCGTCCTGCGGAACCACCTGGAACGCGAAGGTCTTGCCGTCATCCGAGACCGCGATCGGAGCGACCGCATCCACGTCGTCCTGCGCCATGAGCGTGCGCACGATGTCGGCCTGCGTCGTGACACGGTCAGCCTCGGCCACTGCCTGCGGCGTCTCCGCCACGACGAGAAGCGGGCCGTTGATGCCGGCGCCGAACGCCTCGGTCGCCGCCGTGTAGGCACGGTACTGGGTCGTATCGGTGGCCTCCGAGGACCCATCGGGCAGTCCGAGGCGCATCGACAGGGCGGGGATCGCGATGACGAGCAGAGCGATGATCGCGACCGCGCCCGCCGCGACCACACGACCGGTACGCATGGGCCGCAGCTCGGCCGGCGCGTGATCGGGGTGCCCGACCTTCGCGCGCAGCCCGCGACGCAGCACGCGGAGCTTCATGAGTCCGAGCAGCGCGGGCGTGACCGTGATCGCGACGAGAACGGCGACGAACACGCACGCCGCGCCCACCACGCCCATGACGCCCAGGAACGGCACGCCGGTGACGAGAAGGGCGACGAGGGCGATGATGACCGTCGTGCCGGCGAAGACCACAGCGTTGCCGGCGGTGCCGTTGGCGAGACCGATCGACTCGCCGATCTCCATGCCCGCGAGCACCTGCTTTCGGTGGCGGTTCACGATGAACAGCGAGTAGTCGATGCCGACGGCGAGACCGAGCATGACACCGAGGATCGGCGTCACGGAGGCCATGTCCACGACGTCGGAGAACGCGAGAGACCCGGCGACACCGATGCCGACGCCGATGAGCGAGCCGATCAGGGGCGTGATCGCGGGCAGCAACGCCCGCATCATGATGGCGAGCACCAGCGCCGCGATGAGTACACCGACGAGCTCGCCGACCCCGATGAGGCCATCGGTCGACTGGGCGATCGTCGAGGAGTAGTCGACGCTGACGCCGGGAATGTCGGCGCTCTTGAGGCGGTCGGCGACCGCCGTCTTCGTCTCCTGCGGCAACGAGAACATGTCCTTCGTGAAGGACACGTTGCCGAGCGCCGTGGCGCCGTCGGTGGAAACGGTGCGGATGTCGGATGCAGCGTCGAGCAGCTCCTGGCCCGCTTCGAGCTGCGGCTTCTGCGCGTCGAGCTGAGCGCGTGATGCGTCGAGCTGCTCCTGCCCCGCGGTGATCTGCGCCTGCTGGGCCGCGAACTGCGCTTCGGCCTGGGCGTAGACGCCCGCCGCCTGCGCCTGGGCGATCGCGGCGTCCAGCTGCGCCTTGCCCGCCTCGAGCTGCTGCTGCGCCGCATCCAACTGGCTCTCGCCCTGCGTGAGCTGGGCGGCGCCGGACTCCAGCTGCGCAGCCTGGTCGGCGCGCTGCGCCTCGGTCTGGAACGGGTCGACCGTGCCCGCGACGCCGTCGATACCGGCGACGTCTTTCAGCAGCGAGGAGATGTCCGCCTTCTGCTCGTCGGTAAACGGCTCACCGTCGGTCTGGAACACGACGGGGGCGCTGGCGCCGGTGAGGTCGGGCAGAGCGTCGGCGAGCCGGTCGTTGACCCGCTCCGTCTCGGTGCCGGGGATGCTGAACGAGGTGGCGAGCGTGCCGCCGAAAGCGACGAACGAGCCGGCCGCGATGCCCAGGGCGATCACCCAGGCGACGAGGACGATCCAGGCGCGGCGCGCCGAGAAGCGCCCCAGCCGGTAGAGGAGTTGGGCCACGACGTGCCTTTCCGAGGGGTGGGTGGGATGCGGCGCACCATCGAGCCTCGTCGAGGATATCCGACACGTGTTGCAAAACCATCACGTGTGGGAGAACTCTCAGCACCGGACCGCTGCTCTGACAAAATGGCTGGATGGATCCCCGCGTGGCGCGCACGAGAGCGAGTCTGCAGAACGCGCTGCTCGACCTCGCCCGCGAGCGTCCGCTCGACGCGATCACCGTGGCCGACGTCGCGGCTGAGGCGGGGGTGAACCGCAGCAGCTTCTACCAGCACTACGCCGACAAGGACCAGCTTCTCGCCGACGCGCTGGAGTCAGCCGTCGATGACGTATCGAGCCGAATCATCCGTTCCGCGGACCCGCGCGACATCAGCCAGCCGCCGGCCGACCTCACGACGTACCTGCAGCACATTGCCGACAACGCCGACCTCTACCGACTCGTTCTCGGCGAGCACGGCTCGCTCGCCGTCGCGGCGCAGTTGCGGGCGCGTGTTCAGGGCATCGTGGGCGACGCGGTGCGCCAGGGGGCGCCGTCGGTGTTCGACGGACTCCCGGTGGACGTCGTCGCAGCAAGTGTGACTGGTAGCGCCCTCGGCGTCATCACGGCCTGGCTCGCTCGCGACCCGCTGCCCCCGATCGAGACGGCGACGCAGTGGCTGTGGCAGGCCCTGTTCGGCCCCCTCGACCGCCCCTCGGCATGAGCCTCCCGGCCTACTCCGGGGTGCATCAGCCGTGGATGACGACGTAAGCGTCCGGGTCGTCCTGTTGGGCGAGCCACTCGTTCACGACGGCGGTCATCTCCTCGCGTGAGCGCGAGACCCCGTCCGGAGCGGGCCCGGCCCCGTTGACCATGGGATATGCGCGCTGCGTGCCAGTCGTGCCGATCTCCTGCGCGGTCGTCGCATCGACGACAGCCCCCACGACAAACGTCGGTTCAGCGGGGGCTGCCGAGCTCGCAACAGGGGTGGCCACGATGTCGGACGAGGGACCGGAGCAGGCCGTCAGGCCGAAGGCGGCCACGAGTACCGCCGCAGCCGCGATGGGAGAGGAGGATCGCATGATCGACACTATCGACCGGGCGTCACGTTCTCCGGCGTCATCGGGCCGACGCGACCCGATCGCGCGCGACGGCCTCGCCGATCAATTGACCACCGCTCGTCAGCAGCGCCCGTCGCCACGGGAGCACACCGTCGATCTCGATCTGGATCGACATCGACAGCACCGTTCGGATGAGCACGACGAGGCCGAGGATGAGCGCATCCTCCAGGGAGGGCTTGGACGTGATCGTGCGGATGAGATCCGCGGCGACGAGCACCTCGAGGCCGAGAAGGATCGCGGAGCCGAGCGTTGTCCGCAGCACCATGAATGCCGCACGCCCGCCTTCCCGGCGTCCGAGAGCGCGCGCCGCGAGGACGACGGCGATCACCGCCCCCACGATCATCGCCGTCGCTCCGACGACTTCGAAACCCACGGCGACCGCGGTGAAAACCGGCTCGAGCTGCACGCCGCCAGCCTAGCTCCGCCCCGAAAAGCAGAAAGCCCCGGCAGATGGCGAGATCTGTCGAGGCAATCCGTGCACCCCCAGGGACTTGAACCCTGAACCCACTGATTAAGAGTCAGTTGCTCTGCCGATTGAGCTAGAGGTGCGTGATTCAGAGCGAGAAACTCACTTTCCGAACCGAGGGACAACGCTATCACCCGACGAAGCGGAGCGCCAATCGAGGCAGGGCCGGCCCGGTAGGCTGGCGATCATGTCCCCCACTTCGTCCTCCGGCGCGCTCGCGGGCAGCTTCTCCGACGACCTCGCGCTCGCCCTCAGAATGGCGGATGCGGCGGACGCCGTCGCGATGTCACGCTTCGACGCCGCCGACCTCAGCATCCAGGTCAAGCCCGATGCGTCTTACGTGACCGAGGCCGACATCGCGACCGAGAAGGCGATTCGCGCCATCCTCTCCAGCGAACGGCCGGATGACGCGGTGCTGGGCGAGGAGTTCGGATCGGTCGGCGACAGCGCACGCCAGTGGATCATCGACCCGATCGACGGCACCCACAACTATCTGAAGGGCATCCCGATCTGGGCGACGCTCATCGCTCTCGCCGTCGACGGCGTGCCCCGAGTGGGCGTGGTCAGTCAGCCCTCGATCGGACGCCGGTGGTGGGCCGCCGAGGGTGAGGGTGCGTGGACGAACGGCGCCGCCCAGCCGCGTCGACTCGCCGTGTCCGACGTACGCAGTCTCGAGCGCTCCAGCGTCAGCTTCCAGAGCATTGCGCAGTGGGATGACGCGGGCCACCTCGACGGCCTGATCCGGCTCTCGCGCGCCGTCTGGCGCGACCGCGGATACGGTGACGCCTGGCCCTACATGCTCCTCGCCGAGGGCCGTCTCGAGATGGTTGCCGAGTTCGACGTCAAGGAGTACGACATCGCAGCCCTGGGACCGATCATCACCGAAGCGGGTGGGCGGATGACGGCTTTCGACGGCACCGACTCGCTCTCGACCAGGTCCGTGCTCGCCACCAACGGCACGCTCCACCAGTCCTTCCTCGACTTCTTCTCCCCCGCTACCGACTCGGAGGCATCGGCATGACCCGCCGCATCCGCACCTCGCTCGGCTCCGCGCTCCTCATCGTCGGCGCGCTGTCCCTCGCAGCATGCTCGAGCCCGGCCGCTCCCGAACCCGCCGCATCCACGCCCGTGTCTGCACCCGACGCCGCCACGCCGACGCCCGTCGCCACCAGCGAACCCACACCCGGAACGATCGACAAGCCGACGTGCGAGTCGCTCCTGCCCGACGACGTGATCGCGGACTTCGCGAAGGCGAAGTGGACGGCGAAAGAGGACGTGTTCCGCGTCGGCAGCCTCACCTTCCCTGACGGCATCCAGTGCGTGTGGGGCGACTACTCGGTCGCGAGCGATCACGTGCAGGTGTTCGGGTGGGCGCCGGTGAGCGACACCGAAGCCCAGACGGCCCGGAGCGAACTGCTGGCGAGTGGCTGGAAGAGCATCGGCGACGAGTACATCACCGAGAATCCGGCGAACGTCCTCAACCCCGATTCGGACGGCTACGGCATGACGTACCAGTTCGGCGACGGCTGGATCACGCTCGCCGACACCAAGCAGGGGCTGTTGCTCGTCGAGCGTCCCGGCTCCTGACGCGCGTTCGAGAAGTCCCCCGCCAGACGGAGGCGCTCAGGCGAGACCATACCTAGCGTGGAAGGGATCCCCACGAAAGGACCCCGCCATGCCCCGCCGGCTGAGCCCGCTCTCGTCCCTCGCCCTCGCCACCGCCGCAGCGCTCGCCCTGACGGCGTGCGCGCCGGCCGCGGAGACACCTGACTCCGAGACGACGCCCCCATCACCGTCCGCCGAGATCGCCGACACACCCGTCGGCGCGAAGACCGCGTGGATCATCGACGTCCTCAGCGCTGAAGAGGACACCACCGCAGCCGAGTGGGAGACCCACCTCGACACGACCTTCACCGCGCAGGTGTCCGCCGCCGAGGTCGCGGACCTGCTCAACACGCAGATCCGGCCCGCCGCGCCGTTCACCGTCACCGGGTACCAGGGAGACGAACGCTCCGCGGTGACGACGCTCAGGGGCACGATCGGCGAACCCTTCGACATGACCGTCGCCGTCAACGACGATGACAAGATCGTCACCTTCCTCCTCGGGCCTGCGTCCGAGCCATGAAGGGCATCGTCCTCGCTCGACGAGGTCGCTGATCGCCTCGATCAACTACCCGGCGAACTCGGGGTCCTCATCAGCCGCGGCGACGACGAGCTCCTCGAACGCGGGGCGGAGGACCCCGCCCCGCTCGGCTCGGTGTTCAAGCTCTTCGTGCTTCTCGCAACCGCCGAGGCCGTCCGTTCGTCGGAGCTCACCTGGGACGAGACGCTCGTGCTCACCGACGCGGATCGGAGCCTGCCCTCCGGGCGCCTTCAGGATCGGCCCGCCGGCACCGAGGTCTCCGTGCGCGATGCGGCCCAGGAGATGATCGCGATCAGCGACAACACCGCGACCGATCTGCTCATCCGGCGACTCGGACGGGAGCGTGTCGAGAGGGCGTTCGCGAGCGTCGGCGGCCAGGGCAATGCACCCTGGCTGACGACGAAGGACTTCTTCACTCTCGGCTGGGGCGACTCGGCCCTGTCCGCCCAGTGGCGTGACGCCGATGAGGTGGAGCGTCGACGCCTTCTGGACGCCATCGACGCCGCTCCGTTGTCGGTGGATACGGCGAGTGTCACTCACCCGGTCTGGAACAACGGGGTCGACTGGTTCGCCACCCCCGAGACCGTGGCGGCGGTCCATCGGGCGCTGCTCGACACCGGCGACGAGACGGTGCGCGCCATCCTCTCGAGGAACCCGGGGATCGGTGCAGATCTCGACCGCACGCTCCTGCCCTACCTGGGCTTCAAGGGCGGCTCCGCGCCCGGAGTACTCGCCGCATCCTGGTCGGGCGAGACGGTGGAGGGCGAACGGGTTACCGTCGTCATCCAGCTACGAGGCGACGACCCTGCGGTGATCACCGCGGTCCAACGCGAGGTGTTCGGCTTGGGCGCGGATGCGTTGCGTCTGGCGGCGCAGGGTCCTGGTCAGCGGTAGGGGTTCGCGATGTCGTCGCTGTGCGTAGCATGACCGGCGGCGAACCCCTCGTCCCAGGCGTCACCCCGCCCCTCCCGCTCGCGCGACAGCGCGTCGACCTCGAGGATCCGCTGCGCGAGGCGTACCCAGTGTCCCCAGTTCGCTTCGGGGGCACCCTCCTCCGTCCCCGTGAGACGCCAACGCTCCGGAGCCTCGGCGGGCTCCAGAGTCAACACTCCGGTACCGAGAGGGCGGCGGCGCGGATCGGGCATGGCGGCTCCTTCGGGTCGGCGACCTCGACATGCTCTCACGGCACCCAAGCCCGGGCCCCTATGTGGGGGTGTGTCCCGTCATCAGCTCTTGCACGTCGAGTCCGTCGGGGCTGTTGGCCGCATCCATCAGGGCTTCGATCAGCTCCCGCCTGATCTGCACCGGACCCGTCCGCGAGTACGTGAATGACAGCGGCACCGCGGGAGACATCCACATGCTCCGCCGTCCGCCCGTTCCATCGGCGGTGGGTACGGTCAGCATGAAGGCCTCTCCGCGACGGAGCTTGTTCATCGTGACCACGCGCAGGTGCGCGATCAGATCGTCCTCGACCACGAAGTACTCCTCGCGCCCGTACCAGAGTCGTCCCATTCTGCTTCCGCGCTCCTGTCCGTGAGCCGCTCGGTCGCGGCCCTGTGTCGATCGTCGGTCGCCCACGCACACCGATGCCGGTCGTCGTCCGCGATGCGCATGCAAGGCTCCGCAGGCGAACGACCGGTACGGGTCGTCGACGATCAGAGGGGTTTGCCGCCCGTGACGGGAAGGACGGCTGCGCTGACGTACCGCGCCGCATCCGACGCCAGGTACACATAGGCTCCGGCGAGTTCTGCCGGCTGCCCGGCGCGACCCAACGGTGTATCCGTGCCGAACGTCTCGATGCGCTCCTCGTCCCAGCCGGTGCCGGGGATCAGCGGCGTCCATACCGGTCCCGGCGCGACGGCGTTGACGCGGATCCCGCGGGGGCCGAGCTCCTCGGCGAGGGCCTTCACGAAGGCGACCTGCGCCGCCTTCGTCATGGCGTAGTCGATGAGCGACGGCGACGGCGAGAACGCCTGCACCGAACTCGTGACGATGATCGAAGACCCCTCCTGCAGATGGGGTACCGCAGCACGCGCACCGGCGATCAGGCCGAGGAGGTTGGTGTCGAAGACTCGCTTCACGTCGTCGAGCGGGATGGTGTCGATGCTCTCGCGATCGCGCTGGTAACCGGCGTTGAGCACCAGCAGGTCGAGACCGCCCAGCTGCTCACGCGCGTGCTCCACCATCTGCATGGCGGCGTCGGTGTCGCGGATGTCGGCAGCGAGAGCGACGCCGCGGCGTCCGGCCTCCTCGATCCAGCGCACCGATTCGGCCGCGTCATCGGCCTCCTCCGGCAGATGGCCGATCGCGACGTCAGCGCCCTCACGGGCGAAGGCGATCGCCACCGCCCGCCCGATGCCGGAGTCACCTCCGGTGATGAGCGCGCGACGGCCGATCAGCTGGCCGTTTCCGCGGTAGCTGTGCTCGCCGTGGTCGGGTTCCGGATCCATCAGCGCGGTCTTGCCGGGCTGCGACTGCTCCTGTCCGGGGAATCCCTCGGCTCCTTTACCCTCGCGCGGGTCGGCGGTCGTGTTCATGATCGTCCTCTCGTCGTGGCTGGGTGCCTGCGGGCCATGCTGCGCGACCCGCGCCACGGCACAGAGGCCCTTGACATCCGGCGGGATGGTCGCCGAGAGGCGCGCCAGCCGACCGAAAGGGGCCAAGCAACGGCGAAGCCCCGAACCGCAGCGACCGCGGTTCGGGGCTTCGTGAGAGGCCGGATCAGGCGACCGATGCGAGCTTGCGCTCGGGGGTGTTTTTCTGGATACCGAAGTCTTCCTTGGTCAGGTCGACATGCATCCCCGCGCTCGAGGCGGCCTGATCGGCGAGGGTCCGCAGCATGGACGGGTCGAGCTGTTCGGGCTCGACGGAGTCGAAGACGAACCGCATCGGAATCGAGGGCTGCAGCCAGAGCGTGGAGCGCCCCACGGGCTCGCCCGGTGCGTGCACCCAGGAGAACGTGAACGATTCGTTGCGACGAAGCTTCGTCGCTGCGACCACCTTGATGTGGCTCAACAGGCGGTCGGGGATGACGACGGCCTCCGTGTCAGCCCCGTAATACAGCTTTCCCATGGTGTCCCTTCCCCTGAGTCGGTATGTCAGACAAGCGCGAGAGCGCCGAGCGTGATGGATACGGATGCGGCGACCACGCACGACGCGACGAACGTGATCTGCGAGGCCGAACGCAAGCCCCCGCGCTGAAGCGGAACGAATGTCGAGCGTCGGCGCGCGGCTTCGGAAGCCCACCCGGATGATGCAAAAGCCATGTCTCCCCCAAGCCGAAATCTTCGACGATCCGGACTTTCGGCCTTTCCCCGGCGTCCGTGTCCTTCTGAAGAAGAAGCTATCAGGTAGTTCACGATTTTAGCTAGCGAGATGAGATATCCCTCATTTTAGCTATAGACCTGAAGAAACCGAAGAGGCTGGATATGCTGTCGGACGGCACTACCCGACCATCGGAGGACCATGCGGATGTCCAGCGAAGCCGCGCCGACCTCGAAGCTCTCGCGCGCCCTGACGGCTTACTCGGCCGCCCGGAATGACTCGCTCGTCGCTGCCCGAAAGGAGCTGCGCATCAGCGAGGTCGATGCCCGCGCACTCCTCCACGTCGTCGAGAACCCGGGCGTCCGCCCGACGGCCCTGCGGGATCATCTGGGCATCACCTCGGCCGGCGTGACGTCGCTGGTCGACCGCCTCGTCGAGCGTGGGCTGGTGCGACGCGATTCTGACGCGGAGGATCGGCGGGGCAACCACATCACGGCGATCGTCGACCTCGCGGAGGAGCCGTGGTCCAAGCTGACGGAGTTCGACCGTCGGTTCGAGAGCGTCGTGGACGCCCAACTCGGCTCCCGCTCCGACGAGCTCGCGGCGCTGCTGACCCGTCTCACCCAGGAGAGCGTCGCGCAGAGCGCCTGATTCAGACGGCGGCAGCGGCCAGGTAAGCCTTCGACTTCGTCTGCAGGAAGGTGCACAGGGCAGACACCATCGCAAGTTCCGTCGAGAGGCGGAAAGCGCCGGCCGCATCCAGCTGCAAGTCGGTGTCGCGAGCCTCGAACGTGACGACCCACGTGCTCGAGCCCGCCTCGACAGGCTGAATGTAGGTGACCGTCTGCGCGTTCAGGAGGCGCACACCCACGAGGCCGGTATCGCTGCCGAACTCGCTGTCCTGCGGGATGACCTTCACCGTGCCGGCGATCGGATAGTCGAGTTCGCGGAACTCGACGAGCCAGGACTCGAGCATCTCGAGGCTTCGAAACGGCATGGCACCTTCTTCCCGCGCATCCTCATGCACCTTGGACGTTGTCGGACAGGGCCCGCTGATCATGTTCTCACGGATCACGGAGATCAAGCGAAAGACAGAAGGCCCCCGCAGCAGTGCTGCGGAGGCCTTCCGAAGACGACGAATCGTCAGAGTGCGCGGATGTTCGCGGCCTGCATGCCCTTGGGGCCCTGCTCGGCGTCGAACTCGACCTTCTGGTCTTCGCGGAGTTCCTTGAAGCCATTGCCAGCGATCGCGCTGAAGTGTGCGAAGAGATCGGCGGAGCCGTCATCGGGAGCGATGAAGCCGTAGCCCTTCTCGGAGTTGAACCATTTCACGGTGCCAGTGGCCATCGTGTCTTTCCTTCTGTTGTTTTGGCCGCCGGGGCGACCGGGTGTGCCGTTCCTATGTCTACGGAACGGACGATGAGGGACGCGGAACTTGTCCGCGTGTTCGCGAGCGTATGCGGAAAACGTTCGTGCCGCTACCACCGCGACGAAAGCGTCCTCCTGCTCGGTGAAGCCGCCGACACGCTCGCCGAGCGCACCGTGCGCGATGTGGGCGTCGTCGATCGATTCCACGAAACCGGCGTACTCGCCGTCGATGGTGGCCACGAAGACGCCGTCGTCGGCCTGACGCCAGACGGGCGCCGTCGCGGTCTCAGGACCGGTGGGGATGGGGATAAACACAAGAACTTTCAGGACTCGCGGACACTGCACACGAGAAGGATCAAAGGCACCCGAGGTGCGGTTGCTTCGGTGGAGGAGAACATCGCTCTTCCATGAGCCGACATCTGTTACTCACCTGCTGCCCCGGTTGCGGGGTTGTTAGCACCCTATCATCCCTCGCTGTTGTGCGCACCGACAGCCGATGCACCGGCTTCATACAGCTGGAGGCATGTGGGCAGGGCTAGCGTGGGCCTCAGGCTTCGGCAACCGTCGAGGAATTGCACCGACGGCCGAAGGCGGCCGGTACACAGGACGGGACGTCCCTCATCTCCGCCACGCTTGCCTCCCCCCTCGCCACGCTCGGTCCGGTTCGCCAGACCTACGCCCGAAAAGAAGACTTCCCCCCGATCACCCGCGCCTACAGCCAGGTGTCGGAAGTGGTGCGCGAGACGGGACTCCTCCGGCGCGCGCGCTGGTTCTACGGCCTCGTCGGCGCGTCCCTTGTGCTCGCGTTGGGCGGCGCCGTCACCGGCTTCATCCTCCTCGGCGACAGCTGGTTCCAGTTACTCATCGCCGCCGCGCTCGGCGTGATCTTCACTCAAGTGGCGTTCCTCGGCCACGAAGCGGCTCACCGTCAGATCCTTGCGACGGGTCCCGCCAACGACCGGCTCGCCCGCGTCCTCATCGGTATCGTCGGCACCAGCTACTCGTGGTGGGACTCCAAGCACAGCCGTCACCACGCGAACCCGAACCGCGTCGGCAAGGACCCCGACATCGAGGTCGACACGATCTCGTTCCTCGATGAGGATGCGGCCGAAGCGCGCGGTCTCCGACGACTCGTCACGCGCAAGCAGGGGTGGTTCTTCTTCCCGCTGCTGACGCTCGAGGGGCTCAACCTGCACTTCCTGAGCGTGAAGCACCTGCTCTCGCGTGCACCCATCAAGGGCCGCAAGACCGAGCTCGCGCTGATCGGCGCACGCTTCGCCATCATCCTCGGCGCGGTCTTCCTCGTGCTTCCGCTGGGGATGGCGTTCGCCTTCCTGGGCGTCATGTTCGCCGTCTTCGGCGTGTACATGGGCGCTTCCTTCGCTCCCAACCACAAGGGCATGCCCGTGATCGCTCCGGACGCGAAGCTCGACTTCTTCTCCAAGCAGGTGCGCACCTCGCGCAACATCCGCGGCGGATGGTGGGCGACCGCCCTCATGGGCGGGCTCAACTACCAGGTCGAGCACCACCTGTTCCCGAGCATGGCGCGCCCGCACCTGGCGAAGACGAGCGAGATCGTGCGTGACTTCTGCAGCGCCAACGACGTTCCCTATACGGAGACCTCGCTCGTACGTTCCTACGCGATCGTGATCGAATACCTCAATCGGGTCGGCCTCGCGGCCAGCGACCCCTTCGACTGCCCTGTGACGGCGCAGTACCGGCGGGTCTGACCTCCGCCGCGCGGGAGCACCGCCCCGTCAGCGACGTTCCGGAAGTGCTTCAGCGAGGGCATGGGTCGCCGCGCTCGGGTTGTCCCCCACGGGAATGAACACGACCGTGGTCGCGCCGGCGTCGTGACGCCGCTGGATGCCGGCGCGCACCTCGTCGACCGTGCCCGACAGTGTCAACTCCGCCACCCATTTCGTGGGCAACGTCTGCGTGAAGGTGTCCACGGGCAGCTCTGCGGCGCGCTGCAAGAGTTCTTCGGCGTACGGCAGAGGCAGAAGGTGAGGTCGCCAGTCGCTCTCGGCGAGGACGGACAAGGCCGGCCGGACGATCGCCTGCGCCTCATCCGTCGAATCTGCCACGACCGCCAGATCGTACGTGATGACGCGGGTCTCGACGTCGCCGATCTGTTCCAGAGCATGAGCGATGTACTCGGGTGCGGCAGGTTCGGCCAGCACCACACCATCCGCGACCTCACCGACCGCCGCGAGCGACCTCGGTCCGCGCACGCCCAGCACGAGGGGCGGGATGACATCGGGGATCTCCTTCAGCTGCACCCCCTGAGCGTCGACGTAAACCCCTCGGGCGGGCCCCGGCTCGCCTTCGAGCAGCGCCCGAAGCGCGGCCACGTACTCGCGGAGGAACGTCAGCGGCTTCTGCGGCCACGCACCGACCGACGTCAGCCAGTCCGGCATGCCGTGACCGATGCCGACGACGAGGCGCCCGGGATGCAGCTGCGCGAGGGTCGCGATCTCCATCGCCGCGAAGGCGACGTTCCGCACGGCGGCGGGCAGGATCCCCACCCCGACAGTCACGTGAGAGGTCACCGCAAGCACCGACGCCGCCTGTGCGATCCCGCCGCGGTAGCCGAGATCCTCGACGACCCAGACTTCGTCGAAGCCCGCCTCCTCGGCGCGCCGCGCGAAGTCCAGGACTTCCGCCACGGGCAGGTCGCGAGGCAGCATGATCCCGACGTTCTTCGTTGCTGACGGCATGAATCTCTCCAGTCAGACCGCCATCACCCCAGCGGTGCAGTCTCCTCCACCCTAAGACACACGTCAGCCGAGCATTCCGAGCTCCTGGAGGCTTCGAGCGGGCTCCACGATCGTGTCTCGGACCGGCCGCGGACGCAGACCGAGTTCTGCTTTGGCCCGCTCGTTGTGTATCACCAGCGGCGGCAGCTCCTCTCCGGCTGCTTCGCGGGTCGGAACGAGCGCGGCGGCGCGTCCGAGGCTGTCGCGGAGCGTCTCAGCGACCTCGAGGAAGGTCATGGTCGGCCCGTCGGCGAGCACCAGGTAGCGCTTGCCCGCGGCGTCCGGTGCGGCCATGGCCGCCCGATGCGCATCAGCCACGTCGCGGACGTCGGCGACGCCGAAGCGCTGGCGAGGTGTGAACGCCATGTGTCCGCCGAGCATGGCGGTGAACACCTGCAGGGACGATCGCGCCTTCGTCGTCAGCGTGGGACCGGCGATCCAGGTCGGATTGATCACCACGAGCTCGGTCTCCCCGCCCTCTCGCTCGATGAAGTCCCAGGCCGCACGCTCCGCGACGACCTTCGAGAGGGGGTACGCGGGCAGCCCGGGTGCGTGGGGATCCGTCCAGTCCTCCTCCGTGAAGTCACGGACAGGCTTGGGCGAGTAGCCGACGGCGGCGAACGACGACGTCAGCACGACCCGATGCACACCCTCATCGCGCGCAGCGCGGAGAACGCGAAGCGCACCATCCCGCGCGGGTCGCACGACCTCGTCGGCATCATCCGTCTGGATCATGGGCGAAGCGAGGTGATAGACGCCATCGAAGCCCGGCACCGCGTCCGACCAGCCCGCGTCGTCAGTCAGCGATGCCACCGTCAGCTCGAGCCCGGCGTCGTCGGCGCCGCCGCGGCGCACGGCCGCTCGCAGGTCGGCCTCCGCATCAAGTGAGCGGACTGTCGTGCGCACACTGACACCCGAGGCCAGCAGGTCGGATATCAGCCGGGTGCCCAGATACCCGGAGCCGCCAGTCACCAGCACCCTGCTCATCGCAGCACCGCCGCAAGCTTCGGGAGCATCTGTTGCACACGCGAATTCGCTCGCATCTCGTCGTCGGCGTCACCGACCGCACGCGCGTCCCAAAGAGATGCCTTGGCGCGGAGGTACTCGAGATGCACCCTCAGCGTCTCCATCTCGAGGTCAAGGCGTTCCCCCATCTCCACTGCGATCCACGAGGAGAACGAAGAGAGGCCGCCCCGAAGGACGGCCTCTCGCGCTCGCATGAGCGACAACGGTTTGTGGAGATGGGGGGAATCGAACCCCCGTCCATCGCTGTGATACGGCGGCTTCTCCGGGCGCAGTCTGTGGAGACGTTCTGCTCGGCTCCGACTTTTAGCACAGACACATAAGTCGACGAGCCCAGTCTGGGAAGAGTCCCACGCACCGTCCAGACGCCGGTGCACAGCAAGATCCCTAGATGACGCCAGGGTCCGTGGCGGGATCACACACGGTCTGACGGACTATCGGGCTCGCTTAGGCAGCGAGGGCGAAGTCAGTGCGCTTGGATTCGGCACTTATTGGTTTACAGGGAGCGTTTACGAGATAACCCTGCATCCTCGGCCCGCTTCTCGGCGATTCGCAGGCGATGTCGAAACCGATCATCCCCGTGAATCCTTCGGTGAAGGAACCATTGTCGCTCTGTGGAGTTGTCACCTCGCGGGACGTACCCGCGAGCGTTACAGACTACAACGGATGCAGCCGTACCGCCATTCCCACGGCCCCTCGGCTGGACCGCCGTGGATAGCATCGAAGAATGACCGTTCCCCGCCGTCCTCCACGCCCGCAGGTGACGCTCGAGGTCGTCCGGACCACGGCGCTGAGCCCCGGGATGGTGCGCGTCACCCTCGGCGGAGACGGCTTCGCGGCGTTCACCGACCGCGAAGAGACCGACAAGTACGTCAAGCTCCATATCCCGCCGGTCGGGAGCACGCTCACCCCGCCGTACGACCTGGCCGAGCTGCGGGAGCGTCTTCCCTTCGACGACTTGCCGAGTGTTCGCACGTACACCGTGCGCCGGGTGGACCGCACCGCGCACACGCTCGACATCGACATCGTCACCCACGGCGACACGGGCGTCGCGGGACGGTGGGCGACAACAGCTCGCCCCGGCGACCTGCTCACCTTCGCCGGGCCCGGGGGTGGATACCGGCCCGACGTCACCGCCGACCACCGACTGCTCGTCGGCGACGAGTCCGCGCTCCCCGCGATCACTGCGGCACTCGAGACGCTGACCGAAGGGGTGCGCGCCACGGCCATCGTGGAGACGCGCTCCTCCGCGCACCGCATCCCCCTGCCGGCATCCGCAGACGTCACCTGGGTCGACGAAGACCACAGCGCGCCGGGCTCGCGACTCGTCGGTGCCGTAGCAGGTGCTCCATGGCCGGCCGGCCGCGTGCAGGTCTTCGCGCACGGAGAACGGGAGGCGATGAAGCGGCTGCGGGCGGTCTTCGCAGAGCGGGGCGTCGAGCGCGCAGACCTCTCGCTGTCCGCCTACTGGGCGTACGGGCGCAGCGAGGACACCTTCCAGGCCGAGAAACGACTCCCTGTCGGCCAGATCTTTCCCGACTGAACGTCCGTAGGCTGTCCCGCATGAGCGAGGACGTCACGATCACGGTCCGCGGGTCCCATGAGGAACGCATCCCCGCAGAGGAGGGCGTCGCCCGAATCGTGGTGCGCGTCGAGCATCCCGACCGCGGCGAGGCGATGGCCCGACTCGCGGCATCCGGCCAGCGAGTGCGCGACGACCTCGAAAGGCGTGCGGCCTCCGACGGGCTCGTGTCATGGACCAGTTCGCGCGCCCAGATCTTCACCGATCGCCCGTGGGGACCCGACGGCAGCCGCCTGGACCCCGTCCACCACGCCTCGCTCGAGTTCCAGGCTGTGTTCGACGATGCGGATGCCCTGTCCGCGTGGATCGACGCAGCCACCGCCGACCCCGCCGTCCAGTTGGACAGCATCGATTGGCGGTTGAAAGAAGCGAGCGCGCTGGCTGCACGTGATCGGGTCGCCCGCGCCGCGGTGGAGGATGCGGTCGCTCGCGCTCGGTCCTATGCGGCGTCGCTCGGTCTGCACCATGTCACGGCCGTCGAGGTCGCGGATGCGGGTCTCCTGTCGTCCGAGGTCGCACCGACCGGACCAATGATGATGAAGTCCGCCGCCGCGGACAGCGCCGTGTCGCTGCGTCCGGACGAGGTGCTCGTCGCGGTCGGAGTCGAGGCGCGGTTCAGCGCTCGCTGAGAGGCTCTTCCGACAGCGGCAGCCGCAAGGTGACGAGGGTTCCGCCTGCCTCCCCCTCCGACAGGAGGATGGCGCCGCCCATCGCCCCCGCCAGCGCCTGCGCGACCGAGAGGCCGATACCCGAGCCGGGCACCCCTGCACTCACCGCCTGCGCACTGCGGTAGAAACGCTCGAAGACGCGCGCATGATCCTGTTCGCTGATGCCGGGGCCGTGGTCCTCGATCTCGACGACCGCCGAATGGCCGACCGGACACGCCGTCACACGGATCACTCCCTGCTCGGGCGAGAACTTGATCGCGTTGGTGAGCAGGTTCGTGACGATCTGTCCGACCTCGGCCTCGTTGGCTCGCACCGGCAACGGCCCCTGGACATCGCTCTCGACGCGAAGGCAGCGTTCGTCGATCCGGTAGCGCAGATCTTCGAGGGAGTCCGTGACGATCTGCGCCAGATCCACGATGCGGGTACCGCGAACGCCGACCGAGGGCTGGGTGATGGTCGCGGCCCGCAGGGCGTTGGACACCAGGGTCGCCAGACGATCGGCGTTGCGACTGATCACCTCGACGTACGCCTTCTGATCCGGATCCGTGACGCTGTCTTCGAGCTCCTCCGCGTACCCCACGATCGCCGTGATGGGTGTACGCAGCTCGTGGGAGACGCTCGCCACGAACGCGTCCTGCTTGTGGTTCAGCTCGCGCAGCGCCTCACTGACGTGCCGCTCGCGATCCAGCTGCGCAGCCATGGACCGTTCCACCGCGCGCACGGGGCGGAGATCCTCGATCGTCACGAGCAGGATGCGGCCCAGCTCGGGGCGAGTGATCGGGTCGATCCAGAAGCGCGCGGGCACCGCATCCTCACCCAGCTCGCCGCTCTCGTGCGAGTGTTCCCCGTCGCCGGCCTCGCCCAGGATGCGGCGAAGCGGGGTGTCGTCGAGCACCCGCCACGCGCCGTCGGCATGCACCAGCTGGCCGTTGAACAGCTCCGCCGCCACATCGTTCGCCTCCAGCACGCGGAGCCTGCGCGACTCCCGCACCTGCGCGACGAGGAAGCCGGTGCGGGAGCGCGCGAACGCATCGCGCAGCAGCCGCAGCAGGGCATCCTGCCGGTCTTCGAGTTCTCTCCGCTCGGCGCGCTGGGTCGCGATCGCCAGACACGTGATCGCGATCGCCACCGCGTAGACCTGCAGCAGTGTTCTGGTCGGCAGCAAGCCCTCCGTGTCGGCGAACGGCCCGAATCCGGCGAGCGTCAGGCCGCTCGCCAGCGACACCGCCACCAGCACCTGCCCCATCGCTACGAACATCGTCTGCGAGAACGCCGCCCATGCCAGCAGGGGCACGGGCAGGAACGAAAGGGGTGCAGACGCGAACGGACCGAAAGCCACCGCGACCAGGAACGCGATCGCGGCGGTCAGGGTGACGGAGTGCCACCACGGCGCGACGCGCTGGCTCGAACGGTCGATGAGCACCAGCGGCACGATGAGAAGCAGGGCCGAGAGATGGGAGGCACCGGTGCCGACGAACCGTGCGACGAAGTCGCCGCCGGCCGCTGCAGCCGCGCCCGCGACGATCAGCGCCAGCGCGCCGGCGGCCGCGATCGTCGTCAGGATGAACCGGCCCACATCCCGCGTCGTCGACAACCGCGGCGGCGCGCCCTTCGGCGTGAGCCCTGCCACCATGACGGCGATCTCGACGGCGGTTCCGACCAGACTCGCCGTGACCACGACGGGCGGACGCCCCGCAAGAGCGGATGCGGTCGCCGTCAGCAGCGACGCGCAGAGGATGACCAGGGGCACGTACCGAGGCGCTGCGCTCAGCGCGGCGGCCGCGCCGGCGCCGGCGGCCGGCCACCACCAGGAGGTCGGCTGTTCCCCCGCCTGGCCGAGGGCGAACGCCGAGGCGAGAACGAACCCCAACAGCAGAAGCGCTGCTACCACGGTGCTGCGACGCCAGGGCGGAAGCGCTGTGATCTGAAAAAGGAGGTTCGGACGGGTCATCGATCGACGCCGCCTATCTGTGTGCGGCGCGGACCCATCGTGCGATCACTCCCCGACGCGGTTGCGCAGGCGCATCGCGCGTTCGGCCTCGCGGGTGTCCTGTCGCTCTCGCAGGGTCTGACGCTTGTCATACTCCCGCTTACCCTTGGCGACACCGAGTTCGATCTTGGCGCGGCCGTCGGAGAAGTACAGACGCAGGGGCACGAGCGTGTAGCCGCCGGCGGAGACGGCGTGGGACAGCTTCACGATCTCCTCCTTGTGCAGCAGGAGCTTGCGCGTGCGCTTGGCCGCATGGTTGGTCCAGTGTCCCTGCGAGTACTCGGGGATGTGGACGGCGTCGAGGAACGCCTCGCCGCCCTGGATGTAGGCGTAACCGTCGGTCAGGTTGGCGCGCCCCTGGCGCAGCGACTTCACTTCGGTGCCGGTCAGCACGAGGCCGGCCTCGTACGTCTTCTCGACGGTGTAGTCGTGGCGCGCGCGGCGGTTGGTCGCGACGACCTTCTCTCCGCGTTCCCTGGGCATGCTCTCTCCTTCGTGCGACCGCACGGCGCGCGGCAGCCCGTCAGTCTAGCAAGCCCAGCGCCTCACGTATCAGGCGCGCAACCACCGACGTATCGCGAATCCGGCCGACAGCGCGGCGAGCAGGACACCGATGACGACGATGACCGGGATCACGAGCGCGAGGTCGGAGTACCCCACCCACGTCGTGACGAAGCCGATGCGCTCACGCAGATACCCGTTGATGCCGAACTCGACGGTCGCCCAGACTCCGACGCTCGCCAGCGCCGAGCCGATCAGCGCGGCGAACACGCCCTCCAGGATGAAGGGTGTCTGGATGAACCGGTTCGAAGCGCCCACGAGACGCATGATCCCGAGTTCCTTGCGCCGGGCGAACGCGGACAGCCGGATGGTGGTCGCGATCAGCAGTACGGCGGCGACGAGCATGAGACCGGCGATCCCCACCGCGACGTACGTCGCGATCGTGAGGGCGGAGAACAGCGGCTCGAGGTACTGCATCTGGTCCTTGACCTCTTCGACGCCCTTGCTTCCGCCGAACGCCTCCGCGATCACATCCGATTGGCTCTGATCGTTGAGCTGGATGGAGAACGTGGCGGGCAGCTGATCAGGCGTGACGATGTTCTTGTAGTCGTCGCCCAACTGTTGAATCGCCTTGTCGTAGACCTCGTCGTTCGTCTCGAACGTGTACTTCTTGATGAGCGGCGACAGCGCGGGGCCTTCGAGCTCCGCCTTCACCTGATCGATCTCGTCCTGGGTGGCGACACCGTCCGAGCAGGTGCTCGCGGTCGACACGCTGGCACACATGTAGACGGCGACCTGGGCGCGATCCACCCAGAAGTCCTTCATCTTTCCGATCTGCATCTGCATGAGAACGGCCGCGCCCACGAAGGTCAGCGACACGAAGGTCACGAGCACGACGGAGATCACCATCGATGCGTTCCGGCGGAGGCCGCTGAGGGCCTCCCCCATGATCAGTCCGAATCTCATCGTGTGGGTCCTACCTCGTCGTCGGACGCACCGAGGCCCAGGCGGTCGGCGAGTCCCAGTTCTGCGGGCAGGTCGGCGCCGGGGCGCTTCGCACGCTCCTCCTCGGCCAGACGCGCCGCCAGTGCTTCCGCGGCCTTCGCCTCGGCCACCGCCGCAGCATGCGCCGGTTCGGTACGGGCTGCCTGTTCGGTGGCTGCGACGGCCGCATCCAGCGTCAAGGGAGCGATCTGACCGGTCTCGGCGATCTCACGATGCACGTCGAGGACGGCCGTGAGAGCGGCGACCGCCGCCGCGCCCTTCTCGACCTCCGGCGCGAGACGCGGGATGGCGGATGTGTCGCCGTAGCCGCCGTGTCGCTCGTCGCGCACGATCTCGCCGCCGCGCAGTTCGATGACGCGGCGCTGCATCTGATCGACGAATCCCGCCTCGTGTGTCGCCATGACGACGGTGGTGCCGCCGGCGTTGATACGTGCGAGCAGCTGCATGATGTCGACGGATGTGGCCGGGTCGAGGTTTCCGGTGGGCTCGTCGGCCAGGAGGATCTGCGGACGGTTGACCAGCGCGCGGGCGATCGCGACGCGCTGCTGCTCACCACCGGACAGCTCGTGCGGAAGTCGCTTCTCCTTGCCGTCGAGACCGACGAGCGCAAGCGCCTCGGGGACGGCCTGCTGGATGAACCCGCGGGAGGACCCGATCACCTGCAGCGTGAACGCCACGTTCTGGAAGACCGTCTTGGTCGGCAGGAGCCGGAAGTCCTGGAAGACGGCACCGATCTGACGACGGAAGTAAGGAACCTTGCGGTTGGGCACCGAGCGCAGGTCGCGACCGAGCACGACCACACGACCCTCGCTGGGCGAGTCTTCGCGCAGGATGAGGCGCAGACAGGACGACTTGCCGGAGCCGGACGCCCCCACAAGAAAGACGAACTCTCCGCGTTGCACCTCGAAGTCCACGCTCTGCAGCGCGGGTCGGGAGGTGCCGCGATACCGCTTGGTGACGTTCTCGAACCGGATCATGGCTGTGACAGCCTAAGCGCGCTCGCTACGGATGCCCGGTGCGACACCCGGCGCGCCGGATCAGTCCTCGTCTTTGCGCTTGCGCCAGCGGATGCCGGCCGCGATGAAGCCGTCGAGGTCGCCGTCGAACACCGTGGCGGGGTTGCCCACCTCGTGTCCGGTGCGCAGGTCTTTCACGAGCTGCTGACCGTAGAGAAAGTAGGAGCGCATCTGGTCGCCCCAGCTCGCGGTGATGGTGCCGGCGAGCTCCTTCTTCTTCGCGGCCTCCTCTTCGCGCTGCAGCAGCATGAGGCGCGTCTGCAGCACACGCATGGCGGCGGCGCGGTTCTGGATCTGGGACTTCTCGTTCTGCATCGAGACGACGATGCCGGTGGGGATGTGCGTGATGCGAACCGCGGAGTCGGTCGTGTTGACCGACTGGCCGCCGGGGCCCGACGAGCGGAAGACGTCCACGCGGATGTCGTTCTCGGGAACCTCGACCTCCTGCGCCTCCTCCATGACCGGGATGACCTCGACGGCGGCGAAGCTCGTCTGCCGCTTGTCGGCCGAGCCGAACGGGCTGATGCGGGCGAGGCGGTGCGTGCCGGCCTCGACGGAGAGGGTGCCGTAGGCGTAGGGGGCGTCGACCTCGAAGGTCGCGGACTTGATGCCGGCGCCCTCGGCGTAGGAGGTGTCCATGACCTTGACGGGGTACTTGTGACGCTCAGCCCACCGCAGGTACATGCGCATGAGCATCTCGGCGAAGTCGGTGGCGTCGTCGCCGCCCGCGCCGGAGCGGATGGTCACGACCGCCGACCGGGAGTCGTACTCGCCGTCGAGGAGGGTCTGCACCTCGAGCTGGCCGACGACGTCTTCGAGCTCGGCGATCTCGCGCCGGGCCTCTTCGGCGGAGTCCTCGTCGTCCATCTCGTTGGCGAGCTCGACGAGCACATCGAGGTCGTCGAGACGCTGCTCGACCTCGGTGACGCGCTTGAGCTCGGCCTGGCGGTGGCTGAGGGCGCTGGTGACCTTCTGCGCCTTCTCGACGTCGTCCCAGAGGTCGGGGGCGCCGGCCTCTTCGGAGAGCCGATCGATCTCTGCCCGGAGGGCGTCGACGTCGACGACGGCTTTGATGTCGCTGAAGGTGGAGCGGAGGGCCTGGATGTCGGCAGACGGATCGAATTCGAGCATGGCACTCCAGAGTATCGTGGATGCACGTGTCCGACCGCGTCAGCTCTCTGCTCTGGCGGTTCGCGCCCATGATCTACGGCCCCACGATCCTCTTCGCCCTCGGCGAAGGGGCCGTGATCCCCCTCATCCCGATCCTCGCGGCAGAGCGCGGAGCGGATGTCGCGGAGGCCGCGTTCATCGCCTCCTTCCTCGTCGTGGGCCAGCTCTGCGGCAACATCCCCGCCGGGTGGTCGGTGGCGCGTCTCGGCGAGCGCCTCACGATGGCGATCGGCGGCGTCCTCGCCATCGCCGGTTCCGTGACGATGCTGCTCTCGCCGAATACGGCCGTCCTCGCCGTCGCCGTGTTCGTGATCGGGTTCTGCGCGGCCGCCTTCGGCCTCGCCCGCCATTCCTTCATGACGACGCGGGTCCCGATCGCGTTCCGGGCCCGCGCCCTCTCGCTGCTGGGCGGCTCGTTCCGCTTCGGCACTTTCGTCGGCCCGTTCATCGCGGCGGGTCTCCTGTTCGCCGTCGGCGACGAGCTGTCCGCGGTCTGGTTCTTCATCGTCTGCCTCGTGGCGACCGTGCTGCTGGTGCTGCTGGGGCCGGACCCCGAGAAGACCGCCGAGGCTCCCGACCGGGCGCCCGCGTCCGAGGACGACAGCGGTGAACCGGTCACGGGTTCGATCCCGGTCGACGAGCGAGTGGGGGTGTTCCGCACGATGTGGCAGCACCGGCGGGTGCTCTCACGTCTCGGAGTCGCCGCGGCATCCCTGTCGGCCGTGCGGTCGGCGCGCCAGGTCGTGCTTCCGCTGTGGGGTCTCTCCCTGGGCCTCGACGCCCCCACCATCGCCCTCGTCGTCGGTGTCTCCGGGGCGATCGACTTCGCCCTCTTCTATGCGAGCGGACAGGTCATGGACCGCTTCGGTCGGCTGTGGGCTGCGCTTCCGGCCATGATCCTCATGGGCACCGGCTTCCTCGCCCTGTCGCTCACGCACGATCTCAACTCGGCGAACATGTGGTTCGCGATGTTCGCGGCGGTGCTCGGCGTCGGAAACGGTCTGTCCAGCGGCATCCTTCTCACGCTCGGCGCGGACGTGGCGCCGAAGAGCGAGCCCGCCGCCTTCCTCGGGTCGTGGCGCACGCTGACGGATGCGGGCGGTGCCGTCGCTCCACTTCTGCTCACCGCCCTCACCGCCATCGCGTCGCTGTCGGTGGCGACCGGCGCGATGGGCGTGGTGGGATTGCTGGGCGCGGCGGCCTTCATCAGGTGGGTGCCGCGCTTCGTTCCGCGACGACGCGAGGAGAGCTGATGGCAGTGCAGAACTGGGCGGGCAACCTTACGTACAGCGGCGAGCTCGTGTCGCCGACCACCCGCGAAGAGGCGGCGCGCATCGTGCGGGATGCGGATGCGGTGCGCGCACTCGGCACCCGCCACTCGTTCTCGGCGATCGCCGACACCCCCGGCATCCTGCTGTCCACCGCGGCGATGCCGGCACGGGTCGAGATCGTTCCGGCGGCCCGCATCGCGCGGGTCTCCGGCGGGCTGCGCTACGGCGACGTCGCCGAGCGTCTGCAGGCCGAGGGCTGGGCGCTCGCAAACCTCGCGTCGCTGCCGCACATCTCGGTCGCCGGGGCAATCGCGACCGGCACGCACGGGTCCGGCGACCGCAATCGGTCGCTCGCGGGATCCGTCGCGGGCGTCGAACTGCTGCTCGCCGAGGGCACCATTCGGTGGTTCCGTCGCGGTGATCCGGAGTTCGCGGGCGTCGTGGTGTCGCTGGGGGCGCTCGGCGTGGTGCTGGACGTCGAGCTCGATATCGAACCGACCTACGACATCGCGCAGACCGTCTACGAGCGCGTGCCCTGGGATGCGGCGCTGGAGGACCTGTCGGCGGTAACCTCGCTCGGTCACAGCGTGAGCCTGTTCAGCACCTGGACCGATCCCGATGTCGCCGACCAACTCTGGCTCAAGGCGCGCGTAGGCGAGGCGCAGCCACCCGCGACCGTGCTGGGCTCCCTGCCCGCATCCGAGCCCCGTCATCCGCTGCCGGGTGTCTCCGCCGAGAACTGCACCGTGCAGCGAGGGGTCGCGGGTCCGTGGCTCGAGCGCCTGCCCCACTTCCGTCTCGGCTTCACCCCCTCGCAGGGCGACGAGCTGCAGAGCGAGTACTTCGTCGACCGACGCGACGCCCCTGCCGCCATCGGGGCGCTGCGCGAGTTGTCGCCGCGGTTCGTCCCGCTGCTCCTTGTGAACGAAGTGCGCACCATCGCCGCCGACGATCTGTGGCTGAGCGGCGCGTACGGACGCGAGTCGGTCGGGCTGCACTTCACCTGGCGGCGAGACGTGGATGCTGTGCGCGCCGTGCTTCCGCGCATCGAAGACGCTCTGGCCCCGTACGCCGCCCGCCCGCACTGGGGCAAGGTCTTCACGATGTCGGCCGCCGACATCCGTGCGCGCTACCCGCGCTTCGACGAGGCGGTCGCGCTGCGCGGGCAGTTGGATCCGACAGGAACCTTCCGAAACGCGTTCCTGGCCGCGCTGGGACTCTGATCCCGTTTATGCACGGCTGACCGAGCGCGGCACGCCCCCGCATCCGGAGGACGATCGACGCAGGAGGCGGACGCGCCCACCACTCGCGCCCGATCGGACATGCTGACTATCGAACGCGCGCTCATCGACGTCCAGGCACCGGCCGCGGAGCACAAAGTGCACGGCCTGCGGCACCCCGGACGCTTTCTCGCGTCGGGGATGATGGCCGGCGCGTACATCGGCGTCGGCGTGGTGCTGATGGTCAGCGCGGCAGGCCCTCTGACGGCTGCCGGAAGCGGATGGGGCAAGTTCGTCAGCGGTCTCGTGTTCGGTGTGGCGCTGACGCTCGTCGTGTTCGCGGGCGGAGAGCTCGTGACGTCATCGATGATGACGCTCGCGCAGGGCACCTACCTGCGCGCCATCAAGCCGGGTCCGGCGATCGGAGCGCTGTTCGCCACCTTCGGCGCCAACCTCGCGGGCTCGATCGTCTTCGGCGTGCTGGTCGCGACGTCGGGGGTGCTGCACAGCAATGCCGCGGCGGGCACGATGCTCGCCGACATGCTCGCTGCGAAGGCTCACGAGGGGCCCGTCGAGCTCTTCGTCCGCGGCGCACTGTGCAATCTGCTCGTCTGCCTGGCGATCTGGATGTGCGCGCGACTCAGCTCCGACGGCGCGAAGCTCGCCGTGATCTTCTGCGCGATCCTCGCGTTCATCACATCGGGCTTCGAGCACGTCGTCGCGAACATGACGACATACACGATCGGCCTCGCCACCGGCGTTCCGGATGCCACGTGGGGGCACTTCGGCACGAATCTGCTGTGGGTCGGACTCGGCAACCTCTTCGGCGGTGCCGTGCTCGTGGGTCTCGTCTACTGGTTCATCGGCGGATCCCCCCGGCTCACCGAGGCCGCCGTCGCTCAGGAGTCCGCGCTCAGCGAGCACTGAACGCACGGCCTGGTCACACGGATTCGGAGTGCGTGTGGATGCGGTCGCCGTCGCCGTGGAAGATGCTGATCACCTGCACGGGCTTGCCGCCCGCAGCAGACATCGCGTGCGGCGTGCGCGTATCGAACTCGGCCGCCTCACCGCGCACGAGCACGAGGTCCTGCTCCCCCATCCGCAGGCGCAGGCGTCCCGAGAGCACGTAGAACCAGGCGAACCCGTCGTGCACCCGCTGCTCGGGCTCGGGCCCCGGGAGATACGTGATCTTGTACGCGTTCGTCGGCGACCCCTCCGGCGCGAGCGGGAGCACGAGGTGGCCCTCGCGATGGATGAGGGCGCGCCGCACCCGGGGGTCCTGGTCTCGCGGCTGCAAGAGATCGTCGATGCGAATGCCGAGCTCGCGAACCAGCGGCAGCAGCAGCTCGAGGCTCGCCTGACGCTTGCCCGATTCCAGCCGTGAGAGCGTGCTCGAGGAGAGGCCCGCGCGCGCGGCGAGGTCGTCGAGCGTCCATCCTTTCGCGCGGCGGACGGTACGCAGCCGCATCCCGAGGTCGTCGAGTTCGGCGCGGATGGAGGGGTTTGCCGTTTCTGCAAGATCGCTTGCCATAGTTGCAGAGTACCCGTGTGATGGGCTCATGCAGCACTCCACGGACGTCCTCGTCGTCGGCGCCGGCCCTGCCGGTCTCTCCGCAGCCCTCATGCTCGTGCGCGCGCGTCGCGCCGTCACGGTCGTCGATTCCGGCTCCGGCCGCAACCGCTTCGCCGAGCACATGCACGGTGTGCTCGGACACGAGGGGCTGGCGCCGGGTGAGCTGCGCTCCCGCGGCCGTGCCGAGGTGGAGGCGTACGGCGGCCGCTTCGTCGACGGATCTGTCTCGCGTGTCGAGGCAGACGACGAGAGCGTGACGGCGGCGCTGGTCGACGGTTCCGTCGTGCGCGCCCGCGCGCTCGTCGTGGCCACGGGACTGAGCGACGAGCTTCCCGACATCCCCGGTCTCGCCGAGCGATGGGGCCGCACGGTGCTCCACTGCCCCTACTGCCACGGCTGGGAGGTGCGTGGACAGGCCATCGGCGTGCTGACGACCTCGCCGCTCGGCGCACACCAGGCGCAGCTGCTCACGCAGTGGAGCGACGATGTCGTGGTCTTCACCGCAGGTCTCGGCGATCTCGATCCAGAGCTCCGCCATCGCCTGCTCGCCCGCGGAGTGCGCCTGGTGAGCTCGCCGGTGATCGAGGTGCGCGGTGACGGCGACCGGATCGACGCGGTGCGAACCGCCGACGGGCGCGAGGTCGCCGTGTCGGCGATCTTCACCGCAGGTCGCCCGGTTCCGCACGACGGCTTCCTCGACGGCCTCGACCTCGTGCGCACCGAGGGGCCGCTGGGTGCCATGATCCAGGTCGACCGCCTGGGACGCACGAGCCATCCGCGCGTCTGGGCCGCCGGCAACGTCGTCGACGCGAGCGCCAACGTCCCGCTGTCGATGGGGACCGCATCCTTCGTCGGCGCCGGGGTGAATGCCGCGCTCGTCGAGGAGGACCTCGACCGCGTGGCCGCGCCGGCCGCCTACTGGGAGGGCCGGTACGCCGGAGACGAGCGGATGTGGTCGGGGCGGGTGAACCGCACGGTCGCCGATGTGGCCGCTTCCCTGTCGCCGGGCACGGCACTCGACCTCGGCTGCGGCGAGGGCGGCGACGCCCTGTGGCTCGCGGAGCAGGGGTGGGAGGTCACGGGCGTGGACATCAGCGCCACGGCGGTCGGGCGGGCGACCGCGGCGGCGGCGAGCGCCGACCTCGCCGGACGCGCGCGCTTCGTGCGGGCGGAGCTTCCGGACGGGATGCCGGAGGGCTCCTTCGATCTCGTGACCGCATCGTTCCTGCATTCCCCCGTGACGCTGGACCGACTCGAGATCCTGCGTGCCGCCGCATCCCGTGTCGCGGCGGGAGGACACCTGCTCGTCGTGTCGCACGCATCCGTTCCGCCGTGGTCGCAAGCCGACGCTCAGCACGCCCACTTCCCCGACGTTCACGAAGAGCTCGCCGCGCTGGCGCTGGATGCGTCCGCGTGGGAGACCATCGTCGCCGAGAACCGCCCGCGCCCCGTGACGGCGCCGGACGGCACCGAGTCCACGATCGACGACGCGGTACTTCTCCTCCGCCGGCGGTGACCGGGCGGGCACCTCCGGGGCCCTCTTCCCGCGAGACTGCATCTTTCGCACGAGATCACGGGTAAACACAGTGAGCTCGTGACGGAGATGCAGTCTCGCGGGAGGGCGGGTGCCATCCTCGAGGGATGACGACCGACGCCTCCTCCCGCGCCGAGTACTGGCGACGTGCGCTGCAGCTCGAGCCGCTCCCCGTGGAGTCCGGGTGGTGGGCGCCGCGCTCGCGCTCCGAACTGCCGGTCACCGTGGGTGAGGACACGCTGGCCGCGCACAACTCGATCTTCTATCTGCTCGACGCCGAGCGGCCCGTCAACTACTGGCACCGGCTCGCCTCCGACGACATCCATGTGCTCATCGAGGGCGGCCCGGTCGAGTACCTCCTGGCCACGGACGAAGGCGTCATCGAGCGGCACGTGCTCGGCACGGATGTGGATGCGGGCGAGCAGCCGATGGTGGTGTGCCCCGCCGGCACGACGAAGGCACTCCGGCTCGGCGATCCGCAGGGCTATGCGCTGATCGGCAGCGTCGTCACTCCGGGGTGGGCTCCGGATCGTGTGATGTTCGCGGCGCCGACGATCCCGGACGACCGGCGCCCGCCATGGCTCGAGCCCGGCACGATCGCCGCGCTCACCTCCCCCGACGTGGTGTGACCCCGCGCTACCGCAGCGCGGTCCGACTGGTCGCGGTCGCCTCGAGCGCGACGCCCTCGGGGACCAACATCGACACGAGCGGCGGGTGCCACACTCCTGCCACCGTCACCTGCGCCGAGACTCCGTCGGGCGTCGTCGCCGACACCAGAGTCGCATCACCAGAGAACGCAACCAGCGCCTCCGCCTGCTCGCGTACGCCGTCCTCGCTCAGCTCGGCGCGCGGAGCACCGTCGACCACGGAGAGGGTGAAGCCGTCGGCTCCGGCGAGGGCCGCCGCATCCGCCACCCCATCCAGGCGCTTCTGCGCGAGATACAGGCTCGTCGCCGACACGCACACGAAGATGGCGGCGAACGCGAGCACGGCGTAACCGATCACGAGGGGCAGGATGCTGCCGTCCTCGTCGTCGAGCGCGGTGCGCTTCATGGCGTCGTCCCCCAGAGTCGGGACACCTTCTGCGCGGCGCTCGCTTCGACCGGAACGGATGCGACCTGGTCGAGGCCGAGCACCGGCGGCACGAGGGGAAGGGGTACATCCGTGCTGACGCTCAGGAGCAGCGTTGCACCCGCGGAGGGGCATTCCACGCCGGCGGGCGCACATTCCCACCGCATCGCCACCGCATCCGGATCGATGCCGTACTCCTCCGCGACGGCCGCCAGAACCAGGTCGGCGCGGGCGGCGGCATCCTCGGCATTCGCCGCGGTGGACACCGCGCGGGCGACGTGGCGCGCCGCCGCCTCCACGCCGAGCGCCTGTGACTGGATCGCTCCGAGCGCCACGATCAGGTAGACGAGCGGTGCGAGGAGGATAAGGCCCGCGACGATGAACTCGAGCGATGCGTTGCCCTCGTCATCCTCCAGCAGCGTCGCGCGCTCAGTCGAAACTCTCGTTCGGCGCATGAGCGGTCACCTCCAACGCCTCGGGCACGCCCCACAGGCCCGCGACCGGCAATGTCGCCCGCACCGTGACCTCGGTCGCGGGATAGCCGAAGCGGTCGGTCTCCGCGGTCTGAACCTCGACGGGATAGGCATCCCCGACTACCCGGGAGACGACGGCCTCCGTGCGCGCAGCTCCATCCGCCAGGCTCGTATCCGCCAGCGCCGCGTGATACGCCCCCTCGACTGCCGCATCGTGCACGACGTTTCGGATGTAGACGGCGAAGCCCAGCTGCAGCACGGCAAGCGTGAGGAAGGTCAGGACGGCACCGACCAGCACGAACTCGACCGGGGCGGACCCTTCGTCGTCGAGCAGCGGATGCCGGTCGGCCATCGTTCAGAACCCGCTGACGCGGTCGATCGCCTGGGTGAACAGATCCGCGAGCGCGGGACCGGCGAGCGCCCAGATCACGACGACGAGCGCGGTCATACCCCGTGGGCGAAGTGCTGCAGGAGGTATTTCAGGGGCCTGCGAAGCTCGAACGCATACGCGCTAAGCGCCAAGCCACGCGATAGGCCTACGGTTGGGTACGGCGCACTCAGGCCTGAATTCGACGCAGCCGCAATCATCTCGCCCCCCGTATCAGATCCGCGCGTCGGCCTTGCTGTCCGTCACGACCGGCCGCCACAGGTCGCCGCGAAGCTCACGGAACAGATCGACCCCGCCGCCCTTCCTCCAGGCGTCGTCGGCGGTCTCGGCGTCGCGAGGGATGAGGTACTCCCCTGCGCCCGCATAGGTCACGCGAAGCTGTATCGCATCGGGCTTCGGCCCACGCATCGTGATCTCCTCCGCGGCGAGCTTGCGCAGGCGATCGCGCGGCACGAGGTGGACCGTCGTCGCGACCTGTTCGCGCTCGCCAACGACCTTCTGCACCTCGACGTCGACGAAATAGCTCCTCGTGAGCGCACGGAGATACAGCGTCTCGGAGTTCAGCGCGTTGAACGGGAAGTCCTGGTGTCGGTTGAACCGCTGCGACTCTGCCGGCGGCTTGTCGAAACCGATCTCCAGGTAGGGGGCGCCCTCCAGCTCATCGCCCACCCACAGCTCGAGCTGCAGCGCGAGGCGGTCGAGCCACTCGGGCGGGTCATCGTGGCGGCCGGATAGACCGTCCCACGCCTTCTCCAGTCGATCCCGCATCGCGATACGCACCGCGTTCAGCTCGCCCATTACCGTTCCCCGTTCTCGTCGTGAAGTTGACCTCTGACCGCGAGCCTAGGTGTGGCCTCGGACACGTGCTCAGGGAGCGTCTGCCGCGCCGCCCCCGGTCAACAGCCACGTCACCAGAGCGCCGACGGCGCCCGATGCGACGGCAGTGATTACCCCGGTCCAGATCGCCTGGCCTGCGGTCAGTGTCACCTGGCGGCGCTCGCGCCGGAAGAACGGCTGCAGGCGCACGCCGCCGCGCTTGCGCTCATCGGAGTAATTGATCCACGTGAGTATCATGCAGAACACCAGGAGCGCCAGCGCGACCAGCGCCGTCGGCCCCGCCTCGATCCGTCCCCAGGCGTACGGGCTGAACGCTAGGGAGCCGCCGACCAGGACGACCAACAGCGTCCCGAACACCGCGATCTGGCGCCCGAGGATGCGCATCCAAACGTAGAGGCCGGGCACCTGGCGTTCCCGCAGGATGGCAGCCACTCGCTCGCTCGCCGCGCGTGCGCGGTCGTCACCGTTCGCGTACTCGATCTTGGCCTCGCCGCCGTAGAGGTATACGCCGAGCGACTTCTCCTCGACGCCGACGACCACGCGCGCCAGCTCCGAGCCGGTTGCACCTTTGAGCGACTCGGCATCGGTCGCGATGGCGGTCTGGCCGGCAGAGATCACGGGCGCGTATCCCTCACGGCGCAGATAGTCCGCCACGTCCTGCACGTCATCGAGAGTGAGCCGCAAGTAGCCGAGTCGAATCGAGCCGATCGCGGGCGGCGTCGGCGCGGGGGGCGGAATGCGCTCCAGCGGCATAGAGTCAACCTATCCAGCGGCGCACTCGCGATCGATGCGACGCGCCTAGAGAGACACACAGCCGTGCTCGCCAACTGCGCGCGGGGCTGACTCACATCGCCTGGACGGGCGCATTCACGTGTCTGCCAAATGCGGCGTACCCCTGGTAGTCCGGGAAGAGCACCCGCGCAGAGCGATTGTAGGTGCCTTCCAGATAGCGCAATAGCTTGTCCTTGAGGTTGGCACTGATGATGATCGCTACAAACGGAAGGTGTCTCGGACGCCCGACGTCGGGATTCAGTAGCCGGCGACTGAGATCACCTTGATTCAGGTCATCCGGCCACCGCACCCGAAGCGATCGGAACGGCGTGGGCTCGATGACTTGGACACCGCTGGAGAGATCGATCGTGGAAGATTCATCCGCTGCGGTCACGAGGTGCGACGAAGGGACAGGAAGGGGGACGGGAACGCGGCCGGCGACGAAGAAGCCTTCCTGCGCGCGCAGACGTGCGTTCGGAGATGCGGATTCCACGACGAAGGGCGCATCAGTTTCGAGCTGGTCGTGCAGTTGCGCCCCCTCGGGATCATCAATGCGCGAGTATGTCATCCCCCCGGCACCCGGCACAGTGGTCAGACGTGGCCAGTCGGTCACGTTGAGCGCGAGTAGAAGACCCGCCTTCCCCAGCCCCTCGGGCGCCGCCTGACAGGCGAACCACAGCGCCGTCATCGGGTTGCTGGTCATGTCGATCAAGCGAGTCGGGATGGCGAAGTGCTGCAGATCCGAAAGAAGCTGCAGATCATCGACCCTTCCCGTGGGATGCGTACCGAGACCCCACTCGCGCGCCTCCGACAGGATCTCCAGCTCGGCTGCGCGGACCGTAGCCTCGTCCCCGCCTACAGCTCGATGCAGAGATGACGACAGTTCGAAGTCGGCGCTGCCCATACCTCGCCACGCGAAGCGTTGGCCAGTGCTATAGACGCCGATTGAGCCGATCATCGACATGACCTCGCGCGAACTCGTGGGTTGCACCCAGTGATTCGTGGCCTTCCACTTCCACCCCAGCATGCGGTCAGGCTAGCGGTCAGATGCCGTTGTGTGGCACAGAAGGATGCCCCTCTACAGCGCACGGGTTTGGGGACGGATAGCGACCCCTGGGAGCCGATCCGACCGAAACGGGGAGGGTGTGGGGGTGCCCCGACTCCCCTGTGCTGGCGCGGTCATCGCGAGAATTACGCCGACATTGTTATGACCGGTAGCCCCGCGGTCATCAACGTGATCAGGACCCAGCCGGGAACGTCGCCACGTTCGTCGGCAAGGAGGTTTCCCCACGCGGTGCGAAGGCGACGTATGGGTGATCGGTCGAACATGGTGCCCTCCTTCATGAGCACGAGGGGCCGGACGGGGGTCATGACAACCCCAGCCGCAGCAGGACGATGCCGGGGAACACAGCGATGAGCACGCTGAGCGGCAGGATGAGGAAGACGAGAGGCAACAGCATGTAGATCTCTTTGCGGCCGGCCTTCTCGATGAGAACGCGCTTGGCGTCCTCGCGCGCGTCGGCCGCTTGCGCTTGCAGGACCTGTGCGAGCGGTGCCCCGCGGTCGATGGCCGCGACGATCTGGTCGATGCTGCGGGCCACGGCGGGCGTGTCGATCACGCGTCCGACGGAGGCGAGCGCGTCGCTCAGTGACGACCCCGTCCCGACATCCAGCACGGCGCGGCGCAACTCCGCCACGATCTCGCCGGAGCCGACGGACGAGACGCGCCGGATCGCATCGAACGCGCTCTCTCCGGCCGCGAGGCACAGGGCGAGGAACTCCAGGATGGTGGGCAGTTCCTCGGCGGCCCGCGCAGCGCGGGCACGAACTGCCGCCCCGAGGCGCAGGTCGTAGCCGACCGCTCCGGCCGCGGCCCCCAGCAGCGGGAGGACGCCAACCGCGGGAGCGAAGGATCCGGCGACGACGAGGGTGACGACCAGGACCGCGCCAGTGACGAGTCCGACGACGGCCCACGTCAGCTGGCGCGCGCGGAAGGCCGCCGCATCCATCGCCCATCCCGCGCGACGCAGTCGCACCTCGAGATCGGCCGCACCGCCCACGCGCGCACCCAAGCGGCGCAGCAGCCTCTCCCCCGCGTCGCGCACGGGTGCGTGCAGCGGCGTCAATCCGCGCGGGTCAGCGACGTCGCGCAGATACGGTGCAATCCGGCGCCCAAGGGAGACCGCGCGCCACCGCGGGGTCGCCCAGAGGATCAGCGAGATCCCCGCGCCCAGCCCTCCGCCGAGAAGCACCGCGAGCGCCACCTGCGTGACGCCGGCCGGGGTCATCCGAACCACCTCCGCGGCTCGGGCAGCCGCCCGACCGCCAGCATCATGCGGAACGCGGCGACAGAGACGAGCGCGCCGACGACGATCAGCACGACGCCCTCGGGGCTCGAATAGGCGGCGGAGCCTTCCGGCCGGAGGGCGAGCAGCACGAGGATCACCCAGGGGGCGACCAGACCCAGCACCGCCGCGCCCCGCACCCACGACTGGCGCGCATCCACTTCGGCGCGCACCGCCGCATCCGCACGCACGGCACCTGACAGCGACCGCAGCACCGGCACCAGCTCGGTTCCGCCCACCTGGCGCGCCATCCGCAAGGTCTCCAGGATGCGGTCGGCCACCGGGTCGGACAACGCGACCTTCACGCGATCGAGACTGGTCTCGAAGTGACCGGATGCGGCGAGGTCGCGCGCGAAGCCGGCGAAGGCGGGCCGCAGGGGTGTGGGCGCAGAACTCTGTAGCGAAGCGAGCGCATCCGGCAGGGCGAAGCCGGCCCGCACCGATGCGATCAGCAGGTCGCAGATGTCGGGCCAGAGTCCCCGACGGATCTTGAGGAGCCGACGCGCTCGGCCGCGGAGCCACAACACGGGTGCCGCCGCCCCCGCGAGCGCGGCGAGCAGGGCGAACGCCGGCACCTGGGTGAGCAGCCAGGCGACCGCTGCTGCGAGAACCGCGCCGGCGGCAGAGGCGAGAATCAGCACGCTGAGGGGCAGGTGCGCGAAGCCGGCCTCCGCCAGGAGCACCGCGCCCCGAGATCGGCGCGGCACGGGGCGGTCGGCCGCCGCGCGCGCGGGCCACAAGCGAGGCGCGAGCATGAGGAGGACTCCGGCGCCGAGGAGCGCACCGAGCAGGACTGTCATCGCACCGCCTCATACACAGGGACGACCTCGACCACACCATCGAGGACCTCACCCGTCGTCTGCATCACTTCCACGACGTGCCGTGCCCCGCGGGCATCCTGGGCGCAATGCACGACGAGATCAATGCTCGACGCGATGGCCGGCACGACGAAGTCCCGGTCGATGTTTCGTCCCGCCAGCAGCGGAAGTGAAGCGAGCTTCACGAGTGCGTCGCGGGCGGAGTTCGCGTGGATTGTGGCGGCACCCGGCACGCCTGTGTTCAGCGCGAGCAGCAGATCGAGTGCTTCCGCGTCGCGCACCTCACCGATGATGAGGCGGTCGGGCCGCATCCGGAGCGCTTCCTTCACGAGCCGTCGCAGCGTGACCTCGCCTGTTCCCTCGAGACTCGGCTGGCGGCCCTGGAGCGCCACGATGTCGTGCGCGTCGACGGCGAGCTCGAACGTCTCCTCGACCGTGATGATGCGCTGGTGCGGTGCGCACTCGGCGATCAGCGCCGCCAACATCGTCGTCTTACCGGCGTGCGTCGCACCTGACACCAGGATGCTGTCGCCGTGGCGCATCGCCCGACTCAGTCGTTCGGCGACCTGAGGCGGCAGCGTGCCCGTGGCGACGAGTTGCGCCAGCCGGCGATAGCGCGGCAGGAACTTGCGGATGTTGACGGCCCAGTGCTTGCGCGTGATGCCGCCGATCACGACGTGCAACCGGCTCCCGTCGGGAAGCGACGCATCGACGAACGGCTGACTCAGATCGACACGTCGCCCGGTCGCGTGCAGCATCCGCTCGACGAGCTCGCGCACCTGCGCCTCGGTGAGCACCACGCCGGTGCGCTCGGAGCGGCCCTCGCGCGCGACGAACACGCGGTCGGGTGCGTTGATCCAGATCTCCTCAACCTCCGGGTCGTCAAGGAAGGGCGGGAGAGGTCCGTAGCCGGCGACGGTCGCGATCACACCGCGGACGGATGCGTCTTCGTCGTCGAGGGTTGCCGCGCCGCGGGCGAGCGCCGCATCGTTGTGTCGGCGCACCTCGGCGCGAGCCAACCGCTCCCCCGCCTCGGGATCCCTCGTGGGGTCGACGCCGTCGGCACGCAGACGCGCCCGCACCCGCTCGGCGAGCGTTGCCTCAGCGGGCATCGCATCGCGAAGACCGGATGACGGTGACATGCGCGGCATCCTGAACGGGACGCGTCCCCGCGCACTGGAGTTATCCACAGCCGCCGCACAGAAACGGCCGGTTGTCGGGCGCAAACACCGCGGCCGGCACGATATACCCCGAAAGGCATACCGTGCCGGCCCCGATTGTTCAGCGGGCTATCAGACCGCCCGGCGACGCGGACGGCGCAGGAACCACGCCATCCCGCCGACCACGACCAGCAGCGATCCCAGGAGCGCCACACCCAACGGGCCCTGCGAGCCAGTGACGGCGAGCTGTCCCGCCGGGACGACGGTGATCAGCTGGCGGGCGATCTCCGATCCGTCGGCCCCGAAGACCACGATCGTGTGGATGCCGGCGGGCAGATCCGCGGGGATCTGCACGTCGAAAACCACGCGACCGGCCGAGTCAGCGGCGGGAATGCCGGCGATCCGAATGGGGTCGCTGCGCAGCTCCGCCGTGACCTGCTCACCCGGAGCGAGCCCCGTCACGGTGACCTTCACGATGCCGCCGCGCTCCACGGTCGACGCCGATACCGACACCCCGGGAGCGCTCGGCTCCGGAGACGGTTGCGGCGACGCAGAACCGCTGGGGTTCGGCGACGGCGACGCAGAGCTGCTCGGGTTCGGCGAAGGCGATGCCGATCCGCTCGGCTCCGGGTCGGGCCCGGTACCCGGCACCGTGCGCGGCTGCACGCCGGTGAGGGTCGGAACGACCGGCTGGAACAGCCCGTCGGAGCCGATCTGGATGCGGTCGATCGTCGTCTCACGGTGCGTGCCGTCACCGCCGGGGATCGCGAACCGGTGGTACGCGATGTACCAGTCGTCGGTGCCCGGAACGTTGACGATCGAGCTGTGCCCCGTACCGAGGATCCCCTGCGTGGTGTCCTTCTGCAGCAGGATGCCGCGGTAGCTCCACGGTCCGTCGACACTCGTCGACGTGGCGTAGCCGACGCGATAGTTCGGTGAACCCGTGTCGTCGATCGAGTACGTCAGGTGGTACAGCCCGTCGCGGTAGTTCATGAACAGGCCCTCACGGAAGTCCGGAAGACCAGAGATCCGCTGGATCGTGCCGGGCACGACGCTGGTCATGTCGTCCGACAGCTCGCCGTACAGCGGGCTGCCGTTACCCCAGAACAGGTAGTACTTGCCCGAGACCGGGTCGTGGAATGCCGCCGGGTCGATGGCCTGCCCGCTCGTGACGCTCTCGTCGTTGCGGATCATCGGCAGCTCCTGGGCCGTGAACGGACCCTCGGGGCTGTCGGCGACCGCGACGCCGATCATCTTGCGGTTGGCGTTCGGCTCGTGACCGCTGAAGTAGAAGTAGTACTTGCCGCCCTTCTCGATGATCGTCGGCGCCCACGCGTTGCCCGTCGCCCACGGCACGTTGCCGTTCTCCCCGCCGAGCGTCAGGAAGGGCTCGGCCGCCCGCGTCCAATCGACGAGGTTCTTCGACTTCCAGACGTAGAACGTGTTGCCGCCCCATCCGGGAACGCCGTCGCTCGTCGCGTAGATGTAGTACGTGTCGCCGAACACCGCGATGTTCGGGTCGGCATACAGGCCCGGCAGCACGGGGGTCTTCACCTCGACCGCCTTCAGCGTCCACACGACGTTCTCCGCACCATCCCGCGACAGCGTCACGGTCACCGGAGCGGTGAGGTTGCGCACCGAGCCGGATGCGTGCGAGGTGGTCACACCCTCCGCCGTCGCGTAGACGGGGCGGAGGTTCGTGAGGTCGGTGCCCCGGTTGACCGGGAAGGTCACCGTGCGGTTGGCCACATCCACGATCGGCGCCATCTTCAGCACCGACGGGTCGGCGAGGCTCACGCCGCCGAGCACCTCGGTGTTGCCCGAACGCTCCACGACCTCGCCCGGCGAAAGCGCCCGGTTGTAGAGCACGAAGTCGCTCACCTGGCCGCGGAAGAGGTTGTCGTCGTTGTAGACCGACTTGCCGATGTAGTTGGCGAGCGTGCGCCCGCCTCCGATGTCCCCGGGGTCAACGGACACGTCGTCGTTCTGGGCGACCTGCACACCGTCGAGATAGATCCGCGCGGTGTTCCCGCTCAGCGTGTACACGAGGTGCGCCCATTCACCACGCGGCAGGGCGGATGCGGATGTGGCGTTGCGCTCCCCCGTCCAGTTACCCGTCGTGATGGCCGCTCGGTACGTGTCGTTGCCGGTGGAGAAGAGGTAGCCGTTGCCCTTGCCGTCGCCGCCCGTGTTACCGAACGAGTACAGGAAGTACGGGCTGCGCTGGGCCGCGTCGATCTTCACGCGGGTCTCGACCGTCACATCCGTCACCCCTGCCAGCAGGTTGTCGGGCAGGTCCACGTAGTCGTTCGACCCGTCGAAGGTCAGCGCGCCGTTCGAGAACGTCGCCCCGCCCTGGATGGTGGCGTCGCGGCCGGCACCCGACCGGTCGTGCAGCGTGGTGCCCGAGCCGTCGGTGAAGTCGTAACGCACGACCTCGCCGTCCTCGTTCGCCGAGATCGGCTGCGGCAGGTTGGCGCGAAGCGCCGTGAGCTCCGCCGCGGTGACCGGCACGACCGTGCCGTGGCGCGGACTGGCGGGCAGACGGTAATTCGCCGGCACCTTCCAGTCCGGGTTGGCGATGTCATCGGTGGCGAGCGGGATGTAGCCGCGGCCGCCGTACTCGTCGACGAAGAGGTAGTACTTCTCGCCGTTCACATCCCCCGGGTTCGCCTTGAACACCGACGGTCCCTCAACCGCACCGGTGCCCGCGTCTCGGCCGATGCACGAGTCCTCCATCGTCCAGCCCGACAGCGGCGCGCGCAGATCGGTCGAACGCTCCTGGATGATGTCGCTGCAGCCCGTGCCGCCGGCGCCCTCATCCTTCGTGAAGCGGTGGTAGACGCCGTCCGCCTTGATGACGGTGGAGTCGATGCGCGACAGGCCGTCGTCCTGCCAGATCTTGGTGTCGCTGAAGGTGACGAAGTCGCGCGTGGTGGCGTACAGCATCCGGTTGTAGGTGTTGCCGGTGTGGTTGACGTCGTCCTCCGCGTAGAGCTTGGAGGCCCAGAACACGACGTACTCGCCGATCGACTCGTCGTAGTACGCCTCGGGCGCCCACGTGTTGCCGGCGGTGTCGGGCGAGACCTTCACGTGGCGCTGCTCGCTCCAGGTGATGAGGTCGTGCGACTCCCACACCTCGATGTACTTCGAGCCGGTGCGCTGCGAGCGGTCCCAGTTGCCGTCGCGGCCGATCGAGAGGTCGGTCGCGATCAGGTAGAACGTGTCGCCCTCGGGCGAGCGGATGAGGAACGGATCGCGCAGACCCTTCTCGCCGTAGTTCGAGGTGAGCGCGTAGTTGCCGTTGTTCAGCTCGGTCCACGACAGCGCGTTGTTGCCGTTGCTGGCCGCGAAGTAGATGTTCTCCCCCTGCACCGAGTTGCCGGTGAAGTAGGCGAACGTGTAACCCTCGAACGGCGCCAGCTCGGCCGCGGCGCGCACCGTCAGGGCGATGTCGCGCGTGCGGGTGGTGTTGCCCTTGGTGACGCTGGCGGTGACGGTCACCGCCGCATCGCTCGAGCCGCGGGTTACGACGCCGTCCGTCCCGACCACGCCCGTGTTCGAGGACGACCACGAGACGTCGAGACCCTTCGACGAGTCAGGGAGCGTGATGTTGCCGCGGACGTCGTCGGCATTCGGCACGGACAGGGCGGCGAGCGCCGCATCCACAGCCTCCGACTCGCCCGGCACGGGCGGCACGTAGACCAGATCGCCCACCTCGTTCGCGGTCAGTGCGCGGTCGTAGAGCCGGAAGTCACGGACGCTGCCGGCGAGCAGGCGGTCGGCGTCGTACGCGGAGCGGCCGATGTAGTTGGCGGTCGTCGTACCCTGGCCGATGTCGCCCGGCTTGGTCGTGGTCTGCGTGTTGACGGCGACCTGCACGCCGTCGAGGTAGATGCGCGACGTGTCGGTCGCGTCGTCGAGCGTGTACGTGAGCGTCTTCCACACGTCACGGGGCACGTTGCTCCCGCTGTTGGGGCCCTGCTCCGTGCTCCAGTTGCCGATGCCGACCGCGGCGCGGTACGGCGTCGAGGTGGCGAAGAGGTACCCGTTGCCGATGCCGTTCGTCGTGTTGCCGAAGTTCCACAGGAAGTGGTTGCCGCTCATCTCCGAGCGAACGAGCACCTGGGCGCTGACCGTCACCGAAGACAGCCCTCGCAGCAGGTCGTTGGGCAGTTTCACGTAGTCGTCGGAGCCGTCCAGGCGCACGCCATCCGCGCCGGTCAGCGTGGGCGAGCCCACATAGGCCGCGTTGCGCGCGTTGCCCGACGAGTCCACCGCCACCGTGCCGCTCGTCTCATCGAGCAGGTAGTGCGCGATGAGACCGGTAGGGGTGTCGGCGTGAGCGATCAAGGGGCTGACGAGTGGTGCGGCGATCAGTGCCGCGAGGACGGGGACGGCGAGCGTCCGGATCGATCGGCGGCGCGGGGGTGCCGCCCGGTGCAACGTGGGCACGGGCTACGGTCCTTTCGGGGAGCGTCTTTGCTGTGGCCGACGACGACGTCGGCTCTCCGAATGTTAGCGCTCACTCACGTCCTCTGTCAGCTTCGATTTCCGGGAGCGCTCCCGCCGGCACGCCTGCGGGTGCCGAGTTTGTCGAACGGCATTGCTCGCGGGCGAGCAAGACCGGACGGTCGTGGCGACGTAGCGTCGGCCGCACCATCCACCCCCCAGAAGCAAGGAGTTGTCCCGTGGCCACACCCACCATCGTCCTGGTGCACGGCGCGTTCGCCGACGCCGCCAGCTGGGCGCCTGTCACCCGTGAGCTGCTCGACCGCGGCTACGACGTGCGCGTTCCCCCCGTCTACAACCGCAGCCTCGGCGAGGATGCCGCATCCATCAAGGCGTTCGTCGAGACCATCGACGGCGACGTCGTGCTCGCCGGGCACTCCTACGGCGGAGCGGTCATCACCGTCGCCGGAGAGGCCTCGAACGTCGTCGCACTCGTCTATGTCTCGGGCTACGTTCTCGAGGTCGGCGAGAGCCTCGGCCAGCTGCAGGGCGGGTTCCCCGATTCCGAGCTCGCCGCCAACCTGGTCTACACGCCCTACCCGGTGCCCGGCAGCGACGAGCCCGGAACCGACGTCTCGGTGGCGATCGCCGCTTTCCCCGAGGTGTTCGCCGCCGGTGTGGACCTCGCGCGCACCCAGGTGCTCGCGGTCTCGCAGCGCCCGCTGTCGGCGGCGGCCTTCTCCGAGCCGGCGACCTTCGCCGCGTGGAAGACGAAGCCGGCGTGGGGCATCGTCTCCAGCGAGGACCACACGATCAATCCCGAGGTCGAGCGCTTCGGCTACACGCGCGCCGATCTTCGCGGCATCGTGGAGCTTCCCGCACCCCACCTCGCGATGCAGAGCCACCCGACCGAGGTGGCGGATCTCATCGAGACGGCGGTGAGCGAGGTCACCGCGTCCTGACACTCGCAGCCTGACCGTGGGGCAAGGATCCGCATGGTCAGGCTCGGGCGTGCTCCTTGGCTCGCAGAACCGCGGCACCGATGGCCTCGGAGGTCGCTTCAGTGATGGTCTCTGCGAGATCGCTGAGGGGAACGAATCCACGACCCCGCCCAAGGTTGTCGTAGGGCGTGACGAGGATGTCGGTCGACTCTCGGAGGAACCAGGAGACGTGCACCGCGGCCACACCCCGCGCATAGGCGGCGTAGCTCGGCGCGCCCAGCCATGCCAAGAGCTCGCGGTCGGGCGGATCTTCTCTGACGTTGCGAGACGGCAAGACACCCGTTGTCGAGTTGCGCAGTGCCCGCAGCACCGCGGTTCCCACCGCCGGACCGTCGGACCCAGGTGGAAGGACGGAGGGAAGACCGTCGGTGATCCAGGCTCCATCGACAGCGCGGGAGTAGGTCGAGACGAACACCTCGCCACCCGGCCGGAAGTGCACCTGCGCCATTCTCCGCGGGGCACGGCGACGCTTCTCGAATTCGGTCAGAGGCTCGATGGCTTGCTGCGGGCTCGTAGCTCCACGCTGATGGCGAGACCCACTCAACCATCGCCTGATGACACCCATGTGTGACATTGTGCCGGCGAGGGACCGCGCTTCTGGCGCTGTCCACACTCCTCCCCGACCGCCTCGCGGTATCGCCGCGACCTGTGCGTCGCCGTCATCCGCGGCGACGCACAGGAGATCCGAAGCGCGCTGGATAGACTGTCCCCACCCGCGGGAGTGGTGAAATTGGCAGACACGCAGGATTTAGGTTCCTGTGCTTTCGAGCGTGTGGGTTCAAGTCCCACCTTCCGCACGGGGACGGGGGCGTGTCACCCGCGCCCCGCATCCTGACATCCGATCGACGGGACGCCCGTGCACTCCATCGCCCTCATCCCCTGGCTCTCGCCCGAGACGATCATCGCGGCGGCCGGTCCGTGGGCTCTCGCCGTGGTCTGCTTCATCGTGTTCGCCGAGACGGGGCTGCTCGTCGGCTTCCTGCTGCCCGGCGACACGCTGCTCATCATCTCCGGGCTGCTCTCGCATTCCTCGGATGTGGCCCCCAACGGCGTCTTCGGCGTGAACGTGTGGGTCGTGGCCCTGCTCATAGGTCTCGCCGCCTTCGTCGGCGGTGAAGTCGGCTACCTCATCGGCCACAAGGGCGGGCCGGCGATCTTCGAGCGCAAAGAGTCGGGTCTATTCAGCAAGAAGAACGTCGAGCGCACAAACGCCTTCTTCGAGCGCTTCGGCGGGCTGACCGTCATCGTCGCCCGCTTCGTCCCGATCGTGCGCACTTTCGCACCGGTCGCCGCCGGCGTCGGTCACATGCCGTGGCGCAAGTACAGCCTCTACAACCTGATCGGCGCCATTCTCTGGGGCTTCGGGCTCACGATGATCGGCTACCTCGTGGGCTACATCCCCTGGGTCGCGAAGATCGTGACCGAGTACATCGACGTCATCCTCATCGGCGTCGTGGCGCTCACGGCCGCCGTCACCCTCTGGCACTACTTCCGCGAGCGCGCGAAGGTCAAAAAGGAACAGCGCGACCAGGCCGCATCGGGCGAGTAAGCCTGCCGCATCCGGTCACGACGCCTTCGAGCTCTTCTTCCGCTTCGTCGCGGGCTTGTCATCTCTCGTCGATGACGAGTCCTTCTTCGATGCCCGGCTGCGCTCCACGCTGGCACGGAGGGCCGCCATGAGGTCGATGACTTCCCCGCCGTCCTTCTCGTCGCTCTCCTCGCCGAACGTGGCCGAGGTGTCGACGCTCTCGCCCTTCTCCATCTTCGCCTCGATCAGCGTGCGCAGCTGCTCCTGATACTCGTCGCGGAACTCGGCGGGATCGAAGTCGGACGAGAAGCTGTCGACCAGCGCCGCCGAGAGCTCGAGCTCCTTCGCGGAGATCTTCACGTCCTCGTCGAGCGACGGGAAGGATGCCTCGCGCACCTCGTCGGCCCACAGCAGCGTCTGCAGTACCAGTACGTCGCCGCGCACGCGCAGCGCGGCCAACCGGGTCTTCTGGCGCAGCGAGAACTGCACGATCGCGGTGCGGTCGGTCTGCTCGAGCGTGCGACGCAGCAGCACGTAGGCCTTCGGCGACGACGAGTCGGGCTCGAGGTAGTACGCCTTGTCGAGGGTGAGCAGATCGACCTGATCGCTCGGCACGAACTCCACCACCGAGATCTCGCGCGACTTCTCCGCCGGCAGCGACTCCAGGTCGTCCTTGGTGAGCACAACCGTGCGATCGCCGTCGTCGTACGCCCGGTCGATGTCGGCGTACGGCACGACCTCGCCGTCGAGCTCGCACACGCGCTGGTACCGGATGCGGCCGCCGTCCGCCGCATGCACCTGGTGCAGCGAGACGTCGTGGTCCTCGGTGGCGGAGTAGACCTTCACCGGCACGTTCACGAGCCCGAACGCGACCGCGCCCTTCCATATCGACCTCATAGGCCTAGTAGACAACCGAGCTGTCCCCCGCGGCTAGGGGTTGCGGGTCTGTTGCATCCGATGTGCGAGGGCGCAACGGGTGCGCGTCGGACGCACCGGACGGCAGGATGGGCGCATGTCCGCACGCGAGCAGACCGTCGACGTGGAGGGCCGCCGCATCCGCGTCAGCCATCTCGACAAGGTGCTGTATCCCGCCTCCGGCACCACCAAGGCCGAGGTCATCGACTACTACGCGCGAATCGCCCCGCTGCTGCTCCCCCACCTCGACGGGCGACCCGTGACCCGCAAACGCTGGCCCGACGGCGTGGACTCCGAGCCGTTCTTCGCGAAGAACCTCGAGCGCGGCGCACCCGACTGGTTGCGCCGACAGAGCATCGAGCACTCCACGAGCACCAAGGACTACGTGCTCGTCGACGACGTGCCCACCCTCGTCTGGCTCGCCCAGACGGCGAGCCTCGAGTTGCACACGCCGCAGTGGCGCTTCGATGCCGACGGACGACCCTCGGATCCCGACCGGCTCGTTCTCGACCTCGACCCCGGCGACGACGTCGACCTTCCCACCGTGGCCGACGTCGCGCGATGGGCGCGCGCGATCCTCACAGATTCGGGCCTCGAGCCCTTCCCGGTCACGAGCGGCAGCAAGGGCATCCACCTGTACTGCGCGCTCCCCGCGGGCCAGACCAGCGAGGCGGCGTCCGCACTTGCCAAGGAGCTGGCGCGGTCGCTCGAGGCCGACCACCCCGATCTCGTCGTCAGCAGCATGTCGCGGGCTCTGCGACCGGGCAAGGTCTTCGTCGACTGGTCGCAGAACAACGGCAAGAAGACGACCATCGCCCCGTACTCGCTGCGCGGCCGGGTCCGGCCGACGGTAGCGGCGCCGCGCACCTGGGAAGAGCTGGAGGACCCCGGGCTCACCCAGCTCGATCTCACGCAGGTACTGGCACGCGCCGAGACCGACGGCGACCTCCTCGCGCCGCTGCGTCCCCGTCGTAGCGCGGCCGATCCGCTCCGGACCTACATCTCCAAGAGATCCGCCGACCGCACGCCCGAGCCCGTGCCATCGGAGCCCGCCGCGGATCCGACATCCACGGGTGCGCTGCGCTTCGTCATCCAGGAGCATCACGCTCGGCGCCTGCACTACGACCTGCGCCTCGAACGCGACGGCGTGTTCGTGAGCTGGGCCGTACCCAAGGGCGTGCCGGAGACGACGAAACGCAACCACCTCGCTGTGATGACCGAAGACCACCCGCTCTCCTACGGCTCCTTCGAGGGCAGGATCCCGGCAGGTGAATACGGCGCGGGCGAGGTGACGATCTGGGACACCGGCACCTACGAGGCGGAGAAGTGGCGACCGGATGAGGTCATCTTCACCGTGACAGGTCGGGAAGGCGGCCCTCTGGGTACCGTGCGGCTCGCCCTCATCCGCACCGACGGCGAGGGTGAGAAGTCGACGTGGCTCCTGCACCGGATGAAGGACGATGCGGCGTCGGCCGCCGCATCCGCCGCGCCGTGGTCGGAAGAGCTTTCACCGTCCCGCCTGCGCCCGATGCTCGCCGAGAACTCCACCGCGGGTCTGGCCGCGGCGGCCTCGCGTCGGTGGGGCGAGCCATGGGCGGAGATGAAGTGGGACGGCGTGCGTGCCCTCGCCTTCTGGGACGGCGAGCGGATGCTGCTGCGCGCCCGCAGCGGGACCGACATCACCGACCGGTATCCGGAGCTCACCGCCGACCCCGGTCTCGGCCGCGCGGCCTGCATCCTCGACGGCGAGATCGTCGCCCTGGATGAGCGCGGACGGCCGAGCTTCCCGTTGCTGCAGTCGCGCATGCATCTCACGAAGGCGCCGGAGATCCGGCGCGAGGCGGAGCGGGTCCCCGTGCATCTGCATGTGTTCGACGTCCTCGCTCTCGACGGACGCGACCTGACCGCGCTCCCGCTGCGCGAGCGCCGCACACACCTCGAGGGCCTGGCCCGTGATCTGAATCCTCCCTGGGTCGTGCCGCCCGTCTTCGAGGACCTGGACGCGGCGCTGGTGACCAGCACCGCGTTCTCGCTCGAGGGGGTGATGGTCAAGAACCCGGCAGCCGTGTACCGCCCGGGCCGGCGCAGCGACCAGTGGCTGAAGATCAAGCACGTCGCCGCACAGGAGGTCGTGATCGGCGCGATCCGCCCCGGTCGTCACGGCCGCGGCGGCATCGGGTCGCTGCTCATGGGCGTTCCCTCACCCGAAGGGCTGCGATACGTCGGCCGGGTGGGAACGGGGTTCAGCGAACGGGAGCTGCGCCGGCTCGACGAGGTGCTGCAGCCGCTGCGGACCGATGCATCCCCGTTCCTCCAGGTGCCGCGCGCAGACGCGGCGGACGCCCTGTGGGTTCGCCCGGAGATCGTGGCGGAGGTCGGCTACGCCGAGGTCACCCCCGACGGCAGGCTGCGACAGGCTCGCTGGCGCGGGCTTCGGCCGGACAAGAACCCCGACGAGGTCCGCGACGAGACGTGATCAGGCGTGCGCCTCGTGCTCGACGTGATCGGCGGGCTCGAGCTGGAAGGTCGAATGCTCGACGTCGAAGTGCGTGGCGAGGCAGCCCTGCAGATCGCTGAGGATGCGGGCGGCGCCGCCGGTCGCATACGCCTCTTCGTCCACCACGACGTGCGCCGTGAACACGGGCGCGCCGCGAGTGAGCTGCCACACGTGCAGGTCGTGCACCGCGACGACGCCGGGCGTGCCGAGGATGTGGGCGCGGATCGTGTCGACCTCGACGCCCTTCGGGGTCGCCTCGCTCAGCACCGAGACCACCTCGCGCAGCAGGCCGATGGCGCGCGGCACGATCATCGCAGCGATGAGCAGCGACGCGATGGCGTCGGCCGGCAGCCACCCGGTCACCAGGATGACGACGGCGGCGACGATCACCGCGACCGAGCCGAGCAGGTCGCCGAGCACTTCGAGATACGCGCCGCGGACGTTGATGCTCGTGCGCTGCGCCGCACCCAGCAGCCACATCGCGACGGCGTTGGCGATGAGCCCGACCGCGGCGACGCCGAGCATCAGCCCGCCCGCGACCTCCGCCTCGGCGGGGTTGATGAGTCGCGTGACGGCTTCGACGCCGACCCACAGCGAGAGCCCGAGCAGGATCACGCCGTTGGCGAGCGCACCGAACACCTCGGCGCGCTGGTATCCGAACGTGCGGCGGTCGTTGGCCGGGCGCGCAGCCACGGCGCTGGCGATCAGTGCGATGACCAGGGCGGCCGCATCCGTCAGCATGTGGGCGGCGTCCGCGAGCAGTGCCAGCGACCCGGACAGGATCGCGCCGACGACCTGCACGACGAACACCGTGGAGGTGATCCCGAGCGAGATCGCGAGAAGGCGGCGGTTGCTCCCGCCGCGGACTCCGGATGCGGGCGCGTGATCGTGCATGGCACCAGGCTAGGCGCCGATGCGCGCGCTCAGACGGTTTGCGCGCAATCGGGAACGAGAGTGATTCTCGCTCCCGCGCTCAGAGTTCGCCGAGCAGGGGCCCGAGCTCTGCGAAGGCGCGGGCGCGGTGCGACGCGGCGTTCTTCTCGGCGGCCGAGAACTGACCGACCGTGCGCTCCGTGCCGGACTGGCCGTCGGGGATGAAGATCGGGTCGTAGCCGAATCCGCCGGAACCGTCCGCGGCGAGCGCGAGCCGGCCGGGCCAGACGCCTTCGACCACGTGCTCGGCGCCACCGGGCATCACGAGCGCGATCGTGGAGACGAACTGCGCGCTGCGGTGCGGGTCGGCGATGTCCGAGAGCTGATCGAGCAGCAGCTCGAGGTTGGCTGCGGCATCCTTGCGGTGTCCGGCCCAATAGGCCGAGAACACGCCCGGCGCTCCCCCGAGCACGTCGACACAGATGCCCGAGTCGTCGGCCAACGCCGGAAGCCCGGTGTAGGCCGCCGCCGCACGGGCCTTGATCAGCGCGTTGGCCGCGAAAGTGACGCCGTCCTCGACCGGCTCCGGCCCGTCGTAGCCGATGACGGTGAGGTCGGGACGGCTCGCCTGCACGATGTGGCGGAACTCCTCGACCTTGTGCGGGTTGTGCGTGGCGAGCACGACGCGATCGGTCACGCCTCGTCTCCCGCTGCGAGCGCCGCGGCCTGCGCCTGGCCCAGCTCGCCGCATCCGGCGACCGCCAGCTCCAGCAGGGCGTCGAGCTCACGCTTGTCGAACGGCGCCCCCTCGGCGGTCCCCTGCACCTCGACGAAGAGCCCACGCCCGGTGACGACCACGTTCATGTCGGTCTCGGCGCGCACGTCCTCGACGTACGCGAGGTCGAGCATCGGCTCGCCGTCGATGATGCCGACCGAGACCGCCGAGACGGAATCGAAGAGCACCTGCGACTTCTGCCCGATGAACTTCTTGCGACGGCCCCACTCGATCGCGTCGGCGAGGGCGACGTAGGCGCCGGTGATGGCCGCGGTCCGTGTGCCGCCGTCGGCCTGCAGCACGTCGCAGTCGATGACGATGGTGTTCTCACCCAGCGCCTTCGTGTCGACGACCGCACGCAGCGCCCGACCGATGAGACGCGAGATCTCGTGCGTGCGGCCGCCGATCTTGCCCTTGACGCTCTCGCGGTCGTTGCGGTCGTTCGTGGCACGCGGCAGCATGGCGTACTCCGCGGTGATCCAGCCCTTGCCCTTGCCGGTCAGCCAGCGCGGCACGCCATTCGTGAACGATGCCGTGCACAGCACCTTGGTGTTGCCGAACGAGATGAGCGCGGACCCCTCGGCCTGGCTCGACCAGCCGCGCTCGATCGTCACGGGACGAAGCTGCGAGACGGTGCGCCCATCGGCGCGGGTGATGTCGGTCATCGTTCTCCTCGGGTAGGGCGGATGCGGGAAAGTCGGGAATGGGTCGTCAGAACGCGCTGGTGCGCGGCAGATCGATCGTGCCGGTCTGCACGAGCTGCACCTGACGCACCTCGCGTCCCATGAGGCGGTGTGCGAGCTGGATGAAGTCGTCGGCCGACGAGCCGGTCGCCTCGTACACGTGCTGGGCCACGGCGTCGGGGCCAGCCAGCAGATCACGGGAGACGAGCTGACGGTAGACGTCCTTCGCCGTCTCGGTGTCGCTCGAGACGAGACTCACACCCTCACCCATGACGTAGCTGATGGCGCCTTCGAGGAACGGGTAGTGCGTGCAGCCGAGCACGAGCGTGTCGACGCCCGCGTGGCGCAGGGGCTGCAGGTATTCCTCGGAGACCCGCAGCACCTCGGGCGAACCGGTGACACCCGCCTCCACGAAGTCGACGAAGCGGGGGCAGGCCTGCGCGAACACGGTGACGTTCGGGTTCACCTCGAGCATGTCCTGGTAGGCACCGGATCCGATCGTGCCGGTCGTGCCGATGACGCCGATGCGGCTGTTCCGAGTCGTCGCGAGTGCGGTGCGCACGGCGGGGCCGATGACCTCGACGACCGGCACGTCGTAGCGTTCCCGCGCATCGCGGAGAACCGCCGCCGACGCGGTGTTGCACGCGATGACGAGCATCTTCACGCCCTGCTCGACCAACGTGTCGAGGATCTCGAGCGAGTACCGGCGCACATCCGCGATCGGCTTAGGGCCGTAGGGCGAGCGCGCGGTGTCACCGATGTAGAGCAGCGATTCGCGCGGTAGCAGCTGCGAGATCGCGCGGGCGACGGTCAGACCACCCACTCCGGAGTCGAAGATCCCGATCGGCGCGTCGTCCACCACGATCACTCAGCCTACCCGCGCTCGATAGAGTGACCGCCATGCCCGAGACGACGTCGCTGCTCACCGACCGCTACGAGCTGACCATGATCGAGGCGGCGCTGCGCGACGGCACCGCCTCACGTCGCACGGTCTTCGAGCTCTTCGCGCGGCGCCTCGCGGGCGGACGCCGGTTCGGCGTGGTCGCGGGAACGGGTCGCCTGCTGTCCCTGCTGCGCGAGTTTCGCTTCGGCGACGAGGAGCTGCGGTACCTGCGCGACAACCGCGTCGTGGATGCGGACACCCTCGCCGCCCTCGCGGACTTCCGCTTCACCGGGTCGATCACCGGCTATCGCGAGGGCGAGCTGTACTTCCCCGGCTCCCCCGTGCTGACCGTCGAGGGCAGCTTCCTCGAGGCCGTCATCCTCGAGACCCTCGCCCTGAGTGTGCTCAACCACGACTCGGCCGTCGCCACAGCGGCCGCGCGGATGTCGCTGGCCGCCGGCGACCGGCCGCTGGCCGAGATGGGCTCGCGGCGGGCGGGCGAGCGCTCGGCCGTCGCCGCCGCGCGAGCCGCCTACATCGCGGGATTCGGGGCGACGAGCAACCTGGAAGCGGGACGCACCTGGGGCATCCCCACGATGGGAACCGCCGCACACGCCTGGACGCTGCTGCACGAGCGCGAAGAGGATGCCTTCCGCGCGCAGATCGCCGCTCAGGGGCTCGGCACGACCCTGCTGGTCGACACCTACGACATCGAGCGGGGCGTCGAGACGGCGATCCGCGTCGCGGGCACGGGCCTCGGCGGCGTGCGCATCGACTCGGGCGACCTGCCCGTCGTCGCGGCGCGCGTGCGGGCGCAGCTCGATGCGCTCGGCGCCACCGACACACGCATCACCGTGACCAGTGACCTGGACGAGTACGCACTGGCGGCACTGGCCGCCTCCCCCGTCGATGCCTACGGCGTCGGCACCTCCGTCGTGACGGGCTCCGGCACGCCCACCGCAGGGATGGTCTACAAGCTGGTCGCCCGTCAGGATGCCGACGGCGCCTGGGTGAGCGTCGCCAAGGCCTCCGCCGAGAAGACCTCGACAGGCGGGCGGAAGACAGCATTCCGACGCCTGCGGGACGGAATCGCCGAGGCGGAGCTCATCCACATCGACGCGGCGGATTCACCGGTCGATCTCGCGGAAGCACGCGCCCTGCAGGTGCCGCTCGTGGCGCACGGCGAGATCGACGCCTCCCACGAAGGACCGGAGGGAGTGCGCGCCGCGCGGGCCCACCACCTCGAGGTCCGCGGCGAACTGCCCCTCGCGGCTCACGGTCTCAGCCGGTCGGATCCGGCGATTCCCACCCGCTACCTGTGAGGGCTGCGCCTCACTGCTGCAGCGACTCGTAGATCTCCTTGCACGACGGGCAGACCGGGAACTTCTCCGGGTCGCGGCCCGGTGTCCACTTCTTACCGCAGAGTGCGCGCACGGGCTTGCCCGTGATGGCCGACTCGAGGATCTTCTCCTTCTTCACGTAGTGCGAGAAGCGCTCATGATCGCCGGGCTCGATGGTCTCTTCGCGGATGAGCTCTTCGAGCTCGCGGTCGAGGGTGGCGAGGCCGCCCTGGTCGGGGCTGTCGGCAGGGGTGCTCATGGTCTGCAAGTGTAGCCGCGAGGGCTGCACGCGGCTCTGGTCAAGAGCTGGTCGCGGCGAACTCCATGAGCTCGCTCTCTCGCCGTTCGAACACCCGCGAGCCGACGGCGAGACCCACACCGAGCACGACCACCCCTGTCGCCGCTCCACCCACGAGTGCCGCAAGGCCGAAGGACTGGTCGCCGGAGACTACGAGCCATGCCCACCACAGCGTCGGCACACTGACCGCGAGCGCACCCAGCATCACGAGCGCCTGCGACAGGATGCCGGCAGATCCCGTGCGCTGGGGCTGCTGGAACGGGCTGTCACCAGGACGCGACACGGCGTAGGGAGCGGCTGCCGAGGCGATGGAGGAGAGCCCGAGACCGGACAGGAACAGGCTGATCGTCACTCCCGCGAGCGCCGGCAGATGTGCCCAACGCCCGTGAATCGCGACCGCGACCGGAACGGCGACGGCGAACGTCGGCACCGCGATGAGCAGGATCGGCACGAGACGTCCGACGCGGTCGGAGATGCCGCGCACGCCGGAGGCGACGTGCATCCAGACCGCGGTGGAGTCGTAGGCCACATCGTTGTGGGGCAACCATCCGAAAAAGAGCGCGATGATCGGCACGGGTACGAGGGCGACGTACTCCGCGGGTACACCGGCGACCAGCAGCGGGATGGTCGTCAGCAGCGCCGCAACCGGCACCACGAGCACGTTCACGCCGTAGCGGCGGTCGCGCAGCCAGTATGTGAGGCTGCGGGCGGCGATGGCGCCTCCCGCAGTGCCGGGAAGCACGGAGAACCAACCCATCCCGCCGCGCTCGCGCGCGGCGAGGGGACGCTCGATCGTCGTGAGCGCACGGCGCACGATGGCGTACCACGCCCACCCGAGCAGGGCGATCGTGACCACCGCGACCATCACGGCCAACCAGAGCCCGCCGACGTCGCCGATCGCGGCCAGTCCCGGCAGCGCCCAGGCAGCTCCGATCGGGGTGAACGCGAGCACGTGGGCCGCCGCGTCGAGCTGACTGGGGACCGCATCGCCCCAGTCGAGGGAGGCGAAGAACACCCCCACCGGCACGAAGACGACCAGCAGCGCGAGGATGAACAGCCCCGTGAGCTCTCGCGACCGACGCGGGAGCGTCCACATCGAGGCCAGTCCCGCGGCGACGCGGGTAAGCAGCGTTGCCGTGACCACGCCCAGCAGCGGTCCGATCACAGCTAGCGCGCCGCCATCGTGCGACAGCCACATCACGGCCGTCGCCACAGCCACCGCCGCCAGGGCCAGCACGGGCACGCTGACGACGCTCGCGAGCAGGATCGCCCCAGCCAGGGGCTTGGGTTCCAGTCCGAGAGTCTGGAACCGGCGGGGGTCGAGCTGGTCCGGGCTGCCGGAGATGGGCGGCGCGAGCGCATAACCCACCGCAACCGCGCTGCCGCCGAGCACCGTGACGACGAAGGCGGATTGTGCGGTGACGGCCTGGAGCGTGATCTGGGCAATGCCGGCGGCGACGACGCCGCCGACGACCAGCACGCTCGCGATGATGGCTCGCCAGCGCTCGGCAGCGTCGCCGCGCAGCGCCCCGATCAGCAGGGCGGCCCTCAGTCGGAGAACGTGTGCAGCCATTCGAGGCCCTCCACCTCGTTCGAACCGCCGACCAGCTCGAGGAACCGCGCCTCGAGCGTCTGCTCGCCGCGGACCTCGGCTACCGTGCCGTCGACCAGCACCTGACCGGAGACGATCACCGCCACCCGATCACACACGCGCTCGACCAGATCCATCCCGTGGCTGGAGAGCAGAACGGTCCCGCCGTGCGACACGTACGTGCCCAGGATGTCGAGGATCACCGAGCTCGATACCGGGTCGACGGCCTCGAAGGGCTCATCGAGGATGAGGAGACGAGGCGAGTGGATCAGGGCTGCGGCAAGCATGATCTTCTTCGTCATGCCCGCCGAGTAGTCGGACACGGACCGACCCAGCGCGGAGGTCAGGTCGAAGGCGCGGCCGAGGTCGGAGGCGCGGCGCTCCACCGTGTTCGCGTCGAGGCCGCGCAGCAGCCCCGCGTAGGAGAGCAGCTGGCGACCGGTCAGGCGATCGAAGGTGCGCAGCCGGTCCGGGAGCACACCGATCAGCTTCTTGGCCTCACGTGACCGGGTGCGCGCGTCGACGCCGGCGACGCGGATGGTGCCCGCATCCGGCTTCAGGAGTCCGGCGATCATCGACAGGGTCGTGGTCTTGCCAGCGCCGTTCGGCCCGACGAGGCCGTAGAACGTGCCGGCGGGCACGACGAGGTCGATGCCGGCGACCGCGACGGTCGCGCCGTAGGACTTGGTCAGTCCGCTCACCTCGAGCGCCAGAGCGGGTTCGTTCGCGGGCGCCGTCGTTTCAGCGACCTCGGCGAACAGCCGCTCGCCCTCCTCATCGTCGGCACGCTCGGTCACGACGACGGTCTCCGCACCAGCCGGCGTGCCGTCGAGAGTCTGATCGCCCGCTTCGGCGACAGGAGACCGCTCCTCGACCGGCTCAGGTACCTCCTCCACGATCTCGACGGTCACCTCCTCCTCGACCGTCTCCACCGGAACGACGGACGACACTTCCGCGGCCCCGGCAGCACTTTCCTCGATCACCGCATCCGTCGTGGGGACGACGGGCACCTCGTCGAGTACCTCGGGCGATGCGGCCTCGACGGGCGCCTCGTCCGGCACGATCATGTCATCGGCGATAGCGGACTGCTCCCCATCCGACGGCGCGGGGCGCGGCGGCAGGGGCGGTTTGGGCGGAATGACGAAGTCCACCGGCACCGGCGCGTCGATCGGGGCCACGGGCGGCGTCTTGGCGGCCGTCGAGCGCGGCGTCTTCGCTCCCGACGGCGCTGCCTTCGTCCGCGGCGCCGCGGTACGCGGCTTGGGCGCGGTCTCGCCTGCACGAGCGGTCGTCGTGCGTGCCGCGGGCTTCCTGGGGGCTGCCGGCTTCTTCGCCGCGGCAGGCTTCTTCGCCGCGGCAGGAGCCACCGCCTCCTCCCCTGACGGCGTCGCGGTGCGCTTCGCAACGGTCGGCCGCTTCGCCGCCGGCTTCTTCGGAGCGACCGGCGCCGCGGCCTCTCCCTCGGCCGGCGCGGACGCTGATGCGGCGGACGACGGCGCCGGCTTCTTCGCCGCGGGCTTACGCGCCGCAGTCGGACGGGCGGTCGTGGAGCGCGGAGAGCGCGGCGTCGACGGACGTGCGGATGCGGGCTTCTTCGGAGCTTCGGAGACCTCCTCGACGGAGCCGTCGTCGGGCGTGGGCGCGTCGGAACCGGAAGGAGTGGAGGTCACTTCACCAACGTACCAACCGCCCCTGACGATCCCATCGGTGGGATACGGCCCCGTCTCCGATTGTCACGAATCCACAACGGCAGGGGGCGGATCTGCGGGCGTCCAGGTGGCCCCGATACCATGGGCACGGCACAAAGGAGTGTTTCGTCGGTGAACCGACCGTGAACTTCGACTCCAGGAGCGATGAACCTTATGAGACTTCAGACTGTGATCCTTGCCGCAGGTATGGGCTCGCGCCTCGGCCGCAGCCTGCCGAAGCCGCTGACCCAGCTGAACGACGGGCGCAGCATCATGCGCCAGCAGCACGACAACATCCGCGCCGCTTTCGGCACGGACGCCAAGATCACGACCGTCGTCGGCTATCGCGCCGAGACCATCGTCGAAGCCTTCCCGGAGGCCGACTACGTCTACAACGAGCGCTACGACCAGACCAACACCTCGAAGAGCCTGTTGCGCGCACTGTCCGCGACAGGGAAGGCCGGCGTGCTCTGGATGAACGGCGACGTGGTCTTCGATCCCCGCGTGCTGGGTCGCGCCGTGGCGCTCATCGAGCGGGAGCAGTCCTTCGTCACCGTCAACACCGCGAAGGTCAGCGACGAAGAGGTGAAGTACACGGTCACGAGCGAGGGCTTCATCAAGGAGCTGTCCAAGACCGTTCGCGGCGGAATCGGCGAAGCCGTGGGAATCAACTACATCTCGCGCGCCGACAAGCGCTCGTTCATGCACCACCTCGCGCGCGTCGACGACCAGGACTACTTCGAGCGCGGTCTCGAGCTCGCCATCCAGCACGACGGCCTTCTACTCGAGCCGATGGACATCTCCGACCTGTACGCCGTCGAGGTCGACTTCGCCGAAGACCTCGAGCGCGCGAACCAGTTCGTCTGATCCGCAATCCCCCGGCACCGTTCAGCCGGGCCGCTTAGCATCGCAGGATGCCGGATAAGGTCCATCGCATCCACAGCCTGCCGGACGAATCGCCGTGGCAGGGCGGGATCCCACCTGCGGGCTCGAGTGAGCACACGTTCACCGTGCGCGCCCTCGACCGCGTGCTCGCTGTTCAGCGCCCGGTGGTGCTTGCGCATCTGCGCAGCATCCGGGTACGTCACCCTCGCGCTACGACGGTCGAGATCGTCCGGATGCTGGAGCGCCGGTATCTCGCGGCGGTGACCACCGGCGGGGCCGCCGTCGGCGCGACAGCCGTGGTGCCCGGCATCGGGACGGGGGTCACGTTGGCGCTGAGCGGCGTGGAGACTCTCGGCTTCCTGGAGACGACGACATTGTTCGCGCAGTCGGTCGCCGAGGTGCACGGCCTCCCGGTCGAGAACCCCGACCGTGCCCGGGCCCTCGTTCTGACGCTGCTGCTCGGCCAGGAGGGGATCGACCTGGTCACCCAGCTCGCCCGTCAGGCCGGCGGCAAGGGCCCCTCGCGCAGCAGCTACTGGGGCGAGTTGATCACAACGACGCTCCCCCGCGCTGCGCTCGGCCCGCTCGTCGACCGACTGAAGACCTCGTTCCTGCACCGGTTCGCCGCGCGCGGCGGCGCCTCGTTCGTCGGCAAGGCGCTGCCGTTCGGCGTGGGTGCGGCGGTAGGCGGCGCCGGCAACCATCTGCTCGGGCGCCGCGTGATCACCACGTCTCGACGCGCGTTCGGGATGCCGCCCATCGATCTGCCCGAGGAACTCGAGCCCCGCCCGGGCGCGGCCCCGATCGAGCGACTCGCGGGGCGGGGTCTCGCGCGCGCGGGCGGGCTCGTGGCCCACGCCGCGGGATCCGCTACCCGGCGTACGCGGGACGCGGCGAAGGCGCTCGGCTCGGCACGGCGCAAGTAGCAGCGTTTCGTCTCAGGAGGCTTCTTCACGGCCGGCGTTCGAGTCGAGCTCCGCCTGTGCCGCGGCGTCGTCCGCGTCACCGCCTGCTCGTGCGTGCCACTGCTCCCACTCGTCCATCAGGCGTTCGATCGCGGCGTGAAAGCGTGCGGTCGGAGCCCCCGGCGAGGTGTCGCCGAAATAGTGGTCCACCCAGTAGGCCAGGCGCGCGACGGCGTCCGGGTCGCCGACCAGGCGATCGACCTCGTCGAGGATGCGGGGGGCGTCGGCGGCATCCAGCCACTCGCACGCCGAGAGATAACCGCTCGTGTCGACCGCGGCGCGCTCGTCGACCGGACGCGTGACGAGCAGCGGCTTGTCGGCGGCGAGGCGGTCGTAGACCATGGCGGAGATGTCGACCACGGCGACGTCGGAGGCGGCCAGCTGCCAGCCGAGTTCCGGCCCGTCGTCGTACACATGCTGAGCGGCGGGGTCGGCGGCGTTCGCCGCGCCGATCGCGGCGACGATGCGTCGATGCGCGGCCAGGTACTCGTGATCCACCACGCCACTGCGCGGATGCGGCCGGTAGATGAGGCGATGGCGCGCGGAGCCGAGGACGGCCGCAGCCAGCGCCTCTCCGTGGCTGGCGATGGATCCGTAGAACGCCGAGGGTCGATCGCCCTCCCACGTCGGCGCGTAGAGCACGACCGTACGATCGTCCGGCGTGTAGGGCAGCACCCCGGAGTAGTGGTCGGCTTGCGGGCGTCCGATCTCGATCGTGCGAGCGTCGAGATCGTAGTTCCAGAGCACGCGTCCCAGACGCTGGCGGGCCGCATCCCCCGCGATCAGGGCGTAGTCGTACGCCTTGAACTGGTTCGTGGTCATGTACATCTTGTCGGACTCGCCGTGGTTGATGAACACGTGCCAGCGGTGCCCGTAGCGGAACATCTGGAAGTTCCGGGTGTTCTGGTTCACGTACAGCACGATGCGCAGCCCCTGCGCGGCCACGACCTTCTCGAGGTCGCGCACGGTCGGCACGAAGGCGACGGGAAGCTCGCTCTCTGCCATGATCGCCGCGGCCGAGGTCGCGTTGCGGCTGAGCACAAGCACCGGCCAGGTGTCGGCGAGCTTCTGGAGCGGCTTGTACCACTGACGCATCTGGTAGAGGTTGACGGCACCGTCGGCGAAGTAGACGCCGATGCGGAAGTGACCGACGGGCAACGGGGTGCGCATCGCGCGCACCTCGCGGACGGCGGAGCGGTTGTCGAGGACCTTCCGGAGAAGTCCCCGCGCCTTGCGGATGTCTGATGCCAGGCCCATCCTTCCAGCCTAACCAGCGCACGCATGGGATGATCGTCGGATGCATGTCGACGCGGGGGGCCATCGTGACGCCCCGGTTCCCGGCGCCGGGGCAGGCGTGTCCTTCGTCATGCCCGTGCTCAATGAGGCGCGATATCTGGAACGCGCCGTGCGGAGTGTGCTCGCCCAGCAGACTCCCGGCCCCATGGAGCTCGTGCTGGCGCTGGGCCCGTCCTCCGACGGCACCGACGAGATCGCCGAGCGTCTCGCCGCCGAAGACGACCGCATCCTGCTCGTCCGCAACCCGGACGCCGACATCCCGACAGGTCTGAATCTGGCGATCGCCGGCAGCACCCTTCCGACCATCGTGCGCGTCGACGCGCATTCCGAGCTGGCCCCGGGTTACACGGCGCGGGCTCTCGAGACGCTCGCGCGCGTGCGTGCCGCGAACGTCGGCGGTGTGATGCAGGCCGACGGCCGCACGCCCTTTCAGCGCGCCGTCGCCCGCGCTTACAACTCCCCTTTCGGTCTCGGCGGCGGGGCGTATCACGGCGGGCGGCGCGAGAGCGCGGCCGAGTCCGCCTATCTCGGCGTCATGCGCCGCGTCGTCGTCGACGAGGTCGGCGGATTCGACGAGTCGCTGCGCCGCGGCGAGGACTGGGAGTTGAACCTCCGCATCCGCCGCGCGGGTTACCGCGTCTGGTTCGATCCCGCTTTGCGCGTGACGTACTGGCCGCGCGAGAGCTGGCAACGACTGGTGCGCCAGTTCCGGGCCACCGGTGCCTGGCGCGGCGAGTTGGTGCGCCGCTACGGCCGCCGCAACTCGCTCCGCTTCTTCGCGCCGCCGGTGCTCGTGGCCTGCGTGACCCTCGCCGTCGTGACCGGTGTGTTGCAGCTCACCGGTCTCCTCTCGGGCGTCACGGCCCTCGTCGCGAGCGCCGTCTACCTGCCCGTGGTCGCCTATGCCGTCCTCGTCGTCGGCGTCGCGCTCGGCCCCGGCGGCGGCAAGGGATGGCGTGACAAGCTCTGGACGATGGGCGTCCTCCCCTCGATGCACCTCGCGTGGGGTGCCGGGTTCATCCAGGGACTCGTGCGCGGTGCGCGCGACACCGTCGACACCTCGCGGCTCGGATCACGCAACACACCGCTGCCCTGACTCAGCCGCCGATCAGCCCCTGATCCAGGATGCGGGCGACCACCCGCTCTGCCGCGTGGCCGTCATCGCGCGCATTGAACGCGCGCTGCCACGCGGCGTACCGGTCGGCATAGGCCGCAGCGTCCTGCGTCATGGCCACGGTCAAGTCCCCCTGCGTACGCACGAGCGGCCCGGGCGCGCGCTCGGCGAGATCGAAGTAGAACCCTCGGAGGCGTCCCCGGTAGTCCTCGAGATCCGGCACGAAGAAGAACACCGGCTTGCCGGTGACGGTGAAGTCGAACATCACCGACGAGTAGTCCGTCACCAGCGCATCGGCGGCCAGCAGCAGCTGGGCGGTGTCGGGGAAGCCCGTCACGTCGACGACCCGTGCGCCCTGGGCGTCCGTGCCGGGCAACAGTGTGCGCGAGTGACCGCGCACCAGCACCACCGCGCCCGTGTCGGCCGCGAGTTTCTCGGCATCCAGGAAGTCCACGATCTGCTCACGGTCGTCACGCCAGGTCGGCGCGTAGAGGATGACGTGTTCGTGCTCGCCGATACCGAGGCGCCCGCGCACCGCCGCCGCATCCCCCGTGCGCAGCACGTCATTGCGCGGGTATCCCTCGACCCAGATCGGTCGGCGCAGAAACGCATAAGCCCGGCGCAGGATCGATGCCGCATACGGGTTCTGCGCCAGCAGCACATTCCATCGGAGCGATTCGCGCATGACGGCGACCGCGCGCCGCGGGTCGAAGCCGGGACGATGAAGCGCCAGCCGTTTCAAGGGAGTCCCGTGCCAGGTCTGGACGACGTGCTGTCCCGTCCTGCGCACATACCGGCGACGCAACCAGTCGTTGACCACCAGCAGGCGCGAGACCGCGCGGGCCCGCCACCAGTCCGGACTCCCCTCGACGACGGGGATCGCCCCCTCGGGCACCTCGACGGAGAGGTCGACGACGCTCCAGTACCGTACGAGGCCGGGCAGCCGCTCGCTGAGCACCCGGTCGATCGCGAGCGGATTGCAACTGGCGTTTCGTCCGTAGAAGCTCTCGAAGAAGACGGCTTCCTCCAAGGGCTCGCGCCCCGTCACGTAGCGTCGTTCGAGCGCTTCCTGCGCTTCTCCGGCGTCGTATGCAGGGTCCACGGGCGGCCCGACCTCGAGCTCCCATCCGGTCAGCGTCGCGCGCACCGGCCCCAGCTGCGCGAGGGCGAGGGGCTCGGGAGCATCGGTCGGCTCCTCGGAGTCTGCGCGCTCCACGTGCACGCGGTAACGTCCGCTCGGCAGCGGAAGCACCGGCCCGCCCCAGCGGGAGGCGGAGAGCGTGAGCGTCGCCGTCCACGTCTTCCCTCGGCCCGTGAGCGTGGCCGCCACCCGCGCACGGGCGCCGATCAGCTCGACGCTCTCGGGCCGGGCGCCGGTTCCCCGCAGGACGAGCGCCGGCGCGCTCCCGGTGATCCACTCCGCCGTGGTCATGCGATCTCCTTACGAGGCTCGTTGCCACCGATGGCGGCCATGATCGACCGGTAGACACGCTCAGCGTTACGGCCGTCGCGGTGCGCGTGCACCGCCGCATCCAGTCGCCGAGCGCGTTCCAGCCGCGCCCGGCGCTCGTCGTCGTCCGAGAACACGGCCGCGATCTGTGTGAGCGTCTCCCCCCAGTCGACGGCGACATCCGATCCTGCGACGTCGGCATACGTGCCGTAGAAGCCGCGACGACGGGCGTAGTCGTCGACGTCCGGGGCGAAGTAGACGACCGGCAACGGCACGAGCGAGGAATCGTAGGCCAGCGAGGAGTAGTCGGTGACGAGCAGATCCATGCCCGGAAGTACCGGCGTGACATCGGCCAGACGCTCACTGCCGAGCAGGTGGACGCGCTGCGTCCCCTCGGGGGGCGCGTACTCTCCGGCGCCCAACGGATGCGGGCGGACGATCAGTCGCGCGCTGTGCTCGTCGAGCAGGGAGGTGATCCGCTCCCAGTCGGCGGCCGTGGGGATCGCCGGGTCCTCGTCGCCGTCGCGCCACGTGGGGGCGTAGAGCACCAGCCGGTCGTCGGCGAGCGGACCCAGCAGTGCGTCGAGCTGCCGGCGAGCGCTCTCCCGACGTTCCGCCGCAGTCCCCCGCGACAGCACGTCGACCCGCGGCTCTCCGACGACGGGCACGCGCGAGTCATCGAGCGAGAACGCCGACTCGAGGCGACCCCGCACGAGGTGGGATGCGGCCGGCAGGAGGCGGATCCGACGTGTCGCGCTGCGGTACATGAGTGCGAGCAGACGCCGTACCAGTCGGGATGACGGGAGGAAGGAGCTCCGCAGGGTCTCGGGAGAGTCGATGCCGATGCGCTTGAGCGGGATGCCGTGCCACAGCTGAACGAGGTACGACCCGGACACGGCGTAGCGGTTGACGTCGCCGAAGCCGTGCGTGACGACGACGACCTCGGCGCGCGCCGTGAGCCAGAGTCCGCGCAGCGAATCGGCCCGGACATGCGGGATGCCTCGAGATGCTGCATCCCGCGCCTGCGCATCGGTGCGGATCAGCCAAACGGCGCGGTGGCCGCGCGCGACCGTCTCGTTCCAGAGAGCGAGGCCGCCGTCGGCGACTCCCGCCGCCGATCCGAACACCCAACTCCCCCGCGCCCGCGGCACGAGCAGCGTGAGGGCGCGTCCGGCCGCATAGAAGGGGATGGCGAGGAGCTTCTTCGCATTGCCGTCGCCGAACGAGAAGGACGCCACCTCGCGAGCCTATCGCGAGGTGGCGTCCGAACCGTCGGAGCGGTGTGGTTACTCCAGAGTGCCCAGCGTGAGCTTGGCCGTCTCGGTCTTGCCGTCGCGGACGTAGCTCAGCGTGGCCTCGGAGCCGCCGGCGGCCGCACGCACCTGGGCGGTGAGATCGATCGCGTTGGTGACGGGAACCCCGTTGAACTCCGTGACGATGTCTCCCGAGCGCAGCCCCGCACCGGCGGCTGCGCCTCCCGAGGACACGTCCTGGATATAGGCGCCCTGGATCGTGGCGTTCTTCTGCGAGGCGGCGTCGGCGACGGTCGCGCCCAGCAGCCCGTGCGTGGCGCTGCCGTCCTTGATGATCTCGTCCGCCACACGCTGGGCGATGTTCGCGGGGATGGAGAAGCCGACGCCGATGTTGCCCGACTGACCGCCCGAGGAGCTGCCGCCGGAGGACGCGATGGCCACGTTGATACCGATGAGCTTGCCGTCGGAGTCCACCAGCGCACCACCCGAGTTGCCCGGGTTGATCGCCGCATCCGTCTGGATGACCGCGATCTTGATCGTGGCGTTCGGGGACTGCTGCTGTTGCTGCTGCCCCTGTCCGAAGTCGAACTGGAACGGGCTCTCCTGCTGGCCCTGACCGCCGTCCTCGTTGGTGGAAGAGTCGTCGGGCGCCGCCGAGGAGGCGATCTCGATGGAGCGGTTCAGGGCGCTGACGATGCCGGTGGTGACCGTGTTGTCGAGGCCCAGGGGGGCGCCGAGCGCGATCGCCTGGTCTCCGACGTTGAGCTTGCTCGAGTCGGCGAAGTCGATCGGGGTCAGCCCGGATGCGTCCGTCAGCTTGATGACAGCGAGGTCATACGTCGGGTCGGTGCCCACGACCGTGGCCCGGTAGACCTTGCCGTCGGAGGTCGTGACGGAAAGGGTCGGGTCGGCCGTGGCGCCGTCCAGCGTCACGACGTGCGTGTTGGTGAGCACGTAGCCGTCCGCGGAGAGGATGACACCGCTGCCCGTGCCCCCGCCGTTGCTCGCGGTGGCCGAGATCGTGACGACACTGGGCAGGACCTTGGCGGCCACGGCGGTGACGTTGTTGACCTTCTGGGTGTCGTTGACCGTCACGACGGTGGGGCTGCTGGCCGCCGTCGTCTGCGTCTGACCCCACATGCTGATCCCGGCGTAGGTTCCGCCGACGCCGGCGGCGCCGCCGACGAGAGCCGCGGCGACGAGCAGACCGACGGTGCGGCCGGCGGTGGACTTCTTGCGCGTCGGCGCCGGCGCGGACGGCGCAGGGCCGCCGAGCGGCAGCGTCGGCGCGGTCTGGGCGCCGGGGCCGAACGCCTGGCCCGTCGCGGCTGCGCCGGCTCCGGGGGCGCCGTAGCCGGCAGGCGCCTTCGGGTACGAGGCGGGGTAGGGCGGGCGCGGCGGCATGGCCGGTGCCGCAGGTGCAGCCGCGGCCGGCGGGGTCGTCGGCACATCGGACGCGGGGGCCGGCTGCGGCGATGCGGCGGGCGCGACGGGTTCGGACACAGAGTCTTCGGATTCGGGGCGGGAGCCCTGGTTGTCACTCATGGTTGCTCCTTCTGACAGGCGATCTTCACTGTGACCGTCGTCTCTGTGGTTTTCCTATGCCAGCCTTGGGACAGCCCTATGGGACTAACGTGTGCTGAATGCGAAACCAGAACGCGCCCTGGCAACGGGTGGCTGCGGGCGCCGGACTCCTGGGCTCTGACGGCACCCCCGCCCCTACGATCTTCGCAGAGATGAGCGCGCTCGCGGCCGAAACGGGTGCCATCAACCTGGGCCAGGGCTTCCCCGATGAGGACGGCCCGGCCGAGCTCCTCGAGATCGCGCGAGAGGCGATCGCGACGGGTGTCAACCAGTACCCGCCCGGTCGCGGCACGGCGGATCTCCGCCTCGCGATCGCCGAACACCAGGCGCGGTTCTACGGGCTGCGCATCGATCCGGATCGCGAGGTGCTCGTCACCGCGGGGGCGACCGAAGCGCTCGCGGCGACCCTCCTCGCGCTCGTGGGCCCCGGCGACGAGGTGGTCGTCTTCGAGCCCCACTACGACGCGTACGCGGCGGACGTGGCGCTGGCCGGCGCCGCACTCGTGACCGTCCCCCTGCGCTGGCCCGACTTCCAGCCGGACCTCGACCGGCTCGCCGCCGCCGTCACCGACCGCACCCGCGTCATCCTGCTCAACGATCCCCACAACCCCACGGGAGTCGTCTTCGCCGACGAGGTGCGTGCGGAGATCGTGCGGCTCGCGCATCGGCACGACGCGATCATCGTGACCGACGAGGTGTACGAGCATCTGGTCTTCGACGGGCGGCGCCACGTTCCCATCGCGACGTTGCCGGGCGCCGCCGAACGCACGATCTCGATCTCCTCCGCGGGCAAGACGTTCTCGGTGACGGGATGGAAGATCGGGTGGGCGACGGGGCCCGCATCCCTCATCGACGCCGTGCTCACGGTCAAGCAGTTCCTCACGTACGTCAACGGTGCCCCGTTCCAGCCAGCCGTCGCTGCGGGACTGCGCATGGACGACGCCTTCTTCGCGAACGTCGGCGCCCGGCTGCAGGACAAGCGCGACACGCTGCACGACGGCCTCAGCGCAGCGGGGTTCTCTCCGTTCCGCGCCGGTGGCTCCTACTTCACGGTGGCGGATGCGGCCCCGCTCGGCGTGAGCGACGCGCACGAGTTCTGCCGCAGCCTCCCGCAAGAGGCCGGGGTCGTGGCGATCCCGCTGACGGCCTTCGCCGCGCGGGGGCGGCGGCACGAGTACGCGAGCCTCGTGCGGTTCGCGGCCTGCAAGCGCCCGGAGGTCATCGCCGAGGCCATGCACCGCCTGACGGTGCTGGCCTGACTCAGCGAGGGACCACGCGGTAGCGCCGCAGCTGCAGCGCCGGATTGACGGCGCGGATGCGGGCCAGCTCTTCGAGGTCGATCGACGCGACCGTAAGCCCTTCCCCTGTGGCGAGGCCGGCGAGCACGACGCCCTGCGGGTCGAGGATGACGGAATGGCCGACGCCGACGGGCGCGGGGTGGTCCGCCGCGGCGACGAACGCCGTGCTCTCGATCGCGCGCGCCGCCAACAGGGTCTGCCACTGCTGCTCCTTCAGCGGACCGCGCACCCACTCGGCCGGCACGAGGATGACGTGCGCGCCGGCATCGACGATGCGGCGCGCGGCCTCGGGGAAGCGCAGGTCGTAGCAGGTCATGATGCCGAAGACGACGCCGTCGACGGTGAAGGTCTGCGGCTCATCGAGATCCCCGGGAGCGACCCAGTCCGACTCCTGCTGCCCGAAGGCGTCGTAGAGATGTTGCTTGCGGTAGCTGGCGAGGACACCCGAGGCGTCGACGGCGACGACGGTGTTGTGCACGCGGTCCGCATCCGCCGCCTCGACCAGACCCGCCACGAGGGTGAGGTCTTCCCGCTGCGCGATGTCGCGCAGACCCCGCACGAAGGGTCCGTCGAGCCCCGGCTCGGCGTTGTGGCGCAGCGACGCGTCGAAGGGGTCGACGAAGAAGCTGCTGTATTCCGGAAGCACCAGGACCCGGGCGCCGCGGGCGGCGGCGTGCGCCGCGAGGAGGCGGATCCGATCCAGGTTGGCGGCGCGGTCGGCTATCGGCGCGAACTGCGCGACGGCGAGGGAGAGAACGGCGGACACTCCCCCATCCTCGTGGCGCAGACGGGCCACGGCAACCGCCTCGATTCGCGCACTGCTCGAACGCGTGCTAGTGTTATCTCTTGTGCCGCGGGGTGGAGCAGTTCGGTAGCTCGCTGGGCTCATAACCCAGAGGTCGCAGGTTCAAATCCTGTCCCCGCAACAAAAAGAAGGCCCGGATCCTCGGATCCGGGCCTTCTGCTTTGCCCGGGAAGCCCCGGTCAGCGGCGGGTTCATCCAGTTGCGCCCCGGTTCGAGATGTCATCGGGAGTCCCCGGGACGCAGAGAGAAGACCCGTCGATGGCGTACAAGCCAGGCTCTGTCGAGAAGGAGACCGCGTTGATGTCGGGCCCTCGCCCGTAGACAACGATCCGCGGCTCGCTCTGGACCTGGACGTCGAGACCTTCCGACTCCCAGAAGTCCGCGACACTCTGAGCGTCAGCGAGATGGTCGGACAGAGGCTCGCGCCACAGACCCCAGGATGCGCTCACGCCTCTCCTCGACCCACTCGAGCATGACCCAATCGGAGCACCCGATGTGTCCCACCCCTCTGGCGAGAGCAGAGCGGCCGTGTCGCTGATCAGGGTGACGAGCCTGTCGCGTGACTCCTGCGGAGTCATGGCCACATCCGATGCACACCCGGTGGCCACAGATGCCAAGGCAAGGCCGCAGACGACGGCCAGCAGGCGGGCAGCGCGTCTTCGGCACGAAAGAAGCGTCATGCGTATACCTCTCAGGCGTCGGGGTCGATGCCGACCGAGAGACGCTCGATGAAGTCGGCGATCACGGCCAGCTCCGCCGGAGAGTAGTCGAACGCCACATCCCGCATCGCGTCGATGCTGTCGCGGAAGTGATGCGTGAAGTCGGTGCGAGACTTGTCCGTCAACGAGATGAGCCTCGCGCGACGATCCACCGGATGCGGCTTGCGCACGACATGCCCCGAGTCCTCGAGACGGTCCACCAGCTTCGTCGTGGAGGCAGTGGAGATCCGCAGGTGCCGCGCGATGTCGTGCGGACTGACGTCCTGTCCCCGCTGTTCGCGGATGATGAGCATGCGCAGGGCGGCAAGGTCGGTGGCGTTCATGTCCATGTCGCCCTTCATGCCGCTGTACATGCGATCCATGGCGTCGCTGAAGGCGCGCACGGCCGACAGGACGCGCCATACTGCGCGATCCGTATCACGCGACGTATCGTCGACGTCAGCGGGACTCGCCATGTGGACACCCCCTTAGGCCGTATGTATGCTCGATCGAACTCGGTTAGCTAGTAAAGCTAGCAAAATGGAAGGGCGTATGGACGAGATCGAACAGGTCATTCTTGTGGATGACGAGGGCAACCAGATCGGGACTGCGCCCAAGAGCAGTGTCCACGGTACAGACACCGCGCTGCATCTCGCTTTCTCCTGCCATGTTCTGGATGACGAAGGCCGGGTCCTCGTCACCCGCCGAGCCCTGCACAAGCGAACCTGGCCCGGCGTGTGGACGAACTCCTTCTGCGGACACCCGCGGCCGGCCGAGCCCGTCCTGAACGCCGTGAAGCGCCACGCCGACTCCGAACTCGGGCTGCGCCTGACCGACATCGAACTGGCCCTCCCCCTCTTCCGGTATCGCGCCACCGACGCGAGCGGCATCGTGGAGAACGAGATCTGCCCCGTCTACATCGCACGGGCCGAGAACCTGCCGCAGCCCAACCCGCTCGAGGTGCTCGAGACGCAGTGGGTGCACCCCGCCGACCTCGTGGCGGCGCTGGATGCCGCCGAGTGGGCGTTCAGCCCGTGGCTTGTGCTGCAGGCGCGTCAGCTCGACCTGTTCGTCGCCGAGCGGCGGACACGGGCCGGGGCACGATGATCTCCTGGCTGAGCGCGGAGAACCGCGCCGGTATCGATGCGGCGGTCGATGCCGCTCTCGCCCGCATCCGTCGGCGCGCGACCGACGGCGCCGACGCCTACGCCGCACTCACCGCCGCCGTGACGCGCGCGGCCACCGGCGGCAAGCGCTTCCGGCCGGCCAATGTTGTGGGCGCCTACCTGGCGTTCGACGGAGCGGACGAGGCGCTGCCGGCGGTCTACGAGGTCGCTGCGGCCTTCGAACTGCTGCACGCGGCCTTCGTGGTGCACGACGACGTGATCGACCACGATGTCCAGCGCCGCGGTGTCCTGAACATCTCCGGCGAGTTCCGCACGCGCGCCACCGCCGCCGGTGCGTCCGCCTCGGGCGCCGACGATCTCGGCGACGCGGCGGCGATCCTCGGCGGCGACCTGCTGCTGTACGAAGCCACCCGCATCCTCGCGCTGGTCGACGTCCCCGCAGCGACCCGGACGGCACTCGTTGAGCTCTTCGACGACGCCGTGTCGGTCTCGGCCGCCGGCGAGCTCGCCGACGTCGAGAATGCTCTCGGACTGCACGCGGCGGAGGCCGCGTCCGTGCTCACGACCGCACACGACAAGACCGCCGTGTACTCCTTCGATGCGCCGCTGCGTGCCGGCGCGCTGCTCGCCGGCGCGAGCGAGCCTGAGCTCGAGGCACTGCGCCGCGCCGGCGGCGCGCTGGGACTCGCCTTCCAGCTCGTCGACGATCTGATCGGCGCCTTCGGTACTGCCGACCAGGCCGGTCGGGATGTGGGCAGCGACCTTCGGGAGGCCAAGCGCACTCCCCTCGTCGTCCTGGCGCAGCAGGGAGCGGGCCGCGACGCGGTCGCGGAGGCTCTCGCGGTCGCGCACACGGGTCCGGTGGCCGTGCTCGCCGCACAACGCGCGCTGGACGCGACAGGCGCCCGCGAGCGCCTCGCGGTTCTCATCGACGAGACGCTCCGTTCCGCTCGAGCCGACGCCGCGACGCTCTCGCCGGCGGCTCTCGGGCTCGTGGACGAGCTCGCGACCCGCATCGCGGAGAGGATGCCGTGAGCGCGCGCGACCAGCCGAGCGGACTCTCCCTCTACGACCGGACGGCGGTGTCCGCCGCCGCATCCGTCATCCGCGCGTATTCCACCTCGTTCGCCCTCGCGACCGGGCTCCTCAGCCCGCGCACCCGCCCCCACATCCGTAACGTCTACGCGCTCGTTCGCGTCGCGGACGAGATCGTAGACGGGCCGGCCGGAGAAGCAGGTCTGGACCCCGATCGGCTGGAAGAAGTGCTGAACGCGTTCGAGCGCGAGACCCGTGCAGCCGTCGAGCGAGGATTCAGTGCGAACCTCGTCGTCCATGCCTTCGCCCTCACCGCCCGCGAGTGCGGAATCGGCGAGGACCTGACCGCCCCGTTCTTCGCATCGATGCGAACGGATCTCGGCGTGCGCGAACACGACGACGTATCGCACGACGCGTACGTCTACGGGTCTGCCGAGGTGGTGGGGCTGATGTGTCTCGCCGTCTTCGAGAACGCCGGACGCCGCTCCCCCTCCGCGCCCCCCGCCGAGCTGGTGGCGGGGGCACGCGCGCTCGGGCGCGCCTTCCAGGACGTCAACTTCCTTCGAGACCTGGAGCACGACGCGGGAGCTCTCGGACGGGACTACCTGGCCGTCGACGGCGTGGAGCGCACGCGGGATGACGTGCTCGACCGGATCGACGCGGATCTCGCAACCGCAGCGGCAACCATCCCCCTCCTGCCTTCGGACTGCCGGAGGGCCGTCACCGCCGCGCACGATCTCTTCGCCGCCCTGTCCACGCGCCTGCGCGGGGCGTCCGACGAAGGGCGCGTGCGTGTTCCCGCATCGCAGAAGGCCGTCCTCGCTGCCCGCGCCTGGCTGGGCGCCGCACCCCGGAAGGAGCGCTCATGAGTCGCACCGTCGTCATCGGAGGCGGGATCGCGGGGCTCGCCACGGCCGCCCTGCTCGCGAACGACGGGCACGAGGTGACCCTCCTCGAGGCGCGTGACGCGGTGGGCGGCCGGGCGGGCTCGTGGGAGCGCGACGGCTTCCGCTTCGACACCGGCCCCAGCTGGTATCTGATGCCGGAGGTGTTCGACCACTTCTTCCGCCTGCTCGGCACAACGACCGCGGAGCAGCTCGATCTCGTCGATCTCGTCCCCGCCTACCGCGTCTATGCCGAGTCCCACCTCGATGAGGCACCCGTCGACGTCGTGTCGGGTCGTGAAGAAGTCACCGCCCTGTTCGAGTCGATCGAGCCGGGAGCCGGTGCGCGTCTGGATGCGTACCTGGACTCCGCCGGCGAGGCTTACGACCTCGCCGTCACCCGCTTCCTGTACGACACGTACGAGTCGTACCGGAACCTCACCGACCGCTCGATCCTGCGCCGACTGGGCCACCTGGCGCGCCTTCTGACCCAGCCGTTGCAGTCCAGGATCGACAAGCGCTTCACCGACACGCGCCTGCGCCAGATCCTCGGCTACGCCGGCGTCTTCCTGGGCGGCTCGCCCTACCAGCTGCCGAGCCTCTACCACCTCATGAGCCACCTCGATCTCGACGATCGGGTGCGCTACCCGCAGGGGGGCTTCACCGCGCTCATCGACGCCATCGCGCGCGTCGCGACCGAACGCGGCGTCGTGATCGAGACGGGCGCCAGCGTCGAGCGCATCCTCGTCGCCGACGGCGTCGCGCGCGGCGTCATCACCGCCGACAGCCGCCGCTTCGACGCCGACGTCGTGGTCTCCACCGCCGATCTGCACCACACGGAGACCCGCCTCCTCCCCGAGCGGTACCGCACCTACCCGGAGTCCTGGTGGCAGTCGAAGACGCCGAGCTACGGTGCCCTGCTCGTGCTGCTCGGCGTGAAGGGCGAACTCCCCGAACTCACCCATCACACGCTCCTGTTCACGGAGGACTGGCGCACGAACTTCGCCGCCATCTTCGGCGACGCGACCCGCATCCCGGATCCAGCGTCGCTCTACGTCTGCCGCCCCAGCGCGACCGACCCCTCCGTCGCGCCCGAGGGACACGAGAACCTCTTCGTCCTCGTACCGATCCCCGCTGACCCGGGCCTCGGCCGCGGCGGTGTCGACGGAGCCGGCGACGTCCTCATCGAGCGCGCGGCGGATGCGGCCATCGATCAGATCGCCGCCTGGTGCGGTGTCCCGGACCTGCGTGATCGCGTCGTCGTGCGCCGCACGATCGCACCCGGCGACTTCGAGAGCGACCTGCACGCCTGGCGCGGCAACGCGCTGGGTCTCGCGCATCCGCTCACGCAGAGCGCCCTGTTCCGGCCCCGCAACGCCTCCGCCAAGGTCGAGGGACTGTACTACGCGGGCGCGTCCGTGCTGCCGGGCATCGGGCTGCCCATGTGCCTGATCTCCGCCGAGCTCGTGGTCAAGCGGTTGCGCGGCGACCGCTCGGCGGGCCCCCTCGCCGAGCCGGTGACCGAGGCGGTGTGATGCCGGGTCTCTACCTGCTGGCGCTGCTGGTCAGCATCGCCGGCGTGGCAGCTCTCGACGCGCGGTTCCGGCTGGCGCTCTGGGCGCGGCCGGGGCGTACCGCGGCAGCCGTCGGCATCGGTACGGCGTTCTTCCTCGTCTGGGATGCGGTCGGCATCACCACGGGTGTGTTCGTCAAGGGCGGCAGCCCCCTGCTCGTCGGCATCGATCTCGCACCCCACCTCCCGCTCGAGGAGCCGGTTTTCCTCGCGTTCCTGTGCTACCTCGCGCTCGTCGTGCACGCCGCAACCCTCCGTGTCGCGAGACGTCGGCGGGACACCGCATGACCTACCCGCTGATCGTGCTGCCCTTCGTGCTGCTGACCGCCGTCGTCACCGCGGTCAGCGCCCGCCGGCCCGGCTTCGCCCGACGGATGCGGGCCAGCGTCGTCGCAGCCGTCGTGTTGTTCGCCCTGACCGCGGTCTTCGATAACGTGATGATCGCCCTCGATCTGTTCACCTACCCAGCGGAGCATCTCAGCGGTATCCGGATCGGACTCGCGCCGATCGAGGACTTCTCCTACCCGCTGTGCGCAGCGTTCGGTGTGCCCGCCGTGCTCTCGCTGCTCCCGACTCGGAAGACCGAATGAGCGACCTCCGCCCCGCCGACGTGCTGCGCACACTGTTCGTCTCGTCGCGCCCCGTGAGCTGGATCAACACGGCTTTCCCGTTCGCGGCGGCCGTCGTGATGACCACGCGCACGGTGGATCTGACCCTCATCGTCGGCACGCTGTTCTTCCTCGTCCCCTACAACCTCGCGATGTACGGCGTGAACGACGTCTTCGACTACGAGTCGGATCTTCGCAATCCGCGCAAGGGCGGAGCGCACGGCGCCGTCCTCGATCGGCGGATGCACCGGATCACGCTGTGGGCGGCGGCGCTGTCGTGCCTGCCGTTCGTGGTCTATCTCATCGCTGTCGGCTCGCCCGCATCCTGGATCGTGCTGGCGATCAGCCTGTTCTTCGTGGTGTTCTACTCAGCGCCGCCGCTACGCCTCAAAGAGGTGCCGTTCGCCGACTCGATGACGAGCAGCATCCACTTCTTCTCACCCGCGGTGTACGGGCTCGTCCTCGCGGGCGCGACCTTCACGCCGGGGCTCGTCGCCGTCCTCGTCGCCTTCGCCCTGTGGGGCGTCGCTTCTCACGCGTTCGGCGCCGTGCAGGACGTCACCGCAGACCGCGAGGCCGGCATCTCCTCGATCGCGACCGTCCGCGGCGCGCGGTGGACCGTGTGGTTCGCGCTCGGATGCTATTTCGTGGCGGGGCTCGTGATGCTCGCGTCGGCCTGGCCGGGACCGCTCGGCGGCCTGCTCGTCATCCCGTACCTGCTCACCCTCTGGCCCTACCGCTCGATCACCGATGAGACATGCGAGCGGGCCACGGTCGGCTGGGGGCGGTTCCTGTGGCTCAACCAGCTGGGCGGCTTCGGTACGACGCTGCTGCTCATCTGGTACGCGCTGCTCACCGCCTGACGCGACGCGGCGCGCATCCCTCCCCCGGTCCGACCCGGATCCGGATCGCCCCCCGGGTCCGCGAGACTGCATTTCGAGCACGAGATCACGGGTAGATACCGTGATCTCGTGGCGAAGATGCAGTCTCGCGGGATGGTGCAGACGTTCGCGCCGGCCCCGCGGAATGCGGGACCGGCGCGAGGTGAAGCGGATGCGGGTCAGCCGCCCAGCTGGATCAGCTTGTCGACCGCGGCCGTGAGCCGGCTGTCGGCCTCGCCGTACTTCGTCCAGTCGCCCGCCTTGAGGGCGGCGTCCCGGTCGAGCAGCGCCTGACGGGCATCCTGCAGCGCGGCCTGGTAGTCCGGGCTTCCGGTCCCGCCGCTGGACGAGCCGTCCGTTCCGCCCGTCTGCTCGGGCGAGGGCGTCGTGCCGGGATCGGGCGCGACGTCCTGATCCCCCGCGTTGGCGCCGGAGTCGCCCCCGAACAGCGCGTTCAGCGCCTCGTTGAGCGTGTCTTCGAACGCGACCTCGGTGCCGAAGGCGACGAGCACCTTCTGCAACTGCGGCAGCTGGGTTCCGCTGGAGGCCTGCACGAACACCGGCTGCACGTACAGCAGTCCGCCGCCGACCGGGAGGGTCAGCAGGTTGCCGTTGATGACGTTCGACTGACCCTGTTTCAGGATGTTGATCTGCGCCGAGATCCCGGGATCCGAGTTGAACGTGTTCTGCACCTGACCGGGACCCGGGATGGTGGCGCCCGCCGTGATCTCCAAGAGCCGGAGCTTGCCGTAGTCGGGGCTCTTCACGCCCGCCTGGCTTCCGGCGTCCGAGTCCACCGAGAGGTATCCCATGAGAACGTTGCGCGACTCCGTGCCGGTCGACTGCGGGATGAAGCTCGTGAACATCGAGTAGCTCGGCTCGTCCTGACCCGGCATCTTCATGCTCAGGTAGTACGGCGGCTGGTTGACGTCGGGGTTCTGCGGGTCGGCCGGCGTGGACCACGCGTTGTCGCGCTCGTAGAGCGACTGCGCCGTGTCGACGTGGTACTCGCCGAGCATCGCGCGCTGCACCTTGAACAGGTCGGTCGGATAGCGCACGTGGCTCATCAGGTCGGCGGACATGTCCGAAACCGGCTTGATCGTCGTCGGGAAGACGTTCTGCCACGCCTGCAGCAGCGGATCGGTGTCGTCCCAGGCGTAGAGCGTGACCTTGCCGTCGTAGGCGTCCACGGTCGCCTTCACCGAGTTGCGGATGTAGTTGACGTTGTCGAGCGCGACGCGCGGAGTCGGGTTGTTCGCATCCTCGATGGCCTGCGACATGCTCGTCGCCGTCGAGTACGGGTACTGGTCGCTCGTCGTGTAGCCGTCGACGATCCACACCACGCGGCCGTCCACGACGCTCGGATACGGGTCGGAGTCGAGCGTGAGGTAGGGCGCCGCCTTCTGCACGCGCACCGCGGGGTCGCGGTCGTAGAGGATCTGCGACTTCTCGTTGATCGAGTCGGAGAAGACGATCTGCTCCGACTGGAACTTCAGTGCGTAGATCAGGCGGTTGAACATGTTGCCGATCGACGGTCCGCCGTCGCCGTCGAAGGTCGTGCGGGTGTCGTTGCCGCCGTCGCTCGCCGACGGGTAGTCCAGCTCGATCGGCGTCGTGCCGTCGGGGGCGCCCACGATGGAGTACGCGGGCGAGTTCTCACCGAAGTAGATCCGCGGTTCGTACTTCTCGTCGGTGAGGAACCCGGATGCGGGGATGCTGCCCTCGATGAAGACGGGGTCGCCGTCGGTCGTGCGCTCGTTGCCCTTGGCGACCACGAGACCGTAACCGTGGGTGTACACGAGGGTGGAGTTCTGCCAGGAGGCCGCATCGCCGAGGCCCGCGGTGTTCACCTCGCGGACCGAGACCACGGTGTCCTGCGTCTGACCGTCGATCTTGTACCGGTCCACATCGAGCGGGTCCTCGAAGCGGTAGTACGGACGGTACTGCTGCAGCTGGCGCACGGTCGGCTGGATGATCGCCGGGTCCATGATGCGGATGGATGCGGTGGTATCGGCGTCCGAGCGCAGCTGACCGGGCTCGGCGTCGGTCTTCGCGTCGTACGACGTCGTGTCGAGACCCTCGATGTTGAACGCCGTCTTCGTCGCCTCGAGGTTCCGCTCGAAGTACGGCATCTCGAGCGTGCGCTGGTTGGGCCGCACCTGGACCGTGTTGAGGATCCACGGGTACGCCACTCCCACCACGAGCGAGGTGACCACCAGCAGCGCGGTCGCGATCAGCGGGTAGCGCCAGCGTCCGATGACGGCCGTGACGAAGAAGAGCACGGCGACGAAGGCGGCGACGATCGAGAGGATCGTGAGGCCGGGGATCGTCGCGTTGACGGTCGTGTAGCTCGCACCCGTGATCCGGTCGCCCGCCTGCGTCAAGGTGCCGAAGCGGTCGAGGAACAGGCTCGCACCCTGCAGCAGCAGGTAGAGACCCGCGATGATCGCGAGCTGGATGCGTGCGGGCTTGGAGATGCGCAGCTCACGCTGGCCGATGCGCACCGAACCGTAGAGGTAGGACACGAGCGCGGTGACCAGCAGCGCCACCAGCACGACCGCCGAGGCGAAGCCGACGGCGCCCTGGTAGAACGGCAGCGCGAACAGGTAGAAGCCGGTGTCCATGCCGAACTGCGGGTCGGCGGTGTCGGTGTGGACGCCGCCCAACCAGAGCGCCGCGGTCTCCCACTGCGCCGAGGTCGCGAAACCGGCGAAGAAGCCGAAGAAGACCGGGATCCCCCACATGGCGAGGCGACGCAGCGGCTCGACGACCTCCTGGTAACGGTCGAGCTGGGAGCTCAATCGCACGTAGACCGGTCGCAGTCGATAGGCGAGCTGGATCGTGATCCAGATCGGGATGGCCATCCCGAGGAATCCGACGACGAACATCGCGGCGCGCCAGAGCCACTGCGTGGTCAAGACCGACGAGTAGCCGAGCTGGTCGTACCAGAGCCAGTCCGCGTAGAGGCTCGCGAAGAGGAAGAACCCCACCGCGAGCGCCGCGATGACGGCAAGCGAGATCGCGATCACCCGCCGCGATCGGTTGACAGGGACGGGCGTCGGCGCTGCGGTCGAAGTCACCCCTTCATCCTACGAGGGGCATGCGCCAGCGGTCGCCGTGAGCCCGCTATGCACGGCGATCGGTCAGCTGCAGGTGGGCAGCGCGTCGAGATCGGCGTCGGACGAGATCGCGTCCAGCACGTCGACAGCGTCGTCGAGCGTCGACACCGAGAAGACGCGAAGACCGTCCGGAACGTGCCCCACGACCTCGTCGCAGTTACTCTCGGGCGCGAGGAAGTACTGCGCGCCGGCGTCGTGCGCACCCCAGAGCTTCTGGCGGATGCCGCCGATGGGGCCCACCTCGCCGTCGGCCGTGATGGTGCCGGTACCGGCGACCTGCGCGCCTCCGTTGAGCTCGCCGGGAGTGAGCTGATCGATCATTCCGAGGGCGAACATCATGCCCGCCGACGGCCCGCCGACGTTGTTGAGCTGCACCTGGACGTCGAAGGGGAACGTGTAGGACACGGTCAGGGTGATACCGATCTGCCAGATGCCCGCCGCGTCGCCGGTTCCCTCCTGCGGCGTGACCGTGACGCTCTCCTGGGCGCCGCCGCGGTCTACGAGGATCTGAACAGGCGCGCCCGCACCGTCGTTGATGATGCGGCGCAGGCCGTCGGCCGTCGTGACGGCCGTGCCGTTCGCCTGGAGGACGCGATCGCCCGCCTGGAGCCGGCCGCTCGCGGGCGATCCGTCGGCGACGGCGGTGACCTGCAGCTGCGGACTCACGTCGTAGCCGAGATGCGTGAGCGCGGCAGCGGTGGCATCCGCCTGCGAGTCCACCATCATCGCGGTGTTCTGCTCCGACCGTTGCTCGCTCGTCTGCCCCGTCGGGAAGATCTGCTCGATCGGGACCACCGCCTTGGTGGGATCGAACCAGGCGACGGCCGCGTCCAGCCAGGACAGCCGCTGCTCGGGAGACCCGACGACCTGCACGGTGAGCAGGTCCAGCGATCCGTCCGTCGGATAGGTCTCGGCGCCGTCGATGGCGATCAACGGCACGTCCTTGCCGTCGGCGTCGGTGACCTCCCCGAGCGTGTTGTAGACGGGACCGGGACGCTCGATCACATACGGGCTGGGCAAGAACGACATCGCCAGCAACGCCAGCAGGGCGACCATCAGCGCCCAGATGCCGGCCACCACACCCCGCGGCATGCGTCGACGCGGCGGCTCGGGCGCAAGGGCGCTCGAGGTCTCGAACAATGTCACTGTGCCTCTTCCGTCGGCCGTTCGCGGCCGGCGTACGGCGAAGTCGTGCTCGCCCGGCTGTGCGATGTATCCCTGCGACTAGCGTAGAACGGGACGTTATCCCCCGGCTGAAAGGCGCCTGACGTGGCAGACGAGGACGACCGGAGCCCCGAAGACCAGTTCCAGGAGCTGCTGCGCCAGCTGTTCGGAGCAGACGGTCTCGACCCGGAGCAGCTGCGACAGCTCCAGCAGATGGGCATCGACCCCGCGATGATGCAGCAGATGATGGGCCAGATGCAGCGAGCTTTCACGAGTTCGGACGGCTCGATCGCATGGGATGCGGCCGAGCGACAGGCTCTGCACATCGCGAACCAGAGCGATCTCGGCGTGGGTGCAGGCTCGCGCAGCGATCTCGACCAGGCCTTCTCACTCGCGACTCTGTGGCTCGGCGAGGCCACCACGATCTCCGAGCTCGCCGAGGCGCCGCGCGCGCTGACCCGCGGCGCCTGGGTCGAGGCGACGATGCCGGTCTGGCGCGAGCTCGCCGAGCCGGTCGCCACGAGCATCGCCGATGCTCTCACCGCCACGCTGGCCGAGCAGGCCCCCGAGGAGATGCAGTCCATGCTCCAGGGCGCAGGACGCATGATGCGCTCGATCGGCGGCTCGCTGTTCGCGACCCAACTGGGCCAGGTGGTGGGGCGTCTGTCCATGGAGGTTGTCAGCGGCGGCGACGTGGGACTTCCCGTCATGCCCGCCGGTGCCGCGGCGATCCTCCCGCAGAACTTCGCCGACTTCGGCCAGGGCCTGGAGATCCCGGAGGATCAGCTCGCACTGTACGTCGCGACCCGGGAGCTCGCCCATGCCCGTCTCTTCCGGCACGCCCGCTGGCTGCGCCTGGACGTCATCGCGCAGGTGACCGAGTTCGCGCGCGGCATCCACGTCGACACGAGCCGACTCGAGGAGCTCGCGGAGCGCTTCGATCCCAGCCAGCCCGAGGAGCTGCGCCAGGCCCTCGAGAGCGGTGCGCTGCTTCCCGAGCGCACGGAGCAGCAGGACCTTGCCCTCACTCGCCTGGAGACACTCCTGGCTCTCATCGAAGGCTGGGTGGACATCGTGACGGCCGATGCGACCCACCGGTTGCCCAGCGCCGACCGTATCGCGGAGGTCGTGCGGCGCCGTCGCGCGGTCGGCGGTCCCGCCGAGAAGGCGCTGGGCTCCCTCGTCGGCCTCGAACTGCGTCCGCGACGGATGCGGGAGGCCGCGGCGATGTGGCGACAGGTCACCGACGCCGTCGGTGTCGCCGGTCGCGACGCCCTCTGGGACTACCCGGACCTGCTTCCGGGCGCAGCCGACATCGACGACCCGACCGCGCTCATCGAGCGGCTGTCGGCACGCGCGCGGGGCGAGGCACCGGAGCGGGATGCGATGGATGAGGCCCTCGAGCAGCTGCTCGCCGAGGAGGAGGGCGGTGAGGGGCCCGAAGGCCCCCGCCCGGTCTGATCTCTCCTCCCCAGCCGGTCCGCGTGGCGAGGCGGCGGTGTGGACAACCACGGCGTCGGTGTCGACGGGAACAGAATCGGGGCATGCTCCGACTCGATCCCGCCTATCCGCCGGTCTGGCGCGACGAGCGCACGCTGCAGTTCGGAGACGAGGCGCGCGCCGTGATCGCCGGGGCCGAGCCGTGGCACGAATGGCTCGTGCATGCGCTCCGCACGGGCATCAGCGCCAACGATGCGATCACTCTCGCCGCCTCGCTCGGGGCGGACCGTGCGGACGTGACCGACGTGCTGGAACAGCTCGCTCCCGTCCTGTGCTCCGACGCTCCCCACACGCGGGTGGGATTCGAGGTCTCCGACGCGATCGACGGTGCCGTCGCCGTCGCGGTGATCCGGCTGCTCGACACCTCGGTAGAACTCGTGACCGACCCCGACGAGCACTGCACGATCATCATGCTGGAGTCGTTCGTCGCCGACCCCGGACGCTACCTCGGGCACTTGCGCGACGAGCGATCGCATCTGCCGATCACCCTCGCCGGCGACCAGGTGCACGTGGGGCCGCTGATCACGCCCGGCGACGGGCCCTGCCTCGCCTGTGACGCGGCGCACCGTCGTGACCAGGATGCCGCGTGGCCAGGCATTGCGGCGCAGCTCATGTCTCAGCCCGCACCGCCGGTCGCGGCGGCGGTGATCGGGGAGGCGGTCGCCTACGCCGCGCGCCTGCTCACCGGTCAGCTGCCGCCGTCGGCCGCGCGGCGCCGGGTGACGTTCGCTGCCTCCTCGCCCCACCGGCAGTCGGCCTGGCCGGCCGTTCATCCAGCGTGCGCGTGCCGATCTCTTGCAGAAAGCGCGACGGCTGCCGAGCCTGCCGCGCCGACTGCGATGCCCACGAGAGCGACAGCGTTCGCGCGGCCCGCGTGATGCCGACGTAGGCCAGCCGCCGCTCCTCATCGATCTGTTCGAATCCCTGCGCGTAGGAGATCGGCAGCAGGCCCTCCGACAGTCCCACGAGATGCACGTGGTCCCACTCGAGACCCTTCGCCGCGTGCAGCGTCGCGAGAGTCACCGTCGCCAGCGAGGGCTCGTGCTGGTCGCGCGCCCTGGCCATCAGATCGTCCGTGAATGCGCGCAGCGTGGTGCCCTCGGGCTGCTCTTCGGCGAGCGCCAACAGTGCGGCGCGCGCTTCCCACGCATCGCGCAGTGCGCCGCCGACGGCGGGCGGCTCGTCGGTGTACCCGCATCCGCGGAGCACGTCACGCACCGTGTCACGGAAGCCCCCCTGCATCGGGGCCACCGTCGCGGCGCGCAGCGCCATGACGGCCTGACGCACCTCCGGCAGGTCGAAGAAGCGCTTGCCACCCATGACGCTGGTGGGAACACCCGCATCCGCGAGCGCCGTCACCAGCTCCGCCGACTGGGCGTGGGCCCGGTACAGCACGGCGACCTGACGGGGATCCGCGCCGTCGTCGAGCTGCGCACGGATGCGGGCGGCGACGCCCGCCGCCTCGTGGGCGTCGTCGTCGAAGCGGGTCACCGTGGGCACGGGAGAGTCCACGCCGCGGTCGGTGACGAGCTGCAGCGCGCCCGGACGACCGCGCATGAGGGCGTTGGCCACGCGGAGCACCGGCTGGTCGCTGCGGTAGTTGTGCTCGAGCGTGAAGCTGCGCGCGTCGGGGTGGCGTCTGGGAAAGTCCAGGAGGTAGTCGGCGCGCGCCCCGGCGAAGGAGTAGATCGTCTGGCTCGCGTCGCCCACGACGCACAGGTCGCGTCGCTCGCCGAGCCACAGCTCGAGCAGCCGGTTCTGCAGCGGCGAGACGTCCTGGAACTCGTCCACGGTGAAGTGCCGGTACTGCTCGCGCACCGACTGGGCGACGCGCGGCTCCGCCTCGATCATGCCGGCGCAGGCGAGCAGGACGTCCTCGAAGTCCAGTTGGTGACGCTCGTCCTTCAGCTTCTCGTAGGCGGCATGCAGCTCACGGATCTGCCCGGTGTCAAGCGTTCCGATCGTGACAGGACGCGTGCTTCCGATCTCGTCGATCCGCTGCATCGCGACCTTGCGCTGCTCGATGTGCGAGGCGACGTCGCGCAGTGTCGCGGTATCGAGATGCAGTCGCTGCTGTTCGGCCGCCTGCGCGAGCAGGCGCACCTTGTTGTCGACGATGCGCGGGGCGGGAACTCCCGCCACCTGCGGCCAGAAGTAGTTCAGCTGCGAGAGGGCGGCGGCGTGGAACGTGCGCGCGGCGACACCCACGATCCCGAGCGCGCGCAGACGTCCCCGCATCTCGCCCGCCGCCTTCGCCGTGAAGGTCAGTGCCATCACGCGGCCCGGTGAGTACGTGCCGCTGTCGACTCCGTAGGCGATGCGGCGCGTGATCACGCGGGTCTTGCCCGTGCCCGCGCCCGCCAGGACCCGCACCGGGCCGCGCACCGCCATCACCGCGGCGTGCTGCTGCTCGTCGAGATCTGCCAGGATGTCCACGCTCATGCGCGCTCCTCGTACCAGTCGCGGATCAGACGCCAGGAGATGGATGCCGAACCGGGCAGCACGACCTCTCCCCTGCCCTCGAGCGCGTCCCCGATCTCTTCGCGGGTGAACCAGCGGACCTCGACGATCTCGTCGCCGTCCGGGCGAGCCGCATCCGCGATCCTCGCCGCCGCATGGAAACCGAGCATGAGCGAACGCGGGTACGGCCAGGGCTGAGATCCGCGGTAGCGTACGCCGACGAGTTCCACCCCCGCCTCCTCCGCGACTTCCCGGGCCACGGCGTCCTCCAACGACTCGCCCGCCTCCGCGAAGCCGGCGAAGCAGGAGTACCTCCCGGCGGGCCAGGCGGCGTTGCTGCCCAGCAGCAGTCTGTTGGGGTCGTCGGCGTCGTGCACGGCGACGATGATCGCGGGATCCGTGCGCGGGAAGTGCTCGCGGCCACAGTGCGGGCAGTGACGGGCCCAGCCCGCCTGTCGCAGTTCGGTGCGCGTGCCGCAGAACGGGCAGTAGCCCTGTTCGCGCAGCCACACGCCCAGCGCCACAGCAGTGGTCGCCGCATCCGATTCCGCCTCCGGAAGCAGTCCGCCGATCTCCCGCAGCCGGGCGAACGGTTCGGCAACGGCCTCGGTCACCGCCGTCAGGACGCCCCGCCCGTCGACCGTGCGCCCCAGGAAGGCCCATTCGGATGCGGCCAGCCCGGCCGCGGCGACCAGGCGCAGACGAGGCACCTCGGCGCTGCCGGAGATCGACACGAGGTCGCCCGCCACAGCCAGGGCGAGGGTGGTGTCGTCGGCGCGCAGGGTGTCGACCAGCGCCGGGTCCTGCCGCTCCTCCGCGGCGCGCCGGAGCGGGAACAGAGCCTGTGCACCGGTGTCGGAAACGCTCACCGATACCTCCTCGACGGGCGTGGCGACCGGCTCGGGCCGGGGGTGGACGCCTACCCTGAGTGCATGCCACGCTCACCTCTCACTCTAGCCGCGTCGGTGACGGCGGCTCTTCCGGAGGCCGTCGTCGTGAGCGCGGGACGGCTGGGAAGCACGGACGAGAACGGTACGGCCGCGGCACTGGTCGAGCTCGCCGACGGTCGCCGCGTCGTGGTGCGTGTCGCGGGAGACGACGAGGCCGGTCGCACGGCGCGCGCCGACGCCCGCGTGCTGTCATCGCTGAGTGCCGGCGTGCGGAGCCTCCTCCCCTTCCGGGCACCCACCGTGCTGGGCGAGACCACGATGGGCTCCGAGCACGTCATCGTCACCGATCACCTCGTCGGCTACCGCGTCGACGCGGCCGATCTGCCGCGCGGTCCCGGATTCACCGGGCTCGTCGGACGCGCCATCGCCGCGGTGCACGATCTCCCCGTGACGGTCATCCGCGCCGAGGGGTACCCGGTGCGCTCCGCGCAGCAGGTGCGCTCCGACGCACGGCGCCTCGTCGAGCGCGCGGACGACACGGGCCGCCTCGTTCCCGAGCTCCGGGAGCGCTGGCTGAGCCTGATCGACGACGACGCCGCGTGGCGCTACGAGCCCACCGTCGTCCTGGACGGGCTCGAAGTGTCCTCCTTCGTCTTCGACGACGTCGACGGGACGCCCGAGGTGGTCGCCCTTCTGGACTGGCAGGGCCTGTCCATCGGGGATCCCGCCGTGGATCTTCGATGGCTGGGCTCCGCGCCGGAATCGGTCGAGGGCGTCCACGACGGCTATACGGCGGCGTCGCATCATTCGCCGGACCCTGCTCTGATCGCCCGGGCGCGGTTGTTCGCGGAGCTCGAGTTCGCGAAGTGGCTCGTGCACGGCGTCGACCAGGGCGATGAGTTCGTCATCCAGGACGCCACGAAGCTTCTGGCCTCACTCGCCGATGCGACCGCGGGCACCGAACTCGTGCGCGGCGTCTCCGCCGACGTCGAGGACGCCATCGCGCTTCTCGGGCGGGTGCCGGAGACCGAGCCCGCAGGCGGGCAGACATCGATGCAGACCGACGCATACGACCCGGTCGAGCTGGGCGCCTACCTCGCCGAGGAGGAGGATCGCCAGGGATCGGCGTCCGCGGAGGGCATGCCGACGCTGCCGGTGGATCTGTCCGAGTGGACGGCCAGACCGCAGCCGGCGCACGACGACACCGCCGACACGGCGGAGGACGACGACGAGAGCCGCGAGGAGACCGCGCGCGCATCGCGGGAGGCGCTGCGCCGCTGGACCGAGGGCTGAGCAGACGCGAACGTCGGCTCAGTCGCGGATGACGAGATCGTCGGCGACGTAATAGAGCGCCACGTCGATCTGCTCGATCGGGACGCCGTGCCGGGCGTGATAGGCCTGACGATACAACTCGAGCTGCACCAGACGCTCGCGTCGCTCGGACTCCGACCGCGGGGCACGACCGGTCTTCCAGTCGACGATCTCGATGCGATCGCCCCGGCGGTAGACCGCGTCCAGCTTGCACACCACGACGTGGGGGCGGTCGTCGATGCCGATGTAGCGGAAGTCGATCTCCGTCTCGACCTCGATCGGCTGGAGAGCCGCCCACTCGCTCGCCTCGAAGATCTCGACGAGACGCTCGAAGTCCGCGTCGTCCCCGCTCTGCTCGGCATCGGACATCCAGAGCGGGTCGTCGAGCGAGGCGGAGGCGCTCACTCCGGAACGACGCTCCACCCAGGCATGGAACCGCGTGCCGAGCGAGGTCTGTCGATAGGGCCGCTCCGGCATCGGGCGCTCGAGGGCTGCGACAGCGGCGTCGTAATCCGTGACGAAGTCCTTGTACGCGGAGGCCGGAATGCGCACCGGCGCGCCCGAACGGGCGGACCGTTGGCGTTCGGTGCGCTCGGCCAGCAGGAGCGCGAGCTCGTCGTCGGGCCCGCCGGGATCCTCGCGGGCTGTCTCCACCGCCGCCGCGGCGGCCGCCACTCGCGCTCGGCGAGACCCCAGCGCGTCCAGTGGCCAGTGCATCGTGCGCGCCGCATCCGCCAGCGGGTTCTCCCCTGGGTCGCTGCGGGGATCGTCCTGACCGAGCGCCTGCGCGATCTCGACCGTGAACCGGCTCAGCTCCCGCGGCCTCGTCGTGCCGGCCCACGGCGATCCGCTCAGCAGCAGATGGTCGCGGGCACGCGTGACCGCCACATACGCGAGACGCCGATCCTCCTCGAGTGCGCGCTCGCGGTGGGCCCCGACGAACGCGGTGCGGCGATCGCGCAGCTGCTGCTGACTCTCGGCACCCTGCCATGAGTACACGGGGAGCCAGGCGGAGTCCCCCCGGAAGGCGTAGGGCAGAACCCCCGCGCCGAGCCAGCCCCTGGTCTCCTTCGGCGTGGAGGGCAGTTCGCCCTCCACGAGCCGGACGACCGCGACCGCATCCCACTCCAGCCCCTTCGAACCGTGGATCGTCAGCAGCTGAACCACGTCGGACTCCGGCGGATCGGTCCGGGGGGCCAGGTCGTCGCTGCGCTCGGCGTGCTCGAGCCAGGCCAGCAGACTCGTCAGAGAACCGTGCTCGTCGGCCGCGAGGAACGCATTGACCTCGTCGACGAACGCGCGCACCTGGGCGGCGGCCGTCCGCGCCGGTCCGCGGCTCTCGTTGGCGGCGAGCTCGACGTCCAGCCGCAACTCCACCTCGATCGCCCGCACCAGCTCCGTCAGGGGCAGGGTCGCCGCGACCTGCCGGAGACCGGCGAACACCGCCGCCGCCTCTCGCAGTCGGTCACGGGCGGCCGGAGTGAACATCTGGAACCAGGCGTGGTCCGGGCGGAGCCTCGTGAACAGATCAAGGGCGTCGATGAGCGATCCGGCCTCGGTGCGTGCGCTCTGACGCAGCCGCGCCAGCAGGTCCGGCTCGCCCTCGCCGGCGGCCTGCGCACGCACCTGCCGTCGGGCGAGATCGTTCAGTGCCGACAGGTCCGCCAACCCGATCGCCCATCGCGGACCGCTCAGCAGACGGATGAGGGCGGAGCCCTGCCTCGGATCGCTGACGACGCGCAACGCGCTGACGATGTCGACGATCTCGGGCGTGCTCAGCAGTCCGCCGAGACCGAGAACGCGATGCGGGATGCCGTGGCGTGCCAGCGCCTCGGCGAATCGCGGCATGTGCTTCTTGGCCCGGAAGAGCACGGCTCCGCTCGTCGAGCGTCCCTGGGCTCCGCGCTCGCGGATGACCTGTGCGAACCAGCGTGCGACCGCATCCGCCTCGCGCTCCAGGTCGGGTTCGGTCACGATCTCGACCCGCCCGTCGTCGGACCCGGGCCTCGCGCGCAAGGTACCCACGGCGACCGCACTGCGTTCGGCGAGCGGCGCCAGCACGGCGGCGGCCGCGTTCAGCACGGCCGGAGCGTTGCGCCAGCTCGTGAGCAGGTCGAAGCGGGCGCACGTGCCGTGCGCCGAGAACGCCGCCCCGAAACCCGCCAGGTTGCCGGCGCTCGCCCCGCGCCACCCGTAGATCGCCTGGTGGGGGTCTCCCACTGCCATGACCGCCGAGTCTGCGAACAGCGTCGACAGCAGCAGGCTCTGCACCACGGAGGTGTCCTGGTACTCGTCCAGCAGCACGACGCGGTACTGCTCACGCAGTTCGTCGACCAGCCTCTGGTCGCCGCGCACGATCTCGTAGGCGCCGGCGACCTGGTCGGCGAAATCGATCACTCCGGTCCGCCGCTTGCTTTGGTCGTACTCGCGGGCGAGGCGCGCGTAGAGCGGGAGCTTCCCGACCGCGGCGACGTCGTCCAGCACGTCCTTGTAGACGGTGGTTCGCGCATTCTCCGACGGGATGTCCGCGACGCGCGCGAAGTGCTGCGGGAACCGCTCGAGGTCGTCGAGATCGACGAGGTTGTCGACGGCGTCGCGCGCGATGCGCAGCGCACGATCGACGAGGGTCCGCAGCGACTCCTCCGCCGTCTCGAGCTCGGGGTCGTCGGAGGCCAGCACGGTCCGACGCATCAGCAGCCACGCGGCGGACTCCGACAGCACGACGGCCTCCGCATCGCGTCCGATACGTGCGGCATGTTCGCGGACGATGCCGTCGGCGAAACTGTTGTACGTCGAGACCGTGGGACGGTCGAGCAGATCGTCGGCGTCGGCGGCGGTCGCGGCGGAGGCCATCCGCTGCTCGGCGAGGCGGTCCAACAGCCTGCGCCGATCATCGTCGGAGCCGCCCGATCGCTCGATCTCGCCGAATCCCGCGAGCTCGCCGCGGCGGTGGAGATCCTCGAGACCGCCGAGCAGGCCGCGCCGCTCGAACTCCGCGAGACGCGCCAGCCGGCGCTGGATACGCTCGGCCAACTCTCCCGCCGCCTTGCGCGTGAAGGTGAGCCCCAGGATCTGGTCGCGGCGGACGAGACCGTTCGCGACAAGCCACACGACGCGTCCCGCCATCGTCTCGGTCTTGCCGCTGCCGGCTCCCGCGACCACGAGAGCCGGTTCGAGATCGGACTCGATGACGGCGGCCTGTTCGTCGGTGGGCGGGAACTGCCCGAGCGCGGCGGCGATCGCCGCCGCACTGATCAATCCGGTCACGGCGCGCTCACCGGCGCGACCGTGTGGATGCGACACACGCCGTGCGAGAAGTCATCACGGCAGTGCGTCTCATAGTGCGCCTCGAAGGAGCGCGCGCTCATCACCGTCGCGGCGGCGTTCAGCCGGCCGAGGAAGGCGGCGCGGGACGCATCGTCGAGGGGCGGCTGTGTGGGCGTCGCGAAGATCGACCGGGAGGACGTGGGCTGCAGGACCAGGAGCTTCGCTCCCGCACCGTCACGCCCTTGCGCGTCGGGCACCATGCCCGCATCCACCGCGATCTGGTAGGCCGCCAGCTGCGCATTGTCGGCCACCTTCTCATCCGTGCTCGCCACGGAGCGCCCGGTCTTGAGGTCCACGATCTCCACGCGTCCGTCGGGAAGGAGCTCGACGCGATCGATGGTTCCCGACAACACCATCGGCTGCGCGTCGTCGCCTGCCGGGTGCGGCAGGGGCACCTCGAACCGCGACTCCGCTCCGAGGAGCGTCCCGCCGCGGGCCTCGAAGTCCCGGAGGTAGGCCGACAGGCGCCGTACGAGGTCGCGCGCACGGTCGCGTTCGACGCGCTCCCGCCAGGGCGCGTCGAACTCGAGTTCGTCCCAACGTGCCTCGACCGCCCGCCAGAGCGAATCCTCGTCGGGTCCCGCCGTCTCCATCGCGTGGTGCAGGAGCGTCCCGAGGCCGGCCGTCGTCTCGGTGCGGGCGCCGCCGAGATCCGCGATGACCCAGTCGAGTTGACACGTTTCCAGCGCCTCGAGCCGAGAGGGCGAGAGTCGCACGGACGTCTCGGAGGCGTCGTGCAGCGGCGCCTGGGAGGTCGCAGGAGCCATGCCGTACCACTGCGCGGGCGCAGCGCCGGCGACGCGGGCGTCGGCCAGCAGGACGAGTTGCCGGGCGGCGTGCGAGCGCGCCGCCGGAGCGGTCGCCGTGGTGAGCGTGCGTCGGTGGGCGGCGACGAGCCCGCGCAGTGACAGCGGATGACGGGTAGGCGCCGGTCGGGCGTCGGGCAGCAGCTCCAGGAGAGGGCTCGGCACCGACGCGTCGTCCGAGACCGCGGTCACCACCACGCGACTCCGGGCGCGAGACAGCGCCCGGGCGAACAGACGCAACTCGTCGTGCAGCACCTCTCGGCGCCGATCACGGGTGCTCGCGGCCGCCGCGCCCATGCGCGCCTCCCCGAGCCGCCACGCCTGCAGCAGGGTGCCGCGCAGACGCGTGTTGGGCCAGACGCCCTCCTGCATACCGGCGATCACCACCGTGTCGAACTCGGTGCCCAGCGCTGCCGCGGGGGTGAGCACCTGCACTCGCTCCCGGCGGCTCGGCGGGGCGAAGAGGTCCTCCGCCACGTCGCTGTCGAGAACACCCCGCACGAACACCATCGGGTCGCGCGGACCACCCTCCTCGGCGCGCTCGCCGAACCGCTTGGCCGCGTGGAACAGCGCCACGACCGCATCCAGATCACGGTCGGCCTGCTCGGCGAGCGGACCCGATCCGCGGGCGAGTGTCGACCAGGCGGCCTCGAGCCCGCTGCGCGACCACGCGGTCCACAGCAGCTCGTGCGCGGTGGCACCGCGGCGGAGCTCTTCTCGCAGCCGAGCGATCGTCCCGGCGATCGTCGCGGCACGCGATCCTTCGCGCGTGCCGAGCGCTTCCAGGCGCGCGGGCTCGTGGAGCGCCTCGCCGAGCAGCTGCGCGGCGGGTCTCGCGCCCGCAACCAACACCTCGGCACGGCGCAGCGCCGCACGGAGCCTGCGGAGGTCCACGGGGTCGAAGCCCGCGGCCAGCAGTGTCTCTGCCGGATCGACGTCCTCCGCCGCCGCACGAACAACCGTGAGCAAGCGCCTCACACTCCCCCGTGTCCCCAACGGCTCGACGAGACCCGGCGCGCGGGCAGGCACCTCTCGCGCGCCGAGCTCCGCCTCCAGGGCGGCGACCTGCCGCGAATCGTGCGCGATCACAGCGCAGTCCGCCCACGCCACCCCGTCACGCAGGTGCCGTTCGCGCAGCACTCGCGCGATGAGATCGTGCTCCTCCGGAGCGGAGCGTGCGAGATAGACGCGCAGGCTGTCGCCCGCGGGCGCGCCCTCAGGCGCCCGCCGGTGGGCGACGACCCCCGCGGCGCCGATCCTGCTCGTGACCCGGCGCACGGCATCCGTCTGCAGCGCGGTTCCGCGATGCGCCCGCTCGAGCACCGCCGTGTGTCCGAGGGATGCGGCCAGACGCGAGAAGTGCTCGGGACGCGCACCGCGGAAAGCGCCCGAGCCGATGTCGGGATCGCCGAAGGCCGTCACCGCGATTCCGCGCTCGCGTAGTGCCTCCAGAAGGGCGACAGCCCCCGGAGTGAGCTCCTGCGCGTCGTCGACCAGCACGGCCCGCAGGCGCCGCACGACCGCGAGCGCCGGGTCTGCCGCATCGAGCCGACCGAGCAGTGCCACGGCCTCGGCGACCAGCCCCGCCGCGTCACGGTGCGAGGAGCGCAGACGACCGCGAGCATCGTCGTACTCGACGAGGAACGAGCTGAGCGCAGCCCAGACCGGTATGCCCTCGGATGCGGACAACGCGGCAAGCTCCGCCGCGTCGACGCCCCATGTCGTGCACTCGGCGAGGAAGGCCCGCAGCTCGCTGCGAAAGGCACGCGACGAACGCACCGCGGCGCCGAACCCCTCCGGCCAGCGCGATGCGACGCCGTCCTGCTCGTCGAGCTCGTCGCCGCGCAGCAGGTCGTGCACGATCTGATCGTCGTCCGCTCCCGTCAGAAGACGCGGAGCCGGTCGCTGGCGGAGCACCTCGTGCGCGCGCACGATCTCGAACGCGAGAGACGCGACGGACCGCGCGGGCGCGCCCGATCGGGCTCCTGTCATCGCCAGCGAGAGACGGTCGCGCAGCGCGGTCGCGCTCTGGCGCGTCGAGGTGAGCACCAGCACCTCGTCCGGGTCGAACCCCCGAGCCGTGAGCTGCGCCACGCGAGCGATCAGCAGGGTGGTCTTGCCCGACCCCGGCGCTCCGACGACCACCAGCGACTGGTCCGGGTCCGCATCCAGCACCGCTCGCTGCGAGGCGTCCCATTCGGGCGCCTCGAACACCGGCTCGGCGTCGGCCGCGGCGCTCGCGGCGGCAGAGAGAAGAGGCATCGGCAAAACGCTAACGCGCCCCGGCGACACCGGCCCGAAGCGACGCGTTCGCCCACAGCGTGCACCGGCACCGGCCCCGCCGGGCGTCGGCATTCTGCGGTGCCGTAGAGTCGGAACGTCCCCGAAGACAGACGAGAGAGGCGACATCCGTGGAGATCCGCATCGGCATCGCGAACACCGGCCGCGAGCTCAACTTCGAGACCGACCAGGCCGCCGACGACGTGAAGAAGTCGCTCGCCGACGCGCTCGGCTCGGGCGCTCCGTTCGTGTCGTTCGCCGACACCAAGGGCAACTCCTACATCGTCCCCTCCGCGAGCCTGGCGTACGTCGAACTGGGTACCGAAGAGGCCCGTCGGGTCGGCTTCTTCGCCTGAGCGATGGAGATCCTGCTTGCGCTGATCTACGGCGCAGCCGTGGGCACCGCGGCGCACTTCACCGTCCGCGGCCGTGACCTGCGCGGCGTCGCGCTCGCGCCGTTGACGGGCGCCGTCGTCAGCGGCGCCGCATGGCTCGCCCTGACGTGGGCCGGCGTCACCACGGCCGAGCCGTGGCTGTGGCTGGCTTCGCTGGTCGCGGCGCCGGTAGTGGTCGTGCCGCTTCTCGTGGTGCTGGCTCGCGTCCGCTCCGCGCACGACGCCCGCGAGCGTCTGCGCCTGCACATCGGCTGAGCCGGTGAGCGCGTCCGCCGGCGCCGGACTGCACGACGTCATCAGCACCCGGGTACTGGTCGCCTCGGCACGCCAGCGCGACCTCGTCGCGGCGTGGGAGGTCGTCCGGGACGCGTTTGGGGACCACGATGCGCCGAGCACCCTGATGGGCGTGACGGTGCTCGGCTACGACGACCAGCTCGTCGAGATCGAGGCGATCGCCGCCGTCGCCGACTGAGACCGGCCGCGTCACCGCTCAGGACGACAGGCCGAGCGACTCCATCCGACGCGCGTGCGCCGCCATCAGCTCGGTGAACACCGGCTCGACCGTCTCTTGGATCGCCGTCGTGTTCTCGGTGCCCTTCAGTGCTGCGCGCGCGATCAGCAGAGTATCGCCGACGAGACGACGTCCCCACAGCGCGAGCAGCGACGGCCACTCCTCGCTCTCGCCGAGGGTCTCGAGCAGGATGTCGACGAGCGCGCTGCGGGCATCGTCCGCCTCCAGCGCGCGGGCGACCCGCAGCCCCGTCTCGCCGTAGCTCGCCGAGAGGGCGAGGTAGAAGTCGTCGAGCATGCCCGCGGTCAGATGCACCGAGAGCATCGTCTCCGGCCAGCGCACGCCGTGCACCTCGGCGCGGAACGCGTCGAGCGGCTCGCGGAAGGGCAGCATGAGGGCGGTCGGATCCTCGTCACGATCACGGATGACGGCGACGAGCTCCTCGTGCTTGCGCAGCGCCGCTCCCGCAGCACGCGAGATCGCCTCCTTGCGAGCGAGTTCGGGGGTCAACGCGATGAGTTCGGTGAGGGTCTCGAAGAAGCCGAGCTGGAGATAGGCGGCCTGCCCGAGGAAGGTGTCGGTGTCGGGGGCGAGTTCGGCGAAGTCGACGCGCGTGATGCCGTCGTACTCCCCTCGCGAGCGCAGGCGCAGCGTGCGACCCGCGGGCCTCGAACGACGTCGGAACCATTCCCACACACGACCAGCCTAGAAGGTTCCTCGCCCGCGCGCCGGAGCGCCAGGCCGAGCCCAGGGCGCGCTCCGGTATCCTGTTGGGGTCCCGGCATCGGATCGGGACCTACGCGCCTGGGGCTGACAAGGGCGCGGACATCCGGCGGCGCCTTCCGCGCCCACAACCAGACAGGTGCATATTGTGACGACTTTCGCCGAGCTCGGCGTCGACCAGGACATCGTCGACGTTCTCGCCGCTCGCGGCATCGCCGACGCGTTCCCCATCCAGGAGCAGACCATTCCGCTCTCCCTGCCCGGGCAGGACATCATCGGCCAGGCCAAGACCGGCACCGGCAAGACCTTCGGCTTCGGCATCCCCGTCGTGCAGCGCCTCGGCGCCTCGCCGGAGCCCGGCGTGAAGGCTCTCATCGTGGTTCCCACCCGCGAACTCGCGGTGCAGGTCTACGAAGACATGGACCTGCTGACCTCCGGCCGCAGCACCAGCGTCGTCGCCATCTACGGCGGCAAGGCCTACGAGGGCCAGATCGACCAGCTGAAGGCAGGCGCACAGATCGTCGTCGGCACGCCGGGTCGACTCATCGACCTGGCGAACCAGCGCCTGCTCGATCTCTCCCACGCGACCGAGGTCGTCCTGGACGAGGCCGACAAGATGCTCGATCTCGGCTTCCTGCCCGACATCGACAAGATCTTCTCCAAGGTTCCCGCGGTGCGGCACACGCAGCTGTTCTCCGCGACGATGCCGGGGCCGATCGTCGCACTCGCGCGACGCTTCATGTCCAACCCCATCCACATCCGGGCCAACGACCCCGATGAGGGGCTGACGCAGGCGAACATCCGCCACTTGGTCTACCGCGCCCACAGCCTGGACAAGGACGAGATCATCGCCCGCATCCTGCAGGCAGAGGGTCGCGGCAAGACCGTCGTGTTCACGCGCACGAAGCGTGCGGCGCAGCGACTGGTGGACGAGCTCAACGACCGCGGCTTCAACGCCGGCGCGGTCCACGGCGACATGAGCCAGGAGTCGCGCGAGCGGTCCATGGCCGCCTTCAAGGCCGGCAAGAAGGACGTGCTGATCGCGACGGATGTGGCCGCACGCGGCATCGACGTCGACGACGTCACCCACGTGATCAACCACACCATCCCGGACGATGAGAAGACCTACCTGCACCGCGTCGGCCGCACCGGGCGCGCCGGCCGCACCGGCATCGCGGTGACCTTCGTGGACTGGGAGGACCTGCACAAGTGGGCCCTCATCAACCGCGCACTCGAGTTCGGACAGCCCGAGCCCGTCGAGACCTACTCGTCGAGCCCGCACCTGTTCGCCGACCTCGACATCCCCGAGGGCACGAAGGGACGCCTGCGCAAGGCTCCCGCCACGGCGACCATCACCACCGTGTCCGCTGACGCTCCCGCCGCAGACGGTGCGCCCCGCACGCGCCGTCGCCGGCGCACCGGCGCGAACTCCGGCGCGCCGGCCACCCCCGCCGCATCCGGCTCCGAGGCTCCCCGCACCGACGGCGGCGGCACCCACGACGGTGGCGGTGCCGAGCACCACGACGGAAAGCCTGCCGCACGGCGTCGCCGGCGTCGGCGCGGTCCCCGCCCCGACGCATCGGCCCCCTCGGCCTGAGACCTCGCGGCGCGCCGGTCCCCCTCAGGGGTGGATCGGCGCGCTGCCGCTTGCGCGGGCGATGATCCGTGCGAGCATCTCGGCCGAGGTGGTGTTCTCCCCCGGCCGGTTGGGTTTGCCCGCGCCGTGGTAGTCGCTGGAACCGGTGACGATGAGACCGTTCTCTTTCGCGACGCGGCGCAGCACCGCTTTGCCGTCGGAAGTGTTCTCGCGGTGCTCGATCTCGAAACCGCCCAGCCCGTGCGCGATGAGCTCGTCGATCACGGGCATCGGCAGCATCCGGTCGCGACCGTGCGGCGTCGGGTGCGCGATGATCGGCACACCGCCCGCGCCCACCACGAGGTCGACGGCGGTGAGCGGGTCGGGCGCGTAGTGCGGCTCGTAGTAGCCCGCACGCGGGTGCAGCACGCCGTCGAACGCCGCTCCGCGATCGGCGACGATGCCGCGCGCGACGAGTGCATCCGCGATGTGCGGGCGCCCCACGGTCGCGTCGGCGCCGGTCTGGGCGAGGACGTCCGCCCAGGTGAGGTCGTAGTCGCGCCCGAGGCTGGCCACGATCCGTTCCGCGCGGCCGATACGGTCGTCCCGGATGCGGGCGAGTTCCGCCGTCAGCGCCGTGTCGGTGGGGTCGAACAGGTACGCGAGGACGTGAACGCTGCGCCACCCGTGCCGTGCGCTCATCTCCATCCCCGGCAGGAACGTCATGCCCAGTCGCACGGCTTCGTCGGCCGCCTCGGCCCACCCCGCCGTCGTGTCGTGATCGGTGAGCGACACCGTGGCCAGCCCCGCCGCGCGCGCCTGGCGCATGACCTCGGCGGGCGACTCGGTACCGTCCGAGCGGGTGGAGTGCAGATGCAGGTCGGCGGGCGTCGTCACGCGGCCGTCTGCACTCATCCCCCGAGCGTACCGCGCACCCCGATGGGCCCCGCTGCGTGCGGCCGACGCTCAGGTCGACTGCCTAGGCTCGGAGGGTGTCACGTCTGCTGGGAATCCTGCTGAGCCTGCTCTGCGCGATCGCGGCGGCCGTGCTCACCTGGCCGGAGTTCTTCCGGCTCTCGCGGACCTTTCCGCTCACCCAGATCGTGTCGTTCCGTTCTCTCGTCGCGCTGGCGTTCGCGGCTCTCGCCGTCGTCGCGTTGCTCCTGTCGGTCGCTCGTCCGATGCGTCGTGTCGTGCTCCCCGTCGCTCTCGTCGCCGTGCTCGCCGTCGGCGCCAACGCGACGATCATCGTCTCGCGCGGCACGGGCACGACGGCTCTGCCCGCGAAGACCGAGAACAGCATCCGGGTCATGACCTGGAACACCGCCGGAGACGCCACCTCGCCCCAGACGATCGCGCAGACCGCCATCGCCATGGGCGCGGACATCGTGAGCCTGCCCGAGACCACGATCGAGACCGGCGCCGAAGTCGCGGTCGCGATGCGGGATCTCGGCAGCCCCATGTGGGCGCACCACACCGAGTACGGCACCGACGGGTGGGCGGCGGATTCGACGACGCTGCTCATCAGCCCGTCGCTCGGCACCTACTCGGTCATCGCCTCCTCGCAGGAGGGCACCAGCACGGTGCCCAGCGCCGTCGCGATGCCGACGGACGGCAACGGCCCCACGGTCGTCGCCGCCCACGCGGTCGCACCCCGCGAGGATCAGATGGAGCACTGGCGCCACGATCTGCAGTGGCTCGCCGACCAGTGCGCGGGCGGGGACGTCATCATGGCCGGCGACTTCAACGCGACCCTCGATCACATGGCGGGTCTCGGAACCGACGGCGGAACGCTCGGCGCCTGCCGGGATGCGGCATCGCAGACCGGTAACGGCTCTGTCGGCACCTGGCCCACCGACCTCCCCGCCCTCGCGGGCGCGCCGATCGACCACGTGCTGGCCACCCCGCAGTGGACGCCCACGGGTTCTGTCGTGCTGAGCGGGATGGACGATGCCGGCAGCGACCATCGGCCGCTCGTCGTGCAGTACGAGCGCACCGGCTGAGCAAGCCGCCGAGGAGGGTGGGAGACTGGAGCCATGTCGGAATCCACGGACACCACACCCGCGACCGCTGAAGAGTCGGTCGTCTCGAACCGCAAGCAGCCCTTCCCCCAGGGATTCCTGTCGACGATCTCGACCGGATGGGCCGAGCGCCCGGAGACGATCGCTCCGCCGCGCATCGAAGCGGCCTACGCCGCCGCACGCCGCGTCGCCCTCTCCGCGCTGTTCCCGGGCTCGCGCCTCGTGATCCCGGCCGGCGAGCTGAAGCAGCGCAGCAACGACACCGACTATCCGTTCCGCGCGCACTCCGCCTTCGCGCACCTGACCGGATGGGGCGCGGACAGCGAACCGGGTTCCGTGCTCGTCTTCGAGCCTCGAGGCGACGAGGGCCACGATGTCATGCTCTACTTCCGCGAGCGCGCCGACCGCACCACGAGCGAGTTCTACGCCGATGCGAGCGTGGGCGAGTTCTGGATCGGTCCGCGCCCGTCGCTGGCGCAGGTCGCCGCGGATCTCGCCATCGCAACGGCGCATCTCGACGCCTTCACGGCGAGCGACGTGGACCGCGTGGTCGACGAGGACGCCGAGCTCAGCCGCATCGTGTCGGAGCTGCGCCTGATCAAGGACGAGCATGAGATCGCCCAGTTGCAGCTGGCGGTGGACGTCACCGGCGCCGGCTTCGACGACATCGTCCGAGAGCTTCCCCGCATCGTCACGCATCCTCGTGGCGAACGCGTCGTGGAGGGCGTCTTCCACCAGCGGGCTCGCAGTGACGGCAACGGGGAGGGCTACGACACGATCGCCGCTTCCGGGGCCCACGCCTGCTACCTGCACTGGACCCGCAACGACGGGCGCGTTCTGCCGGGCGATCTCATCCTGATCGACGCCGGAGTCGAGGTGGACAGCCTCTACACCGCCGACATCACCCGCACGCTGCCGGTCAACGGGCGCTTCACCGAGGTGCAGCGCCGTGTGTACGAGACCGTGCGCGAAGCCGCCGACGTCGCATTCGCCGCCGCTCGTCCCGGCGTGAAGTTCCGTGAGATCCACGAGGCGGCCATGTCGGTCATCGCCGCCCGCGTCGCAGAGTGGGGCCTCATCCCGGTCACGGCGCAGGAGGCGCTGGACGCCGATCACGGCGGCCAGCACCGGCGATACATGGTGCACGGCACGAGCCACCACCTCGGCCTCGACGTGCACGACTGCGCACAGGCGCGGCGTGACATGTACTACGAGGGCGAGTTGGCACCGGGGATGGTCTTCACGATCGAGCCTGGCCTGTACTTCCAGGCCGACGACCTCACCGTCCCCGAGGAGCTGCGCGGCATCGGAGTGCGCATCGAGGACGACATCCTCATGACCGCCGAAGGTCCCGTCAACCTGTCCGCGGGCATCCCTCGCACCGCCGATGAGATCGAGGCGTGGATCGCTCGCCTGTCGAGCTGAGGTAGGCCGGTCGGGCCGGATGCGGCGCGCTCAGGCGCGATCGTCATCCTGGCCCGGCTGCGTCGCCCCCGGCGCGGCGGGCCGCTCGGCGGGCGGCGTCTGGGGCGACGGAGAAGCCGGCGTGATCCGCTCGCCGTAGCGCGGCGGAGTGTCGCTCGGCTGCGGCGCCGGAGCCGGACGGGCCATGGTCGGCGCGGTGCCGAGCGCGGTACGCGCCTTGTGCACGCTCGTGGGCGCGACCTTGACCTCGTAGTGGTCCGCGACGACCTGCATGACGGAGGCGTAGTCACGCCGACGGCGGACGATCGAGAACATCAGGATGTTCAGCAGCATCCCGATCGCGATGCCGACCAGTAGGACGCCCACGAACGCCTGGATCTGCACCGTGGGCGCGCCGAGCACGAAGATGAACGAGAAGAGCACGCCGAGCATGAGGCCGTTGATCGCTCCGGACCTGGCGGCGGTGGCATAGCCCAGTCGGCCCGTGATGCGTTCGATGGAGCGCAGGCCCGCGCCGACGATCGCGATCTCTTTGGCCGGCACCTCGGCGGCGATGAGAGCGGACACGGCCTTCTGCGCCCCCTCGTACTGCGTGAACGAGGCGACGGTCTCGCCCGTCTCGGCGGAGCCTTGCGAGAACGGTGCACCCTGGTTGCTCATCACCCCATCTTCCCACGCCGAGCCGGAGCGCTCCCGGCGTGCTCATCGAGCCCGGGGCTAGGCTGGACGCGTGAGCACACAGCGGGTTTTCGTCGCGCGTCTGGCCGGATGCGCGGTCTTCGATCCCGCCGGTGACCGCCTCGGCCGCGTGCGCGACGTCGTCGTGATCTACCGAGCCGACGACGCTCCCCGCGTGATCGGCCTCGTCATCGAGATCCCCGGACGACGCCACGTCTTCGTCTCGATCGGGAGGGTCACCTCGATCGAGACCGGCCAGGTGATCACGACCGGTCTCATCAACGTGCGCCGCTTCCAGCAGCGCGGCGGCGAGGTGCGGGTTCTGGCGGAACTCGTCGGGCGCAAGGTCTCGTTGCGCGACGGCTCCGGTCAGGCCGTCATCGAAGATGTCGCGATCGAACGCAACCGCCTCGGCGAATGGGACGTGTCGCAGCTCTTCCTGCGCAAGCCCAAGACGAGCCCCTCGCCCTTCGCGAAGGGCGCGACCACGTTCGCCTCCTGGCACGACGTCAACGACGGCCAGACCCGCGGCGAGGCGCAGTCCGCCGAACGGCTGGTTGCCAGCTACGCCGAACTCAAGGCCGCCGACCTCGCCAACACCCTGTTGGATCTTCCCGAGGACCGTCTCCTCGAGGTCGCGGAGGAGCTTCCCGACGACCGCCTCGCCGACGCCCTGGAGGAGATGCCGGAAGAGGAGCAGGTGCACATCCTCGAGGCCCTCGGCGACGAGCGCGCCGCCGACATCCTCGATGCGATGGAACCCGACGACGCCGCCGACGTGCTCGCCCAGCTGCCGGCCGAGCAGCGCGAGGAGTTGCTCGAGCTCATGGAGCCCGATGAGGCGGAGGACGTGCGCGCCCTCCTGCAGTACGGGCCCGACACCGCGGGCGGACTCATGACGCCCGAGCCGATCGTGCTGTCGGCCGACAACACGATCGCCGAGGCGCTCGCGCTCATCCGTCGCCACGAGACGCACCCGGCCCTCGCCGCCGCCGTGTTCGTGACGCTGCCTCCCTACGAGACGCCCACCGGCCGCCTGCTCGGCACGGTGCACTTCCAGCGGATGCTGCGCTATCCCCCGCACGAGCGGCTCGGCGCGCTGCTCGACGATTCGCTCGAGCCCGTGCCCGCCACCGCCTCCGCTGCCGTCGTCGCGCGCCTGCTGGCCACCTACAACCTCGTCTCGGTCCCCGTCGTCGACTCCGCACAGCGCCTCGTGGGCGCCGTCAGCGTCGACGACGTGCTCGATTACCTGCTTCCGGAGGACTGGCGCACGGGAGACTCGGAAGGACGGCCGCAATGATGGCTCGGTCCCCTCGCAAGGGGGCGCTGGACGCACCCCGCGGGCGGGGAGGGATGCTGTCTCGGTCCGCTCAGCCGTCGCGCGACCGCTTCGGCCGCTTCACGGAAGTGATCGCGCGCGGCATGGGAACACCGTGGTTCCTGGTGGGTCTGAGCGCGTTCTGCGCCGCCTGGCTGGCGTGGAACACGATTCTGCCGCCGGAGCTGCGCTTCGACTCGTCGGACAACGGCTTCACCGCTCTCACGCTCGTGCTCTCCCTGCAGGCCTCCTACGCCGCGCCGCTCATCCTGCTCGCGCAGAACCGTCAGGACGACCGAGACCGGGTGCAGATCGAGCAGGACCGTCAGCGCGCGGAGCGCAACCTCGCCGACACCGAGTACCTCGCCCGCGAGATCGTCGCGTTGCGCATGGCGCTGACCGATGTCTCGAGCGAGTCGGTGACGCGCGAAGTGCTCCGCGACGAGCTGCGCGCGCTGCTGGAGGACCTGCAGGCGCACGGCGCCGGTGAAGAGCCGGAGCAGGTCCGCGCCGAGCGCGAGGAGAAGCGCCGTCGGGCCGAACGCCGCGAGAAGGCGGAGCGCGAAGCCCGTGAACTCTGAGACCGACCGCGTCGCCCGAGTACGGGAAGCGGTCGGCGCCGTCACCGATCCCGAGCTGAGACGCAGCCTCGCCGACCTCGACATGCTGCGCGAGGTCAGCGAGAGCGCCGACGGCGGCGTGCGCGTCGCTGTGGCGCTCACGATCGTCGGCTGCCCCGCATCCGATCGCATCGAACGCGACGTTCGCCACGCCGCCGAGCGCATCGTCGGCGACGCCCCGGTCGAGGTCGTCCTGGGCGTCATGAGCCCCGAGGAGCGTGAGGCTCTCACGACCCGTCTGCGCGGCGGCCGCCGGCGAGGCAACCCCTTCACCCCTGAATCGCTGACTCGCGTGATCGCCGTGACGAGCGGCAAGGGGGGCGTCGGCAAGTCGACGCTCACCGCCAATCTCGCCGTCGCGCTGGCGGATCGCGGCAGGCGCGTGGGCGTCGTGGATGCGGACGTGCACGGCTTCTCGATCCCGGCGCTGCTCGGACTCGTGGACGCCGACGGCGCAAGCGCGCGGCCCACCAGGATCGACGATCTCATCGTCCCCCCGGTCGCCTTCGACGTGAAGGTCGTTTCCATCGGCATGTTCCTGCCCGAGGGCGCCGCCCGGAGCGCCGTCGCGTGGCGGGGGCCGATGCTCCACCGCACGATCCAGCAGTTCCTCACCGAGGTGTACTTCGGCGACCTCGATGTGCTGCTCATCGACATGCCGCCGGGCACCGGCGATATCGCCATCTCGATCGGGCAGTTACTCCCGCACGCCGACGTCCTCGTCGTGACCACTCCGCAGGCGGCGGCGTCCGAAGTGGCCGCACGAAGCGGGCTGGTCGCGCGGCAGACGGGTCAGAGCGTTCTGGGGGTCGTCGAGAACATGACCGCCATGACCCTCCCCGACGGCACGACGTTCGACCTGTTCGGGTCGGGCGGCGGTGACCGCATCGCGCGGGAACTGAGCACGGACGCCGAGACGGTCGAGGTGATCGCGCGTGTTCCGCTGAGCCGCGCACTGCGCAGCGGCGGGGATGCGGGCGAGCCGGTCGTGCGCCGCGCTCCGGACGACGCCGCCTCGGTCGCCATCCAGCAGGTCGCCGACCGCATCCTACGATCCGGAAGGCCGCTCTCCGGCAGGCCGCTGCCCGTCACCCCGAGCTGACCGCCGTGGTCGTCAGGTCGCCTCGTCGTCGAACGGGGGCTGCTCCCCCGACTCCAGATCGAAGCTCTCCGCGGCACGGGTCGTCGACATGGTCGCCGCGGCGGCGGCACCGGCCGCGCGCACGGTCGCCGTGGGCGGATCGTCCAGCAGCGCCTCGCGGATGATGCGCCGCGGGTCGTACTGGCGCGGATCCAGCTTGCGCCAGTCCACCTCGTCGAACTCGGGGCCCATCTCCTCCTTCACGCGGCTGCGCGCACCGCGCAGGAACTCGCGTGAGCGGTTCGTGAACCGCGCCAGGGCCTCCGCATACCGGGGCAGACGTTCGGGTCCGATCAGGAAGGCGGCGATCACGGCGATCACCAGGAGCTTCTCGATCGTGAGCCCGAACACCATGCCTTCAGATTACCGCCGCGCCTGACCGCCGCCGCCCATCGGCGACCGTAGGCTTGCCGAGGAGGAACACCATGGCCGGACACGACGCGAGCGATCGATTCGCTCGCGAGGCGACCGTCGAACCCGACGCGATCGCCCGCGCACGCACGCACGCCCTCGAACTGGGCGCCGATCCGGTGAGCCCGCCGATCGGGGCACAGCTCGCGCTGCTCGCCCAGGTCTCACGCGCCCTGAACATCGTCGAGATCGGCACCGGTGCGGGCGTGTCGGGCCTGTGGCTCATGCACGGCGCACCGCGGGCGATCCTCACGACCATCGACAAGGAGCCCGAGCACCTTCAGGCCGCCCGTCGCGCGTTCTCGGATGCGCGCATCGCTCCGGCTCGCGCCCGATTCATCACCGGTCGCGCCTCCGACGTCCTGCCGCGCATGAACGAAGCCTCCTACGACATCGTGCTCGTCGACGCGGATGCGGACGGCGTGATCGAGTACGTGGAGCACGGCCTGCGCCTGGTGCGGCCGGGAGGGCTCGTGCTCGTGCCCCGCATCCTCGCCGGCGGCGCCGTCGCAGACCCCGTGCGCCGCGATCCCGTGACGACCGCCTACCGGTCGCTCATCCAGGAGACGCAGTCCTCTCCCGCCGTCATCGGCGCGCTGTCGATCGTCGGCGAGGGACTCCTGCAGCTCACGACCATCGACGAGAGCCGCTGATACGCCACTGCGGCCGGCCCCGAAGGACCGGCCGCAGTGAAGTAGGAAGTGAACAGTTCAGGCGCCGACGACCCCCGCGAGCACGTCGTGCAATTCCTTGGCCTCGGCGTCGTTGACCGACACCACAAGACGCCCGCCGCCCTCGAGCGGAACACGAACGATGATCAGGCGCCCCTCCTTCACAGCCTCCATCGGCCCGTCTCCGGTTCTCGGCTTCATGGCTGCCATCGTGGCTCCTCTTCGTCAATGGTGAGTTCCCAGTTTATCGTGCGTGAGAGCGCGCCCGACGCTTGTCCTCAGGGGATCTGCCAGAGCGTGTTCCCGAGCGCGTACATGTTGTAGATCCACCACCACTGTCCCGCCAGTCCCGCGACGAGCATGCCGATGCGCCAGGCCGGATGTCGCCCGACGGCGACCGCGCCCCAGAGAGGCGACAGCGGAACGAGCAGTCGGAAGGTGCTCGACTGCGGGAAGAAGACGGCGAGCAGGTACAGCAGGTAACTCGCCGACCAGAGGCGGATCTCCATCCCGAGCCGTCGCACACCCGGCGCGAACGCCAGCACGGCTGCCGCCACGACCACAATCACGGCGAGCAGCGCGAACCCGAGCCACATCGGCCATCCCCACAGCCGCGCCCAGAAGGCTGTGCCGGCGAGGAAGCCGTCGAAGGGGAAGAAGTGTGCGGCCGCATCCGGGATCCAGTTACGTCGCCATGCGAGTTCGGTCGCGAGATATGCGGCAGGATCGCCCGTCGCGACCGCCGCGATCACCTGCCAGGAGAAGCCGACGATGCTCGCCAGGGAGGCGAGGGCCACCAGGTGCACGATCTCCCGCGCGGGGAGCGGATCCACACGCCGGCGGAGCCATCTCCAGATGCCCACGAGACCGAGCGTGAGAGCGAAGGCGAGGATGCCGGGTCGCGTGAACCCCATGAGGGGGATGAGCAGATACAGCCACACGTAGCGGCGGCGGAGCAGGGCGTCCAGGGCCAGCAGGAGCCACAGCAGGAAGAGCGATTCCGCGTACGCGATCTGGAAGAGGCCGGCCAGCGGTCCCGCCACGAAGAAGACGACCGCCCACGTCGCCGTCGAGCGGTCCAGACGCTGACGCATGAGCCGGTAGAAGGCGAGCGCTGCGAAGTAGCCGGCGATCAGCGCGACGACCGGACCCGCCACCGGCCACCCGCCGACGAAGAATCCGACTCCCTGCGACACCCAGGGATACAGCGGCAGGAAGGCCCACGCGTTCTCGGCCACCTGTCCCGCTTCGGTGAGCGGCAGGGGCGAGGGGTATCCGTTGGCGGCGACGACCCAGTACCACTGCGCGTCCCAGCCCATGAGCAGCTTGCCGATGCCGGGATCCACGCCGAACCGGGATGCCGGCGTCGACAGCGCGGAGGCGAGGGCGAAGAAGCCGAGCGTCACCAGACGGGCGGCGACATAGATCAGCCCGATCCGCGCGGCCACGGGCCAGCGGCCGACGCGCGTCAGCTGCTCAGCCACGTGCGCAGTCCGCGCTCGACGTCCTCGATCTGCGCGATCGGCACGCGCTCCTGGTCGTGGTGCGCCAGGCTCGGGTCTCCCGGGCCGTAGTTCACCGCGGGGACTCCGAGCGCCGAGAAACGCGCCACATCCGTCCAGCCGTACTTCGGATGCGGCTGCGCACCGACCGCGCGCACGAACTCCTGCGCGAGCGGGGCGTCCAGACCCGGCCGGGCGCCGGCGGACGAGTCCGTCAGCTCGACCTCGAAGCCCGCGAGCACCTCGCGTACGTGGGCCTCCGCCTCTGCCACCGATCTGCTCGGCGCGAAGCGGTAGTTGATCTCGACCTCGCAGAGATCGGGGATGACGTTGCCTGCCACGCCGCCGGTCACGCGGACGGCGTTCAGACCCTCGCGGTACGCGAGTCCCTCGACGTCGATCGTCGCCGGCTCGTACGCGGCCAGACGGGTGAGGATCGGGGCGGCGGCATGGATCGCGTTCTCCCCCACCCAGGCCCGAGCACTATGGGCTCGGACGCCGTGCGTACGCGCCACGACGCGCAGCGTCCCGTTGCAGCCGCCCTCCACCTGACCGTTCGACGGTTCACCGAGAATGGCGAAGTCCGCCTCGAAGAGGTCCGGGCGCAGGCGCGCCACGCGCCCGAGCCCGTTGAGGGAGGCTTCCACCTCTTCGTGGTCGTACCACATCCAGGTGAGGTCGACGCGCGGATCGGTGAGCTCAGCGGCGAGCTTCAGCTGGACGGCGACGCCCGCCTTCATGTCGACCGTGCCGCGTCCCCAGAGGGCAGGCTGCCCGTCGTCGTCGATCAGACGCGACGGGAGATTGTCGTTGATGGGGACCGTGTCGATGTGGCCGGCGATCACCACGCGCTGCGGCCTGCCGAGGCGGGTGCGGGCGATGATCGTGTCGCCGTCGCGGAAGACCTCGAGGTGCGACAGGGGCGCGAGCGCGGCGGCGATGGCGTCCGCCAGCGTCGCCTCGTCCCCGGAAACGCTCGGAATGTCGCAGATCGCCTGCGTGAGCTCGACGGCGGACGCGGACAGATCCAGCTCGGGCATGGCCTCAGTCTAACGAGGCTGTTCGGGCCGATAACCTGAGGGGATGAGCATGATGCGCACGGTATGGGGCACGGGTCTGTCGACGACGAGCGAGGACGGCACGGTTCTCGACGCGTGGTTCCCGACCGTGGCAGCCGAGGCCCAGATCGGTCCGGCAGCTGAGCTCGCGGAGTACGCCGGCGCAGACGCCCGCCGCCAGGTCACGATCGCTCCCGTCGAACTGACGATCGATGCGGATGCGGCTCCCGCATCCACGATCGACGCCTATCTGCGTCTGCACGCGCTCTCCCATCGCCTCGTGGCTCCGAACGAGATCAACCTCGACGGCATCTTCGGCCATCTGCCGATCGTCGCGTGGACCACGGCGGGGCCGATGCACCCCGGCGACGCGGAGCGGCTGCGTCCGGCGCTGACCCGCGCCGGCATCCAGGTGCACAGTCTCGACAAGTTCCCGCGGCTGCTCGACTACGTCACCCCGCCCGGGGTGCGCATCGCCGACGCCTCGCGCGTGCGCCTCGGCGCCTATCTCTCCCCCGGCACGACGGTGATGCACGAAGGATTCGTCAACTTCAACGCCGGGACCCTGGGCGCCTCGATGGTCGAGGGGCGCATCTCCCAGGGCGTCGTGGTCGGCGACGGCAGCGACATCGGCGGCGGTGCATCGATCATGGGCACTCTCTCGGGCGGCGGCACCCACCGGGTCTCGATCGGATCGCGCACGCTGCTCGGCGCGAACGCGGGCATCGGCATCTCGCTCGGCGACGACTGCGTGGTGGAGGCCGGCCTGTATGTCACCGCCGGATCCAAGATCGTGCTCGCCGACGAGCAGCCGGGCGCCGACGGCACACGACCCGTGGTCAAGGGCGCGGAGCTGTCCGGACGAGACGGCATCCTGTTCCGGAGGAACTCGGTGACCGGCGCCATCGAAGCCGTGCGACGCGCGGGCGTGGGTGTCACCCTCAACGAGGCGCTGCACGCATGAGCGCGGCGCGGCTGCCGAAGAAGCTCTACGAGCGAGAGCTCGCGCGCCTGCAGGCCCAGCTCGTCGACATGCAGGCGTGGGTGCAGACGACCGGCGCGCGTGTCGTGGTGATCTTCGAGGGCCGCGACGCTGCCGGCAAGGGCTCGACGATCAAGCGGGTGTCGGAGTACCTGAACCCCCGCGTCAGCCGCATCGTGGCGCTGCCGACGCCCACGGATCGCGAGAAGTCGCAGTGGTACTTCCAGCGCTATGTGCCGCACCTGCCCGCGGCGGGCGAGATCGTGCTGATGGACCGCTCCTGGTACAACCGGGCCGGCGTCGAACGGGTCATGGGCTACTGCACCGATGCGGAGTACCAGAGGTTCCTGCGCCAGGCGCCGCTGTTCGAACGGATGCTGGTCGAGGACGGCATCCTCCTGCTCAAGTACTGGTTCAGTGTGTCCGACGTCGAGCAGGAGGCGCGTTTCCGCTCGCGGGCCAGCGACCCGATGAGGCGCTGGAAGCTGAGCCCGAACGATGTGCTCTCCATCACCAAGTGGGAGGACTACTCCCGCGCCAAGGACGCGATGCTCGTGCACACCGACATCCCCGAGGCGCCCTGGTACGAGGTCGACAACGAGGACAAGCGTCGTGGACGGATCAACATGATCCACCACCTGCTCGAGCGGATCCCCTGGCAGCCGATCCCTCACGAAGCCGTCGAGATCCCCGAGCGACCCGCCTCACGCGGATACGAGCGTCCGCCGCGAAGCGTGGACGCGATGGTGCCCGACTACGCCGCCACTCTGGAGCGCTGACGGCGTCAGTCGCGCAGCCGCACCGACAGGCAGGTGACGCAGCCCTCGAGCTTCTCGAACTCGCTCACCGGGGTGGTGATGACCTCCAGGCCCCTCTCCCGGAAGAGAGCAGCGGATGCGGGGGCGTCGGCCGACATGAGCACGGTGTTCTCATCGAGCACGACGACGGCCGTGCCATGCTCCTCGGGGACCGGCAGGAACGCCGGGAAAGCCTCGGGGTGATCCACCAGCGGCGGGTAACCGATGACGGTGCCGTCCGGAAGCGCGGTCACCGCGGACTTCAGGTGCAACACCCGCGTCACGGGAACACCCTGCACCACCCAGCCGCGCGGTTCGAGCAGTGCGCGCAGCTGCACCACGGCGTCCTCGGTCGTGCGCGCCGACAGGCCCACGTAGACGGTGCGGCCGATCTTCAGAACGTCGCCGCCGTCGAGTGTCGCCGGGGCGACGATCTCCGCCGTCGCCAGCCCGGTCCGCGCGGTCGCGGCTTCGATCGTGGGCCGCTCACCCCGGCGTGAGTCTGCGCCGGCGCGGCAGAGGACGGCCAGATCGCCGAACACGACGACCGCATCCTCGACGAACACGCCGTCCGCCTGCTCGTCCGCCTCGGCGACCGGTACGATATCCCACCCGCGGGCGCGGAAGACGTCGACGTACGCCGCCCACTGCTCGCGCGCGAGCGTGGGATCGACCGGGACTCGCTCGAGGTGCGTGAGCTCCCCCTCGGCCAGTCGCGAGGACGGCGGCCGCACGAGAAGCCGCGGCATCGTCAGCCCACGCCCGGGTAGTTGCGCTCGGGAGCACCCACGTACAACTGCTGAGGGCGACCGATCTTGGTCTGCGGGTCCTGGTTCATCTCGCGCCAGTGCGCGAGCCACCCCGGAAGACGGCCGATCGCGAACAGCACGGTGAACATGCGCGTCGGAAAGCCCATCGCCTTGTAGATGACGCCGGTGTAGAAGTCGACGTTGGGGTACAGCCGGCGAGAGATGAAGTAGTCGTCGCGCAGGGCGATCTCCTCCAGCTCCTTGGCGAGATCCAGCAGGGGGTCGCTGACGCCGAGCTCGGCGAGCACCTCGTCGGCGGACTCCTTGACGAGCTTCGCGCGCGGGTCGTAGTTCTTGTAGACGCGGTGCCCGAAGCCCATGAGCTTCACGCCGTCTTCCTTGTTCTTGACCCGTTCGACGAAGCGCTGCACGCTCTCGCCGGAGTCGCGGATGCGGCCCAGCATGTCGAGCACGGCCTCGTTCGCACCACCGTGAAGCGGCCCCGACAGGGCGTTGATGCCCGCCGAGACCGAGGAGAAGATGTTCGCCCCCGTGGAGCCCACCAGACGCACCGTCGATGTCGAGGCGTTCTGCTCGTGGTCCTCGTGCAGGATCAGCAGGCGCTCGAGCGCCCGGGACATCACGGGGCTGATCTGGTACTGCTCGCTGAGCACGCCGAAGTTGAGCTTCAGGAAGTTGTCGACGAAGCTGAGCGAGTTGTCGGGGTACAGGAAGGCCTGACCGACGCTCTTCTTGTGCGCGTAGGCCGCGATGACGGGGAGCTTCGCGAGCATCCGGATCGTGTTGAGCTCGACGAACTCGGGATTGTGAGGATCCGACTGGTTCTCGTAGTAGGTCGAGAGTGCCGCCGTAGCAGCCGACAGTACCGACATCGGATGCGCGGTGTGCGGCAGCGCGGAGAAGAAGCGCTTCAGATCCTCGTGCAGCAGCGTGTGACGCCGGATGCGGTTGTCGAAGTCCTCGAGCTCGCTCGCGCTGGGCAGCTCGCCGTAGATGAGCAGCCAGGCGACCTCGAGGTAGGTCGAATTCTTCGCGAGCTGCTCGATCGGGTACCCGCGGTAACGGAGGATGCCCTCGTCGCCGTCGATGAAGGTCACCGCGGACTTCGTCGCCGCGGTGTTGACGAACCCGTAGTCGAGGGTCGTGTGCCCGGTCTGACGCGTCAGCGACGACACATCGATGCTGGGCGCACCGTCCGTGCCCGTCAGCACAGGCAGCTCCGCGGTGTGCTCTGCGACGGTCAGACGTGCGGTCTTCTGCTGCGAGCCGGCTTCGGTCACGGCGCCTCCTTGCGATGGATCGTCGGCGAAAGGTGGGGATCCTCGGTCGCCGGTGGCGACCTGCCCGGGCACGCTACGTGTCGGCGCGCCCCTGCGATTACAGCCTAGCCGTGGCCGGGGCCTACGGTGACTGGCGCCAAAGGAACGAGAGATTCGTAGGAGAAAAGCTACGAGCTGAGGGCGGCGAGGCGCCCTGCGGCCGCGGCGATCCGCTCGTCCGACGCCGTGAGGGAGAGCCGGACGTGCTGGGGGTGGTGCGGCCCGTAGAAGTGCCCGGGACCCGCGAGAATGCCGAGTTCGGCCAGGGCAGCCATGCTGTCCCACGCATCCTCACCGCGCGTCGCCCAGAGATAGAGACCGGCCTCACTTCGGTCGACGCGGAAACCGGCGGCCTCGACGGCGGGCTTCAGCACCGCGCGCCGGGCGCCGTAGCGCGCCTTCTGGGCAGCGACGTGCGCGTCGTCGGCCAGCGCGGCGACCATCGCGGCCTGCACGGGAGCCGGCAGCATGAGCCCCAGATGCTTGCGCGCCGTCAGCAGCCGTGCCACGAGCGCGGGATCGCCCGCGAGGAAGGCCGCACGATACCCCGCGAGGTTGGACTGCTTGCTCAGCGAGTAGACCGACAGCACGCCGGACAGATCGGCTGCGACCACGGCGGGATCCAGGACCGACGGCACGGGGGCATCAACCCACGGCGCCTCCCAGCCCAGTTCGGCGTAGCACTCGTCCGATGCCAGGACCGCGCCGAGCTCCCGGGCACGCTCGCGCGCCCGGCGCAACTCCGGGACGCTCCACACGCGTCCGTCCGGGTTGCCGGGCGAGTTGATCCAGACGAGCTTGGTGCCCTCCGGCCAGGATGCGGGATCGTCGGCGGCCACCGGAGTGGCGCCGACCAGGCGCGCGCCGACCTCGTACGTCGGGTACGCCGCAACCGGATGCACGACGGTGTCGCCCGCGCCGAGCCCCAGCAGCAGCGGAAGCAGCGCGACGAGCTCTTTCGAACCGACGGTCGGCAGCACGTGAGAGGGTGTGAGAACCGGGACGCCGCGGCGCCGCGCGTACCAGTCGACGATCGCCTCGCGCAGCGGGGGCGTGCCCACCGTCTGCGGGTAGGCGTGCGCATCGGTCGCTGCCGCGAGGGCGGCTTCAATCACCGCAGGGGTGCGGTCGACCGGGGAGCCGATCGAGAGGTCCACGATGCCGTCAGGATGTCGGCGTGCAGTCTCGGCGTACGGTGCGACGGCGTCCCAGGGGTACTCGGCGAGGTCGGCGACGCTCATCTAGGCGATCACTCGCCCTGGGGCGGCAACTCGGCGATGACCGGGTGGTCCTTGTGGATCACTCCGACCTTGGCGGCGCCGCCGGGCGAGCCGATGTCGTCGAAGAACTCGACGTTGGCCTTGTAGTAGTCCTGCCACTCTTCGGGAAGGTCGTCCTCGTAGTAGATCGCCTCGACGGGGCATGCCGGCTCGCACGCTCCGCAGTCCACGCACTCGTCGGGGTGGATGTAGAGCGAACGATCGCCCTCATAGATGCAGTCGACGGGGCATTCGTCGATGCAGGCGCGATCCTTGACATCGACGCACGGAAGGGCGATCACATACGTCACGGAATCAGTCTAGTTCGCCTCGGCTGCTCGTCGGGGCGCACGCGGCCACGCCACGACGATGGCGGCGATCAACGGGACGGCCCCCATCCAGATCAGCGCGAGCGTCTCGTGCTCGACGGTGAACAACACGGACCCGCCCGTGGACGGCTGGGCGAACACGTACGTGATGACCATGACGCCCAACGCCGCCGCGAGGGTCGTCCACCTGTCCCCCGTCAGCAGGCGCACGGCGATCAACAGCGCACCGGCTCCGGTCACCCCGAGCAGGAGTCCGATCGGCACCGGTCCGATGAATGCCGCATGCGCGAAGGATCCGGCGGCGCCGTAGACGATGCCCACGACGAGAGCGATCGCCCAGGCGGCGATACGAGATGCAAGCGAGCCCACCCCGGGATCCTAGTCGCCGCGGGTGGGAGTCGTCTCAGGCGACCCAGCCCACCAGACGCAGCAGGGCTGCGACCGCGGCCGCCACGACGACCACGACGAGGAACGGCGCGCGCAGCGCGAGCAGGCTCCCGGCGACCAGGAGTGCGGGCACGCGGGCATCGACGACGATCGCCTGCCCCGCACCCAACGCCTGCACGGCGACCAGCGCACCCAGAAGCGCCACGGTGAGCAGGTCGGCGATGCGCGCGGGCCTCGGCGCCTCGACGAATCGCGTCGGGATGGCGTAGCCCACTGCTTTGAGGGCGAGGCAGATCACAGCGGCGAGAAGGACGGCGTTCCACAGCGTCATGATGCCGCCTTCGCAGCGGGGCGATCTGCCCATCCGACCACGATCGCCACGAGGGCGGCGATCAGCACGGGGACACCCGGCATGAGCGCGGGAGTGAGCACGGTCGCCACCACGGCCGCGGCGATGCCGACGGCGATGGCCTGCCGTCCCGCCAGCCGCGGCCACAGCAGCGCGAGGAAGGCCGCGGCGGCGGCGGCATCCAGTCCGTACGCGCGCGGGTCGCCCAGGACGTCCCCGAGCAGCGCGCCCGCGAGCGTGGAGATGTTCCAGCCGATGTAGATGCCGATGCCCGTGACCCAGAAGCCGAGCGCTTTGGCGCGCGCATCGGTCTGGGCGAGCGAGACGGCCGTCGACTCGTCGATCGTGAACCCGGCGGCGGCCATCTTGCGCCAGATCCCGTCGAACTGCGGCGACAACCGCATGCCGTACGCGACGTTTCGCACCCCGAGCAGTGCCGCTGAGGCGATCGCTGCGGGGGCTGCGGCGATCCCGCCGGCGGCGATCACACCGACGAAGGCGAACTGCGAACCGCCGGTGAACATGAGCAGGCTCAGAACGCACGTCTGCCAGACATCCAGGCCCGCCGCGACCGAGAGAGCGCCGAAGGAGATGCCGTATGCGCTCGTCGCCAGAGCGACCGCGAGCCCCTGCCGTACCGCGCGACGGCCGGTCTCAGGCCGGCGTTCCTCTTCCATTCCCACATGATGTCCGGCGGAGGGATGTTCGTCAAACCGAACAATCGTGCGTCATACTGACCGCATGGAGACCATAGGTCCACGCATCGCCCGCTCCCTCCGCCGCGAGCGGGAACGCGCAGGCGTGAGTATCTCCGAACTCGCGCGACGCGCTGGAGTGGGAAAGGCCACGATCTCGCAACTCGAGTCGGGCGCCGGAAATCCGAGCGTGGAGACGCTCTGGGCGATCGCCACCGCTCTGGGCGTGCCCTTCGCGGTTTTCGTCGAAGAGCCCGACGACGGCCCGCGGCTCATCCGTGCGCGCTCGGGCGACGGTATCCGTGCGGCGGACTCGCCCTACAGCGCGCTGCTGCTCGCCGCCGGGTCGCCGCATTCGCGCAGTGACCTCTACCTGCTGCGCGCCGAGCCGGGGGAACCGCGGCGGTCACTGCCGCACGCCCTCGGGACCATCGAGCACGTCGTGCTGATCACCGGGCGCGCCGCCGTAGGACCGGCGGACTCCCCCGTCGAGCTCTCGCCGGGCGACTACCTGCGGTATCGCGGGGATGCGCCTCACATCTTCGAGGCGCTCACCCGCGACACCAGCGCGGTGCTCGTCTCCGAGGTCCGCTAAGTCACGCTCAGGCGTTGGCGTCCTGGCGCTTCAGGCGCGATGCGGCGCGGCCGCGCTCGGTCGCGTCGAGCACGACCTTGCGGATACGCACCTTCTCGGGGGTGACCTCGACGCATTCGTCGTCGCGGGCGAACTCGAGCGACTCCTCGAGGGTCAGCACACGCGGCGGCGTCATCGACTCGAAGGAGTCGGAGGTCGACGAGCGCATGTTCGTCAGCTTCTTCTCCTTCGTGATGTTGACGTCCATGTCGTCGGCGCGCGAGTTCTCGCCGATGACCATGCCCTCGTAGACCTCCTCGGTGGGCTGCACGAAGAAGCTCATCCGCTCCTGCAGCGCGATCATCGCGAAGGGGGTGACGACACCCTGACGGTCGGCGACGATCGAGCCGTTCTGACGCGTCGTGATCGAACCGGCCCAGTCGTCGTAGCCGTGGGAGATCGCGTTCGCGATACCCGTGCCGCGAGTGATGGTGAGGAACTCGCTGCGGAAGCCGATGAGTCCGCGAGAGGGGACGACGAACTCCATGCGCACCCAGCCCGTGCCGTGGTTCGTCATGTTGTCCATGCGGCCCTTGCGCGCGGCCATGAGCTGCGTGATCGCGCCGAGGTGCTCCTCGGGGGCGTCGATGGTGAGGTGCTCGAACGGCTCCTTGAGCTTGCCGTCCTCGCCGCGCTTGGTGACGACCTGCGGCTTGCCGACGGTGAGCTCGAAGCCCTCGCGGCGCATGTTCTCGACCAGGATGGCCAGCGCCAACTCACCGCGGCCCTGCACCTCCCAGGCGTCGGGACGGCCGATGTCGACGACCTTGAGCGAGACGTTTCCGATGAGCTCCCGGTCGAGACGGTCCTTCACCATGCGCGCGGTGAGCTTGTGGCCCTTGACCTTGCCCATGAGCGGCGAGGTGTTCGTGCCGATCGTCATCGAGATCGCCGGGTCGTCGACCGTGATGGCGGGCAGCGGGCGGACGTCCTCGGGGTCGGCGATGGTCTCACCGATCGTGATGTCTTCGAAGCCCGCGATGGCGACGATGTCACCGGGGCCGGCGGACTCGGCCGGGAAGCGCTCGAGCGCCTTCGTCTTGAGCAGCTCCGTGACGCGCGCGTTCGAGTGCGAACCGTCGTGGCGGACCCAGGCGACGGTCTGACCCTTCTTGAGGGTGCCGTTGAAGACGCGCAGGAGAGCCAGGCGGCCGAGGAAGGGGCTGGAGTCGAGGTTGGTGACCCACGCCTGCAGCGGTGCCTCGTCGTCGTAGGACGGCGCCGGCACGTGCTCGAGGATCGCCTCGAACAGCGGCTCGAGGTCCTCGTTGTCAGGAAGCGACCCGTTCTCGGGGCGGGTGCGCGACGCGGCACCGGCACGACCGGACGCGTAGACCACGGGAACGTCCAGCAGAGCGTCCACGTCGAGGTCGGGCACGTCGTCCTGCAGGTCGGAGGCCAGACCCAGCAGAAGGTCGTGCGCCTCCTCCTCGACCTCGGCGATGCGCGCATCGGGGCGGTCGGTCTTGTTCACGAGCAGGATGACCGGAAGCTTCGCCTCGAGCGCCTTGCGCAGCACGAAGCGCGTCTGGGGCAGCGGGCCCTCGGACGCGTCGACGAGCAGCACCACGCCGTCGACCATCGACAGGCCGCGCTCGACCTCGCCGCCGAAGTCGGCGTGACCCGGGGTGTCGATCACGTTGATCGTGATCGGGGTGTCGGTGTGGATGCCGTTGTAGGTGATCGCCGTGTTCTTGGCGAGGATCGTGATGCCCTTCTCACGTTCCAGATCGTTGGAGTCCATCGCGCGCTCTTCGACGTGCGCGTGTTCACCGAACGAGCCCGTCTGACGGAGCATGGCATCGACGAGAGTCGTCTTGCCGTGGTCGACGTGGGCGACGATCGCGACGTTACGCAGATCGGAGCGGAGGGCGCGCGCCATACAGGTTTCCTTGCAGTGAGGGAGGGTGACCCGGGACTCCGGGCCCCTCAGTCTACCGCAGGCGGCTGCACCGCGGTCAGCCGGCCCCCGCGACCGCCACGGCGATGCCCGCCCAGACCACGAGGGCGATGAACGAGACGAGCGCCGGGACGTCCCACATCCGCCGCACGGGGGCGGGGACCGCCGTGGGCTCGAGGGCCGACTGCCAGTCGTCGATGATGCGCTCGGCGTCTCGCGAACCGGCCGCGGGGCGATCGGTGCTCGAGGAGCGGCGTGCGCCGCTGCGAGCGGACACCGGTCCCCCGTAGCACGTGATCGTGCGTCCCTCGGTCGTCTCGATCACGAGCTGATAGCGCATGCGGATGTCGGCGACAGCCGAGAAGGGGACGCGAGTGATGCGCAGGAAGTTCTGCACGCGCAGCCCGTCGGCGGAGCTGGTCACGCTCGATGCGAAGATGCCGACGTAGATTCCCCACAGCGCGAGCAGGATCCATGGGGCGAGCAGCAGAGCGCTCACGATTCCGGCGCGGATCAGCGCGTCGCCGAGGAGGAAGGCGGCGGCGACCGCCGAGATGATGATCCCGACGGTCGCCGACGTCGACCGGTAGACGGTGCGGTTCAGTTGCCGCCTCCGAGGGGGATCGTCGCGCCGGGGATGGCGTCCAGGAGGCGACGGGTGTACTCCTCGGCGGGGTTGGCGAAGATCTCGTCGACCGTGCCCTGCTCCACGATCCGGCCCTTCTCCATGACCGCGACCATGTCGGCGGCCACGCGCACGACGGCGAGGTCGTGGGTGATGAAGAGGTAGGTCAGCTCGAGCTCCGACTGCAGCTCCGCGAGCAGCTGCAGGATCTGGTCCTGCACCAGCACGTCGAGGGCGGAGACCGCCTCGTCGAGGACGACGATGTCGGGCTTCAGCGCGAGCGCACGGGCGATGGCCACGCGCTGGCGCTGACCGCCGGAGAGCTCGTTCGGATAACGGGTCGCCAGCTCCTGCGGGAGAGAGACCTGGTCGAGCAGCTCCCGGACGCGCGTGCGACGGGAGGCGCTGTCGCCGACCTTGTGGATCTCCATCGGCTCGGCGATCGTGTTGCCGATGTTGCGCAGGGGGTCGAGCGAGCCGTACGGATCCTGGAACACCGGCTGCATCCGGCGACGCAGCGCGAAGGCCTGCCGGTTCGAGAGCTTCTCGATGTTGGTGCCGTCGATCTCGATCGATCCCGCGGTGGGCTCTTCGAGCTTGAGCACCATCTTCGCGACCGTGGACTTGCCGGATCCGGACTCGCCCACCAGCGCGAGGGTCTTCCCGCGCGGGATCTCGAAGGACACGCCGTCCACCGCGCGGAAGGCTTCGCTGCGGAAGCCGCCCTGGCGGATCTTGTACTCCTTGGTCAGATCCGTCACCCGGATCGCGGGAGCGAGACCCTCGATGTCCTCGGTCGTCTCGATGCCACGTCGCTCGGCGACGGCTTGGATGCGCTGCGACGCGAGCGAGGGAGCCGCTGCCACGAGGCGCTGCGTGTACGGGTGGATGGGATTCTGCAGGATCTCGCGGCTGGGACCGGACTCGACGATCTCGCCGTTCTGCATGACCACGATCTTCTCCGCACGCTCGGCCGCGAGGCCCAGGTCATGCGTGATCAGCAGCACCGAGGTGCCCTTCTCCCGCGTCAGGGAGGCCATGTGGTCGAGAATCACGCGCTGCACGGTCACATCCAGCGCAGAGGTGGGCTCGTCGGCGATCAGCAGCTTCGGGTCGGCGGCGAGACCGATGCCGATGAGGGCGCGCTGACGCATGCCGCCGGAGAACTGGTGCGGATACTGATGCAGACGCTTGGCCGCATCCGCGAGTCCTGCCTGCTGGAGGACCTCGATCGCGCGCTCGGTGATCTCCTTGCGGCTGGTCGCGATGCCGTTCGCACGGATCGCCTCCTTGACCTGGAAGCCGATGGACCACACCGGGTTCAGGTTCGACATCGGGTCCTGCGGGACGTAGCCGATCTCGCGGCCGCGCAGACGCTCCAACTGCGTGCGGCTGAGCGTGGTGAGCTCGCGACCGTCCAGGGTGATGCTGCCCTGGGTGACGTGCCCCGTGCCCGGGAGCAGGTTCACGACAGCGGAGGCGGTCGTGGACTTGCCCGAGCCGGACTCGCCGACGATGGCGACGGTCTCGCCGGGGAAGACGTCGAGACTGACGTCGTGCAGGACCTCGCGGCTTCCCGACTGCGTGTCGAAGGCGACGCGCAGGTTGCGGATGCTGAGCAACGGGGTGGCGGCGGTGTCGCTCATCGGCGGGCCCTCGCTCTCGGGTCGAGGGCGTCGCGGATGAGCTCGCCCAGCAGGATGAACGCGAGAACGGTGACGGTCAGCGCGATCGACGGGTAGATGAGCGCCATCGGAGCGACACGCAGCGAGGACTGCGCCCCGCTGATGTCCGCGCCCCACGACATGACGCTCGAGCCGAGTCCGACACCCAGGAACGAGAGGGTCGCCTCGGCGACGATCGCCGCGGCGAGGCTGAGGGTGGAGATCACCAGCAGCGGCGCGATGGCGTTGGGCACGACGTGCGAGACGAGCACCTGGAACCGGTTCTGTCCCAGCGCTCTCGAGGCGGTCACGAAGTCCGCCTGGCGCACCCTGAGCACCTCGGCGCGAACGACGCGCGCCGTCGAGGCCCAGGCGAAGCCGCCGATGGCGAGCGAGAGGGTGAAGACGTTGCGGTAGTCGGCGAACACGCTCATGACGACCACAGCGGCCAGGATGTAGGGGATCGCGAAGAACATGTCGCCCACGCGCGAGAGCAGCGAGTCGAGCCATCCGCCGTAGAAGCCGGCGAGAGCGCCCATGATGAGGCCGATGGTCGAGCCGATGATGGTCGAGATCAGACCCACCGACAGCGAGGTGCGCGAGCCCCACACGATGCGTGCGTAGATGTCGCAGCCCTGGAAGGTGAACCCGAGCGGGTGACCGGCCTGCGGCCCGCCGTTGCTGTTGGAGAGCTGGCAGTTGTCATTCGGCGGCGTCTGGGTGAACAGCGTGGGCCAGATGGCCATCAGCAGCACCACGGCGACCACCAGGAGCGAGATCCAGAAGGTGGGACGCTTGCGCAGGTCGCGCCAGGCGTCGCGCCAGAGACTGGACGGCTTCTCGTCGACGCGCACGGCGTCGACGGTGATGGCCGTCTCCTTGACCTCTGCGACGAAGTGCGTCGGCAGATCGGAGTTACTTGACATAGCGGATCCTCGGGTCGAGCAGACCGTACAACAGGTCGATCACCAGGTTGACCAGGACGTAGATGATCACGAAGACCGTCACGAACGAGACGATCGTGGGGCCCTCGTGACGCAGCGTCGCCTGGAAGAGCGTGTTGCCGACGCCGGGGACGTTGAAGATCGCCTCGGTGACGGTGGCACCCACCAGCAGGACGCCGAAGTTGGTCGCCGAGTTGGTGATGACGGGGATGAGGGAGTTGCGCAGCACGTGGACGGGGATCACGCGCCGGCGCGGAAGACCCTTGCTGTACGCGGTGCGCACCCAGTCCTGGTTGAGCGTGTCGATGACCGAACCGCGCATCAGACGCATGCTGGTCGCGAACAGGCTGAATCCGAGCACGAGGGCCGGCAACCAGAGATCACCCCAGTCGTTCTGCGACCCGACCGTCGGTTTGAACCAGCCGAGCTGGATCGCGAGGAAGTACTGCGCGACGAAGGCCAGGACGAAGATCGGGATGGCGACGAAGATGAGCGAGATGACCAGCGCGACGTTGTCGAAGATCTTGCCCTTGCGCAGTGCCGAGATCGTGCCGATGAGGATGGCCAGAGAGAACTCGATGGCGATCGCCATGACCGCGAGGCGGCCGGTGACAGGCAGCGTCCGGGCGAGGACGTCGTTGACCGATTGGCCCGAGAACGTGGTGCCGAGATCCCCCTGGAAGATGCCCAGGAGGTAGTAGAAGTACTGGACGATGAACGGCTCGTTCAGGTGGTACTGAGCCTCGAGTGCGTCGATGACGGCCTGGTTCGGCGTCTTGTCGCCGAACAGCGCGAGGATCGGGTTGCCCGGCATCGCGAAGACCAGGAAATAGATGAGCAGGGTGGACCCGATGAACACGGGGATCACCTGCAGGATGCGTCTGAGGATGTAAGCGAGCATCCCTCTCCCTCCGAAAAATGGCCGAGACGATCCTCGCACGGTCGGTGCGCTGATCGGCTCGCCCGTAGAGACCACCACCCCGCGGGTGTGAGCGGGTGGGTGTCTGGACAGGCCGCGAGGCGGTGACGAGATCGTCACCGCCTCGCGGTTGCGATCCTTCGGGCTCAGCCCTTAGTGATCGCGTAGTACAGCGGAACCGAGTTCCAACCGAACTGGACGTTCTGAACCGTGTCAGCGTAGCCGCCGTTCACGTTCGAGTACCAGAGCGGAACGGACGGAAGGTCCTGCAGCAGGATCTCCTGTGCCTTCTGGTAGTCCTCGTTCGCCGCCTCAGGGTCGGTGTTGGAGATGCCGTCCTGCAGGAGCTTGTCGAACTCGGGGTTCGAGTAGTCTCCGTCGTTGGACGACGCGTTGGTCGCGTAGAGCGGGCCCAGGAAGTTGTACAGACCCGGGTAGTCCGCCTGCCAACCGGTGCGGAACGCGGTCGTGATGGTACGGTTCGTGACCTCGGTGCGCAGCGAGGCGAAGTCGACGAACGGAGCGCCGGATGCGTCGATGCCGAGCGTGTTCTTGATCGAGTTGCTCACGGCGTCGACCCACTCCTGGTGGCCGCCGTCCGAGTTGTACGCGATCTGGAACGTGCCGGACCAGGGCGAGATCTTGTCGGCCTCGGCCCACAGCTCCTTGGCCTTGTCGGCGTTGTACTCGAGCACGTCAGCGCCCTCGAGCGAGTCCGACCAGCCGGCGATGACCGGCGAGGTGAAGTCGCTGGCCGGGGTACGGGTGTCCTGGAAGATCGTCTTGGTGATCTCGGGACGGTTGATCGCCATCGAGATCGCCTGACGACGGAGCTTGCCCTCTTCGCCCGAGAAGTGCTCGAGCTTCTCCGGGATGGTGAAGGACTGGAAGATCGCGGCGGGCTGGTTGACCGCACGCTCACCCAGGTCCGACTCGTAGGTCGCCAGCGAGGCGGCCGGGATCGCGTCGAGCACGTCGAGGTTGCCCGCGAGGAGGTCGGCGTAGGCCGCGTCCTGCGAAGCGTAGAAGACGATGTCGAGGCCACCGTTCTGGGCCTGACGGCCACCGGTGTAGTCGTCGTTCTTGACGAGGTTGATCTCGACGTCGTGCTGCCACGCGCCGTCGCCGGCGAGCTTGTACGGGCCGTTGCCGATCGGGTTCTCACCGAAGGCGGTGGGGTCGTCGAACGCGGCCTGGGGCAGCGGGAAGTACGCCGAGTAGCCCAGGCGCAGCGCGAAGTCGGAGGCCGGCTTGTTGAGCGCGATCGTGAAGGTGAGGTCGTCGACCTTCTTCAGACCCGTCAGCTCGGTGTCCTCGTCGTAGCTGAAGCCCTCGATGTCCTCGAAGAAGTACGAGTTCTTCTGGTTGTTGGAGAGCTTGGCGCCGTAGTTCCAGGCGTTGATGAAGCTGTCGGCGTTCACCTCCTCACCGTTGGTGAACTTCTGACCCTCCTTGATCTTCACCGTGAGGTTCTGGGGGTCATCGACCGTGATCGAGTCGGCCATGTCGTTGACCGGGTTGCCGTCGGCGTCGTAGTAGACCAGGCCGGCGAAGATCGAGTCGATGATCTTGCCACCACCGGTCTCGTTCGTGTTCGCCGGGAAGAGCGGGTTTTCCGGCTCGGACCCGTTGGTGCTGACGATGGCGTCGCTCGAGCCGCCGGTCGGCTCGGTCGAGCCGCCGCCGCTCGCGCAGCCGGCCAGGGCGAGAGCCCCGATGCCGGCCAGCGCCACGCTCGCGAGAGCGATCTTGCTGCGCTTCACTGTTCCTCCTGTGAAAGGGATGATGCGGGCACGACGAGCTGTGTGAACATCGAGCCGCGGATACCGAAACACTAAGCACGTCCCCCGGCTTGGTCAAAACGACCGCGCGAATAGTTACACACCCTTAACGAACCCCCGCGCGAACCGAGCAGATTGCTCAAGCCCGCCGACCATGGGCAGCCGCACGGGCCGGAATTACTCCCCACTCGGTGTCGGCGGGTCGGGTGAGGGTTGCCACATCGCGAACATGGAGAGGATGCGGTCGACCGACACCTCGGCCGGAGGAGCCTCGAGTGCGTCCGACCACACCGTGAGCTGCGGCACGGCGAACAGCGGCAATGCCCACGCCTTACCGGAGACGGCCTCATCCAGCTGGGACAGAAGCTGGTCGCGCCGCGCGGCGTCCAGGGCGGAGGAGGCATCGACGACCAGCGCGTCGACCGCCTCGTCGCTCCAGCCGTACACGTTCTGCGCCGCCGCGGTGTGGAACACCGTCGCCGGCGCCACGGTGGCCGCGGGGTCGGGGCTCCACGCGAACAGGGCTGCGTCGTACGCATCCGGACGGTCGCGGAGCACGCGCTCCCAGTCCGGCGATGACACATCGACGAGAGTGACTCCCGCCCGCGACGCGGACTCGGACATGAGTGCGAACTCCGCAGCGCGGCGCGCGTCGCCCGCCGGATACAGCACGCGAACAGTCAGTCCTACCTCCTCCGTCGCTTCCGTGGTCGCGCCGCCCGATGTCGACGAGGGCGACGGGGCGGGCTTCGGCTCCGCGGCCTCGATCATGCCCCACCGCAGGGGCTCGTCGGCGAGCAAGGGGTGGATGAGGTCGCCCAGCATCTCTTGGCGCGGAACCGTGGTCAGGAACGCCGCGCGCGCACGGTGCGCGCGCTCCGCATCCCCGCCATAGGAGGCGGGGTCGAACGCTCCGCCTCCTATGGTCTGCAGATCGAGATGGTCGAACGCCTCCCCCGGCGCCACACGGGAGCCGTCTGCTGCGGCCGCCGCGGAGACGAGGTCCTCGTCCGCCGCCGCCGCGGCCAGATCCGCCGCGCCGCCGGCAACGGCCGCAACGCGTTCGGCAGGATCCGGGATCGCGCGCACCCGCACCCGTTCGATGCGCGCGGCGCTGGGACGATCGGCGGCGGTGAGGTCGATCGACCGACCGTCGTCCGCGAGGCGAGCGATGTCGTACGCACCGGCCGTGATCCGCGCCGCATCCGGGAGGGTGCCGTCGAGGCGGAAGTCCTCGCGGAAGGCGCGCGAGACGGGCGCGAGCCAGTCCAGATCCCCGGCCCCGACGGCATCCGTGAACGCCGCCTTCGCTGCCGCCGCATCCTCGTAGCGCCCCGGGTAGGCGAGCTCGACCAGAACGTGTGCGGCGACGGGCGGCGCGTCGAAGGCGATCTGCCAGTCCGCGTAGGGCGTGTCGTAGACCAGCGTCAGGCTGCGTCCGTCGTCGCCGATCCGGGGCACCTGGGAGACGAGATCGAGGCCCTGCCCCTCTCCGGCGCCCGCATCCCAGTGCGTCTCGCCCGCGGCATCCGTGCGGTGCGTTGTGCGCGCAGCCCACACGAGCAGCAGGTCCGCGGCGTCGACCGCTGCGCCGTCGGACCATTTCGCCGAGCCGTCGAGCGTGTAGCGGACGGTGAGCGGGTCGTCGGAGAGCACGCGGACGTTGCCGAAACGTTCGTTCGCCGAGCGCGTGCCGTCGGCCTCCCGCTGCCAGAAGCTGCCCGACGTCAGCGCCGAGAGATCGCGGTCGGCGGCGGTGTCCTGCCCCCGCACGAGCGGGTTGAGCGAGGTCACGGGCGCGGCGGTGGCGACGGTCAGGGACGAGCCGGGGAGGACTCGGTTCCCTTCGGGCGCGCAGCCGACCACCGCGCCCGCCAGCAGAGCGATCACGGCCAGGGTGGTCACGAGCGCGCGTCGCCGCATCCGTCCTCCTTCTCCGCGACGGCAGTGGAGCCCGTCGCGGTCGTGTGCGTCAGCCGCACACACCCTATGCGCGCAATCTGAGCGCTTTCGAAAGCGGGTCCGGCCCGCATCCGCTATGCCAAGCTGAGCGGATGACGACCCTGCCCGCGCGCGAACCGTTCTGGCGCACCGTGAGGGCCTTCGATCCGCCGCGGGCTGCAGGTTTCGACCGTTCGCGCGTGCGGTGGGAGATCTGGCTCGTGCTCGCCGTCACGGTCGGAAAGTCCGCGCTGTACTCGGTGCTCTCCTTCATCCGTACCCTGCAGCGCTCGCTGCAGGAGAACCAGGCGATCTCGTCGCAGCAGACGCAGCTGAACCCCGCGCGCGACGCCGAAGCGCTGTGGGACGCGCTCTACCAGCTGCTCGACATCTTCTTCTCGCTCGCGCTGGTCGCCCTCGTCGTCTACCTGCTCTGGGAGCCGGGGACGAACGCGCTCCGGCGGATCGGCCTCGACTTCCGTCGCTTCGGCGGCGACCTCGGACTCGGTGTTGCACTGATCGCGATCATCGGCATCCCCGGGATCGCCCTCTACGTCGCCGGGCGCCTCGCGGGCATCACGGTCGGGGTCGTCGCCTCGCCGTTGGATGCGGCCTGGTACACCGTGCCGCTGCTGCTGCTCTCGGCCGCGCGCGCCGGGCTGACGGAGGAGGTCATCTTCCTCGGCTACCTCTTCGATCGCCTGCGCCGTCTCGGATGGGGCTGGTGGTCCATCATCCTCGCCACGGCGGCACTGCGTGGCGCCTACCACGCGTACCAGGGCGTCGGATCCGTCGTCGGCAACTTCGCGATGGGCGTCGTGTTCGGCTGGTGCTACCGGCGCTGGGGCCGGGTGATGCCGCTCGTCATCGCTCACACTCTCATCGACGTGTTCGCCTTCGTGGGCTACCCCCTCGTGGCCTCTCTCTGGCCCGGCATCTTCTAGCCGCCGCGTCCCTCCCCCGTCCTCCCTTCCCCTCCCCCTTCCCCGCTTCCCCGCGAAACTGCATCTCCCGCACGAGATCACGGGTATTAACAGTGATCTCGTTCTGAGGATGCAGTCTCGCGGGCTCAGGGGGCGGGGGCGACACCGCTGCAGAGCGGACCGGCGCTCCGGGACCGGGCCTGCACAGCCGCTCGGGGCCGGGGTGTTGCCCACGGATGCGGGAGGTGGCGCGCGCGGTGACCACCGACGCGCGCAGCGTGGAGCGATGACCCAGCCCATTCCCCTGCGCACCGGCGCCCAGCTGCTCCCCTCTCCCGCGCCGCTGCTGCGCGCGCACGACATGCATCGCCCCGACGTCGCGCTCCGCCGCGGCGACATCGTGCGCGTGCACCGCGGGGTGTACGCCCCGGCGCTCGCGTGGAGCGCACTCGCTCCCTGGGAGCGCTATCTCGCCCGCGTGCACGCCGTGGCGCTGCAGATGCCGGATGCGGTCTTCGCACTCGAGTCGGCGGCGGCGCTCCGCGGTGTCCCGCTCGTCGGCGAGGCGGCCGACGTGCACATCCTGCGTCCCGCGGACGGCACGTCACGGCAAGCGGAGCGGGTCCGCATCCACACGCGCCGGGGCGGTGTCGAGATCACGGACGAGGGCGGCATCCTCACGACGGGTCCCATCGAGACCGCCGTCGCGTTCGCGCGGGTTCGCAACCCCGCGCTCGCCCTCAACGTCGCCGACGCCACGCTGCGCTCGCATCCGGAGCTGACGCCGGAGGTGCTCGTGGCGCACAACGAGCTCGCCCCCTCCAGCCGTGGCCGTCGGCTGGCGCGGTGGGCGCTGCATCGCGCGGATCCGCGTGCCGAGACGACGCTGGAGTCGCTGAGCCGGGCCGCCATCGAGTGGCTGGGGTTCGCGTCGCCCGAGCTGCAGTGGCTCGTGCACGGTGGCGGTGTCGCCGCTGACCGCGCCGACTTCGCGTGGCCGGATGTGGGCGCGGTCGGCGAGGCCGACGGGATGCTGAAGTACGACGGCCGCCTCGGCGACCCGCTCCGAGCGGTGCAGGACGAGAAGCGGCGCGAAGACCGCATCCGTCGTCGCGTGAACGGCTTCGCCCGGTGGGGCTGGGCCGACGTACGCGAGCCGGAGCGCCTGGCCGCGATCCTGAAGGCGGCGGGTGTCCGCCGCGAACGCGGGCCCGATGCCCTCGCCCTGCATGCCCTCGCCCGCGCCCTGCGCTGACGGCACGATCCCCCTCGCCCCTGTGCCCCTCCCAGCCCTGCCCACCCTCCGCGAGACTGCACTGCCGTCACGAGATCACGGGTAAACACACTGATCTCGTGCGGGAGATGCAGTCTCGCGAGAAGCGGAACGGAGAGGGAAAGGTGGACGGCGGGAAGGGGCCTCAGGCGAAGGCCTCCGGGGGCGGGCACGCGCACACGAGGTTGCGGTCGCCGTAGGCGTTGTCGATGCGACGCACGGGCGGCCAGTACTTCGTGCGCACGAGGGTCGGAACGGGATAGACCGCCTCCTCGCGCGAGTACGGATGCGTCCACTCGCCGCCGATGACCGACTGCGCGGTGTGCGGTGCATTGACGAGCGGGTTGTCCGCCGCCGGCCAGTGCCCGGCACCGACCTGCTCCGCCTCGGCGGCGATCCGGATCATCGCCTCGATGAAGCGCTCGATCTCGCCGAGGTCCTCGGACTCCGTGGGCTCGACCATGAGCGTGCCCGCGACGGGGAACGACATCGTCGGGGCGTGGAAGCCGTAGTCGATCAGCCGCTTGGCGACGTCGTCGACCGTGATTCCGGTGCGCTCGCGGAGGGGACGCAGATCCAGGATGCACTCGTGCGCCACCAGCCCCGCCTCGCCGGCGTACAGCACCGGGAAGTGCGCCTGCAGGCGGTGGGCGATGTAGTTCGCGGACAACACGGCGGCACCGGTCGCCTCCCCCAGGCCCGCCGCGCCCATCATCCGCACGTAGGCCCACGAGATCGGCAGGATGGACGCCGAGCCGTACGACGCGGCGGACACAGGACCGCCCTCGAACACGAAGCCGCCCGCGTGGTCGGCGCGCTGTGCCAGGGGGTGCGACGGGAGGTAGGGCGCGAGGTGCGCCTTCGCGGCGACGGGTCCGACGCCCGGGCCTCCCCCGCCGTGCGGGATCGCGAACGTCTTGTGCAGGTTCAGGTGCGACACATCGCCCCCGAGATCGCCGAACCGCGCGAAGCCGAGGAGAGCGTTGAGGTTCGCGCCGTCGATGTAGACCTGTCCGCCGGCGTCGTGCACGGCCTGCGTGATGGCGAGCACCTCGTGCTCGTACACGCCGTGCGTGGACGGATAGGTGATCATCAGGGCGCCGAGCTCGGCTGCGTGCTGCGCGATCTTGGCGTGCAGGTCGTCGAGGTCGACGTTTCCCGCCTCGTCGCACGTGACCACGACCACCCGCATCCCCGCGAGCACGGCGGATGCGGCATTCGTGCCGTGCGCGGACGACGGGATGAGGCACACCGTGCGCTGTGCGTCGTCGTTCGCGAGGTGGTAACCCCGGATCGCGAGCAAGCCCGCCAGCTCCCCCTGCGAGCCGGCGTTGGGCTGCAGCGAAACGGCGTCGTAACCGGTGACCTCGGCGAGCCAGGTCTCCAGCTGCTCGATCAGCGCGAGAGTCCCCCGCACGTCGGCTTCCGGCGCGAAGGGATGCACACGCGAGAACTCGGGCCACGACACCGCCGCCATCTCGGTGGCGGCGTTCAGCTTCATGGTGCACGAGCCGAGCGGGATCATGCCGCGGTCGAGCGCGTAGTCGCGGTCGGCGAGCGTCTTCAGGTAGCGCATCATGGCGGTCTCCGAGCGGTGCGCGTGGAAGACCGGATGCGTGAGGAACTCGTCCCGGCGGTGAAGGTCGGCCGCGACGCCGGCCAGGGGCACCGCCCCCTCGACGTCGATCACTGTCTCGTCGGGCAGCCCGAACGCGGCCGCCACCGCGGCGAGGTCGGCGGCCGTGGTCGTCTCGTCGACAGAGATCCCCACCGTCGCCTCATCCGCGAAGAAGAGCTGGTAGCCCCGGCGACGGGCGCGTTCGATGACGCGCTCGGCGGTGCCGGGAACGATCACGCGCACCGTGTCGAAGAATGCGTCGTGCACGACCTCGAGGCCGCCCGAGCGCAGCGTCTCGGCGAGCGCCTGTGCCTTGCGGGCCACATCCGTCGCGATCGCGCGCAGGCCTTCGGGACCGTGGTAGACCGCGTACATCGCCGCCATCACGGCCAGCAGCACCTGCGCGGTGCAGATGTTGGATGTCGCCTTCTCGCGGCGGATGTGCTGCTCGCGCGTCTGCAGCGCGAGGCGGTAGGCGGGGTGTCCCGCCGCATCCTGGGAGACGCCGACGAGGCGTCCGGGAAGCTGACGCTCGAGTCCGGCACGCACGGCGAGGTACCCGGCGTGGGGTCCGCCGAAGCCGAGCGGGACGCCGAAGCGCTGCGTGGTGCCCGCGGCGATGTCGGCGCCGAACGAGCCGGGCGAGCGCAGGAGGGTGAGCGCGAGCAGGTCGGCGGCGACCACCACGAGCCCGCCCTGCGCCTGGACGGCCGCGACGAGCTCGGTGGGATCCCACACGCGACCGCTCGCTGCCGGGTACTGCACGAAGGCTCCGAACACGGCGGCGGATGCGGCGGCCGGGTCCCAGGTGCGGGTGTCGATCTCGCGGATCTCGATACCCACGGCGGCGGCGCGGTGGTGCAGCAGCGCCTTGGTCTGCGGGAGGGCGTCCGCGTCGACCAGGAAGACATCGGACGCGGACTTCGAGGCGCGGCGGGCCACGAGCATCCCTTCGACGACGGCCGTCGCCTCATCCAGCATGGAGGCGCCCGCCGTTGCCAGGCCCGTCAGGTCGGTCACCATCGTCTGGAAGTTGATGAGTGCCTCGAGCCGGCCCTGCGAGATCTCGGGCTGGTAGGGCGTGTAGGCGGTGTACCAGGACGGGTTCTCGAAGACATTGCGGGCGATCACGGCGGGCGTGAACGTGTCGTAGTACCCCAGGCCGATCATCGCCCGTGCCGGACGGTTCGCGTCGGCGAGCGCGCGGAGCTCGGCGAGCGCCTCCGCCTCGGTGGCGGCGTCCGGGATGCTGCTCGTGGCACGCGGGGCGGCATGGATGGATGCGGGAACCGCCGTGCGCACGAGCTCGTCGACGCTCGCGTACCCCAGCGCGTCGAGCATGTGCCGCTGCGCGGCCGCATCCGTGCCGATGTGGCGCTCGGTGAACGGAACGCTCACGCGGCCCCCTCGATCAGCGCCTCGTACCCGGCGCGGTCGAGCAGGGGCGCGCTCTCGCCGTCGAGCTCGATGCGCACGAGCCACGCGCCGTACGGGTCGGCGTTGACGAGCGAGGGGTCGGAGTCGACCTCCCCGTTGACCTGGATGACGCGTCCGCTGAGCGGGGCGTAGAGCTCGCCCACCGACTTGGTCGACTCGATCTCGCCGCAGACCTGCCCGGCGACGACCGGGGCGTCGATCGCGGGAAGGTCGACGAACACGACGTCGCCGAGCTGTTCGGCCGCGTAGTCCGTGATGCCGAAGGTGGCGACGCCGCCCTCGATGAGCACCCACTCGTGCTCGGCGGTGTAGGACAGCGTGGTGGGATCGACGGTCATTTCTTCCTCCGGTAGAAGGGCGGTTCGGTCACGGTCGCGGGGATTCGCGAGCCGCGTACATCGATGAACAGGTCTGTGCCGATCGGGCTTCGGTCGCGGTCGATGTAGGCGAGCGCGATCGGGTGTCCGAGGGTGGGGCTGAGCGCACCGCTCGTGATCTCGCCGACCACCGTGCCCTCGGCGTCGAGGACGGCATAGCCCGCACGCCCTGCGCGCTTCCCCTCAGAGACGAGGGCGACCAGGACGCGTGCGTCGGATGCGGTCTCGGTCGCCCCCTTGCCGATGAAGGCGTCCTTGTCGTCGGCGACCACGCGGCCGAGCCCCGCCTGTGCCGGCAGCACGTCGCGGTTCAGCTCGTGCCCGTACAGCGGCATCCCCGCCTCGAGTCGCAGGGTGTCGCGCGCCGCGAGGCCCGCGGGGATGAGACCGAAAGGCTCCCCCGCCGTCAGGAGGGCGTCCCACAGCTGGGCTGCCGCATCCGGTCGCACGAGGATCTCGACGCCGTCCTCCCCCGTGTACCCGGTGCGCAGGATCAGCAGCGAGTGCCCCTCGAAGTCCGCCGCGCGCACACTGTAGTAGCCGAGGTCGTCGAAGCTCCACGGCGTCGGGGCATCGCCCTGGCGACGCGCGGGTTCGGCGAGTTCCAGACCGGGCAGCGCCTCGAGCACCGCGATCGCCGCCGGGCCCTGCAGAGCCAGCAGCGCCGAGTCGTCGGACACATCCTCGACCGTGACGTGGACCCCGGCGATGAATCCGAACGATCCGTCGGCGCTCACGGCGGGAGCGGGCGGCGTGAAGGATGCTCGCGCGTCGGCGAGCGCCTCGGCGACCGCGTCGTGGTTGCCCGCGTTGGCGATGATGATGAACCAGTCGTCGGCCAGGCGGTAGACGATGACGTCGTCGACGATGCCGCCGTCGGCGGCGAGCACGAGCGAGTACTTCGCCTTGCCGAGCCGCATTGTCGAGTGGCGAGCGGCGAGCGCGTAGTCGAGGAAGGCTCCCGCGTGCGCGCCCGTCACGAGGAACTCCGCCATGTGCGAGATGTCGAACAGCCCCGCGGCCTCGCGCACCGCGCGGTGCTCGGCGAGATCGGACCCGTAGCGCACGGGCATGAGCCATCCGCCGAAGTCGGTGAAGGCGGCTCCGGCCGCCTCGTGGCGGTCGCGGAGCGGGGTGGAGCGTGGATCGGTCATGAGTTCTCCCGGGTGGATGCGGGTAGGCGAGGGCCTGAGAACTCCCCCTCTGTCATGGGCCTGAGAGTTTCGAACACGCGGAGCGTGATCTTTCACCGTCGGCGGATCCGCGAGGATCGCTTTTCAGAGTCGCCCGACCGGTGCGGTACGCGTACCTGAGAGATTGGCGGGGAGGCTTGCTCCTTCGGTGCTCGGACAAGATCTCCGAGGCTCTCCCGCACCGGTCGTGGGGCCGATATTCACGTTGTCGGGCCAGCATAGCCCGACACGCCTGCGCGAGCGATCAGGGCACGCAGGCGCCGGAGCCGACGGCATCCGTCAGGGTGGGCGCGGCCTGCACGAGCGGGGCGAGCTCGTTCGCTGTGGAGGCGTAGCCGACCTCGGAGCCGTCGTCGGCGCGCGCGAAGACGATACCCACGACCTCGCCCGCCGCGTTGAGCACCGGTCCGCCGGAGTTGCCGGGACGCACCGTCGCCGCCAGCGCGTAGACCTCGCGCTGGTCGCGACCCTGGTCGTAGATGTCGGGCACCGAGACGACCCCGACCGTCTGCACCGTGGCGGTTCCCATCGTGAACGGTCCGCCGTAGGGGTACCCCTGCACGACCGCGGCGGCCCCGGGGCCGAGATCGGCGCCGATCGGCAACGCGGCCGCATCCAGATCGTCCACCGCGATCAGGGCGAGATCCGCCGTGGCATCGACGTACACGACGCGTCCCTCGCGCGCCGCGCGGCCCGGCAGCTCCACCATCGGGCGCTCGACGCCCGCGATCACATGGGCGTTGGTCACCACGCGATCGGGAGCCACGACGAAGCCGCTCCCGGTGAGGTTGCGTCCGCAGGAGTAGGCCGTCCCTGCGATGCGCGCCACCGACTGGGCCGCGGTGCTGAGGGCGGGATCGTCGAGGTCGACGGGCGGCGCCACGTCGGTCGGGGCCGTCAGCTCTCCGAACAGCGCCCCCAGCTGCGGGAGCCCCTCGTCGAGAACGCTCGAGCGAACCTGCGCCAACGCCTCATCGACGGGCCGCGGCGTGATCGTATCGATCGTGCGCAGCACCGTGGAGGATGCGAGCGCCGAGGACACGAACGGGATGCCGAGGGCCGCGACGCTCTGTCCGACCAGCGAGAGCACGAGGGCCGCGACGACCGTCATCGCCCCGGCTCCCAGCACACGATCGATCCCTCGCAGGCGGATGCGGGCCGCCCCCCGCCGCAGCGCCCGACCGAGGGCTCCGCCGAGCGAGGCGCCCAGGACCAGCAGCCCCACGGCGACACCGAGCGCCGCCCAGCCGCGCCAGGCGGCGTCGGGCACCCAGCGGGACACGACCGGTACGAGCCACCATGCTGCGGCAGCGCCGAGCACGAGTCCCGCGATCGTCCCGAGGCTCGCCAGGAGCCCCCGCCGCCATCCCTGGATCAGCACGATCACCAGCACCACGACCAGCAGGATGTCGATCACGATCGGCGGCATGCGGTCAGCGTAAGCGGCCGCGCTGACAGGGCGCCGCGAGATGCCTGGGGCGGCGGCGGATTTTGCTTCTGGTCGCGATGACATTAAGATCGTGGCGAGTTAAGGTCACCATGACACGAACTAACCCCTCTCCCGACACCGCCGACGCCGAGTCCACCGAGACGCGCGTGGCGGTCTCGACCGTGATCTTCAGCCTGCGGCGCGACGGCGACGAGGATCCGCGGCTCGTCCTTCCCCTCGTCAAGCGCACGCGCGATCCGCACGAGGGACTGTGGGCTCTGCCGGGCGGTTGGCTGGACGCCTCGGAGAACCTCGATGAGGCGGCTTCTCGCACCCTCGCCGAGACGACCGGTCTCAGCGCGAGCTACCTCGAGCAGCTCTACGCGTTCGGCGACATCGGTCGCTCCCCCAGTCGCGTCGTCTCGATCGTCTACTGGGCGCTGCTGCGCTCCGACGAGGTCGACGCGCAGAGCGCCGCGCACGCCGCAGCGGGAGACGCCCCCGAGAACGTCGACTGGTTCACGGCGACCGATCTTCCACCCCTCGCCTTCGACCACAACGCGATCGTCGACTACGCCCTGTGGCGACTGCGCAACAAGGTCGGCTACAGCCGCATCGCGCACGGTCTGCTTCCGGACGCCTTCACCCTCGCGGATCTGCGCGAGGTCAACGAGGCGATCCTGGACCGCAAACTCGACCCCGCCAACTTCCGCCGGCAGGTCGAGAACAGCAACACCCTGATCCCCACCGAGTCGTTCCGCACCGGAAGTCACCGGCCGGCACGACTGTACCGCTACAACCAGGACGTCGAGCTGGCCGATCGTGGCCCCCTCGGCCGCCCGCGAAGTCACGAATCGAGCACGACATGAGCACGACGCTGACCATCCAGCCGCGTCCCATCGATCCGTCCGTCGACCACGAGATCCAGGCGATCGTCGCAGGCGCAGGATCGGGGTCCACCTGCAACACCGACCTCGCGGCGGGCCCGTGGGACTTCGACTCCCGCCCCGGATACGGGCCCGGCGCCTCGATGGGTGACGTGATCCCCACCGGTTCCCCGCGCCAGGGCATGCTGCCCGCGGCGTACCGCGATGCGAGCGACGAGGAGCTCGACGCCCGCATCCGCCGCGCGAAAGAGACCCTCGGCGATCGCGTCGTGGTGCTGGGGCACTTCTACCAGCGCGAAGAGGTCGTGCGTCACGCCGACTACGTGGGTGACTCGTTCCAGCTCGCCAATGCCGCGCTCGAGCACCCCGACGCCGAGGCGATCGTCTTCTGCGGCGTGCACTTCATGGCCGAGACCGCCGACCTCCTCTCGCAGCCCGAACAGGCCGTCATCCTCCCCAACCTCGCCGCCGGGTGCTCCATGGCCGACATGGCCGACATCGACCAGGTCGAGGAGTGCTGGGAGCAGCTGGAGGAGCTCTACGGCGACATGGACACCCCCGACGCCGACGGCCTCGTGCCGGTCGTGCCGGTGACCTACATGAACTCGTCCGCCGCGATCAAGGGCTTCGTCGGGCGCCACGGCGGCATCGTCTGCACCTCCTCGAACGCGCGCACGGTGCTCGAGTGGGCGTTCGAGCGGGGCCGTCGGGTGCTGTTCTTCCCCGATCAGCACCTCGGACGCAACACCGCCAAGGCCATGGGCGTACCGCTCGAGCAGATGCCGATGTGGAACCCCACGAAGCCGCTCGGCGGCAGCGATGAGCAGATGCTCGCCGACGCACGCGTCATCCTCTGGCACGGCTTCTGCTCCGTTCACCGCCGCTTCACGGTCGACCAGATCGACAAGGCGCGCGCCGAGCACCCCGGAGTCCGTGTCATCGTGCACCCGGAGTGCCCGATGGCCGTCGTGGATGCGGCCGACGAGGCGGGCTCCACGGATTACATCCGCAAGGCGATCGCCGCCGCCACCGAGCCCACGACCTTCGCGATCGGCACCGAGATCAACCTGGTGCAGCGCCTCGCCGCGCAGTACCCGCAGCACGAGATCTTCTGCCTCGACCCGGTCGTCTGCCCCTGCTCCACCATGTACCGCATCCACCCCGGCTACCTCGCCTGGGTGCTGGAGGGCCTCGCCGCGGGCGAGACGCTCAACCGCATCACCGTGCCCGCCTCCGTCGCAGACCCGGCCCGCGTCGCCCTCGAGCGGATGCTGGCCGCCAAGCCCACCGGCAGCGCGGCATGAGAACGGTCGTCGTCGGCAGCGGCATCGCCGGGCTCACGGCGGCGCTCGTGGCCGCAGAGGGCGGGGTCGAAGTCATCCTCCTCACGAAGGCGGCGGCGGATGCGGGCAGCACCGCGCACGCGCAGGGCGGGATCGCCGCCGTCACCGCGGCGAGCGATTCCCCCGACGCCCATTTCGACGACACTCTGACTGCCGGGGCGGGTCTGAATGACCCCGCAGCGGTGCGGGTGCTCGTCGATGCCGGCGGCGAGACGATCCGCGCACTGCTGGCGGCGGGCGTCCCGTTCGACCGCGACGGCGCCGGCGAGCTGAGACGGGGGCTCGAGGCTGCGCACTCGGCGCCCCGCGTGCTGCACGCGGGCGGCGATGCGACGGGTGCAGCCATCGAGGCCGCCCTGCTCGCGCGACTCGCCGCGAGCGACGTGGTCGTGCGCGAGCACACGTTCCTCGCCGATCTCGTTCTGCGGGAGGGGCGGGTGACGGGCGTGGACGTCGTCGACGCTTCGGGGCGCCGGGAGCGGATCGACGCGGACGCCGTCGTGCTGGCCACCGGCGGCGCGGGTCAGCTCTACGCCCACACCACGAACCCCTCGGTCGCGACCGGCGACGGCATCGCCGCCGCGATCCGCGCGGGCGCCGCGGTCGCCGACCTGGAGTTCGTGCAGTTCCACCCCACGGCCTTCGACGGCGAGGACCCGTTCCTCGTCTCCGAGGCCGTCCGGGGCGAAGGCGCGGTGCTGCGGGATGCGTCGGGGAGACGCTTCGCGTTCGACGCCCACCCCGACGGCGAGCTCGCGCCCCGCGACGTCGTCGCCCGCGCGATCGCTCGGCAGTCGGCCGCCCAGCCCGGCATCCCGGTCGTGCTGGACGCGACGGGCCTCGGCGGACCGGAGGCTCTCGCCGCCCGCTTCCCCACGATCGACCGTTCGCTGCGTGAGCGCGGAATCGACTGGTCGACCACCCCCGTGCCGGTCACCCCCGCCGCCCACTACCTGATGGGCGGGGTCCTCACCGATCTCGACGGGCGCACCAGCGTCCCTGGGCTCTTCGCCGTCGGCGAGACGGCGCGCACCGGCGTCCACGGCGCGAACCGCCTGGCCTCGAACTCGCTGCTGGAGGGCGCTGTGTTCGGCGCTCGCGCGGCAGCGGCCCTGCTCGCCGAACCGGCGCGAGCGGCCGTTCTCCCGGTTGCGGTACCTCCGACGCCTGCCGCCCCCGCGAGCGACGCGCCCGCGTTCAGCCGGTCGGCCCTGCAGCAGTTGCTCTGGGATCACGCGGGGCTGGAGCGCGACGAGGCGGGTCTGGCGCACGCCGCATCCGTCATCGCGGCCTGGCGCCGCGCCGCACCCGTGGCGCAGAGCCTGCCCGCCCGGAGCGTCGCCGCGCTGGAGGACGCCAACCTGCTGCTGGTCGCCGAGCACCTCGTCGCCGCAGCACGCCGGCGCACGGTGTCGGTCGGCGCCCACTTCCGTCGCGACGGCGCCCCGGTCGCCGCCGCCATCGCCCAGGAGGCCGAGGCATGCTGACATCCGCCACCATCGACCGGGTCGTGTCCGCGGCCCTCGACGAGGACGCCCCCTGGGGCGACGTGACGAGCGAGACGCTCATCCCCGCGGATGCGGTCGCCACCGCATCGCTCGTCGCCCGCGAAGCCGGGGTGTTCTCGGGCGGCGAGGTCTTCGCCGCCGCCTTCCGGCTGGTCGATCCCCGCACGCGGGTCGAGCTGCTCCTCGCCGACGGTGCCGAGTTCGATGCCGGCACGAACCTGGCCACCGTCACGGGCCCCGCGCGCTCCGTGCTCACGGCCGAGCGGGTGGGACTCAACTTCGTCCAGCGGATGTCGGGCATTGCGACGCTCACGGCGGCGTACGTCGCCGAGGTCGCGCACACCGGTGCGCGGATCGCCGACACCCGCAAGACCACGCCCGGACTTCGCGCCTTCGAACGCCACGCGGTCGTCAGCGGCGGCGGCCACAACCACCGCTTCAGCCTGTCGGACGCGGTCATGGCCAAGGACAACCACCTCGCCGTGCTCGCCGCCGCCGGCGTCCCGGTCACGCAGGCGCTGCAGGAGGCACTGGCACGCCTGCCGCACACGACGCACGTCGAGGTCGAGGTCGACCGTCTCGACCAGATCGACGATGTCCTCGCGGCGGGTGTCGGGACCATCATGCTCGACAACTTCTCGATCGAGGATCTGCGAAGAGGGGTCGAGCAGATCGCCGGCCGCGCGATCGTGGACGCCTCCGGCGGTGTCACGCTGGAGACCGTGCGCGAGATCGCGGAGACGGGCGTCGACGTGATCTCCGTCGGCGCGCTCACGCACGCCGCCCGCGGGCTCGATCTCGGTCTCGACATCGACCTGCGCCTGGCCGACCCGGTGTGAGCGGCCCGATGTACCTCGACAACGCCGCGACGACGCCCGTGCGCCGCGAGGTGATCGAGGCGATGATGCCGTACTGGCGAGGCACGTTCGGCAACCCCTCCAGCCACCACGAGATCGGCGAGCAGGCGGCGTCCGCCCTCGCCGACGCGCGGGCCCGCGTGGCGGCCGTGCTGGGCGTGCGCACGGGCGACGTGATCTTCACCTCCGGCGGCACGGAGGGCAACAATCTCGCCGTCAAGGGGATCGCTCTGGGCGCGATGCTCGCCCGTGGCCGTCGCCACGTCGTGACGACGGGGATCGAGCACGAGTCCATCCTCGAGTCGGTCGCCGCCCTCGAACGCCTCCACGGCTTCGAGGCGACGGTCCTGGATGTCGACGACGCCGGCCGGGTGTCTCCGGATGCGGTCGCCGCAGCCCTCCGGGAGGACACCGCACTCGTCACCCTCGGCTACGCGAACAACGAGACCGGCACCGTGCAGGATGTGAGGGCCATCGCCGCCGTCACGACCGCGGCGCGGGTGACCCTGCATCTCGATGCCGTGCAGGCTGCGGGCTGGCTTGCGCTGTCCGACACCGGAGCCGACGCGATCACCATCGCCGGCCACAAGCTCGGCGCCCCGAAGGGCATCGGTGCCGCGGCCATCCGCGGCCGCCTCCCGGTCGAGCCGATCCTCCACGGCGGCGGACAGGAGCGCGGCAGGCGCAGCGGCACCGAGGACGTCGCCGGCGCGGTGGGGCTGGCGACAGCCCTCGAGCTCGCCGAAGCGGAACGCGCCGCATCCGCGGCCCGCGTCGGTGCCGCACGCGACGCGTTCGTCGCGCAGGTGCTCGCCGGCGTTCCGTCAGCCGCGCTGACGGGGCACCCCACCGAGCGGCTTCCCGCGACGGCGAGCTTCACGTTCGCGGGCACCAGCGGCGAAGCGGTACTGCTGGAGCTCGAACGACGCGGCATCGTCTCCTCCAGCGGATCGGCGTGCGCCGCCGGCAGCGACGAGCCCTCGCACGTGCTCGTGGCGATGGGCATCGCGCCCGAAGTGGCTCAGACCGCCGTGCGCTTCACCTTCCCCCACGACCTGGCAGTCGATCTCGGCCCCGTCGCCGAGGCGGTTGCCGCATCGGTGGCGGCGGTACGATCGGCGACGTGAGTCAGCGCCCCCTCGTCACGGTCGTCGTGCCGGGCTACCAGGTCGAGCCGTGGGCCGAGGCCGCCCTCGACTCGCTGCGCGCGCAGACGCTGTCGGACTGGACGGCGGTGCTCGTCGACGACGCGTCCTCGGATCGCACCGGCGACCTCTTCGACGCGGCCGCCGCATCCGATCCGCGCTTCCGCGTGGTGAGGCTCCCGCGACGCGTCGGGCTCGGCGCCGCCCGCAACGCGGCACTGGATACCGTCGATACGCCCTACCTCGGCTTCTTGGACGCCGACGACGTCATGCTCCCCACGGCTCTCGAGCGCTTCGTCGCCACCCTGGATGAGAGCGGGAGCGATTTCGCCGTGGGCGCGTATGTGCGTCTGCGTCCGGACGGGTCGGGCGGCTACGCCGCCGCCGACGTGCAGCCGTGGGTCAGCCGCGCGACGGCACCCGCGCGGAGGGCGACGACCCTCGAGGAGCACCCCGAGGTGACGGCGAACGTCGTCGCGTGGTCGAAGCTGAGCCGCACCGAGTTCTGGCAGCGCACCGGCCTGCGATTCCCCGAGGGGCGGCTGTACGAGGACCAGGTCGTCGCCCAGCAAATGTACGCGAGAGCGCGCCGATTCGACGTGTTGTCGGACGTCGTCGTGCACTGGCGTGAGCGCGCCGACGGCTCCTCCATCACGCAGCACGAGGAACGACTGGATGTGCTGCGCGACTGCCTGGACGCGATGAGCGAGGGGATGCGGGTGCTCGACGGCACCGGGCACACGGCCGCGGCACGCGCTCGTGCCGGGCAGCTGCTGCGCATGGACATCCCGCGCCTCGCGCGTGTGGCGGCGGCGCATCCCGACGACGAGTACCGCCGACTGGTAGGCGCGTTCGCCCGATCGGTCGCCGAGCGTCAGGATGCGGCGGCCGTCGCCCTGCCGCAGGACGCGCAGCCGCTGATCTCCGCCGCCCTGCTCTGGTGAGCGGCTCTCAGACGGTGAGCTGCTCGGCGGCGAGCGTGGCGTAGAGCCCCTGCGCCGCGACGAGCTCGGCGTGCGTGCCGCGCTCGACGATGCGGCCGTCGTCGACGACGAGGATCACGTCGGCGGCCACCACGGTCGACAGCCGGTGCGCGACGGTGATCGTGGTGCGGCCACGGGCCGCCGTGTCCAGCGCCTGCTGAACGACGCGCTCGCTGCGCGTATCGAGCGCCGAGGTGGCCTCGTCGAGCAGGAGCACGGGCGGGTCCTTCAACAGCACGCGCGCGATCGCGATGCGCTGCTTCTCTCCGCCCGAGAGCCGGTAGCCGCGCTCGCCCACGACGGTGTCGTAGCCCTTCTCGAAGCCCGTGATGACGTGGTGCACGTTGGCGGCCTCGCAGGCAGCGGCGAGCTCCTCGTCGGGCGCGTCGGGCTTCGCGTAACGGAGGTTCTCGGCGATCGTCGCGTGGAACAGGTACGTCTCCTGCGAGACGATCCCGATGCGGTCGATGACGGATGCGGCGGTGAGCGAGCGCACATCGGCGCCCGCGAACAGCACCGCGCCGCCGTCCACGTCGTAGAAGCGCGGGATGAGCGAGAGCACGGTGGACTTCCCCGCGCCGCTCGGTCCGACCAGCGCGACGTGCTGCCCGGGCTCGGCGACGAAGGACACCTCGTCCAACAGCGGGCGTGAGGAGGCGGCAGACTCCGGGTATCGGAAGATGACGTCGCGCAGTTCGACGCGCCCGACCGGGCCCGGCGCATCGGAGACGTCGATCGCGTCGGGGGCGTCACGGACGGCGGGGCGCAGGTCGAGGTACTCGAAGATGCGGGCGAACACGGCAGCGGAGGTCTGCACGTCGAGGGCCACGCGCATCAGGCCCATGAGCGGCTGCAGCAGGCGCGCCTGCACGGTCGTGAACGCGACGATCGTGCCGGCCGAGATCCCCGCATCCGCGCCGCCCGACATGAACACGCCCGCCACGAGGTAGATCACGGCGGGAACGCTCGCCATGATGACGCCCACGAGTGCGAAGAAGCCCTGGCCGCTCATCGCCTGACGAACCTGCAGCCGGATCTGGATGCGGTTCTGCGCTCCGTAGCGCTCCGATTCGCTGCCCTGACGGTTGAACGACTTCGCCAGCAGGATCCCCGACACGCTCAGGCTCTCCTGTGTGATGGCCGACAGCTCGGACAGGGACTCCTGCGTCTGTCCCGCGATGCGGGCGCGCACCTGTCCGACGCGACGCTGGATCAGCGCCAGGATCGGCATCAGGAAGACGGCGATGAGGGTGAGCCGCACATCGATCAGCACCATGGCGACGAGGGACGCGACGACGGTGACCGTGTTGCCCAGCACGCTCGTGACGGTGTTGGTCAGAACGCCCGATACGGCGCCCACGTCGTTCTGCAGCCTGGACTGGATCACCCCGGTCTTCGTGCGCGTGAAGAAGCCGAGTTCCATGGACTGCAGGTGATCGAACAGGCGCACGCGCAGATCACCCGTGACGTTGTTGCCGACCGTCGAGGTGAACCAGGTCTGCGCGACCTGCAGTCCGCCCGAGGCGAGGAAGAGCACCACCATGATCGCGACCAGGCGCACCAGCAAACCCATGTCCACCCCCGAGCCGTCGGCGGGGAAGAGCGCGTCGTCGAAGACCCGCTCGACGATGAGCGCCGGCACGACCGCGACGGCGGCACCGGCGACGACGAGCAGCGCCGTGATGATCAGGCGCGCACGGTAGGGGCGAAACAGCGCGGCGATCCGGCGTCCGAGGTGAGGGATGCGGGGAGCCTCGGCGTTGCGCAGGCGCTGGGCGGCCGCATCCACTCCGCGAAACCCCGGCGGATGCGACGGGCCGGCCATACTCATGCGCTCAGCCTAGATCTCCCCCGCGTGCCGGGATCCGAACCGGTAGTCTTGTCCGACGCGCATCGGTGCCGGCCTCGGGCGACGACCAGGCCCGACCGGATTCCGCCGTCTCGGGAATGCTCCACCCGCTCGCCGCGTTGTCTGATTCGCTCGCCACTTCCGGCGGCCGTCCCCATCCCTTTTCGATTCCGAGGAGACGACCATGCACGCCGAATCCGTCCAGACCGGTTCCGTGGCCACCACGACCGACTCCACCCCCGCAGTCCGCTCCGGCGAGAACCGCATCATCTGGTTGCTGCTCGTGGCGGCCTTCGTCGCGATCCTCAACGAGACGACGATGGGTGTGGCGATCAAGCACCTCATCACCGACCTCGACATCACCGCCGTGCTCGCGCAGTGGCTGACGACCGCCTTCATGCTGACCATGGCCGTCGTGATCCCGATCACCGGCTTCCTGCTGCAGCGACTCACGACCCGCACGGTCTTCCTGCTGGCGATGTCGCTGTTCTCGTTCGGAACGCTCATCGCCATGCTCGCACCGGGGTTCGAGGTGCTGCTCGTCGCGCGCGTCGTGCAGGCGTCCGGTACGGCCATCATGATGCCGCTGCTCATGACGACCCTCATGACCGTGGTCGCGCCCGCCGCGCGCGGGCGGATGATGGGCCGCGTCAGCATCGTGATGGCGCTCGCTCCGGCGATCGGCCCGACGATGTCGGGCTTCGTGCTGCAGTACTTCGGCTGGCGATGGATCTTCGCGATCGTGCTGCCGATCGCCCTCGTGTCCCTCGCCATCGGCGCGCGATGGATCACCAACGTCGGCACGCAGACGCACGCCCGCATCGACGTGCTCTCGGTCGTGCTGTCGGCGTTCGGGTTCGGCGGCGTCGTGTTCGGCCTCAGCCAGATCGGCGGCGGTTCGCACGAGGGCGCGACGGATGCGGCGGCCACCGCGTCGTCGATGACGCTCATCGTCTCGCTGGTCGTCGGTGTCGTGGCGCTCTCGTTGTTCGTGTGGCGACAGTTCGTCCTGCAGCGCGAGGATCGGGCACTGCTGGACCTGCGCGTCTTCCGGTTCACGAACTTCACGATCTCGGTCGTGCACTTCGCGGTGCTGTCGCTCGCCTTCTTCGGCACGATCACGGTCCTGCCGCTGTTCGCGCAGAGCGCGCTGAACCTCGATCCGCTTACGACCGGACTGATCGTGCTGCCCGGCTCTCTCGCGATGGGCCTCGCCGGTCCCTTCATCGGCCGCATCTACGACCGCTGGGGCACGCGGGTGCTGCTCATCCCCGGCTCGATCCTCACGGTGTCGCTGCTGTGGGTGTTCACAACTCTGTCGGAGACGACGCCCGTCTGGGAGCTGGTGGTGACGCAGACGCTGCTCTCGATCGGCCTGGCGATGTCGTTCACGCCGCTGTTCACCGCGTCGCTCGGCTCGCTCGCACCCCGCTTCTACTCCTACGGCAGCGCGATCGTGAGCACCGTTCAGCAGGTGGCGGGAGCTGCCGGCGTGGCCGTGATGATCACGATCATGAACGCGGGCTTCGTCGCCAACGCGGCGTCGGGCGATGCGGCAGCATGGGCGGCGGGTGCGCGCAACGCCTTCCTGTTCGCCGCGATCGTGGCGATCCCGACCATCGTCGGGGCGCTCCTCATCCGCAAGCCCGCCGATTCGATCGGCGCTTCGCCCGCGGGTCACTGACGCCGAAGCGCCCGGCAGGAGTCAGTCGATGCTGCAGGAGCCGCCGCAGCAGCCGAAGGACTCCTCCGGACTCGGCTGGCCGTTCTCGTCCTCGACGGGACGGACGTTCAGCAGCTGGATCGGCGAGGGCTTCGTGGACATGACGACCATGCTACGTCCGCTCGGCGCGCCTGTCGCCCCCGTGATGCCGTGAAGACCGCTCTCGCATCGTGGTGTCTCAGCCGCCACCGGGGCGCCGTCTGCACGAGACCCCGCGGCCACACCGGTCTGCACAATCGGTCCGGCACGTCGCGGATGTGGTCGGACCGGGAGGCGGACGCACCACTCTGTCCCGGCTCGGGCGCGCCCGCGATACCCGCACAGCGACTGGACGACGATGGGTTTCCGCACGGAGCGGCGCTCTGCGAGACCTGCTGGGGCTTCGTCCCGCTCGACGAAGGCCTGCTCGCGCCGCACGACGCCTTCCGCGGCGCCGCCGATGCGGCCGAGGCCGACCGGCGCAGCGCGTGGTTCAATGCCCACGGCTGGTGACAGGCTCTCGACCCGGCGGCCATAGGCTCGAGCGTATGAGCGATACGGGTCGGATGCGGATCGTCGTCATGGGCGTCTCGGGCGCGGGAAAGTCGACGGTCGCGCTCGCGCTGGCCGCACGCCTCGGGGGCGTCTACCTCGACGCCGACGACCTCCACGACGATGCGGCCCGTGCCAAGATGGCCGCCGGCGTGCCGCTGACCGACGAGGATCGCGCGCCGTGGCTCGGTCGCGTCGGGCTCGCCTTCGGAACGGCGGGCGAGGCAGGACCCGTCGTGATCGCCTGTTCGGCGCTGCGCCGCCGGTATCGCGATCTCATCCGCGCCGAGGCCACGGAGCCGATCTTCTTCGCGGCGCTCGAGCTCGACGAGGCCACCCTCGCGAAGCGGATGGCGGCACGTACCGATCACTTCATGCCGGTGGCCCTGCTCGCCTCGCAGCTCGACACGCTCGAGCCGCTCGAGGCTGACGAGTGGGGTGTGACGGTCTCGACGCGCGACAGTGTGCCCCACGTCGTCGCCCGGATCGTCGAGGCCCTCCCCGCTCAGGGAACGATCGAGTCCACGTAACCGCCGTCGACACGGACCGCCGCGCCGGTCGTCGCCGACGCGAGGGGCGAGGCGAGGTAGACGACCATGTTGGCGATCTCGTTCGGCTCGATGAGGCGCCCCAGCAGCGACTGCGGCCGGGCCGTGCGCATGAACTCGCGCTGCGCCTCGTCCCACGGCAGATCCCGACCGACGACCTGCGCCACGAACTCCTCCACGCCGGGTGTGTGCGTGGGTCCGGCGATGACGGAGTTCACCGTGACGCCGGTCCCCGCGGCGGCCTTCGCGAACCCGCGGGAGGCTCCGAGCACCGCGGTCTTCGAGGTGCCGTAGTGGATCATCTCGGCGGGGATGACGACGGCCGAATCGCTCGCGATGTTCAGCACGCGACCCCAGCCCCGCTGAATCATCTGCGGCAGCAGCTCGCGCGTCAGGCGCACGCCCGAGAGCACATTCGTCTCGAAGAAGCGCCGCCAGGCGGCGTCGTCGATCTCCAGCGCCTCGGCAGCCTCGAAGATCCCGAGGTTGTTCACGAGCACATCGACGCGTCCCGCCTCCGCCACCAGTGTCGCCGCCCCGGCTTCATCGGCGGCGTCCGCCACGATGCCGCGCGCCGCGTCTTCGACCTGTGCGTTGATCTCGGCGACGGCACGCGCGACGGACTCCTCGCTACGACCGTTCACGATGACCTCGGCTCCCGCCTCCGCCAGGCGCAGCGCGATCGCGAAGCCGATGCCGGCCGACGACGCGGTCACCAGGGCTGTCTTGCCCGTCAGGTCGATGGACACCATTCCGGTTCGTTCGAGTCGCATGCTCTCTCCCTCGTCTCGGCCGTCGTTCGGCGTCGGATGCGTGTGACGCTACCGGCCGCATCCGAAGCGTGTCCCCGACAGGAGTCGAGGGCTCGTCAGACGGCCGACGGGGTGGAGACCGACCCTCCGGCGGCGCGCACTTCGATGCGGCCGTCACGCCGGAGGATCGTCGCGAAGGTGCGCGTGCAGCCCCGGCAACGCACGATGGCCGCCGCCGCATCCATCTCCACGGACCACTCGGCGAGGGCGGCACTGCGGCCGCAATGACCGCACGTGAGCAGGAGGAGGGCCGGGTCGAGACCGGCGAAGGCGTCCAGCATGCCGGCGAGAGCGTTGCCGTCGACGCGTTGGGCGACGCGGCGCGGGTCGGGGCGGACGTGCGGCGTGCTGTCCATCAGGATCCTCCGAACCTCTCGGTCTTCACGCGAGCGGGATCGTGTCCCGCCGCGACCATCGCATCGGCGGCCGCCTCGACGAAGCTCGTCGGACCGCAGATGAAGGTCAGCGGATGCTGCGCCGGCATCCACGTGGCCTGCGCAATGCGCTCGGCATCGAGCCGCCCGACACGTCCGGGCCATCCGGCGGGCGCCTGGCGGGTGTAGGCCCAGGTCACGTCCAGCCCGGCGGCGCCCAGCCGTTCGACCTCGTCACGGTACAGCGCATCGGCCGCCGTGCGCACCGAGTACAGCAGCCGGAACGGCGCGCCGGTGCCTGCCGCAGCATGTGCACGCGCCATCGCGAGCAGCGGCACGATGCCGGAGCCGCCCGCGATGAGCTGCACGGGCGACGGGTCGACGGCATCCCAGACGAAGTAGGCGCCGAGCGGACCCTTGACCTCGAGCGCGTCGCCCGGCTCGGCGACGCGGACGAGGTAGGGCGACACCTCTCCCTCGGGGATCTCGTCGACCGCGATCTCGACGCTCTCCCCCGGGCCGGACGAGGCGATGGAGTACGAGCGCTCGGCCTGGTAACCGTCGGGCGCTGTGAGGCGGATGTCGAGATGCTGACCGGGGGCGTTACCCGGCCATCCGGGGACGGCGAGGGTCAGCACGCGACCGTGGGCGGTGTCGGGGACGGCGGCTGCGACGCGCGCGGCGAGCCAGTCGCTGGTTCTCACCAGTAGCGTTCCTCTGTCCACGGGTCGCCGTGCAGGTTGTAGCCGTTCTGCTCCCAGAATCCCGGGTCGTCGTGCTTCTGCATGCTGAGCCCGCGCACCCACTTGGCGCTCTTCCAGAAGTACAGGTGCGGCACGAGCAGACGCGCGGGGCCGCCGTGCTCGGGATCGAGCGGCTTGCCGTCGAACGAGTAGGCGATCCACGCCTTGCCGCCACGCAGGTCCGCCATGGGCACGTTGGTCGTGTATCCGCCGTAGGAGTGCGCCATGGCGTACTCGTACGAGGTGTCGATGCCGGCGAACAGCGTGTCGATCGAGACGCCGCGCCAGGTCGTGTCGAGCTTGGACCACCTCGTCACACAGTGGATGTCGGTGTGGACGTCCTCGGCCGGCAGCGCGAGGAACTCGGACCAGCTCCAGGAGGTGACCTGGCCCGACTCGGTGCGGATCGAGAACGACCACTCGCTCTCCGGGATGCGCGGGGTGGGCCCGGCCGACAGGACGGGGAAGTCCGCCGTGAGGTACTGACCGGGTGGGAGTCTCGGGTCGGACTCCCGCCGCCGCCCGCCGAATCCGCGTGTGAACTCCGCCATGACCGTCTCCGTCTCGTCGTTGGCTCAGGCTAGCGCCGCCGCCCGCGGCGCAGAACCCTCTGCTCCCATCGAAGTCTGCCGCGTTCTGCCGAGCGCGCACGGCACCCGTGTCGAGGCGATGCTCGACACGGGTCGCACCCCGCGCATCCGCCCGGCTCTAGCCTGTGAGGGATGCGGCCGTGCAGACGGACGGCCGGGGAGACGGAGCATGTCGCAGGTACGCAGCAGCAGTCGGAAGGTGTCCCACGGGGCGGGATTCTGGATCGTCGCGGTCGCCTTCCTGCTGGTGATGGCGTACTCAACCGTGCCGACCCCGCTGTATCCGCTGTACCAGGAGCTCGATCACTTCCCCGTGTCGATCGTGACGGTGATCTTCGCCGCCTACGCCGTCGGTGTCGTCTTCAGCCTCTTCTTCCTCGGGCACATCAGCGACTGGACCGGGCGGCGACGGATGCTCGTGATCGCCGTGCTCGTGTCCGCCGTCTCTGCCGTCATGTTCCTCGCCGTGATGAGCGTGCCGGGCCTGATCGCCGCTCGGCTGGTCAACGGCGTCAGCGTCGGGATCCTCACCGCGACGGCGACAGCGCACCTCGGCGAGCTGCGCCAGGCGGCGCGGCCCGACGAGAACGCGATCATCGCGGCATCCGTCGCGGGGGCCGCGAACATCGGAGGCCTCGCACTGGGGCCGCTCATCGGCGGGCTGTTCGCCGAGTTCCTGCCCGATCCGCTCGTCCTGCCCCACGCCGTCTTCCTGGTCGTGCTGCTGCTCGCGGCGGTCGCCCTGCTCGCCGTCCCCGAGACTGTCGCGACGCCGGAACCGCGTCCCGCGTATCGTCCGCAGCGTCTGGCGGCGCCGCCCGCATCCCGCCGGATCTTCATCGCCGCGGGCTTCGGCGCCTTCGCCGGCTTCGCTCTGTTCGGCCTGTTCACCTCTCTCGCCCCGACCTTCCTCGCCGGCACCTTCGACCAGCACGATCACCTCGTCGCCGGAGCGACGACGTTCTCGGTGTTCGGTGCGGCGGCCGCGGCGCAGGTGCTGCTCGCACGCGTGCCGGTGCGCGTGCAGCTGGGCATCGCCCGCATCGCGTGCGCCGTAGGACTCGTTCTCGTCGCCGCGGGCGCCGTCCTGCCGAACCTCGCACTCTTCCTCGTCGGCGGCGTGGTGTCGGGTGTGGGCGTGGGGCTGCTGTTCAAGGCGTCGATCGCGACCGCGTCGGCCCTGGCAGACCCGTCGCGGCGCGGTGAGACGCTCGCGCTCATCTTCCTGATCGCCTACTGCGGGCTGGCGCTCCCGGTTCTCGCCGTCGGCGTCTTCTTGACCTTCGTCGATCAGACGGTGGTCCTTCTGATCTTCGCAGCGCTGGTGTTCATCGCTACGGTGGTGGCGGCCACGATGATGCGAGCGAGAAAGGCACAGGCATGAACGATCCGACTCAGATCAGAACGGATGTGCCGCCCAGCGGCACGGGATGCGTCGAGTGCGAGCAGACGGGCAGTTGGTGGCTGCATCTGCGCCGCTGTGCCGCCTGCGGCCATGTGGGGTGCTGCGATGATTCGCTCGGCAAACACGCCACAGCCCATTGGCGCGCCACCGGGCATCGCATCATGCAGAGCTTCGAGCCCGGTGAGGACTGGTTCTGGGACTACGAGTCCGAGACGATGGCCTCAGGTCCCGAGCTGGCACCCGCCCACTCGCACCCCGTGTCGCAGCCCGCGCCCGGCCCGGCCGATCGGGTACCCGCCGACTGGCAGTCGCTGCTGCAGGACTGACCGGCCCGCGCGCCGCGTTCAGGCGAGGTTCGCCGCCACACGCACGATGAGCGCGGTGACCTCGGCAGGGTGAGTGTGCATGAGCAGGTGCGGGCCCTCCAGTTCGAGGATCTGGCGGGCCCCCGCGCGCTCATACGCCCAGCGCAGAGCGTCGGGGTTGACGATCCGGTCGGCGAGCCCGATCACGCCCCAAGCGGGTGTCGTCCGCCACGCCGCTGCCTGAGCCGGCTCGCTGAGGACTGCGGCATCGAGCGGGCGCTGGGTCACGGCGAGTACGTCGGCTTCGTCGTCGGGCAGCCCGGCGGCGGCGAGGAAGGCGAACTCCCTCTCGTCCACCGAGATGTCGCGGCGCGTGCCGTCGCCGAGCTCGGGGTAGGCGACCTCACGGAAGAACTCGACCGCCGGCGCCGCGGGGAAACGCGCGTGGATCTCCGCCGCGCTCTCGCCCTCATCCAGCACGTATCCGCTCACGAAGACCACAGCGGCGACGTTGTCACTGCGCCCTGCCACTCCGACCACGGTTGCGCCGTAGGAGTGACCGACGAGGACGACGGGGCCAGGGATGCGGGAGACGAACGCGCTGACGTAATCGGCGTCGGCGGCGAGGCTCCGGTTGGAGATCGCGGGCACCCTCACCTCGAAACCGGCGCCCTGGAGCCGCAACGCGACGGGCGACCAGCTCGCCCCGTCCGCGAATGCACCGTGCACTAACACGATCGTCGGCATCTCGGCCACCACGATCACCTCGTCTCGCATCTGATGGCTTCGACGCTAGACGTGCACGGGTCGCGAGAGCTGCGTCCGGGTGTCCCCTCTTGTCTCGACGACTGTCGAAGCGTCACGCGCCACGCCGCCTAGGAAAGCATCGACGAGCCCGTTGAATGCGTCCGTCGCCTCGAGGAACGGGAAGTGCGACGACGCCGCATCCCGCTCGAACACGTGCACGAGGGCACCCGGGATGCGCGCGGCCAGGTCGCGCTGCGAGCGGACGTCGACATGGCTTCCCTCGCAGCCGATCACGAGCACCGGGACGTCGATGCGTTCGAGCACGTCCGTCCAGTCCTGTGCCGCGTGATCGACCAGCAGCGGGAGGGCGGCGTGCACGGGCGTGTGCCGGATCTGCTCCGACACCACGCGCCACACGCCCTCATCGACCGGTTCGCTGAACATGGATCTGACGAAGCCCTGCACGACGTCGCCCTTCTCATCCGCGGCGATGGATGCGGCGAGCTGGGTCAGCCCGTCGATAGGCAGGATCGCTCCGGTCTGGGCCGAGCGTTCCGCGGTGGTCCACGGCCACGCGATGACCGCGGCGGGCTGGTCGACGAGGACGAGCGAGCGCACGCGGGCGGAGCCGAACAGTTCGAGGTAGGACCAGATGACGGATGCGCCCATGGACCACCCGAGAAGGTCCGCCCGCTCGACCCCGAGCGCGTCCAGCACGTCGCGGAGGTCGGCCGCGAGGCGTGCGATGCGGTAGCCGTGATCAGGCTTGTCGGACAGCCCGTGACCGCGCATGTCGTAGGCGATCACCCGGCGCGAGTCGGCGAGTCCGGCGAGCTGACCCTCGAAGAGCGCCGCTGTCTGACCCCAGCCGTGCAACATGACGAGAGGGATGCCGTCCCCACCGGTGTCCGAGACACGCAGTCGCACGCCGTCCGAGGTCGTCACCACCGCGCCTGCCATCAGATCCTCCCCGAGTGCTCCCAGTAGGCGGCGAGTTTCAGCGCCAGATGGAGCGTGCTGCGCGACAGGCCGTCATCGAGCGCCTCGCGCACCGGTTCCGGCATGTTCTCGAGCCGGTAGTAGAGCGTGGTCCGGTGGATGTGCAGCACGTCGCAGACCTCGCGGACGCGGCCCGCGCCGTCGAGGAACGCCTCGATGGTCTGCCGACGCAGCGGATCGGTGTCGTTCAGCAGCACGTGCGCCGCCGGTGAGAACCGGGCGAGCCGGCTGGGATCGGCGATGATGTCGGAGATCAGCAACCACGGTCCGATCTCCTCCGCCGCGGCCCGACCGCCCAGCGAGGGAAGCACCTCGGCGACCGCCGCGGCGGCGATGGCCCGATCGGCGACCTCGCGCAGGTCGTTGTCCTCCCGCGTGAGGCTGGCGGAGCCGATGGCGCGAAGAAGCACATCCGCCGAGGCCGTCTCGGCAGCGATCGCCGCATCCGTCGCATCGGTGTCGGACGCGTGCCCGAGAAAGAGCAACGAGGCGCCGTCCTCTCCCAAGAACGTGAGGCGCACCCCGGGAAGGCTCTCCAGCGCGCGCCCGAGCGCCGCCCGCTGCACCACGCCGGTGTCGTACCCGACCGCCACCGCACGCACGACGCTGCCGGGTCCCCGTTCCACGCCGTAGGAACGTACCGCCGCCGTCAGTGCGTCCCGGCGGGCGAGCACGTCCGCAGCGAGCAGATCGCGCATGACGGCGGTGCGTACCGACACCGTCGCCGTGCGCGAGTGGGTGATCAACAGGTCGCGTGAGACGGCGACGGCCGCGTCGATCGCGCGGTAGTCGTGCTCGGTGAGGGCGGGCATCCCGCCCGTGATGAGCCACAGAACGCCGACCGGCTCGTCATCCGTCCAGATCGGGATGGCCAAGCGCTCGCGGGCGTTGAAGCGGGTCAGGTCGATCGTGAGCGGGCGTCGCGACTGCAGCAGCCGCAGGCTCTCGAGGTACGCCCGCTCATTCGGAGCGGTCTGGCGACGAAGCAGGGCACGTGCCCGAACCTCGTCGATCTCGTCGCCCTGCGCGGACGCCGCGACCGGACGGTAGGCAAGGTCGTTGATCACGACGGAACGTCCGAGGGTCTCGGCCAGTTCGTCGACGACGTCTTGCAGGTTCATCGCGGAAGGTCCGCACGGACAGGGGAAGACGCGGGGGGATACGTCATGGGTGCTCCTTCGTGAGGATCGACACCGGGAACGCTACCGAGGGAGCTCAAAGGGCTGGGAGGCCCGCGTAGTACCACTTTCCGTCGCAGTCAACCGCTCGACGAGCCGTGAGAAGACAGTCGCCGCCAGCGACTGCGGCGGCGCTGCCATGACGGTCATGATGTAGCCAGGGAGCGAACGCACGCCGAAGTTCTGAATCTCGACCTCCAGCGTGCCGAGCCCTTCGACGATGATCGAGATCTGCGCATCCTCCGGCCCCGACACGTCGTGACGTTCCCAGATACGCACGAAGTCCTCGTCGTGCGAGAGCTCCTCGATGATCTCCTTCAGACGGGGCGAGCCCGGATCCGCATCGCGCCGGAGTGTCGCCACGGCGGCCCTGGTCATGGTCTCCCACTGAACGAGAGTGCGCTTCATCCGGTCGTTGAAGAGGTTGATGACGACGTTCTGTCCCGCCGCCAATCCCCCGAAGCCGAACGCCGTGGCCAGCGGGTTGGCCACGACGACGTCGCGGTGCCGGTCCGACATATACGCGGGCGTGTGCGTCCACTGCGCCAGGACGCGCGCGATCTGGTCGGCGACCGCCGCATCCTCCGGCACGGGCAGCGCGGGGGTTCCGGCGGCGAGGCGTCCGAGGTATGCGCGGGATTCCGCATCCAGGCCGAGAACGCCCGCGAGCGCGCGCAGCACCTGGTCGGAAGGACGAGCGCCACGCCCCTGCTCGAGGCGGAGGTAGTACTCGGCACTGATGCCGGCCAGCTGCGCGACCTCGTCGCGACGCAGTCCCGGCACGCGCCGGCCTGGAGCGCGGTCCAGGCCCACCTCTTCGGGCTGGCGGACATTGCGTCGGGCGCGTAGATAGTCGCCTAGCGCGACGCGTTCTCGTTCCATGGCTCTCCTCCCCGCAGAGAAGAATGTACGTGATGGAGCGGGCGCTCCACATCCCCTGTGCGATCCGCCCGTATCCCCCGATACCGACGAAACCCTCACCAGGTGTCGGGCGGACGTTCGTCCGGTGTCGGAGCGCTCCCACGCCAGGTCGCGCCATACTGGCGACGACGGCGCTCCCGCGACCGTCGGAAGGGAACCCGATGGCCGAGAGCGTGCGCCGCGCCGATCCCTCCTCGTTCGTGCCGGGAGCGGTTCAGCAATTCGGCTCACCGTTGTCGACGCACGCCGTGTTCCTGGTCCTGCGCGTCGCGCCAGGAGCGGATGCGCTCGCACGTGTGCGAGGAGTGCTCGCGGACCTCTCGGGCACGATCAAGGCGGTCGCCTTCCGCGATCCCTCGGCGACGCTGACCTGCACTGTCGGGATCGGAAGTGAGATCTGGCCGCGCCTCGTGGGAACGCCACGCCCCTCGCAGCTCCGCCCCTTCATCCCGATCGTCGGCGAAGCGCACACCGCACCGGCGACGGCGGGCGACCTGCTCTTCCACATCCGCGCCGACCGCGCCGACATCTGCTTCGAGTTCGAGCGGCAACTCATGGACGCGCTCGGCGACGCGGTCACAACAGAGGACGAGACGGCCTGCTTCCGCTACTTCGACCGACGAGACGTGCTCGGATTCGTCGACGGGACGGCCAACCCGGTCGGCGACGACATCGCCGGCACCGTGCTCGTCGGCGATGAGGACCCCGACCACGCGGGCGGCACGTACATCGTGACGCAGAAGTATCTGCATCCCCTCTCCGCCTGGCGCGCGCTGCCGACCGAGGCGCAGGAGGCGATCATGGGCAGGTCGAAGGCCGACAACATCGAGCTCGACGATGCGGCGAGCGGGCAGAAGGCCCACAAGACGCTCGCGACGATCGTCGACGACGAGGGCGTCGAGCACGACATCCTCCGCGACAACATGCCGTTCGGCCGCCCCGGCGCCGCCGAGTTCGGCACATACTTCATCGGGTGCTGCCGGGACCTCTGGGTGATCCAGCGGATGCTCGAGCGGATGTTCATCGGCGACCCGCCCGGTCTGCACGATCGGCTGCTCGACTTCTCCTCCGCCGTGACCGGCAGCGTGTTCTTCGCGCCGCGCCCCGACGTGCTGGACGGGCTCGACGACGACCCCGTGGACACCCCCGCCGCGACGACACCTCCCCCGCGCGCCGCGGACTCCTCGCTCGGCATCGGCGGGCGCTCCTGACGATCGGAAGGACTCTCTCATGGATCACCTCTATCGCGACCTCGCGCCCATCACGGACGCGACCTGGGACACACTGGACGACGAGGCGCGCACGCGGCTGCAGCCGGCCCTCGGCGCCCGACGCCTCGTCGACTTCGTCGGCCCGCTCGGCTGGCAGCACTCGGCGACCACCCTCGGCCGCGTCGGAACAAGCTTCTCGACGCCGTTCGCGGGCGTGACAGGGCGCTCACGCCAGGTTCTGCCGCTCGCCGAACTGCGCGCGGACTTCGCACTGTCGCGCAGCGAACTCGACGATGACGCCCGCGGTGCCGTCGACACGGACTTGACGCCCCTGGACGAAGGGGCCGTCGCACTCGCGAGCGCGGAGAACGCCGCGGTCTTCCACGGCTGGGATGCAGCGGGGTTCGTCGGCATCGTCCCGTCGTCACCGCATGCGCCGCTCAGCGGCGCCGGAGAACCGGGTCGGCTCGCTCCCCTGGTCGCCGAGGCGATCGCGACGCTGTCGGGCGCCGGGGTCGGCGGACCGTACGGCCTCGCCGTCGACACGGCGACGTGGACCGAGATCTCCGGCGGGAGCGACGCGGGTGGCGCCGTGCTGCAGCGTCACCTGGAACGCGTCCTCGGCGGTCCGGTGGCATGGACGCCCGGCATCACGGGTGCGGTCGTAGTGAGCCTGCGCGGCGGCGACTTCATCCTGGAGTCCGGTCAGGACATCTCGCTCGGATACACGGCGCACAGCCGGGACGCGGTCGAGCTGTACCTGATCGAGAGCCTGAGCTTCCGCGTCGCGACGCCGGAGGCGGCGATCGCGATCCGCTGATCCGATCAGGCGGCGAGCACTCCCGACGCGGCGAAGGCCGCCTGCTCGCTCATGCGGGCGAGCTCCCCCTCGTCGCGGCCGATGCGCCAGAGCTGGATCAGCGACTGGGACAGCGCGACGACGTTGGCCGCGGCGGCGGCGACATCCTGGTCGGACCGGTCGCGCCCCGCCGCCTCGGCCAGAGCATCGGCCATGCGCTGCTCCATCTGCGTGAGCGTGTCGGCGGCGATCCGTGCGACCTCATCGTCGGATCCGAGCTCGGCGATCGTGTTCAGCATGAGGCAGCCGCGACGATCCGGGTGCGCCGCACAATCGGCGCGCACGGCGGCGAGGTAGGCGCGGACGGTGTCGGCCACGTCCCGTCCGGGAGCGAGGGCGGCCTCGACGAAGTCGACGCGTCCGGCGCAGTAGCGCCGGAAGATCACCAGGAACAGCGCCCATTTGCTGCCGTACGCCTGATAGAGACTCCCGTTGGCCACACCGGTCGCGGCTGAGAGATCGGTCAGCGCGGAGCCCCGATACCCGCGGGTCCAGAACTGTTCGGTGACCGCGTCGAGGAAGAGCTCTTCGTCGAAGGATCGGGCGCGGGGCATGGCCCCCACCGTATCGTGCGTCGAGCGGTGGTCGGTTCAGCGTTTGCCGAACCAGCCGGCCAGCACGACGTGTCCGAGCGGCAGCAGGGAGAGCAGCATGAGGACCGATCCGAGCACCTCGTCGGAGGGACGCAGGAGGACGCCCGCGATGAGGGTGCCGGAGAAGATCACACCGCTCACGGCGCGCGCCGCCAGCTTCTCGGTGCGCGCGAAGCGTCGCTCGAGACGCGAGAAGTCGACCGTGAGGCGCCCCTCCTCGAGGCGCGTGATGAGAGCGTCCGCGCGCCGCGGCAGGCGCGCGGTGATCGCGGCGACCGAGGCCATCTCACCGAGCATGTCGCGCATCAGGTTGCCGCTCTCGGCCCGCAACAGCTCGGATGCGTACGGTTCGACCGCGTCCCACACGTTGAACGCCGGGTCGAGCGTGCTGCACACCCCCGAGGTGATCGACATCGAACGGATGATGAGCAGGAAGTTCTCGGGCAACTGGAACGGCATCTCGCGGGTGACATCGCCGAACTGCTCGGCGAACTCGCGGAACTCCCTCGGGTCGACGTCGCGCAACTCGGCGAATCCCATGCCGCCGAACCGCGCGAACAGCGTGGTCATCGCGCGTTCGAGTTCGACCGTGTCGGCGTCGGGCAGGAGCACGCCGACCTTGCCGATCCCCTCGACCAGGCGCTTGCTGTCGCGTGCAGCGACGGCGATCAGGAGGCCGCGAAGGCCGTCGCGCAGAGTGTCGGGCACCTCCCCCATCATCCCGAAGTCGATGAACGTCAGGCGGAACCCGCCCTCCACGGCGGCATCCGGCGTGACGAAGACGTTGCCGGGGTGAGGATCCGCGTGGAAGAACCCGCGGCGGAACAGCTGATCGAACATGACGCGGGCGAAGAGCTTCGCCACCTGCGCCGGGTCGATGCCCGCCGCCCGGAGGGCGTGCGCATCCGAGATCTTGATGGCCGTGACGTCCGCCAGGGTGAGGACGCGGCGTGTGACGCGCTCCCACACGACGACGGGGGCGTCGACGCGCGGCTCCTCGGCGACGTCGGCGGAGAAGCGCTCCGCCCAGGCCGCCTCGTGGAGGTAGTCGGTCTCGGCCAGGCTGGTGGCGGCGAACTCCTCGACCAGCGCCGGCGCGTCGACACGCTCGGACACCACGCGGATGCGCCGCAGCCAGCCGCCCACGCGGCGGAGCGCAGCAAGGTCGACCGCGACGATATCGTCGATGCCGGGGCGCTGCACCTTCACCACGACCTCGGCGAAGCCGACGTCTGCCGCCAGAGCGTCGTGCAGTCGGGCGCGGTGAGCCTGTCCGAGCGAGGCCGCGGCGACCGGCGCCTCGTCGAAACGCGCGTAGGCGCGTTCGAGCGGCATGCCCAGCTCCGCTTCGGCCGCGGCGCGGATCGCCGTGAACGGGAGGGGCGGCACTTCGTCCTGCAGCCCCTCGAGCTCCTTCGTGATCTCGGGCGGCAGGACGTCCAGTCGAGACGACAGGAACTGCCCGACCTTGATCATGAGACCGCCGAGTTCGAGTGCGAGCGCGTGGAAGCGACGGGCCAGCCGCGTCATCCGCCGCGGCTGGCCGCGCATCGCAAGGCGCGTCAGACCCAGGCGCGGCAGCACGAGTTCGAACCACCACACCTGGACGAGGGCGCGTGCGGCGAAGCGGATGATCCGGTTGTAGCGTGCCCGAGTATCGGTCACGACCGGGTCCGCTCCGCCGTCACCTGCCGGCGGCACCGGGTTCAGTCCTCGGCGAGGATCGCGTACAGGCGTCGGCGCGTCTCGCCGAGCGCGTCGACCGCGGCCTGGACCTGCTCCGGCGAACCGGTGCGGGCGACCTGCGCGACGACCTGCGCAAGCTCCATACCGGCCTTCGGCAGCGCCGTCATGCGTCCGCTGTCGCGCATACCCGGGGCCTCCCAGGGCGCGTCGGACTCGGCGGCCTCCTCCGCCTCGGCGGCACCCGCCTCGGTGAGCGAGTACGTCTTGCGTCCGCCCGCCTCCTCGGCGACGATCAGCCCCTCGTCAGCCAGTAGCTGCAGCGTCGGATACACAGAGCCGGCGCTGGGCTTCCACGCCCCGCCGCTGCGCTCGGCGATCTCACTGATGATCTGGTAGCCGTGCATGGGCTGCTCGGCCAGGAGAAGCAGGACGGCGGCGCGGACGTCGCCGCGTCCGACCCGGAAGCCGACCTTCTTGTCGACCGAGGACCGCATCTGTTCCATGGCGTCCCAGAGACTTCCCGGCAGCCCGCCACCGAATCCTGCACCCGCGAATGGATTGCTCATCGTGACCTCCTCAGATCGTGAACGATACTTCACGATATATCGTTCAAGTCGCGAAGGACAGGTGCCTCAGAAGACTCCCAGCAGGCAGCACGCGGCTCCCCGAACCGATACGAGTCCGTGACTCGTCAATGCATGCGTGTCGATCGATCGGCGCAATAGCGTTCCAGTTATGAAGCGGAAACTCCTGTTCTCCACCGTGGCCCTGGCGGTCGTCGCGCTCTCCGGCTGCGCCGCGACGCCGGCACCAGCGCCGTCCGTGCCGACCGGCATCGCGGCGGCCACGACAACCGCGACCCCCACGCCCGAGCCCGAACCGGCTCGGCTCGTGATCGGCATCCAGGCCGTCGCGTACACGCACGACGGAGAAACCACGGTCGTCTCATACACCGAGGCACCGCAGTTGCAGGACCTCCTGCGCTCCATCAGCGATCAGGATCCGGCGCAGACCACGATCGATGGCCCTCCCGGGTACGAGATGCAGATGACGCGCTATGACTACGACGGGATCTCCCTCATGTCGGGTCCCGACGGCCGCGCGAGCATCGCCGTGGAGACCGCGACCTTTCACGGCGTTCCGGTCGCGACGCAGGAGGGCATAGCCGTCGGCTCGTCGCGGACGGAAGCGATGGATGCGGGAGCCCGCGACGGCTTCGACGAGAACGGCGATGGTGTCGCGGACTGGCTCGATCTCGGGTCGGTGGAGATCTCCGGCACCCAGTCGCTGGTGAACCCCGGCTCCGTCGACATCCAGTTCGTGATGCTCGGCCTCAACGGCGATACGGTGCGCGAGCTCCAGGCGCCGGGCAACGACTTCTCGGATCTCTGACGCGCACGGGTCAGACCGCTCAGAAGGGCGGTTCGGCATCCGCGGGCACCCCGGACGCCCTCCCCGCGGATGCGGGGACGAAGCGCGGTGTTCGTCGCTCCGGTTCGACGCGGTAACGACGACCCGCGGGTGATGTCCAGACGATCGCGCCGTCGGGATGCTGTCGGGTCTGCCATCCGCCGTGGTGCTTCACGGTGTGGTGCCCCTTGCACAGCGGGGTGAGATTATCGGCGCGCGTCTCGCCGCCGTGCTCCCACGCCACCGTGTGGTCGATCTCACAGCGATCGGCAGCCATCCGACACCCGGGCGCGGTGCAGCGTGCGGCCCGCCAGCGCACGAGGCGCTGCAGGTCGGCGGGCGGGCGGTATCGCGTACGCCCCACGGAGAGCACGACCCCCGTCTCGGGGTGGGTGAGCACCCGCATCCATCCGTCCGCGGATCCGCAGAGGGTGCGTGCGGTGCGGATCGGGATGGGGCCGACGCCGTCGAGTTCGGCCGGCGCGCTCACCGCGGCGTCATCGTCGAGCAAAGAGAGCACCGGCACGGTGACGGCGACGGTCGCGCGCACGCCCCGCACCGCCGCGGGATGATCGCCCACCTCTCCGTCGACCAGCAGATCGCCGAGCAGGTCGGCGCGCACCTGATCGAGAGTTCGCGACGCGAGCACGGGGTCGATCTCGTCGCCGACGCTGGTCTCGGCGAGGTCGCCGATGGCGGCTTCCTCCCTTTCGGCCGCCAGGAGAGCAGAGCCCATCGCCGTCAGCCGGTGGAAGATCGCCCGAGCCTCGACCGCAGGCAGGTACGCCGACAGCCACGCCATGCCGTCGCTGTCGGCCTCGACCGAGACGCGCCGCATTCGCGCCGCGTCGTCGTGGCGCTGCTCGAGTGAGACGGCCCTGGCGCGTTCGACGAGGGCGCGGACCGCGGAGCGGAACTGACCGACCGGCATCCGCTCGGCGAGTTCGAGCGAAAGCGACGCGAGCTCGCCGCGCAGCGGCGCCTCCGCCACATCCACCGCGTCGACCAGGATGCGGGCGTGCTGCTCGGTGATCGCACCGCGCCCCAGTGCATCGAGCACGCGGTCGTACCGCTCGGTGAGCGCGACCGCCTGCGACACCAATCGCTCGGCCGTCGACTCGGTGACGCGCAGAGCCTGCGAGATCTCAAGTCGGAACGAACGCTCGGCGATGCCACGGTCTCCCCCGCGCGAGGCCGACTCGACGAGTGCTGCCGACCGCGCCTCGGCGATCGCGACGGCTCGCTGGGCGGCGAACGACGACACGAGAGATGCCATACCCACGACCTGGTCGATCAGATCGGGCTCATCGAGCTCGGACGGCGGCGCCTCCCACGACCGCGCGATGCGGCGGTCGTCGTCGAAGGTGTCGTCCTCGTCCATACCCCGAGGCTAAGCGGGACCTCCGACATCGCACCCTGACTTACACCCCCGCGCCGATGACCGTCAGAAGCCGCAGCTTCTCGGCACTCTCCGAGCCCGGTGCCGCCGTGTACACGAGGAGCGAGTGCGACTGCGCCGGGTCGAGCAGCGTCTGACATTCCAACTCCAGCGCCCCCAGCTCCTGATGCACGAAGCGCTTGGTCGCCCGCGGGCGCACGCCCACCTCGCCCAGCGACCAGATGTCGCGAAACTCCGGGCTCCGCGCATCCAGCTCCGCCACCATCCGCGACGCGCGGGAACCCTGGCCGCGTCGCGTCGCGATCTCGCGAAGGCCGGAGACCCACAGCCGCGAGAGGAAGTCGTGTTCATCAGGGTCATAGATCCGGCGGGCGGCCGGATCGGTGAACCAGCGGTAGCCGATGCTGCGGGCCGAGCCCGCCAGTGACGCCGTGTTCCCGGTGAGGGCGACACCGAGGGGCGTCTGGCGGAGGGTCTCGCCGAGCTCCGAGACGATCTCGGCCGGTGTGTCGGTGAGGCGGTCGAGGATCCGCAGCATGCCCGGACTCACGTGTTCGCTCGAGACGCCGACCACGGGAGGGTGGTGGCCCGCCAGGAGGAAGAGATGATCGCGCTCGGCGAGGGTGAGGTGCAGGCCCTGCGCGATGGCCGCCACCATCTGCGCCGACGGATGCGGCCCCGTCGCGCGCTCGAGGCGTGCGTAGTAGTCGGTCGACATATGGCAGAGCGCTGCGACCTCCTCCCGGCGGAGCCCGGCGGTACGCCTGCGGCTCCCCCGAGCGAGGCCCACGTCATCGGGCTGCAGCGCTTCGCGTCGCCGTCTCAGAAACGCGGCGAGCGCCTCGCGATCGATTTCCATGCGCCCTTCCTACCGTGATGCGCAGCCCGCAGCCACGGACCGTCGGTCCACCCCAGGCGTATGCGAGACGTGGATCGACGGGTCCTGGATGCCCCCGGCGGCGGGCACGATGCTCGAATCACCCCGACCGAGGAGCCTCCATGACCCGTACCGTCCCCCATCTCGACCTCCCCGACCTGACGGGTCGGCGCGCCCTCGTGACGGGCGGCAGCGACGGCATCGGCCTGCGCATCGCCGCCCGGCTCGCCCGCGCCGGCGCCGAGATCGTCCTGCCCGTGCGCAATCGCGCGAAGGGGGATGCGGCCACCGCCCGCATCCGCGCCGACGCACCGCGCGCCCGCGTGACCCTACGGGACCTGGATCTGGCGTCGCTCGCATCGGTCGCCGCGCTCGGCGAGAAGCTCAGAGCCGAGGGCGCGCCGCTGCACTTGCTGATCAACAACGCCGGCTTGATGTCGCCGCCGTCGCGGCAGCTGACGGCGGACGGCTTCGAGTCGCAGTGGGGCACCAACCACCTCGGTCACGTCGCCTTGGTCGCCGAGCTACTTCCACTGCTGCGCAAAGGACGGGCGCGCGTCGTGTCGCAGGTCAGCGTCGCCGCGGCGAGCGGCCGCATCCGATGGGACGATCTGAACGCCGAGCGCAGCTACGACGCGATGACCTCGTATCGACAGTCGAAGATCGCACTGGGACTGTTCGCCCGCGAACTGCAGCGTGAGAGCGCGGCACGAGGATGGGGGGTCACGAGCGTCCTGTCGCACCCTGGTGTCGCTCCGACCAGCCTGCTGGCCGCGCGGCCCGAGCTGGAACGCGCCGCCGACACCCGCGAGGTGCGTCTCATCCGGTGGATGTCCGCACGCGGACTCTTCGTCGGGACCCCGGACTCGGCTGCACTTCCCGCCCTGTTGGCGGCAACCTCTGCGGACGTGGTCGGAGGCCATCTCTACGGCCCGTCGGGTCCGGGAAGGGTCGGCGGCGCTCCGGGCGAACAAACGCTCTACCGGCCGCTGCGCGACGACGAGGCCGCCCGCCGCATCTGGACCGTGTCGCAGGAGCTCACGGGAGCGGCGTTCCCGACCGATTAAGCCTCGTCGCGGGGCGGGTTGTGCATGAACTCGATGCGGATGCCGTTCGCGTCTTCGAGGAACGACGCGTAGTACCGCTCGGTGAACCGCGGATACTCCTTCGGTGCACGCACCGGGACCCAACCCGCCGCGACCGCGATCTCGTGCAGGTGCTCGACCTCGTCGCGCGAACCCACAGCGAAGGCCAGGTGCTGCCACCCGACACGGCCGTGCACGTGAGGCCCGGAACCGCTCTCGCGCGGAGGCATAAGGATGAGTTCGGTCTCGCCATCGCGCCACCAGGAGACCGAGGTCTCGGCATCGGCCCGTGTGTACCCGAGCGCGGCCATGATCGGATCGAACTGCACGACCGCTCTCGGCACGTCCTCGACGGTGATTCCCAGGTGATCGAAGATCGGCATGCGTCGATCCTCGCAGCATCCGCCGACACGGCCCACGAGGCCCTGCTGCGACAATGGATCGTCGGCGATCGGAAGGCACCTATGAAGCTCGAGCACCTGGTGAGGTTCGTCGCTCTCGCCGAACACCTGCACTTCCCGCGCGCGGCGCAGGCGCTGGGAGTTCCGCTACCCGCGCTCTACAGCGCCCTCGACAAGCTCGAGGAGGAAGTCGGCCACCCTCTCGTCATCCGCGAGGCCCCCACTCGGCTCACCCCAGCCGGCACGCTCCTGCTCGACGAAGCGCGCGCTCGCATCGCCGACGCGCCCGCGGCGGTGCGCACGAAGAGCCCCGGCGGCGGCAAGGCCAAGGCGTCGAAGGGCAAGGGCCGCGCGCCCATCGTGAAGGGGCAGCCGAAGCCCTACAAGAAGCGCCAGGGACGCTAGCCGCGAGCCTCCGGCAGTCCTAGCCTGACGCCATGGGCCTGCTCCGCTACTCGATCAACGTCACACTCGACGGCTGCGTCGATCATCGATCTGCGATCCCGGATGAGGAGCTGCACCGGCGCGCGGCGGAGTACATCGCGCGGGCGGACGTGCTGCTGTTCGGTCGCGTCACGTACGAGATGATGCAGGATGCGTGGCGCCCGCCCGCATCCGACGCCCTCCCCGACTGGATGAAGCCGTTCGGACGCACGATCGACGCCGCGCGCAAGTACGTGGTGTCGAGCACCCTGGAGAGGGTCGACTGGAACGCGGAGCTCGTGCGCGGCGATCTGGCCACGGCCGTGCGCGCACTGAAACGGGATGCGGACATTGCCACCGGCGGAGTGATGCTTCCCACGGCTCTCGCCGAGCTGGGCCTCATCGACGAGTACGAGTTCGTCGTGCACCCGCGTGTCGTCGGCCACGGTCCGCGGCTCTTCGACGGCCTGACGACGCCGCTGGATCTGCAGCTCACTGAGCGGATCGAGTACGGCTCGGGCGCCGTGGCGTCGCGGTACGTGCCCCGCGCTACAGCTCGGTGAGGCGCCCGGACTCGACGCGCCAGTTGCGGTCGGTGTCGACGGCGGCGAGCATACGGCGATCGTGCGTCACGAGCAGGAGCGTCCCTTCGTAGGACTCGAGCGCCTGTTCGAGCTGCTCGATCGCGGGCAGATCAAGATGGTTCGTCGGTTCGTCGAGCACCAGCAGGTTCACGCCCCGCGCCTGCAGCAGCGCCATTCCCGCGCGCGTGCGCTCGCCCGGCGAGAGCTCGTCGACGGCTCGAGTGACGTGGTCGGCCTTCAACCCGAACTTCGCGAGCAGCGTCCGCACCTCGGCGGCCATCTCCGGCACCAGATCGCCGAAGGCCTCGGCGAGCGGTCGGGAGCCGGAGAGGAGCGCCCGGGCCTGATCGATCTCACCGATCTGCACGTTGGCGCCGAGGGCGGCGCGCCCCGCATCCGGCTGCTGACGACCCAGCAGGCCCCGCAGGAGAGTCGACTTGCCGGCGCCGTTGGGTCCGGTGATGCCGATGCGCTCGCCGGCGTTGACCTGCAGTGAGACCGGGCCGAGGACGAAGTCGCCCTGGTGGAACTCGGCGTCCGACAGGGTCGCGACCACCGTGCTGGAACGCGGCGCCGAGCCGATCGTGAACTCGAGCTGCCACTCCTTGCGGGGCTCCTCGACCTCTTCCAGCCGCGCGATGCGGCTCTCCATCTGGCGCACCTTCTGCGCCTGCTTCTCGCTCGACTCCATCGACGCTTTGCGTTTGATCTTGTCGTTGTCGGGCGACTTCTTCATCGCATTGCGCACGCCCTGGCTCGACCACTCCCGCTGCGTGCGAGCGCGCGCGACGAGGTCCGCCTTCTTGTCGGCGAACTCGTCGAACTTCTCGCGCGCGTGGCGACGTACGGTCGCCCGCTCCTCGAGGTATGCGTCGTAGCCGCCCCCGTAGAGCCGGTTCGTGTTCTGCGCGAGATCGAGCTCGAGCACCCGCGTGACGCAGCGCGCGAGGAACTCCCGGTCGTGGCTGACCAGCACCACGCCGCCGCGGAGACCCCGCACGAACGTCTCGAGCCGCTCGAGGCCGTCCAGGTCGAGATCGTTGGTCGGCTCATCCAACAGCACGATGTCGAAGCGGCTCAGCAGGAGAGCCGCGAGGCCGACACGCGCCGCCTGGCCGCCCGAGAGCGAGGTCATCTGCGCGTCGGCGTCGAGTTGGAGTCCGAGATCGGCGAGCACAGCCGGTACGCGCTCCTCGAGGTCGGCGGCGCCGCTCGCGAGCCACCGCTCCAGCGCCGTGGCGTATGCGTCGTCCGCCCCGACGGCGTCGGGGTCGGCGAGGGCGGCGGCGGCCGCATCCATCCGCACGGTCGCCTGGGCGCAGCCCGTGCGACGCGCGATGTACGCCGACACGGTTTCGCCGACGACGCGCTCGTGCTCCTGCGGCAGCCACCCGACGAAGGCATCGGCGGGTGCGAGCGAGACGCTCCCACCCTGCGGCTGGTCGACGCCCGCCAGCAGGCGCAGCAGCGTCGACTTGCCGGCGCCGTTGGCGCCGACCACGCCGACGACATCGCCGGGGGCGACCGTCAGCTCGACGCCCTCGAACAGGGTGCGATGGCCGTAGCCGCCGGCGAGCTGATGGGCGACGAGCGTTGCGGTCATCCTTCGATTCTCCCAGGCGGAGGCGTCAGTCCGGCACCGCGTCGCGGGCGCGCTGCGCCTCGTTCGCGGCTGCCTCCGCGGCGGATGCGGCTTCTCGTAGCCGATCCTCGCGACGTGCGAGCTCGGCATCCGCTGCGTCCGCATCCGACTGGAGCCGCTCGAGCTGCGCGCGCACCTCCGCGATCCGCTCCTGTACCAGGTCGGCGTGCTCGCGCGCCTTCTGCTCGGCGGCCTCGGCGGCCGACCGCTCCCGTTCCGCAGCCGTGGCGGCGCGCTCCGCCTCCCGCGCCGCGCGTTCCGCGGCCTTGCGCGCACGACGCACGGCCAGCTCGTCCGGATCGGATGCGGGGCGCCCGACCGGACCACCGGGAGGCGAGCCCGCCACGATGTCCGCCGCGTCGATATCGTCGAGCGCACCGGCATCCAGCGGCTTGCGCAGGCGGCCCGTGAGCACAGCCGCCGCGGCACGCGCATCCATGACGGCCGCGTTGATCGTCTGCGCGACGGCCTCGCGTGCGGAGTCGGCGAGCGGATGCCCCGCCTCCGCAGCGAGGGCGGCGGCGCGTTTGGCGAGAGAGGCCACAAGCTGCTGGCGTTGTGCGCCGAGCCGGCGAAGCTCGGCCGCATCCAGATCGTCCTGGGCCTCGCGGAGCGCGGCGGCGAGTTCGACGGCCTCGGCCAGTTGCCCGTCGGCGACGAGCAGGTTGACCGCCCATGCAGCGACGACGGGCTTGCGCAGGGCTTTGATCTGTGCGGCGTCGGCCGGATCCGCCCTCGCAGCCTGTTCGTCACGGGCCGCGGTGAATGCGTCGGGCGGCAGCCGGTAGAGCGCAGCGGCGACCTCGTCGACGGAGCTCCCGGATGCGGCGGCCATGGGCCCATTCTGCCGCGAGGCTGTGGCCGCCTGTCGTGGTTGCCCGCCTCGAGCTCGCGGCCCGAACTCCTGCAGAACGTGATCCATCGCGCCTCTACGAGCCCGCAAGGCACCGGATTGCAGGAGTTCGGGCGCGGGCGCCGGGCGCACGGGAGACGCCGGACGCGCTACACAACTCAGCCAGGATCGGGGCGGGCGGCCCCGCACGTTACAGAACGCGACGGCACCGACTGAGTTGTGCCCGCGGCTCCGTTCCCTCACACGGATTCCCCGGCGACCGGACGCACGGCCCGAACCCACGAACTGCAGGAGTTCGGGTGCGGGAAGCGGGAACGCCGAAGGGCCGGGCGTCCGCAGGCGCGCCGGCCCTTCGGCGACGTATGCGGAATCAGTCCCAGTCGAGGTAGTCCTCGATCGCCCACGACACGGCACCCGTGTGGGTCGCCGGGAAGAGGTGCTTGCCACCGTCGATGTTCACGACACTCACCAGCTCGGGCGCGGAGGCGCGCAGGTCCTCCCCGTTCGACGGGGGCGTGATGCGGTCGTCCGCGCCCTGCACGACGAGCACGGGAACACCGGCGGCCAGCGCGGGAAGCTCACCCAGCGCCTCGCGGGCTGCGCGCTGCAGGCCGTCGACCTCGGCATCACGGAGGTCCTCCGGCGCGTCGGAGAGATCCAGCTCGTCGGAGCCGGCCGAGCCCTCGACACCGAGCAGCAGGACGCCGTTCACGCGGTCGTGGTGGTCGATCGCGACCAGGCGGGCGACCGTGCCGCCGAAGGCGTGTCCGCCGATCCAGGCGTGGTCGATGCCGAGGTGATCGAGCACGTCGACGACGTCCTGCGCGAGATCGTGCAGTGAGACGGCCGCATCCGAGGGACGACGCGTGCCGATGCGCACGACCCGGAAGTCCTCCTGCGCGACGGAGTGCCCGAGGGCCTCGAGGTAGCCGATGTTCAGGCCCTGCGCCGGCAACAGGACGAGTCCGGGGCCGTCGCCCTCGACCGCGAACGGGATGGCGCGGCCGTCGGGCTCGAAGATCTGGGTATCCGTCATGCGGGAGTCCTCTCGCGGAAGGCGGGATCGAGACGGCGATCGGGACCCCGGGCACCGAGTGCCGCTGCGGTGATCGCCTCGGAGAATTTACCAGCCGCGGATGCGGTCGCCTCAGCGCCCGGCGCGCCGCAGCTGCCCGCCGACCACCACAAGCAACGCTCCCATACCCGCGGCGAAGGCTGCGACGCCGTAGGCGAGCACGGACGTGAACAGCGAGGTGCGCAGGGCGGAGGCAGTGGACAAGGCGGCACTCTGTTTGCGCAGATCCGTCTCCTCCTGGCTCCCCTTCTCGACCTTCTGCAACGCCGCGCTGATGTCGGCGTAGGTGCGGCCGCCGGCGCCGCGCTCGGCGTTGCCCTTGATGACCTGCGCCTCGATGTAGGCGGTGACCGGGCCCTGGACAGGCGCCCCGGCGAGCGCGGGGGCGTTCGGCGGCACGGTGATCTTCTCGGCGCGCAGCTGGCTCGTCACCGTGGTCCAGGCCGCAGCGCCCACGGCGGCGAACAGTGTGCCGGCGGCGATGGCGTACCCGCCCGCGCGGCGGACGGAGGAGAGGTCGGAGCGCATGCTCATGCGGGTCCTTTCGACGAAGACAGTTGTGTGCATCCTCCCAGGCCGACGGATGCGGCGCGCGAGCCGCGGCCGTGTGATTCGGTCGGGCGCACGATACCCACGACCTAGGACCACCACCCTGAGATCAGATCGTGGATGAGATTGACGAATCCGAAGACGGCCACCGCAGCACCGAGAACCCACCACCAATCCTCTTTGACCGACAGTCGGCGCCCCTGGTACGCGACGCCTCGGCTGCTCAGCGCCTCGTTGAGGAGATCACTCGCGACGTCGTCTGAGCGCTGCAGGCGATCATCGCGCCAGCGTTCCCACCGCAGCAACCGCTCAGAGAGGGCGTCCACCGTGGTCAGCAGCCGCTCCCACAGCGCCGGATCGAGTGTCGCGAGTTGGCCCGGGAAGTAGAGGAACAGGTAGTCGTCGACGAGTTCGACGTCGAGACGAGCCGCCTCGTCGACGAAGACCGCCATCGTGTCGGGCGAGAAGAGATACAGCGCATCCGTCTCGTATCCCTCCGGGCAGTAGAGCGTGAAGAAGCGGTCGAAGTCACCCTCGAGCGACAATCGCTGGTCCTTCGCAAAGGCGATCGGCAGCCTCGGCCGACCGATCGCATTGTTGCCGTGAGCGTCGAGCACGATGTGCGGCAACGCGACCGGAAGCCGCATCGCCGCGTAGCCCCATCGGTAGGTGCTCGTGCTCCTGCCCGAGCCCGTCGTGCACGTGTGGTTGCCGATCTCCAGGGCGTACCCCTGGCGCCGGCGGAGGATGTCGGTGACGAACGCGGATGACTGCCCCGGCCGCGTGAAGATCATCCCCGGCAGGGGCGGAGCCGGCGCGTACGGCTCATATGTGAACCCGTTGGCCTCGGCGAAGCCGTTCAGTCGGTAGGAACGGACGCCTGACCGGCGCCGGATCGCGCTCACGAGCACGACGACGCCGATCACCGGCGGTATCGCGAGCGGAAAGAGGATGACGATCAGCCCCCAGTCCCCATCGGCGAAGAACGACCCGTCGATGATCACCAGCCACATCACGAGAAGCGCCAGCGGGAAGGCGATGAGCAGCGCGACGCGCGCGAGGACGCCGGCCAACGGGGGACGAACGGATGACGGAAGCAGGCGCCGGTAGTCGCGGAGCCGTCGGCGATCGATCCGGGAGGTCAACGGGGCGGTGTCGACGATCACGCGCGCCATCCTAGGATCACCGCGTTCATGTCGCCGCTCGCCCCGCGGCCGCCCGCCGTCTAGTTTCGCGGATCAGGCCCCGTCGCCCCGCGCGGTCGAGAGGATGCCGTTCACGATCGCGCGCGTCGCCCAGCGGCTGCGCTCCTCGGGGCTGCCCGCGGTGAACAGCGCCGCTCCCGCCGCGTGCAGCTCGGGATGGCGGCGCGCCTCGGCCGCATCCAGGATCTGGGTGAGGTCCGACAGCTCCTGCCCGCCGCTCGCGCGCGCCGCCCACTCTGCCGCGGATGCGGTGGCGTGCTGCAGGAGCAGATCGACGCCGCGCGTCGCATCCTCACCGTCGACCCCCGCCGAGCGCAGAAGCCGCATCAGGAGCTCGAGCAGGTCGAGATAGTGGGTGCCGTCCGGCCACGTGATGAGCGCCGCGGATGCGAGCCCCGGCTGGCCCGCCAGCAACCGCGCATAATCGTCGAGCACGCGCTCGAGGCGATCGCGCCACGGTTCGCTCTCACTCCACGCCAGGTCGAGCTCGGCGAGGTAGCGGTCGATCAGGAGGGCGTTCAGCTCCGTCGTGTTCTTGACGTAGACGTAGAGCGAGGCGGGCCCGGTGTCGAGCTCCGATGCGAGCCTGCGCATCGTCAGCTTGGCGGCGCCCTCCTTCTGCACCACAGCGACGGCGGCGTCGATGATCGCCGCGCGTGACAGCGGCGGCTTGGCGGGACGCGCGCGACGACTCACGGGCTCGGGGCGACTCATGGTTCGACTATACGCACTTGATCGTTACGAACATGTTCGTAACGATCAAGTTCGTGCTGATTGGAGAACGCATGTCTCAGACCCACCCCGCCACCACTCTCACCACCAAGGGCGTGTGGTTGACGCTCATCGTCGTTCTCCTGGCGGATGCCATGGATCTCGTCGACTCGACCATCACGAACATCGCGGCGCCGTCGATCGTGGCCGATCTGGGTGCGGATGCGAGCCTGATCAAGTGGCTGGGCGCCGCGTACGCCCTGGCACTCGGTTCGCTTCTCGTTCTCGGAGGGAAGGTCGGAGACAAGTTCGGCCAGCGCGGCACCTTCCTCGTCGGGATGAGTGGGTTCATCGCCGCATCCGCCGTCGCGGGGCTCGCTCCCACGCCGGAACTGCTCGTGGCCGCGCGCGTCGGGCAGGGCCTGTTCGGTGCGTTCCTCATCCCCCAGGGCATGGCGATCATGACGGCCACCTTCCCGAAGCCCATGCTGCAGAAGGCGTTCGGCGTCTTCGCACCCATGCTCGGCGTGTTCGCGGTCGCGGGCCCCATCGTCGGGGGACTGCTCATCGACGCGGACCTCTTCGGGCTGCAGTGGCGGCCGGTGTTCCTCATCAACCTCGTCCTGGGCGGGATCGCCCTTGTGATGGCCGTGAAGTATCTGCCCCACGTTCCCGCGCGCCCCGCCACCCGCATCGACGTGCTGGGCAGCGTGCTGCTCGTGGTCGCGCTGTTCGCCGTGCTGTTCGGTCTCATCGAGGGCTCGAGCGAGGGATGGAGCGCGCTCGCGATCGCGGCGATCGCGGTGGGAGCCGTCGTCTTCGTCGGATTCGTCTGGCGTCAGGCCCGAACGAGCGAGCCTCTGCTGGCTCGCAGCCTGCTCGCCAACCGCGGCTTCACGGCGGGGCTCATCGTCGGGCTGCTCGTCTTCGCCGCCTTCAGCGGATTGATGTACGTGATCTCGCTGTTCTTCCAGTTCAGCCTCGGATACACGCCCACCCAGACCTCGCTCAGCCTGATCCCTCTCACGATCGGCATCATGGGCGGCTCCGGCATTGCGGCCGGACTCATCGTCAAGCTCGCCCGTCGTCTCGTGGTGCTGGGACTCGTGGCGGTGCTCGTCGGAATCGGCCTCATGCTGCTGTTCGTCACGATCGCGGGCACCGGCGTGGCATGGTGGCAGCTCGCCGCGTCGACGCTGTTCATGGGCATCGGCTCGGGTATCTGCTTCAGCTCCGTCTTCAACACCGCGCTCGGAGACGTCGATGCGCACGATGCGGGCTCCGCGAGCGGTTCGCTGAGCGCCGTGCAGCAGGTGGCGAACGGCATCGGATCGGCGCTCGTGACGAGCATCTTCCTCACGCTCCTTCCCACGGGGGACGTCGGAGCGGTGTCGACGACACTCGTGGCGTTGCTGGTGGTCGTCGCCGTGTGCCTGCTGGCGGTGCCGCTTCTCCCGCGGACCGCAGTCGCCGAGGTGGAGTGAGGATCAGGACGCACCGATGACCATGAGGCGGTCGGGGTCCGGGAACGGTTCGAAGCCCACGCGGGCGTAGAGCTCGTGCGCGTCGAGGGTCGAGAGCATGACGCGTTTCAGACCGAGCGGGCGCGTCGCATCCACCACGGCGGAAGCGAGGGCCTTCCCCAGTCCGAGGCCGCGCGCCTCGGGTGCGACGTACACGTCGCACAGCCACCCGAAGGTGACGCCGTCGGTGACGACGCGGGCGTAACCCACCTGCACACCCGTGGGGGCGTACGCCCCGAAATTGACGGATGCGGCGGCCGCGCGCTGCACCACGTCGAACGAGCGCCCGATCGCCCAGAACGCGTCGGTCGACAGCCACTCGTGCACCTGCCTCAGATCGAGGCGGTCATGATCGGTGTCGATCTCGTAGTCGTCAGCCAGCGGAATGCGAACGCGAGGGATGAGGGCGTCGGTGCCCAGCCGGGAACGGTAGTCGTCACTCACGCAGCCAGCGTAGGGCTATGCACCGATCGGATGCGTTCGGGACGGAAGCCGTAGCCGACCAGACGCGGCAGCAGACGTCGCGCGATCGGGATCGCGATACGGAGCACCATCCGCTCCCGGCGCGTCGGCGGGTTGTGCAGGATGCGGGCCCGCGGGCGTCCGATCGCGCGGTGGACGATCTGCTGGAGCCGCTGCATCGCGCGAGTGGGCAGGGCCCTGCGACGCTGCAGCGCGGCACATGCCCGGTCGATGGCGGCGGGCCCGTCGCCGAGTACGGGGGCGAGAAGGCGCGCGGCGGCGACCGCATCCTGGATCGCGTAATTGATGCCGACGCCGAAGGCGGGCGACATGGCGTGTGCCGCATCGCCGATGAACAGCAGGCCGGGCTGCCACCATCGCCGCAGGTGGTTGATCTCGACCGACAGCAGCTTCACGTCGTCGAAGGAGGCGACGGCATCCAGTTCGGACGCGATCGGCGGCGCGGCCCGCGCCACCCGCATCCGGAACGCGTCGATGCCCTCCTCGCGGGTCCCGCCGAATGTGCCCTTGCCGACCACGAGTCCGCACTGGAAGTACCCCGGCCGCGGAATGGTGATGAGCATGCCGCTGCCGCGAAAGTCGCGGAAGAAGTCGGCGTGCTTCTCCAGCACGACGACCTCGACGCCGGCTCGGGCGAGGAGCAGCCCCAGCATGATGCCGGCCGGGCCTCCCCCTGCGATGCAGACCTGGGTGCGGAGGGTGCGCATGCGCTCAGTGTCGCCGATGCGGAGACCCGGGGCCAGGGTCAGGCGACGCGTTGCTATGTTCGGAGGGTGAGCGCATCACCCTCGAGGCCGTCGCCGCGAACGGACGCGGCACCGATGTCGTTCACGTTCCGCGAGTTCGCACGAGGGGCGTTGAGTGCCTGGCTGTGGTTTCTCCTGTTCTCGACGCTCGCATCGACGGCGATGTTGCACTGGGGTGCGCTGATCGCGCTCATGTACGCGGTGCCGTGGTCGCTCGCCGCGCTCCTCATCGGTTCACCGCTGGCGTACGGTCTGGGATGGATGCTGCGCACCGCCGCCTCGATGCCCCTTCACCTCGTTGCTTTCACCGTCTTCGGTGCGGCGATCGGGGTCGGCACCACGACCGTCGCGTTCGCCGCGCCCTGGTCCGATCTTTCGGGCGACGGGATGAACGCGGTGTCTGTTCCTGCCGTGGCGATGTGGATCGCGGCGACCGTTGCCGTTCCGCTCGGCTGGCGCTTCACGTCGAAGCGTGCGCTGCGCAGCGACGCCGCAGAGCTCGGCGTCACGTCCCGCACGTAGATCCCGCGACGACGGCGTACCTCAGCCCGCGCCGTCAGCCGACAGCGAGCAGGTGGGCGGTGGGCCGGTAGTCGATCTTCCAGTCGACGTAGACGCCGGCGACGCCGTCGGCCGTGCAGCGCAGACCGACGGACACCCATCGCACCTCGCCGTCCTGGTCGAGAGCGAAGCCGAGGGCGACGCGGAACTCGTCATTGCCGCAGGAGCATTCGGCCTGTTGCACCTCCTCGACGTCGTCGAAGTGGTCATCCGAGTCGGCGAGCGCGGCCTCCTCCCCGCAGACGGCGCAGATCGTCGCCGCGACCCCGACCTCGTCGTCCAGGACGACGGCGAACGTCTCATTGCCGCAGGTGCACACAGAGAACGCGACCGTGTCGACGGGGTACCCGCCCGCAGAGAACTGCTCGATCGACCGGCGCAGTTCGTCGCGCTCCTGCTGTGTCGTGCTCATGCCGCGAGGCTACCGGCGCGGGCGGGTCAGGAGCCGACGCCCCCACGTCGCCGGCGACGCGAGATGATGAAGTCATGCCCTCTCGCCGCCGTCCGGACGTCACATCCGTCGAGCTGGTCGGTGGACCGGAACCGATGACCGTCGGCATCCACGACTACGACCCGAGCTGGCCCGTTGCGTTCGCGGAGCATCGCGACCGCATCCGTCTGGCGCTCGCGGGCCGGCAGATCCAGATCGCGCACATCGGATCGACGTCCGTGCCGGGCCTCGCCGCGAAGCCGATCATCGACATCCTCGTCACCGTCGACGACATCACCGCGGAAGAGGACTACCTCGACGCGCTCCTCGGGGCCGGTTACGCGCTGCGGGTACGGGAGCCCGGCCACCGCCTGGTGCGCACGCCCCAGCGCGATGTTCACGTGCACGTGTACGAGCAGGACGCCCGCGCCGTGGACGAGTACCTCCTGCTGCGCGACCGGCTGCGAGAGGATGCGGCCGATCGCGCGCTCTACGAGCGGATCAAACGTGAGCTCATGCAGCGCGACTGGGACGACATGAACGCCTATGCGGATGCGAAGACCGCCGTCATCGATGCGATCAAGGAGCGTGCCCGGGAGGCACGGCACTAGCCACCGGTACCGTTCTCAGGAAGTGGTCGATGCCGCCGGATCCGTGCGCTCGGCACTGTCGACGAACTGCCGGAGATCGTCGATCTCGGGAAGGTCGACCCAGAGCCGGATGCCGCCGTCCTTCGTGCCCGCGCCGTTGACGACGACGGCACCGCCCAGGCGGTCGATCAGCGGCCCCGCCTCGCGCGCGGCGCCGGCGGGGAGATATCCCACGCCGCGTCCGTTCGAGGTGACCGAGATGCCTCCTCTGTCGCGGCGCGAATGTCTCGCACGACGCAAGACGTAGGTGCGACGCTCGTCGCCGTGCCGCTCGCGGTCATTCACGATGTAGTGCGTCCGCTCGAGCGCCACTGGCTGCGAAGGCAGGTGCCGCAGGTCCGGCAGATCAGCGTGACGGCCGACACGACCCGTCGTGATGTGCAGCAGTTCTTCCCACCATGTCGGCATGTGCGCCCTCTTCTCGGTTCGATATGCCATCACCGAGGCGGAGCACTACCCCACTGTGTCACGCCCCGCTGGACGCCCCCTGACCGACCAGCGAAGGTGATCGGTGAGATCGTGAGCCGCCCGGAGCACGATTCTGCGCCGATGTGCCCGATCCGGCCCGCGAGCGCCGGAAGGCGCGTACGGTGAGGCACATGTGGACAGTTCTTCTCATCTTGCTCGTTGTATGGGTGGTGCTGTCGGTCGTGGGTTTCGCGTTCGAGGGTCTGCTCTGGCTGGCCGTCATCGGCATCGTGCTCTTCGTCGGCACGCTCATCTTCGGCATCATCCGTCAACGCTCCCGCCGCAACCGCAGCTGACCCGTCTCGTCAGGCCGACGGAGCGATCTGGCTGCGCTGTTCGATGAGCGGGCAGCTGAACACGTCGCGCTCGCCGAGCCCGACGCGGTTGATGTAGCGGACGATGATCGCGTAGGACGCGAACAATCCGGTCTGCACGTACGGCACGCCGTGCGCGCGACAGTACTCCGCGATCATCGGTGCCGCCTTGCGCAGATGCGGACGCGGCATCGACGGGAACAGGTGGTGCTCGATCTGGTAGTTCAGCCCGCCCATGGCCGTGTCGAGCACGCGGTTCCCGCGGATGTTGCGGCTCATCATCGCCTGGCGGCGCAGGAAGTCGATCGTCGCGTCGCGTGGGACGATCGGCATCCCCTTGTGGTTGGGGGCGAAGGAGACGCCCATGTAGAAGCCGAAGAGCCCGAGCTGCACCGCCAGGAAGACGAACGCCACGCCCGGCGAGAGCACGAGGAACACGAGCAGGGGAAACCCGAGCAGGCGTACCGCGAGGAAGCCGATCTCAACCCATCGCCGGTCCAGTCGCCCTCGCTTCGCCACCCGCGCGACGCCGGATGCGTGCAGCGACACCCCTTCGAGGAGCAAGATCGGGAAGAAGAACATGCCCTGGTGTGCGCGGAGCCAGGTGACGACGGCGCCTCGAGGGGCGCGCTTCTCCGGGGCGACCACGATCACCGGTAGCTCGATGTCGGGGTCCGCCCCCAGCTTGTTCGGATTCGCATGGTGGCGGGTGTGCTTGTGCTGCCACCAGCCGTAGCTCATGCCGACCAGAAGATCGCCGAGCACCAGGCTCGCCCAGTCGTTCCATTTACCGGAGACGAAGATCTGGCGATGAGCCGAGTCATGGCCGAGGAACGCGATCTGCGTGAACAGCATCGCCAGGAACGCCGCCGTGAAAAGTTGCCACCAGGTGTCACCGATCCACACGAACAGCAGAAGGCTGGCGGCCAGCAGCATCGGCAGTCCGATCAACTTCGTCCAGTAGTACCCGTATCGTCGCCGGAGCAGTCCGCGTTCACGCACCATCTGGGCGAGTGCGGTGAACTCGCTCGCGCCGCGAGCACTGGGGGCGGTTCGAGGCATGGTCGCGCGAAACTCGTTCATGGTCCTCGCCGCTCCCCATCACGAGCGCGGCATGCGCTCGTGACCGCCTTCGCCGTCCCACTCGGACAGCTGCACCGCATCCGCATCCGCCTGCCCCGACGCACGGAAGTGCACGGATTCGGCGAGCGCCACCACGGCCGCTGCTCGTGTGTGCTCGTGGTCGACTGCGTCCTTCATACGCACTTCCGCAGCGTCGCGCACGGCACGCGCACGCTCGCCGATCTCGGCCAGTCGGTCCATCAGGACGGCGGCAAGTCCGTCACGCAGCTCCTCGAGGTTTGTGTTGGCGATCTCGAGCCGCCGATCCGACACCGTGACCTCCACCGTCGGGTATCCGGCCCTCGTGAGGAAGTCGCGGGTCTCCCCGTCGAGGATCGCCGCCACCTCGTCCTTCTGCGGACGTCGGGTGAACACCGTCTCCACGGTGTAGCGCTCGGGGGCGTCATCGGTCATCAGAGCCGCAGGCAGCGAACCCACGAGCACCGATCCCAGGCCCAGCGTGGCGGCGTCTGCGCCGCCCGTTCGTGTCTGTGTCTCCATAGCCGGACGTTACGCCTGCCACATGTACGCCTCACAGGTTGGGTGAAACGTGGGCGCGCCGCGCGACCCGGGATCACATATCTTGTGGATGTGACCGGCAGATGGGTGCGACGAGTGCTCGTCGTCGAGGACCAGGCAGCCATGCGCCTTCTCGTCTGCGAGACGCTGAACCAGCACGGGTTCGAGACGCGCGGGGCCGAAGGCGCAGCGGAGGCCACGCGCCTGTTCGCCGAGTTCGACCCCGACGTGCTCCTCGCCGACATCGACCTCGGTTCCCGCCCGTCCGGCGCCGAACTGGCGGCCGGGCTCGTGGCGCTCGCGCCTCACCTCGGAGTGGTCTTCCTCAGCAGCTATCCGCGCGCCGCAGCCGGAGCGACCGCGATGGGCGTGTCGGGCGCGGTCTTCGTGTCCAAGCTCGCCCTCTCCTCCACCGCCGAGCTCGTCGACGCGGTCGAGGCGGTCATGTCGACCCACCCTCCCGCCGGTCCCGCGATCGGCGACGGCGAGGACTCGCTGAGCAGGCTGACCCGGCATCAACTCGAGACGCTCTCTATGGTGGCGCGCGGTTGGTCCAACGACGAGATCGCAGCCCGGTCGCACACATCCGTGCGCGCGGTCGAGCGATCGATCAGCCGCATCTTCGATCGCCTCGGCCTGACGGGCGACCCGGCGCGGAGCCCTCGGGTCGCCGCCGCCGCAGTGTACGTCGCCGCGTTCGGCCCCGTGCGGTGAACCGCCTCGCCCGCGCCGCGCGGGACGCGCTTCTGTCCGGACGCTTCGTGTCGCGCTGGACCTTCCTCGTCGCGGGCCTGCTGTCCGTCACCGTGATGAGCCCGGACCCGATGAACTTCAGCGTCGGCGCACTCGGTGCCGGGTCGGCTTCGACCGTCGCGTTCCTCGCCGGCCTCGTCGCCACCGCCATCGGCGAGCGCCGTGCCGCCCGCCGATGGCGCCCGTGGATCGTGACGGGCGGCGTTCTGACTTCCGCGATCCTCCGACCCCTCGCATACGACGCCGTCGCCGATGCGGTCGGTGCCGCCGTGCCGCCCGCATGGCAGCTGCCCTTTCGCGTGCTCACGAACGCGACGGTCTGGATGGCCTCGCTGACGGCTCTCGCCATCCTCACCACGCACGTCGCCGGCCTGCGGCTGACGAACGCTCGCCTGCGGTCGGTGCAGCACGCGCTCACACACGCCCGCGAGGATGCCGATGCGTTCGAGAGCGCAGCCCGGAACCTCGTGCGGGCGGCGAGCGAGGAGCTGAGAGGTCAGCTCCGCGCGCTGGCTACTGAGCAGTCCGGCACCGAATCGCTGCGCGCATTCAGCGAAGACGGCCTGCGACGGTGGAGCCGGCGCCTGGCCGATCTCGCCGCCGCGCCCGCGGAGCCCGTCGTCGCCATGCCGATCGAGCACGTTCGGATGCGGCCCTCGCTGCGGCTGCCTCCCCCCGGCATCGTGGCCTTCACCTATGCCCTCTGCGTGCTGCCGTACGCTCTGCGCAGCGTGCCTGTGCTGCAGGTAGTGGCCGGCATGGCGCTGCTCGCCGGCGGCGCCGTCCTCGCCGACGGTCTGCCGCGCCTGCGGGCTCTCCGCCGGCGCCGCATCCCGACGTTCCTGGCGATCGGAGCGGGCGTGGGAGTCGGTCTGGGCGCGCTGGCGTGGGCGCAGGGGATCCCGCTTGCCCTGTCGGCCGTGCCGGTTCTGGTCTATCCCGCCCTCGCGGCGGCCTGCGCGCTGTGCGCCGGTGCCGCCTCCGCGCTCAGGGTCGAGGAGCGACGTCTGACCGCGACCGTGCGCGTCTCGCAGCGGATCGGACGCGTGGGGACGTCGACGGCACGCGCGGCACTGGAAGACGCGGCGCGCGAACTGCACCGCGACGCGCAGGGGGCGTGCGTTCGCGCGCTCGCCGCACCGGATCGCTGGACGCCGACCGCTCTCCGCGAGGTGCACGACGAGGTCGATCCTCTGCTCGCCGGGCTGCCCGACGTCTTCGACCGGCCGCGCGACGGCGCGTCCATCCAGTCGTTGGCCGACCTCGTCGAGACGTGGCACCCGGTCGTGGATGTCCGCATGCGGATGAGCCCGGACGCGCAGACGGCTCTGGACGCATCGGCCGCTGCGCGCGACGACGCGTTCGAGATCGTTGCGGAGGGTTTACTGAACGCCGTCAAACACAGCGTTCCCGCGGCGGCCACGATCGATCTGGACGTCGTCGCGACGGGTGCGGGCCCCCGGCTGCGGGTGCAGGTGCGCTCGCCCGGAAGCCTGCCGCGCGAAGCGACGCTGAGCCGGTCGTCGGCCGCCCGGGGGCGCGGAGCACGGTTGCAAGCCGACGGGTCGGGAGCGCTTCTGGAGGCGGTGATCGATCTCGGCGCAGCCTCCGCTGTCGTGTCCACCGAACATCCGCCTCACGCGCCGACATCCTCGTCGTAACGTCTGCAATCGCCGGCCCGCGGCACGCAGATGGAGCATCCGATGAACACGCACGACCTTCCCTCGCTGATCCCCGCCGCTGTGGGGCTGATGATCTCGCCGCTTCCGATCGTGGCGATCGTGGCGATCCTGCTGTCGGCCCGCGGCAGGGCCGCCTCTCTCGCGTACACCGGCGCGTTCCTGGCCATCACTCTCGTGTTCACGGCACTGGGTGCCGCGACGACCGCCGGCGCATCGTCGTCGGGAGGATCGGCGGCGTCGAAGATCGTCGTGCTCGTACTGACGATCCTGTTGACCGTCGGATTCACCGTCCTGGCCGTCACCAGCTGGCTGTCGCGGCCGCGAGGCGGGGCCGCGCCGCGCACGCCGGGTTGGCTCTCGGCGATCGACTCGATCACCCCCGCCCGCGCCGGCGGTCTCGGTCTACTCATGGCCGTGACCAACTCGAAGAACATTCCGCTCGAACTGAAGGCGGGGGCGACCATCGGAGCGGCGCACCTGCCGGCAGCGGCGGCCGTCGGTCTGTGTATCGCCTTCGCCGTAGCCGGCTCACTCGCGCTGATCATCCCGACGCTGCTCGCCACCAGCGGATCCGCCACCGTCGCCAAGGGTCTCGAGCGGCTGAAGACCGAGATGATCGCGCACAACGCCGTGATCATGACGGTGCTGTTCGCGGTCCTCGCCGCGAACGAGGCCGCTCACCTCGTCCACCAGCTGTTCTCCTGACCCGGAAAGGAACGAACATGTCCCACCCCAACGACACCTCGTCCACCGGCACTCGGCTCGCGCATGCGCCCGCCGGTTCGTTCCGCGGACTCGAGCTGGGCCCGGTGCTCGCGTGGCGCGGCATCCGCTTCGCCGAGCCGCCCACGGACGACGCCCGGTGGCGCGATCCGGTTGCGGCGAAGCCCGTCGCGGACGAAACGGATGCCACGCGCTACGGTCCCGTCTGCCCGCAGAGCGTGAACCCCGCCGTCCCGCTCGGCGACGACGCCGTCATGGACGAGGACTGCCTCCGGCTCAACGTGTGGGCACCCGCATCCGAAAGCCAGCGCGAGCGCCCGGTCATGGTGTGGGTACACGGTGGCGCGTACACGTTCGGGGCCTCCAGCCAGCCCCTCTTCGACGCGACCTCGCTCGTGACGCGCGGCGACGTCGTGGTGGTCACGGTCAACTATCGTCTCGGTGCTTTCGGCTTCCTCGATCTCGCTTCACTGCTTCCCGAGCAGGGCTTCGACCGCAACCTCGCGCTGAAGGACGTGCTGCTCGCCCTCGAGTGGGTGCAGCAGAACATCCGTGCCTTCGGCGGAGACCCCGGCCGCGTCACGGTCTTCGGCGAGTCCGCCGGCGGCGGGCTCGTGACCACGCTGCTGGCCACACCGTCCGCGCGCGGACTGTTCCACCGTGCGATCGCGGAGTCCTCCCCTGCATCCAGCGTCTACGGCGCCGAGCGCGCACGCGCGGTCGCCGCACGTTTCACCGCCGCACTGCGCATCGACGAGACGCGCCCGGATGCGGCGGACGCGCTGCGTGCCGCAACGGCCCAGCAGATCGTCGAGGCGGGCATGGAGGTCTACGCGCAGGTGCCCGACGCCGACCCTGGCGTGCTCGCCTTCGCACCGGTCATCGACGGCGACCTGCTGCCGGAGGCACCCGCCGTCGCGCTGCGGGAGGGTCGGGGACTTGCCGTGCCTCTGCTCATCGGGACGAACAAGGACGAGGCGTCCCTGTTCAAGTTCATGAAGTCGCCGCTGATCCCCATCACCGACGAACGCCTGCGCGACATGTTCGGCGACATGGCCGCGGACAATCCCGCGCTCGAGCTGCCGACGTTCGACGACGTGCGCACCGCGTACGAGCACGCGCGGCAACGCGCGATCGGGCTCGGAATCGCCCGGGACATCGGGTTCCGCATGCCGAGCGTGTGGATCGCGGAGGGGCATTCGCGGGTGGCCGATGTCTGGCTGTACCGCTTCGACCACGCGGCCCCCTTCCTGCGCCTGATCGGGCTCGGAGCGACGCACGCCACGGAGCTGCCGTACCTCTGGGGCAACCTGACGAGCGGACCGAAGGACCCGACGTTCCGCCTCGGCGGCCGCCGGGTGGCCGAGAGCATCTCGGCTCGCATGCAGCAGCGGTGGACCGCCTTCGCGCACGGTGAGTCGCCGGATGCGGACGGCACGGCCCCGTGGGAGTCCTACTCGATCGATCAGGGGCGCAGCACACTGGTGATCGACCATCAGGATCGCCTCGTGTCAGATCTCGATGCGTCACTGCGAGCCGCGTGGGGCGACGAGGTGCTCACCTTTCATTGACGGGGAGGCAGCGAGGGCATCAGACGATGGCCGCAGCGGACGTGACATGCTGCTTGATGTAGCGGTCCACCGGGACGGATGAACGCCGCTTGATCTCGTAGGCCTCCGCGCTGAAGACCGAGCCGAACCCGTGGTCGAGCACCTCCGGACCGATCACGACCCGACCGCCGAAGCTCTCGGCGGCGGCCCTGATCTCGTCGGTGTACGTCTCGACGCCTCCCGGCAACACCGTCATCTCAGCGAGCACGACGCGTTCGTAGAATCTGTCGTCTATGTGCACGATCGCGCGTCCCGTCCGCCACCGACGCCGACGCGCGGGATGGATGTCGTTCTCCCGCTGGTATCGCGCGACGTCCTCGTCGCTCCGTCGGCGGATTTCGTCGGCCTTCGACGTGAAGACATCGCGGAATCTCGTGAAGACGTCCGGCTTGCGCTGCAGCCGGTCGTAGGCATGCGCCCCAAGACTGATGACCGAGCTCGAGTAGTCGCTCACACGCACCCTCGAGAGATCGCACTCCCCCGTCAGCACAGCTTGGTACTCCGCGCGCCCCTGCGCGATCACGGCGCCGATGTAGCCCAACACGAGGTTCGCGGGCACCCCGGCGCGATCGATCACGGGCGCGAGTTCGACTGCCTTCTGTGCGGCGGTGTTGGCCCAGCGGCGAGCGAAGCGCTCACCGTTCGAGGCGATCGCCGCCACCGCCCGCGGGAGGGTGTTCTCCCATGCGCGCCGCTCGAGCAGGTCGATCACCGGCCAGAACTCATCGGCGGCGAGCAACTCCTCGTGCGAGACATCGACGTCGACCACGACGGCTTTCCGGGCCACGGACAGACTCCCGTGGAAGAACGCCAACGCCTCGTCGAGTGACGCCGCCGCCGCAAGGGCACCTTCCCACAGCAGCCACGGACCGTGGCGCGGACCGCGCACCGCGAAGGTGCCCAGGACCACTCCACCTGGTCTCCCCGCGTCGACCGCACCGAGACGACGAGGATCGTCGACACGGAGGAAGAACTCCTCCGTGCGGGTTCGCGGGGTGGTGAAGAGCGTGCGCGTCACCACCCCGGCGCCGAGTTCGTACGACTCCGGGGGCAGGAAGGGGTGCACATCCCGCACTGTACCGATCCGAACGGGACGCACTGTGTCCGGGTCGTTGCCGCACGAGCTTTCGATTCACGGTGTTGGCTGTCCACCGGTGACGTGCCGTTGATCACTTTGTCTGCTTATCGGGTTACGATCGCCGCAACGGCGCGGTTTTGCAGGTCCGCGCCCATGCAGAACGCGAGGAACCCCGGTGCCCTTTAGAAGCAAAGCGACACTCGAAAGCTGGCTCGAGGAGTTCCACCGCTTCCGCCAGGCGGGAGACCTCATCCGCGTCGCGGTGCAGGACGGGTCCGAGGGCGGGGACACGGGCCTCGTGATCGTGCCGCTGCACAACGCGGACATCTCGCTCTACCTGGAGCCGATCGAGGTCGGAGACTCGCGGTGGCGCGTCACGATCGAACCGCAGGCCGAGATAACGGTACTCACGAGCTTCGAGATGCAGCGCCTCGCCGCCGAGCTCTCGGTCGCGGCCGAGCTGTGCGCCTTTCTGGAGGCCAAGTCCGTGGGGCACGAGGAGGGCTGACGCTCCCGGGCGGCGAACGCGCCGCGAGCAATGAGCGATGCAGCCGGCCTGAACCCGGATGCTGTCGCCTACCCTTCGGTCGACGCGGCGTAGACGTTGTGCGAGATCGCGACGAACCCCTCGGTGGCGGACTCACCGTCGGGAAGGACGACAAACCTCTGAGGCCCGCGTCCCGACGCGGTGAGCTGCCCGCCCGCATCCCCGCATCCCGTCGCCCACCCGCCATCGCTCGGAGCGAAGACGCCTGAGCGCGGCCACCGCATCCGCCCGACTCGCCCCGGTCTCACGAAGATCGCCGATGCGACCCACGAAGCCACCCTCCGTGGCATCCATCTGTCGCCAGAGGACGCCGTCGTAGGGCTGCGTGCATCCGCTGAGCGCCAAAGCGGCGAGGCCGAGCACGGCGACCGCGACCGCACGACGGACCATGTGTGAAGACGATGCGGCGCACAAGAGCACGGGTCGGTAGCGTGGCGGTATGGATGTGAGCTGCGACGTCTGCGAGACCGCGCTCGTGCACAACGACGGAAGGCCTCCGCACGACATCGCCATCCAGCTCACGAGTGACGAGCTCGAACGTCGCGTCAACGACGGCCGGATGCGCTTCATCCGCGGTGACGTGCCGCTCGGCGACATGCTCGCGCTGGCGGAATCCGACCTGAAGTTCACGATCGTCAGCTACCTGGAGTGCCTGGCGTGCGGTCGCACCTGGTTCTGGGGGCTCTGCATCCGTGGAGCTCCGATCTATCGGCCCGTCGATGCGGACGCGCCGTTGCGGGAGCGGTGGGAAGAGGTGCCGCCCCGCGAACGGTGGGCACGCGACGCCGCATTCTGAGCTAGACGGCCGGCGCCATCCGTTCGACCGGGAGCCACAACTCACAGGTCGCCGTGCGGAAGTCTTCGCTGCGTTCGAGCACGGCGACGATCGACGGGCCGGGGCGCAGTTGCCATGGGTTCGACGGGAACCAGTCGGTCGCGGATGCGGCATACGCCTCCTGCAGGGCATCCGGGTGCGGGCCGGAGGTCCGGAACACGACCCAGGTTCCCGCATCCGCCTCGATGACGTCGAGGTCGGCGGGAGCATCCGCATCGGCGCCGAGCGCGACACCGTGCAGATAGGTCAGCTCGCTCCCCTCGGAGTAGTCGGGGTCGACATCCGCGCTGACCTGCAGGAGACCCGCGGGCTCGGAGCTGCTGATCGACTTCAGGCGCGCGTGCGCCTCGACGGGCAGCGACGCGATGTGCGCCTGGATGTGTGGATTGACGCCGTCGTGGATCAGCGGCACGCGTGCGGCGTGACCAGCGAGGCGGAAGGCGGGGCGTTCGATGAGTCGGGCGTCCATGGCGGAGCTCCCTTCGACGGTCAGGCGGAACCTGAGGATGGATTGCGGACGAAGGGGTCCGCCGTCGCGACGAACGTCGCCGTGGCTCACGCCGTGCACCGCACGGAACGCTCTGCCGAAGGCTTCGACGGACCCGTAGCCGAAGCGCACGGCGACCGTGAGCAGATCGTCGCCGTCGATCACGTCGGCGGCTGCCACCGTCATCCGTCGGCGTCGCACATACTCCGACACGGGCATCCCCGCGAGCGTCGAGAACATCCGACGCACGTGGTAGCCCGTCGTTCCCGCGGATGCGGCGAGCGCCTCGACATCGATCTCGTCGGCGAGTCGGCGTTCGATCTCGTCGACCAGGCGATTGAGCACTTCGATCATGGCGGCTCCCTTCGCGACCCACTCTCGTCGGGAGCGAATCTGCGCGCCCGATCGTTCCGGACCGATTCTGTCGCCCGGGTCCGTGGAGTGGGCTCCCCGGGCGCTGAGCGAGCCGCAGATGAGACGGAACGTTACGCGGAGGTGGAACCTCGGAGCACATCCACGATGACCTGCGGGTCGACGTCGATGCTGCCGACGGCGATCGAGCGCTTACGCCGCTTGCCCGCATCCTGCCGGGTGAACTCGATGCGCGCCGCGTGCAGGCCGGACGCGGGGATGATCGCGGCACTCGTTCCCTCGCGGGGCCACTCCTCGGCCCGGATGCGGGGTGCCAAGCCGGAAGGACGCACGATCGCCGGAAAAAGCACAGCCCAGGGGGTGATCGTCACTGCGATCTTCGGTAGACGCGGCCGTCGACGCAGCTGCCGCACCCCCCGAGCGCCGAGCACGACGGGAATCGAGACGAGCAGGATGGAGCCGAGGATGAAGGGCAGCGCGTTTCCGTCCACGGCGGTCGATGCAGCGATGAGCGGCACCAGCGTGATCACACCCCACACGAGGCTGAGCGCCACCAGCGCAGCGCCCTACTTGCGCACGAGCCGGCGCAGCGTCTGCTCGACGGCGACTCGGCCCGCTTCGTCGTCGTGCACGACCAGCGTCGCGTCGGGTGTCACCGCCGCTCCGGCCCGTGCTCTCCAGCCCCGGCCATCCGCTGCTTCTCGAAGGCGAACATCAGATCCGGCGACCCCTGGCCCTCGGCGGCAGGCCCGTGTGGGTCGGGATGCCCCGGGTGGAAGAACTCGACGACCCGGAATCCGCACTTGTTCACATAGAAGTGGATGTTGCGCGTGTCCTCGTAGGGGGTCATGGTCTCCCAAACCTCGGCGTCGGGGTATTGGTTCTCCAGCGCAAGCCAGATCGCTGCGCCGAGACCGTTGCCCTGCGCCTCCACGTCGACGAAGAGCAGGTCCAGGGATCGACGTTTGCCGCCCTCGGTGGACGAGACGACGGCACCACCCACCGGATCGCCTCCGGAGCGCACCTCCCAGGAATCCGCGCCCGGCTTGTCCATGCTCTCGAGGATCTCGCCGACCGAGATGACTGGCTCGTCGAGACCGTCTGGACCGTCCGTGTCGGGTCGCGAGTAGGCCTCCGCACCCGCGTCGAACGAGGCTTGCAGGCGGGCGATGAACCGATCCCGCACGTCCGCGGTGACGGTGACCAGCTCGAGAGAAGCCATGCCTGATCCTCGCACCTCCTGGGATGAGACCCAGTCAGTAGTTGAAGCGGAACTCCACGAGGTTGCCCTTCGTCAACTCTCTTCTTCGTCATCCGCGAGGTATGCGGTCCCGTACACATCGCAACCGAGCCTGCTCAAGTCGCTGACGAGGTCCGCCTCCAACAGGAAACCACCCTGCGAGCTGTCGGAATCTCCCGACCACCACAGGACGGTTTCCCCGCTCTCGCGAATCGCGGCGAGCGCGCCGTGGATTGAACCCACCCGCTGTACCAACCTGCGCAACGCGGCGAAGCCGGTTGCGTCATCCGAGTCGCCGTCGTCTTTCTCGGTGACTGACCAGAAGGTGCGCTGATAGCGCAACCGCTCCGGCGCAACGTCTCGACCAGCGCGCCCTGCACGAGTCAGAGCCCCCATGTCACCTGAGTTGTCAGGCTCGAATCCGAGCGTCGCTGTGACATCGGCGACGGAAAGAACGTCGGAGTAGATGCTCAAGGTCGCGCGATTGCTCCGAATCATGCAGCAAGGCTAGTTCTGTCCAGACGCTGTTCGGGAGTGGAACTCCTCCACGACGGATGCGCCGATGCTCAGTTGTTGAAGCGGAACTCCACGACGTCGCCGTCCTGCATGACGTAGTCCTTGCCCTCGAGCCGGGCCTTGCCCTTCGCACGGGCCTCGACGACCGATCCCGTCGCGACGAGATCGTCGAACGAGATGACCTCGGCCTTGATGAAGCCCTTCTCGAAGTCGGTGTGGATGACGCCAGCGGCCTGCGGGGCCTTCCAACCCTTACCGATGGTCCAGGCGCGCGCTTCCTTCGGCCCCGCGGTCAGGTAGGTCTGCAGGCCCAGCGTGTCGAATCCGATGCGCGCGAGCTGGTCGAGACCCGACTCGTCCTGTCCCGTCGATGCGAGCAGCTCAGCCGCTTCCTCGGGGTCGAGGTCGATCAGCTCCGACTCGATCTTCGCGTCGAGGAACACCGCCTGCGCGGGCGCGACCAGCGCTGCGAGCTCGGCCTTGCGGTCCGCATCCGTGAGAACGTCCTCATCCACGTTGAAGACGAAGATGAACGGCTTCGCGGTCAGCAGGCCGAGTTCCTTGATGGGAGCCAGATCGATTCCGGATGCCGACAGCAGCTGCCCGCGCTCGAGTGCGTCCTTCGCGGCCTGCGCCGTCTCGAGGACGATCGGCTCGAGCTTCTTGCCGCGCACTTCCTTCTCGTAGCGCGTGATCGCGCGCTCGAGGGTGTCGAGGTCGGCGAGCTGCAGCTCGGCGTTGATGGTCTCCATGTCGTTCTTCGGGTCGACGTTGCCGTCGACGTGCACGACATCGGAGTCGGCGAACCCGCGCACGACCTGCGCGATCGCGTCGGCCTCGCGGATGTTGGCGAGGAACTTGTTGCCGAGCCCCTCCCCCTCGCTCGCGCCGCGCACGATGCCGGCGATGTCGACGAACGACACGGCGGCCGGCAGGATGCGCTCGCTGCCGAAGATCTCGGCGAGCTTGTCGAGGCGCGCATCGGGCAGGTTGACGACACCCACGTTCGGCTCGATCGTCGCGAACGGGTAGTTCGCCGCGAGCACCTGATTCTTGGTCAGGGCGTTGAACAGGGTGGACTTGCCGACATTCGGCAGCCCGACGATTCCGATGGTAAGAGCCACGGGCATCAAGTCTAGGCGCCCCACGGCTCGGCGCCCGCCGGGGTGTGTGTGCGGCGGCCGGCTGGGGTCCTGCGCCACATCGGCAGGCTCGCCGCATCCGCCGGTCGGCGCGAGCCGCATCCGCCGCGCCGGCTCGACCGCATCCGCCGCGCCGGCTCGTGCTGCCTCCGCCGTCACGGCCCGGCCGCATCCACCGGTCGGAGAAACGCGCGAATGTCGGAGGATGCGGCGCGAAACCTCCGACGGAACGCCGAATCTCCGACGCCCGGACGCCGGAAGCGGCCACAACCCAGAAGCAAACCAGCGCGCCGCACGCGCACGCTCGCCGCAGCCCCCGTCGGCTCCTCCGCATCCACCGGTCGGAGAGTCACGCGAACGTCGAAGAATGCGGCGCGAAACCTCCGACGGAACGCCGAATCTCCGACGCCCGGAGGCAGCCGCAACCCCGAAGCCGGCGCGCACGCCACTCGCACGGGCCGCCGCGCCCGCCGGTCGGCCGCATCCGCCGTCGGCCGCGGCCGCATCCGCCGGTCGGAGAATCACGCGAACGTCGGAGCATGCGGCGCGAAACCTCCGACGGAACGCCGAATCTCCGACGCCCGGACGCCGGATGCGGCCTCAACCCCGAAGCCCCCACGCCACACGCTTGGGTGCACCCCGCGCGCCGCGCGGGCTCGCCACATCGGCAGCGCAGCCCCCGCCACACCCGCCAGGGGCTGTGGCGCGAGCCGCATCCGCCGCGCGGCCCCCGCCGCATCCGCCGTCACGGCCCTGCCGCATCCCCGGTCGGAGAAACGCGCGAACGTCGGAAGATGCGGCGCGAAACCTCCGACGGAACGCCGAATCTCCGACGCCCGGACGCCGGAGGCAGCCACAACCCCGCGCCACCCCACACTGCCGCCGCGCATGCCCTGACCCCGGCGCGCCTCACCGCGCACCGCACGCATCCGGGTGAGGGTGAGGGCGTGTCACTGGATTTCACCGCGATCGACTTCGAGACGGCGAACTCCTCCAGCGCTTCGGCGTGCGCGGTGGGTCTTGCCCGCGTCCGCGACGGGCGCATCGTCGCGACCGCGGGGTGGCTGATCCGACCGCCCGAGGGCCACGACCGCTTCTTCGAGCTGAACATCGGCATCCACGGCATCCGCCCGGAGCACGTCGTGGATGCGAAGGGCTGGAGCGAGCAGCTCGACGACATCGCGGCCTTCGCCGGCGCGGACGTGCTCGTCGCGCACAACGCCGGGTTCGACATGGCGGTGCTGCGGCGCGCGTGCGCCGCGACCGGCGACATCTGCCCGCCCTACCGCTACGCCTGCAGTCTGCAGCTCGCGCGCCGCACATACGACCTGCCGAGCTACCGGCTGCCGATCGTCGCGGCCGAGGCGGGCTTCGCGGAGTTCCGCCACCACGACGCGACAGCGGATGCGGCTGCCTCCGCCGCCATCATGATCGATGCCGCGCGGCGCTGGAACGCGCCCGACATCGACGCCCTCGCCGACGCCTCCCGCATCCGGATCTGCGAGATCGAGACGGCGGTCGCGGCGGCCGCCTGACCGGCGATGTCCGGAGCTCGGGGCATGCTGTGCACATGGACCCCGTGATCCTCCTCGTCGCCGCGTTGTGCCTCGCCGCCGGCATCGCCCTCGGCTGGTTCGCCGCGCACTCGCGCGCCTCCGGGCAGCAGGGCGCGCTGTCCGCCCGCGCGGCGGCCGCGGAGTCCGCCGCGGCGGCCGCGCGCGCCGAGCTCGAGCGGCAGGGCGGACTGTACCGCGAGTTCGTGGAGCGGCAGCGCGCCGAACAGCGCGAACGCGACGATCGCGATCGTCGCGAGAACGCCGTCGTCGCCGCCCTCGCCCCGGTCCGCGACACCCTCGCTCAGGTGCGACTCAAAGTCGACGACCTCGAGCGGGAGCGCCACGCCCAGTACGGGGCTCTGGCCGAACAGCTGCGCCGCGCGCAGGAGACCGACGACCTGCTGCGCGACACGACCGCATCGCTCTCTTCCGCCCTGCGCTCGACGAGCACCCGCGGCGTGTGGGGCGAGGTGCAGTTGCGTCGTGTCGTCGAGGCGGCGGGCCTCACGCGCCACGTCGATTTCGACGTGCAGTCCTCGATCAGCTCGGATGCGGGCTCCGGCCGCCCCGACATGATCGTGCGGCTCCCCGGCGGCAAGGCCATCGCCGTCGACGCCAAGGTGCCCCTCGACGCGTTCATCGAGGCGCAGGCGATCCCCGACACCGCCCAGGGAGAGGATGCGGCGCGACGCCGCGCGCTCCGCGACAAGCACGTCAAGGCCCTCCGTGCCCACATCGATGCGCTCGCGAAGAAACAGTACTGGGCCGGGATCGAATCGAGCCCCGAGTTCGTCATCTGCTTCGTGCCGAACGAGGCGCTGCTGGCGACCGCTCTCGACGAGGATCCCGCCCTGCTCGACTACGCGTTCCGCCAGCGCGTCGCGCTCGCCTCACCCGTGAACCTCTGGGCGGTGCTGCGTACGGTCGCCTACACGTGGACGCAGGAAGCCGTCTCCGACGACGCCCGCGAGCTCTTCACCCTCGGCACGCAGCTCTACGAGCGCCTCGGCGGACTCACCAAGCACATCGACGACCTGCGGCGCGGCATCGAACGCACGGTCGACGGCTACAACCGGTTCGTCGGATCGCTCGAGAGCCGCGTCCTGGTGACCGCACGACGCTTCCCCGGTATCGACGAGACCAAGCTGGATGCGGTCGCCGCACCCGCCGCGCTCGAGTCCACCCCGCGCCGGCTCAGCGCCCCGGAGTTCACCGCTGCTCTCGACGAGGTGCGACGCGCCGCATCCGACGATGCCGACGAACCCGCATCCGCCGACGAGGCACACCTGCCGACGTCCCCCGCCTGACGCGGCCGTGTTCGCCCGTCGCGGATACGCCTGCGCCCGCGCGCGTTCCCGGCGACGATGAGCCTATGAAGCTCCTCGTTCTCGGCGGCACCGCATGGCTCGGGCGTACGACGGCCGCATCCGCGATCGCCGCCGGCCATGACGTCACCTGCGCCGCCCGTGGCACGGACGTTCCGGACGGGGCGCGGCACGTTCGCCTCGACCGCGACATCGCCGACGGCCTCGCGCCCCTCCTCGACGCCCGGTGGGATGCGGTAATCGACGTCTCGCGTCAGCCCGGCCAGGTGCGGCGCGCCACGCGCCGGCTGCGCACCGACCGTTATGTCTTCGTCTCGACCTGCAACGTGTACGCGAGCCAGGCAGACATCGGCGCGGCGGAGTCGGCGGCGCTGCTCGAGCCCCTCGACGCCGACGTGATGACCGACCCGGAGGACTACGGGCGCGCCAAGGTCGCCTGCGAGGATGCGGTGCGTGAGGTCTTCGGCACCGACCGATCGGCCATCGTTCGACCCGGGCTCATCGGGGGTCCCGGCGACCCGACCGGGCGCAGCACGTACTGGCCGCGCCGCTTCGCCGCACCGTCGAACCCCGAGGGTGTTGTGCTGGCGCCCGACGCACCCGGCTTGCCGACCGCGCTGATCGACGTGCGCGACCTCGCCGACTGGCTCGTCCAACTCGCGGAAGGCACCGGATCGGGTGCCTTCAATGCGCAGGGCGAGCCGCATCCGTTCCCCGCGCACCTCGAGGCGGCGAAAGCTGCCGCCGGGCACCGCGGCGAGATATTCAGCGCGGCGGAAGAGTGGCTTGCCTCGCAGGCTGTCAACGAATGGGTCGGGCCGCGGTCGCTTCCGCTCTGGCTGCGGGATACGGACTGGTACGGGATGAACGCACGGTCGACCCAAAGAGCGGTGGCTGCCGGATTGGAGCGACGTCCGCTGGAATCGACCCTCGCCGACGTTCTCGGCGGGCCGGTCGTGTCGGGAGCAGGGCTCACCGACGAGGAGGAACGGGAGCTGCTCGCGCAGCTGCCGGCGTAGGTCAGGCGCCGCCGGGCACGAAGCTCAGCAGGAGGAGCACGACCGCGGAGACACCGACGAATGCGCCGATCGCCCACCACGGGCTCGGCTGGTGCCCCTCCTCGCGGCGAACACGGAAGAGCACGTCGGGGCGGCGCGCGGGGTCGGGGTTGTTGACGGCCACGGCGTCGGCGACGACGGCGAGCGCTCCGGTGTGCGGATGCGCGTTCTCCTGGGTTGCGGACATCGTTCGTCCCTTCGTCTCGGTGCAGAGATCGACATCGACGGTGATACGACGTCCTTCATTCTGCCACCTGCTCCCGTGGCCGCCCCGGAGGCTTGCGCTCCTCCCCCGCATCCGTGTCTCATTTCTGCACGCCACACGCCCCCAAACCGTGTCCTACTAGACCTCTACTCGGGAAAATCGGCGGTCGCCCTGACCACTGAAGGACTGCGCGCATTGGCGGCGGCGTCGGGCGGGTCAGGGCCTGATGCGGCACCGAGGCGAAGAGCTACTCCCCTGGGTCAGAGACTGTCTCGGGCGCGCATCGAGGAACTGGTTCGACGTCACAGCGAAGGCGAGAGTGTTCGAACGCTTGCCGCTGAGGTTGGTGTCGCAGCGTCCGCACTTGTTCGGCTCCTACGAAACGAGGGACTCGTCATCGAGAAGCGGAAGGTAAGTGATGCGCTCGTTCGACAGCTAGCTCGTGAGTACGAAGCGGGTGCAACCATGCGCGGGCTTGAGCAGAAGCATGGGCTGTCGCACGGTGTCGTGTTCAGGGCGCTGCATCGAGCACGACGCGAAGACGTGGTTAGCTCTTAGGCCGCTTCGAAATGTAGCTGTCGTCGTCTCGCCAGAGATGCTCGATGACCTTGACGAGGTGGTACTCGTCCAGTTGAGGCTTTGCGACGGGCAGTACTCGAAGGACTCGGGTACGACGCCCGCTACTCAGTTGCGTCGAGGCACGGACTTTGTAGCGATCGAGGATCTGGTTGGGGAGGCCGTTGAGGCTGGCTCGCAAGGCAACAACAGCACGGCCTGCGCTGTGAGGCAGAGAGTGGAAGGCGGCGGTCATGGCCTTGCGGTACTCAAGCGCTTCATCGTCGCTCATAGCCACTGCAGGTGCGTAGAAATCGTGCAGGTCGCGCTGTGCATTAGCGGGCAAACTGGCGAAGGTGCTGCCCGTGTCACGGATCCAAAGCCCCGCGAGGAAGTGACGGGTCGTGAGGTAGTCGCGGGTAGTGAGTCTCGGCATACGGACTCTTCACTATGGCGGAGCCGGTCAAAAAATCAAAGCATGAGCATGTAATCGCGGCATACGATCTACGCCAACCTTGCCTGGTGCAGTCCACTGAAACGGAAACCCACCAGTTACCTAGAAGGAAAACTCGTCTCCCTCAGACTCTACGATAACGGCACTAACAGCTTCAGGCGCGCTCCCTTCTGATAGTGGAGTCATCCACGATTTGACGACAGACATCGTTCGACTGTTCGGCTCATACCGTGGGGCTAGTTCTCCAACTTTCAACATGACCGGTATCTGCGCCGCAACCCCGGCGAGGATGCAGACGCCAGTCGGAAGAATTGGTAGGGACTCGAACGACACTCGATCGAGATACGCCACGGCCTTCTCGACCGCTTTGATATCCAGGTCGTTAACCAGTCGATGAAGGAAGTAGTTATGAAGCTGGGAAATAATCGTCGGAGAGATATCGTGCGGTCGTTGACTCGCAATCGTGAGGAAAACCCCAAACTTGCGTCCTTCCTTAATAATCTCTTCAAATGTCTCGAGACGGTAATCTCTCCAGGCTTCGCTCTCTCGGCTTGACTCAAGAGAGAGAATATTATGAGCCTCATCGATGATGAGATTCAGAACAGTCTCATTGTGTGGATCCTCGAGCTTCTTCTTGTCATAGAGATGCTTGCAAAGCAGCATTGGGATGACTTTACGCATGGCCAGGTTAACGTTGCGGAGCGACACCACGACGAGCGGCTGATCATACGTGGCCTCACTTACTGTTATGAGCTTCTTGATGTCAGGTACTCGCTCCTCCATGCGCTTAATCAGCGGCGACAGGTGTTCTCGATTCGAAAATCCACTGATTATGTCGCTGTAGTACTGGAGGACAATCTTGAAACGGACGAGATCGATACCTGGTTGAATATGCGAAAAGTCAATGTTCAGATTCGCAACCGGATCCCGTACGTATGTCGGCCAGGCGTCTCCCTCGGAGGTATTCTGGTACGGACTTCCCCAGCTTCCCCAGAAGTAGACCCGTTGGGTTGCGTTCCAGTGAAGCTCCTCGCGGTAACGCTTGATCAAATCTGCTAACTCGCCGGACGGATGCTCTCCGAGACACGTCTGAACCTCTTCGAGCAAGTTCAGCACTGTTCCACGGTCGATCGTTAGATCCGTAGATTTCGTAGCCTTCAAGACCATGTCCGCAAGCAGACCCATGAGATCCTCAGGTTCAGCAAGCTGACGGTCCCAGAAGTCATTCTTCAACACACGGCTGAGGAATGGAGCTTGCGTCTTCTCAGTCGCGTCCAGCAGCACTGTCCAGAATGTTGGATCCGTCACGGCAGACGCGGGAAGGGGAAGTTTGTCTCCATCGCCTCGATCAGTGCGCAATCGATACTCCAGCTTATCAGTTGCGCTGATCACCGCTGTAGACTTGCCTTCGGGGTTATCAGCACGGTTAACGTACTCACCGTTAAAGTCAATGAGCAGGAATTGGGCGCGATCGTGGAAGCCCGGAGCACTCGCATATTTGTCGAAGAGCTCGTAGTAGAGCTTGGCAAGCGAATAAGACTTGCCGCTTCCAGTATTTCCGAAGATGCCTACATGGCTAGCGAAGATCGAATCAACGCCGATCTTGACCGGTTGAGTGGGCTCGATGGCGAGCGTTCCAAGCTGGATCGCTTGATCTGGGTCTGGAGTGAAAGTGTGGATCGCTTGGAACTCTTGCTCGGTAAGAATGAAGCACTCGTTGTCGAGCAACGGCATTTCGCGCACGCCGCGATTGAATGCGCCGTTCTCGAAGTAGCCAACTAGGCTGACCTCGAGTTGACGTGAGAACATATCGGTACTTCGCTTGTAAGCGCGCGACGCTGAGGAGTCCTCTTCGACCCTCTCGCCATCGACCGACGCAACTAGTTCGATGAACCCCTTGGCTATCTTAATATAGCTGCCGACGGAAACATTGCGGACAACATCTCCCCGGAAGAGCAGATGCGAACTGTTTTTGAGCTTGTTTACGGTGACACGAACACGGCGGCCTTCAACAGAGGTCACTTTACCAATGCTGAAAACTGCGTCCTTCTGGAGGGTAGCCTCCTCGTCAAACATCCCCAAGTCCGCCCGAGTCGTTTAGCCTGAGTTCAATAATGTGGTCTGCCGACGGAGCAGGCTCATTGAGTATGGGTGCAAGATAGTCGTCTACCAGCACATCTAGCGTGATCAGCCGCTCGTCGCCGCTTGCCGGCTCACGTGGTTGCACTAGTAGTACGTTGCCGTTTCTGACCTTCTCATCGGGAAAAAGTGACTTTGTCTCGGCGTACGACTCACGTGAGTAGCAGAACACGATCACCTGCAGAGTCGGGTTAGTCGATGCCGCTCGCAATACCAGATCTAGTAAATGTTCGTCTCGAAACGAGAAGCCATGGGCAAGTAGAGTGCTATTTTCCTTTTCAAGTTCGTTAGAAAGTCTCCTTAGCAGTTCGTAATAGGTCTTGTTCAGTACGGTAGTCGCGAACTTCGTCTTCTCCGGATTGACGATGTTCAACTGGTCGTAAGCTGAGACGAACTCTCGAATGGCCGGACTTAATGCATGACCCGCGGCAGCCGCGAGCAAGTCGGCTGCCACGATCTGGTTCTTGGACCCTATTTGAATTAGATCCGCTTTTGCCGCCTGATACTTCCGATCCAAAGCTTGAGTCAGCTCCAGATCATGATCGAAATAGATCTGTTCACTCCTCTGCTTCCACGCCGCGGAGCCATGAATCTTGAAGAGGTTCATCACCGGGATCTCGGAACGATACTCATATCGGGTGCCTTGCCGAAAGCGAATCGTGCTGAACTCACCAAGATCGAGCCGCGGGTTGATCTTTCCCACGAAGCCATCGTTGACGTCAATCTCAAGTAGCTCCAGAGCGACTTCGAACGCCATGTCCACGTTGGTCGTGAAGAGATTTGCCTGCTTGCTGAGGATTGTGCTCCGGCGTTTAAGGAGAATGCGATTGATAAGCGCAACAAAGCGACCATAGGACTTGATCAGAGGCTGAGCCGAAGCTTCATGGTTGATCAGCTTCAAGTTTGGACGTAGTACCTTCTCAAAGAAGAACCCCTGAACCGATGCCCGGGCTAACTTCGCCTCCTCTGTCTCGTTACCGAGTTCGGTCAACACCTTCTCGATGGGTCCCAACTGCTCGAAGAAGCTCGATGAAGTACCAGCACCGATCAAGAAGTTAAGATGGGAATCCTGGACAATCGTCCGAAGTTGCTCAACCGAAAGGCCTTCCGCCGGCGAGGTTGGACCCCCAGAAGCGGAAACACGAAGCTCAGTGCGCTTGGCTATCTCACTCATACTGCCCCTGATTATAGAAATCTGAGAGTTTTCTGTAAAGACCTCGACTTCGATAGCGGTAGCTGCAGTTTGCGCTTCGTGAGCGAGCAGACCGAGCTAGAGGCATCGGTACACCCAACAGAGATGACCACCCGCCTCCCAACACGTACCCAAACGAAAACCCCTTGACGGACTCTGGAAACAAGGAACAGGTGTCAGGCGGAAGAATCGATCACCACTGACACGTCGCGCTGTGCCGCGCTCCAACAAAAATCACCCCTGGTCAGAGGTGATTTCCTATCAATTGTTCAGGCTTGGCTGTCCTACTAGACCTCTATTCGGGAAAATCGACGGTCGCCCTGACTCCTGATGGGCTGCGTGCATTGACGGCAGCGTCGGGCGGGTCAAGGCCGGTCGAGGCACCGAGGCGAAGAGCTACTCCCCTGGGGCAGAGACTGTCTCGGGCACGCATCGAAGAACTGATTGGACGCCACCGCGAAGGCGAAAGTGTCCGAGCGCTGGCCGCAGAGGTTGGTGTCGCAGCGTCCGCGCTCGTGCGGCTCCTCCGAAGCGAGGGACTCATCATCGAAAAGCGGAAGGTGAGTAATGCGCTCGTTCAGCAGCTGACGGTTGAGTACGACGCGGGTGCGACCATGCGCGAGCTTGAACAGAAGCATGGACTGTCGCATGGCGTCGTGTTCAGGGCGCTGCATCGAGCACGACACGAAGGCGTGGTCAGTTCTTAGCTCGCGGTGAGACGTCATTGTCGTCCTCACGCCAGAGGTGCTCAATGACCTTGACGAGGTAAGCGCTAGGCATCCAGCGCGATGGTCCAGGTCGCCTTGACTTCTCTGGCGATCACGGCGAAGTCCACAGTTGCCCGTACTAGGTCACGCTCCCACCCACTGAATCCGGAAAGCTCGCGCTCGATCGCGCGATCTTCGGTCGCGTACGATTCTCGGATATCGCGCGGCCGAGAGGGGCGGAGCGCCCTGAGTTCCTCACGTAGCCCAACGGTTTGATCCGCCGCCTCGAGGAGAACGTCCTCCACAGGTCGGTGCGACTGTTGTTGGATCGTGTCGCGCTCCACCTTGTCCAGAAACTCCTCCCCGTCGAGGCTCTCAACCGCGACGCCATCCGGATTCGGGATACCGCGACTGGAGTTGTTCGGGTCAAACGTCCAACGCACGTGAAACCCTGGGACGCTCGCACGTAGGAGCTGATCGGGTCCGACAAACACTGATGATCGGAGCAGCGAACCTTGCGTGAAGCGATCGTACAGTTCCTGCTTCTGCCAGGTGGTCGGGCAGGCGTACGTGACGTTGGCGTCGCGCCCCAGTTCGACTTGGAGCCGACGAAGTGTCCTTATCTGATCGAATTGGTGCGTCGGGTCCGGGTGTTGCTCCCGAACTAGGAAGCCAAGGTGTTGAGTCCCCTTCGGCCAAACGGGCGAGCGATGCCCGGGTCGAAAGTACTGCGGCCTCTTGTACTGAATGAATACGTTGAGCAGGCGCGTCGTCGGCGATACCGGAATGTTGTGGGCTGCTTGCGCCGCAGCGGATACGCCACGAGCGCCAGGCGCTGCACCGAACAGCCGCCTATAGAGCCGGCTCCGCGGATCGACTCGCGTAGCGAAGTCATACCCCACGATTTTCTCGAGAGCCTGACCTGGGCTATACAGTCGAACTCCCCCAGTGCGTCTGGTTTGTTCCATGATCAGTGCTGCGTTGGCGAGCGTCTCGTACTCCTTCTCCTCGAACTCCGCCCACACCCCCACAGCACTACCTCCGCTCTCTGCCGCCGGCTCAGCTACATGGAGTAGAAACCGCGGCCAAGATCCTTCCGCCGCTGGATCTTGCCCTTCACTACCGCGGTTTCGATCTCCCAACGTAGCTCGTGCCTCCAGCGAAGAACACCAGTGCTCGACTCGATCTCGCCATCAGCGAGGACGGGGAAGTCCCGCTCGATCGCGGCATAGATGTCAGCGATAGAGACGGGCTCGCCGCCACGCTCGGATCGGACGACCTTCGGAATGACCGCAGCAAACGTTTGGCGCCTCGTCATGGCATCGACAGTAGCGCGCTTGCCCACGTGCGGTCTCCGGGAGTGGCAGCCAGCCCCACCAGGTGGCGCCTACCCACGTCAGTTCAGCACGGTGGTGATCCCCACCCGTGCCGCCCGCAGAGCGCAGCGTCGCGGCGCCGTCAGTCTTGTGGACGCGGTGCTCGACTGTTTTGCTCCCTTCTTAGGTAGGGTGATCGGAGCTGAAGAGTTAGGAAGTTCCCCGTGGCGGATGATCCGGGTCCGCTGACCAGCGCACCCGGTGCGCCACTGGTCAGCTCTATCTACACAACCGACCTGGGCGAGATGTATCGAGCCACCGTTGAAGACTTCCTCGCGTCGAAGCACGCGCATAGCCTCAGGGGCAAGGTGCAGCTTGTGTTCACCTCTCCGCCGTTTCCGCTGCTCACACCAAAGGCGTACGGGAACAAGGTGGGCGAAGACTATCTGAAGTGGCTGAAGTCGCTTGCACCAAAGCTCAGACGGCTACTCACATCGGACGGTTCGATCGTGATCGAGCTTGGCAATGCCTGGGAACGAGGCCACCCCGTGATGTCGACACTTCCCCTAGAGGCCCTCTTGGCGTTTCGGAAGGCCGGCAAGCTTTTCGTGAACCAGCAGTTCATCTGCCACAACCCTGCGCGACTTCCTTCCCCCGTCCAGTGGGTCAACATCGACCGGAGTCGAGTTAAGGACTCGTACACTCACGTCTGGTGGATGTCTCCGACCGAGCGACCTAAGGCCGACAACCGCAAGGTGCTCGTGCCGTATAGCGCTTCGATGAAGAAGCTGATCGCAAACAAGAAGTACAACGCCGGATTGCGAGGCTCGGGGTTCAACATCGGCGAAACGTCCTTCCTCAAGGACCACGGCGGTGCCATACCACCCAGCGTCCTCTCATACGCCAACACGCATGCAGGGACGCCCTACCGCAAGTACCTGAAGGCTCACGGCTTGACGCCGCACCCTGCCCCAATGCAGGCAAAGCTCGTCGAGTTCTTCGTCGAGTTCCTCACAGACCCGGAGGATCTGGTCTTCGACCCCTTCGGCGGGAGTAACACAACCGGCGCCGTGGCGGAGAGGCTAGGTCGGCGATGGGTAGCCACTGAGCCGAAAATGGACTACATCCTTGGGTCGCAGGGGCACTTCCCGAAGTTCAACCCGCTCGCCGCGCCGAGGATTCGAAGGGCGAAGCATGAAGACGGTTGACTTCGCTCGATAGACTCGGGCCGAGAAGCGGAGTCTCGACGGAGTGCAAATGAGCCAACACAGTGTGAGTCTCCGCGACGTGCCGTTTGAGGAGAACTACTCGACGAGCGGCACATCGATGCTGCGTGAGTTCTACACCCCTGCGCTGTCGCACGCCTCGCGCTACGACCGCGCGGCAGGCTACTTTTCGTCGGCCATCCTGGCGCTCGCTCCTGCCGTCTTCGGCGAGTTTGTGGAGCGCGGAGGAAAGATGCGGCTGCTCTGCTCGCCGAACCTGAGCGAGGCGGACGCCGAGGCGATCCTGACGTTGCCCGAATCGCACCGACCTACGCCCGTGGAGGTTGCGGCCAGTTCTCTTGCCGCGCTCGCGCACGGCACTCGCGTTCAGGCGCGCGCTGTGGCTTGCATGCGGTCGTTAATTGATGCAGGCGTCCTCGAAGTGCGATTCGCGACGGTTGGTAAATCCGGGCTGTACCACGAGAAGATCGGGGTGTTCGGAGACGACTCGGGCAATCGCGTCTCGTTTAGCGGAAGCGCCAACGAAACAGCCGCGGCGTGGTCCGGGCTTGCCAATTTCGAGGGCATTGAGGTGTTTCCCGAATGGCTCGGCGATTCGGAGGCCCGCCGTTGCGCACGTCACGCCAACCAGTTCGACGAGACCTGGCATGGGCTGCGCCGCAATCTGAACGTGACGACGGTCGAAGATGCCGCCAGAGTAATCCGCGAGCACGTACCGGCTGAGCCACTGGACGAGATCGTGGCTGCTCTGCGCGAGGCGCTTTCAGAGGCGGAGTCCCATCCGGACACCATTTCGCTGCGCACATACCAGTCCGAGGTGCTCGACTCGTGGGAGAAGGCCGCTCACCGAGGCATTGTCGCTTTTGCGACAGGTGGAGGCAAGACCCGAACAGCGCTGGAAGCGGTGCGGCGCTGGACCAGGCAAGGCAAGCCAGCGCTCATCCTCGTGCCTTCCGAGTTGCTCCATCGCCAGTGGGAAGCGGAGGTCAGCGAGATGCTCGGCCATCCACCGCTTCTTCTCGCGGGCGCGGGTCATGGCCCTGAAAGCTGGAGTTCTCGCCTCTCCGATTACACTCGCGCAGACACCACGCTTGGACAGCGGGTCGCACTCGCCACATACCAGACCGCCGCGTCCGGTCGCTTCCTTGAGCTCGTCCGCGACGGCGAACACCTTCTCGTCGTCGCGGACGAAGTGCACGCGATCGGGGCACCCGACACGAGGCGCCTACTTGAGCAGCTCAATGCAGGCGGGCGCTTGGGGCTCAGCGCGACGCCCCAGCGTTACGGTGACCCCGTCGGCACGCAGGCCATCTTCGATTACTTCGGCGATGTCCTGAATCCCGAATTCACGTTGCGCGACGCACTCGACGCATCCGTACTCGTACCTTACGACTACGACTTCTTCACGTGCCAGCTCACAGAGGACGAGCAGGAGTCGTGGGACGCGTTCACTGAGAAGGTCCGCACAGAGATCGCGCGGAACAAGGGCGATCTCACGGAGTACGCCCGTCATCTGCTTCGTCAGCGCGCCAGGATCTCGAAGCGAGCTCACCACAAGGCGCGAATTGCGAGGCACGTCATCACGGAACATTACCGGGCTGGCGACCGTTGGCTGATTTACTGCGGCGACGTCCAACATCTCCGGGACGTGCGTGCCGAGTTGGAGGGACTGGGTACCGACCTCTTGGAGTATCACTCCCAGGGTCAGAGCGGGCACGAGGCGACGCTGGAGTTCTTCGGCACTCGAGGAGGTGTGCTCCTCGCGATCAAGTGTCTCGACGAGGGCGTCGATATCCCGATGATCAACCGGGCCCTAATCCTCGCTTCGTCCACTAACCCCCGCGAGTACATCCAGCGACGTGGCCGCGTCTTGCGCCGGTCGCCTGGCAAGTACAGCTCGCACCTATTTGACGTCATCGTCACCGGAACGGACGGTAAGGCCATTACGGCAAGCGAGGTGGTGCGCGCGATGGAGTTTGCTCGCGACTCTCGCAATGTCGGTCCCGAGATATACCTTGAAGACCTACTTCCCGACGGTATGACCACCGACGGATTCGATGTCGAAGACGATCAGGCTTGGAGAGAACGATGAGCACCTCGCAACGACCTTCACCGCGCCAGGAAGCCCTGGCCGCAATCCTGCAGACTCGCGACCTGCTCGATGCCGCCCTCCTCAGCGCCGATGCCTGGGAGAAGCTGATCACGCTGGCCTGGGACAACCGCACCCATGTCGGCGACCGGCGCGAGATTCGTCGCGACGTGCGCGGCATCCTCCTTGCATCCGCTCGAGCGGACCGAGTTTCCTGATGCAGCTCACCGAGCTCGTCCTCGACAACTGGGGGCCCTTTTACGGCAGGCACGAGCTTCCACTCAGCGTAACCGCGCATGCGCCGGTCGTCCTTTTCCGAGGCGAGAACATGCGCGGCAAGACGAGTCTCCTGCGCGCCATTGTCTGGGCGCTGTATGGCGAGATCCGTGAACACGACGGACGCACACGGCTCGACGTCGGCCGGATGGTGAACCTGGATGCGCTCGAGGCCGGCGAGGCAGAGTTTGGCGTCACGCTCAAGTTCACGCACGCCGGAACCGAGTACACCCTCTATCGAAGCTCCTCGGCAGAGGTCGATCCGACAGGTCGTGCGATCATCAAGGAGCCCAAGGTGCACCTGCTGCCCACCGGCGCCCCTTCTCCTTATCCAGCGGCGCAAGTGGCAGATGTCATCAGCGGCATTCTCAGCCGTGACATCTCCGATTTCTTCCTCTTCGACGGTGAGATGCTCAACCGATTCGAAGAGCGACTCCGGGAAGAACGGGCGGCCCCACAAGGCTTCGTCCGCAAACAGGTCGAACGTGCCCTCGGGTTGCCGTTCTTGACCGATCTCGGTCGCGACCTCGATGCCGTGCTGGGGGACGTCACGTCCAGCATCGAGCAGGTCATCCGACGCGCCAAAGCGCACGATAAGGACAGCGACGCCTATCGCGCGAAGACCGAAGAACTCCAAGGCATCGACGACAACCTTGCTGAGCTTCGGCGCCATGACGAAGAAGTGTCGAAGAAGATCGAACAGGTGGAAGCCCAGCTTGCCAAGGTCGATGAGGTCAAGGACGCGTACTACGAACGTAAAAACCTGGAGAAGGCTTATGACGCGTCGCTGACCACGATCGACGACTACAAAGAGGCTATTGCCGAGAAGGCCGAGAACGTCTGGTGGCTGCCGCTCGGTGAGCGACTCTTCCAAGAGATCGAGGCTGTCGAAGAACAGATTATCGACGCCGAGATGCGCGCGTCCTCCCAGATGCGTACGAAGCTCAGGATAGAGCAAATTGAGCGTCAACTCTCTTCGGGCGTCTGCCCCACCTGCGGGCAGTCGGTTGCAACTCACAGCGACGCGGAGCTCGAAGGGGAACTCACTGAGCTCCGAGCCAGCTTGGTCGAAGCGACTGGTCCAAACGTGGATGACCTGCGCCTCCGTCGCACCCGCCTGCGCAAATTCGCGAATGCGCCCACGCAGCTGAGCTTCGTTCACAATCACGAGTTGGACATACGGAAGGAAGCGTTCCGCAACGATAGGCGACAGCAAGAGATACGTGCCATCACAGAGCAGTTGGCCGGCACGAACATTGAGATCGACGTACTTGAAAAGACCTATCTCGACCTGAAGACCACCAAGGCCCGCTACGCGAATGCCCTCACTGGGCTCGAAGCGAGACGCGGTGCCGTGAAGTCGGAGGTCAACAAGCTGGGAAGCAAACTGGCCGATCAACCAGAAGTAGAGCCGATCGACCGCGTGCTTCAGAAGATGGCTTCAGAGGGCGCCGAAACGGTGAACCGATCTTTCGACCGCTTCCGTACCGCGATGCGCGAACGCGTCGAAACGGCGACGAGCGAGCTCTTCAAGGAACTCACTACCGAGAAGGAGTACTCGGGCGTCGCGATCAGCGATGATTACCACCTCGCGGTCACTGACCACCAGGGCCGACCGCTGAGCATGATCTCAGCCGGCGCCAACCAGATCCTGACGATGGCATTCATCGGCGCGCTCGGAGAATGCTCCGTGGACGAGGCGCCGATGGTGATGGATACTCCCTTCGGCCGCCTTGATGTGGGGCATCGGCGGGCAATCCTTGAGTGGGTGAGCACCTTCGACCGCCAGGTGATTCTGTTCGTTCAGTCGGGCGAGTATGACCCGTCACGCGACGCAACCGTACTTGAAGGCAAAATCGGTAGGGAGTACACAATCGATCGCCTGGGCCCCACCCGATCGGAGGTATCACGCGCATGAGTGACGTGACAGACTACGTCGCGGCGGAAGATGATGATCGCCGCACGTTCGGCCCCTCAGCTTCTAACCGCGAGGTGCTCGATCTGCTCGTCAAGCAGGGCCATTTCAAGACCGCGATTGGCGCTTTTCAGGCCGCTGCAATGTTGGCGATTCGAAGAGGATTGGATCCCGAGCAGGCACCACCGTCGACCGGGACAATGTGGAACCGTGGGACAGTCAATCTCCAGATACTTGAGTTCCTCGGCTGGTACATCCCGACGCCAACACCGGTCCGTCTGTTCGCTCAGCTCGGCAACGCCGGTACGGACTATATCTCAAGCAAGGTGCGCACCGGTGGCTATACGCTGTCGGAGATCTTCGAGCTACCCGAATTCGACGTCGAGTAGTTGCGTGAACTACCACCATGACGGAGGAACCTGATTCGGGCGAGACTTCCTATGCCCACCCAGTGGACGCGCATTCAGATGCTCTTCGTTTCCTAGAGCATCTCCTTACGACCAATCCTGACCTCCAAGATGCAGCCCTCTCCGCTGAGCTCGACACGCTCCTGGGCAGGGCGCATCGAGCGGTGCCGAAGGTAGATCGACGCTGGGCCGCCAAGGTGGATGAAGTCCCCGTTGACGCTCCCGACTTCGGTTGGTATCAACAGCTTCTCGCGCTCTCTCCGGCAATGAATGATGACTACATCGGCGAGGCAGCTCGACGAGTCGAGGCCGGACTTCTCGCGGAAGAGCGACTTGCAAAAATGGAGACGCCGCTGGCCTCGCGACGGGAGTTGGCCGAACTGCACACCCTCGTGAGCGAAGGTCGTGACGCCTGGAGCTTCATGGTGCTCTCTAACCTGCGTCTTGTGTTCCATTGGTCTAAAGGCGTTGCCCGATCGGTTGACTCAGACTGGGCGCAGGATGCCTTCCAGGTCGGGTGCATCGGCCTAATGCGCGGCCTCCAGGGCTGGGACTATCGAATGGGCTACAAGCTCAGCACCTTCGTCTCATGGCACATACGTCAGGCCATACAGCGATGGCGCGCGAACGATGTCATGATCATTCGCGTTCCCGTGCATGTGTGGGAGGCACTCGGATACGAGGACGCCGACCTCACGGATAAGGTTCGAGAGTCGGCAAGGCGAGCCCAAGACCTCGCCTCGCTAGAAGCGATGCTCTTCGACCGCAACGAAGACGAAGCGTGGGACGGCGGAATCACTGCTCTCGAAGAGCAAATTGATCGCGAACGCATCATGAAGAGCCTGCTGGACGGACTCGACGAGCGGTCCCTCGACATCATCGAAAGACGGTTCGGTCTCCGCAACGATCTCGACGGTCCGATGACTCTGGACCAGATCGGCGACGTGTGGGGCGTCACCCGCGAGCGTATCCGTCAGCTGGAGAAGAGGATCCTCGAGGCGCTCCAGCGGAAGGCAAGGGGCGAGGAATTACGCTTTGCCCGCACCAAGCGAGTACGCCGAAAGAAGGGCGGGGGCGAGAGCCTCAACGCCACCGCCGACCAAGTGCCGGTGAGCGACCCTCTGCCATCGTGACGGATGGGTTGGACGATCACCATAGACCCACACGCGAGCGTCCAACGACTCCAGAGCGTGCCCCAGCCACTGTAGTTGCAGACGAAAACTGCGTCTTGCTTCGCCGCTCGGTTCTTGAACGCCGAAACCTAGCAGGACATCCGTGGTGTCTGACCGGCTGAGCTCTTTGCCGATCTCCTCGCGACCGCGCGCCCAGACATCATCATCTGACCTGCCAATCGCGTTGACGTTGGTGAGGCGGGCGGGATACAAGTTCGCCACGCTGGCGCTGGAACAGCTCAGGGCGCGTCGCGCGATCTCGATACGAGACCTCGTACGTTCTCCCGAGCCCGCCGGAAGACTATGCAGTACGGCGACAAGGTTTGCTGCGTCTCCCATTGCCTCAGTCTCTCAAGAACAACCAGCAATCCTGTTCAAGTCGGACCCTGCGACATCGTGGGCGCTCCGGGCATCGACGAGGCCTCCGCGAGACTGGAAAGGATTGCGACTCTCGCCTGCGTCACACAGCCCACCAGCGTCCTGCACCCACCATCAACGTTCCATGCACAGAAATGCGCGTCTGAAGCAGACAGCACTACTCGTGCTGTCAGAGAAGGGCGATCATCGAGGGATGCGACTGCCGGTCGGCGTGGCCGAACACAGAGTCCATGCCAGACTGGCTCCCTGTACAGCGTGAACGCCGTAGTATTGGCGAGCCAGGATGGGGCAATGGGAAACCGCAGCGTGCCAGTGGGCCTGTTCATGATCGGTGGCGCAACCGCCATCGGCGGCGCAATTGCAGGCATAGCTGGTGGCTTGCAGATCGGCAATGCGCGCAAGCGCATCCGCCGTCAGGGCGATCGCCATGATCAGCGCTACGCCACCCACCTCGAGATCGTGGGCTCAACCAATGAAGCCCTCCGGGAGCTCGGCGGCATTCAAGAACGTGCGCAGTCCGAGGTCATCTCCCGTATGAGGGACTTCCTCATACGCCACTCAAAGCTGGTACGGACTCACGAGCACTTCATCCTCGATGGCGTGGACGGCGGCGCCGTCCGCGTTGCGGGCCTCAGCAAGAATGCCCCAGACGTCGCTGGCTGGGTGCGCGGTGTGGTTTCCGCCGCGGGCACCGGCGTTACCGCGCCCCTGACGATCAATGCAGCGGTGTTGAAGTTCGCGAGCGCGAGCACCGGAACCCCGATCTCGGAGCTCAACGGTGCGGCAGCAGAAAAGGCGCGCCTTGCCTTTCTGGGCGGCGGCAGCTTGAAGAGCGGAGGCGGCGGCGTGAAGCTTGGCAAGACGGCGGGCGGGGCGGCGGCCGTTGGACCGGCTATCCTCGTAGCCGGGCTTGCGGTCAAGAACCAAGGCACCAAAGCCCGCACGGAAGCAGATCGTCACCTCAGCGAGGTCGAGGTCGCAATCGCGACATTCGACACCAGAGACGAGCTGCTTCGGGGAGTCCAAAAGCGCACACGCGAACTCGAACAACTGCTCGCTCGCATGATACTGCGCGCGATTGACGCACTCGATGTGCTGGATTCCCAACCGTTCGACATCGCTGTCCACGCCGAGCGCCTTCAGAATGCGCTCATCCTCGTACGTGGCGTCCGCGAGCTTGCCACCGCTCCCGTCGCGGACGAAGAAGGGAACATCGACATGAAGACCGAACAGCTGATCTTCACCTACCGGGACGCGTATGAAGAGCGAGCACATGGCTGACGAGCGGAAGCACGTAGTGAAGCGAATGGTGAGCGAGATCAGCGGGCCTGATGCTCTCCTTGCCCTGACGCAGCTCGTAAATGCCGCACGTCAGTCGATCGAGATTCACGAGACCGAGAGCACGAAACGCGAGAAGCTCAAGACTTATCGCGAAACCGAGGTACGGCGCATCAAGTCCTCTGAGAAGGTGCTGAAGGAGTACTTCGACCGTGTCTTTGCGGAACGCCAAGACACGCATGCTCGACTCTTCATGAGTCTCGATGTTGCGCTGGAAGCAGGCGACACTTCCGCGCTGCAGTCGATCGTGGGTGGCATCGTCGAAGTGGCGAAGTCGTCCCCGCTCTCGGGGGTCGGCAGCATCACCGAGCTGAGGAAGGCGATGGGAGATCCGGACGCGGTCTTCGATCTGTAGCGACCCCTACTCCACGGGACTCAGTTCGACGACGCTCGACCGCCGGCGGCGTGAGCTAACGCTTACGCTCGCGGTCGTTCGGGAGCCACCGAACGGGCTCCGTAATCTCCCATCTCGGCGATTCCCACTGTCTCGACATCACGAAGCTCGCGCGAGGTCCAGGGCCTGCATGAGTGCGTTTCCAATCGAGTACGCATCGAGTACCGCGACCTCCTGACGCCGTTCAACGTCCGGTGTGAAACCGTCACGCCCGTGGTTCGTCTCAGGCGTGACTAGCAGCCGGTTCAGGGCGCCGTTGTCGTCGTAGAAGGCGTGCACCTTCGCGGAACGCACTCCCCTCGCATACTGGGCGTACGTATTGACGCCCACCCAGGCGAGAAGCTGCTGGTCAGGTGGATTAGCGCGAAGGTCTCGCGCAGGCACAACACCCTCGGTGCTCGTCGCCAATGCTGCCAACGCTGCGGCCCCGAGCGTCTCCGGGTCGGTTGCGCCTCCGAGTACGACAGGGAGGCCATCGCTGACCCAGAACCCGGCCGTGTCTCGGGAGTAGGTAAACACGAACACACGGCCGTCTGGTTGCAGGTGGACGTCCACGATCGCTCTAGTCATCGGATCACCTCGACAATCAGTTCCACTCCTCGCTGCTGGGCATACTCTGCCATCATCGCGATGACAGCTTGTTGCTCGCTCGAGCCCTTCGTGGGGATGGCGATTTGGAGCTGTCGAGTCACGATATCGAACTCGTCGACCGTGACGTTGCTCAACGTGCCGCCGCGGTATGCCGCCATCTTGTCGATGTATCCAGTGAGGAGCTTCTGTAGGCGTGCGGGGCTTTGATAGGTCTTGGACGCGAGGTTGACACTCTTGATGCTTGTCGCGATACCTGCTGCTTGGTCCCAGCGGTCGATGGTGCGGAATCCGTAGGGCAGGTTGCCGCCGAGGCGCGCTTCGATCGTGAACCCGCGCGGCGAGGGCCCGAGTATCCACGGGGACTTCGCGAGCTTGTCCGCAAGTGCGGTGAGGGACGCCGCCGCTCCTGTGACGCTAGCAGTCGCGGCGGTCGCTGGCGTCTTGGCGATGACGACTCGGAGCGAAGCGCTGGTCGCGTCGAGGCTGTGCCAGGCCATGCTTGCGAGGACAGCCCGAGAGCCTTCCATGAAGCGCAGAGCGATCGCGGTCAGGCGTGTGCCGTACTTCGTGGCGTTGAGCGCTGCGAGTCCGGTTCCGGCGACGAAGCCAGCACCGTAGGTTGCGGCGCCGGCAGCCACGGCGACGGCCTCAATGAGAACAGTCTCGGCGAGCAGGATACTGATCTGCTCGCGCATCGCCGCCTGCACTTCGTCGACGTTGCCGGCATACTCATCCGCTGCGTCCGCGAGGGCTCGAGCTTGGGTCGCGGTGGCCGTGATCGCATCACCCACAGTGATGCAGACTCCTCGCGCAGCGTCGATCTCAGGCGACTGGATCTGATCAAGGAAGGTAAGCGCGTCCGTCACGGCCGGCCATGCGGACTCAAGTGTCGAGGCGACGGTGCGCCACGCGGACGCCACGGCACGTAGCTTGCCGGCGTCGCCGTCTGGCCACGTAATCGCGACCAGACTGATGAGCTGTTCCCAGCCATCGGGAGTGGGGATGGAACCACCCGCCACGCTCGGGATGCTCGCGCATACGCCAACCTCCGATGACCAACTCGCCACCGGTGACTGGAGGATCGCACCCAGTGGGTTCGAATCGGCATCGGCGGCCGCGTGGTTCACGCCCGACTGCTTCAGCAGCTCAGCAACCGTCAGGGCCGCCGCCTCGATGTCATTGATCGTCTGCGCAGTGAGCTGCGCCACCTGGTCGTACTGAGCCGCCCATTCGCCGCCGGCCGCGTCGCTTCCGGCGATACGCTCCGAGCCTGCCAGTGCGGACCCGAGCGCGCGCTCCGCGTCCGCCACAACGGAGGCGACACCGTTGCCGAAGCAGGTTGCTGCCTCGTAGTAGGCGTTGGGATCGACGGCGATAAGCATCGCTCAGCCCCACATCCGCGTGTTGGCTTCGACCGCGGCGGCATAGTTCGCCTGCGCACCCGCAAGCAGTCGACGCATAGCCACCAGGGCTTCATTCATCTCGCGAGCGTCAGCACTCCAGGCAGCGTGCGCCGTGGTGTGAGCCTGCGACGCTTCGCCTTCCCAGGTCGAATGGAGTCGCCGTGATGCGGCGTCCGCGTCGGCGTGGACCTCGGCGATCTCGTTCGCGATCCGTTCGAGTTCCACGACGACCTCAGTGAGCTGCGAGATATGTGCCCTGTACGCCATGGTTTCCCCCCATAAGCTGCTGCATCTCGACGCTGGGCGTCGCCCCTTCCAGTGCGCGTGCGGCGTCTTCATGCGACCGCTCCGCGGCAACCAGATCACCCGTCGCCGCGTGGAGCCCCTCGATGAGCGCATCGAGGCGCTGCACGCTCGATGTGGCAGCGCCCTGCCATGCCTCGAAGAGCGGCTGGAACTGAGTGGCGGCCTCCCCCGTCCACCCCTGTTCCAGCAGGTCGGCGACACGCGACCGCACCGAAGCGATCCGTCCGTCGAGATCTCCCACACCGGCGTCGAGCCGCGTTGTCTCAGCGACCAGCGCATCGAAGTCGGCCCGAACGATCATGATTCGAGGCTACGACTGAGGCTGGACACGCTCGCTGGATTATCCACAGGATGTCAACGGACGTTGCGACGGACGTCGTCCGCCTGTTCGGGGGTCAGGAGCCACGGGTCGCCGGGGCGGTGCTCCGGGTACCGCTGGCGGACATAGTGATAGATCCTCATCCCGAGCCGGTGTTCGGTGTGTCCCAGCTCAGCGGCGAGAGCAGAGAGCGTGACCGACTCCCCCGTGCCAACGTCGAGTACGTCGAGGTCGCAGCCACCGCAGTACAGCCCATACACCCGCGTGCGCAAAACCGTGCCGCACTCAGGGCACCGAGGCTGAGCCGCAGCGGCTAAGGCGTCACCCATGGCCGTTCAGCGTAGTCCTTGGCGCATCGCAGCAGCCGCCGCTGTCCACAAACGACAGGACCGTTTACGGGAGGCTCAGAGCGTCAGGAACGCGCACGCTCATCAGCCAATGCGCTAATCCGACCGTGCGTGATCCTCGCCGCCGGGATCCGCAAACGGCTTCTCCGGGCCACTCCGCCGACGGCACTCCGCGTGCGCGATCAGGTCATTGGGTGCCGGCTGACGATCTCTTTCCAGACGTCTCCAAGGGCAGTTCCGCCCGGGTGGGGCGCGTGCTCGTATGCGTCTGCCAGTGCCTGCGCTTGAGTTGGAGACGCGGCTCGCTGTTCGATGTAGCGCACGATGGCCGAGTTGCCGAGGTTGCCGATAGGCGCTTGGTCCTTCGCATCCGCTGGCGCGTTTGGGTTCTCTCTCGCGATGGCCCCCACGTGGTCGTCGCGTTCAGCGAGTCTTCCGAGCACCGCTTCGGGCGCGTCGAAGTTTCCGGCGAGGCCGGCGAGGACGTCTTCACTGCCCACTTCGATGATTGCCTCGCAGGCCTCGACGGTCAGGTCGGATCTGCCGCTGGCAGACCACAGCTCGTCCTGAGTCATTGATCTGATGCGCGCCAGTTCGTCGTCGCTCATGCGGTCCTCCTCTTGCAGTATCAGGGGAAGAGGCAGCGGTAGGCGCCTGGCGACGGCTCGCTGCAGGCGGATGTGCGTCCGGATTTGTACTCGTAACTGCCCGCGACGGCGCCGGGGCCGGCGAACTCGAGCCAGTAGTACATCTGGAACGTCTTGCCCTTGGTCGAGGAGTGTCCGCTGTTCCACTGATACATCCCGGACACGTTCGGCGACCACTTGTTGGTGACGTCCGAGACGTTGTACCCGGCGGAGAGCACGGTGGTGCGAAGCGTGACACCACGGATCTTTCCCTCACCGCCGCGGATGAACTGAACGTTCGTGCGCGTCGTCGTCTTGCCAGGGTCCGTCACCAGTCGGTAGTCGAGCCAGGACTTGGTGGTGCACGACCAGAGAGTGCACTCCCTCACGTAGGCCCGATTCTCGAACTTCCAGGAGAACCGGTTGTTCGTAGAGCTCCCGGCTACCGCAGCCGAGTTCATTGACGCACGGACCACGCCGGCCGCTCGAGGAGCCTGTGTGCGATGAGAGGCAAACGACGCAGGAGAGATGACGAGCCCAGTGGAGGCTGGTGCGCCATCCGCATCCTGCGTCGTGGCGATGTCCTCCGCTGTCGCAGCAGCGTCGGCGAGCACTTCTCGCGCTTCGTCCACGCTCGTATCAGCGAGCCCCAGATCCTCCGTGACAGGTTCCGCCGCCTCGGCTTGCGCATCGAGGAAGTCAGCGACATCCGCCGCATCGTTTGAGCTGATCATCGAGCTGAACACCTCATCGAAGCTCGCATCTTCGGTGGCAATGAACGTCACCACGGTCTCTTCCGCAGTTGGAGTGGAATCATCGGCCACGACACCAACCAACGAAGACCACACCAACACCCCGCTCGCAACAAATCCGAGCACGCCAGACACACTCATGGACACCCCCAGCAGACGAATCGAGCACCCCCAGACCGTGCCCGTGCGCCTCAACGTAGTGGGGCACAACTCCGACCCGCAAGCAGCAATCTCAAGCAGATCGAGCGGTCACTTCGTAGGACTGATCAGCATGACAAAAGGCGGTGACCGTCGAGCTCAACAGCATTGATGCTGGAGTCTCGACGATCACCGCCTGGGTTACTACTGGCGCCGCACGAGCCTCGTCTCGGCGTCCGAGACCTCGCTGACGAGAACACTCCACACGACGGCCTCGATGTAGCTCTGCCCGCCGCTGGGATCGCGGCTCCACGACTCGGTTGGCCCTTCGCGAAGCTCAAGGTCCCACAGCTCATCCGAAAGCAGCAACCGCAGAGCGTCGTCCGGAAGGTCGGTCATCTCCCCAGCCCCGTCCGGCAGTCCGACGAGCAGCGCATCGCCAGCAAGCCGAGCCTGGTTGCGCGCCCTCGGGACGTGGAACCACCAGAGGAAGGTCGCACGCCGGTTGAACGGCAAGCCGCGCAGCAGTCCTTCTTCGTTCACGAACAGCGTGCTGCCGAACGCGGGCAGATTTACCGCTTCAATCCAGCCGCCGACCGCTCGTTGATAGTCCTCGAGCTCCACCGCGTCGTAGGCGGTGAGGTCGTGGCTGTCTGCCGCCGGGACGAGAACGCCTCGCACCATGTCTTCTTCTCCTTTGTGTGAGCGACCGAGAACCGGATGGGTTCTCTGCAGATCGCAGAACACAAACGAGCGACGAGATGACTGGGTGTGAGGCGGCGGCCGGCCAGGAGAACGCGAGTGCGCTCGATCCTGGCCGGCCACCTTCGGATGGGTGCTAATCAGCCAGCGGCTGCGCGCGATCGGCTCGCCTTCGGCGGGGCGCCGGCGTCGAAGATCGCAGCGATGGCCTCGCGTTTGGTGCTGGCTTCGCGTTCGATCTCTTCGCGCGCGGCTTGGGCGCGCTGCTGCAGGGCCGGGTCGGCCTTTGCCTGCTCGATCCATGCGTCAATGGCGAGGCGCACCTCGTCGGTGACGTTGCGATCACGCAGCTGGGCGATGATGTCCAGCTGGGTGCGGGTGGACTCGTTGAGTCTGACCGCGAGGGGCTTGACCGGACCGTAGCCCAGGTTGTTGGCGGTGGCGGGTGGTGCTTCTGACTCGCTCATGCGGGTCACCTCCTTGACAGGTGCGGCCGAGAACTCGGTTGGTTCCCACGGAGACCGCAGACCGGCAAGGAGAGGCGCGACGCCTGGTCCAATTGAAAGACGAAGCGAGAAGAGGGGCAAGTGTCCGATCGATCGGACCCTCATGCGGAAAAATCCACCCGCCAGAACGAAGTCGTACCCACCCCGCGAGTCAACTTCGAACTGTATGTGGAAACGACAGGGTAACTGATCCACAAATCCGGGCTATCCCCGTCCAACATGGTCATAATCGACTGGACAATCAAGGGTTTAGGACCGAATGGCAACAGGATCTGTCGAGAGCCGACAGGCTCGCCATCCACGTAACTCTGGAGAGAGTCGCGAAGAGTAACCATATCTAGATCTGTCACATGACAAACCTTCCAGTTCGCGCTATTCAGATCAGACAGAAAGTCTTTGTTCTCGATCTCCGCCAGCCTTCGGGCGTCAGAAATCTCGGAACTCTCCGCCACGCAGTAGAATCCCTCATCGACATTAAGCGAAAATAATGCATAGCTGAGCCTCGCGCCTTCATGCCCTAAAAGAGCGACCGCACCACGCTTCGCACGCATGCTTGAATCAGGAACCCCCATAATCAATGGTATGTGTATCAGCTCACTGAACTGAGCTCCGAAACGGTGCTGACTGAGCTGCCAACCATACTGTTGCGGTGACGTGTACGCTATGAGGACATCAATGTCCGCCAATAGATGCTGATTCTCCCATACCCAGGTCGAAAGTCCGGCAATATGCAGCTTGGTAAGGCAACTTACGTCGAAAACTAAGGATTTGCACGAAAAGACTCGCTGGTCGTCCAAGAAGTTGTTTAAAAGACGGCGCAATGATGTCATCTGAATTGCATTTGCATCTCGGAGCATGACACGCGATCGCATACGGTCAAACCGATTAAGCAACCGGTTGCGATTAATCACGACGCCGGACTGCCCGTCCCTATCAACGTTTGACGAATACAGCAGTAAGCATGCCTCATGTACTCCACGTTCGCGAGACAGCACGTCGACCGAGCCTAAACACCTGTCCTCGAAACTAGCAGCACCGAACCATGCAACACTACCCGCCGAAATCTCAGTGGGCGTCATCGGCTCGAGGATTGTCATTATCTGTCTGCGTCCGGCCTGATGCGCTCAGAGAGAGCTCTCAGATTCTGATGGTATTGGTCTATCGCCTCGTCGACAGAGAGACTCCGACTATAACCAGACAGACCTCTCATCATTGAGCTCGGCTCACTGTTAAGACCCCAGTCTGACTCGGAATAGACCACAAACTGTCGCCGGAGCGAACGCTGACCTGCCACTCCTGGAATATGGCGAATCGTGTCGGTATCGCGAAATGAGAACGCACCCAGAGCGAGCCAAGTAAGTATGTCTTGGTCGCGATCCCCTGAGTGGACCGCGAGAAGCGTCGAGGCCCGCCTGGCCTTGGCGGCAATGGTAGATACAATACGCCCGCGGCCAGATATCGAAGTGTCAATTATGCTGGGCCGTTCTAAGCCATCATATGCTGCGCGATCGCCGGCCCGGTGTGCCAAATCCATAAATCTATCCCCGGAGCCAACAATCAGTGAGCCGTGCAACTCCCGTTGATAACTGCCGATGGTGGCAGTGCCATCACCCTCGCGCATGTACAAGGGTGCCTTGCGAGCACTCCAACCGACGATCTGTTCTTCCAGGAGGGAAACGAGTGCTTCGCGACCCTGTTCCGTGCCATTCTCGTGAAGCTCATCGATCTTAAGCCAATCGGGAATCTCCGCGAAGCCCTGACTTGACCCGTATGCCAGAACGACCGGGCGCCCGAACGACAGCGCCCAACCCAACTCCACGCCAATCGCCGGCCGCGGGTTATCCAGCTGAACCACGACGGCCGTCGCAATCTCGATGTTTTTGCGAATGTGATCGGCGATGTTCTGGTTACTGCGGAGAGCAACCTGTTTGCGGAGGTGCGGATGAGCGAACTCCGTCTTGCCGGTGGTTACATACGCATCTGGTGCCAGCCGCTCGGCAAGCTCCTTCAGAAAGCTCGATGAGATGAGATTAGTGTCACTCATCCAGTGCGAGTAGAAGATGGATGGCTCCACGCCCGTTTCCTCCACGACTTTTCTGCGCTTGAAGGTGGGGACAGACCAACTCATAAAGTCGGTTTCAGAAATAGAACAGCGCCGGTCAGAAACGACGAGCGCCCAGTCCTCGGCAGGAGAGCAAACGCCCTGAGGAATTACATGATACTCGTTCCCGACGTTGTCGACGCCGTACCGAGCCGCGTCGTGAGGCACGAGGAATCCCTCACGGACCAGCACGCGAATTCGTGCGATCGTTTCGTCACTCAAGATCAACCCATCAGACGCGCTTATGTCGATTCGAGTGAGACGCGCCGTAACATCATTGTCGTCCTTCACAAGGCGCGTATTTAGCTCCTGGACCAATCCGGAGAACGTGTCGACGCCGACGAGGCAGGACGCTAATCGTCCCTGATAGTCCGCGGTCTCCGTCCGAACAGCCTTATCCAGAGCAGTTTCTTGGTCGAGCGTGCCCCTCAGCAGATCTTTCAGACGGCGTGCAATCTCCATGAACTGACGCGTGGACGGGCCTACTAGTGCCGCGAGTTCTCGACGATGCCGCCGCAGGACGCTAATTGTCTCGTTGTCAAACAGAGAAGTCGCCGCGTCAACTAGGAAACGCGACCAGTCATCATTGTCCCATCCTGCGCCTAGCCAAACTTGACGGTTATTCCCCACGCGAGCATCAAAGGTTGTGGCTTCGGGCGCACAGACGCTGGGGCGACTCGCAAGACAAATTGTGTACGACGTTGACCGCACAAAGGCAGAACCCAGTACCTCGAAATACGCCGGTCCAACTCGATCAAGTTGGTCAACAAAAAGTGCAAGTCTGCGCCCGAGAATACGGAGAGTCTGACGACCTATGTAGTTCAGTACGTCGGGCAGGCTAGTGAAGCTAGCGTACTCTTCCCGCCACTTCTTCGACTGCGAAGGTAGCGACTTGACGTCTATCCACGTATCGTTAAGCCACTCTCTCAGAGTTAGTTCACTGTCGTCATCCGGACGCTCAGGGAACCATTCCGAGGCAGCCGCCGCAACACGGCACTGGTCAAGTGAGATCAGCCGCTCTATAATCGCGAGAGCAAACAGAATGACGCACTTTATCCTAATCCCGTCGAAGCGTGAAGTCTCATACTCGTTGCGACGCGCGTGTTCAGCAAGTGTCTCAGACAGCCACTCTTCGGCATGAATGTATAACGGGTAAATTCGGTCAGAGTTCTCGTACTCCGCAACGAGCTGCCTCATCACCATGCTCTTGCCAGTGCCCGCGGTGCCGAGCAGCAGCATGTTCCCGTCTACGACGGTCGGCGCTTCTGGGTGACGAAAGGTGAAACGTTCAATGTCCCGGTGCGAGTAGTACTCGGCCTGCGCGTAGAAGGGGATCGCGTCCATCGCGGAGTGCTCTACGAAGCGCGCCGAAGAATTTGCTCAGTAGCCCTGGTCGCGAAACCTCGTTTCGACATACTCGACCTCTCTTCCCAGAATGCTGTAAGTATCACCGGGGGCGTCAACGATTTCTGATGAAATGCGATCAAAGGCAGCATTAAGAGGAAGTAACCCAAAAACTTCCAGCCTTGGGCGAACTGCCGCCAGAACCGCGGCACCTCTAATTCGAATCTGAAAAGCTGGCGGACCGTGGATTCGAATCTCGTCGTCAAACTGCACCTGGAGAGCCTGAGTGTAACCCTTGTCAAGGCTCTCAAGCGCTTCGGTTCCAGTCGACAGATCGCCTACGTTGTCGGGCGTAGTTTCAGTCAGGCGAAAGTAGTGTTCAATATTGTAGCTCCGTGACATGCTATGCGTTTGTTATACACACAGCTGCCTAGTTAGTCAATACCTCACCTTCTTGCGCCAAGGCATCTCAGGCTCGGAGCGAACCGCTCTGAAGACGCGCTGCCCGGCATGACGCAGTTGAGGTGTGGTGCGAGTCAGTGCGCCGTGTCGTAGGCTGCAAGGACGGCAGCAGGTACCCGCCCACGAGCGCTCACCTCGTAGCCGTTGACTGCAGCCCACTCGCGCACTGCCCCGAGGTCACGACTGTCCTTCTTTGTGGCGCGTCCGCGCGTTGACGTGCTGCGGGAAGCGCTTCCAATGGAGCGTCCCGCCTTAATGAACGGCGCGAATGCCTCGCGGAGCTTCTCGACGTTCTCGTCGGAGAGGTCGATTTCGTAGGCGCGACCTTCGAGAGAGAAGTGGATGGTCTTGCCGGCTTCGAGAACTTCGCCGTCGAGGTCGTCAATAAGTCGGGTGATCTGCTGCTTAGCCATAGCAAGGGAGTATGACACACCAAACCAATGGATTCCCGCCGCTTGCGCGAAATGCGATCCGCACTCCTTCATGCACGCGCAAGCAAATAGGGCGCCCGCGATGCGGACGCCCTATTTGCCGGGTCGATATGACACCCTATTTGCCGGGTGTGTATTTAGGCAGCTTCTCGACGGCGGTGCTTCGCGAGAAGCAGGACGGCCGCGCCGCCGAGCAGTAGCGTGGCCGCACCGATACCGACGCCCGCGCCAGCACTTCCGTCTACGCCTGTCGCGGCAAGTTCAGCGCCACGGACTGTGAGGTTCAGCCAGAGCGAACCGCTCGTAGCACCGCGGACCTCGATCTGGTGGGCACCTGGCGGGATGTCTGCGGGGATGGTGATGGCCTGCGTCAGGGCTCCGGATGCATCGGCCGTGCCAGCCCAGAGATGGATCGGCGTGCTGTGGATCCAGATCTGGACGGGCTCGTTGATCGCCAGCCCGGTTGCCGTGACCGTCACGCCACTTCCAGCAAGAACGCTGGTCGCGGAGAGCGAGGCTGCTGGCATAACAGGCGCGGACGTCTCCGAAGGCTGAGGCGCCGGCGTTGTGGGCTCCGGCGTCGGCTCGGGTGTGGGCGTGGTCGGCGTGGGCTCGGGGGTCGGCGTGACGGCTGTGACCGTGAACGGCACCGTGGTGATCACGGTCGGTTCCGGCCCACCACAGTCGATGCAGTTCAGGATCGGGTAGGCCCCGACCGACGCGTTGTAGCTGCCGGGGGCGAGGGGGAACGTCTTGCTGTAGGAGCCGGCCGACGAGATGGTGAAGTAGTCGATGGTGTCGGTCTCCCAGTAGTTCACGTTCGACGGGGAGATGTAGACGCGCAACCTGTAGGGCGGCTCACGGAGCTCAGCGCTGTCGTTGGGTGCGTAGTCGAAGGTGAGGGTCGCCGACTCGGGAGTGGCCGTGTTGACGGCGACGTTGCTCACGATCACCTCAGGCACGTCGTCGGCGGCGCTGGCCGCTTGGGGCATTATCGCGAGTGCGGCGACAGTCAGTGCCACGGCGGCGACGGATGAAGTGCGCCGGAGGCGGCGCCAGGGTCGGGTCATTGTAAGTTCCCCCAAGGGCGGTAAACGGTGAGCCGGGCGTGCGGCGAGCCGCCTCGGGAGCGTCGGGGCAGCCTAGTTCCGGACTTTACCAATTTCTATTGGTTCTCACCAACTCTTCTTGGTTTCAGGCTGAAGCGGTGAACCCGAGCCCAGCCGCGTCCCCAGAATGGGCGCAGTTTGCTCGGGAACTCGGGATGAACCTGCGCCGAGCGCGCGACGCGAAGGGGCTCACGCAGGAGCAGATGGCAGAGCGCGCCAGTATCTCGCTCTACGCCTACCAGCAGTACGAGCGCGGAGCCGTGACGCGCGGCGGTGCTGCAACGAACCCACGTCTCGCGACTGTGCTGACTCTTTGCCAGGTGCTGGACGTCCGCCTTGGCGATCTATTGCCCGACGTTCCGCGCCTGACGTTCACTGCGAGCTGACTCGGCACAGAGTCGTGGTCGACTCCCCCACGATCACGCTGCGCATCGCTCAACGTAGCGGTGCGCCACGCCAACGAACCAGATGCCTCTTAGCCCTGATCCCACGTCCAGGCAATGCCGCTGAACAGCCCGCCGTGTAGATCGCGTGCGCGGAGGGTCACGATGCCGTTTTGGTCTGCGGTAGCGCTGTTGTACTCGTTCGCTTCGGTGGGGCGGGCGAAGGGACTGAGCTGTGAGTACTTCCAGATGGAGTCCGGGATCTCGCCGATGAACTGTACTTCGATGATGGCCAGCAGTGCACGCTCGTGAAAGGCCCTGCTTGCCAGAGTGAGCGAATCGTTCGTGTTGCTCGCCGGTGGGCGGATGGCGAACCGGAGGTCGTAGGTTTCGCCTCGTCGCATGGGCTCTGTTGCGGTGCGGGCGGCGTTGAGGTGCCAGAAGTAGTCGTTCCATCCGGCGCCGTTAATCGGACGCGTGTTGACCTTGAACGCACCGCCTGGGTCGGGGAAGACGGTGCCGTCGTAGGACCGCACGATGTTGACCCAGTCCAGTTCGTCGATCGTGAGGACGAAGCGGTAGTGCTCGTAGGTCTTCGTCCAGATTCGGTTCTCGATGACGATGCGGGTGCTGATGGTCTCGTAGATGATCCCGTTGTGCATTTCTGGCACATCGAGTCGTAGCGGCGACTGCGGGTAGGTGCCACGGATAAGCCGCGAGGCGAGCTGGTTCAGGGCGGCTGGCTCCCGATCGGCGACGGTGTCGATGCGTCGCCCAATTCGTGCGCCGTAGATTCGACGGCGCTCTTGCAGCCGCGGGATTCCCTCGGTCTCTGGGCTGAGCGCGAAGATGTCGAGCAGCAGCTCCGCATCAGCAGACGGGAGCGCGTGGATCGCTGAGATGAAGCGGTGTCGGAGCCTGTCGAACGCGTCGGTGGTGTCGCTTTGGAGGAGTTCGGCGACGGTGTCGACGCGGTCGAGCCGGTGGGCGACGAAGCCTTCGTTCTTGCGCAACAACGCGAGATCGAAGAAGAGATCTGCTGCGGTCGGTTGTTGTTGCGTCATCGGTTACTCCCCAAAGTAGCCAGGCGTCTTGTTCCGACTTTATTCCTACTTTCCGTCCGGTGATTTCTGCGGACCTACCGTCGTTTCTGCGGCTGAACCAGCCGCAGAAACCAACAGACGAAAGGTTCCAACCAATGTCGGATCTCGTGCCCTTCGGCGGTAGCCCCCACATCACGCAGACCGGCCACAAACTCACTGGGGCGACGGCGCGTCAGACGAAGCGTGAACTCGACGAGCTCGCCGCGCGAAGCGAAATCGCGGCGGTCACCGAACACATCGCGATGGTCCACGTGGCGCTCGGCGTGAACAACGCCATCTCGCTTTACCGCATGACGCAGGCGCAGCTGCACGACGTCCCCGAAGCCGCTCCGCTGGTCGCGCCGCTGCTCATGGGCTACGTGCAGGGCGCCTCGCGCCGCTCGCAGCAGTACTGAGCGAAGGGATCTGTGATGGACTTCACCCGGGTGTTCGACCTTTTCGGCATGGGCATCGCCTTTGGGCTGATGTGCGTCCTTGCGGCTCTGGTCATGCGGGCGGTAGTGGAGCAGGTGCGGCGAGCCCGCGCGGCTCGTCGAGCGCGGATGGAGCGTGAGCTCGATCGGCGTCAGCGCCAGCTGCGCGCCACGATCTTCTCGCTCGCCTCCGCGCTGGCGGACGAGTCCATCGCCGCTGACGACACGAAGCGCAAGATCGCCCGCGCTGTATACATCGCACGCGGCGACCTTCCCAAGTAGCCAGACCGCGACGCGCCACGCAGGTTCATCCTCGCCATCGAAGGAAGAACCGCGAAGCACCCCGCCTCCCAGTCACCGCCACAACGCACATCCCCGCAGCCACTGTTGGGAGGACGTCAACGTGGGGGCGATGAGCCCACGGCTCTAGCCCCCACGTTGATTTCTTCAACCGCACTTAACGACCCCGAACTTGCACGATCGGACGGTTTACGTCCCGTCCCGCGTCCGTCATAACTCAGGGCAGCAGTCCCGGGCTCCGTTCGCGCCATGACGTCTTCGCCATGGATTGACGTTCGTCGTGCCCGCATAAGAAACGGCTGCCGAAAGGAGGACTCAATGACCAACACCACCAACACCGCGGCGGACCACAACCCGCCGACCAGCCTGCCGCGCAAGAGGTACCAAGCGATCATCGTGGACCCGCCCTGGCCCACAGGCCAGTCAGGGAAGTACGGCGCCGCAAACAAGTACCCGCTCATGACGCTCGACGCCATCGCGGCAATGCCCATCGGCGACCTCGCGGACGATAACGCGCACCTCTACTTGTGGTGCTATCCGGCCACGCGCCACGTCGCCGAAGACATCATGCGCGGCTGGGGCTTCCGCTTCGTCGACGAGTTCGTTTGGGGCAAGGACCAGATGGGGCTCGGCCAGTATTTTCGCCACGCGCACGAGACCCTGCTGCTGGGCGTGAAGGGGAAGCTGCCCGTCCGGTTCAAGGGCCAGCGCAGCTTCGCAATGCTGCCTCGCCAAAGTCACTCGCACAAGCCCGAAGAAGTGCACCAGATGGTGATGCGCATGAGCCCCGGCCCCTACCTCGAGCTCTTCGCTCGGCGCCCGTTCCCCGGCTGGGACATCTGGGGCAACCAGGTGGAGAGCGACATCCGCATCCCGGGCTACCCAGTGCCGAGCGACCTCCTGCCACCGCTCGAATTCGACCCGCGAACGGAGTCCGCCGATGCCTGAGCGCCCGACCCACGTTCCACTGTTCAAGGAGAAGCACCGTGTCCGAGAAGTCGCTCCTGCGCCGCATCGTCGGCGCCAGCGCCCTGCTCCTGTTCACCGCGCTCATGATCTGGACGGCCGTCTGGCTGATTCAGCAGATCTGGGTCTGGCTCGTCGCCGGGATCGCGGCCGTCGTGATCGTCTGGCTCGCCGTCATCATCGTGCGGTGGCGTCGCAGCCGCTGGCTGCGGTAGGAGGCCAGCGATGAGCCGTCGTCCTGGTCGTCCGCGCCGCGAGTACCAGATCCGCGTCCGTGCGGAGCGTCGCGAGAAGCCCGACTACGAAAAACTCGCCCGCGCCCTCCTCGAGCACGCTGCCATGCAGGAGCGAGCCCGCCGCGAGGCCGAGGCCACGAAGCCTGAGCCCGTCCCGCCCTCCGATCCCAAGGAGGAGAGCGAATGACCACGTGGCGCGAGATCCACTGGCAGCCCCCGATCGACGAGATCCACGCCCTCGGCTTCCTTCGAGCGATGGCCGCAGACGGCGCGCGTGGAGCGCTGGTCTGGGAGGTTCGGACGGAGGCCGGAAGAGTGCGCTACTTCCTCGGCGGCTCGAGCGCCGATCTCAGTAGCGCCAGCTCGCAGCTTCGCCGGCTTGTACCCGGCGCGGTTCTCACTAAGCCAGAAGCAGAGCGCACCGAGGTCGAACGAGCCGGTCGCATCCAGATCCGTCAACGCAACCTCAACCTGACGCTCCTGAGCGGTTTCGAGACCCTGCGGGCCATCCTCGCAGCGCTGTCAGGGGCGAAAGACGAGGGCGATGTGCTCGTGCTTCAGATCGTGACGGGACGGGCGCTCGCTCCGGAAATGCTGCCGGCTGCGGCGCCGGACCCGACCACACCCATGACGTCGCTGCTCCTCGGCGGCGCCCGGGCAGCATCCAGCACAACCCGAGCGCGGCTTCAAGACAAGCTGTCCGAGTATCGATTCCGGGCGGTCATCCGGATAGGCGTCTCCTCGCCGTCACCGGTCCGGCGCCGCCTGCTCATCCACGAACTACTCGCCGCCATCCGCACCCTGCAGAGCGCGGGCACGACGATCTCCATCACCAGCAAGAACCCGGCCCGACTCGACGAAGGACGCGTCCCGCTACGTCAGCCCCTGCGGCTCACTGCCACCGAACTGCTGCCGCTGCTCGGCTGGCCAGTCACCGATCAAGACCTCCCGGGCCTGCCGTCGCCGCACCCCATCCGGCTCGCGCCGCCCGAGACCTACCAGTCGCCGCGCGAGCGCATCTTCGCCGCATCGACGGCGCCGGGATCGAACCGCTCGATCGGCATCGGCATCAACGACGCACTGCGCCACACGCACGTCTACGGGCCGACGGGAGCGGGGAAGAGCACGCTGCTACTCCACCTGATCGCCGAGGACATTCGCGCCGGCAGATCTGTCGTCGTCATCGACCCGAAGCGGGATCTGGCAATGGACACACTCAGTCTGATCCCAGAGAAGCGACTTGGACACGTGGCGCTCATCGACCCCTCGATCGACCGCCCCGCCGGCATCAACCCGTTCGCCGGCTTCGACGGCCACGGCGATGAGGACCGCCGGTCACTCGTGGCAGAAACGATGCTCGATCTGTTCCGTGGGCTCTTCCCGAACGCCTTCGGCCCGCTCACCGCCGACACCCTCCACGCGTCGTTTCTCACCCTGACCTACGCACCGGATGCATCGCTCGCGAGGCTGCCCCGTCTGTTGACAGATTCGCCGTACCGGAAGAGAGTGCTGGCAAAGATCGCGGACCCGGAGCTCCTCAACTTCTGGGCCCAGTACGACGCAAAGTCCGCCGGGCAGCAGGCGGCCGCCGTCGGCCCCGTCATGACCCGCCTGCGCCAGTTTCTACTTCGTCCCGGCGTGCGTGCGGTGCTCGAACAGAGCGCGCCGGCCTTTCGGATCGAGGACCTCTTCACCGCGCCGCGGGTGCTCGTCGTCAGTCTCAACAAGGGCCTCCTCGGAACCCAGACTGCATCGCTGCTGGGCTCGCTCGTCGTCGCCCAGCTCTGGCAGCAGATCCTCAGCCGAGCATCCCTGCCAGCCGCGAAGCGCCGCCCGATCAGCATCTACATCGACGAAGCCCAGAATTTCCTCCACCTCGGAGACCTCGCCGAAGCCCTCGAACAGTCCCGCTCCCTCGGCGCCGCCTGGCACCTCGCACACCAGCACCGAGCCCAGATGCCCGACAAGCTGCTGCGCGCCATCGACGCCAACGCCCGCAACAAGATCATCTTCGGTCTCGAGGACGACGAAGCAAAGACCGCCGCCCGCATCACCGGCCTCGACACCGAAGACTTCAGTCGCCTGCCTCCCTACGAGATCTACACCAGCCTCCAGAACGACGGGCGGCGGACCGGCTGGCTCTCCGCACGGGTACTCCCGCCGCCCGCTGCGATCTCCGATCCCGACGCCGTCATCACCGAAAGCCAGCTCCGCTACGGCGCACCCGAGCCCACTGCCGACGAGCCTCTCCACACCCATGCGGCGCACCTCACCGACACAGATCTCGACGACGAACCCGTCGGACGAACGAAACGGAGGGCGAAATGAGACGACGCGAAGCGGAAGCGAGATGTCCGGTCGCCTGTCGGGTCGCGTTGCCGACGAGCGTTCCTCTTCCGCGGAATCTGGCGCAGCTTCGCCCTTCCTCGCTGCCGACTGTCCCGCCCCTGGCGGGATCCACCAGCCACCAAGGAGGCCGCCAATGAAGAACATCAGCCCCAGCGAGCTCGACCGCATCGCACGCACCCTCAGCAGCCGCGACTGGCGCATCCTGAAATTCCTCTCCGCCCAGAAGTTCGCCAGCACCACGCACCTCCGGCGCCTCTGCTTCACCCAGCACGCCACCACCGGAGCCGCCACCCGAGCCTGCCTGCGCGCCATGGAACGACTCCTCGAGCGACGCCTCGTCAGCCGGCTGGAACGCCGCGTCGGAGGTGTGCGCCGTGGCTCCGCTGGATTCATCTGGCACCTCGACGTCGCCGGAGAACGACTCACCAGACCAGCCGGCGCGCCCAAACGCCACGTCCGCGAACCATCGATCGTGTTCCTGGAGCACACTCTCGCGGTGACCGACACCGTCGTGGCACTGCAGGAGCTCGCAGATAGCGGCGGACCCGCCCTCGCCAAGCTCGAAGTCGAAACGGCTGCCTGGCGCCGCTTCCTGGGGCCACACGGTGTACCCGTCGTCCTCAAACCCGACCTCTACGCCCAGCTCTCCAGCGAGGAGTACGACGACCACTGGTACATCGAAGTAGACCGAGGAACCGAGAGCCTGCCCGTCCTCCTCACCAAGAGCCGCATGTACGCCACCTACCGCGGCACACACGCCGCACAGGCCGAACACGGCGTGTTCCCCCGGGTGGTCTGGATCGTGCCCACACAACGGCGCGTAGCGCGGCTGGAGGCCGCCATCCACGCCGACCCAAATCTCCCTGACCGGATCTTCACGTGCATCACCCCCGAAGAACTTCCGGCAACCCTGCGCGGAGAACCGTCATCACCTGAACAACGAAAGGAGGAACCATGACCCCAGAAACACCACCCCCAGCCGACCGCGGCGAAGCCCAACCGCCGAGCAGGGAGCCGCCGTTCGGTCCCGAAGCACAAACGTCCGTCGAACGCTCCCTCGCACTACTCAAGGACCCTGATGACGCGCTTCGCATCCTGTCGCTGGTCAAGGAGAACGGCGCCGCGTTCGCCGCCTACCTGCTGCTGCCCGACACCAACGTCGCCGCAGCGACCATCGAGGACAGCTTTTACGACACATACGCCGCCACCTGGGAGCGCTTCGACCAGCTTCGACACGACGTCCTCGACGGCCTCGGCTGGCTCCAGGCGCTCCGCAAGTTCATGGACGAACAAGGGCTTCCCGAAGACCACCTCACCTGGAACCACGACGTGATCGACCAACGAATCGTCGAGACCTACGACATCGTCCACCTCGACGGCTGGTGGCACGTCTTCCACAAGTAGCCCACTCATGCCCGTCGACCACACGCAATCGGCCGACGCCAAGGCTTCGCCCTAACGGGTGGAGAACTACAACCAAACAGACCGGGGACGTTCCTGTGACGGACAGGACCGGGCTCGGAGCTTCAACCGAAAGGAGGCGCACCATGCACATCAAGTCAATCTACGAAGAGCACTACCTCGGAGAGACCTACCGGACAGGGGTCGCCTACCTGAGGGCACGCAAAGAGGGAGACGACCGCGCACCCAGACGCGTCGGCACGTACTCGATCGATCGGCAACGAGAGTTCATCGCCAAAGCCGCCAGAGCCAAGGGTGTGATCATCGTCGCCGAGTACATCGAGTACGGCGACCACGAGGGGTACCGGCCCGCCTTCACCAGTGCCGTGTCATTCATGTCGGAAACCGGAGTCCCAGACCTCTTCGTCGCCCGCGAAGAGTACCTGGCCAGGCGGCGGAGCGACTTCCGGCTGTTCATGACGCTGCTCATCGACAGTCAGATCACGCTCATCACCGCTACCGACCGGAGGAAGCAACACTGACCGTCACCCGTGGGGCCAGACGCGCAGCCAGCCGCCTGGCCCCACGCACACACATCGACCCGAAGGAGTGAAGTCATACTTCACTTTTCCCCAGATCAGCGATGTGAATTGCACGTCATCAATCATCTCGACTTCTCAGACGAAGTGAGCGTAAATCAAGGAGCGAAGTCCGCCTTCTGGCGGAGAGAGGAGGGTCTTCTTATGCACGACCAAACCATCGCGGCGCCACCCGCGACACCAACAAACATCACCCCCATCGACGGCCTCGAACACCTGGAACACCGAGGAACGAGCCACGCATCGGCCGGCGAGAGCCACACGAGGCCAGCGAGGGCTGTGCTGTACCTACGGGTATCGACGCCCCGTCAGATGCAAACGGCTGCGGACCTTGACGATGATGGCAACAGCATCGCAACCCAGCGTGAGTGGGCGAGAGGCAAGGCTGCCGAGCTCGGCGCGAGCATCATCGCTGAGTTCGTCGAGCCCGGACACTCAGCACAAACGATCAAGAAGCGCCCGGAGTTCCGCCGACTACTTGAGTTCGTCGACGAGCATCCGGATGTCACGCACGTCATCATCTATATGCGCTCTCGGGTGTTCAGGAACTACACCGATGCCGCGATCACCAAGCGCGATCTGGGAGAGAAGGGTGTCCGTCTCGTCTCCGCGAAGGAGCAGTTCGGTGACGGCTACATGGGTGACGCCATGGAAGCCATCACCGACATCATGAACGAGGTGCAGGTACGCCAGAGCGGTGAAGACATCGCAGTGAAGATGGCACACAAAGTGGCACATGGCGGCAGCGTCAGTAGGGCGAAGATCGGCTACCTGAATGTCCGTAAAGACATCGGCGGCGCGTTGGTGAACACGATTGATGTTGATCCAGAACGTGCACCGCTCGTCTCATGGGCTTTCGAACAGTACGCCACCGGCCGCCATTCCATCGCGCAGCTCTGCGCACTGCTGGAAGACCACGGCCTCGTGACCAGAGCATCTCGGAAATGGCCCGCGGGACCACTGTCCAAGAGTCGGCTCGCGCAGATGCTCCGGGACCCGTACTACACCGGCGTCATACGGTACAAAGGAAAACTCCACAGCGGTCGCCACCAACCACTTGTCAGCAAGGAGACTTTCCTGGCGGTGCAGGATGTACTCGACCAGCGCAACCGTAAAGGAGACCGCGATCGCGTGCACTTTCACTTCCTGCGCGGACTTCTGTACTGCAACAGATGCCACGCGGCGGGCCGCACCAGCCGCCTTGTGTACACGCAGCACACTGGGAATGGCGGCAGCTACGAGTACTTCGTATGTACCGGTAAGCAAAGAGGCGTCTGCGACATGAGAGCCATCCGCATCGAGGACCTAGAAGCGGAGGTCGCCCGCTTGGTGGCAGGAGAGCGCATACCCGGAGAAGACGCCGACACGCTCCAGACGCTCATCGCCAGCACCGTCGACAAACTGCTGGCCGAGGAGCACACAGCAAAAGCCCGACTGCGCGAACAGCTCACAAAGCTCGATGCACAGGAAGAGCGCCTGGTCGACCTCGTCGCAGCTGGCAATGCCAGCGTCGCAGTGGTCAGTAAGAGACTGGAGACTACCCGTCTGCAGCGGGGGGCGATCGCCGAGAAGCTGGAGCGCACCGAGCAACGCTTGACCTACGGGGCGGAGAAGGCGACCGCCTTCCTTGACCTCCTGCGACAGCCGGGGACGTTCTACCGTGAAGCACCCAACAACGCTCGCCGCGACCTCATTCTGACGTTTTTCGACCGGCTCCTGGTCGACGTCGAAGACAAGCTTGACTTGGAAGGTGAACGCAACGAGGCCAACGCGGCCATTCGTCAGGCTCTCCCCCGGGCAGCCACTTTTGAAACTAAAACCTCCTCCGGCGTAAGCGCCGAAGGAGGTGAGCAGGCTCCCAAGCAGTTCGCTTGTTCACCCGGTTCGAATAAGAACTATGTGGCTGAACAGCTGAGACACGAACCCGGAACAACCGAACCAAAGGGGTGCTGCGCACGCCTGCACCGGGCATGTCCCACTTGTTGCAGTTCCCAGGCCCCGTTGTTGCCGAAACTGGGACATGCCGCCGCACCGCGGCGGAGATCAGTCGGGCCGCAGGGCCTGCTCCGCGCGACGCACCGCCTCGACACCTCCGGCATCGAGAGCGTCGCGGTGTTCCGGATGCTGCCGGTAGAACTCCACGAGCGCTGCCACGAGGTTCGGGTCGGAACCCAGGCTGAGGGAGGGGGCCGTGATCAGTGGCGCGCCGCCCGCGCGTAGCAGCGAGAGTTTGGCTGCGGGGGCCGCAACGACCGACACCTGTGCCAGTTCTTCCCATGACCAGTCGAGCGCGCCGCATCCGCGGATGCCCGTCACGCCGCGCGACGTGAGCGTCAGTCCCGCGGGGACGCGCAGTCGCACGATCCGCACCACGAGCGTGGCGATCCCGATGATGCCGAGGATGTAGGGCCCGCTGCGTGTCAGGCGCGGCCCCCACGGCATCGGCAGTCCGGTCAGATCGATGAAGAGTTGCGCACCAGCCGGAAGCAGCAGCGACCCGGCGATGAAGAGCATCGGGACCGATCCCGCCCGCAGGGGGACGAAGCGCAGGCATCCCGGTCGATCGTCGACGGTCAGCGCCCGCGATACGACGCCCCGGAACGTGACGAGCAGCGCGATCCCGATCACCATCAGCATGACCGCCAAGGCGCCGAAGAGAATGCGCCGGCTCAGCTCGTCACTGACCGCGGCGATGAGACCGACGACGACGGACGCCCCCACCACGCCCCACGCGAGCGGTCGCGGGTTGCGCCCATGCGGAAACACCGACACCTCCCTACCGCCGAGGAGCGGGAGCCGAGGGGTCATCCTCCGAGCAGTCATCGACCCATCATCCTGTCGCCGGCCGACATGTCATCCCGTCGCCGGCCGACATGTCATCCCGTCGCCGGCCAGCATGTCCCAGTTTCTGCAGCATTCGGACCCCAAACTTGCAGCAAATGGGACATGCGCTGCAGCAAGTGGGACATGCCGACCTGAATCGGCCCGAAGCGCTCAGCCCGGAGGCACAAGCCCGAAAGGCTCAGCAGCCCGAAGCGCTCAGCCCGGAGGCTCACAAGCCCGAAAGGCTCAGCAGCCCGAATGGGGCAGCGCCGCAGGCTCAGCCCTCGGCGGTCAGAGCCACTTCGAGGTGAGGTGCTCGCTCGAGATGCGGCGGAGGGTGCCGGAGGCGCCGCGCAGCACGACGCTCTCGGTGTAGATGTGCTCGCCCTCGCGGCGCACGCCGGCGACCAGCTGGCCGTCGGTCACACCTGTGGCCACGAAGATCGTGTTCTTGCCCTTGACGAGATCCTCGGCCTCGTAGACGGTGCCGTCTACCTTGAGCCCCGCGTCGATGCCGCGCTGCTTCTCCTCGTCGTTGCGCGGCGCGAGACGACCCTGGATGTGGCCGCCGAGCGCCTTGATCGCGCAGGCGGTGACGATGCCCTCGGGGCTTCCGCCGATCCCGACGCACATGTCGGTGCGGGCGTTGTGGCGGGCAGCGTTGATGCCGCCGGCGACGTCGCCGTCGCTCATGAGTCGGGTGCCGGCACCGGCCTCGCGGATCTCCTCGATGAGCTGGTCGTGGCGGGGGCGGTGCAGCACCGAGACGACGATCTCGTCGACGGGCTTTCCGAGCGCCTTGGCCAGCAGACGGATGTTCTCGCCGATGGGGAGCCGGATGTCGACGACGCCCACGCCGGCGGGGCCGGTGACGAGCTTGTCCATGTAGAAGACGCTGGATGCGTCGAGCATGGCGCCGTGGTCGGCGACCGCAATGACCGACAGCGCGTTGTTGCGGCCGGCCGCGGTCAGCGAGGTGCCGTCGATCGGATCGACCGCGATGTCGCACTGCGGGCCGCGCCCCGTGCCGACGTGCTCGCCGTTGAAGAGCATGGGCGCGTTGTCCTTCTCGCCCTCGCCGATCACGATCACGCCGTCGAAGTTGACGGTGGTGAGGAAGGCGCGCATGGCGTCGACCGCCGCGCCGTCGGCCATCTCCTTCTGGCCGCGCCCGATGAAGGGAACGGAGCGGATGGCCGCCGCCTCCGTCGCACGCACGAGCTCGAGCGCGAGGTTCCGGTCGGGATGCAGCGGGCTCATGTCCGCGGTAAGACTCACCATGCGGCCCAGCTTAAGCAGGATCCCGCAGACCGGACGCGACTTTCGACTCTGAAGACGCGAAGAATTCGACGTTCTTTCAGCAGGAGGAAATCCACCGCCCCCGCGGCGATATTCCTGGCGCCCCGACCACGCGGGCGCCCGCATCCCCTTCGATAGAGTGACGGGTAACCACTGCACACAGCAAGGAGCGGACATGCCCGTCGCAACACCCGATCAGTATGCCGAGATGCTCGACCGCGCGAAGGCGGGCGGCTTCGCGTACCCGGCCATCAACGCGGCGAGCTCGCAGTCGATCAACGCGATCCTGCAGGGCCTCACGGAAGCCGGTTCCGACGGCATCATCCAGGTCACCACCGGCGGCGCCGACTACTTCGCCGGCCACACGGTCAAGGGTCGCGCGACCGGCGCGATCGCCTTCGCGAAGTTCGCCACCGAGGTCGCCAAGAACTACCCGATCACGGTCGCTCTTCACACCGACCACTGCCCCAAGCCCGCCCTCGAGGACTTCGTACTGCCGCTGATCGCCGCATCCGAAGAAGAGGTCAAGGCAGGCCGCAACCCGCTCTTCCAGTCGCACATGTGGGATGGCTCGGCCGTTCCCCTCGACGAGAACATCGCGATCGCCAAGGAGCTGCTGCCCCGCATCAAGGCGATCAACGCGATCCTCGAGGTCGAGATCGGCGTCGTCGGCGGCGAAGAGGACGGCGTGAAGCACGAGGGCTCGAACGAGGCGCTCTACACGACCACGGCGGATGTGGCCAAGGCCGTCGAGGCCCTCGGTCTCGGCGACGCCGGCCGCTGGATCGCGGCGCTGACCTTCGGCAACGTGCACGGCGTGTACAAGCCCGGCAACGTGAAGCTGCGTCCGGAACTCCTCGGTGAGATCCAGGAGGGCATCGCCGCACAGTTCGGCACCGGCCCGAAGCCCCTCGACCTCGTGTTCCACGGCGGCAGCGGCTCGACCCCCGAAGAGATCGCCCTCGCGGTCGCGAACGGCGTCGTGAAGATGAACATCGACACCGACACCCAGTACGCGTTCACGCGTTCGGTCGCCGGCTTCATGTTCTCGAACTACGACGGCGTCCTGAAGGTCGACGGCGAGGTGGGCAACAAGAAGGCCTACGACCCGCGCGCCTGGGGCAAGGTCGCAGAGACCGCCATGGCCGCCCGCGTCGTCGAGGCGACGCAGCAGCTCGGCTCTGCCGGCAAGTCGCTCGGCGCCTGACCCGACGCAATCACCGCGAATGCCCCGGCTCCGGCCGGGGCATTCCGCGTTTCAGGATGCGGCGCGCTCAGACGCCGTCGAGCAGCCCCGGGGCGCCTTCGGGGCGCGAGAGCACCACGATCTCATCGCCGGCGGAGATCGCGCCCGACTTGACCACCCGGAAGTAGGGGCCGAGCCTGCGCTCGTCGGCGAAGCGCTTGACCCAGCCGCGCGCCTCGGGTCCGCCGAGCCGGCGGGCGAAGGTCTGGCAGGGATTGCGGTGGCGGGTGACCTCGAGCTCGAGCGTGTCGCCGATGCGCCACCGCTCCCCGATCACGACCGCATTGACGTCGATGCCCTCGGTGCGCAGGTTCTCGCCGAACCATCCGGGGGCCAGCTCGCGGCCCAGCTCGCTCTCCCAGAACGCCGCGTCCTCCTGCGCGTAGGCGTAGACGGCCTGCTCGAGCCCGCCGTGGTGCTTGCGGTTGGCCTGCACGTCGCCGCGCACGCCGTAGGGACCGACGCGCACGGCGCCGTCGAGCGGGCGCTTATCGATCGCGGTGACGCCGATCGTGCCCGCATCCGGGATCAGTGCGTGCACCGCGCAGACCGCCACGACGCGCGCGGTCATGTGGCGCTCGGGGTCGGGACGGGCGTGATGCTGCCGAGCTGCTGCATGAGGCCGGGATCGGACATCAGCGGCACGACCAGGAGCACGCTCGCGAGCAGCGTGAAGACCACGCCGCCCACGAGCGGGATCCAGAAGCTCAGTCGCCCGGCGCGCAGATTCCACACCGACACGGCCGCCGTCGCGAACCAGCCGACCGCGAGGAGGATGGCGGCGGCCGCTCCCCAGGCGCGGGCGCCGGCCGCATCCGACAGCCCGCCCTCGACGCCGAACTGGGTCAGCAGCTGGGTGAGCAGCTCGTTCGGGTCGACGAAACCGGGGATCGAGCGCAGCACTTCGAACAGGCCGAGGGCGAGCAGCGCGATCGTGGCGACGCGGTCCATGGCCCGGGGATTGCGCGCCACGGGGCCCGCGGCAGGAGTCGGGGCCGGTGCGGGCGGCGCCGCATCCGGAGCCTTGCCCGCGTCGAGGTCGAATGTCGCGTCGGGCTGGCGGATGCGGGCACGCTGCTCTTCGGGCGTCGCGTATTCGCCGTACTGGGGGCGGGGGCGCTCGTCACTCATGCGCGCCCCCGTCCGCCGCGAGCGCGGGCGTCGGTGGCGCCGGATGCGTCGCGACGCAGTTCCTTGGGAAGCGAGAAGATGAGGTCCTCCTCGGCCGTGCGCACCTCGGCGACGTCGGCGTAGCCGGCACCGGCGAGCACGTCGAGCACCTCCTGCACGAGAACCTCGGGCACCGAGGCGCCGCTGGTCACACCGACCGTGGCGACACCGTCGAGCCACTCCTGGCGAACCTCTTCCGCGTAGTCGACCCGGTGGGCGGCCTTGGCGCCGTGCTCGAGGGCCACCTCGACGAGGCGCACGCTGTTCGACGAGTTCGCGGAGCCGACCACGATCACCAGGTCCGCGTCGCGCGCGACCTTCTTGATCGCGACCTGACGGTTCTGCGTGGCGTAGCAGATGTCGTCGGAGGGCGGATCCTGCAGGTTCGGAAACCGCTCGCGCAGGCGCCGCACGGTCTCCATGGTCTCGTCGACCGAGAGCGTGGTCTGGGAAAGCCAGACGACCTTGTCGGGGTCGCGCACCTCGACGGTGTCGGCGTCGGCGGGCGAGTTCACGATCGTGACGTGCTCGGGCGCTTCACCGGCGGTCCCCTCGACCTCTTCGTGCCCGAGGTGGCCGATGAGCAGGATCTCGAAGTCATCGCGGGCGAAGCGCACGGCCTCGCGATGCACCTTCGTCACGAGGGGGCAGGTCGCATCGATCGCCTGCAGGCCGCGGTCGGCGGCGGCCGAGACCACGGCGGGCGAGACGCCGTGCGCGCTGAAGACGACGTGCGCGCCGGTCGGCACCTCGTCGACCTCCTCGACGAAGATCGCCCCCTTGGCCTCGAGCTCGGTCACGACGTGCACGTTGTGCACGATCTGCTTGCGCACGTAGACGGGTGCGCCGTAGCGCTCGAGCGCCTTCTCGACGGCGATGACGGCACGGTCGACCCCGGCGCAGTATCCGCGGGGGGCTGCCAGCAGCACCCTCTTGCGTCCGACGACCGGGATATCCTGAAGCCGGCCGCTGCGCGCCGGCATCCGGGGGGTGGGAAGGTGCACGGCGGGTGAGCTCACGCCCGTGATTCTACGGGCGCGTGCTGGGCAGAGGCCGAGCGACGGAGGATGCATGACGAGGTTCGCACCGGATGCGGCGGCACAGGCCCCGCACGGTGATGACGTCCATCCCCGCGACGCCACGCGCGACGCGCCCACATCCGTCGCCCGGTTCAACGAGACGATCCGGGCGTTCGTCTCCTCCTGGGGCTCGGTGTGGGTCGAGGGCGAGATCACGTCGTGGAACGTGCGCGGCGGCAACGTCTACGGCCGACTGAAAGACCTCACGGGCGACGCCAGCGTGTCGTTCCGCATCTGGTCGTCGACGCTGCAGCGCCTGCCCGACGATCTAAAGGTGGGCGATCGGGTCGTCGCGAGTGTCAAGTCCGACTACTTCGTGCGCACGGGCGACTTCAGCGTGCTGGTCTCCGCGATGCGACACACCGGCATCGGAGATCAGCTCGCCGCGATCGAGCAGCTGCGCGCGAAGCTGCGCACCGAGGGGCTGTTCTCGGCCGAGCGCAAGCGTCCGCTCCCGTTCCTGCCGCATCTCGTCGGGCTCATCACGGGTGAGCGATCGGATGCGGAGAAAGACGTGCACCGCAACGCGGAGCTGCGCTGGCCGCAGGTGAGCTTTCGCACCGAGTACGCCGCGGTTCAAGGCGATCGCTGCGTGCCCGAGACGATCGCCGCGCTACAGAAGTTGGATGCCGACCCCGACGTCGACGTGATCATCATCGCCCGCGGCGGCGGCGACCCGCAGCACCTGCTGGGCTTCAGCGACGAACGGCTGCTGCGCGCGGTTGCCGCAGCCACCACGCCCGTCGTCTCGGCGATCGGCCACGAGAACGACCACCCCCTGCTCGACGACGTCGCCGACCTCCGCGCCTCGACGCCGACGGACGCCGCCAAGCGCGTCGTGCCGGATGTGGGCGAGCAGCGCACCCTCGTGCGCCAGCTGCGCGCACGGCTGGGCTCGCGACTCAGCATGCGCGTCGCGCACGACATCGCGCAGCTCGAGCAGCTGCGCTCGCGCCCGGTGCTCCGAGACCCCGACGCGCTTCTCGAGCGGCGCGCCCACGAGGTCGAGCTGCTCGCGGCTCGCGGACGCGACACGATCGACCGCTCGCACACCCATGCGGCACGCCAGACGGCCGAACTGCGGGCGTCGCTGCGCGCGCTCTCTCCCGGGGCCACGCTCGCCCGCGGCTACGCGATCGCCCACATCGACGGCGGCGTGATCGTGCGGGATGCGGCGCAGGCCCCCGAGGGCACCGAGCTGACTGTCACCGTCGCACGCGGCTCCTTCGCCGCGACCTCCGGCGGCGAGGTGCCCGAGACGTCTGCGACGACGGCGGACGCCTAGGATGGAAGCCATGTCCGCGCCCGAGGAGACCGCTCCCGAGATCGCGTCGTTGTCGTTCGAGCAGGCGCGTGACGAGCTCGTGCGCGTCGTCGCCGAACTCGAGCAGGGCTCCCCCACGCTCGAGCAGTCACTCTCCCTGTGGGAGCGCGGCGAGGCGCTCGCAGCCCGGTGCGAGGAGTGGCTGCTGGGCGCCAAGCGTCGACTGGATGCGGCGCGCTCCGGCGCCGAGGGCGAACTCTGATGGCTCGCGGTCCCCGCGTCGTCGCCGAGCTCGGCCGCCCCGAGACCCCCGACGAGACCGCCGCCCGCAAGGCGGAGTCCTCGCGCATCTACCGCTCGAGCCAGACGTTCCGCAACCTGATCGCTGCACTGCTCGCGACCCTCGGCGTCGTGATCGTGATCGTCTTCGCGGTGCCGCGCGGCAACCCGGCGCCAGCGCCCGCCGTGAACGTGGCCGAGATCGCCGACGGCTTCGCCGAGGCCTACGGCCGCGCGGTGATCGCACCCGATGTGCCGGAGAACTGGCGCGTCAACCAGGCGCAGCTCGAGGGCAACAGCGTTCCCGCCTTCACGATCGTCTACGTGCCCGACGCCGAGAGCTACGTCAACATCGCTCAGGCCTTCGACGCGGATGCCGGGTGGGTCGCTCGAACCCTCAACGGCGCCGCCCCGACGGGCACCGAGACGATCGACGGCATCGAGTGGCAGCGCTACGAGATCTCCGACGCCCGCGCCGCCGGCGGCGTCTCCTACGCCCTCGCCACCCCGGCAGGGCCCGACCAGATCCTCGTGTACGGCACGGCCAAGCCCGACACCGCGGCGCAGCTGGCCACAACCGTCACCGACACCATCCTTCAGCTGCGCAAGGAGACACCGTGACCGAGACCCACCCCACCCCCGCCCAGGTCTGGGCCGAGATGCTCGAGGGCAACGCCCGTTTCGTCGCCGGCACGCCGCGCCACCCGCGGCAGGATGTCGAGCGTCGTCACGAACTCGCCGGCGGCCAGCGCCCGCGCGCTGCGCTGTTCGGCTGCTCCGACTCGCGTCTGGCCGCCGAGATCATCTTCGACGAGGGTCTGGGCGACCTGTTCGTCGTGCGCAACGCCGGTCAGGTCATCTCCGACTCGGTCGTCGGCAGCCTCGAGTACGCGGTCGAGGTGCTCGGCACGCCGCTCATCGTCGTGCTCGGCCACGACGAGTGCGGTGCCGTTCGCGCCGCCATCGACAGCACCTCGCCCGATGCGCCCGCTCTCCCGCCGCGCATCTGGCGTCAGGTCGCGCCCATCGTGCCGGCCGTGCGCCGTGTGCAGGTCGCCGAGGGCACGAACGCCGCCACGGTCGATGCCGAGCACGTCGGCCGCGAGCACCTGCGCGACACCGTGACCGAGCTACTGCACTCGTCGGAGCTCATCAGCGCCGCCGTGGCCGACGGCTCGCTCGCGATCGTCGGCGTGAACTACCGCCTCGCGAAGGGCGTCGCCGAGCCCGACTTCATCGTCGGTGCGGCGACCGAATCCGCCGCCTGATCATCTACCGCCCGCACACCGTCAGAGGAGACACCCGTGGCTGAGACCGAATACCGCATCGAGCACGACACGATGGGCGAGGTCCGCGTTCCCGCATCCGCTCTCTACAGCGCGCAGACGCAGCGCGCCGTGGAGAACTTCCCGATCTCGGGCGACGCACTGGCGCCGGCTCAGATCGTGGCGCTCGCGCGGATCAAGAAGGCCGCCGCCCTCGCGAACAAGCAGCTCGGCACCCTCGACGCGCAGATCGCCGACGCGATCGCCCGTGCCGCCGATCAGATCATCGCCGGCCAGCACGCCGACCAGTTCCCGATCGACGTCTATCAGACCGGCAGCGGCACGTCGTCGAACATGAACATGAACGAGGTGCTGGCCACCCTCGCGACGCGCGACCTCGGTTCGACGGTTCACCCCAACGACCACGTCAACGCTTCGCAGTCGTCGAACGACGTGTTCCCCACCTCGGTGCACATCGCGGTGACGCAGGAGATCATCGACGCCCTGATCCCGGCCCTCGACCACCTCGCCGTGTCTCTGGAGGAGAAGGCGGAGGCCTGGAGCGACGTGGTCAAGTCGGGCCGCACGCACCTCATGGATGCGACGCCCGTCACGCTCGGCCAGGAGTTCGGCGGCTACGCCCGCCAGATCCGCCTCGGCATCGAGCGCGTGCAGGCCACGATCCCCCGCGTCGCCGAGGTTCCCCTGGGCGGGACCGCGGTCGGCACCGGCATCAACACCCCGCTCGGGTTCCCGCAGAAGGTCATCGAGCTGATCGTCGCCGAGACCGAACTGCCCATCACCGAAGCCAAGGACCACTTCGAGGCACAGGCGAACCGCGACGGTCTCGTGGAGGCATCCGGAGCCCTCCGCACGATCGCGGTGTCGCTCACCAAGATCAACAACGACCTGCGCTGGATGGGCTCGGGCCCGAACACGGGTCTCGGAGAGCTGCACATCCCCGACCTGCAGCCCGGTTCCTCGATCATGCCCGGCAAGGTCAACCCGGTCGTTCCCGAGGCCACGCTCATGGTGTGCGCCCGGGTCATCGGCAACGACGCCACGATCGCGTGGGCGGGCGCGTCCGGTTCGTTCGAGCTCAACGTCGCGATCCCCGTCATGGGCACGGCCCTGCTCGAGTCGATCCGTCTGCTCGCCAACTCGGTGCGCGTGCTAGCCGACAAGACGATCCGCGGCCTCGAGGTCAACCGCGAGCGCGCGGCGGCGTACGCCGGCATGTCGCCCTCGATCGTCACGCCGCTGAACAAGCTCATCGGCTACGAGGCCGCGGCCAAGATCGCCAAGCACGCGGTCGCCGAAGGCATCACGGTCCGCGAAGCCGTCATCGCCCTCGGGTACGTCCAGCGGGGCGAGCTCACCGAGGCGCAGCTCGACGAGAAGCTCGATCTGCTCTCGATGACGCACCCGGGCTGAGCTACACGCGAGACCGCCCGACGAGACATAATCGGAAGGTGAAGCAGACGCCGAGAATGCTCTCGGCGCGCGTGAAGACTCTGGGGGCGATCCTCCTTGTGGCGTGCGTCGGGTTGATCGTCGCGGGCGGGGTCTCCTTCTGGATCCAGCGGGCGCGTCTCGTCGACGACGTGGACGATCGTCTGATCGAGAAGGTGCAGGCCCTGCGGCCCGTGGGCGATGCCCCGACCCCCGGCATCTACCTCACGCGCACCGTGACCGGCTTCCTGCCCTCGCAGACCGAAGGCGTCGTCGGGGTCTTCGACGGCGAGATCGTTGTGTCCCCCTCAGCCGGCAACCTCTTCCACGCGATCGAGGACCCCACGGTGGTCGCCGCGGCGACAAACGCGGTCACCGGCAGCGACCTCGTGCTGGGCACGGTCTCCACCGACCAGGGCGAAGTGCGCTACGTGGCACTGCCGGTGCAGATCGGCGGCGAGACGGGCATCTACCTGCGCGGCGTCGACATGGAAGCCGAGATGGCGCCGTTCCAGGCGTCGATCATGACGTACGTCATCGCCGCGGTGGTCGTCATGGCCGCGCTCGGCTTCGCGAGCTGGTTCTTCACCGGCAGGCTGCTCTCGCCTCTGCGGCAGTTGCGCGAGGCGGCGGATGCGGTGACCCTCGACGATCTCGGCACGCGTGTCCCCGAGGAGGGCGACCACGAGATCGCCGACCTCTCGCGCACCATGAACTCGATGCTCGACCGCCTCGAGGCCTCGGTCAGCAGTCAGCGACAGCTGCTCGATGACATCCGGCACGAGCTGAAGACGCCCATCACGATCGTGCGCGGGCACCTCGAGATGATGAACGTCGACGATCGCGAGGACGTCATCAGCATCCGCGACATGGGGATCTCCGAGCTCGACCGGATGACGCGCCTCGTCGACGACATCGACCTGCTGTCGTCGGCACAGGGCGATCAATTCGAAATGCGTCCCGTCGACCTCGGGATGCTGACCGAACGTGTCGGCGAGCTCGTCTCCGCCATCTCCGGCCACCCCTTCTCCCTCGCCCGGAGCGCCCGTGGCGTGGTGGTGGCGGACGCCGACCGGCTCACCCAGGCCTGGCTGCAGCTCGCCGACAACGCCGCGAAGTACACGCCGGCCGACAGCCCCATCGAAGTCGGCAGCGACGTCGTGGACGGCGAGGCGCGGCTGTGGGTCCGGGACCACGGTGCGGGAATCCCGCCGGCGGCCAGGCGCCGGATCTTCCAGCGGTTCGCGCGCGTCGACGCGAACCGCTCCGTCGAGGGCTCGGGCCTGGGTCTTGCCATCGTCGAGGCGATCGCGCAGGCCCACGGCGGCTCCGTCGATGTCACCGACACTCCCGGCGGCGGCGCCACCTTCACGGTGCGTGTGCCGACCAGCGGCCATCCGTCCACTCTGGTCCCGACGCCTGTGCGCGCCGGCGACGTCGTTCTGCAGCGAGAGGCAACCACATGACCTTGATCCTGATCGCGGAGGATGAATCCCGCATCTCAGCTTTCGTGAAGCGCGGACTGGAGTCGGCGGGATTCGCCACCGAGGTGGTCGAGGACGGTAACGACGCTCTGGAGCGTGCACTCTCGGGCGAGGTCGACCTTCTCCTGCTCGATGTGGGCCTGCCGGGCATGGACGGCTTCGAGGTTCTCCGCCACGTGCGCGGCCAGGGCTCGCACCTGCCGGTCATCATGCTGACCGCCCGCAGCAGCACGCGCGACACGGTCGACGGCCTCAACGCCGGTGCGAACGACTACGTGCCGAAGCCGTTCAAGTTCGACGAGCTCCTCGCCCGCGTTCGCTCGCGCCTGCGGGAGAACGTCGCCACCGGCAGCATCGCGATCGTCCACGGCGATGTCATCCTCGACGTGCTCTCGCGGCGCGCGAGCGTCGAGGGCCGCGAGATCGATCTGTCGGCGCGGGAGTTCGCCCTCGCCGAGCAGTTCCTGCGCCACCCCGGTCAGGTGCTCAGCCGGGAGCAGCTGCTGAGCCGGGTCTGGGGACTCGACTTCGACCCGGGTTCCAATGTGGTCGACGTCTACGTGCGCTATCTGCGCGCCAAGTTCGGTCATGAGCGCATCGTCACGGTGCGCGGCGCCGGCTACCGCTGGGAGTGAGCGTCCCGCATCCGCACCGGCCTGACGGCCGGTGGTCTCGCGCGCCCGGACACGGAGAAGGCCCCCGGCGCTGGGGGACGCCGGGGGCCACAGAGAGATCACGGGACCCGAACCCGTGATGCCCGCCACCTCACCGGGGGGAATCGGTGGCGGATTGCTTCTCCAGTTTTTCTTCGCTGTCAGAGTCTGGGGGAACTCATTCCAGCGGTGAATGACAGTGTCGCGTCATCCGTGTTCTCCATCATCCGCGGCTGCCGTGAGAGCACAAGGAGGATCGGGTGAGAAAGCTCTCATACGACCTCATGAAAGCTCCCCTGCCTCCAGCAGGTCGGTCACCAGGGCCGCGATCGCGGAGCGCTCCGACCGCGTCAGGGTGACGTGCCCGAACAGCGAGTGCCCCTTGAGGGTCTCGATCACCGAGGCGATGCCGTCGTGGCGTCCCACCCGCAGGTTGTCGCGCTGGGCGACGTCGTGAGTGAGCACCACGCGGGAGTTCTGACCGATACGGCTGAGCACGGTCAGCAGCACGTTGCGCTCGAGCGACTGCGCTTCGTCCACGATCACGAACGCATCGTGCAGCGAGCGGCCTCGGATGTGGGTCAGCGGCAGCACCTCGAGGATGCCGCGCGCGACGACCTCTTCCAGCACGTTCGAGCTGACGACAGAGCCGAGCGTGTCGAAGACCGCCTGACCCCAGGGGTTCATCTTCTCCTGCGCATCGCCGGGCAGGTAGCCGAGCTCCTGGCCGCCGACGGCGAACAACGGGCGGAACACGATGATCTTCCGCTGCTGCTGGCGCTCCAGCACCGCCTCCAGCGCCGCGCACAGGGCGAGCGCCGACTTACCGGTGCCGGCGCGCCCGCCGAGCGAGACGATTCCCACATCCGGGTCCGACAGCAGATCGATCGCGATGCGCTGCTCCGCCGAGCGGCCGTGGAGTCCGAACACGTCGCGGTCGCCGCGCACGAGCCGGAACTCTCCGTCGCCCGTGACGCGGCCGAGGGCGGAGCCGCGCTCGGAGTGGACGATGAGACCCGTGTTGATGGGAAGGCCCCGCACGTCGTCGCTGACGGCGACGTCGCTCTCGTACAAGTCGCTCATCTCGTCGCCCGAGACATCGATGTCGGCGATGCCGGTCCAGCCCGAGTCGGCGGCCTGCTCGGCCAGGTACTCCTCCGCGACAATGCCGAGGGAGGCGGCCTTGACGCGCATCGGGAGGTCCTTGGAGACGACCGTGACGTCGTGGCCCTCCTGTTGCAGGTGCATGGCGACGGCGAGGATACGGGTGTCGTTGTCGCCGAGCCGCATCCCGCTCGGGAGTACCGAGGGGTCGGTGTTCGTCAGTTCGACGCGGAGCGATCCGCCGGCGCCGACGGGGACGGGGAAGTCGAGGCGACCGTGCTCGACACGAAGCTCGTCGAGGTGTCGCAGCGCCTGGCGCGCGAAGTAACCCAGCTCCGGATCGTGTCTCTTGGCCTCCAGTTCGGTGATGACGACGACGGGGATCACGACCGAGTGCTCCGCGAAGCGGAAGAACGCTCGGGGATCGCTCAGAAGCACCGAGGTGTCCAAAACATAAGAGCGCAGGTCAGTTTCCTGATCTGCGCTCTGCTGGACGATCGCCCGCTGCTGCTGGTGTGGTGCTCGTGTGGTCACAACCCACTCCCCTTCCGGGCCCGTGGCCCGGGGTCTCTCGAGTCGACCGGTGGGTAGCGAGTCGCTTCCTGGGGCCGACTCGAACGGGCGCCGTGCCCGTTGTGATGACCGTACGACCTCCGCGGGATCCGTGGGGCCGAAATCCGCGCGTGTCGCGTTAAGAGTTCGTGAACGACACCGCGGCGCTCACTTGCCGAAGCGGCGGTCGCGGCGCGCGTAGTCACGGATGGCGCGTAGCAGGTCGACCTCGCGGAGGTCGGGGCCGAGAGCCTCCACGAAGTAGAACTCGCTGTGGGCGGACTGCCAGAGCAGGAAGTCGCTGAGGCGCTGCTCACCCGACGTGCGGATGACGAGGTCGGGGTCGGGCTGACCGCCCGTGTAGAGGTGCTCGCCGATCTGCTCGGGCGTGAGGCTCTCGGCGAGCTCTTCCAGCGAGCCGCCCGTCTGGTCGTACTGCGTGATGATGCTGCGCACCGCATCCACGATCTCGCCCCGGCCTCCGTAGCCGACGGCGAGGTTGACGTGCATGCCGGTGTTGCCCGCCGTGCGTTCCTGCACGTCGGCCAGCACGCGAGCGAGCTCCTGGGGCAGCGGAGCCGCGCGGCCCACGTGCTGCACGCGCCAATCGCGCTCGTGCGACAGCTCGTCGGCGAGCTCGGCGATGATCTCGATGAGATCGGCCAGCTCCTTCGAGTCGCGCTTGGTGAGGTTGTCGATCGAGAGCAGGTAGAGCGAGACGACCTTCACCCCGAGCTCGTCGCACCAGCGCAAGAACTCGCGCATCTTCGCGGCCCCCGCGCGGTGCCCGTGCGCCGCGGAGTCGTACCCCAGCTGACGCGCCCAGCGCCGGTTGCCGTCGATCATCATCGCGACGTGTCGAGGAACGGATGCGGGAGGAATCTGCCGCCGCAGACGGTTGCTGTAGAGACGGTAGAGGGGGCCACGCCCCTCACTCTCCCGACCGCTGGTCACTCCCCTACGCTACCGCTCGCGGGACAGGAGACACGCGCATTCAGCGAACGCTATGGCTACGTGCGGGACGCGGCATATCCCGCCGATTAACCTTGGCCTCATGACCCCCGGCGTTCCCGACGTGCCCTCGCTGCCGCTGATCGACGCCGCCGAGAAGGATGCGAACACCGAGATCCGTCCCACCTGGCGCGGCTGGATCCACGCGGGCACCTTCCCGGTCGCGATCGCCGCCGGCATCGTCCTGATCGTGCTTGCGCACGGCCCCGCCGCCAAGTGGTCGGCGGCCGTATTCATGACCACTTCGCTGCTGCTGTTCGGCAACTCGGCGCTGTATCACCGCTTCGACTGGAAGCCGCGCACGAAGGTCATCCTCAAGCGCATCGACCACGCCAACATCCTGCTGCTGATCGCCGGCACCTATACGCCGCTCGCGGTCCTGGCCCTCCCGCCCGAGAAGTCGGTGCTGCTGCTGAGCCTCGTCTGGAGCGGAGCGATCCTCGGCATCCTCTTCCGGGTGTTCTGGATCCACGCACCGCGTTGGCTGTACGTCGCGCTGTACATCCTGCTCGGCTGGGCGGCGGTCATGTACATCGTCGACCTGCTCGACGCGAACGTCGCGATGATGGTGCTCGTCATCGTCGGCGGGCTGCTCTACACCGGCGGCGCCGTCGTCTACGCGCTCAAGCGCCCCAACCCGTGGCCCGGTAGGTTCGGCTTCCACGAGATCTTCCACGTCTGCACCGTGCTGGCATTCCTCTGCCACTGGACGGCAAGCCTGCTCATCTGCCTCTCGCCCGCCTACAACGGCTGAGCGTCAGCGCTGCGCCGGGTCGATGTCCTCGTCGTCGGTCTCCGAGTCGCGCTCGGCGGCGTCGCCCTGCTTCGCCGCCAACTCCTCGGCATCCAGCTGCTCACGGATCTCCGAACGGTAGCGGCCGCGACGGATGCGGCGCAGCATGTCCCACACCAGGAGGATCACCGCGACACCCACGAGCGCGATGGCCGCGAAGCCCCACGGCCCGGGCGTCACGAGCAGCGGGTCGACATCGGTCGGCGTCGGGGTCGGGGTCACCTCGGCGAGCCACACGGCCAGGTGCATGGATGTCTCCGTTCCGCGCGCGAGCGCTTAGCCTGGACTCAAGCCTAATTCCCGATCCGAGGGTCCATGACGACGCAACAGCTGCTCGACGAGCGTTACGGCCGCACCCGCGGTGCGCGTTCCGGCCGTTTCTGGGCCGTGTTCGCGTCGGTCGGTATCGCCGCTGCGGTGATCGTCGCCGGATGGTACGCGTTCTCGGCGAGCTCGTCGTCGGTGGATGCGGTCACGACGGGCTACCAACTGGTCGACGAGCACACGACGAGCGTGTCGTTCCAGGTGACCGTGCCGCCGAACACGGCGGTCGCGTGCGTGCTCGAGGCGCAGGACGAGGAGCACGGCGTCGTCGGCTGGCGGGTCGTCGAATACCCGCCCTCCCCCGAGCACACGCGGGCCTTCGTCGAGCAGATTCCCATCACCGCTGAGGCGACCACGGGATTGGTCAACGGATGCTGGGTGCCGTAGGCTGACGGAAACTGATCGACGACGCCCTGGCAACCGCCAGGGCGTCTTGGCATAGTTGCGGCGCCTTGCGCCGCGACTCACGACGAAGGAGAGACCGTGTCTTCTGACGCAACGGTGAGCTTCCTCACTCAGGACGCCTACGACCGGCTGGTCGCCGAGCTCGAGCACCTGTCCACGACCGGTCGCGAGGAGATCGCGAAGCGGATCGAAGCTGCTCGCGAAGAGGGCGATCTCAAGGAGAACGGCGGTTACCACGCCGCGAAGGACGAGCAGGGCAAGCAGGAGGCGCGCATCCGCACGCTGCAGGCGATGCTGAAGAACGCCAAGGTGGGCGAGGCTCCCGAGTCGACCGGTGTGGTCGAGTCCGGCACCGTGGTGACCGCGATCGTCGCCGGGGGCGAAGAGGTGTTCCTGCTGGGCAACCGCGAGATCGCAGCGGGCAGCGAGCTCGATGTCTACAGCGAGGCGTCGCCGCTGGGCGCTGCCATCCTGGGCCTGCGCGAAGGCGAGAAGACGTCGTACACCGCCCCCAACGGCCGCGACATCGCGGTCGAGGTTGTGAAGGTCGAGACCTACACGGGTCAGTGAGCGCGGACGCGCCGGTCAGTCGGCGACGACGACCGGCGCGAACCCCGCGGCCTCCAGCGCCGCGATCACTTCGGCGCGGTGCTCGACGCCCCGCGTCTCGACGCTCACCTGCAGGATCACCTGGCTGATCTGCAGCCCCTGCCCGTGGCGGGTGTGCAGCACCTCGGTGACGTTCGCACCGACGCGCGCGATGACCTCTGACACCTGCACGAGCTGGCCGGGGCGATCGGGCAGCGGGATGCGCATCGTCATGTAGCGGCCGGCGGCGCTCAGTCCGTTCGAGATCACGCGCTGCAGCAGCAGGGGATCGATGTTGCCGCCGGAGAGCACGGTGACGAGCGGCCCGCAGGCCGTGATCTTGCCGGTCATGAGGGCGGCGACGCCCACCGCGCCCGCGGGCTCCACGACGAGCTTCGCGCGCTCGAGCAGCATGAGAATGGCGCGGGCGATGTCGTCCTCACCGACTGTGACGACCTCGTCGACGAGCTCGCGGATGATCTCGAACGGCACATCGCCGGGGCGGGCGACAGCGATGCCGTCGGCGATCGTCGGCGTCGTGGCCACCTCCAGCGGAACACCCGCGGCGAGGGATGACGGGTACGCGGCCGAGTTGGCCGCCTGCACGCCGATGATGCGCACGGTGCGCCCCTCGGCGGAGGCGCGAGCCTTGATGGCGGCGGCGACGCCCGCGGTGAGACCGCCTCCCCCGATGCCGAGCACGACGGTGTCGACCGTGGGAAGGTCGTCGTAGACCTCGAGCCCGAGCGTGCCCTGCCCGATCACGATGTCGCGGTGGTCGAACGGGTGGATGAGCACGGCGCCGGTGCGCTCGGCGAACTCCGCAGCCAGGCGCAGCGGGGTCTCGACGGTGTCGCCCTCGAGGATGACCTCGGCGCCGTAGCCGCGGGTCGCAAGCAGCTTCGGCACGGGAACGCCGAGCGGCATGAAGATCGTCGCGGGGATGCCGAGGCGCTGCGCCGCGAGCGCGACGCCCTGCGCGTGGTTGCCGGCGGATGCGGCGACGACACCGCGGGCGCGCTCTTCCTCGGTGAGGCGGGAGAGCCGGTAGATCGCGCCGCGGATCTTGAACGAGCCGGTGCGCTGGAGGTTCTCCATCTTGAGGATCACCGGGGCGCCCACGATCTCGCTGAGCACCTGCGACTCGTCCATGGGCGTGCGGGTGATCAGGCCGGTGAGGGTGCGGGCCGCATCCTCGAAGTCGGCCAGTGTGGGAAGAGTCACCGGGTGGTTCTCCTTCGTTCGCGGGGCACAGTGCTCCAGATGAGTTCGTCCGGTTCGGGTGGCCTACCGGTCTCCCACGCGCGGCGGGAGAGGTAGAGGACGAAGACGTTGACGAAGGCGGCCAGCGGCACCGCGAACAGGGCGCCGGGGATGCCGGCGATCATGGCGCCGCCGGCGACCACGAGCACGACGGCAAGCGGATGCACCTTGACGGCGGTGCCCATGAGGATGGGCTGCAGGATATGCCCCTCGATCTGCTGCACGCCCAGCACGATGACGAGCATCCACAGGGCGATCCACGGTCCGTTGTAGACGAGGGCGAGGAAGACCGCGAGCGCACCCGTGACGACCGCACCCACGAACGGGACGAAGGCGCCGAGGAAGACGAGCACACCGACCGGGATGGCGAGGGGAACTCCCAGCAGGAAGGCGCCCAGGCCGATGCCGATCGCGTCGATCGTGGCGACGAGCAGCTGCGTCCGGGCGTACGTGACGACCGTCAACCACCCGGTCTTGCCGGCGCCGTCGATCGCGGGACGCGCGGCCTTGGGAAACAGGCGGATGACCCACTTCCAGATGCCGCCGCCGTCGGCGAGCACACAGAGCAGGATGAAAACCGTCAGCAGCAGACCGGTGGCGACGTGCCCGACGGTCGAGCCGACGGCCAGCGCGCCAGACCAGAGCAGCGACGCCTGCTGTTCGAGCATGCCGAGACCCTGGCGCAGCATCCCGTCGATCTGGTCGGCGGTGAGGTGCAGCGGGCCGTCGATGAGGTAGGTGCGGAGGTCTTCGATCGCCCCGACGGTGCGGTCGCGTACGGAGCCCCATTCGCGGGTGATCTGCCAGATCGCAAGCCACAGCAGCCCGCCCACGACGGCGACGGTTCCGAGCACCGAGGCGACGATCGCGAGCCAGCGCGGCCAGCGGTGACGCAGCATCCACGTGAACGCCGGCCACACGAGGGCGGCGATGAGGATGGCGATGAGGAGCGGGATGACCAGCAGCTTCAGCTGGATGATGATCCAGATCGCGACGCCCACGGCGGCGGCGATCAGCAGGAAGCGCCACGAGTACGCGGCGGCCACGCGAACCCCGCGCGGCACGCTGTGCGTGGTGTCGGAGCTGACGGTGCGCTGACGCAGGGCATCGAAGAACGATCCGCGAGGCTTCTCGTCCGGCTCGGTCATCACGCCAGTCTAGTTGTCGGAGGCTGACGCTACGCTGACGCGGTGCGTGCCAGATTGAGCCGGTCCGAAGCCCGACGTATCGCCCTGCGCGCGCAGGGTCTGGGGGCGCCGCGGCCCGCCGAGGTCACGGGAGTGCACCTGCGGCGCGAGATCCGCCGGATGTCGGTGCTGCAGATCGACTCGGTCAATGTGTTCGCCCGCTCGCACTACATGCCGCTGTTCTCGCGGCTCGGGCCCTACGACACGGCGAAGCTCGACCGGCTGCTGTTCCAGCGACGCGCGCCGTTCGTGGAGTACTGGGCGCACCAGGCGTCCTTCATCGACGCGGCGGACTGGCCGCTGTTCGCCTTCCGGATGCAGCACTATCGCGCACGGCACGAGACCAAGGGCTGGCGCGGCATCGACGCCGCCACCCTCGATTGGGTGCGCGGCGAGCTGGCGGCGCGGGGTCCGCTGCGTCCGGCCCAGATCGAAGACGACGCGTCGCGCGCGCCGCGGGGTCCGTGGTGGGACTGGAGCGCCGTGAAGAGCGCGCTCGAGCTGCTGTGGTTCACCGGCGAGGTGGCCATCGCGGGCCGGCGCGGCTTCGAGCGCGTGTACGGGCTGGCGGAGCAGGTGCTGCCCGCATCCGTCGCCGGGGTCGAGACGCCGAAAGACGATGCGGTGCGCGAGCTGGTGCGTCGTGCGGCGCGGGCGTACGGCGTCGCGACGGCGCGTGACCTCGACGACTACTGGCGGCTGGGCGATCAGCGCGCGACGCTGCAGGCGATCGGCGAGCTGGTGGATACGGGTGAGCTGCAGCCGGTGCAGGTCGAGGGGTGGACGCGGGCGGGGCGCCCGTCGCCGGCGTGGGTGCATCGCGAGGCGACACTCCCCCGCACGATGGATGCGGCCGCGCTGCTCACGCCGTTCGATCCGGTGGTGTGGTTCCGCGATCGCGCGGAGCGGCTGTTCGACTTCTCGTACCGGATCGAGATCTACACACCCGCACCGCAGCGGCGGTTCGGCTACTACTCCCTGCCGCTGGTGATCGGCGACCGCGTGGCGGCGCGGATCGACCTGAAGGCGGATCGTGCCGCATCCGTGCTGCGGGTGCAGTCGGCGTGGTGGGAGCCGTCGCGACTGCCGAGCGATGTGGAGCGGATCGCCGGGCTGCTGCGGGATGCCGCGATGTGGCAGCAGCTGGAGGCGATCAGCGTGTCGCGGTGGGGCGATGCGACGGACGAGATCGCGTGGGTGCTGGGTGCCGAGCGGCACGAGTCACGGCCCGAACCCGTCGCCCTTGCGGGCGACGAACCGGGCTGAGTCTCAGAACTGGATGCGGGGAGGTTCGGCGATGGCGGCGCCGTCGACGACCTCGAAGAATTCGCGCTCGTGGAAGCCGAGGTTGCGGGCGAAGAGGTTGTTGGGGAACACCTTGATCTTGGTGTTCAGTTCGCGCACTCCCCCGTTGTAGAACCGGCGCGAGGCCTGGATCTTGTCTTCGGTGTCGACGATGGACTGCTGCAGGTGTAGGAAGTTCTGGCTGGCCTGGAGCTGCGGGTAGGCCTCGGCGACGGCGAAGAGCGACTTGAGCGCCTGCTGCAGGTGGCCTTCGGCGATTCCCGCTTCGGCGGGACCCTGTGCGTTGATGGTCTCGGCGCGCGCCTGGGTGACGTTCTCGAAGACCGCCTTCTCGTGGGCGGCGTATCCCTTGACGGTCTCGATGAGGCTCGGGAGCAGGTCGGCGCGGCGCTTGAGCTGCACCGTGATGTCGCTCCAGGCTTCGTCGACGCGGACGTTGAGCTGGACGAGCGAGTTGTACGTCGCCCACAGATAGATTCCGACGACCAGGACGATCAGTACGACGACCGCGACAGGGATCAGCCATTCCCACATATGACGAGCGCTCCGTTCTCTCCGGGTCATCCTACTGCCGCGGCCCGCGCTGATGACGGGCGGTTGCGGACTCTCAGCCCATGCCCACCCCCGGCATCAGTGGGGCCGGGCAGCGGCTTGTCGAGGGGCGTCGATCTCCAGGAGGATGACGACGCCGATCATCACCGCTGCGGCGACGATGTACTCGCCGACCGGCAGGAGTCCGGATGCGGCGACGAGCGCGACGCCGACGAAGATCACCCACCACACGGTGCGCCGCACGGTTCCGCGCAGCAGCACGGCCCAGGTGGCGAGGAGGAAGAGCGCGAGCGGCAGGGTGAGGGCGAGACCGGCAGCGGACCCCGAGATCTCGGTGGCGCCGGTGACGTGGTCGATCTCGACCTCGACGCCGGACGAGACAGCGCCGACGGCGGCGAAGAGGAAGTAGTGCAGGTAGCCGAAGACGAAGCCGTCGGAGGTGCTGCGCAGGCGGGCGGCCTGTTCGCGGGCGAAGTAGATCCACCAGATGGATGCGGTGATGATCACGCCGGATGCGGCCAGGCCGATGAGCTGGGCCGTGTGCTCCCCCGTGCTGAGCGCGTCGATCATCGCGTTGGCGCTCGCGAGCAGGCTCTCGCCGAGGAGGATGAGGGTGAACAGGCCGTAGCGTTCCGCGATGTGGTGCGGGTGCCATTGCGTGCGCCCGTGGCGCTCCGCCCACACCGGTACGGCGAGCTCGACGGCCATGAGCACGAAGAACCCGATGAGCTGGGGCGCCCCTTCGGGCAGGGCCAGGCGGGCGACCCAGAGCACCTGCACACCGGTGACCCCGATGGCGAAGCGGAGCGCGGTGGGGCGGGATGCCGCATCCGAGATCGCGGCGCGCAGCCACTGCGCGACCATCGACAGGCGCATGATGACGTAGCCGATGGTCACGATGAGGAAGTCGTCGTGGAGCATCGCCTGTTGCACACCCGCGGCGAGCACGAGCACACCGCCCATCTGCGCGATGGTCATGACGCGGTAGAGCCAGTCGTCGGTGTCGAACGCGGAGGCGAACCAGGTGAAGTTCATCCACGCCCACCACACGGCGAAGAACACCATCGCGTACGAGAGGAGCCCGTGGGCGGCCTCTCCCTCGCTGATCAGGTGATGCAGCGTGCTGGATGCCTGCGACACCGCCACCACGAATACGAGGTCGAACAGCAGTTCGAGCGGACTCGCCACCCGATGGGGCGAGCGCGGATCGAGCGCCCGCATCCGGCGCAGCCCCGCGCGGGTCGTTGCGATCATGAGTCGATTGTGGCTGATGTGGCCTCGTCGGGCGCCATGGGAGCAACACGGTAGCAAGGTATGGCGCACATGCGACCTGCCTGACAAGATGCGACAGGCGGTCACATAACACCGTCGCCACGAGCGCCAATCCTCTCGATTTCTCTGGCAGGGCGCGACGCCTACGCCGACTGGCATCTGCGGCAGCTTCGCTACCGGTCTGCGCCCCGGCGCCGATAGGCTCGACTCGTACGCCCACTGTCGGATCGTGAGCTCCGTGAGGCAAAGGAGCGAGCAGGATCACGACATCAGCCCGAGCCCAAGAAGCCGCTCGCCTAGCAGTGCTGGCCCGCTTGCCGCGCTGGATCTCCGACGCGGGGCCACAGTCGTTGGCGCGATTCTGCGGCTGGGTTCTGGAACTTGTTGAAGAGAACGACTGGATCTGGCGAGTCCAGTCTGTCGAAGATGCTACCGGCGAAGAGCCTCATCTGGTCACCGCACAGCGCCTCAGTTCAGCGAGCACACTCCAGACTGAGGCGCTCTATCCACGTCTGCGAATGAGACCGAACAGGCATCGACGTGGGGCCGGCGTGGCATCAGGGCTCAGAACACGCATCTACCGACCACCAGCTGCGGTAGTTTCGGTCGAAGCGTCACCAACGCCAAGGGGCGAGAAGCTGCGTTCTTCCTCGATGGAACGGCAGAGCGGTCAGTTTCAGTGCACTGAACTACTGGGGGATATCAAATGCGGTGGAACCGGCGTTCTCGAAATGCGAGCGTTGAAGTCGAACTCGACCTGAGCGCCCCCAAGTTGAGCAGCTTGGCGCCGCAGTACTCCTTCAATCTGCACGGCGTCTACTTCACAATGCTGAAGACGACCCTCGACACAGCGCCCGATATTCGCAACATCGCGCTGGCGGGAACATACGGTACCGGCAAGAGCAGCATCCTGCGCCAGATAGCGCAAGTCTTCGCCGGCCGGGTCGTCGAGCTGTCCTTGCTGACGCTGGGGGTACAGCCAGAATCGAGCACTGCGGGCGACGCAAACCTTGCGGCGAACTCCACGACCAACAGAATCCAGAAGGAGATCGTCAAGCAACTCCTTTACCAGCAGAGGCCCACGGACGCACCCGAGTCTCGGTTCCACCGCATCGCTCGGTTTCAATGGAGAACTGAGCTGCGTATTGCTGCCATTGTCGCAGCATTCGCGGTTGCATTGGCGCTGGCGGCGGGGCTCGACATCGTGACAACACCTACGCTGGGGCTGACGATCTCGGGTCGGACTCACGTCGTCTCGCTGATCTTTCTGTTCGCAGCGATTGCCGTTCTGGTGGGCGCGGCAGCCTTCACGCTACGCGCCGTCGCGCGCGGAAAAGTGGGTATCGAACGCGTCAGCGCGGGCCCAGCCGCGATCTCACTATCCGCGCGCTCAACCAGCTACTTCGATGAGTACCTCGATGAAATCATCTACTTCTTTGAGACGAACCCACAGCGCGACATCGTCATCATTGAGGACCTGGACCGATTCAACGATCCGAACATCTTCGAGTCGCTACGTTCGCTGAACGGTATCCTCAACGCCGCGAAGCAGCTGAGTCCACGTCGAATCCGCTTCATTTACGCCGTCCGCGACAGCGTGTTTGAGAAGCTCGGACGAGACGCCAGCGAGGTTCACAACGATGAGGCACGGGCTGAGCTCGCTCGCGCCAATCGGACCAAGTTTTTCGAGCTCGTCATCCCTGTAGTTCCATTCATCACGCACAAGAACGCACGCGACCTGATGAAGGATGAACTCAATAAGCGAGGCCACAGCATCTCGGAGGAACTTGTCAAGGTCGCTGCACAGCATGTCGCTGACATGCGACTACTCCACAACGTAATCAACGAGTACGAGGTCTTCAAGCACCGACTGCTCGATGTCGACAACGCAGTACCCGAACTCGACCCAGACCGTCTCTTCGCGATGATCCTGTTCAAGAACGCGCACATGGGCGACTTCGAGAGTATCCGACTCGCAGAGAGCAGCTTAGACATACTGTGGAACCTGTGGCGAGAAGTCATCCAGTTCAACACAGACGAGCTTCGAGCCACGAATCGTAAGCTGAGCAATCGCCTGCGCGAGACGGAAACAGCGACGAAGCACGCAAAACGAGTGGGCGAGCGACTCAGAGGCGCTATCGACGCTTTCGCCGCGGCACCGGGTAGTCCGCTGATCTCTAGCGAGCTTCTCTTCCGAGGCACGAAAGTCGACGATTCACGGTTACAGACGGTGGAGTTCTGGGAGGAGTTCTGCGCTGCAGATGAACCGCTCAACAGCCGGGCGTACCAAGCTGGCTACGGCAGTCGCGAACTCGCACTCAGCGCCTCGACGATTCGGGCGCTCGTGGGTCTCCCCCTTACCCCCGAGCGCCTTACCCGCGGCGAGCACGAGCGAGCGCTCGAGGAGATTGCGGCGAACGAGGAGAGCATCGCGTTTCTCCAGCGGCACACTTGGGCCAAGCTCGCAGCGCGCCCTGAGTTCACTTACACCCCCTCGAACGCAGACGGCCCCCGCAGCTTCCGAGAGCTGGTGCGGGAAACGTTGCCTTCGCCGTTGGCCTCGGAACTCGTCATCAACGGTTTCATCACGTCGTATTTCACATTGCACGTATCGACCTTCTACGGCGCGGCCATACGTAAAGACGCGCAGACGTACGTGATGCGATTCATCGATGAGGGCCGACCAGGAATCGACTATCCGCTGGATGACCAGGACGTAGCCGCCATCCTCGGTGATCAGCCAGGCTCTGTCATCGCCGAGCAGAGCATGCTCAACATCGGCGTCATGAACTACCTCCTGGTCAACCGCCCAGCGGACGCCAGCACAGTTGCTAGAACCGCCGTGAATGGTGGCGAAACAGGCCTGCAGTTCATCGACCAGTACCTTGGAGGCGGGCTCCACAAACTGCTCTTCGTGCGCACTCTCGCCCCCCATATGAGTGAAATCTTCGACCGTCTCGCCACCGCGAGCATTCTAGAAACATCTGAACGAGTGGCGCTCATTGACGCCGCTATCCTCTGCCGAGATGCCAAGGTTAACTACCTCCTCACCAACGCACTCCGGGAACTCCTGACGACCGAATTCAGCGATCTGCCGTCCTTCGGGCCCGGCGGCGAGGAGGTTGCCGCGCAAACGGTCGCGTATTTCCTTGATGAAGCGGACGTCACCGTCGACTCATTGGAGCAGCTGCCAGCGCCCGCGGCGCGAGCCTTCCGACCGACTCAGGCTTATGCGTTGACGAGGGAAAACCTCGAGCGGGTCACCGGATCAGCAGACATCTCGCTCGATGCGCTGTACACCACACATGAGGAGGTCTTTACATACGCCGCATCGACCCCGTCCGATTACGCCAAAGCCCTGGAGCACTCGGAGACCACGCCGATCACAGTCCACTCCAGCAAGCTGCTGCAGGAGTACCTCAAATTGGCAGCCGGCTCGACTCCCGAATCAGTGCTAGCCGGCGCCGCCCCTCAAGCTCAACTACCGGCGCTCGCCGCGATTTCTCCCACAACCTGGCCGCTCGTCGCGCGTCATCGGATGGTAGCTGCGAGCTACGCGAACGTGTCCGCATACGTCCAACACTTCGGCGAAATCGACAACAACCTCGCGGAAACGCTGTCGGCAGTTACTCAGATCACTGATGTGGGTGACATCGAGCAGCCAGCGCGAACCGAGCTCGCGCTGGAGATTCTCAACTCCGCCGCGACGAATCTCGGCGGCGCACAGCGTGTTCGCCTCGCACGTTCGCTGAGCCCCACGCCGTTCTCGGCATCGCAGATCGATCCACTCGCGGGGTCGAAGGTTGGCGATCTCATAGCAGCAGGTCTCCTTGCCGACGATGCAGAAGCATTCTCTGAGCGGCTCATGGTGGACTGGCCAACACAACGGCATGCGATAGTGAAGTCTGCGAACTTTAGCTCCTTCGTTTCGCCAGATACGCTTCGCGCGGAATTCGTGGACTCGTTGCTTCGTGACGACAGCCTCGCTCCTACGCACCTTCCCGTCGCGAAGATCCTCTCCACCTACGACCGGCTGCCGATTGCCGCGTACGAGGTATACGCAGAGCGAGCGATGAAGGGCGCGTATGACCTGAACGCGCCTGGGATCCGAATGGTTCACAATGGTGGCGCAAGCCCAGAGACGACGTTGAAACTCCTTGGCCGATTCATCAGCCGTCTGAGCCACGACGAATTGCGCGAGATTCTTCGTTCGCTCGACTCCCCGTGGTCGAAGATCGCCGATCCCGGGTACGGCGTGAAGCATGTCACCGATGTTGAAGGCGCCCGCAAGATTCTGACTGCGCTGAGCTCGGCAGCCGTTGTGTCCACGTTTTCCGAGAAGGGCAGCGAGTGGAGAGTCACGCTCCACCAGCCGCCGAAGAAGCAGCCGCCGAGCTGACCTCACCGTGCCAATCACTGCCCGGTCGCGCGAATGGCACGCTGTTCGCAGCGTTCCACCCCTAGCCGAACTGCCGTGCGGGCGCAGGTTCGTTTCGCACACGCTTGCCCGACGACGTCGACCGGGTGCGCTCGCGGAACCAAGCGCAACACAACGCGCCCCGCGTCGGCGGGGCCGGCGATCGGCATGCCTAGGTGCGCTCGATGCCGCTGCCGGACTCGTGCACATCACGCGCGTGGGCGCGACGCATGGCCATCACGTACGAGCCGACCTTGCACATCGCCACGGACGGCGGCACGAGACCCTCACCAAACACATCCTCGATCTAGTTGGCAGCGAACGTCAAAGCCGTCCAACGGATGCTCGGACACTCTTCCACGGCGATGAATCCGGATACCGACGCAGACATGTTCGGTGACGATCTAGCGGCCATCGCAGCGTCTAAGCAACGCTCACCGACACGGACTATCAAAAGGACAGTGAGCAGAATGAATGCGAGCGAAGCTGAATTCTGAGAGCTCGTCGCGCCCCGAGAACGACGACGCGGCGCACCACCCAACGGGCTCACTTGTGCCCCCACTGGGACTCGAACCCAGACTGAAGCGATTTTAAGTCGCCTGCCTCTGCCATTGGGCTATGGGGGCCCGCTTCCACGCTAGCGCGCCGGTGGGCTCCGGCCGCGCATGACGATGCCCCCGTCACCGAAGCGACGGGGGCATCATCCAAGCGAAAGAGCGTCAGCTCTTGGCGCCGACCTTGTTGTCCTTCTCGGCGGGGGCCACGGCGGCGGCACCCTCATCCTTCGCGACGCTCTTCGGGTCGATCGCCGGGGTGGCCGGCTTCTCGGCCGGAGCCTCGGCGACCGCCGGGCGCGGACGCGCAGCGAACTCCTCGAACGTCTCACGCGGCTTCTGCACCGCGATGAGCGTGACGTTGTCGCGACCCAGGAAGAAGTTGTGCAGCCAGTCGCCGATCACGCGCCACTTGCGCTCCCACGACGGCATCGCCAGGCCGTGGTAGCCGCGGTGCGCGAGCCAGGCGAAGAAGCCCTTCATCGCGAACTTGCCCGACTGGAAAACGCCGTTGTACAGCCCCAGGCCCGCGACGGCGCCAAGGTTCTTGTGCACGTACTCGCGCGGCAGCTCGCCACGGATCACGGCGGTGATGTTCTTGGCCATGAGCTTGGCCTGACGCACGGCGTGCTGCGCGTTCGGAACGCAGTAGCCGCCCACGCCGCCACCCGACAGGTCGGGAACGGCCGCGACGTCACCGGCGGCCCAAGCGCCCTCGACGATCTCTTCGGGCGTACCCACGCGGAGGTCGGCGCGCGCACGGATGCGGCCGCGCTCTTCGACGGGCAGGTCTCCCCCGCGCACGACGGTGGGGTTGGCCATGACACCGGCGGTCCACACGATCAGGTCGGTGGGGATGACCTCACCGGTCGAGAGCTCGACGTTGCCGTCGACGGCGCCCTTGACCTGCGTGTCGAGGTGCACGAACGCACCACGCTCGGCGAGGCTCTTCAGCACCCACTCGCTCGTCTTCTGCGACACCTCGGGCATGATGCGCCCCATCGCCTCGATGAGGTGGAAGTGCGTGTCGTCGAACGTCAGCGTCGGGTAGTCCTTGACGAGCGACGACGCCAGGGCGCGCAGCTCGGCGAACACCTCGATACCCGCGAAGCCGCCGCCGACGACGACGACGCTCAGCAGGCGGTCGCGCTCGGGGCCGGCCGGCAGGTTCGACGCCAGCTCGAAGTTCTTGATCAGGCGGTCGCGGATCGCGACGGCCTCCTCGATCGTCTTCAGGCCGATCGCGTTCTCGGCGATGCCCGGAATCGGGAACGTGCGCGAGACGGCACCGGCGGTCACGACGATCTGGTCGTACTCCTCCTGCCACGGCTCACCCATCTCGGGCGTGATCGTGGCGACCTTGTTCGCGTGGTCGATGCCGGTCACCTTCGCGGCCACGACGCGCGTGGTCTTCAGGTGACGACGGTGACCCACCACCGCGTGCCGCGGCTCGATCTCGCCGGCGGCGACCTCGGGCAGGAACGGCTGGTAGGTCATGTAGGGAAGCGGGTCGACCATGGTGACCTCGGCTTCACCCTTGCGCAGATGCTTCTCAAGCTTCCAGGCGGTGTAGAAGCCGGCGTAGCCGCCGCCGACAATGAGGATCCTGGGCACGGTGCTGGTCACGGTGGAACGAACTCCTAGACGATTCAACGGCTGCGCGCGCGTTCGACACGCGCCAATCGGATGCGACGGACAGCAGCACTGACGCCGAGCGCTATCAGTATAGCGGCCACCGAGAACACCAATAACGGTATCGATCCGTACAAAAGCGTATCCATGCTAGGAAGCAGCGGAGACGCCGGCCGGGAACCCGCTTCGGCGGGCGGCAGCGGAGGCACCGACACCTCCCCCACCGTCGGCAACGGCGCCGGTGACTCCTCCGCCCGACGGTGCACCCGGATCCACTCCGACAGGTCTCCCATCGGGTTCGCCGACACCTGCGGAACGGATGCGGACACCGCCGCGGCCGCATCCACCAGGCCATACCCGTACTGGTCGTCCGGCAGCGAACCCACCCCGGCGGGCGCCTTCGCCGTCGCGATCAGCCGCTCGATCACGTTCGCCGCATCCAGCTCCGGATGCGCGGCCCGCACGAGCGCGGCGATCCCCGCCACGATCGGCGCCGCGCCGCTCGTGCCCTTCCACACGACCACCTGGCCGTCGGCCGAGACCCCGAGCAGCTGCTCGCTGGGCGCCGAGACGCCCAGCGTGATGCCCTGCGTCGACGCCTCCACGCTCGCCTTGCCCTGCGGATCCACCCCCGCGACCGGCAGCACACCGGGGATCGTCGCCGGCGCACCCACACGCGCCGTGCCCGAACCGCGGTTGCCCGCCGCCACGATCACGACCACATCGTGCTCGAACGCGTACTGGAACGCCTCATCCCAGCTCGGATCCCAGTCGAGCGTGTTCGTCGTGAACGACAGGTTGATGACCTTCGCGCCGTTGTCGACCGACCAGCGCATCGCGTTCGCGATCTGCTCCGAGAACGGCACCGGCGAACTCGTGCCGAACCCGACCGACACCGACAGCAGCGATGCCTCCGGCGCCACCCCGATCATGCCCGTCTCGTTCGGCAGTCCGCGGGATGCGGCGAGCGATGCCACCCAGCTGCCGTGGTTCGCGTCGACCGCGCCCACGGGCGTGCGACCGTCGGCCGTGCCGAGACCCGACACATCCGTGCCGCCGACGACCGCGCCGTCGAACTCGGGCGCCTTGCCGATGCCCGTGTCGATGATCGCGATCTTCACGCCCTTGCCGCGCGTGGTCTCCCACGCCTTGCGGATGCCGTACGCGTCGAGCCAGTACTCCTGCGCGCGCATCGGGTCGACGCCGGGACTCTCCTGCGGCACCGGCGCGGGCGTCGTCTGCGCGTAGGCAGCGGGCGCGATACCCGCCGTCAGCGCGACGAGAACCAGCGCGGCAGCGACCCGCAGGGCGAGCGCTCTCACCCCGGGGTGCCCTCGGCGAGCGCTGCACCGGGGTCGGCGCACACGCAGCGAGTCGGCGACCAGGTGCTGCGCTCGAGCGCGGCGTCGCCGATCGGGTTGACGCCGGGTCCGGCCGCCAGGGCGTGACCGGCGAGGGCGTGCAGGCACTTCACGCGGGTGGGCATGCCACCGGCGGAGATACCGGCGATCTCGGGCACCTCGCCGAAACTCTCCCGATCGGCCAGATACGCCCCGTGCGCCGCCTGATACGCAGCAGCGGTGTCTTCGTCCTCCAGCATCGCCGCGAACTCGGGCATCACGTGCTCGGCCTCGAGCGTCGACATCGCCGCGGTCGCGGCGGGATGCGTGAGGTAGTAGAACGTGGGGAACGGCGTGCCGTCGGCCAGTCGCGGTGCGGTGGCGACCACGGTCGGGTTGCCGCACACGCAGCGCGCGGCGATCCCGACGACATCGCGCGCCGGGCGCCCCAGCTGCGAGCGGAGCACCGCGAGCTCGGCGTCGGTGACCGGGGGGAAAGGCGCGGAACTCACCCTCCCAGGCTACCGTGAGCCGCCTGGGAGCCCGGGTTCAGGGCGCGGGAGTGGCGGGCGTCCCGCCGTCCGCGGGCGCCGTGGGGTCGGCGACCGCGGTCTTGGCGGCGCCTGCGGTGATGACGGAGCCCACGAGCTGCGCCATCCAGTCGGTGCGCGTCTGCTGCACCTCGTCGCTGACCGCATCCTGCTCGCGAGGCTGCTGTGCCGCCGTCAGGTCGTTGTCGACGATGTACGCGATCTCGCCCGGGTTCATGTAGTACAGCCGCTCGCGCGCCTGCGTCGTGATGTACGCCGGGTCGTCCCAGCGCTCGCTCTGCGCCTGCAGGTCGGCGATCTGCGACTCGGTGAGCTGCACCGAGTTCTGCAGCGCCGCGATCCGCTGCTGCTGGTCGAGGTAGGTGCCCACGGTCGGCACGAGCACGAGCACGCCGAGCACGACGAGGCCCAGCATGATGATCATGAAGCCGGAGAGCCGGATGCCGCCGAGCCAGTCGCGCACGTCGACGCGGCGGCGGGGCGCCTCCGAAGAGCGCCGGGAACGAGAAGGAGGAGCCGTTCGTGCTGCCACGGCTCCTCCTCTCGTTCAGTGACGTTCGGTCGTCACTCAGCCCTTGAAGCGCGGGAACGCGGCACGGCCGGCGAACACAGCCGCCTCGCCCAGTTCCTCTTCGATGCGCAGAAGCTGATTGTACTTCGCGACGCGCTCGCTCCGAGCGGGCGCACCGGTCTTGATCTGACCCGCGTTGGTCGCGACGGCGAGGTCGGCGATCGTGGTGTCCTCGGTCTCACCCGAGCGGTGCGACCACATCGAGCGGTAGCCGTTGCTGGTGGCCAGAGCCACCGCATCCAGCGTCTCGGTGAGCGAGCCGATCTGGTTGAACTTCACCAGCAGCGCGTTGGCGACACCGAGGTCGATGCCCTGCTGCAGACGCTTCGGGTTGGTGACGAACAGGTCGTCGCCGACGAGCTGCACCTTCGTGCCGATGGCGTCGGTGAGGGCCTTCCAGTTGTCCCAGTCGTCCTCGGCGAGGGCGTCCTCGATCGTGACGATCGGGTAGTTGGCGACGAGGTCGGCGAAGTAGTCGACGAGCTGCGCGGGGCTCCACGGCTTGCCCTCGACGGTGTACACGCCGTCCTTGTAGAACTCGGTCGCGGCGACGTCGAGGCCCACGGCGATGTCGGAGCCGGGCGTGAAGCCCGCCTTCTCGATGGCCTTGAGCAGGAAGTCGAGGCCCTCGCGGTTGCTGGGTAGGTCGGGAGCGAAGCCGCCCTCGTCGCCTAGGCCCGTGTTGTAGCCGGCGGCCTTCAGCTCGCCCTTGAGGACGTGGTAGACCTCGGTGCCCCAGCGCAGCGACTCGGCGTACGTCTCGGCACCGATGGGCGCGAGGAAGAACTCCTGGAAGTCGATGCCGTTGTCGGCGTGCTCGCCACCGTTGATGACGTTGAACAGCGGAACGGGCAGCAGGTGCGCGTTCGGGCCGCCGAGGTAGCGGAACAGCGGCAGGTCGGCCGAGTCGGCGGCGGCCTTGGCGACGGCCAGGCTCACGCCCAGGATCGCGTTCGCGCCGGTGCGCGACTTGTTCTCGGTGCCGTCGGTCTCGATGAGGATCTGGTCGATGACGCGCTGCTCGCTCGCCTCGACACCCTCGATCGCCGGGCCGAGCTCGTCGATCACGGCGTTGACGGCCTTCAGCACGCCCTTGCCGCCGTAACGGCTCTTGTCGCCGTCGCGCAGCTCGTACGCCTCGAACGCGCCGGTGGATGCGCCGGAGGGCACTGCCGCACGCTGCACGACACCGTCATCGAGGAGCACCTCCACTTCGACGGTCGGGTTACCGCGCGAGTCGAGGATTTCGCGCGCGCCTACAGCCTCGATAAGTGCCACAGGGGACTCCTTGAGTTTGGGGGTGTGATCTCGGAGCGACATCGGTCCGCTTCCGAGTCTAGTGACGCTCGGCGCGAGACCCACCGGAACAAAGCCCCGGATGCGTGATGAGGGCCACCGCGAAGCCGTCCCAGCCCTTCGCGTCGAGGGTCTGCACGGCCGTGGCGTCGAACCGATCGTCGTCGGCGAGCATCTTCAGGGAACGCCGCACGCCCTCCACCTGGCTCTCGTGGTTCTCCGGATCGACGATGCGCCCGGCGCGCACGACGTTGTCGACGACCACGACGGTTCCGGTTCGCCCGAGGCGGGCGGCCCAATCGAGATAGATCGTGTTCGACTCCTTGTCGGCGTCGATGAAGACGAGGTCGAAGGGCCCTTCCAGCTGCGGGAGGACGTCCGCCGCCCTCCCCGGCCGGATCTCGACGCGCTCGCCCACGCCCGCGTCGTCGATGCTCTTCCGCGCCACGGCGGCGTTGCGCGGCTCGGCCTCGATCGTCGTCACCCTCCCCTGCTCCCCCACGGCGCGCGCGAGCCAGATCGTGGAGTACCCGCCGAGGGTGCCGATCTCGAGCACCCGGCGAGCGCCGATCATCCGCGCCAGCAGGTGCAGCAGCTTGCCGGTGAGCGGAACGACCTCGATGGCAGGAAGGCCCGCCGCATCCTGAGCCGCGCGGGCATGCTCCAACGCGGAGTCCTTCTCGACCAGCGCCTCGGCCAGGTACGCGTCGACGGCGCGCCAGCCGTCCGGCGTCGGTGCCGGGTTCGTGTCGCTCATGCCGCCAGCCAATCGGGCCGCGCGCGACGAGGTCAACCCCTGCCTGCGAGCGCGTCCCGCGTGTCAGGAGCCTGGTGTCCGCTCGGCAGCCGGACCTCGTGGCCCAGCGCCGCGAGCACCGACGGCAACAGCGCGTCGGCGGTGCGGCGGTAGCCGACGGCGCTCGGGTGGAACCGGTCGAGGCTGAACATCTCGTCGGGGTTCGAGATGAAGAACGGGCCCACGACGTGCCGCAACGACACGGCCCACGCCCCCGCGGCGATCGCGGCGCGCGCCTGCGCCTGAGCGAGCTGGCGCGAGAGGCGCGAGCCGAGGGAGCGCAGCGGCTGCGGTACCGGCCGCAGTGCACCCAGGTCCGGGCACGTGCCGACGACGACCTCGGTGCCGTCCTGTCGCAGCCGCTCGATCGCCTCCTCCAGCGACGCCACGGAGCGCGAAATCGGAACACGGTGCGTCACGTCGTTGCCGCCGACCACGATCACGGCGACGTCCGCCCGGTAGTCGTCGGGCAGGGCGTCGAGCTGGGCGGCGAGCGCGGCGGACTCCGAGCCGACCACGGCCGCGGTGCGCAGACGCACCGGGCGCTGCTGCCGCCGGGCGAGCGCGCGGGCGAGGCGGGCGCCGAGGGTGTCCTTGCGCCGCTCGGCGCCCAGCCCCGCGGCGATCGAGTCGCCCAGCACGAGCAGCTCGATCGGGGCGCCGTCGTAGCCGCGACGCCACACCCGATCGGCCGACGGCGCCTGCTCGCCGAGCGGCTTGCCGATCTGCCGCCGGGCATGCGCAGCCTGGCGTCGCAGCACCTCACGGGCAGCGGCGAGCGCGAACGCGACCACTCCGGCGGTCGCGGCGACCGTGCGCGCGGGGAATCGGATGCGGGCCACGTACCCATCCGAACCCCTCGCGGTGAACGGGTCGTGACGGCTGGGTGACCGATCGGCCCCCGGCGGTTCATACCGCTGCAGTAGGGTGCGGCGCATGAGCGGCCCCACCCTCCAGCGACGCCTCGGTCTCGGCGACGCCGTGGCGATCGGCCTGGGCTCGATGATCGGCGCCGGAGTGTTCGCGGTCTTCGCCCCCGCCGCGCAGGCCGCCGGCGCGGGACTGCTCGTGGGCCTCGCGATCGCGGCGATCGTCGCCTTCGCGAACGCCACCTCCACGGCGCAGCTCGCCGCCGCCCATCCCGTCGCCGGCGGCGCGTGGGCGTACGGCCGCGCGGAGCTCGGCCCGTGGGCGGGGTTCATCGCGGGCTGGGGGTTCGTGATCGGCAAGCTCGCCAGCTGCGCCGCCATGGCCATGACCTTCGCGGCCTACGCCGCGCCTGCCGGGTTCGAGCGACCCGTGGCCGTCGCCGCCGTCGCGGCCCTCACGATCGTGAATCTGCTCGGCGTCACTCGCACGGCGCGGCTCACCCGCATCCTGGTCGCGATCGTCCTGCTGTGCCTCGCCGTCGTCGTGGCCGCGGGTGCCGCGTCGCTGCCGACCGGCGCCGCCTGGACGGGCGGCGAGGTCAGCCCGTACGGGGTGCTGCAGTCGGCGGGACTGATCTTCTTCGCCTTCGCCGGGTACGCCCGCATCGCCACGATGGGCGAAGAGGTACGCGAGCCCGCCCGCACGATCCCCCGCGCGATCCTCGGCGCCTTCGCGGGCGCGCTCGCGGTGTACGCGATCCTCGCCGTGCTGTGCCTGCTGGTGGTCGGCCCCGAACGGCTCGCCGCCGCATCCGCGCCCCTCGCCGAGCTCGTGTCGGCCGCGGGATGGGAGTGGGCGCAGCCTGTGGTGCGCGTGGGTGCGGCCGCCGCATCCCTCGGGGCTCTCCTCGCCCTCATCGCCGGCATCGGGCGCACCTCGTTCGCGATGTCGCGCGGCGGCGACCTGCCCGGCTTCTTCGCCGCCGTCCATCCGACGCGGCACACGCCCTACCGCGCCGAGATCGCCGTCGGGGCGATCGTCATCGTCGCGGTCGCCCTCGCCGACCTGCGCGGCGCGATCGGGTTCTCCTCGCTCGGCGTGCTCGTGTACTACCTCGTCGCCAATCTCGCGGCCCTCCGCCAGGATGCGGCGCACCGTCGCTTCCCGCGCGGCCTCGCCGCCCTCGGGGCCGCCGGGTGCGCAGTGCTCGCGGTGACGCTGCCGTGGCAGGCCGCCCTCGCCGGGGCGGGCGTGCTCGCCCTCGGCGTGGTGCTGCGGCTCGTGTTCGGCCGCCGCGGCGCTACGCGAGCGGCTTGAGCTCGAGCTCGGACGGGTCGTCGCCCGCGGCCACCGTCGCGAACGCCGTGTAGCCGTCGGCGGCCGCGCGCTCCAGCAGCGCCTTCAGGTTCTTGGTGCGCTGTTCGAGCCGCACGCGCGACCCGGCGGTCACGAGCGCGGACTTCGCCGCCACGAGCTCGGCGACCGGCACGTCGCGGTCGTGCACGAGCACGACGGCGTCGAGTCCCGCATCCTCGCCTGCCGAGACGAGATCGACGATGCGCTCGAAGCCGATCGAGAAGCCGACCGCCGGCACGTCCTGGCCGAGGAACCGGCCGATCATGCCGTCGTAGCGTCCGCCGCCGCCCAGCGAGTAGGGAACGGAGGGGTGCGCGAGCTCAAAGATCGTGCCCGTGTAGTAGCCCATGCCGCGCACGAGGAACGGGTCGAACACGAGCGGAACCTCGTCGAGCCCCACCGCGGCGCTGACGGCCTCGCCGATGCCGACCAAGTGCGCGACGACCTCGTCGGCGATGCCGTCGGGCAGCTGCGCGCGGATGTGCGCCTCGCCGAATGCGGTGCCGTCCGCCGCGGGGCGGGCGAGGAAGGCCGCGAACGCGTCGACGGCGGATGCGGTCGCCCCGCGCTCGCGCAGCTCCGCCTCCACACCTTCCGGGCCGATCTTGTCGAGCTTGTCGATCGTGATGAGCACGCCCGCACGCTCGGACGCCTCGAAACCGAAGACCTCCAGCATCCCGTCGAGCGCGCGGCGGTCGTTGATCCGCACGCTCGCACCGACGAGACCGAGCGCATCGAGCGTGTCGAGGGTCGCGACGATGAGCTCCGCCTCGGCGCGGGCTCCGGCGTCGCCGATGATGTCGATGTCGCACTGCACGAACTGGCGGTAGCGCCCCTTCTGCGGGCGCTCCGCGCGCCAGACGGGCGCGATCTGCACGGAACGGAAGACGCCCGGAAGCTCGGCGCGGTGCGAGGCGTAGAAGCGCGCCAGCGGCACGGTGAGGTCGAAGCGCAGGCCGAGGTCGCTGAGGGCGGCGGGGTCGTCGGCGGCCGCCGTGATCGCCTCGGGCGACAGGGCGCGCTTGAGCACGTTGAACGCGAGCTTCTCGTTGTCGCCGCCCATGCCTGCGTGCAGCCGGTCGTAGTCCTCCATGACCGGCGTCTCGATCTCGTCGAAGCCGTGCGCGCGGTAGCGGTCGCGGATGACGGCGAGCACGCGCTCGCGGCGGGCCTTGTCGGCGGGGAGGAAGTCGCGCATGCCGCGCGGGGGGTTCACTGCTGGCACCAGACCATCATCCCAAACCGGCCTCGGCCCGACGCACACCCTCCTCCAACGCGCGCGTACGCGTACGCAGCGCCCGCTCCGCATCCCATCCCTCGGCCTTCGCGCGCACGACGAGCGCGAGCAGGGCGTCGCCCAGCTGCTCCTCCGAGGTGATCTCGAGCGGACGCGCCGGGACGGCGGCGCCGGGCGCCCGGCCGACGACCTTCTGCGCGCGGGCGAGCGCCGGCATCGCGGCGGGGATCCCGTCGAGCACGCTCCGACGCTCGCGCTTCTCCGCCGCCTTCGCGGCGTTCCAGTGCACGAGCACCTCTTCAGGCGTCGTGGCCGTCTCGCCCGCGAACACGTGCGGATGCCGGCGCACCATCTTGTCGGCGAGGTCGCCGGCGACATCGTCGATGTCGAAGGGGTCGTCGGCATCCCGCGACGCGATCTCGGCGTGGAAGAGCACCTGCCACAGCAGATCCCCGAGCTCCTCGCGCAGCTCCGCGCGGTCGCCGTTCTCGACCGCGTCGATCACCTCGGCGCTCTCCTCGACGAGGTAGGGCACGAGAGCGGCGTGGTCGATCTGCTGCGACCAGACGCATTTCTCGCGCACCTCGTGCATCACCTCGGCCGCGCGCCGGAGTCCGTCGGAGGCCGCATCCGCGTCGTTCATACCCTGCGCTCCTCGCGTCGGTAGTGCCGTGCCCGCCATGCTACGAGCACCGCGGCGACCACGAGCGAGACCAACGACCCACCGAGCACACCGAGGGTCGACTCGTCGCGCAGCAGTCCGTCGCCCGCGAACGCGAGCTCCGACAGCAGCAGCGAGACGGTGAACCCGATCCCGCCGAGCGCGCCCGCCGCGACGAGGTCGGCGAGCCGCAAGCGGCTGTCGGGCTCTTCGAGCCGCTGCGCGAGCCAGCCGAACACGGTGATGCCGAGGATCTTGCCCACCGGCAGGGCGATGAGCACGCCCCAGAACACCGGCTGCAGTTCGTCGAGTCCGACCGAGGGGATCGCGACGGATGCGGCGGACAGCGCGAACAGCGGCAGCACCACGCCGTTCACCCACGGATCGAGGGCGTGACGGACACGGGCCGCGGGGCGCGGTGCCATCGCGAGTCCCAGCGCGACGCCCGCGATCGTGGCGTGCACGCCGGAGAGGTAGACGAGCGCCCAGACGAGGATGCCGAGCAGCACCAGCAGAATGCCGAGCGGCACGCGGTTGCGGTCCGTGAGCCGGCGGCTCAGCAGCGCGAACAGGATCACGCCCACGAGGGCCGCGAGCAGGAGCCACAGGTCGACGCCGTCGGTGAAGAGCACGGCGATGAACACGATGCCGACGATGTCGTCGAGGATCGCGAGCGCCAGCAGGAACGCCCGCACGCCCGTCGGAAGACCCCGGCCGAACACGGCGAGCACCCCGAGGGCGAAGGCGATGTCGGTCGCGGTGGGGATCGGCCAGCCCGACGCCGATGACGTGCCCAGCGAGAACGCGAGGAAGATCGCGATCGGTACCAGCACGCCGCCCGCCGCGGCGATCGCGGGCTGCACCGCTTTACGGGGCGAACTCAGCTGCCCCGCGGTCAGCTCGTGCCACAGCTCGATGGCCGCGACGAAGAAGAAGATCGCGAGCAGGCCGTCCTGGATCCAGTGACCGACCGAGAGCGAGAACACCCCGGGAATGCCGATGTACGCCTCTTTGACCGTGGCGACGCCGGCAGCCAGCGGCGAGTTGGCCAACACGAGACCGAGGGCCGCCGCGATCAGCAGCACGACGGCGGGGAAACGTTCGGAACGAAGCAGGCGCATCTGCCCTCCAGGGTGGGGAAACGATGTCCGTCGCCAGGCGACGAGGCGACCAGACTTCCCGCCACTCCGGAGTCCATCGTAACCGGACGCCGCGCGTGTCATTTGTGGTCGCCGGCTCCCAGTACCGTTATTCCATGCTCGAACCCACCCCCACGGAGGCCATTCGCGTCGTCGGACGCTATGAGGCAGGGCAGGAGATCCCCGACCAGATGCGCGCGGATGTGCGCGTGCTGGGCTCGCTGCTGGGACAGGTGCTGCAGGAGAGCGGTTCGGCGGGCCTGTACGAAGACGTCGAACGCCTCCGCGTGGCAACCATCCAGGCCTACACCGACCCGAGCGACGAGGCCTTCGAGCGCGCCGCCGAGATCGCCGACTCGTTCACGATCGAGCGCGCCGACGAGGTCGCCCGCGCCTTCACCGTCTACTTCCACCTCGTGAACCTCGCCGAGGAGCACCAGCGCGTGCGGGTGCTGCGCGAGCGCGACGGCCAGCCCGAACCCGAGGGTCGCACCGACTCGATCCGCTCGGCCCTGCGCCAGCTGGCCTCCGAGGTCGGCGACGACGTGGCGCTCGAGCGCCTGCAGTCGCTGCGGTTCCACCCGGTGTTCACCGCCCACCCGACCGAGGCGCGCCGCCGTGCGATCTCGACCGGCATCCGGCGTCTGTCCGAGCTGCTCGACGAGTACGACTCGCTGACCCCGGGCGGCGTCGACCAGCGCCGCGCACGCCGGCGGATGCTGGAGGAGATCGACACCCTCTGGCGCACCGCGCCGCTGCGCGCCGAGAAGCCGTCGCCCACCGACGAGGTGCGCGCGATCATGGCCGTGTTCGACGACACCCTGTTCACGACCGTCCCCCGCGTCTACCGCCGCGTCGACGACGCGCTCGGCGAGGGCGCCGGCAGCCGTGCCCCGCTCGTGCGCCCCTTCGTGCGCGTGGGCACGTGGGTCGGCGGCGACCGCGACGGCAACCCCTTCGTCACCGCGAAGGTCACCCGCAAGGCCGCCGGCATCGCGAGCGAGCACGTGCTGCTCGGCCTGGAGCGCACCGCGCTGCGGATCGGCCGCACGCTCACCCTCGACGCCACATCCACTCCGCCGAGCGACGCCCTCGTGGCCCTGTGGAACCGCCTCCGCAGCGCCGACGAGGAGGCCGCGGCCGAGATCGCGAAGCGCTCCCCCAACGAGCCGCACCGCCGCATCCTGCTCATGGTCGCGCGCCGGATCGCCGCCACGCGCACCCGCAACGCCGACCTCGCCTACCGCGACCCCGAGCACCTGCTCGCCGACCTGCGCACCGTGCAGCAGTCGCTCGCGGATGCGGGCGCCGCCCGCCAGGCCTACGGCGCCCTGCAGCAGCTGGTGTGGCAGGTCGAGACCTACGGCTTCCACCTCGCCGAGCTCGAGGTGCGCCAGCACTCCGCCGTGCACAAGAAGGTGCTCGCGGAGCTGGAGGCCGGCGGCGAGCGCAGCGAGCTGACCGAAGAAGTGCTCGAGGTGTTCCGCGCGATCGCCTACATCCAGGAGCGCTTCGGACCGCGCGCCGCGGGCCGCTACATCGTCTCGTTCACGCAGTCCGCCGAAGACCTCGCCAACGTACACCGCCTGGCGCGGTACGCGGTGGGCGCGGACGGCGCGGCGCCCGTGCTCGACGTGATCCCCCTGTTCGAGACGTTCGCCGACCTGCAGGCGGCCCCCGGCATCCTGGCCGAGATCGCCGAGCACCCCGAGTTCGCCGCGCGACTGGAGGCCACCGGCCGACGCCTCGAGGTCATGCTCGGCTACTCCGACTCCTCGAAGGACGTCGGACCGGTGGCGGCGAACCTCGCCCTCTACGAGGCGCAGGCGGAGATCGCGGCGTGGGCGCAGGCCAACAACATCGAGCTGACCCTCTTCCACGGCCGCGGCGGCGCCCTCGGCCGCGGCGGCGGGCCCGCCAACAGCGCGATCCTGGCGCAGCCGCCGCACTCGGTCGACGGTCGCTTCAAGCTCACCGAGCAGGGCGAGGTCATCTTCGCCCGCTACGGCGACCCGCAGATCGCCATGCGCCACATCGATCAGGTGGCCGCCGCCATCCTCATGGCCTCGGCACCGTCGAACGAGGCGCGCAACCGCCGCGGCGCCGAGATGTTCGCCGAGATCGCCCAGGTGCTCGAGGACTCCTCGCGTGAGCGGTTCTACTCGCTCGTGAAGGCGCCCGGCTTCGCGCCGTGGTTCGCCACCGTCACCCCGATGGAGGAGGTGGGACTCCTCGCCCTCGGCTCGCGTCCCGCTCGCCGCGGCCTGTCGGTCGAGTCGCTCGAAGACCTCCGCGCCATCCCGTGGGTGTTCGCGTGGTCGCAGGCGCGTATCAACCTCGCAGGCTGGTTCGGGCTCGGTACGGCGCTGGAGACCGTGGGCGACGAGCAGCTGCTGCGCACCGCCTACGCCGAGTGGCCGCTGTTCCGCGCGATGATCGACAACGTCGCGATGAGCCTCGCGAAGGCCGACGACCGCATCGCCCGCGAGTACCTCAACCTCGGCGACCGCGACGACCTCGCACAGCTGGTCATGGAGGAGATGTCGCTCACTCGCGATTGGGTCGTGCGCATCGTCGGCGGCGACGCGCCGCTCGCGAACAAGGCCGTGCTGCAGCGGGCCGTGAAGCTGCGCAGCCCCTACGTCGACGCCCTGTCCCTCCTGCAGCTGCGCGCCCTCCGAGCCCTCCGCGATGCTCCGGCCGACGCGCCCGCCGATACCGCCAACCAGCGACTGCTGCTCCTGTCGGTCTCCGGCGTCGCGGCCGGCCTGCAGAACACGGGCTGAGCCGCATCCGGCGCCGCCGCCTCAGTCGAGGAGGCGGTCGTCGTCGTGGCGCGCGAGGCTGCGGCCGTAGCGCTCCGTGAGCTGCACCATGAGGTCGGGGGTGTCGCGGTCGAGGCCGAACACGTAGCCCGGGAAGTCGAGCTCCTGCTGGCGCGCCCAGATCTCGTCGTGCTTGTCGGGCGAGACGACGATCGCGGGATCCCCCACCGCGACCCAGCCGATCGGCACGACCGAGCCCTCCGCGAGGTGGGTACGCAGGTGCACCGTGGCGCCGATGCGCACCTCGCTGCGGCGGTCGATCCGCGCCCCGTTGAACACGCGCGCCCCCGTCGCGATGAAGACCTCCTCAGCGATCGTCGCCCCGGCGATGCTCGCGGTGGGGCCGATCAGCGTGTGGTCGCCGATGTGCACCGGGTTCGCGGCCGTCGCGCGCACGAGGGCGTTCTCCATCACGATGACGTGCTCGCCGAGCGTCAGCGGTCCGCCCTCCGAGGTGAGGATCGCGCCGTGCAGGATGCGGCATCCCGCCCCGACCGTGACGTCGCCGCTCAGCACGGCCGTGGGTGCGACGCTGGCCGACGGATGGACCGACGGCACGGCGCCGAGGTGCTCGTAGCGCATGCCGTCACCCTAGGGCAGCCCGCGTCCGGGCGACAGGTCCGGCGCCGCTAGGGTGGGAGCGTCCGCATCCATTTGGGACATCGCGCCGCGCGCGATACCCGGCCAGAGAGAACCACGTTGACCGAGACCTTCGCCGCGCTGCCCGAAGCCGTGCGCTCCACCTTCGCCACCGTCCTCGCCCGTAACCCCCACGAGCCCGAGTTCCAGCAGGCCGTGCACGAGGTGCTCGACTCGGTGGCTCCCGTCATCGAACGCCATCCCGCGTTCGCCGACCTCGGCATCCTCGAGCGCATCGTCGAACCCGAGCGGCAGATCATGTTCCGCGTGCCGTGGGTCGACGACGCCGGCACCGTCCGCGTGAACCGCGGCTTCCGCATCCAGTTCTCCTCCGTCCTCGGCCCGTACAAGGGCGGGCTGCGCTTCCACCCGACCGTGAACGCGTCGATCGTGAAGTTCCTCGGGTTCGAGCAGATCTTCAAGAATGCGCTCACCGGGCAGGGCATCGGCGGTGCCAAGGGCGGCAGCGACTTCGACCCGCACGGGCGATCTGATGCCGAGATCATGCGCTTCTGCCAGTCGTTCATGAACGAGCTCTACCGGCACCTCGGCGAGCACACCGACGTGCCCGCCGGCGACATCGGCGTGGGCGCGCGGGAGATCGGCTATCTCTTCGGTCAGTACCGCCGCATCACCAACCGGCACGAGTCGGGCATGTTCACCGGCAAAGGCGTGCAGTGGGGCGGCGCCGAGGTGCGCACCGAGGCCACCGGCTACGGCGCGGTGTTCTTCGCCGAGGCGATGCTCGGCGTCGCCGGCGAGAGCCTCGAGGGCCGCCGCGTGAGCGTGTCGGGATCGGGCAACGTCGCCGTGTACGCGATCGCGAAGGCGCAGCAGCTCGGCGCGGTGCCGGTCACTGCATCCGATTCGAGCGGCTACGTCGTCGACGACGCCGGGATCGACCTGGGTCTGCTGCGGCAGGTGAAGGAGACCGAGCGCGCGCGGATCGCCGAGTACGCGGCCCGCCGGTCGAGCGCCCGCTTCGTGCCGGACGCCCGGCCGTGGGAGGTGCCCGTGGATGTGGCGTTCCCCTGCGCCACGCAGAACGAGCTCGACGAGACGGATGCCGACACCCTCATCGCGAACGGCGTGCGCGCGGTCGTCGAGGGCGCGAACATGCCCTCCACCCCCGGCGCGATCGCCGCGTTCCGCAGCGCCGGCGTGCTGTTCGCCCCCGGCAAGGCGGCCAACGCGGGCGGGGTCGCCACCTCGGCGCTGGAGATGAGCCAGAACGCCTCACGTCAGCGCTGGACGTTCGCCGACAGCGAGGCAAAGCTGCGCCAGATCATGCGCGACGTGCACGACGCCGCGTTCGACGCCGCGGAGCGCTACGGACGCCCCGGCGACTACGTCGTGGGCGCCAACAGCGCGGGCTTCGAACGCGTCGCCCACGCCATGGCGGCGCAGGGCGTCATCTGACGCGGGCCGAGCTCAGGCGTCGGGCGTCTCGGCGGCTGACGCCGCGCGGCTGCCCACGGCCGCGCCGTAGAGCACGAAGCCGAGCATCGCGGCGCATCCGGCCAGCACGATCGCCGCGAGCCCCGCGGACGGCACCGGCAGCAGCGCACCCAGGCCAGCGATGACTCCCGCGAGCCCGCCCCAGATCGTCGCCTGCTTCGCGCGGATGTGGGCAGCCAGCCACGCCTCGTCGCTCGCCATGGTGACGGAGGTGCGGATACCCGCGATGGCATTGCGCTTCAGACGACCGGATGCGGCCGCGCGCCCCATCCAGATCATGAGGCAGCCCGACGACACCATCACGACGGCGAGCAGGATGCGGACGAACAGGTCGTTGTCCATGGGGTACCTCAGGCCGCGGGAGCCGGCTCGGGAACGGGGAACAGCGCGTCGAGCAGCTGGCTCGTCCAGGCGATGAGCTCCGCGTCGCCCAACGGCTCGCCGCCGGCGGTGGGCAGCGGCACGACGAGAGCCTCGCCCGAGGCGACGAGCTTCGCCTTCGGGTACAGCCGCTGCATCCGCACGCGCAGCGAATCGGGCAGATGCGCCGGCGCGACACGCAGGTTCGGCCCCATCGCGACGACATCGGCGAGCGACGAACGCGCCGCACGACGGCGGAGTCGGGCGACGGCCACGAGACCCTCCACCTCGGCCGGCGGTTGCCCGTACCGGTCGGTGAGCTCCTCGATCACGAGGTCGATCGCGTCCTCCTTCGCCGTGGCGGATGCCGCCGCCGACAGCTTCTGGTAGGCCTCCAGACGCAGGCGCTCGCTGTCGATGTAGTCCTCGGGGATGCGGGCCTGCACGGGCAGCTCGAGCCGGAGCTCGGTCTGCCCCTCGGTCTCCTCGCCGCGGAAGGTGGCGACGGCCTCCCCGATCATGCGCAGGTACAGGTCGAAGCCGACGCCCGCGATGTGACCGGCCTGCTCGGCGCCCAGGAGGTTGCCCGCCCCGCGCAGCTCGAGGTCTTTCAGCGCCACCTGCATGCCCGAGCCGAGGTCGTTGTTGACCGAGATGGTCTCGAGTCGGTCGGCGGCGGTCTCGCTCAGCGGCTTGCTCTCGTCGTACAGGAAGTACGCGTACGCGCGCTCGCGCCCACGGCCGACACGGCCGCGCAGCTGGTGCAGCTGGCTGAGGCCGTACTTGTCGGCCCGGTCGATGATGATCGTGTTCGCGTTGGAGATGTCGAGACCCGTCTCAACGATCGTGGTCGAGACGAGAACGTCGGCCCGGCGCTCCCAGAAGTCGTCGACGACCTGCTCGAGCGCATGCTCGCCCATCTGCCCGTGAGCAACCGCGACGCGCGCCTCCGGCACGAGTTCGGCGAGATCCGCCGCGACCCGCTGGATCGACGAGACCCGGTTGTGCACGAAGAACACCTGGCCCTCGCGCAGCAGCTCACGACGGATCGCCGCCGCGATCTGCTTGTCGTTTCGGGGCCCGACGTAGGACAGGATCGGATGCCGGTCCTCGGGCGGGGTGGCCAGCGTCGACATCTCGCGGATGCCGGTGACCGCCATCTCCAGCGTGCGCGGGATGGGGGTGGCGCTCATCGCGAGGATGTCGACGTTCGTCTTGAGCTTCTTCAGGGCGTCCTTGTGCTCGACGCCGAAACGCTGCTCCTCGTCGATGATCATCAGCCCGAGGTCCTTGAAGACGACCTTCTCGGTGAGGATGCGGTGCGTGCCGATGACCATGTCGACGGTGCCGTCGGCGAGGCCGGCGACCACATCCTTCGCCTCCTTGTCGGTCTGGAACCGGGAGAGCGCGCGCACCTTGACGGGGAAGCCCGCGAAGCGCTCGGAGAACGTCTCGAGGTGCTGCTTGACGAGCAGGGTGGTCGGCACGAGCATCGCGACCTGCTTGCCGTCCTGGATCGCCTTGAACGCCGCACGCACGGCGACCTCGGTCTTGCCGAAGCCCACATCCCCCGACAACAGGCGGTCCATGGGGATCGGCCGCTCCATGTCGGCCTTGATCTCGTCGATCGTCTGCAGCTGGTCGGGGGTCTCCGCGAACGGGAACGCCTCCTCCAGCTCGCGCTGCCAGGGCGTGTCCGGCCCGAAGGCGTGGCCCTTCGCCGCCATCCGCGCCGAGTACAGCTTCACGAGCTCGACAGCGATGTCGCGCACGGCGCGGCGCGCCTTGCTCTTGGCGGCCGCCCAGTCGCTTCCGCCCATCTTCGACAGCGTCGGCGCCTCCCCGCCCACGTAGCGGGACAGCAGGTCGAGCTGGTCGGTGGGCACGTAGAGCTTGTCACCGGGGTGGCCGCGCTTGGAGGCGGCGTACTCGAGCACGAGGTACTCGCGCTTGCTCTTGACCGGGTTGCGGCCGCCGCTGGAGACCTCGCGCTGCACGAGCTCGACGAACTTGCCGATGCCGTGCGTGGCGTGCACCACGAAATCGCCGGGCTTCAGCTGCAGCGGGTCGACGACGTTGCGCCGACGCGAGGCCAGCTTCTTGACGGCGCGGGTGTCGTTTCCGATCGTGCGGCCGTAGAACTCCGACTCGGTCAGCACCGCGAGCCGCGCATCCGCGACCTGGAAGCCGCGCTCGAGCGTGCTCACGACGACCGTGGCGAGCCCCGGCTCGGGCGGTTCGCTGAGCGAATCCACCCGGCGGGCAGCGATCCCCCGCTCGGCGAGCACGTCGCGGGCGCGGTCGGCGAGCCCCGCTCCGGATGCCGTGACGACGACCGCCCACTGGTCGGTGAGCAGCTGGGCGACGTGATCGATCGCGCCCTCGACGCTGCCCGCGAAGGACGGGACGGATGCGGCGGCGATCCGCGTGACGCCCGCGTCGTCCGAGAGGCCCTCGGCGGCCGCATCCGCCGCACCCGAGTCGAACGAGGAGAGCTCCCACCACACGTCCGAGCGCGCACGGGCGGCCTCGTGCAGCTCGGGCAGCGAGAGGAAGTCGCCCGAGCCGAGATCGACCGGGGTGTCGGCTCCGGCGACGGCGGCGCTCCACGCCGCATCCAGGAACTCCTGGTTGGTCTCGGCGAGGATCGTCGCGCGGGTCGCGGCGCGCACCGGGTCGACGATGGCGACCGCGCTGGCGCGCGGCAGATAGTCGACGATCGTCACGAGGCCGTCCACGAGCGCGGGGATGAGCGATTCCATGCCCTCGACCGGGATGCCCTCGGCCATCTTGGTGAGCATGCCGGCGAGCGACGGGAAAGAGTCCGCGAGGCCGAGTGCGCGGTCGCGCACCTCGTCGGTGAGCAGCAGCTCACGGCTGGGCAGCAGGTCGATCCGGTCGATGTCGCCGGGCAGTGAACGCTGGTCGGCGACCGAGAACGCGCGGATCTGGTCGACCTCGTCGCCGAAGAACTCCACACGATAGGGGTGGTCGGCTGCGGGCGGGAAGACGTCGAGGATGCCGCCGCGCACCGCGAACTCGCCGCGGCGCGAGACCATGTCGACGCGGTGATACGCGAACTCGACCAGACGCACGACGATCGCTGCGAGGTCATGTCCGCGGCCGCCGACGCTCAGGCGGATGGTGCCCGCATCCCCGAGTCCGGGAACGATCGGCTGGATCGCGCCGCGCACGGATGCGGTGACGACCAGCGGTGCGGTGCCTTCCCACTCGGCGATGCGCTGCAGCACGGCGAGGCGGCGGCCGACGGTCTCGGCGCTCGGGCTGAGGCGCTCGTGCGGCAGGGTCTCCCACGCCGGGAAGTGGCGCACCTCCGCACCGGGAAGCAGCGCCTCGAGCGCGGGGCCCAGCGCCTCGGCGCGGCGGCCGGTGGGGGCGACGGCCAGCAGCACAGCCGGCTTTCCGGCCTCGCGGCGCCGCTCGAGCAGGGCCGCGAGCAGCGGGGCGTCGAGGCCGTCGACGAGGGAGAACTCCCCGTCGACGGAGGCCGCCCCTGCTGCGTCTCGGAACGTTTCTGAGCGCGCGAGGGCGCGGACGATCCCGGGAACTGTCACCACAAGAGTCTACGGCGCCCCGCCGACACCCGCTTCGGCGGCGGGCCCGGGGCGTGGGCCCGCCGCTCACGTTCGAGGGACCGCATCCGGAGTCGCGAGACTGCATTTCGATCACGAGATCACTGTGTTTACCCGTGATCTCGCGCGAAAGATGCAGTCTCGCGGGGATGTGGGGTGCGGCCCCGGATGCGGGGCGGCCCGCCGCGCGGGGGGTCAGGCGCGCGGGGCGTGCCAGCGCTGCTGGGCGGCGACGAGGCCCTCGTCGACCAGCAGCTCGACCGCATCCGCCGCATCCGAGACGAGGATGGGGAGCGTCTTGCGCTCGGTCTGACCGAAGGCGTCGAGCACCCAGTCGGCCGGGTCCTGGCGGCCGGGAGGACGGCCGATGCCGACGCGCACCCGGGGGAACTCCGGGGTGCCGAGCGCCTTGGCGACGTCGCGGACGCCGTTGTGTCCGCCGTGGCCGCCGCCGGTCTTGAGCTTGAGGGTGTCGAAGGGGATGTCGAGTTCGTCGTGTACGACCACGACGCGGTCAGCGGGGATGTCGAAGAACTTCGCGAGGTTCGCGACCGGTCCGCCGGACACGTTCATGAACGTGTTGGGCTTCGCGAGCACGAGCTTCGGTCCGCCGGGACGCAGCCATCCCTCCGCGATGCGGGCCCCCGCCTTGTGCACCTTGAAGCCCTCGTTGCGGCGGTCGGCGAGCTCGTCGATCACCATCTGGCCCACGTTGTGGCGCGTCGCCTCGTAGCGCGGTCCCGGGTTCCCGAGTCCCACGATCAGCCAGGTGTCGGCCATGTCATCCCTTCCGGAGGCGACGCGAATGCGGCGTTGAGACGGACGTAAAACAGGAGAAATCCCGAACGCAGGAGGATTCTCGTGAATCGATCCTGTCGTCGGGATTTCTCCTGTGCGAGCGGGGCGGAATTACTCCGCGGACTCCTCGGACTGCTCCGCAGCGACCTCGGCGTCGGCCTCGGCGATCTCGTCCTCGGCGGCGAGGGTCGAAGCGGGCACCGAGACGGCGACGACGAGCGTCTCCGGCTCCGTCACCAGCGTCGCGCCCGTGGGGAGCGTGAGGTCAGCGGCCGTGATGTGCGTGCCGTCCTCGAGGCCCTCGACGTCGACCTCCACGTGCTGCGGGATGTTGGTGGCCAGAACCTCGAGCGACACGGTCGTCGCGTCCAGGTTCGCGATGGTGCCGGCGAAGGGCTCGCCCACGACGACGACGGGGACGTCGACGGAGACCTTCTCACCCTTCTTCACGACGAGCAGGTCGATGTGCTCGATGATCTGGCGCACCGGGTCCTTCTGCACGTCCTTGACGAGGGCCAGGTGGTCCTTGCCGTCGGCCGTGAGCTCGAGCAGCGCGTTGGCGCGGCGGATGAGCAGGGCGACCTGGTGACCCGGCAGGGCGAGGTGCACGGGGTCGGTGCCGTGGCCGTACAGAACGGCGGGGATCTGACCTGCAGCGCGGAGGCGACGGGCGAAGCCCTTGCCGAACTGCGTGCGCACCTCAGCGGTGACCTTGTTGTCTTCCGACATGATGATTCTCCTTGCGGGCCCACGGGCCCCGGGTTTGGGGATGGGTTCGACTCGAACGCGAGCGCGTGAGGAAGCCGTAGGCCTGCACACCCTCGTCGATTACGGATGCGGATGCCGCATCCCTCGCCGAAGTTCGCGTCGAGTCTACCAGTGCCGCCCGGTAGCATGGAAAAGATGCGCCCGCCGGCGCGAGCCCCGATCGAAAGGACTCCCCCGTGGACGCTCAGCTCGCCTCCGACCTCCTGCTCGGTTTCATCGGTCTGCTCTCGCTCGGATCTCTCATCGGTGTCGTCGGCGCCTTCTGGTCGATGGGCCGCCAGAACTACCGCAAGTCCTGACTCCGCGGCGACCAAAGGCGTCGCACGGAATCCTCGCGGCGCGTGGGAACACTACGATTGGCGTGTTCCCACCCTTCGTTCGAGGAGTATTTTTCGTGACCGAGGCATCAGCCAACATCGGAGTCGTCGGACTCGCCGTCATGGGGTCCAACCTGGCCCGCAACCTCGCCTCGCGCGAGGGCAACACGGTGGCCGTGTTCAACCGCAGCTATGACAAGACCGAGCACCTCGTCACGGAGCACCCCGAAGCGGGCTTCGTCCCCGCCTCGACGTACGCCGAATTCGCCGCGTCGCTGCAGAAGCCGCGCACCGCGATCATCATGGTCAAGGCCGGCGGCCCCACGGATGCGGTCATCAACGACCTCGTGCAGGTGTTCGAGCCGGGCGACATCATCGTCGACGGCGGCAACGCCCTCTTCACCGACACGATCCGCCGCGAGAAGGCGGTGCGCGAGACGGGCATCAACTTCGTCGGCGCCGGCATCTCGGGTGGCGAAGAGGGGGCGCTGAACGGCCCCTCGATCATGCCGGGCGGCTCGGACGAGTCCTGGATCACGCTCGGACCGATCCTCAAGAGCATCGCGGCGGTCGCCGAGGGCGAGCCCTGCGTCACGCACGTCGGTCACGACGGCGCGGGTCACTTCGTCAAGATGATCCACAACGGCATCGAGTACGTCGACATGCAGCTCATCGGCGAGGCGTACGACCTCATCCGCCGCGGCACCGGAAAGTCGCCCGCCGAGATCTCGGAGATCTTCGCCGAGTGGAACCGCGGCGAGCTGGAGTCGTACCTGATCGAGATCACCGCCGAGGTGCTCAAGCAGGTCGATGCCGCCACCGGCAAGCCGCTCGTCGACGTCATCGTCGACCAGGCCGGCGCCAAGGGAACGGGCGCCTGGACCGTGCAGACCGCCCTGGATCTCGGCATCCCCGTCTCCGGCATCGCCGAGGCCGTCTTCGCCCGCTCGCTCTCCTCGAAGCCCGCGCAGCGCGCCGAAGCGACGTCGCTGCCCGGCCCCTCCTCGACGGGAACGGTTGCCGACCCCGAGGCGTTCATCGAGGACGTCCGCCAGGCGCTGTACGCGTCGAAGATCATCGCCTACTCCCAGGGCTTCGACGCCATCGTCGCGGGCGCCGAGCAGTACGGCTGGGACATCAAGAAGGGCGACATCGCCAAGATCTGGCGCGGCGGCTGCATCATCCGCGCCCAGTTCCTCAACCGCATCACCGAGGCGTACGCCGAGAACCCGTCGCTGCAGGCTCTCGTGCTCGCGCCCTACTTCCGCGACGCCGTCGCCACGGCTCAGGATGCGTGGCGCCGCGTCGTCATCGGCGCCGTCGAGACGGGTGTTCCCACTCCGGCGTTCTCGTCGTCGCTGGCCTACTACGACGGCCTGCGCGCCGACCGCCTGCCGGCCGCCCTCATCCAGGGCCAGCGCGACTTCTTCGGAGCGCACACCTACAAGCGCATCGACAAGGAGGGCACCTTCCACACGCTGTGGTCGGGCGACCGCTCCGAGGTCGAAGCCGTCGACACGCACTGACCCCGCGATGACGGGCGCCGCCGCGCGCGGCCGCCGGAGGACGCTCCTCCTGGCGGTCGCCACGGCGGCGTACCTCGTGGTGCTGGCGCGCTTCACGCTCGTGTCCGACGACGCGGCCGGCAGCGGCGGCATCCTGAGGGCGTGGGCCGAGGCGTTCAGGGAGACGCCGTGGACCCGGTGGATCACGTTCGATCTGCTGGAGTTCACCGCGAACGTCGCGATGTTCCTGCCCGCCGGTGTGCTCGGCGCGCTGTGGCTCGGACGCCGGTGGTGGCTCGCCGTCCCCGTCGGCCTCGCCATCAGCGCCGGGATCGAGACGACGCAGGGTCTGGCCCTGGTCGGCCGTGTCGCGGACGTGCGAGACCTCGTCTCGAACACCATCGGCACGGCGCTCGGCGCGCTGGCGATCGCGGCGATGCGCCGCATCCGTCGCCGTTGAACGACGGATGCGGCGCGCCGGGGTCACCGGGTGATGTCGCGCACGGTGCCCTTCTCGAGCCGTAGACGCCGCGATGCACGCCGGGCCACGGCGGAGTCGTGCGTCACCACGATCAGGGTCAATCCCTCGCGGTTGAGCGCCTCCAGCACCTCCAGGATCTCGTCGCGCATGTGCTCGTCGAGGTTGCCCGTGGGCTCGTCCGCGAGCAGCACGCGGGGCTTCTTCGCGATGGCCCGTGCAATCGCCACCCGCTGCTGCTGGCCTCCCGACAACTCGCCGGGACGATGGTCGGCCCGTTCGTCAAGGCCGACGCGTTCGAGCGCCTCGCGAACCCGCTCGGCCCGCTCGGCCGGAGGCAGGCCCAGAGGCTCCAGGCCCATGTCGACGTTCTCCGCAGCGGTCAGGGTGGGGATGAGATTGAACCCCTGGAACACGAAGCCGATCTCGTGCGCGCGCACCTCACTGAGCTGTCGGTTGGTCGCGCGAGCGATGTCGGTCTCGCCCAGCATCACCTGACCGGCCGTGGGCTGATCCAGTGCCCCGAGCAGCTGCAGGAACGTGGACTTGCCGCCTCCCGTCGGCCCCTGAATCGTCACGAACTCCCCGGGGGCGATGTCGATGTCGACGCCGGTGAGCGCCGTCACGACCCTGCCCTTCTGCCGGTAGGTCTTGCTCACGCCCCGCACGCGGTAGGCGAAAGCCGCTGCCGCGCCGGCGCCGACGCTGTCGTTGATGATCATGTCTGTTCTCCTCGTTTCGTTGCGGTACGGCTCAGGCCACGGCCCGCAGAGCCTCGGCAGGGCTGAGTCGGGCTGCGCGCCAGCCGCCAAAGGCCCCCGCCACCAGCCCCGCGGCGATCGACAGCGCGACGGCCAGCAGGATGATGCCGATCGAGACCGGTGCATTCAGGACCACGTCGGATGCGGCGGCCGCCAGTTGCGGCGCTCCGCCCATCCCGCCCATTCCGCCCGGTCCCGTCATCCCGCCCGGGCCCGTCGCCTGCTCCGTGGTCGCGGAGATCGTGGGAGAGATCAGGTTGATGATGCCGACCGCGCCGAGTCCCAGGACCACACCCGCGGCACCGCCGATGAGCCCCTGAACGACCGACTCGCCGGCGACCTGGCCGACGACCCGGCGGTTGGACCAGCCGATCGCCTTGAGCGTTCCGAACTCGCGAGTGCGGCGGGAGACGCCGGAGATCGTGAAGAGCACGGCCAGCGCCACCGCGACGATCAGCAGAAGCACCGACAGCCAGGTGCCGAGGCTGGTGATCAGCGCCGCGGCGCTCGCGAGCGAGCCGGAGACGGTCGAGGCCAGATCCGACTGCGAGCTCACGGTCGCATCGGGGAAGGCCTCCGAGATCGCGGTCTGCACCGACCCGATGGCGTCGGCGGAGCTCGCCTGCACGTACACGGTGGAGACGACGTCGCCCACTCCGGCGAGCGTCTGAGCGACATCGAGCGGGATGTAGACGTTCGCAGCGGTGTCGGCGTCATTCGTCGCGGAGGCGACGATGCCCACGATCTGCATCTCGCTGCCGCCCACGTCGATCGTGCCTCCCACCGCCAGCGACTTCGACGCGGCATAGGTGGCGTCGAGCACGGCGACGTTCTGGCCCGCATCCGCACTGTCCAGCATCCGTCCCTCCGAGAGCGTCACCGCCGAGAGCGGTCCGACGGATGCGTCGGCGCCGACGCCGAGCACGGAGAACGAGTCGAGATCGAAGGATCCGCCGCCGAAGCCGCCGCCCCCGCCCGGCGGGCCGGCCTGACCCTCCGCGCTCGTGCCGTCGTCGGTGGACGGCCGCTCGGGGAGCTCCCCCGTGAACGTCGAGTTGGTGAGCGCGAGTGCGGCGGATGCGGCCGAGACGTTCTCCAGGTTCGCGATGGTGTCGACCGTGGATGCCGCCAGGGTGCCGCGCATGAAGTCGGTCGTCAGCCGCGACTGGCTGAGCGAGGTGGTGCCGTCGTCATCGGTCGAGCCGCCGTCCTGCCCGAACTCGAAGCGCGGCCCGCCGCCTTCGCCCGGCTCGGTCTCGGCACCGGCGACGGTCAGGTCGGTGCCCACGCCGTAGACGGCCTCCAGGGCGCGGGTCTGCGCATCACGCACACCGGACGAGAGCGCCGTCACCACGATGACGAGAGCGATGGCGATGGCGAGTCCCGCTGCCACGATGATGGTCTGCTTCTTGCGGCCGGACAGCTCCCGCCGCAGATATGTCGCGTACATGTTCTCCTCCTGGCCCATCGGGTTGTGGGGCCGTGCGGAGAGGCTAAAGACGCTCGCGATGCAAGACACATGGCGCGTTGATGAGGCGACTATGCGACCATGTCTCTCATCCGGTACCCGGCCGGCTGCGCGACTCACAGCGGGCTCATAACCCGCTCCATAGGAACGGCATAGAAACGACCTCAGAATCGAGGCATGACTTCGATGGCACCCTCTCCCGCTCTGCAGCGCGCCGACGGCTCCGCTCCCCGCATCCTCGTCGTCGACGACGAGCAGATGCTCACCGATCTGCTGTCGATGGCTCTGCGCATGGAGGGCTGGGACGTGCGCGCCGCGGCCAGCGGCTTCCAGGCGCTGCAGGCCGCCCGCGACTTCGAACCTGACGCGATGGTGCTCGACATCATGATGCCGGACCTCGACGGCATGGCCGTGCTGCAGCGTCTGCGCCAGTCGGGCAACGACGTGCCGGTGCTGTTCCTCACCGCGAAGGACGGCGTCGCCGACCGGGTCGCGGGACTCACGGCCGGCGGAGACGACTACGTCACGAAGCCCTTCAGCCTCGAAGAGGTCGTCGCCCGGCTCCGCGGTCTCATGCGCCGCGCGGGTACCGCCCAGGCGGGCGATTCCGAGCCCATCCTGCGCGTCGGCGATCTCAGCCTCAACGAAGACAGCCACGAAGTCGAGCGTCAGGGCGTGGAGATCGAGCTGACCGCGACCGAGTTCGAGCTGCTGCGCTACCTCATGCGCAACCAGCGCCGCGTGGTGTCGAAGGCGCAGATCCTCGACCGCGTCTGGAACTACGACTTCGGCGGACGCTCGAGCGTCGTCGAGCTGTACATCTCGTACCTGCGTAAGAAGATCGACGCCGGGCGGGAGCCGCTGATCCACACCGTGCGCGGTGTGGGCTACATGATCAAAGCCCCGCAGTGACACGCGTCCACCGAAGGGTGGTGCGCAGACTCACGCTCCAGGCCCGCCTCATGGTCGCCGTCATCGGCATGGTCGCCGTCATCCTCGGCGCCGTCGGATTGGCGACCGGCACGATCCTCACCTCGATCATGCGGGAGAGTCTGGACACGCAGGTCACCGAGGCATCGCAGCTGTACGGCAATCCGACCGACAGCGCCGCGGAGATCCTCAAGAACGGTCGGCAGGAGGTCGGCACGCTTCTCGTGCTGCGCGGACAGTACGGTCCCACCACCGGCGCGTACGTGGCCGACGACAACAACATCGTCGAGCTCTCGTCGTCCCAGATCGAGAGCATCACCGGACGCCCCGACCACGACACCGGCCGCGTCGACGTCTCGGTCGACGGCCTGGGCGACTATCGCGCCATTCTGAGCGGCAACACGTCCGGCGCCTTCCTCCTGGTCGGGCTGCCCACCTCCGAGGTCACCGAGACGCTGGGGCAGATCGTGACCACCGTCGCCCTGGTGACCGTCGGAGGCCTCCTGCTGCTGGGGGTCGTGCTGGCCATCATCATCCGCCGCAGTCTGCGCCCGCTGCGCGCCGTGGCGAGCACCGCCGAGCGGGTCGCCGCCCAGCCCCTCTCCGAGGGCGCCGTGCGCATCACCGAACGCGTTCCCGCATCCGAGGCCGACGACGCCACCGAGATCGGACGAGTGGGCGTCGCGCTGAACACCCTCCTCGAACATGTCGAGACCTCGCTCGAAGCACGTCAGCGCAACGAGGAGCGGATGCGGCGCTTCGTCGCCGATGCGAGCCACGAGCTGCGCACCCCTCTCGCCTCCATCCGCGGATACTCGGAGCTCTCGCTGCGCGATCGCACCCTCAGCGAGACCACAGAATCGTCGCTCGAGCGCATCCAGGCGCAGTCGCTGCGGATGACGGAACTCGTCGAAGACCTCCTGCTGCTCGCCCGCCTCGAGGAGGGGCACGAACTCGTGTACGGGTCGGTCGATCTGTCGCGGCTGGCCGTCGAGTCCCTGGGCGACGCCCAGGCGGCGGGCCAGGATCACGACTGGGAACTCGAACTCGACGAGGAACCGGTCATCGTCGCGGGCGACACGGGCCGACTCACCCAGGTCGTCGCGAATCTGCTGGCGAACGCACGCACGCACACCCCCGCGGGCACGACCGTGACGCTCAGTGTCACCCGCGAGGGGTCGGATGCCGTGCTGCGTGTACACGATGACGGCCCCGGCATCGATCCGCACGTGCGCGACGAACTGTTCGAGCGCTTCGCCCGCGGCGACAGCTCCCGCGCCCGGAAGACCGGCGGGACGGGCCTCGGACTCTCGATCGCCCGGGCCATCGCCGACGCCCACGGCGGCGAGTTGACGGTCGATTCCGTCCCCGGCGACACCACGTTCACCCTGCGTATGCCGGGCAAACCCATTGATCCGGGACCGACCGCATCCGAGGCCGATCCGAGCCGCTAGCGTGGTGGGGTGACCACTCCGATCGATGCCACCACCACCTCCGCCTGGACGGAGCTCGCCGCTCTTCGTGACGGATTCTCCCCCGATCTGCGGGGCTGGTTCGCCGCGGACGACGACCGCGCCGCACGCCTGAGCCTGCCGCTGGCCGACCTGCACGTCGACCTGTCGAAGAACCTCGTCACCGACGAGATCCTCGCTCGGCTCGTGGAGCTCGCGCGCCAGACCGGCGTCGAGGAGCGCTTCGCCGAGATGCTGGCCGGCGTGCACATCAACACGAGCGAGGACCGCGCCGTGCTGCACACGGCTCTCCGCCGTCCCGCGGGTGCCGAGCCCGCGCTCGTCGTGGACGGCCAGCAGGTCGACGAGGACGTGCAGTCGGTGCTCGAACTCGTCTCCGCGTTCGCCGACCGGGTGCGATCGGGCGAGTGGCAGGGAGTCACGGGCAAGAAGGTCACACACGTCGTCAACATCGGCATCGGCGGGTCCGATCTCGGTCCCGTCATGGTCTACGAGGCTCTCAAGCCCTACGCGGATGCCGGCATCCAGGCGCGGTTCGTGTCCAACATCGATCCCACCGACCTCGCCCAGAAGACGGCGGACCTCGACCCCGAGACGACTCTGTTCATCGTCGCGTCCAAGACGTTCACGACGCTCGAGACACTGACCAACGCCCGCCTCGCGCGGGACTGGCTGTGGGCGGGGCTCACCGCATCCGGCGCGATCGCCGACAACGAAGAGGCGCGGACGGATGCGGTCGCGCACCACTTCGTCGCGGTCTCGACGGCGCTCGACAAGGTCGCCGCTTTCGGCATCGACCCCGCCAACGCGTTCGGGTTCTGGGACTGGGTGGGCGGCCGCTACTCCGTCGACTCGGCGATCGGTCTGTCGCTGGCGATCGCCCTCGGTCCCGACGTGTTCCGCGAACTGCTCGCCGGTTTCCACGCGGTCGACGAGCACGTGCGCACCACGCCGCTCGAGCGCAACGTGCCCGTGCTCATGGGCCTGTTGAACGTCTGGTACAACAACTTCCTCGGTGCGCAGTCGCACGCCGTCCTCCCCTACGCGCAGCAGTTGAGCCGGTTCCCCGCCTACCTGCAGCAGCTGACGATGGAATCCAACGGCAAGTCCGTGCGCTGGGACGGCTCGGCCGTCACGACCGACACCGGCGAGATCTTCTGGGGCGAGCCCGGCACGAACGGCCAGCACGCCTTCTACCAGCTGATCCACCAAGGCACGCGCCTGATCCCCGCCGACTTCATCGCGTTCGTGAACCCCGCCTACCCGCTGCGCGACGGCGACCGCGACGTGCACGGGCTGTTCCTGGCGAACTTCCTCGCGCAGACGAAGGCGCTCGCGTTCGGCAAGACCGCCGCGGAGGTGGAGGCCGAGGGCACCACCGGTGCGCTGGTCGCCGCCCGCACGTTCGCGGGGAACCGTCCGACGACGTCGATCTTCGCGCCCGCCCTGACCCCGGCGGTGCTCGGCCAGCTCATCGCGCTGTACGAGCACATCACGTTCACCCAGGGGGCGATCTGGGGCATCAACTCGTTCGACCAGTGGGGTGTCGAGCTCGGCAAGCAGCTCGCCCTGCAGATCGCGCCCGCGATCGAGGGCGACGCGGACGCGACTGCGGCGCAGGATGCGTCGACGCGCTCCCTGCTGGACTACTACCGCGCCCACCGCACGCACTGACGTCCCCGGGCCACAGCGCCGCGGCGCCGCATCCCTCTCCGGGTGCGGCGCCGCTGCGTTGTGGATCAGCCCGGAGGGTCAGTAGCCGCTGAAGGCGTCGGTCGTGATGCCGCGGGCCTTCTCCAGCGCGGGAGCGAGGTCGGCGATCAGCCGCGGCGGACCCGACACGTACGCGTGACGGCGGCCGATATCGGGGACGACGCGGGCGAGGTGCCCCGCATCGATCCGATCGGGACCGGCCCACGTCCAGTTCGCAGGCAGCGCTCCCGGATCGTCGGGTGTGAACACGACGACCGGAACCCCTGATGCGGCGATGTCGTCACGGAACACGAGCTGACCGGCATCCGACGCCACGAAAACGAGCACGATGTCGCGGCGCATGCCTCTCGCCGTGAGATGACGCAGCTGCGACACGAAGGGCGTCACGCCGATGCCTGCGGCCACCAGCAGAACGGGCCGCGAAGTGTCCTTCGGCAGGACGAAGTCGCCCCAGATCCCCGTGACGGCGAGCTTCGTGCCGGGCTGGACCTCACCGAGCGCCTTCTTGTACGAGCTCTGCGGCCCGACTCCGTCGCGGTACGCGACACGCACGGTCGGGAGGTCCTCGGGTGCCGAGACGATGCTGAACTCGCGTCGGGTCCCCCGCGCGTCGGCGCGGCGGTGCGGCACATCGAGCTCGAGGTACTGTCCGGCACGGAAGGCGAGGCCGCGCTCGGCCCGGAACACGAGTTCCCGCACGGTCGCGCTCGGCGAGTGCCGCTCGACGAGCGTCAGACGCACGGCCTGGCGCAGGCAGAACAGGAACGCGATCAGGTTGCCGATCAGCAGCGCCCGCTCCTGCCCCAGCGTCATGTACCCGACAGGGATCGGCCAGCCGGCCAGCACACCGACGACCGCCGCCACCGCGTACTGCTGCCAGCGCCGCGGCGGCAGCGTCAGCGGCTCCGAGAGCATGAACGCCCCCAGGAAGAGGAACGGGGATGCGGTCAGCACCTGTCCGATGACGGTTCCCACATCGATGGCGAGTCCCGCCTGCTGGTACTGCACGAAGACCCGGACGAGGTTGACGACGACGGCCACGACGAAGAAGAGCCCGACGACACGGATCTTCTCGGTGCGCCAGAGCACGATGAGCCCGAGCAGCAGCACCGGACCGAACAGCACGGGGGTCCCCACCCACCAGGCCGAGCCGCCGATGCCCGAATCCAGCGGCAGGAGCGCGGACACGATCGTCACGACCGTCGCCCCCACGGCCGCCGGGTTGAAGATGTGGCGCCCGCGCCAAGCGAGCAAGTACTTGGAGACGGATGCGGCCAGCGCGGCGATCGCGATGCCTACGAGCCCGATCGGCTCGATCGTCGGGCGCAGCACGAACAGCAGGATGACCGACGTGATGAGCGTGGACTCGGTGCGCAGCGGCAGGTGGAGCAGTCGCTGCGCCGTCGTGTCGGCGAGAACGCCGACCACGGCGAGCACGACGGCGGTGGCGAGCATCTCCCAGGGTGTGGGGACAACGAGTCCCGCCCACGAGAGGACGAACGCGATGGCGGCGAGCACGCCCAGCGCCAGCTGGACGAGCCGGTACATCGACAGGCGCCCGAACAGGGCGGTGACCCGATTCGCGCCGGCGGTGAAGGAGGCGATCACAGGAACAACTCGGCTTTCTGGTCTGCTGACCATTCGACGGTGCCGTCGGTGGTCATTCTCACCCACGACACCCCCCATTCGGCGGCCAGCTCCGGGCCGCCGTCGAAGAAGAGTGCGGTCGCGGCCGCGTCGGCATGCATCGCATCGGATGCCAGCGCCCACGTCGCGGCGATCGTGCGCACCGGGACACCGGTACGGGCATCGAGCACGTGATGGAGGCCCTCGCCCCACGCGCGGCGGTTGATCGCGGACGCGCACAGGGCTGCATCCTCGACCTCGAACACGCCGATGGCGCGCGACGGGTCGAAGGGATGCTCGAGGCCGACCCTGACGGGTCCTCCGTGCACGGCCATGTCTCCGCTCGCGTCGACGACGAAGCCGCCCGAGACGGCATCGGCGAGGACAGCGGCGACCAGATCGACCAGGCGTCCCTTGCCGAGCGCACCCACATCCAACAGCGCGGGCTGCGCGAGGCGCAGCGTCTGCGCATCCCACTCGAGCACCTGCCGCCACGGCGGCGCGGGAGCCGCCCCTCGGTCGACGAACGAGTAGGCGGCGTCGTATCCGCGACGGGCGAGGCTCTCCCCCACCAGCGGATTCACCGCGCCGGCCGTGGCAGCGTCGAGCTCGCGGTACGCGTCGAGCATGGCCCCCGCGTCAGCCGGCGCGGCCGCCTCGCCGCCGTCGACGGCGAGGCGGCTCACGAGGGAGTCCGCGCGGAACCTCGACCACTCCTGGTCGAAGCCCGCGATGACGGAGCGGATGAGGGTGCGGGTGGGGTCGGCGACGGGCTCGGCCGTCTCGATCTCCCAACGGGTGCCGATCGCATCGAACCCCCACAGCTCGGGCATCAGGCCTTCGCTTCGGTCTTGATCTCCTCGATGGCCTTGTTGAAGCCGCCGCTCGTGAGCGACGAGCCGGCCACGCGACTGACCGAGATCTCGTCGATGTCCTTGCCCACGACGACGTCGGAGATGCCCCCGATGAACTGAGACTGGTACTGCTGCGACTCGCGCGCCTGCGGATCTCCGGTCACCTCGACCGAGGTGATGACATCGTCGGCCAGGGTGACGGTGACGCTGATCTCTTCGACGCTCTCGGGCGTCTGGTAGGAACCGGACGCCGTATAGGTGCCGTCCGTGTAGGTCGTGGTCCCGGTCGAGCTGCCGGTCGAGCTCTCGGTCGTCGCCGTCGAGCCGGTCGAGCTCGGCGTCGACGCGGTCTCCGTGGTGGTTGACGCGGTGTCGGTCTGCGATGCGCAACCGGCCAGAGCGAAGGCTCCGGCGACGCCGATGACGGCGGCGGCAGTGCGGACGGGGCGGGGTACGGCGTTCGTGCGGATCATTTCGGTCCTCCTGGATGCGGTGCCTCGACAGACGAGCCCGGCATTCGCCGCGCGCGTCCCTCGCGCTGTCGTAGCCGTCCGCTGCATGCGGCGGCATAGACCATCCTGCGCAGCGGACTTTTGCGACCGCTATGAATCCCGGGGAATGTGGATAAGAACCCTCAGGCGGCGCCGTCGAACATGCTCGTGACCGAGCCGTCCTCGAAGACCTCGCGGATCGCGCGACCCAGAAGCGGTGCGATCGGCAGCACCGTCAGCGCGGGGAAGCGCTTCTCTTCGGGAAGCGGGATCGTGTCGGTCACCACGACCTCGTCGATCGCCGCATCCTGCAGGCGTTCGACGGCGGGATCGCTGAACACGGCGTGCGTGGCCGCGACGATGACGCGCTCGGCACCGCTGGCCTTGAGCGCCTGCGCCGCCTTGACGATCGTGCCACCGGTGTCGATCATGTCGTCGACCAGCAGGCACACGCGGCCCGCGACCGAACCGACGATCTCGTTGACCGTCACCTGATTGGCGACGTTCGGGTCGCGACGCTTGTGGATGATCGCCAGCGGGGCGCCGAGACTGTCGGACCACGTGTCGGCCACCCGCACCCGGCCGGTGTCCGGCGAGACGACCGTGAGCTTGGCTCGGTCTTCGGGGCTCAGGGTGCGTTGGAAGTACTCCAGCAGCACCGGCTTCGCGAACAGGTGGTCGACGGGGCCGTCGAAGAAGCCTTGGATCTGCGCGGCGTGCAGGTCGACGCTCATGACGCGGTCGGCGCCCGCGGTCTTGAGAAGGTCGGCGACCAGGCGGGCGCTGATCGGCTCGCGGCCGCGGCCCTTCTTGTCCTGCCGGGAGTAGGGGAAGTACGGGGCGACGACGGTGATCCGCTTGGCAGAGGCGCGCTTGGCCGCATCCAGCATGATGAGCGTCTCCATGAGCCACTCGTTCACCGGCGGGCCGAAGCTCTGCAGCAAGAAGAAGTCGCAGCCGCGGATCGAGACCTCGAAACGGGTGAGGATCTCGCCGGATGCGAACGTGCGGTACTCCGTGGGAACGAGCTCGGTGCCGAGCTGCGCAGCCACCTGGTCGGCGAGCTCCGGGTGGGAGCGGCCGGTTGCCACGACGAGACGCTTCTTGGTCTTGGCGACCAGTCCCGGAGCGATTCCGCGCTCGCGATCCAGATCGACCGTCTTATCTTTGCGTGCCATCGCCAGCTTCCTGTGCCGTCCGTGCGCGCTTCGCCGCATCAGCAGCGGCCGTGCCCGGTCTGTTGTTCTCGACCCATCCCTCGACGTTGCGCTGAGGGGCGACGCTGAGAGCCAGGGCACCGGCCGGAACATCCTTGCGGATGACAGCTCCGGCACCGGTTTTCGCGCCGTCTCCGATCTTAACGGGCGCCACGAACACATTGTGCGAGCCGCTGTGCACCTCATCACCGATCTCGGTGCGGTGCTTGGAGACATCGTCGTAGTTCGCGGTGATGGCGCCGGCACCGAGGTTGACGCCGCGGCCGATCGTCGTGTCGCCGATGTAGGAGAGGTGCGGAACCTTGCTGCCCTCGCCGATCTGCGAGTTCTTCGTCTCGACGAAGGTTCCGATCTTGCCGTCGGCCGCGAGCGTCGTTCCAGGGCGCAGGTACGCGAACGGTCCGACGTTCGCCCGCGGTCCGATGACGGCCAGGGTCGCATCCGTGCGGCGCACGACCGCATCCTCCCCCACCTCGCAGTCGGTGAGGCTCGTGTCGGGGCCGATCGTCGCACCCGCGGCGACGGACGTCGCGCCCAGGAGGTACGAGCCCGGGAGCACCGTCACGTCTTCGGCGAGGGTCGCGTCGACGTCGATCCAGGTCGTCGCTGGATCGAGGATGCTGGCGCCCGCCAGCTGCCAGCGGCGCACTGTGCGGGCGTTGAAGATGCGGGCGGCCTCTGCGAGCTGCACCCGGTCGTTCACGCCGAGGGCAGCGGCCGGATCCGGCGACTGTCCGACGGCGATGCGCTCACCGGCGCGTCGGGCCAGCGCCACGACGTCCGTGAGGTACTTCTCGCCCTGCGCGTTGGCCTGGCCGACCTCCGACAGGTGACGGCGAAGCGCCGAGGCACGGAAGACGTAGACGCCCGCGTTGATCTCGGCGACCTCGGTCTCGTGGTCGGTCGCGTCCTTCTGCTCGACGATGCGTTCCACATCGCCGGACGCGTCGCGCAGGACCCGGCCGTAACCGGTGGGGTCGGTCAGGACCGCGCTGAGCAGTGTCACGGCCGCTTCGCGCGCACGGTGGGTCTCGACGAGCGCCTGCAGCGTCTCGGCCTCGAGCAGCGGCACGTCGCCGCTCAGCACGAGCACGTCGCCATCGAAGGTGTCGAGGCCGGCGAGTCCGAGCTCGACGGCGCGTCCGGTGCCGGGGATCTCGTCCTGATCGACGACGACGGCGTCGGGCGCGAGCGCGGAGACCGCCTCGGCGACGAGCGTGCGCTCGTGCCGCACCACGACCGCGACACGTGCGGGTTCGAGGGCGCGTGCGGTGCGCAGCACGTGACCGACGAGCGGTTGACCGGCAAGAGGGTGCAGCACCTTGGGAAGGCGAGAGCGCATGCGCGTTCCCTGACCGGCGGCGAGGACGATGACGGCGAGGGGCGCGGTAAGCGATTCCGACATGCTCCGCCGCCAGGACTCGAACCTAGACCTCACAGCTCCAAAGGCTGTCGTGCTGCCATTACACCACGGCGGACCGCCCGCTCTCGGGCGCGCTCCCCCAGTCTGCCACCTGCCGCCCGCCCCGCCCGCATCCGCTGCCCCTCCCGATCTCATCGCGTCCGCATCCCACCGCTTCCGCATCCCGCCCGCCTCCCCGCGAAACTGCATCTTCTGCACGAGATCACGGGTAATGACAGTGATCTCGTGCGGGAAATGCAGTCTCGCGGAGGAGAGATGGGTGGGAAGGGGCGGGCGGATGCGGGTGCGCACCCGAGGGCGCCGGTCGCCATAATGGCCTCATGGCGACAGAGAGCGACGAGGTCGACCGCATCGTCGGGTCGTGGATGACCCAGCGCCCGGACCTCGACTTCTCGCCGCTCGAGGTGCTCTCGCGCGTCGACCGCCTGTCGCGCCACCTCGACCGCGCCCGACGCGAGGCATTCCGCCGCAGCGAGCTGGAGCCGTGGGAGTGGGACGTGCTGTCGGCACTGCGGCGCTCCGGCGAGCCGTACCAGCTCAGCCCCAAGCAGCTGCTGCAGCAGACGCTCGTCTCCAGCGGCACCATGACCAATCGCATCGACCGGCTCGTGGGCCGTCGGCTCGTGCGCCGCGAGGCGGATCCCGCCGACGGCCGCAGCGTCCACGTCATCCTCACCGACGAGGGCCGCACCCGCGTCGACGCCGCCATCACCCGCCTGGTCGATGCGGAGGCCCTGCTGCTGCAGCGACTCTCCCGCGGCGACCGGGACCGCCTCGCCGCCCTGCTGCGCAAACTCTCCCTGGGATTCGACATATGAGCGACGACACGATCGCAGCCCCCGACTCGGATGCGGCTCGGCACCGCAAGCTGCAGCGCTGGTTCGACAACCGCTTCCGCACCCCCGTCGCCGTCTACGGCCTCATCGTCTACACGACGGTGGTGCTGATCGCCGACGAAGAGGGCCCCGTCAGCGAGATGCTCACGATCGCGATCAGCAGCCTCATCGTCTTCTATCTGGCGCACGTGTTCGCCCACACGCTGTCGGACCACGGACGCCACGGTCTCGGCACCGCGACCCGGCTCGCCTTCGTGCACTCGCTCGGCATGCTCTACGCGTGCGCCCCGTCGACGATCGCCATGATCATCACGTCGTTCTTCACGACGGATGCGGGCGACGTGCAGGATGCGGCGATCTGGGCGGCTCTCGCGATGCTCGCCGTGCTCGGATTCTCCGCCTACGCCCGCACCGGAGCGAAGCTCTGGGTGCGCCTGCTCGGCGCCGTCGGCACGGCACTGCTCGGCCTACTGGTCGTGATGATGGAGTTCCTCCTCCACTGAGTCACGGGCGCTCAGCCGAGCGAGAAGCCGCCGTCGCCTGTGAGCACCTGACCCACCACCCAGCTTCCCGCGGCACTGGTCAGCCAGGCGATCAGTTCCGCCGCGTCCTCGGGGCGGCCGAAGCGTCCGAACGGGGTCGTCCGGAGGTACTCCTCGACGCCGTCCAGCGGACGGTCCGCGCTCTCGGCGTCCAGGTAACCGGTGTTCACCGGGCCCGGGTTCACCGTGTTCAGCACGATGCCGAGCTCCAGCAGCTCCGCGGCGACCGATGCGGTGACGCCGGCGAGCGCGGCCTTGCTGGTCGCGTAGGCGATCTCTCCCCGCATGGCTCCGTGGATCTGACCGGAGGTCATCCAGATGACGTGGCCCTGCGGCGCAGCGTACGGCTTCGCGCCGCTCACGCGCTCCCCCGGACGCCGCTGCTCGTCCCGGCTCGGAGCCTTGCGGCGGGCGAACTCCGCCGTCAGCAGCAGCGTCGAGCGTGCGTTCACCTGCCAGAACGCGTCGAGACGGCCGGACGTCATATCGAGGATGCTGCCGTCGTCGCCGCTCTTGGCGTGATTGCAGACGAGGATGTCGACCGCTCCGGTCGCAGCGGCGGCCGCATCCATCACCCGGCCGATCGCCTCCGCGTCGGCGAGATCCGCGCCGACGTCGGTCAGCGTCGCTCCGGGTGCGAGCTCCGACCGGATGCCGGCGCGGACCGCGTCGAGATCGTCGGCTCCCCACGGCTGGTCGGCGTCGTGCGGGCGGTGGTGCTGGAGGACGAGATGCGCGCCGCGGGCGGCGAGTGAGCGGGCGACGGCGTAGCCGATGCCCCGACGGCGCGAGACGCCGGTGACGAGTGCTGTGCGGCCGCTCAGTGGAAGATCTGCGTGCATGGGTGAAGCCTTTCCGAGGCGCGCGAGGGCGCGTTGGCGGAAGGAGAAGACGGGTCACCGGCATTGCATGCTGCGAGCGTACCAACCGCAGCGGGTGCGCGCTCGGCGGCGGAGATCGCGACTATTCGGATACCGCCCCTTCGGCAGACACGTCCAGCGAACCCGAAGCGCGCGCCAGCCATGCGGCTCTGACCGCCCCGAGCGCCTGCTCGAGATCGAGCTCCGCGACGGCATCCACGTAGCGTCGGGCCGCGCGTCGCACCTCCTCCGGGTGCGCGCGGTGGAGCGCCACTCGTGTACCGCGTGTTCTGCTGGTCTCCAGCAGCCCCTCCGCTTCGAGGGCCGAGTACGCCTTCGCGACCGTCCCCGGCGCGACACGCAGATCAGCGGCCAGTTGACGCACGGACGGCAATCGGTGTCCACCCGCGACACTCCCCGACCGGATGAGGCCGGCGAGCTGCCCGCGGATCTGTTCCGACGGGAGCACGGCGCTGCCCGGATCGAGCACGATCATCGCGCGGCCTTCCCGCGTGCGGACGCGGGACGATCCCCCGCTTCCGCCGCGACGGACACCGGAAGCAGGATCGCCCGACGTGCAGCCATGATCACCGCGACGACGCTGCAGGCCGACACGAGAACGCCGACGACCGCGAGAATCGTCGCGGCGACGATCCATGCCACTCCGACCCCGAGGACGTAGGCACGGCCGATCGAGAGCCCGGCCTGCAGCGCGACGCCGCCGAGGGGAAGCAGGACCGCCGAGAGGGCGACGAGCAAGATGATCTGCGCGGTCTCGCGGCGCCACGACGCGTCCACGTCGGCGAGCCGACGCTCGCCGAGGGCCGGGGTGGAGCTGACTCGCCGCAGGGCCAGGAACGTCGACAGGACGAGCATCGCCGTCGCAACAAGGAGAGGGACCCCGTAGAACCAGCCCGGATATGGACTGGCTGCCGTCGCATACTCCGCGGTGTCGAATGCGATCGTTCTCTCTCGCCCCCTCTCGTCGGCGCTGCTGGTGAGGCCGGCGAACAGGACGAAGAGCGACTGGGCGACGACGATGAACACCAAGAGTCCGATACCACGTCGACCGGTGTGAGAAAGCGGAGTCCTCGGCGTGAGCGAGGCTTCGCGGGGACTGTCGGGCCCCGCGTCCCCGGCGCGGGGCGGTATCACCGCGTACAGGACGAGCCCGGAGATCGCTCCGACGGCCGGGGCGAGCAGAATGGGCAGGCCGACGAGCTGGGGAGCCGAGAACGATGCCGCGGACAAGCCGACCACGACTCCTCCTGCGACCACGATGGCGGCGAGCGCTCGGCGGCGGGCCGACCGCAGGAGCCGGCGCACCAGAGGCGACAACGACCTCGTGTCCTCCGCACCACTGCGCCCCCGCCGCCACACGACCGCGATCACCGCGGTCACGCAGGCGACATATCCGATGACAACAGCCTCGACCATCCCGCCTCCCACCTGTATCACTCAACTGATACACGACCTGCATCTCGTGTGTCAACGCGTTGATACAGGCCCGACTGCGTAGCCTGGAAGCAACATGGCTCATCTACTCGGCGGCGAAGCCCTCCATCTCGAATACCCGACGAAGGTCGTCTTCGACTCCATCTCGCTCGGCGTGAACGAGGGCGACCGCATCGGCATCGTCGGCCGAAACGGCGACGGCAAGTCCACCCTCCTCGGTATGCTCGCCGGCCGCACCGAACCCGACAGCGGGCGCGTCACCGTCCGCGGCGGCGTGCGCATCGGCGTGCTCGATCAGGCCGACACCCTCATCGACGGGCGGACGATCGGCGAGAGCGTGGTCGGCGACCGCCCCGAGCACGAATGGGCCGGCGATGCCCGTGCCCGCGACGTGATCGCCGGACTCCTCGGCGATCTGGACTGGGATGCGGATGTCGCAACCCTCTCGGGAGGCCAACGGCGGCGCGTGGCACTGGCCGCGCTCCTCGCCGGCGACTGGGACGTCATCGCCCTCGACGAGCCCACCAACCATCTCGACGTGGAGGCGATCAGCTGGCTCGCGGCGCACCTGAAGAAGCGGTGGCCCGCGAGCGCCGGGGGCCTGCTCGTCGTGACGCACGACCGGTGGTTCCTCGACGAGGTCTGCACGATGACGTGGGAGGTGCACGACCGCATCGTCGAGCCCTTCGAGGGCGGGTACGCCGCCTACATCCTGCAGCGCGTCGAGCGCGATCGGCAGGCCGCAGCCATCGAGTCGAAGCGGCAGAACCTGGCACGCAAGGAGCTGGCGTGGCTGCGGCGCGGCGCACCGGCCCGCACGTCGAAGCCGAAGTTCCGCATCGACGCGGCGAATGAGCTCATCGCCGACGTGCCCGAGATCCGCGACAGCGTCTCGCTGCGCTCCCTCGCCGTCGCCCGACTCGGCAAAGACGTCGTGGACCTGCTCGACGCCTCCGTCTCGTACGACGATCGCGAGGTGCTGCACGAGGTCGAGTGGCGCATCGCACCGGGCGAGCGCACCGGCATCCTCGGCGTGAACGGCGCTGGCAAGTCCACCCTGCTAGGGCTCGTCTCGGGCGAGATCGCGCCGACCGCGGGACGGGTGAAGCGCGGCAAGACCGTGCAGGTCGCCACGCTCTCGCAGCGCATGGACGAACTCGACGAGCACCTCGACTCCCCCGTGCGCGTCGTGCTCGCCGGCCTGCGGACGACGTACTCCTTCGGGGCGGGGTCGAAGTCGCAGGAGCTCACCCCCGGTCAGCTGCTCGAACGCCTCGGGTTCTCCAGCGCGCAGCTCTCGACGCCCGTGAAGGACCTCTCGGGCGGTCAGAAGCGGCGGCTCCAGCTGCTTCTCGTGCTGCTCTCGCAGCCCAACGTGCTGATCCTCGACGAGCCGACGAACGACCTCGACACCGACATGCTCGCGGCGATGGAGGATCTGCTCGACTCCTGGCCCGGCACCCTCGTGGTCGTCTCACACGACCGCTACTTCATCGAGCGCGTCACGGACCAGCAGTACGCGATCCTGGACGGGCGCCTGCGGCACCTGCCCGGCGGCGTCGACGAGTACCTGCGTCTGCGTGCCGCCCAGCCCAGCTCCCGGTCGTTGAGCGAGGAGCGCAGCGACGAGACGAAACGCAGGACGCAGGACGCCTCCCCCGCCCTCGCGGGCGCCGAGCGCCGCGCCGCAGAGAAGGAGCTGTCCGCGATCGACCGGCGTCTCGCGAAGCTGCAGACCGAGATCGCTGCCCTGGACGCCAGGTTCGCCGACGCCCACGACGACTACGACCGGCTGCTCGAGCTGCAGCGCACCCGCGATGCGCATGTCGCCGAGGTCGCCACCCTCGAAGAGCGCTGGCTGGAACTCGGCGAGGCGCTCGACGACTGAGCGCCCCGCCGAAGGTTCGTCAGGCAGGGACGGTCTCGCGCGGGTGCTCGACGCACCAGGCGAGACAGGCGCGGATCTCACCCAGTACATCGTCGGGTTCGACGTCGAGGGCGATCGTGTCTGCCACATCCCCCACCGCGCGCTTCTCGCCGAGCAGCGCCGTGTCAGCGGGGTGCAGACCGAACTCGCGTCCGACCGCCTGGACCTCGGCCTCACGTGCCTCGGAGGCGGGAAGCAGGTCGCCGAGCGGGACCACCGCGACGTCGTGCGGGTCGCGCCCGACAGCCTCGCAGCAGAGTTCCAGGAACTGGGAGTGGCTCAGCTCGTACGCGCTCAGCGTGTACCGGCTGCCGTGCGTGCCGCGCTCCATCGCTCCGACGGCGGCCTGCGCGACCTGGCGCACCGTGACGGCGGACGTGGACCCGCCCAGCACCGGGATGGGGCCCGCGCTGGCTGCGACCGCATCCAGCACGGCCTGCCAGCGCGGACGCTGGCCGGCCACGACGCCGAAGATGTAGGGCAGGCGCAGCACCATGACGTCCATCGCGCCGTCGCCCTCCAGCACGGCGACCTCCTCCTGCGCGTAGCGGGAGCGCGGGTAGGCGTTGCGGGTGCGGAACCCGAGTTCGGGCCAGCGCTCGCCCCACTCGGCTGTGTCGGAGCCGAAGACGATGAAGCGCCGGACGCCGGCTGCACGCGCGAGGCGTGCCAGGCGCTGCGTCGGGACGACGTTGGCCTCGTAGTAGAAACGGGATGCGGGTGCGGGCGGGAGCGTGCGCTCATCGGCGCCCATCGCGAAGAAGACCGCATCCGTACCCGTGAGCAGGTCGGTCAGCTCGCCGTCGGTCATCAGGTTGAGGTCGCCCCAGTGCGCGTCGACCTCGACCGGCAGCTCCGGCGCGTCGGTCGCGGGCAGCGCGAGCGTCGCGACCCGATGGCCGCGACGCAGGAGCTCCTGCGTGGTGTGGAAGCCGAGGAGGCCGGTGCCGCCGACGACGAGTGCGCGTTGCATGATGAGCCCTTCCGCGCCGATCCCCTCGGCGCCCTGTGTCTTCGACGGTAGGCGCGGCGACCACGGCGCAGCAGGGGCGAAGGTCCCACGACGCGAAGGGCCCCCGGCGCGGTGCGCGCCGGGGGCCCTTCGATGACGGATGCGGTCAGCTCAGCCCGTTGTCCGCCAGCCACTTCTTGGCGATGTCGGCGGAGGAATTCTTGTCGACCGTGCTCTCGACATTCAGCGCCACGAGACCCTCGGGCGTCAGCGCGGCGCTCACCTTGTTGATGACGTCGGCGATGTCGCCGGCGACGTCCTTGTTGACGAGCGGAACCACGTTCGAGGCGAGGAACAGCGACTTCGGGTCTTCCAGAACCTTCAGCTTCTGGGTCTGGATCTGCGGGTCGGCCGTGAAGACGTTGGCGACGTTCACCGTGCCGGCCACGAGGTCCTCGACCGTGGTCGCACCCGTCGCCTGGAAGGTCACGTCGATGCCGTAGGTGCTCTTGAGTCCGGTGGGCCCGTACGGACGGTCGGCGAGCTCGGGCGGGCCGCCCAGGGTCAGCGGCTCGGTGATCTTCGAGAGGTCGGCGATGGTCTCAAGGCCCCACTGATCGGCGAACGCCTCGGTGACCGTGTACGAGTCCTGGTCGCTCGCGGTCGACTGGTCGAGCACCGTGAGGTTCTCGGGCAGTGCTTCCTTGAGCGCGGCGTAGACATCGTCGGACGAGCGCGCCTCGGTGTCGGGCTCGAAGAACTGGAGCAGGTTGCCGGTGTACTCCGGGAAGAGCGTGATGGCACCGCTCTCGAGCTCCGGCAGGTACGCGTCGCGCTGACCGATCGTGAAGTCGCGCTGCACCGTGAAGCCGGCACCCTCGAGTGCCTGGGCGTAGATCTCGGCGATGATCTCGTTCGAGTAGTAGTCCTGCGAGCCGACGACGATCGTGTCGGACGGGGCCTGAGTCTGGTCTCCGTCGGAGAGCGGGTCGGACGAGGACGCGCAACCGGCGAGAGCCAGCGCCGAGGTGAGTGCGACGGCGCCGACGAGGGCGACGCGGCGACGGAATGCTGTGGACATGGTGTTCCTTCCTGGTGGATTCGGGACGTGTGCGGCAGGCTCAGACGGCCTGCACGGGTCGGGAGCGCAGCCGCCGCGGTGTGCGCGACGGCGCCTGGGCACGGACTCCGGCGGGCACGGCGGCGCGCTGCGCGAGGGCGAGCAGCGCGTCGAGGACGAGCGCGAGAAGGGCGACGACGATCGCCCCGCCGAGCACCTGGTCGATCCGCCTGAGCGGAATGCCCTGGATGATCGGCAGGCCGAGCCCGCCGAGGCCGACGTAGGCGGCGATCGTCACGGTGGCGACGACCTGCAGCACGGCGGAGCGGATGCCGCCGACCAACAGCGGCAAGCCGAGCGGGATCTCGACGCGCCACAGAATCTGCCACTCGGTCATGCCCATCGCGCGGGCGGCGTCGATGACACGGCGATCGATCGCCTCGAGCCCGGAGTAGGCGCCGGCGAGCAGCGCCGGGATGGCGAGCACGACGAAGGTCACCACAGCTGCCTCGGGCTTGTGCAGCACGCCCATGAGCAGCACCAGGAGCACGAGCAGGCCGAACGAAGGCACGGCGCGGGCGGCACCGGAGACCGCCACCGCGATCTCCCGGCCGCGGCCGGTGTGGCCGATGGCGAGGCCGACGGGGATGGCGATCGCGCCGGCGATGGCCACGGCGACCGCGGTGTAACCGAGCTGCTGGAGCAGGAGCACCGGCAGCGCGCTCGGACCGCTGTACTGCTCGGGAGAGAACAGCCAGACGATCGCATCCCAGAAGACGTTCATGCCGTGGCCTCCGCCCGGGCGACCACGCGCCGACGGGTCGGGCGGGCGGTGCGGCTCCACGGCATCGCCAGACGGCCGAGGAGAACGAGCAGCACGTCGACGACGAGCGCGAGGATCACGACGGCGACGACACCCGCGAAGACCTCCTCGAGGATGCGGCGCTGCAGGCCGTTCGTGAAGAGGTAGCCGAGATTGGTGACCCCGACGAGGATGCCGACGGTTGCCAACGAGATCGTCGAGACCGCGGCGACGCGCAGGCCGGCGAGGATCACGGGCCCCGCCAACGGGAGATCGACGGCGAAGAACCGCCGGAAGCCGCCATAGCCCATCGCCGTAGCCGCCTGCCGCACGCCCGCATCCACCGAGTCCAGGCCGTCCGTCACGGCGCGCGTGAGGATCGCGATCGCGTAGATGGTGAGGCCGACGATGAGGTTGAACTCGGTCGGGATGCGGTAGCCGAGCGCCGTCGGCAACAGGATGAGCAGGGCGAGGGACGGGATCGTGTAGAGCAACCCGGTGACGGTGATCACCCAGCCGCGCAGCAGGCGGTACCGCCACGCCACCCACCCGAGCGGGATCGACAGGACGAATCCGACGACGATCGCGATCAGGCTCTGGCGCAGGTGGTCGAGAGCCAACTCCGCGATCATCCCGAGGTTCGCGAGCACCCAGGCCATCTCAGTCGCCGTTCTCGACGAGCGCGCCCTGCGTGCGACCCTCGGCGTCGACGACCACCGTACGCCCGCCCACCTCTTCGAGTCGCAGCGCGCGCTTGCCCCTGTCGGCGCCGATGAAGGCCGAAACGAAGTCGTCGGCAGGCGCCTGCATGATCTCGCTCGGGCTGCCGACCTGGAGCTTCTGCGCCCCCTTCGCGAGGATGACGACCTGATCGCCGAGCAGGAACGCCTCGTCGATGTCGTGCGTGACGAACACCACCGTCTTGTCGAGGTCGCGCTGGAGGCGGATGAGCTCCTGCTGGAGCTCGGCGCGCACGATCGGATCGACCGCGCCGAACGGCTCGTCCATCAGGAGGATATTGGGGTCTGCGGCGAGGCCGCGGGCCACGCCCACGCGCTGCTGCTGGCCGCCCGAGAGCTGACTCGGGTAGCGATCAGCGAGGGACGTGTCCAGCCCCACGGTCTCCATGAGCTCGAGGGCCCGCCGCCGCGCGTCACGGCGAGAGGTGCCGTTCAGCACCGGCACGGTGGCGATGTTGTCGGCGACGGTGAAGTGCGGAAGCAGACCGGAGTTCTGCATGACGTAGCCGATCCGCCGGCGCAGCGCCACGGGAGAGCCCGTCGACACGTCTTCGCCGTCGATCTCGATGACGCCCGCTGTCGGCTCGACCATGCGGTTGATCATGCGCAGCAGCGTCGTCTTGCCGCATCCCGACGAGCCGACGAACACCGTGGTCTGGCGCGACGGGATGACCAGGGAGAAGTCCTTGACCGCACGCGTGCCGTCGGGGAACTGCTTGTCGACGCCGCGGAACTCGATCATGCTCGGTCCCGGGCGAGGCTCACTCGGTGACCTCGACTTCTTTCCAGAAGGCCACGTACCCCGAGAAATCCGCGCCGACCTTCTCGATCGCGCCCGGGTAGGGCTCGGGATACGACCACGCGCGGTCGGCGAGCTCGCGCCCGTCCGCGGTGACCGTGAAGTAGTGCGCCGCACCCTTCCACGGACAGGTGTACGGCGTCGGACTGTCGACGAGGACGCCGTCGGCGATGCTCGCCGGCGGGAAGTACCAGTTGCCCTCGATGCGGATCAGATCTTCCTTCGGAGCCTCCGCGAGCACCGTGTCACCCAAAAGAGCCTTCATCGCCGCCTCCCTGCCGGGCCCAGATCCCCGCAGAACAGCGGAGGAGCACCCACGTTACCGACCCCCGGCGACACCGGCGCCGAAGGTTGCGTCACGCGGCGTCATGTGCTCGCCGCGCTCAGTACCAATAGCTGAGGCGGACCGGCAGGTGCCAGCCGAACAGACGAGCGAGCGTCACGGGATCGTCCGCGTCGATCCGACCGGCCGCGGCGAGAGTCACGGCTGAGACCTGACCGAGGAAGATCGCGGCGAGCTCCGCGACGCCCAGGCGCGCGTCGGCATCGTCGTCGGTCTCGGTCACCGACGCGGCACCGTCCTGTCCGACCGTCAGGCGGAACCTCCCGCCCGCGAGATCGAGCGGATCCTGCACGTCGAGCACGACCGACCCGGAACCCTCGTACCGCCGTGACCCCAGCAGCGCGGGCGTATCGAGCACGCGCAGGTAATGGTGGTCGCGAAGGATGAGGGTGGCGGCGCGCCGATCCGAGATCATCCACAGCAGCGGCTCGTCGACCGCCAGCTCGCTCGCACGTACGGTCCCGATCAGGTCCATCTCGACGAAGAATCGCCACAGGCCCGCGTACGCATCCGCATCCGCCGCCGTGAGGTTCGCGACCGTGACGCTCGAACGGGTGAAGTCGTCGTGGTTCTCCTCGACGGAGTACAGCGCCAGACCCGTGATCTCACCGGAGGCGGCCGTGTACTGGATGGCACGGGTGTGGCCGGGCTTCTCGGCATCGGCCCGCGTACCGGCGAAGCGGCCCCAGTGTCCGCGGGGCATCTCCACCTCGCCCGGTTGCGTGACCCGGACACGGTCGAACAGTTCGGGCGCGAGCTCGCGCCAGCGCTCGCGCGAGATGAAGTCCACCCGGCCGGAGGGCGCGGGCCCCGCCCACACCGCCCGCTTGACGTCGATCTCGACGCTCGCCACGGCGACCGCCTGCGCGAATCCGAACCGGCCGTAGAGGGTCGACTCGCTCACCGTCAGGCTCGCGACCGGCAGCCCGAGCGCCGCGGCCGTGCGCAGCTCGCCCTCCATCATCGCGCGCCAGATGCCGCGCCGACGGTGCGTGGGTGCCACGGTGACGGAGCTGATCGCGCAGGAGTCGACGACACCGCCGGGAACGGACAGCTCCCCCACCCACGAGGCCAGGGTGCCGACCGGAACCTCGGGCTGCGCAGCGGTGTCGTCGAGCACCGCGATCATCCGGCGGTGCCCGCGAAGCCCTCGACCGGTCTCGCGCTGCACGTCGCTGGGCTCGTCGCCGAGGAAGCCGCGGGCGACCGCCGCCTGCCAGCCGTCGAACGCACGATCGTCGTCGTCGGCGAGACGCACGAGCCGCAGGCCGTCGCTCGCCAGACGCGCGGCGGATGCGGCGTCGACGGGCCCCTCGTGCTGACGGGCGATGAGGTCGTGGGCAGACATGCGTATCCTCCTGACGAGCGGCGCGCTCAGTCGATGATCCGGGCGCCGGGCACCGGCCCGTGCACGTGGTGGGCGACGTGCCCGCTCGCGCTGAGCACGATCTGGAGCTCGATCGCCGCTTCGGCGTCGGCTGCGAGGAAGGCGAGCGTGGGCCCCGACCCTGAGACGAGGCCCACCAGGGCACCCTCGCGCTCCCCCGCCTCGAGGACGTCGCCGAGCCTCGGGCGCAGCGTCAGGGCCGCGACCTGCAGATCATTGCGAGCGGATGAGGCGAGCATGGCGGCATCCCCCGCTCGCAGCGCGTGGAGCACGTCGTTGTCGACGAGCGGCCGACGTGAGGCGGGCGAGATGTCGAGCGCATGGCGGGCCCGATGCTCATCGAGCGCGCGGTACACCTCGGGCGTGGACAGGCCGTCCTGGCTCGTGACGATCACCCAGTCGAAGCGTCCTCGGGCCAGGGCAGGACTCAGTTCGTCACCGCGCCCGACGCCCACCGCCGTGCCGCCCATGAGCGCGAAGGGCACGTCGGCTCCCAGCCGCGCGGCAAGGGCGTGGAGCTGCGCCATCCCGAGCCGGGTGTCCCACAGGGCGTCGCAGGCGAGAAGAGTCGCCGCCGCATCCGCGGACCCGCCTCCCATGCCGCCCGCCACGGGGACGCCCTTGTGGATCTCGAGGTGCACCCCGCCCCGATAACCGGTCTCCGCAGCCAGCAGCCGCGCGGCGCGGACCGCGAGGTTGCGGTCATCGAGCGGCACGCCAGCCACATCCACGGAACCGGTCACCTCCACGCTGACCGTGTCGGCCGGCGTCGCCCAGACATCCTCGAACGCCGATACGGCCTGGTACGCGCTCGCGACGTCGTGATAGCCGTCGTCCTGCACCTGACCGACCTCGAGGAAGACGTTGATCTTCCCCGGGGCGCGCACATGGACGCGCGACGACGCTCGCGAAATGCTCACAGCTTCGAGGACACCGCCCACAGGTCGACGTCGATGCCCTCCGCGAGCGCGTCGATGCGCTCGAGCTCCTCCGTGTCGAACGCGGGGCCGGCCAGAGCCGCCAGGTTTTCGTCGATCTGCTCGACGCTCGACGCGCCGATGAGCGCGGACGCGACCGTCGGCTCGCGCAGCACCCACTGGATCGCCATCTGAGCGAGTGTCTGACCCCGCTCCTTCGCCACGACGTTGAGTCCGCGCAGCGCCGCGATCGTGGCGTGCGAGAGCGGCTTGTCGGGGAGCGAACTGCGGGTCTGCGAGCGATGACCGCGGCCGTCGCCGAGATACTTGCCGGTCAGCAGGCCCTGCGCGAGCGGCGTGAAGGCGATCGCCGACATCTCCTCCTGGCGCAGCACTGCGGTCAGACCGTCCTCTACCCAGCGGTTGAGGATCGAGTACGCGGGCTGGTGGATCACGAGCGGCGTCCCGAGGCTGCGCGCCACCGCCGAGGCGACGGCGGTGCGCTCGGCGCTGTACGACGAGATGCCGACGTAGAGCGCCTTGCCTTGGCGCACGAGGGTGTCGAGGGCACCGATGGTCTCCTCGATGGGGGTCACCGGGTCCACTCGGTGCGAGTAGAAGATGTCGACGTAGTCGAGGTTCATCCGCTTCAGGGACTGCTCGGCGCCGGCGAGGATGTGCTTGCGCGAGGCGTAGTCGCCGTAGGGGCCGGGCCACATGTCCCAACCCGCCTTGGACGAGATGATCAGCTCGTCGCGGTAGCGGCCGAAGTCCTCGCGCATCATGCGCCCGAAGTTCGTCTCCGCGGCACCGTAGGGCGGGCCGTAGTTGTCGGCGAGGTCGAAGTGCGTGATGCCCCTGTCGAAGGAGTGGCGGAGGATCTCGCGCTGCTTGTCGAAGGCGACGTTGTCGCCGAAATTCCACCACAGCCCGAGCGAGATCGGCGGCAGGTACAGACCCGATCGGCCGACCTGGCGGTAATCCATCGCACCGTAGCGCTCGGCGGCGGCGGTGTAGGGGCGGTGGATCTCGGGGACGTTCGGACGGAAACGCGGCGCAGTCACCCCTGCAGCCTATCCACGGCGACCTCCGAGCGCGGACTCTTGCGAAACTCGCCCGAAACGCGCGCGGTCTAGGCTGACGAGATGGTCTCTCTGTCTGCTCTTCCCGCCGGCCCCCACCCCTGGGCGGCGCTTCTGACGCGTGAGGACATCGTGCTCGAAGCGGGCATGCTTCATCTCCGTCACGACGATCTCTCCCCGCTCGACGCGCACCTCGCGGATCTCGCGATGGTCGCGGACGCGCTGACGGATGCCGGCATCGAACCGCTGCTGATCCGCCACGGGCTGCGCGACGAGGCGATCGTCGTGGACGTGGCCGATCAGGACCGCGCCTGGCAGGCCGTGACGCGGCTGTGCGTCGGCGAACCGGTCTACGTCAAACCCAAGGGCCTGAGCGCGGTGCCAGCGCCCGATCACATCCCGCGCCACGGCGCACCGAGCGCCCTGCGCGTCTTCCGCCCGCGGCTGGCCGGATCGCTGCGTTACGGCGCAGCACACGGCGTTCGCCTGGAGTTCTGGCGCTTCGGCGCAGAGACGGTCGAAGCACCGCATGCCAACGCCCTGACCCGGCGCATCATCGCCGCGGCCGACATCGAGCGCGTCAGCATCCAGCGATACGGGCGCACCTGGCAGAGCCTGCGGGGCATGTTCGACCCGCATCCGAACGAGATGATCGACGACATCGACATGGTCTTCTCGTGGGTCGACGGCTCGTCGAGCGAGTTCCAGCGTCAGCGCGCGGCGCAGATGGCCGGTTATGTGGTGGGCGAAGGAGACGACGGACCGGCCCGCTACCGACACGTCGACGAACTGCGCTACGCACTGCGCAGCGTCTACATGTACGCGCCGTGGGTACGTCGCATCTTCATCGCCACCGACTCGCCGACGCCGGCCTGGCTCGCCGACCACCCGCGGGTGACGGTCGTGCGCAGCGAGGAGTTCTTCGCCGACACGTCGGTGCTGCCGATCCACAACTCACACGCCGTCGAGGCGCAGCTGCACCGCATCGAGGGGCTCGCCGAGCACTTCCTCTACTCGAACGACGACATGTTCTTCGGGCGACCCGTCGCGCCGGAGCTGTTCTTCTCCCCCGCCGGCATCTCGCAGTTCGTGGAGTGCGACGTGCGCATCGGCACGGGGCCGAACGCCCCGCACCGCAGCGGCCACGACAACGCGCTCCGGGTGAACCGCGAGCTCCTGCGCGAGCGCTTCGGACGCACCATCACGCACGACCTCGAGCACTGCGCCACGCCGCTTCGCCGCAGCGTGATGGCCGAGCTGGAGCAGACGTTCGCCGAAGACTTCGCGCGTACCGCCGCATCCCGGTTCCGCTCGGCCACCGACATCTCGGTGACGAACAGCCTGTACCACTACTACGCCGCCTTCACCGGGCGCGCGGTGGCCACGACCTCGCCGCGCACCCGTTACTACCAGACGACCATGGCGGAGTCGCTGCGACGCATGAGCCGGCTGGCCGAGCGCCGCGACGTGGACATGTTCTGCCTGAACGACGGCGGCTCGGCCGAGGTTCCCGAAGAGGTGCGCGTGCGCGTGGTCACCGAGCTCCTCGAGCGCATATTCCCGGTGCGCGCACCGTGGGAGCTCCCCGCGGTCAGCGCAGGATCCGGATGGGAGCGGTCGGAGGCGTCCGCCCTGCGCTGACGTCCTGCGCGATGCCGGCCGAGTGAAGGCGGCGCTGCGCCTCGGCCGGGTCGATGTACTCGAGCGGATGCGGCGCGTCGACCGTGACGACCGAGTGCACGACGGTCTCGGCGAACACGTGCACCAGGTTGTACGCCTGCGAGCCGTCCTGCGGACGCGTGCCCCCCACGGGGACCGTGAGGTCCTGGGCGTAGCAGGTGGAGGACGCGACCGAGACAGGGATACCGGCGAACATCGCGAAGGTCGAGTAATGCAGGTGGCCGGCGATGATCGCCCGCACGTCGCTGCCGCGCAGCACGTCGGCGAGCGCGCGCTGGTCGCGCAGCTCGACGCTCGCCGCGAGCGGCAGCACACTCGGCACGGGCGGGTGGTGCATGGCGAGGATCGTACCGAGCGGGGCGGGCTGGGCCAGCTGCTCGCGGAGCCAGTCGAGCTGCGCCGGACGCAGCTCGCCGTGGTGGGCGCCGGGAACGGTCGTGTCGAGCGTGATGAGCCGGAGTCCGTCGATCTCGTCGACGCGATCGAAGGGCGTCGTGGCGGGGGCCGCGTCCAGCAGGCGCGCCCGGAACGCGCCGCGCTCGTCGTGGTTGCCCATCACCCAGAAGACCGGCGCGTCCAGCTGCCGGGCGAACGGCTCGACGAGGCCGCGCAGGGCCGTGTAGGCATCCGCCTCGCCCAGATCGACGAGGTCGCCCGTGAACACGATGCCGTCGGGACGGATGCCGCTCGCCTCGATGCGTCCGAGCGCCCGCTCGAGCAGACGGAGTCCGTCGACGCGGTCGAACAGCTTCGGCCCCGGCGCTCGCAGATGGGTGTCGCTCAGGTGCAGCAGTACGCGTTCCGCCGCCGGATACTCCCCAGCACGCATCGGTTCGTCCCTTTCACGGGCCGCTCGGGCGCGGCCGTCGTTCCCGCGAATGTTACCGGCATGTTTCGTACCGGCGGCTGAACACACGGTGAATCCCTCAGTTGCAGCCGGTGACGATCCGGGGCGGGACGCTCAGTCGGAGATGACGTCGAGCTCCACGAGGAGGCGGCGCACGCGAGCCTCGATGTCGTCACGCACCTCGCGGACCAGGTCCGGGCCTTGCCCGGCGGGATCGCGCAGCTCCCAGTCCTCGTAACGCTTGCCGGGGAAGATTGGGCAGGCGTCGCCGCATCCCATCGTGATCACGGCATCCGCCTGGCGCACATCGTCGGTCGCCAGCAGCTGCGGCACGTTCCGCGTGATGTCAATGCCCCGCTCGGCCATGACCTCGACGGCGACGGGGTTGATCGCGGATGCGGGCTCGGAGCCGCCCGAGCGCACCTCGACGCCGTCGCCGCCCAGCGCACGGGCGAAGCCGGCGGCCATCTGAGAGCGTCCCGCGTTGTGGACGCACACGAAGAGGACGACGGGAACGTTCATGCGGACACCCGCGCGATCCGCTGGAAATCGTCGATCGTCAGCTGCTCGCCCCGGAGGGTCGGGTTCACACCGGCCTCCTCGAGAACGGCGCTCGCGGATGCGGCCGAGCCGCCGAACAGCCCCGACAACGCTTGGCGCAGCATCTTGCGACGCTGTTGGAACGCGGCGTCGACGATGCGGAACGTCGCGACGCGCTCGGTCTCGTCGCCGCGCGCCTCGGCGTCGCGCCGGAACCCGACGAGCACGCTGTCGACGTTGGGCACGGGCCAGAACACCTGGCGCGATACGGTGCCCGCGAGCCGCCAGGAGCCGTACCAGGCGGCTTTGACGCTCGGAGCGCCGTAGACCTTGGACCCGGGAGGAGCGGCGAGGCGCTCTCCGACCTCGGCCTGCACCATGACGACGCCGCGCTGGAGGTGATCGAAGTGCTCGAGGAAGTGCAGGAGCACCGGGACCGAGACGTTGTAGGGCAGGTTGGCCACGAGCACCGTGGGCTCCCCGGGCAGGTCCCGGATGGTGAGCGCATCCGCATCCACCACGCGCAGCATCCCGTCGCGCACCCCGTGGGCGCGTGCGGTGGCCGGCAGTCGCTCGGCGAGCCGGTGATCGATCTCGACCGCCACCACGCTCGCGCCCGTCTCGAGGATCGCAAGGGTCAGAGAGCCGAGCCCGGGCCCGACCTCCACGACGTGTTCACCGGCCGCGACGCCGGCGACCTGCACGATCTTTCGCACCGTGTTGGCATCGACGACGAAGTTCTGCCCCAGTTTCTTCGTCGGAGTGACATCGAGCTCGGCGGCCAGCGCGCGGATCTCTGCCGCGCCGAGCAAGTGCACGGTCATGTGTATAACCCTAGACAACCGTCGAGCCAAGTCCGACCCTGAGAGAACGCTGGCAGGGTTAGGGTGACGAAATGACCACCGAAGCACTCCCCACGGGGACGTTCTCGATGCGCAGTCCGTTCGGACGCCGGGCGATCGGACTCTCCGTCGCCGCGGCCGTGGGCGGGTTCCTCTTCGGGTTCGACTCCTCCGTCATCAACGGCGCCGTGAAATCCATCGAGGCGGACTACACGAAGGAGCCGATCCTCACCGGCTTCGTCGTGGCGGTCGCGCTGCTCGGCTGCGCCGTCGGTGCCATCCTCGCCGGCGCCCTCTCCGACCGGTTCGGGCGCCTGCGCGTGATGCTGCTGGGCTCGGTGCTGTTCCTGGTCAGCTCGGTCGGCTCCGCGCTGACCTTCAGCGTCCCCGACCTGATCGTCTGGCGCATCCTGGGCGGCCTCGGCATCGGCATCGCCTCGGTGGTCGCACCGGCCTACATCGCCGAAGTCGCCCCGCGGCAGATCCGCGGGTCGCTGGCGTCGCTGCAGCAACTGGCCATCACGCTCGGCATCTTCGCCGCGCTGCTGAGCAACGCGGTGCTCGCCGGCGCGGCGGGCGGCGCCGACGACACGCTGTGGTGGGGGCTGGAGGCCTGGCGCTGGATGTTCCTCATCGGCGTGATCCCCGCCGCCGTCTACGGCATCCTCTCGTTCACGATGCCCGAGTCCCCCCGCTACCTGCTCGCGCGGGGACGCACCGAGGAGGCGAAGGAGATCTTCGCCCGTCTCGTGCCCGCCGCCGACCTCGACAAGACCGTCAACGAGCTGACGACGGCCATCGAGACGGATCGCAAGAACGCGAAGGCCAGCCTCGCCGGCCCCGCGCTCGGGCTGAATCCCATCGTCTGGATCGGCATCATCCTGTCGGTGTTCCAGCAGTTCGTCGGCATCAACGTGATCTTCTACTACTCGACGACGCTCTGGCAGGCGGTCGGTTTCGACGAGAGCAACGCGCTGCTGGTGAGCGTCATCACGAGCGTCACCAACGTGCTCGTGACCCTCATCGCGATCTTCCTCGTCGACCGGGTGGGACGTAAGCCCATCCTGCTCACGGGCTCGGTCCTGATGGCCCTCTCGTTGGGCGCCATGGCGTTGTCGTTCTCGTTCGCCACGGGCGAGGGCACGGACATCTCCCTGCCGGGCCCCTGGGGGCCGGTCGCCCTCGTCGCGGCGAACCTGTTCGTGGTCGGCTTCGGCGCCTCGTGGGGCCCGCTCGTCTGGGTTCTGCTCGGCGAGATCTTCCCCAGCCGCATCCGAGGAAAGGCGCTCGGTGTGGCCGCCGGGGCGCAGTGGCTCGCGAACTTCCTCGTGTCGTGGACGTTCCCCGAGCTCTCGTCGTGGTCGCTTCCGCTCACGTACCTCATGTACGCGATCTTCGCGGCCCTGTCGTTCGTCTTCGTGCTCTGGAAGATCCCCGAGACCAAGGGCATGGAGCTCGAGCAGACCGAGACGCTGTTCGTCAAGAAACCCCGTCAGAAGAAGTGAGAGGAGCCGACATGACCAACAACTCCAAGTCGCACGAGGAGATCCGCGAAGAGCGGGAGAAGGCCCAGAAGGAGAAGGACCGCCTCGAGGCGCAGGAGGAGAAGCGCCTCGACGACGAGGACCGCTGAGCGGCGGGCGCGTCGCTCCCGTCGGAGAAACGCACGAAGGTCGGAGGATCGCCGTCAGATCCTCCGACCTTCCGCGTTTTCTCCGACGGGCGGAACGGATGCGGGGCGCTCTCAGTCGAACGAGCCGTAGACGGCGAGCGTGTTGGCGGCCAGCTGCGCGGCCAGCTCGTCCGGGTCCATGTCCAGCTCCGCGGCCATGAAGCGCACTGTCACCGGTACGAGGTAGGGCGCGTTGGGACGCCCTCGGTACGGAGTGGGGGTGAGAAAGGGCGCGTCGGTCTCGACGAGGATGTGATCCAGCGGCGTCACGGCGAGCGCATCGCGCAGATTCTGGGCGTTCTTGAACGTGATGTTGCCCGCGAAGGACAGGTGGTAGCCGCGCTCCGCCGCGATCCGCGCCATGTCGGCGTCGCCCGAGAAGCAGTGGAACACCGTGCGCTCGGGCGCGCCCACGCGCTCGAGCGTCTCGAGCACCGCCTCGTGCGCGTCACGGTCGTGGATCTGCATCGCGATGTCGTGCTTCTTCGCGAGCGCGATGTGCGCCTCGAAGCTCTCGTGCTGCGCTCCCAGCCCCTCGGACTCGGTCCGGAAGAAGTCCAGACCCGTCTCCCCGATCGCACGCACGCGCGGCTGGGCTGCGAGCTCGTCGATCACGGCGATGGCCTCTCCGAGCCGCCCCGCCGCCGCGTAGGCGGGCGCCTCGTTCGGGTGGATCGCGACAGCGGCCAGCACGCGGGGATGCGAGGCCGCCGCCCACGCCGACCAGCGGCTCGACTCGATGTCGCCGCCCGCCTGCACCACTCCGACGATGCCGACGGATGCGGCGCGCTCGAGCTGTTCGTCCAGCGACATCGCCTCGTCGCCGTCCTGGATCTCCAGGTGGCAGTGATTGTCGTAAAGCGCGACGCCCAACGGCTCCGGCGAGGGCGGATAGCTGACGTCGCGGCTGCCCTTCTCGCGCTGGCGCACGTACTGGCTGGGATCACTCATCGGGTCACTGCTCGACGCGCGGGAACAGCGGCGAGAGGCCGTTGACGCTCGTGCCGGGTCGCAGCGCGCCCCAGACACCGGCTTCGCGCAGCGCCTGGTCCTGCAGACGCCCGAGCGACTCGGCCGCCCCGAGGGCGATCCACAGCTTCTCGGTCGCGACGGGCATCACCGGCGAGAGCAGCACGGCGAGCGCGCGCAGTCCCTCGGCCGCCGTGTAGAGCACGGTGCCGAGGCGCCCCGCCTGCTCCGGATCCTTGGCGAGCGCCCACGGCTCGTTCTCGGTGATGTAGCCGTTGAGTGCGTCCACGATCGTCCAGATGGACGCGATCGCCTCGTCGATGCGGAATCGCTCCATCGCCGCGTCGGCGGATGCGGCCGCATCCGCCACGATCTGCTGGATCGCCAGATCCGCGTCGGTGTAGGTCGCCGGCGGCGGGACGATCGCCTCGAAGTACCGCTCGATCATCGCGACCGTGCGCGAGGCGAGGTTGCCGAAGCCGTTCGCGAGCTCAGCCTGATAGCGCGCCGACAGGTCCTCCCAGGAGAACGAGCCGTCCTGGCCGAAGGCGATCGCCGAGAGGAAGTAGAAGCGGTAGGCGTCCGAGCCGAACACATCGGTGATCTCGGTCGGCGCGATGCCGGTGAGCTTCGACTTCGACATCTTCTCGCCGCCCACGAGCAGCCACCCGTGGGCGAAGACGCCACGCGGCACCTCGAGGCCCGCGGCCATCAGCATCGCCGGCCAGATGACGGCGTGGAAGCGCAGGATGTCCTTGCCCACCACGTGGTACGCGGGCCAGCGGCGTTCGAAGTCCTCCTCGTCGACGCCGTAGCCGATCGCGGTCGCGTAGTTGAGGAGCGCGTCGACCCACACGTAGATCACGTGCTGCGGGTCCCACGGCACCTGGATGCCCCAGTCGAACGCCGAACGCGAGATCGAGAGGTCCTTGAGGCCCGAACGCACGAAGGAGACGACCTCGTTGCGCGCCGACTCGGGACGGATAAAATCGGGGTTCTCCTTGTAGAGCTTCAGCAGGGGCTCGGCGAACTCGCTCAGCTTGAAGAAGTAGTTCTTCTCCTGCAGCAGCTCGAGCGGCTTCGAGTGGATCGCGCAGACCTTGAGGCCCTCGAACGCTCCCGTGCCGTCCAGGATCTCGGACTCCGGCTTGAACTCCTCGCAGCCCACGCAGTACAGCGCCTCGTACTCGCCGGCGTAGATGTACCCGCGGTCGTAGATGGCCTGCACGAAGCGCTTGACGCCCTCTTCGTGGCGCTCCTGGGTCGTGCGGATGAAGTCGTCGTTGGCGACGTCGAGGCTCTCCAACAGCGGGAACCAGGCCTCGCTGACGAGCTTGTCCACCCATTCCTGCGGCGTGACGCCGTTGGCTGCGGCCGCGCGGAGCATCTTCTGACCGTGCTCGTCGGTGCCCGTCAGCATCCAGGTGTCATCCCCCGACTGGCGGTGCCAGCGCGCGAGCGTGTCCACGGCGACCGTCGTGTACCCGTGGCCGATGTGCGGGACATCGCTCGGGTAGTAGATCGGCGTCGTGATGTAGAAGGAACGGCCGTTGCTCACCCGTAGATTCTAGGCGGCGCCTGAGGGACCCGCCGCCCTGTGACGGGTCCCTCAGGCGCTGTCTCGCACGACCAGCTCGGTCGGCAGGGTGATGCTGCGCCGCGGCGCACCCTCGATCACCTCGAGCAGGAGCGTCACCATCTCGGCGCTGATGCGGTCCCAGGGCTGGCGCATGGTGGTCAGCGGGGGCTCGTGCGCAGCGGCGAGTCCGGAGTCGTCGAAGCCCGCCACCGCGACGTCCTCGGGGACGCGGAGACCGGCGCGACCGAGGGCCACGACGGCACCGGCGGCCATCATGTCGGACGCGGCGAACACGGCGTCGATGTCGCGGGTGCGCTCGAGCAGTCGCGACATGGCTCGGGTGCCCGATTCGCGGCTGTAGTCGCCGTGCTCGACCAGCTCGGGGTCGAACGCCGCGCCCAGCTCCTCCCGGAATCCGACGAGCCGGTAGCGTCCGCCCGGGGTGTCGTCGGGCCCGGCGATCATGGCGATGCGCCGGTGTCCGCGATCGAGGAGGTGCCGGGTCATCACGCGCGCCGAGCCCTCCTCGTCGACCGCGACCGCGGCGAGGTCGCCCTGGTGGCCGAGCGGAAGTCCGCACGAGACGGTGGGAACACCCGCATCCAGGAGGGAGTCGAGCAACGGGTCGGCCTCGTGCGACGAGATGAGCAGCACGCCGTCCACGTGGCCCGCACTGACGAAGTGCGCCACGTTGGCACGCTCCTCCGCGGTGCCGGCCACGAGCAGCACGAGGGTCATCGACCGCTGGGACAGGGCCTCCGCGGCGCCGCGCAGCAGCAGCGAGAAGTTGGGGTCGGCGAACAGCAGATGCTGCGGTTCGGTCAGCAGGAACGCCAGGGAGCCGGCGCGTCCGGTCGCGAGCGAGCGGGCCGCGTGGTTGGCCGTGTACCCGGTGCGCCGGATCGCCTCCTCGACCGCCGTGCGGGCGTCGGGCGACACCCAGTGGCCACCGTTGATCACGCGGGAGACCGTGCCGCGCGAGACGCCGGCGGCGGCGGCGACGTCCCGGATGGTCGGGCGGCGCCGGGCGATGGTCGTCTCTTCCACGCGAGGACTCTATCGCCTGCTCTCCGCGGCGGTGATGCGGCGTGCCGAGAATACTGGGACCGGTCACAGTTTGATAACGAACGGGTCACGGGCTTGATCGTCCCGATCGTCGCTGCGCAGACTGTGACCGGTCCCAGTCCTCCCTGACTGAGACCGACCACCCTCGACCCGACGGAGCGTCATGACCCAGAGCTCACCCTGGCCGCAGCTGGACGGAATCGCGTACGGCGGCGATTACAACCCGGAGCAATGGCCCGTCGAGATCTGGCACGAGGATGTCGCGCTCATGCGCGAAGCGGGGGTCAACCTCGTCAGCGTCGGCATCTTCTCGTGGGGCCTGATCGAGACCGCCGAGGGCGTCTTCGACTTCTCCTGGATGGACGAGCTCCTCGACCTCCTGCACACGAACGGGATCCGTGTCGACCTCGGCACTCCCACTGCCTCCCCTCCGGCATGGTTCTTCGCGAACCACCCGGACGCCCGCGTCGTGACCCGCGACGGCACCACGATGGGCTTCGGCTCGCGCGGGATGGCGTCGCACTCCGCCCCCGCCTACCGCGAGGCCTCGGTGCGCATCGCGACCGAGCTCGCCCGCAGGTACGCCGCACACCCCGCCGTCGTCATGTGGCACGTCCACAACGAGTACGGCGTGCCCGTCGGCGAGGACTATTCGGATCACGCCGTCGCCGCCTGGCGGCTCTGGCTGCGCGAGCGCTACGGCAGCCTCGATACGCTCAACGCCGCGTGGGGAACCGCCTTCTGGGGGCAGCACTACGGCGATTGGGAGCACGTGGGGGCTCCCGCCGCGGCGCCCTCCGTCGTGAACCCCGCGCAGCGGCTCGACTTCGCCCGCTTCACCGACCACCAGCTGCGCGCCTGCTTCATCGCCGAGCGCGACGCCATCCGTCAGTACGCCGACCAACCGATCACGACGAACTTCATGGCGAACCAGAGCCAGACGACGGACCTGTGGGCGTGGGGCCGCGAGGTCGACATCGTCTCGGACGACCACTACCTCTGGGCGCCCGATCGCGAGGGCGAGATCGGCCTCGCGATCGCGGCGGACCTCAGCCGCTCCGTCGGCGGCGGCAAGCCGTGGATCCTCATGGAGCACTCGACGTCCGCCGTGAACTGGCAGCCGCAGAACGTCGCGAAGCGGCCGGGCGAGCTGGCCCGCAACTCCCTCACGCACCTCGGACGCGGTGCGGACGCGATCCTCTTCTTCCAGTGGCGGGCCTCGCGCTCCGGCGCCGAGAAGTTCCACTCCGCGATGCTGCCGCACGCCGGCACCGACTCCCGCGTGTTCCGCGAGGTCACCGCCCTCGGCTCCGACCTCGCCGCCCTCTCCGAGGTACGCGGATCCCGCGTGAGCGGCGACGTCGCCATCCTCTGGGACTTCGAGTCGTTCTGGGCGCAGGATCTCGAATGGCGCCCGTCGGATCTCCTCGATCACGACGAGCGGGTGCGCGCGTACTACACGCAGCTCTGGCGGGACGGCATCACGGTGGACTTCGCCCTGCCCGGCCAGGATCTCTCCTCGTACTCGCTCGTCCTCGCCCCCGCGCAGTACCTGCTCACGACGAAGGATGCGGCGAACCTCACCGCCTACGTCGCCGCCGGCGGGACGCTCGTCGTCTCCTACTTCTCCGCGGTCGTCGACGAGAACGACGCGGTCCACGAGGGCGGGTACCTCGCACCGCTGGCCGAGGCGCTCGGCGTGCGGGTCGAGGAGTTCCTGCCGCTGCGCGAGGGAGACGTCGCTGCGATCGATCTCGACGGCGAACGGCTGACGATCGATCAGTGGGCCGAAGACCTCCGCGTCGACGGCGCCGAGGTGCGGGCGCGCTACGTCGGCGGACCCGCCGACGACGCCCCCGCCGTCACGCGGAACCCGCACGGCGCGGGCGTCGGCTGGTATGTCAGCACGAGGCCGGATGCGGCGGGCCTCGCCGCGATCCTCACGCAGGTGTACGCCGATGCCGGTCTCACCCCCGCCGGTCTGCCGTCAGGCCTGGAGACCGTGACCCGTCACGGCGACGACGCGGACTACGTCGTACTCGTCAACCATTCCGACGCAGCCCTCACCGCCCCGGTCGCCGGTACGGACCTGCTCACGGGGAACGCCTCGGACCACGAGACGGTCGTCGCCGCCGGCGGCGTCGCCGTCGTTCGCACCCCTCCGACCCGCGGGGGTGGTCGCTGACCGGCGACTCCCCCGAACCTCGGCGTCCGTCAACGGACGGACGCTTCCCCATCCGGTCGTGACGATGCGACGTCGACGAAGGCGCGCATCCTCGACCACCGTTCTGAAAGGAACACGTCACATGCGCAAGATCATCGGAATCGGCGTCGCTGCCGCCGCATCCGCGCTGCTGCTGGCCGGCTGCTCCGGCGGCGGAACCGCCGAGCAGACCGCCGACTCGTCGGCCGAGCTCGTCATCTGGACCGACCAGGAACGCGAGGCCGCCATCACGGCGGCAGCGAAGGCGTTCGAGGAGGAGACGGGCGCGAAGGTCACCCTCGTGCAGAAGAACTTCGAGGACCTCCGCAACGACTTCATCTCGCAGGTGCCTACCGGCGAAGGCCCCGACATCACCGTCGGCTCCCACGACTGGCTCGGCGCGCTCGTCGCGGCGGGCGTCGTCGACACGATCGACCTGGGCGACAAGGCGTCCGAGTTCGAGCCGGTCGCGATCGAGGCGATGACCTACGACGGCCAGCTCTACGCGCTTCCCTACTCGCTCGAGACGGTCGCGCTCGTGCAGAACGTCGACCTCGTCGGCGCCGACGCCCCCGCCACCTGGGACGAGATGATCCAGAAGGGGCTGGCCGCGGGCACCGAGCGTCCCTTCGTCATCAACACGGCCGGCGAGACCGGCGACGGCTACACGATGTACGGGTTCCAGACCTCGTTCGGTGCGCCCGTGTTCGTACAGGACTCGAGCGGCTCGTACACGAACGAGGTCGGCATGGGCGGGGCGTCCGGCGAGGCATTCGCCCAGTGGCTGCACGCCAACGGCTCCGCCGGCACCGGCTACCTGTCGACCACGATCGACTACGACATCAACAACGAACTGTTCGCCTCCGGCAAGGCGCCGTACACGGTGCAGGGCCCCTGGGCGATCAGCTCCTTCCCCGACGTCAACGTCGCCGTGAACCCCATCCCCTCCGCGGGCGGCCAGCCCGCCGCGCCCTTCGTGGGCGTGCAGGGCTTCTACCTGAGCTCGCAGAGCAAGAACGCGCTGCTCGCCCAGGAGTTCCTCGTGAACTACCTCGGCACCGAGGACGCGCAGCGCGCGCTCTACGAGGCCGACCCCCGCATCCCGGCCTGGAGCAGCCTCGCCGAGGAGGTCGCGAGCGACCCGATCATCGCGGGCTTTCTCGCATCGTCGCAGAACGGCGTGCCGATGCCCTCGATCCCCGAGATGGGCTCCGTCTGGGACTTCTGGAACGCGGCAGAGTCGCAGATCATCAGCGGCGCCGACCCGTCCGGCACCTGGAACAAGATGATCACCGACCTTCAGGGCACCCTCGCGGGTTGACCGCGACGGGGCGGGCCCTGTGGCCCGCCCCGCTCGTGGCGTCGAACAGGAGACGACACACATGGCGCAGCCGCAGGTTCTCACCCCGCCCTCGAGACCCCCGAGGGAGTCGCACGCCCGCTCGTGGCGCGGCATCGGGTGGGGGTTCATCGTCAAGCTCATCGTGATGGGCCTGATCAACGCCCTCGGGATCATGGCGATCCTCTCGGCCTTCTCGGCCCAGTCGTGGATCCTGCTCGGCGTCACCGCGGCGCTCGTGATCGCCGCGGACATCGTCTACTTCACCAAGCGTGCGCTGCCGCTGAAGTACCTGATGCCGGGACTCGTGTTCCTGCTCGTCTTCCAGGTGTTCGTCTTCGGCTACACGGCCTACATCGCTTTCACCAACTACGGCACCGGTCACGCAGGGTCCCAGGAGCAGGCCGTGGACGCCGCCCTCATCCAGGGTGAGCGGCGCATCGAGGGATCCGAAACCTATCCGCTGTCGGTCGTCGAACGCTTCGGCGAGTACGGCCTGGCCATCAACGACGACGGCGACGTCCGGGTCGGCAGCGCCGAGTCGCCGCTGGCGGATGCCGGGACCGCCCCCGCGGGCCAGGCGCCCGCATCCGTGGACGGGTGGACGGTGATCCCCCGCACCCAGGTCATCACCGACCAGGAGCTTCAGAGCACGATCGAGGCGCTGCGGGTCCCGTTCTCCGACGACCCCAACGACGGCTCGATCCGCACCCGCGACGGCTCCACCGGGGTGCTCTACACCCCGACGATGGTGTGGGACGCGGATGCGGGCACCATCACCGACACGGTGAACGGCACGGTCTACACCGCGGACGACACGATCGGGAGCTTCATCGCCGACGACGGCACGCGGCTTCCCGCGGGCTGGTACGTCAACGTGGGCTTCGACAACTTCCTGAGGGTGTTCACCGACCCCTCGCTCGCCGGCCCACTGCTGTCGGTGACCGGGTGGACGTTCGCCTTCGCGGCCGGCTCGGTCGTCATCAGCTTCGGCCTCGGGCTCGTCTTCGCGCTCGTCTTCAACGACCCGCGCGTGCGAGCCCGCAAGTACCTGCGCACGCTCATCATCCTCCCCTACGCCTTCCCCGCCTTCATGTCCGCTCTGCTGTTCCGCGGCATGTTCAACGCCGAATTCGGCGTCATCAACGACCTGTTCTTCTTCGGCAGCCAGATCAACTGGCTGGGAGATCCCTGGCTGGCCAAAGCGGCGGTGCTGTGGGTGAACGTGTGGCTCAGCTTCCCGTACTGGTTCCTCGTGTGCACCGGCGCGCTCCAGGCGCTGCCCTCCGACACCTTGGAGGCCGCCTCTATCGACGGCGCCGGCCGGTGGCGCCAGTTCCGCTCGATCGTGCTGCCGCTGCTGCTCGTGTCGACCGCGCCGCTGGCGATCTCCTCCTTCGCGTTCAGCTTCAACAACTTCACCGTCATCTACATGTTCAACGCGGGCGGACCCGCGATACCCGGTGCGCCCTACACGCTCGGATCGACCGACATCCTCATCTCGGCCATCTACCGCGTCTCCGGCGTCGCCGGCGGTGCCGCCGACTACGGCCTGGCCAGCGCCCTCTCGATCATCGTCTTCATCGTCGTGGGGATCATCTCCGCCATCGCCTTCCGCCAGACCCGCAAGCTCGAGGAGTTCCAGTGATGTCCACGGCACGCACCCGCATCCGTCGCCGCCGCTGGTGGCTCGAGGTCGGCTGGAAGTACTTCTTCGCCGCGATCGTCGTCTTCTACGCGGTCTTCCCGCTGGTGTACGTGCTGTCCGCGGCGCTCAACCCGCGCGGAACGCTCTCCGGTTCCAACAACCTGTTCAGCGCCTTCGACCTGTCGAACTTCGCGGCTCTGGGTGCGACCAGCTACTGGACGTGGGTCGGCAACACGCTCCTCGTGGGCGGCGTGTCGGCCGTGGGCGCCGTGATCATGGGCGCGTCGGCCGCCTACGCGTTCTCGCGGTTCCGTTTCCGCGGCCGGCGCGTGAGCCTCACGTCGCTGCTGATCGTGCAGATGTTCCCGCAGGCTCTCGCGTTCGTCGCGATCTTCCTGATGCTCCTCGCCATCGGCGAGATCGTGCCGGCGCTGGGGCTGAACTCGAAGCTCGCCCTCATCTGCGTCTATCTCGGCGGCGCGCTGGGCGCGAACACGTTCCTCATGTACGGCTTCTTCAACACCATCCCGATCGAGATCGACGAGTCGGCGAAGATCGACGGCGCGACGCACGCCCAGATCTTCTGGCGCCTCATCATCCCGCTCGTCACCCCGATCCTGGCGGTCGTCGCGCTCCTCGCGTTCATCACCGCGTTCGGCGACTACATCCTCGCGAAGATCGTGCTCACCAGCGAAGACAACTGGACGCTCGCCGTCGGCATGTACCAGTGGGTCTCCAATCAGCTCGCCTCCAGATGGGGTCTGTTCGCCGCCGGCGCCGTCATCGCCGCCATCCCCGTGCTCGCCCTGTTCCTCTCGCTGCAGCGATTCATCGTGGGCGGGCTGACCCAGGGCTCCGTCAAGGGCTGACCCGCCCGCAAGAAAGGACACTCATGCAGCGCCGCATCCGTCGTTCCCTCCTCCGATCCGCCGCCGCGGCGACCGCGCTCGGCGTCGCCGCGGCGGGCGCGCTCGGCGTCGCCGCGGCGGGCGTGCTCGTCGCGACCCCCGCCGTCGCGGCGGACCAACCGGTCGCGGCGGGCATCACCGTGCCCCGAGTCGACGACCTTTCACCCGACTTCATCAACGGCGTCGACGTGTCCTCCGTCATCGCCCTGGAGGAATCGGGCGTCGTCTTCCGCGACACGGCGGGTCAGCCCGCCGACCTGTTCGATGTGCTCGCCGATGCCGACGTCACCGACGTGCGCGTGCGTGTCTGGAACGACCCCTTCGACGCCGCCGGCAACGGCTACGGCGGCGGCACCGTCGACGTCGCGCGCGCGATCGAGATCGGTGAGCGGGCGACCGATGCGGGACTCCGGGTCCTCGTGGACTTCCACTACTCCGACTTCTGGGCGGACCCCGCGAAGCAGAAGGCCCCGAAGGCATGGGCGGCGTTGAACGTCGCCGACAAGGCAGCGGCGACCCGGGCGTTCACCGCCGACGCACTCACGGCCTTCGAAGCGGCCGAGGTGGACGTGCGGATGGTGCAGATCGGCAACGAGACCACGAGCGGTGTCGCCGGCGTCAGCGGGTGGGACGACATGGCGCAGATCTTCTCCGCCGGCTCCGCCGCCGTGCGAGAGGTCCTCCCCGACGCCCTCGTCGCACTGCACTTCACCAATCCGGAGCGGCCCGGCAGCTATGCGAACATCGCGAAGCAGCTCGACGACCGCGACGTCGACTACGACGTCTTCGCCTCGTCCTACTACCCGTTCTGGCACGGCACCCTGCAGAACCTGACGAGCGTGCTGACGCAGGTCGCCGACACCTACGGCAAGGACGTCATCGTCGCGGAGACCAGCTGGGCGTACACGCTGGAGGACGGCGACGGTCACACCAACGTGATCGACCTTCCCGGCGAGGCGACGAACTACCCGGTGAGCGTGCAGGGACAGGCGCTCGCGGTGCGCGACGTCATCCAGGCCGTCTCGGATGTGGGTGCGGCCGGGCTCGGCGTGTACTACTGGGAGCCCGCCTGGCTGCCGGTCGGCCCGCCGGAGGCGGCGGCGCAGAACGCCACCCTCTGGGAAAGAGACGGCTCCGGCTGGGCGGCAAGCTACGCCGGAGAGTACGACCCGAACGACGCGGGTGTCCACTACGGAGGCTCCGCCTGGGACAACCAGGCCCTGTTCGCCCACGACGGCACACCGCTGGAGTCGCTGAACGTGTTCTCGTACGCCCGTACCGGCGCCGTCGCCCCTCGCGAGGTCACCGCCGTCGCCTCCCCCGCGCTGACGGTGGCCGGCGGTGAAGAGATCACGTTGCCCGCCACGGTCACGGTCTCGTACAACGACCTGAGCACCGAGGAACAGCTCGTCACGTGGACGCCCGGCACCGAGTGGGTGTCGGGGCCGGGGACGTACGTGTTCCGCGGCACGACCTCCGCGGGTCTGTCGACGCGGGCAACGGTCACGGTGACCTCGGCGAACCTGCTCGCGAACCCCGGCTTCGAGGACGACGACACGTCTATGTGGCGAGCGGCGGGCACCGGTCTCACGGTGGGCGCGTGGGACGACCCGCGGACCGGATCACGATCCGCGCACTTCTACTCGGCGGATCGCTTCGCCTTCACGCTCGAGCAGTCCGTGGGCCCGGTGCCTGCCGGCACCTACCGCGCCACCGGGGCCCTTCAGGGCGGCGGCCAGCTCAGCGACACGGTGCGTCTCGTGGTCTCGTCGGGAGCGCAGGAGGAGTCCGCTCCGTTCGTGCTCGGCGGATGGCGCAACTGGTCGACCCCGACGACGGACACCCTCACGGTGACCGAGGGGGCGACGATCACCGTGCGGGTCGCCGGAGACCTCGCGCAGGGGTCCTGGGGAACCATCGACGACCTGCAGCTGGAGCGCGTGCTCGACGCGGCCGCGGATCTCACGCCGCTCACGACGTTGATTGCCCGCGCCGAGGCACTGGACCGGCCCCGGTACACACCCGCATCCCTCGCCGCGGTCGACGAGGCCATGGAGATCGCGCGATTCCTCGGCGGCGCGCAGTCCCCCTCCCAGGAGCGCGTCGATGCGGCGACTGCTCTGCTCTCCGCGGCGCTCGACGCCTTGACGTTGCTCGAGACACCGGGGACGAACCCCACGCCAGGCCCCGCCGACCCAGCGACGGCCGCCCCGCAGAGCGACACGACCTCCGCTCCCGGCGCACTCGCCCACACCGGCCGGGAGGCGCCGGTCGCGCTCTTCGTCGCGGCGACACTCGTGTTCGCGGTCGGCCTCGCGCTGCTCACCCGGCATCGGCGCCCGCGGCGACGGTGAGCCGAGGCGCCGGCTCCCACCCCGCGGTGCGGAGTCGGCGTCCGGCCGGGCGGGCGCGTCAGCCGCGAACGGCGAGCGCCGCCTGGTAGAGCTCGCGCGAAGAGTGACCCGTCGCCTCGGCGACCTCACCGGCCGCATCCTTGAGGCGAACTCCGGTGCGGACGATCTCCAGCACCTGCGTGACGGCGTCGGGGAAGGCGACGCGGGCGCGCTCCGCTCCGCCGACGACGATGACGAGCTCGCCGCGCACGCCGTCGGCGGCCCAGGTCACGAGCTCCGAGAGCGGGCCGCGCACGGTCTGCTCGTAGAGCTTGGTCAGCTCTCGCGAGACGGATGCGGGGCGGTCGGCGCCGAACGCGTCGGCCAGATCCGCGAGGGTGTCGGCGAGGCGGGTGGGCGCTTCGAAGAAGACCAGCGTGCGTTCCTCGGCCGCCAACCGGGCGAACATCGCCCGCCGCTCGCCCTGCTTGCGCGGCACGAAGCCCTCGAAGGCGAAGCGGTCGGTGGGAAGACCCGAGACCGCGAGAGCGGTCAGCACGGCGGACGGCCCGGGCAGCGCGATCACCTCGACGCCCTGTGCCACGGCTTCCGCCACGAGCCCGTACCCCGGGTCGCTGACCGTGGGCATGCCGGCGTCGCTGAGCACGAGCACGTCCTCGGTCGCCGCGCGTCGCGCCAGCTCCGCGGCACGCTGCTTCTCGTTGTGGTCGTGCAGGGCGATCAGTTGCGGGCGGTTGGCGACGCCGAGACCCGCGAGCAGCCGCTGCGTCGTTCGAGTGTCCTCGGCCGCGATCACGGTGGCGGCTTCCAGTGCCTCGACGAGCCGGCGGGTGGCGTCCCCGAGGTTTCCGATCGGAGTCGCCGCAAGGATGATCACGGCCCCAGCATAAGGTGGAGGGCGTGACCTCGACCGCCCCGCCGACTGCGCCCGCGCCGCGCCGCTCGGCGTTCGACGCGTTCTCCGACCGCATCCGCGGCTCCCGCGTCCTCGACCGCCGCGTGCAGGTGTGGACACCCGTCCTGCTGACGCTGGTCGCCGGGATCCTGCGCTTCGCGAACCTCGGGACGCCGTCGTCGTTGGTCTTCGACGAGACGTACTACGTGAAGGATGCGTGGTCGCAGTGGCTGCTGGGCTACACGGCCAATTGGCCCGAGGGTACCGACGCCCTTTTCGCCCAGGGCGACGTCCCCGCCCCGCTGGTGACGGGCAGCTTCTCCGTACATCCGCCGCTGGCCAAATGGCTCATCGGGCTGGGGATGTGGCTCTTCGGCCCCGGCGATTCGGTCGGGTGGCGGGTGGCGGTGGCCACGGCGGGGACCCTCACCGTGCTCGTCGTCTACGTGATCGCCCGCACTCTGACCGGTTCGACGGCCGTCGCCGCGATCGCCGGCGGCCTGATGGCCATCGACGGCCTCGCCATCGTGCTCAGCCGCATCGCGCTCCTGGACGGCATCCTCGCGCTGTTCGTGGCGCTGGGCTTCTGGTTCGTCCTTCTCGATCGCCGCACGCACCTGGAGCGTCTGCAGCGGGCACTCCCGGCGCGCGAGGAGGGTGCGGCCGGCCCGGGGTGGGGGCCGGTGTTCTGGAGCCGGCCGTGGCTCGTCGCCGCGGGAGCGGCCGTCGGTGCCGCGACGGCCGTCAAGTGGTCGGGCCTGTACGTCCTCGCAGCCCTCGGGCTGTACGTCCTCGTCACCGACGCGCTCGCCCGGCGCCGACTCGGCATCGTGCAGTGGCCGCTGGATGCGGTGCGCCAGGGCGCGGCGGCGTTCGTGCTGCTGGTGCCGGTCGCGGCGATCGTGTATCTGGCCTCGTGGACAGGCTGGCTGGCCAGCGCGGGCGGATACGGGCGCGCGGCCGCATCCGAGGGTCTCGGCGGAGCGCTCGCGAGCCTCTGGCGCTACCACGAGGCGATCTACGCGTTCCACGTGGGGCTCACGACGCCTCACGGCTACCAGAGCCCCGCCTGGCAGTGGCCGCTGCTCGTGCGCCCGACGTCGATGTACTGGCACCAGAGCGGCGACACCGTCCAAGCCGTCTCCAGCATCCCGAACCCGCTGATCTGGTGGGCGGGGATCGCCGCAGCGCTCTATCTGCTCTACCGGTTCGTCCGCACCCGCGACGCCCAGGCGGCATTCGTGCTCATGGCCCTCGCCGCGACCTACGTGCCGTGGCTGCTCTACCCCGAGCGCACGATCTTCCAGTTCTACACGGTTGTGATGCTGCCGTTCCTCGTGATCGCCATCGCTCTCGCGGCTCGACGCATCGCGGGCTCGGCGGATGCCGATCGCCGTATCGCTGGCCAGCGGGTGGTCACCGTGTTCCTCGTGGCCTGCATCGTGCTGTCCGCGTTCTGGTACCCGGTGTGGACGGCGATGCCGGTGCCCTACGAGTTCTGGCGGCTGCACAACTGGCTGCCGACCTGGATCTGAGGTCAGGCGCCCTGTTCTTCGGAGTACATCTGCAGGATCTCCTCGGCACCGGACTCCACATCGACGGGGACCGCGATCGGCCGCCCGCCCGTGAAGGCGTCGTACTCCCTCGCGACGATCGCCTCGATCTCCGCGAGGCGAAGCAGCGGATAGCGGGCCTGCAGCCGCGCGACCACACCGGCGTACGAAGTGAGCAGCCAGCCATCGACCATATGGGTCGTGTCGCGCTCACCGACGGCGTCGGATGAAAGGGTCATGGTCCCCATGCTGTCACCGGCGGGCGTATCACGGGCCGTCCGAGCGGGTAGCTAGCCTGACGAGCAAGACTCGCGGCGAGCCATATGGGTCGCTCAGCCGACGGTGGAATGGGCGTCGACCTGGTCGACCGCGGCCTGCAGCCGGCCCAGGCACTCCATGACGATCCGCATATCATCCGCAGACATGTCGATGACGGCATCCATCATCCGCTCGTGCATGTCACCGAGAGTGCGGCGCACTTCCTCGTCGCTATCGACCGTCGGAACGACCCAGATGCTGCGGCGATCGGTCTCGTGCCGCTCGCGCCGCACGTGCCCGGACTTCTCCAGCCGGTCGACCATCGCCGTCATGGAGGCGGTGGAGACCCCGAGGTAGCGGGCCAACTCACCCGGCGAGACGCGCTCGCCGCGCTGCTGCGCGCGCAGCAGGTAGCGCAGCACGAGGAGATCGTTCTCGCCCATCGACATCGCCTCGCGCGTGCGCCGTCTCATGGCGACCTCCGCGGCGCGGTACACCCGGAACGCCTGCAGCAGATCGACCGCTCGGCGCTTGCGCGACTCGTCGTCGTCGGCGTACCAGTAGCCGCTGTGCGGCTCCTCCAGCTCTGGCATGCTCTCGATGATAGGACGACTTCACGCCACCGGCGCGGCAAAGCCGCTCGCGTCGTGGATGGGCAGGCCGCACACGAACTCGCGGCAGTCGTACGCCGTGGCCCGTCCGTCGGCGGCCGTGCGAGCGGTGAACAGCGAAAAGCCCGCCTCGGACCACCCCGCCGCATCCGCCTCACTCACCCGAACGACGACATCGGCCCCTGTCGCGTGGGCGGCACGGGCCAGCGGATGGTCGTCGCTGTCGGCGACCACCACGATCTGGCGACCGGCGCTCTCCAGGAGCGCTGCGACGCGCAGCACGGCGGCGTGCGAGAACGGATCCTCGACGGCGCGTGTCGCGCGCGCCGCCACGATCGTGCCGGCCCGGCGCCGGTACCGCTCCCCCGCCCCCAGACGCCACAGCGTGAGGGAGGCTTCGGCGAGCGATGCCGCCCCCGACGGCCGGTCGGTGTCGGCGTCGTCGACCGCAGGCGCTCCGAGAGCCGCCAGCACCGTGTCGCGTCCGCCGGGCACGACCGCCGCCTCCTCCGTGGGCCAGCACAGGTCGACGAGCCGGCGCGCCTCTACGGCATAGGCGACACGCCCTGTCGCCATCGCGAGCACCGCGAGCCCTTGGGCGACAGCGCCGTAGTCCTCGAGCGTCGCCGGCGCGCCCGAGACGATCTCGTCGAGCGAGGCGCGGCGCAGAGTCCCGTCGTCGGCGAGGTTCGACTCCTCGACGGCCAGGGCGGCGCGCACGGCTGCGCTCACGAACTCCTCGCGGCCCAGGCGGGCCCCCGTCGCGGCGAGCGCCGCGACGGCCAGACCGTTCCAGCCGCTGACGAGCTTGTCGTCGATGCGCGGCGGCTCCAGCGTGCTCCGTTGGTCGAGGGGGCGCAGATAGAACCCTCCTTCGCTGCGCTCGCCGTCGATCCATGACTCGGAGTCCTGCGCGGCGGCGAAGCCGCCGGAGGGCAGCTGAAGGGTGTCGACGAGGAATCCCGCCGCGGCGGATGCGATGTCGGCGCGCCCCGCGGCGAGGGCGACCTGGATGAGGCCGGCGTTGTCCGTCAGCATGCGCTCGTAGTGGGGCACGCTCCAGTCGCGTCGTGTGGCATACCGGAAGAACCCGCCGTCCGCGTCGCGCAGCGGCGAGCGGGCCATACGGTCGAGGGTTCGCGCGGCGAGCTGCGCCGCTGTCTCATCGGGCTCCGTCTGCAGGAAACGCAGCACCGGCCACACCGGGAACTTCGGAGTCGCCGCGTCCGCTCCCGCCGGAGCGAACCCACCGAACTCGGGGTCCTCGCGCGCCGCGATGCGCGCGGCGAGCTGTGCGCGGACCTCGGCGGTGGGCCATGCGGGGTCGAGTGCCTCGTCGCCGCGCTCGCGCGCCGCCGCATCGAGCGCCCGTTGCAGTGCGTCCGAGGTCTCGGCCACCGCCTCCCGGCGTTCGCGCCACGCCTGGTCGACGGCGTCGATGACGTCGACGAATCCGGGAAGCGCGCCCCGCGCCGTCGGCGGCCAGTACGTGCCGGCGAAGAAGGGCTTGCCCTCCGGCGTCGTGAACACGGTCAGCGGCCAGCCGAGATGCGGGGTGAATGCCGCCGCCGCGGCGAGGAACACCGCATCCACCTCGGGATGCTCCTCGCGGTCCACCTTGACCGAGACCACGCTCCGGTTCAGACGCGCCGCGATGTCGGGGTCGGAGAAGGACTCCGCCGCCATGACGTGGCACCAGTGGCACGTGGCGTAGCCGATCGAGACCATGACCGGAACGTCGCGCCGGCGCGCTTCGGCGAACGCGCTCTCACCCCACGCGTGCCACGCCACCGGCTGCTCCGCGTGTTGACGGAGGTAGGGGCTCGCCGCGCGCGACAGTTCGGAGGACATGTGTCAAGCGTAGGTTTCCGAGTCGGATGCGCTACCGACGCTGTGATAGGAAGGTTCGGCAGAGTCCCGCGCGTACGTCGGGTGTGCACGTCGTACGCGGAGAGGGGGACCCCGGTGGCGCAGAGATTGCCCGCGGCACCGCCCGTTCTTCCCGGCTTCACCTACGTCCGCCCTCTCGGCACGGGTGGTTTCGCCGACGTCTTCCTGTTCGAGCAGGACATGCCGCGCCGTCCGGTCGCCGTCAAAGTCCTCCTCGAGGACATCGTCGACGAAGGTCTGCTGCGCATGTTCAACGCAGAAGCCGACGTCATGGCGCGCTTGAGCGCGCATCCGTCGATCCTCACGATCTACCAGGCGAGCATCTCGTCCGACGGGCGCCCCTACCTGGTCATGGAGTACTGTCCCGGATCCCTCGGCTCGCGCTACCGGCGGGAGGAGATCCCGCTGGCAGAGGTGCTCCAGGCCGGCATCCGGATCGGCTCCGCGTTGGAGACGGCGCACCGCTCGGGGCTGCTCCACCGCGACATCAAGCCCTCGAACCTTCTGGTGACGGCCTTCGGCGCTCCCGTCCTCGCCGACTTCGGCATCGCGACCGCCGTGGGCGGACGCGGCGATGACGAAGTGTTCGCCATGTCCGTGCCGTGGAGCGCGCCCGAGATCATCGACGAGCGCATCGCCGGCTCCGTACCCGCCGAGGTGTGGGCGCTGGGCGCCACCGTGTACTCGCTGCTGGCAGGACGCAGCCCCTTCGAGCGCCCCGGCAGCGGCCAGAACGGTCGCGACCAGCTCAAGTCCCGCATCCGCCGCGCCGCCTACACCCCCATCGGCCGGGCCGACGTCCCGGCGAGCCTCGAGGCCGTGCTGTCGCGCTCGATGAACCGCGACCCCGCCGGCCGTCACTCCTCGGCCGCTCAGTTCGCGTATGAACTTCAGCTCATCCAGCACGAGCTCGGCCTGCCGCACACTCCGATGGAGGTGGCCGTGGATGAATGGGCCTCCGCCGGCACCCCCGTGAACTTCGCCGATGATCGCGCTCGCGGCCCGGTGCGCCCGCGCGTGCAGTACGAATCGCGCAGGCCGGAGCGCGCACGCGAGCGCGGTAGCCGTCGTCCCGACGAGGGCACGGTCCTCGCCGGAGCATCGCCGCGCGGTCGCGGACTATCCGGCGGGATGATCGCACTGCTCGTGGGCGGCGCTGCCCTGGTCGCTGCGGCAGCCGTGCTCGTGACCGTCCTCGTTCTCGGAGGAGCCTGAGATGGCAGAGGCCCCACGCACCCCCCTCGCCGACCGCCGCGGTTGGATCATCGGCGGTTCTGTCGCCGCCGTGCTCGCCATCGTGACGACGCTCGCCGTCGTGTGGCCGGGCTTCGACGCACAGCAGACCCCGCCCGACGACGGCACGATCTGGGCTATGCAGTCCGGCGAGGGTCGGCGCTATGCCCGGGTGAACACGACCGTCGGCGAGATCGACACCGTCAAGCAGGTCGAGAACCCCAGCGCACTCGTGCAGAACGCGAACCGTCTGCTCGTCTACGCCGAGGGCGACACCCGCTTCGCGGACGTCGACATGGCGATGCCCGCCGATCTCAACGCCGACGCGGAGGACGCGTTCCAGAACACCCCGCCCGGCACGGTCGATGTCGTCTCCACCGGTGACACCATCGCCTACCGCACCGACAACGGCGCTGTCTTCGCCGGCTCGCTCGCCTCTCCGAGCAGCACTGTGCCCATCGACCCGTACGCCCAGACGCAGGTCGCCGAGGGCGAGGAACGGCCCGTGTTCGTCTCCGACAGCGTTGCTGTCGGGGTCGACGGCATCGTCTACGCGTACTCGTCCGAGGAGGAACGCGTGCTGCGTGCCGATGCGCGCACCGGCAAGATCGAGGGCTCGGATGCGGTGTCCGACGCCCCCGCATCCGCGACGCTGAGCGCCGTCGGCACGACCTGGGCTCTGCTCGAGCCGGACTCGGGACGCCTGTGGCTGCGCGGACGCGATCAGCCCCTCGACACCGGGACGATCGGCGGTGTCCTCCAGAAGTCGGGCTCGGCGCGCGACGAGGTCTACGTCGCCGACACCACCGGACTCGTCTCCGTCCCGCTCGACGGCTCGGGACCCGAGCGCGTCATGGACGCCGCGCAGGGCACCCCGGCGGCTCCGGCGGAGGCGAAGGGCGTGATGTACGCGGCCTGGCTGCCCAACAGCCAGCCCCAGGGCACGCTGTGGACCTCGGATGCGGGACAGAGCGACCTGGACTATGCCGGAGGTTCGCTCGGCGACGAAGTCGCGCCGGAGTTCCTGAGCAACGGATCGCGCATGATCTTGAACGAGACGCGCTCGGGCTGGGTGTGGACGCTTCCGAACGGCGCTCTCGTGCCGTCCTCGCAGCAGTGGGACTCCGACCAGGACGTGCCCACCCAGCAGCAGGAGGACATCCAGGCCGAGCGCGTGATCGATCCGAAGCCCCCCGTCGCCGTCGACGACGCATTCGGTGTGCGCGCCGGCCGCAGCGCCGTGCTGCCCGTCCTGCTCAACGACCACGATCCGAACGAGGACGTGCTGAGCATCGTCGCCGCATCCGTCGAGGGCCTCGACCCCGCGTTCGGAACCGTCTCGATCTCGAACCAGGAGCAGGAGCTCGTCGTTCGGATCTCCCCCGAGGCGACTGGATCGGCGACCTTCCGGTACCGCATCACGGACGGGACGACCACCGACGGTCTCACCTCCCAACCGGCGACCGTCACCCTCACCGTGTCGGACCCCGGCCAGAACTCCGCCCCCGTCTGGTGCGGCGTGGAGGCGTGTCTGGCCACCTGGCCGACCCCGCAGGTGGTGCCGGGCGGAACCGTCTCGGTCAACGTCCTCGAGGGATGGGTCGACCCCGACGGCGACCCGATCTACATCTCCTCCGCGGTGAATCAGAGCGGCATCGGCTCTGTGGCACTCGACCCGCAGGGCACCATCACCTTCCAGCACCCCAATCCGAACCAGACCGACGCCCAGTCGGTCACGATTCTCGTGACCGTCACCGACGCCAGGGGCTCCTCGACCGAGAAGCCGCTCGAGATCGCGATCACCCCGAGCCCGCAACTGACTGCCGCGTCGTTCGCGGCGGTGGGAACCATCGGTGCGCCGACCACGATCGACGTGCGCCCGCACGTGACCGGCGTCAACGGCGCCATCACGATGCGCAGCGCGAACTCCATCACGGATGCGGCGGCGCAGATCTCGGTGAACGGCGTCGCGGGCACCTTCGTGTTCACCGCCGCGAATCCGGGCTCGTACCTCGTGCAGTACACCGTCGCCGACGCGCTGGCCGAGGCGACCGGCACCGTCAGGGTGACGATCGTCGATCCCGCCGCCACGCAGATCTCCACTCCTCCCCTGACGGCCTTCGTCCGTCCCGGCGAGGACGCGACGATCGACGTCATCTCGCCCGTGTCGAACCCCGCCGGGCTCGTGCTGCTGGCCAGCGACGTCGTGGTCGCCCCCGACCCGAGCGCATCGCTGAGCGTCGATCTGGTCGGTCAGAGCATGCTCCGTGTCGCCGGTTCCACCGACAACGCGCAGCCGGGAACGCTCGGCGTGGTGACCTACACGGTCTCCGACGGGACCGGGAACGGCGCCACCACCACGACCGGCGAGACGACCGTCGTCCTGCTTCCCTCGCCGACGGCGGAGCCGCCCATCGCCGTCGACGACGCCGTCACCGTGCGCGCCGGCGCGCAGATCGACATCCCCGTCCTGGACAACGACACGGCACCGGCGGGCGCCCAGTTCGCCATCGACCCCTCGACCATCACGAACGAGTCGAACACAGGTCTCGCGTTCGCGACGGGGCGCCTGCTGCGCTACCTCGCGCCCGGCGAGCCTGGCACCTACACGCTCGGCTACACGATCTACCGCATGGGCTTCCCCGACATGACCGACACCGCCAAGGTGACCGTCACGGTCCTGCCCGAGGACTCGAACGCAGCGCCGGTTCCCCGCACCCTCGTCGGGCGCGTGCTCAGCGGCGCGACCGTCTCGATCCCGTTCGACCGGTACGCGATCGACCCCGACGGCGACGCGGTGACGCTGGATCGCATCACGGCGCAACCGGATCGCGGCTCGGCCGCGATCTCGCCCGAGGGCGATGCCATCCTCTACACGAGCTCACCCGGCGACAAGGGCCAGGTCTCCTTCACCTACCAGGTCAGGGACACTCTCGGCGCGGTGGGCGTGGGCGAGGTACGCGTCGGCGTGCTGGATGCCGAATCGAACCCGGCCCCTGTGACCTACAGCGACTATGTGCAGGTGCAGGCAGGCGCCGACTCCGAAGCCGTCGTCCGTCCCGCCGACAACGATCTCGATCCCTCTGGCACGACCCTCGAGGTGATCGATGTGCGTCCGAACGCGGATGTGGGCTCCGAGGAGTACCGCGCGATGGACGCCATGATGCAGGGGGTGAAGGACAGCGAGGTGCGGCTGAAGGCCGGCACGCAGCTCGGCACCTACTCGTTCGCGTACACGGTGCGCAACGCACAGGGCGACACCGCGATCGGCCTCATCGTGCTCAAGGTCGTCCGCGACCCCGTGCCCGACTACCCCTCGGTGCGCGACACGACTCTCACCGTCGAGACGCGCGAGGACTTTCCCGACGGCGTCGACGTGCTCAGCGGCAAGGTGTCCTGGAACGCGGGCGACGTCGGGACGCTGAAGCTGTCCCTGTGGGGCGAACCCGACGGCGTCTCGGTCGACGGCCGCAAGATCTCGGGCCGCCTGCCCGACAAGACCGAGCTCATCCCGTTCCAGGTGACCGGCACGGCCTTCGACGGCAGCGAGGTGACCTCGTACGGCTTCCTCAAGGTCCCAGGTACCAAGGATCTGCAGTTGAGCCTGCGTTCGTCCGCGACGTCGGTGCAGGTCGACGAGCGCGGCACGGTCGACGTCGACCTCAGCCGCGCCGTCGCGTTGCCGCCGAACGCCGAGATCGAGATCGACGGGTCCCGCGTGGCCGCCGGCGGCGGGCGCGCGGAAGCCACGTGCGCACTCGTGTCCGGTACGACCGTGCGTTACTCCGCCGGCGCCGGCGCGCCCTGGACCGACAGCTGCGTCGTCCCGGTGCGCCTGGTCGGACAAGACACCTACACCTACCTGACGATTCGCGTCGACGTCATCGCGGAGGACCCGCAGCCCGAGCTGCGCGCCGCCTCCCTCACCGTGAGCCCCGGCTCCTCCGCGACGTTCGAGCTGCGTGACATGACGACCTGGGCGGGAACCGAGGACTGGGGGGCGCTGCGCTACGCCGTCTCCTACGCAGGTGATCAGTTCACGGTCGAGACCTCCGGCTCGCAGGTGACCGTCACGGCCCGTGACGCCGCGCGCCCGGGCCGTCAGGAGCCGGTCACCGTCACCCTGCCCAGCCACCGCGACGTGCGCCCCGCCACCCTCGCCCTTCAGGTGGGCCCGGCTCCCTCGACGCTGCCGAAGGGCGCGACGCTCACCCAGTCGTGCTTGCAGTCCTCGGGCAACGGCTGCACGATCAACGTGATCGGTCAGGGCGGAGAGATCAACCCGCTTCCCGGCACACCGCTCAAGCTCGTCGCCGTCGGCGGCGCCGCGGGCGGCAGCTGCGCCGGCGTCTCGTTCGGCGTCGCCAGCTCCACAGCCATCCAGGCGAACTGGTCGCCGGATGCCGACGGCACGCGCTGCACGGTGAGCTTCACGGTCGAGGACGCGCAAGGACGCCAGTCCGCGGGCGACCGCAACGGCCAGGTGACGCTCGACCTGCAGGGATATCCCAAGGCGCCCAACAGCGTCACGCAGGTCGGTTTCGGCGATCGCACGATCACGCTGCGCGTCGATCCCGGCGCCGCGGGCAACGCCTACCCCGCACTCCAGGGGTTCCACATCCTGCAGGGCGGCCAGCAGGTGACGACGTGCTCCGCCGCCGGGGCGTGCGAACCGTTCCAGGTCTCCAGCAACGGCGACCGCCGCACGTACGAGGCTCGCGCGTTCAACACGGTCGGCGAGTCCCGCACGGGCGTGACCGTGCAGGCCTGGGCGTATCGCCAGCCCGCCGTCGGCAACGTCACCGCGGATCCGATCTTCGACCGGCAGCGCACCACCAGCGACGCGGGCGCGGTGAAGATCCGCATCCAGAACGTCGATCCCGAGGTGCGCACCTACTCCGTCACGGGAGCGAACAGCGATGTGCCGCGCTCGGGCGGCGACACGACCGAGCTGACGGTCACGCTGCCGGTCGGGCAGGCGACCATCACCGTCACCGCCAACAGCGCGAACTCGGCGCCGGACGGCAGCGGATCGGTCGGACAGACCAAGAACGTGGGCGTGCAGGTCGCGGGATCGCCCCGTGCGGGCGGGATCAGCGTCACCGCCGAGGCGAAGGACGCGCTCACGGTGTCCGCCGTCGACGTGGACCGCAACAGCAGCGCGCTCCCGACAAAGGTCATCTACGTCGCCTATCAGGACTGGGGCGGCTTCGACTGCAACGTCGACGGCGACGGCGTGCTCACGGGAGCCTCGGTCCGCGGCGGCGAGTCCTCCACAAGCACACGCATCGACGGCCTCGCGCAGAATCAGCACTACACGGTGTCCGCGTGCGTGGGCAACGGGTACGGCGCAGTCACGGCGGGCACGGCCTCGGGCTGGGCCTGGGAGCAGCCGAGCGCCGGCCCGGAGTCGGTGACCTATTCAATCTCCAAGGACGCGTCCTCCAGCGCCGTGCGCTACTTCATCCCGCAGAACGGCCTCTCGGTCTCGCCGCGTCCCAGCAATGACTACGACTCCACGCCGGTCATCTCCGGCTTCCCGGCGGACCCGGGCAAGGAGGGCGACATCACGGCCAAGTACTGCCTGCGCGGATCCAACAACGAGCGCTGCACGCCCGCGACATCCGCGAAGCCGGCGGACGCGACCCGCGCGGTCCAGACCTCGGTCTCGGACCCCCAGATCCGCTCCTGCAAGGTCGGCTCGGAGCTCAGCTTCGGATTCGGGCAGTCCCCCAGCTCGCTCGGGTCGGCAACGATCGACAACATCAAGTACAGCAAGCGCGGCGCCCTCGGGATCGGGTGGACGACGGTGGAGTCCAACCCCGACAACCCGCGCCTCGTCCCCGCGGGCGCCGAGCGCGTGGAGGCGAGAATCAACTTCGTCTGGAACACCTCGGGCGGCGCGCAGTACGGCACCGATTCGTTCTCTGTCACCGCCGAGTGCACCGACCCGAACCCGCCCGCCAACAACAACCCCGGCTCCGGAGGCTGAACCGATGACCGTCACCCCAGAACAGACCGCCTGGTTCCAGGAGACCTTCTCCGCGCTCGTGGAGAACGTCGAGCAGGTGGTGCTCGGCAAGCGGCACGTCATCGAGCTCGCCTTCACCGCACTCGTCTCGCGGGGGCATCTGCTGCTGGAGGACTTCCCCGGCACGGGCAAGACCTCGCTCGCGCGCGCGATGGGCGAGAGCGTGCAGGGCACGAGCTCCCGCATCCAGTTCACGCCCGACTTGCTCCCGGGCGACGTCACGGGTATCACCGTGTACGACCAGAAGCGCGGTGAGTTCGAGTTCCACTCGGGCCCGATCTTCGCCAACATCGTCCTCGCGGACGAGATCAACCGTGCCAGCCCCAAGACCCAGTCGGCGCTGCTGGAGGTCATGGAGGAGGGGCAGGTCACGGTCGACGGCGTTTCGAGGCGGGTGGGCAGCCCGTTCCTCGTTGTGGCAACCCAGAACCCCGTCGAGCAGGCGGGCACGTACCGTCTGCCGGAAGCCCAGCTCGACCGGTTCCTCATGAAGACGTCGCTCGGCTACCCCGATCACGCCGCCACCGTGCGGATCCTGGAGGGCAGCGCCGCCGGGAAGCGCGAGGTGGGCGCGGTCATCACGCCCGAGGCCGTGCAGACCCTCAGCCAGATCGCCCAGGACGCGTACCTCAACCCGCTCGTGCTCGACTACATCGCGCGCGTGATCGAGGCGACGCGCCAGGCCGCGCAGGTACGTCTGGGTGTCAGCGTGCGCGGTGCGCTCGCGCTCACCCGCGCTTCCCGCACCTGGGCTCTCGCCCACGGCCGCGGCTACGTGACCCCCGACGACGTCAAGGCCCTCGCCGAGCCCGTGCTGGCCCACCGCCTCATCCTCGACCCCGAGGCGGAGTTCGACGGCGTGACCGCCGGCGCGGTGATCGGTCAGGTCATGCTCGACGTCGCTCCCCCGACGCAGCGCGAGTCGGCGTGACCGACTCCTCCTCCCGCATCACCCGGATCGGCTCGACATCCACCTCGACGTCGACCGCCGGGAGCACCCGCACGCGCTACGACACCTCGCGTTCTACGACCGTCATCGTCGTCGGCGGCATCCGCTTCTGGCGGCGCGTGCGACGAGCCGCGGCCCGCAGCGCCGGCGCCGTCGGCGACACCGTCACCGCGGGAGGATGGCTGCTCATCGGAGCGGCCGCGATCGGTCTGAGCCTCGGCATCGTGTTCGGCTGGATCGAGTTCGTCCTAGCCGGCGCCGTCGCCGCCGTTCTCGTGCTGTGCGCGGCACCGTTCCTGTTCGGTGCGCGCGCCTACCGTGTGAGTCTGGGTCTTGCCCACGATCGTGTCGTCGCCGGCAGCGAGGTGGCCCTGTCCCTGCGCGTCGTCAACGTCGGGAAGGGAGTCGCCCTCCCCGGCCGCGTCGACGTGCCCGTCGGCGAGGGTCTCGTCGACGTCGCGATCCCGCTGCTGCGCCACGAGGCCGCGCACGACGAGCAACTCACGATCCCTGGACTGCGCCGCGGCGTGCTGGACATCGGCCCCGCCCGCGCGGTCCGCGGCGACCCGCTCGGCATCCTCCGCCGCGAAGTCGTCTGGGAGGACATACACACGCTCTACGTCCACCCCGTGACGACCGCGATCCCGAGTACGGCGACCGGCTTCATCAAGGATCTCGAGGGCAACCCCTCCTCGCTCGTCGTCGATGCCGACATCTCGTTCCACGCGATCCGCGAGTACGCCCCCGGCGACTCGCAGCGACAGATCCACTGGAAGTCCACGGCGAAGACCGGGACGCTCATGGTGCGACAGTACGAGGAGTCCCGCCGCTCGCGGATGGTGATCGTGCTGGCGACGGGGGAAGAGGATTACGCGGACGACGAGGAGTTCGAGCTCGCCGTCAGCGCCGCCGCATCGCTCGGTGTGCGCGGCATCCGTGACGGACGCGACGTCTCCGTCGTGGTGGGCGGCGAGGTGCCCGAGTTCGCGCGCCGTGCCGTGCGCTCCTCCCGCGACCTCGTGACCATCACCGCCAGGACGCTTCTCGACGAGCTCGCTGGCGTCGAGAAGGGCGAGCGCATCACGGGGCTCCGCGACGTGGCGAGCCTGGCGGTGGAGGCGCACCGCGACGTCTCGGTCGGATTCCTCATCTGCGGATCCACCCCGACGCTGCGGATGCTGCAGCACGCCGCTCTCGCCTTTCCCGCCGACACCGGCGTCGCCGCCATCGTCTGCGACCCTGCGGCGGAGCCCGGCTTCCGCACGATCGGCGGTGCCTCGGTCGTGACGGTGGGTCTGCTCGAAGACCTGCGCCACATCCTCGCGCGGAGCGCACAGTCATGAGCGCCCCCGCCGCACGCACGCGGACGCGCCGACCGCGCCGCGCCGACCGCGACATCGCGTTCCTCATCGGCAACATCGCCTTCATCGACGCCCTCCTGGCGATCGGCGCGGCATCCGCGTGGGCGATCTACCGCAGCGGCTGGTTCGTCCTCGCCGCCGCGGTGGCGATCGTGATCGCCACCGGCATCGCTCTGCTCGCCGTCTGGCGGCCACTGCGCTGGTGGCAGCTCACGCTCATCACCGCGGGCGCCTACGTCGTCGTGGGTGTTCCCGTGGCCGCGCCGACGATGATCACCGACCCCGCGACGATCCTGCCGGGCGTCTGGGGCGTCGTGAGCGCACCGGTAACGGGGTGGAAGAACCTGCTGACGCTCGAGCTGCCGCTCGGGGTGTACCAGGCGACCCTCGCACTCCCCTTCTTCCTGATGCTCGCTCTCGGCACGCTGGCGCTGCTCCTGGCGCTGCGCGCGAGCAGATTCTGGGTGCTCGCGGCGCCGCTCGCGCTTATGATCACCGCGTTCGGCGTGCTGTTCGGATCGAGCGCCGTCGACGGCTCCTGGCGCATCGGGTTCTGGGAGCTGGACGGGGTCTGGGAAGCAGCGATCGGACTCGGCGCTCTGCTCACCGGCTTCGCGTGGTACGTCTGGCGCAACGTCCACACGCGCCGAGTCGCCCTGCGCGTCGCCCGAACGGCGAGCGGCGTGCGCTCCTCCGTCCGTGTGACGCGCACGCTCGGCAGCCGCATCGCCCTCGCCGCCGGAATGCTGGTCATCGCCCTGACTCTGGGTCTGGCGCTCGCGCCCTGGGCGGTGGCGGGCTCCTCCCGCGACGTGCTGCGTACCGCGGTCGACCCCGTGCTGAAGGTGCGTCAGACGCTGAGCCCGCTCGCCGACTACCGTGCCGCGTTCTCCGACGAGAGGTTCGACGACGTGCTGTTCACGGTCGCCGCCGACTCGGGGGTCGATCGCGTGCGTCTCGCGACCCTGAGCTACTACGACGGCCGGGTCATGCGCGCGACCGACCCGCAGACGGGAAGCCGCTCCGACAGCACGGAGTTCCGTCGGGTGCCGGCCTCGTTGCCGGCCGACACGGGCAACCGGGCCTCCGCCACCTTCACGATCGGCGACTACACGGGCATCTGGGTGCCGGCGGTGGGAGATCTCACCTCGATCGACTTCTCGGGATCGACACGGGCGGCCCTGTCGGACGGCTTCTTCTACAACCCGGACTCCGCCACGGGCGTCGAGCTGTCGGACCCGGGGCTCGCCTCCGGCGTCAGCTACACCCAGACCGGCGTGGTCTCGGACGCCCCGCGCGACCCCGGGACGCTGACGCCGTCCCGTTCCGGCACCTTCGACCCGGCCTTCGTCCCCGAATCCCTCGAGGAGTGGGTGACCGCGCAGGACGCGCCCTCGGGCGGCGCGGGTCTGGTCGAGCTGATCTCGCGCCTGCGGGCTCGGGGACTCCTCTCGCACGCGCTCACGCTCGATCCCGGAACAGTCCCGGCGTGGGCGCAGAAGCTCGGCGACTACACGTTCGAGCCCAGCCGCAGCGGGCACTCCACCGACCGCATCGGTGACCTGTTCAGCGAGCTGCTGAAGAAGCAGAACGAGACGGGCGGCACCGATGACTCGCTGCTCGTGTCCGCAGCCGGCGACGACGAGCAGTTCGCCGTAGCCGGTGCCCTCATCGCGGATCACCTGGGCTTTCCCGCGCGGGTGGTGCTCGGCACGCGTCTGAGCAGCGACGACGCGGATCTGCCGGTCTGCGAGGACGGCACGTGCACGAGCGGCGACCTGGCCGCGTGGATCGAGGTCCGCGACGCGGACGGCACCTGGACGGCGATCGACACGACCCCGCAGCACCGCGTGCCGCTCTCGCCCGACGTCCAGCAGCGTCGCGACCCGCAGAACATGACCCCGGTCGAGCCGGAGCAGGCGGACACGGTCCTCCCTCCCGAAGCCGACCCGGCCGACGCCAGCCCCCCGCAGAGCGACGAGCCGACCGACCCGGTCGACCTCGCCTGGCTGTGGGCCACACTGCGAATCTCCGGCATCGCGATCTTCGCGCTCCTCATCCTCCTGATGCCCGCGATCGCGGTGCTCTGGGCGAAGGTCATGCGTCGGCGGGCCCGGCGCTCCTCCGCCGATCCCGTCGACCGCGTCGTCGGCGGCTGGGAGGAGTACCTCGACACCGCCGTCGATCACGGCCACCGCATCCCGCCCGCCGCCACTCGATCGGAGACCGCGGCCTCCGTCAGCGACGCGGAGACGGCCGACCCGGCCACGCTGGCGGCACTCGCCGACCGCGCCGTGTTCGCCCCGGGGACCACCACCGAAGAAGAGTCGGCCCGGTTCTGGGAGCTCATCGACCAGGAACGGCGACGTTTCGCGTCCACAGGCGGCCTGTGGGCGCGCTGGAAGGCTCGGCTATCGCTACGCTCGTTCGCACGCGGATTGCGCGAGGCTGCGTCGCGAGATGGAAGGGGACGACCATGAGCGGGATCGTCGTCATGGCCGGAGCGCGCTCCGACGTCGGCCGCGTACGCAAGCTGAACGAGGATTCGGTGCTCGCGCAGTACCCCGTGTTCCTCGTCGCCGACGGCATGGGGGGCCACGCCGCGGGAGACCTCGCCAGCGCTGCGGTCGTAGACGCCTTCCGTCACCTCGTCGGTCGCGATGACGTGCAGCCGGAGGAAGTCGTCACCGCTGTCGAGTCGGCCCACGCCGCCGTGTCACAGGTCGCGGGCCGTCATGCTCGCGGCGCCGGCTCCACACTCGCGGCCCTGGTCGCCGTGGTGCAGAACGGATCGCACGCGTGGCTCGTCGTGAACATCGGCGACTCCCGGGTGTACCGGCTCGTGGGCAGCTCGCTCGAACAGCTCACGGTCGATCACTCGGTCGTGCAAGAGCTCGTGGATGCGGGCAAGATCAGCCGCTCCGAGATGTCCACCTATCCCGGTCGCAACGTCATCACGCGCGCCGTGGGCGACAGCCAGAGCCCCGCCGACTACTGGCTCTCGCCCATCGTTACCGGCGAGCGCATGCTCCTGTGCTCGGACGGACTGTCGAACGATCTGAGCGACGAGGCGGTGCTGGCCGGGCTCAGCCTCGGCGGCTCCGCCGAGCAGACCGCGTATGCGCTGGTGGATCAGGCGCTCGCCCGCGGCGGCCGCGACAACATCAGCGCTGTCGTGGTGGATGTGCGATCCGGAGGGCTCGCTCCCCGTGCCGATGAGGTGACGGGCGGCTTCGCGACGAGCGAGCAGGCGGCGGTGCAGCCCATCGAGGTGGACACCATCACCTCGCGAAGAGAGCGGCCGATCCGTGGCTGAGCGGACCTGGTTCGAGGGGCCCCTGCCCGCCATCGCCACCGATACGCTCGCCGTGATCGTCGCGGGCGAGGCCGCGGTGGCGGCTGCGCGACGCGTGCTGTCGACGGGCACGATGCCCGGGACACCCGAGATCCTGGACGCCCTGCTCGCCGACGGCATCGCCGCAGTGCCGGCCTTCGCCGTGGTCGCGCTGGACGACGACCGTCTGACCGCGTTCGTTCGCGGCGAGTTCGTGCTCCGCTTCGAGGACCGCTCCCGCCGCGTGTGGCGCGTCGACGGCGTCGGTGCCCACACCTGGCGCGAGGTGGAGGCGGCATCGGTGGTGCGGGCTTGGGCGGGTGCCCCCGACGCGGAGCCGAAGCTGTTCGATCTGGGCCCGACGCCGGAGCGCCCCGTGCGCGTCGGACCGACGAGCGCTGCGGGCGTCATGCTCCGCGGACGGCCTGCCGTGTCGCGCCCTCCGGTTCCTGCCGCCGCCCCACCTGCCGCGGCCGCGGCCCCTGCACCGCGGCCCGCCGCATCCGAGCCCGCCGATGACGAGACCGTCGTGACGAGTTCGAGCGCACTCGCTCCCAAGCCCGCTCCTCGCACCCCGCGGGCCCCACGCGCCATCCAGCTGCCTGGAGGGGACATAGTGCCGATCCACGGCACGCTGCTGGTCGGGCGCGGGCCGCGCAGCTCCCGCGTGGAGGGCGACGGCCTGCCGACACTGGTGGCACTCGGCGACGTCTCGCGCGACGTCTCGCGTGCGCACGTGAAGATCTGGACCGACGGCACGCGGGTGCAGATCGAGGACCTCGCAACGCCGGGTGGGACGGCTGTCATCGACGCCGACGGTGTCGCCAGACTGCTCGTCCCCGACCGCGCGGTAGAGGTGCGTGAGGGGGCGAGTGCGGAGCTCGCCGGCGGCGCCCGCATCCGCTTCGTGGGGGACGCATGACCGACGCAGACGACAGCACCCGCCTCTCGCGCCGAGGGCCGGATCAGAGCGAGCAGCCCGAGGACAGCACCCAGCTCGTGAGTCGGCGCGATCGACGCAACGCGTCCGCCTCGGCGGCGACCGACGCGACGGCCATCGTGTCCCGCGAGACGCCGGCTGCGCCCGCCGACGAGACCGTGATCGTCGACCGCGCGCCCGCCGCACCGACCGTGGCGCCGGAAGACGTGGACGACCGCACCGCGCTGGTACGGCGTCCGGTCGAGGCTCCGTCGCCGGAGAAGGCGCCGCCCCCTGACGAAGCGGAGGACGGCACCCTGCTGGTGCGCAGGGCTGCTCCGACGACGGATGCGACGGTGGTCGTCCCCCGTACCACGCCGGTCTCCGCGGTGGACGACGATGACGAGGACGAGCACACGATCCTCACGCCGCGCTCGCCCTCGGCGATCGATGCGCTCGACACGGACGACACCGTCCTGCGTCCCCGGGACGAGCCTCAGGACGCGACGCTGCTGCGCCGCCGCGACCGCCCGGCGAACGCGGATGCGGATGCGGATGCGGATGCGGACGACACGGTGCTGCGTCCGCGCGACGCCGTGGCCGACGACGCGACGAGCCTGTCGCCCCGGGGGACGAAGGCGGGTGCATCGCCGCGCCTCACGCGTGCACGCCGAGGCGGCGCGGCTCAGACCGCATCGTTCGCACCCGATGCCCAGACCGACCGGACGCCCGCACGTGAGCGGTACGCGATCCGCACGCCCACGATCACGGCCGCGCCGGCATCCACCGCCTCCGCGTCCCAGGTCGTCGACATCGGCGACGGCGGGCTCGCCGCGCGGATCGCCCGGCGACGTGCCACACGGACCCGCCTGACGGTGCTCGCGAGCGTGTCCGCGGTCGTGTTCCTCGGATCGATCGTGGGTCTTGCGACGCTGCTGAGCATCTGAGCGCCTGCTCGGGTTAGCATCGAAGGCTGTGTCAACGCCGGAACCCGTCATCTCCTTCCCGCCCGAGCTGCCCGTCAGCGCGGCCCGGGAGGAGATCGCGCGCGCCATCGAGGATCACCAGGTCGTGATCGTCGCGGGTGCGACGGGATCCGGCAAGACGACGCAGCTGCCGAAGATCTGCCTGGAGCTGGGGCGCACCCGCATCGCGCATACGCAGCCGCGCCGCATCGCCGCACGGACGATCGCCGAGCGCATCGCCGAAGAGCTGCAGGTCCCCCTCGGTTCGACCGTCGGCTACAAGGTGCGATTCACCGACAAGGTCTCCGCCGACACCCGCGTCGCCCTGGTGACCGACGGCATCCTGCTCAACGAGATCCACCGCGACCGGCTCCTGCGCCGCTACGACACGATCATCATCGACGAGGCCCACGAGCGCTCCCTCAACATCGACTTCCTGCTGGGGTACCTGCGCCGGATCCTCCCCGAGCGCCCGGATCTGAAGATCATCGTGACCTCCGCCACGATCGATCCCGAGAGCTTCGCACGCCACTTCGCCGACGCCGACGGGGTCCCTGCCCCCGTCATCGAAGTCTCGGGACGCACCTATCCCGTCGAGATCCGCTACCGACCGCTCGTCCCGGAGACGGACGACGAGGCCGAGGATGCCGCCGCCCCCGAGGCCGAGGACGAGGTGACCGCCATCGTTCAGGCGCTCCGGGAACTCGACGCCGAGGCGCCGGGCGACGTCCTCGTCTTCCTGCCCGGCGAGGCGGAGATCCGTGATGCGGCGGATGCGGTGCGCGCCGCCTACGCCTCGGCCACAGCGCCCACGGAGGTGCTCCCCCTCTACGGCCGGCTGTCTGCGGCGGAACAGCATCGGGTGTTCGAGCGGTCGCGCATCCCGGGCGTGCGGCGCCGGGTGATCCTCGCGACCAACGTCGCCGAGACGAGTCTGACGGTTCCGGGCATCCGCTACGTGATCGACACCGGAACCGCCCGCATCTCCCGCTACAGCAACCGCTCGAAGGTGCAGCGGCTGCCGATCGAGGCCATCTCGCAAGCCTCCGCGCAGCAGCGCTCGGGCCGTGCCGGGCGCACGGCGCCGGGCATCGCGATACGCCTGTACGGGGAGGGCGACTTCGAGCGGCGCCCCGTCTTCACGGAGCCGGAGATCCTGCGGACCTCTCTCGCCGCCGTCATCCTGCAGATGCTCGCGCTCGGATTCGGCGACATCTCCGCCTTCCCGTTCCTCACCCCTCCCGACTCCCGAGGCGTCCAGTCGGCGTTCGACCTGCTCGTCGAGCTGCAGGCCGTCCGCCAGAGTCGGCAGGGGTCCTCGCTCACGCAGCTCGGACGGGAGATCTCCCGACTGCCGATCGACCCGCGCTTCGCACGCATGCTCGTCGAGGCGCGACGCACCGACGTGCTCCCCGACGTGCTCGCGATCGTCGCCGGCATGTCGATCCAGGACGTGCGCGAGCGTCCCGAGGAGCGCCGCGAGGAAGCGGATCGGCTGCACGCGCGCTTCGTCGACCCCACGAGTGACTTCCTCACTCTCCTGAACCTCTGGAACCACCTGCGCCAGCAACAGGACGAGCTCGGTTCGAGCGCGTTTCGTCGGCTGTGCCGGGCGGAGATGCTCAACTACGTGCGCGTGCGCGAGTGGTTCGACGTGCACCGGCAGCTCTCGCAGCTGCTGGGTCTTCGTCGCGACGGCGAGCGCACAGGAGGTGAGTCGGACCCTGCCGCGGTGCATCGCGCGCTGCTGTCCGGGCTGCTCTCGCACATCGGCATCCTCGACGAGCGCGAGAGGAGCCGAGAGGGCAAGGGCGCGCGCGCGGAGTACCGCGGCGCCCGCGGCACCCGCTTCTCACTGTTTCCCGGCTCCGGCCTGCGAAAGAAGCGGCCGACCGCGGTGATGGCCGCGGAACTCGTCGAGACGAGCCGCCTCTTCGCACGCACCGTCGCGGCGATCGATCCCGCCTGGGCCGAGCCGCTCGCGGGCGAGCTCGCAAAACGGCAACTGAGCGAGCCGCACTGGTCGAAGGATGCCGGGGCCGCCACCGCCTACGAGAAGGTGACCCTGTTCGGCGTCGAGATCATCCCGCGACGGCGCGTGCAGCTGGCCCGATTCGATCGTCCTCTCGCGCGCGAGATGTTCGTGCGCCACGCCCTCGTCGACGAGGAGTGGGATCCTTCGCGCCTGGCGAAGCCGCTCACCGCCTTCGCCAGGCGCAACCTCGAGTTGCGCCGACGCCTGGAGAAGCTCGAGGAGCGCGAGCGCCGCCGCGACATCCTGGCCGGAGACGAGGCCGTCTACGCCTTCTACGACTCCCGCATCCCTGCGGACGTGTTCGATGCCCGCTCGTTCGAGGCCTGGTGGAAGGACACGGTCGGGCGCACTCCGCGCCTGCTCGATCTGAGCGAGGCGGATCTGTTGGAGGGCGCCGAACGCGCCGACGAACGCGCCTTCCCGACCCGCTGGAGGCAGGGCGATCAGGTGCTCTCACTCGCGTACCGGTTCGAACCGGGGGCCGCGGATGACGGTGTGACCGCCGTCGTCCCGCTCGCGCTCCTGGCGCAGCTGTCGCCGCGCGGGTTCGACTGGCAGGTCCCGGGCATGCGCGACGAGCTCGTCACGGCACTCCTGCGGGCACTGCCGAAGGCCATCCGACGCCACGTCGTGCCGGCTGCGGACTGGGCGGCGCGCTTCGCCGAGGAGCTGGCCGGCTCCGGCCCCGAGGATCATGCCGGGCTTCCGCCGCTTGCCCTGCGCGACGCCCTCGCATCCCGCATCCAGCGCGTCGCGAACCAGCCCGTGAGCGCGTCCGACTTCGAGATGGAGCGGGTGCCCGACCATCTGCTGATCTCGTTCCGCGCGGTCGACGAGCGTGGCCGCGCGGCCGGTTCCGGACGCGACCTGGTCGCCCTGCAGGAGCGTTTCGCCGATCGCGCGCGCTCTTCCGTCGCGCGCTCGCTGCGCCGAGGCCCGGCCGCATCCAGCGCCACCGCCGCGCCCGGCACCCCCGGGCCGCGCGTCCCGGCGAGCGCCGAGGGCTTCACTGAGCGCACGGGGGTGAGCGACTGGGATTTCGGGCCCCTCCCCGAGCAGGTCGACACGCGTGTGGCGGGCGGTGTGGTGCGCGGCTACCCCGCGATCGTCGACGACGGGGCGAGCGTATCGCTGCGCATCGAGGCGACGCCGGAGGCGGCAGCGCGCGCGACGCGCGCGGGCATCCGTCGTCTCGTGCTCCACGCGGTGCCGTCCCCCGTCTCCTACGTGCTCGATCACCTGACCTCGAACGAGAAGCTCGCCCTCGCGGCCTCGCCCTACCCCTCCGCGAAGGCCCTCGTCGAGGACGCTCGCGTCGCCGTCGCGGATGCGGTCATCACCCGCACGGCCGCGGACGGCATCGTGCGGGACCGCGCCGGCTTCGAGGCCCTCCGGGACGCGTTCAGCGCGGCTGTCACGGACGAGCTGTTCGCCGCCACGAGCCTCGTCGCCCGGATCCTGCTGTCGCTGCGGGAGATCGAACGCGCCATGAAGCGGCAGAACTCGCTGACCCTGCTCGGCGCCCTCGGCGACATCCGAGCCCAGCTGGCCGGCCTCGTCTATCCCGGTTTCATCTCGCGGACCGGGCCGGCTCGCCTCGCCCACCTGCCGCGCTACCTCGCGGCGGTCGCCGAGCGGCTGGCTCAGCTGGCCGATCAGCCCGGGCGGGATCGGCAACGCCTCACCGAATATGAGCGCTCGGCCGCGGCGTACACGGATGCCGGCGGCACCATCCCGCTCACCGAGGGCGCGCCCGCTCCCCTCGTGCATGCCCGTTGGCTGCTGGAGGAGTACCGGGTGAGCCTGTTCGCGCAACGGTTGGGCACGGCCGAGCCGGTGTCCGCCCAGCGCATCCTCAAGACGCTGCGCGGCTGATCTTCGTCCGGGCGCGGCTGCGCGCACGCGAGGCTGCCGGTGCGCCGCACGACGTTGACAACGTCTCCGTGCAGCCAATACGGTGATCGGAGGCCGAGAATGTTCTCGGTAACAATGACTGCCTGACTGCCGCATCCGCGGCACACGATTGCGCGAAGACGCTCAACCGATCGCCGCGGGGACCGTGACGTCCCCGCGCACGCTCCGACGCGTCTCGCCCGTCGATGAGAGCGAGGAGCCTCCGCGTGAGCACGCGCCACAGATCCCGAATGCTGACCAGGGGCGGAGCGGTATGGACCGCACTCGCACTCGCCGCCGCCGCCGGAGCGGTCGTCCCATCCGCCGCCCAGGCCGCGACTCCTGCACCTCTCTTGCACTACACCTTCGACAGCGCCGCGGGCACGACGATCCCGGACACGAGCGGCAACGGGTTCGACGCGACACTGCAGCAGAGCGGGGGTGCCGTCGCCGACGGCAGCCTCTCGCTGCCCGGAGGAGCCCGCGGCACGGCCGCCTACCTCGATATCCCCACGACGGGCCTCGTCGGCAAGAAGGACCTGACCATCTCCACCTGGCTCTCGCCGCGCACGGGTGCAGGCAACACCGCTGCCGCCTTCATCGGGGCTCCCGTCGCGTCTGGCAACTCGTATTCGTCGGGGTACTGGCTGCTGAACCCCGCCAACCCCAACGGCTACGTCAAGTCGGTCGTCACCAACGCGGTCTCCCCCGGCTCGCCATGGACGACCGAGGTCGGCCCGGGCGCCACCAATGCCGCGACCTCCGGCATCCGCACGCCCGCCGGCCTCAGCCTCTACACGACGGTCATCGACGGAACGACGGGCCAGTTGCGCATCTACGTGAACGGCGCCCGCATCTCGCAGAACGCGATCGCCCGCGACGTCGCCGCGTTCGGCTCGAACCTCGTGGCGGCCCTCGGCCGCTCGACGTACAACGACGCGAGCTGGAGCGGACTGGTCGACGACTTCGCGATCTACGGACAGGCGCTCAGTGACGCCGACGTGCTGGCGCTCTACAACGCCGAGGCCCTCGATCGCGCCGTCGCCGCCGTCTCGGTCCCTGCGACCGCGGACACCGACTTCGCCGTACCCACCACGAGCGCGGGCGTCGGCGTGAGTTGGGGATCGAACAACCCGGCGATCGCCGTCACCGGGGGTACCGCGACCGTCACCCGCCCCGCCGCGGGCTCGGGCGACGCCGACGTCACTCTGACCGCCACCTTCACCGTCGGCGGAGCGACCCGCGTCCACACCTACTCGGTGCGGGTACCGCAACTGCTCTCGGACGCCGGCCGCGTTGCAGCAGACCTTGCGGCGATCCAGATCGCGAATCTCGACGACATCCGCACCAACTTCTCCGTGCCCGCCATCGGCGCGCAGGGATCCACGATCACGTGGACGGTGGATGCGGCACACGCGGCGTCCGCGGCACTGCGGGCAGGCGTGCGCGACGACTCGCGCACGGTCGAGGTGAAACGGCCCGCTACCGGGTCCCCCGAGATCGTGGTCGAGCTGACCGCCGTGGCCGCCCACGGCCCGTCGACCGCCAGCCGGACCTTCTCCGCCCGCCTCCAGCCGCTGCCGGCGGGCGACGAGGAGACCGAGGCGTACTTCTGGACGTTCTTCACGGGCGAGGGCCAGGGCGCTGAACGCGTGAGCATCGCCGCATCCAAGGGCAACGACGCGCTGAGCTGGAACACCCTGAACGACGGGCAGCCGGTGTTCACCTCCACCGTCGGCACCGAGGGACTGCGCGATCCGTTCATCATCCGCGCGCCCGAGGGCGACAAGTTCTACATGATCGCCACAGATCTGAAGATCGACGGCCTGGCCGGCGGATTCACAACCGCGCAGATCTCCGGCTCGCGCTACATCGAGGTCTGGGAGTCGAATGACCTGGTGAACTGGTCCGAGCAGCGTCACGTGAAGGTGTCGAGCGACTACGCCGGAAACACGTGGGCGCCCGAAGCCTACTGGGACGAGGAACTGGACACGTTCGTCGTCTTCTGGGCGTCCAACCTCTACCCGACCACGAACGCCGCCGATCGCACAGCCGTCACCTACAACCGGATGATGTACGCGACGACCGACGACTTCGTGACCTTCTCCGAACCGCAGATCTGGAGCGACGTGCGCCGGGGCGCGGGACTCGGCCTCATCGACTCCACCGTCGCGAAGGTCGACGGCGTCTACCACCGCTTCACCAAGGACGAGGCGAGCATGACGATCCGCCACGAGAAGTCGACCGATCTGCTCGCGACGATCGCGGGCACCCTCCCGAGCGCCACCGGGCCGGCGGACGAGTGGACGCTCGTGAAGGAGCGGGTCGCCAGCGGTCTGCCCAACGGCGAACCCGGGGGTACCTTCACCAGCGGCGAGGGCGCCAATATCTTCCCCGCCAACGCGGATGATGTGAACGGCCTGGACTGGTTCCTGTTCATCGACCAGCCCAACTACCACGGCGGGCCCAACCACTACGTCCCGTTCGGAACGACGAACCTCGAGGACGGGAACGCGTGGCAGCCGCTCGGCGCGAAGCTGCGCCAGTCACTCCCCCAGAACGCCGACGGCGGCAAGCCGCGCCACGGCACGGTCATCCCGATCACGCGCTCCGAGTACCAGCGCGTACTCGAGGCCTACGCGGCGGACATCGCCGTTGCGTCGGTCGACGAGATCGCGGTGACGACGCGGGCGGGAGTCGCGCCAACCCTGCCGCAGGCGCACCTGACGAAGGCGGACGGTTCCCAGCAGAGCGTCGACGTCGCCTGGGACGCCGTCCCTCCCACCGCCTACGCCGCGGCGGGAGAGTTCACGGTGGCCGGCATCGCGCAGGACGACTCGCGCATGCCGGTGGAAGCCACCGTCACCGTCACCCCCGCGGTGTCCGTGCAGGCCGCGACCAGCGCGCGGTGCCTGGCGGGCAAGGCCGTGCTCTCGGTCGCCCTCAGCAACACCGGCGACAGCACGGCGGCGGCCACGATCACGACGGTGTACGGCGTGAAGACCGTCACGGTCGCGGCGGGCAAGAGCGCGTCGACCGCCTTCACGACGCGGCTCGGCGCGATGCCCGCGGGAACGGCCACGGTCTCGGTCACCCAGGCGGGTGCGAGCTCGAACCTCACCGCACCGTACGTGTCGCTCGCCTGCGGCTGAGTTCTGGCGTCCCGCCCCGTGGCGGATCGGCGAGTGGATCGCCGGTCCGCCACGGGCGCATTGCGTCCGGCCTCGACACCGGGCAGAGTGGCGAGCACCATGACACACGCGATCGTCTACTCCGAACACGGCGGCCCCCACGTCCTCACGCTCACCGACATCGATGTCGCCTCCCCGGAGGCGGGCCAGGTGGCGGTGCGGATCGAAGCCGCCGGCGTCAACCCGATCGATGCGAAGCTGCGAGCGGGTCTGCGCGGCCCCGTCCCGATGACCCATCCGCGCCGCATCGGCAGCGACGGTGCCGGCGTGGTGACGGGCGTCGGAGAAGGCGTCGACGGGTTCCGCATCGGCGACCCCGTCGTGATCTTCTCCGCCGGCGGCCTCTACGCCGAGCAGGCGATCGTCAAGGTCGGCTCGATCCAGCCGCGACCGCCGCAGGTGGACGCGGCGACGGGAGCCGCCCTCGGTATCCCGGTCGGCACGGCGTACCAGGTGCTGCGCTCACTCGACGTGCGCAGCGGTGACACCCTCGTCGTGCACGCGGGTTCGGGCGCCGTCGGCCAGGCCGCCGTGCAGTTCGCCGTGCTGTGGGGCGCCACGGTCATCGCCACCTCGTCGCCGTCGCGTTTCGACCGCCTGCGCGAACTCGGCGCGATCCCTGTCGCCTATGGCGACGGACTCGAACAGCGCCTGCACGAGGCCGCTCCCCAGGGCTACACGGCCGCGTTCGACGCGGCGGGCACGGACGAGGCGATCGGCGCCTCGCTCGCTCTCGTCGACGATCGATCGCGCATCGCCACGATCGTGCGCGGCGCGGATGCGGCGGGATTCGGCATCCGGGCTTTCTCCGGCGGCTCCCCCGATCCGCTCACCGACCAGCAGCTCGCGTGGCGGGCCGAAGCCGTGCCGGTTGTTCTGGCGTTGCTCTCGGCGGGGCGGTTCTCGGTCGAGCTCGGGGAGCAGCTGCCGCTGGCCGAAGCACCGCAGGCGCACCGTCTCATCGAGGCCCATTCGCCGGGCAAGATCACACTGGTGCCCTGACGTCCCCGCGTCCATGACGCCGAATGTCGGCGTACTGGATGCGGGCGGACCGCGGTGTGAGACTCGCCGCATGGCAAAGCGCATCATCCTGAACGCCTTCGACATGACGTGCGTCAGTCACCAATCCGCGGGCACCTGGCGTCACCCCGACAGCCGGGCCACGACCTACAAGGACCTCGAATACTGGACCGAGCTCGCGAAGCTGCTCGAACGCGGCCGGTTCGACTCGCTGTTCATCGCGGACGTGCTGGGCACCTACGACGTGTACCGGGGCTCCGCGGCGACGGCGCTCGGCGATGCCGACCAGGTGCCGGTGAACGACCCGTTCCTCCAGGTGCCGGCGATGGCGCTCGTCACCGAGCACCTCGGCTTCGGCGTCACCGCGGCGCTGACGTACGAGCAGCCGTACGCGCTCGCGCGCAAGTTCTCGACGCTCGACCACCTGACCAAGGGGCGCGTCGCCTGGAACGTCGTGACGAGCTACCTGAACAGCGCCGCGATCAACCTCGGTCTGAGCAAGCAGATTGCCCACGACGACCGATACGAGATCGCGGAGGAGTTCGTCGACGTCACCTACAAGCTCTGGGAGGGTTCCTGGGAGGAGGACGCCGTCATCGCCGACCGCGAACGCGGTGTGTACACCGACGCCGCGAAGGTGCATCCGATCGGTCACCGGGGCACCTACTACTCCGTCCCCGGCATCCACCTGAGCGAGCCGTCGCCGCAGCGCACTCCGGTGATCTTCCAGGCCGGCGCCTCCGCGCGCGGGCGCGCCTTCGCCGCCCGGCACGGCGAGGGTGTCTTCATCAGCCCCGCGAATCCCGCACAAGCTCGCGAGATCGTTCGCGACATCCGCTCTCGCGCTGCGGCGGAGGGGCGCGACCCCGGCGACGTGAAGACCTTCGCGCTGGTGACCGTCATCACGGCCGAGTCGGATGAGGCGGCTGCCGCCAAGTACGAGGACTATCTGTCCTACGCCTCGGGTGAGGGGATGCTCGCGTTCTACGGCGGCTGGACCGGCATCGATTTCGGGCAGTGGGACCCGGATCAGCCCCTCGAAGAGGTGGAGAACGACAGCCTGCGCTCGGTGCTCTCCTCCCTCGCGAAGATCGACCCCGAACGCCGGTGGACTCCCGCCGACATCGTCGCGCAGCGCTCGATCGGCGGGATGGGGCCGGTCATCGTCGGCGGCCCCACGACGGTCGCCGACGAGCTGGAGCGATGGGTCGACGACGGCGAGATCGACGGCTTCAACTTCGCCTACGCGATCACGCCGGGCTCCTTCGAGGATCTGGTGGAGTTCGTCGTGCCCGAGCTCCAGCGCCGCGGGCGGGCGCAGACCGAGTACGCGGGCTCGACGCTGCGCGAGTCGCTCTACGGCGCCGGCCACGCGCGGGTCGCCGACACGCATCCGGCCGCCCGCTACCGCGGGGCGTTCGCCGAGGGCGCGAGCGCGGCAGACGGCACACTGCCCTCGCGCATCGCTGAGCGGCTCGCCGTTCGCTGACACGCAGAAGAGAGGGGCCCCGCCGATCGGCGGGGCCCCTCTCTTCGATGGTGACGGCGCTCAGTTGCCGGAGCGTCGCTTGTTGTACACGTCGAAGGCGACGGCGAGAAGGAGCACGAGGCCCTTCACCGCCTGCTGCCACTCGATGCCGATACCCATGATCGACATACCGTTGTTCAGGACGCCGATGATCAGACCACCGATGATCGCGCCGCCGATGGTTCCGACGCCACCCTGCACCGCCGCTCCGCCGATGAAGGCGGCGGAGATGGCCTCGAGCTCGAAGCCGTCACCGGCCTTGGGCCCGGCGAGGTTCAGGCGAGCGGTGAAGATGAGACCTGCCAGCGCTGCGAGCAGGCCCATGTTGACGAACAGCCAGAAGTCGACCCGGCGCGTCTTGATGCCCGACAGCTCCGCCGCGTGGCGATTGCCGCCGATCGCATAGATGTGACGGCCGAAGACGGAACGGTTCATGACGATGCCGTAGACCAGCACGAGCACGGCGAGCACGATGAGCGTGACCGGGATGCCCTTGTACGCCGCGAGGGAGTACGTGAAGAACGCGATCGCGGCGGAGATCAGCACGAGCTTGGCGATGAACCAGACGATCGGCTCGACATCCTGTCCGTACTTGCGACGTCCGGCACGGGTGCGCCACTGCTGCACGACGAGGGCGATGATGCCGACCGCGCCGATCAGCAGCGTGAACACGTCGGGGTCGCCCCCGAAGATGCCGTCGAGGAAGCCGTTGCCGAGCGCACGGTACTCGTCGGGGAAGGAACCGATGTTCGCGTTGCCCAGCACGACGAGCGCGAGCCCGCGGAAGATGAGCATGCCCGCCAGGGTCACGATGAAGGCGGGGATGCCGACGAACGCGACCCAGAAGCCCTGCCACGCCCCCACGAGCGCGCCGATCGCGAGCGACAGGACGATCGCAAGCCACCAGGGAAGTCCCCACTGCACCGCGAAGACGCCCGAGACCGCGCCGATGAAGGCGGCCACGGATCCGACGGACAGGTCGATGTGGCCGGCGATGATGACCATCACCATGCCGATCGCGAGGACGAGGATGTAGCCGTTCTGCACGACCAGGTTCGAGATGTTCTGCGGACGAAGCAGGATGCCGTCGGTCAGGACGGCGAACAGCACCACGACCGCGAGCAGCGCGATGAAGATGCCGTTCTTGCCCAGATCCGTGAGCACGTGCGTGATCCAGCGGGTGGCCTTGTTGTCGACCGGGTTGATCGTCGCCCCGGCGGCGGTGTCGTTGTTCGACATGTCGTTGTCTCCTGCGAGCCCCGTCAGCGGGGCTTCTCCATGGTCATGAGCTTGAGGACGGATTCGGGGCTCGCCTCGGCGATCGGCAGCTCTCCCGTGATGCGACCCTCCGACAGCGCGTAGACGCGGTCGGAGATGCCGAGCAGCTCGGGCAGCTCGGACGAGATGACGATGATGCCCTTCCCGGATGCGGCGAGCTTGTTGATGATCGTGTAGATCTCGTACTTCGCCCCCACGTCGATGCCGCGGGTCGGCTCGTCGAGGATCAGCACGTCGGGATCCGAGTAGATCCACTTCGACAGCACGACCTTCTGCTGGTTGCCGCCGGAGAGCTTCCCGGTCTTGACCAGCACGCTCGGCGCCTTGATGTTCATGTCGCGGCGGTACTCGTTCGCGACCCGGTACTCCTCGTTGTCGTTGACGAGGCCGGCCTTCTCGAGCTTCTTGAGCGACGCCATGGAGACGTTGCGCTTGATGTCCTCGATGAGGTTCAGGCCGTACGTCTTACGATCCTCGGTCGCGTAGGCGAGACCGTTGTCGATGGCCTCCGAGACGGTGCGCGTCTTGATCTCCTTGCCGCGCATGAACACCCGGCCCGAGATCCGCGTCCCGTAGCTGTGGCCGAACAGGCTCATCGCGAACTCGGTGCGACCGGCCCCCATGAGGCCCGCGATTCCGACGATCTCGCCCGCCCGCACCGTGATCGACACGTCATCGACGACGACGCGAGAGGTGTCGACGGGATGGTGAGCCGTCCAGTTCTCGACCCGCAGCAGCTCTTCGCCGATGTGGGGCTCGTGGTCCGGGTAGCGGTGCTCGAGGTCGCGACCCACCATGTCCTTGATGATGCGATCTTCGGTGACGTCGTTCTTCGCGATCGTCTCGATCGTCTTCCCGTCGCGGATGACAGTGACCGTGTCGGCGACCTTCTTGATCTCGTTGAGCTTGTGGCTGATGATGATCGACGTGATCCCCTGACCTTTCAGATGAAGGATCAGATCGAGCAGGTGCGCCGAATCCTCGTCGTTCAGTGCGGCGGTCGGCTCGTCGAGGATGAGCAGCTTGACCTCTTTCGAGAGCGCCTTCGCGATCTCGACGAGCTGCTGCTTGCCGACGCCGATCTGGTTGATCTTCGTCGTGGGGTTCTCCCGCAGACCGACCCGGGCGAGGAGCTTGCCCGCCTCGAAGTTCGTCGCGTTCCAGTCGATGAGACCGAGCGGGCCGCGCTGCTCGTTGTTGAGGAAGATGTTCTCGGCGATCGACAGGTACGGGCTGAGAGCCAGCTCCTGGTGGATGATCACGATGCCCTTGGCCTCGCTGTCGCGAAGGTTGCGGAACGCGACCTCCTCGCCGTTGTAGACGATCTGTCCGTCGTATGTGCCGTGGGGGTACACACCCGACAGCACCTTCATGAGCGTCGACTTACCGGCGCCGTTCTCACCGCAGATGGCGTGCACCTCGCCGCGCTGAACGGCGAGATTCACGTTCGAGAGTGCCTTGACTCCCGGGAATGTCTTGGTGATCCCACGCATCTCGAGGATGTTCTGGGACATCGTTGCTCCTCTTTCCTGTCGCCGACGGGAGTGTGCCGGGCGGCACGGGGCCGCCCGGCACGGATCCTCGGGTGTCAGCCGTTGATCTCGTCTTCGGTCCAGTAGCCGCTGTCGACCAGGACCTCCTTGATGTTGTCCTTGACCACGATCTGCGACTCGAGCAGGTAGGACGGGACGACCTTCTTGCCGTTGTCGTAGTCCTCGGTGTTGTTCACCTCGGGCTCCTCGCCCTTCAGCAGAGCGGAGGCCATGTCGACCGCGACCTCGGCCAGCTTGCGGGTGTCCTTGAAGATGGTCGCGTACTGCTCACCGGCGACGATGGCCTTCACGGAGTCGATCTCGGCGTCCTGACCCGAGATGATCGGCCACTCGGCACCGACCGAGTAGCCGGCGTCGGTGAGAGCCGAGATGATGCCGCGCGAGATGCCGTCGTAGGGCGAGAGCACCGCGTTGACCTTCGAGCCGTCGGAGTACGTCGAGGTGAGGATGTTCTCCATGCGCTTCTGCGCCGTCTCGCCGTCCCAGCGCAGCGTCGCCGCCTGCTGGAAGTCGGTCTGACCGCTCTTGACGACCAGGACCTTCTTGTCGATGTAGGGCTGGAGCGTGTCGATCGCGCCGTTCCAGAAGAACGTCGCGTTGTTGTCGTCGGGCGAACCGGCGAACAGCTCGATGTTGAACGGGCCGGCCGGAGCCGATGCCGCGGCCTTGCCGTCGAGGTCGGTGAGACCCAGACCGTTCAGCAGCGAGTTGGCCTGCTGCACGCCGACCTTGTAGTTGTCGAACGACGCGTAGTAGTTGACGTTCTCGCTGTCGCGGATGAGGCGGTCGTACGCGATGACGGGGATGTCGCCGTCGGCGGCTTCCTGCAGGACGCTGGTGAGCGTCGTGCCGTCGATCGAGGCGATGATCAGGGCCTTGGCACCCTTGGTGATCATGTTCTCGATCTGCGAGACCTGCGTGGGGATGTCGTCCTCTGCGTACTGCAGATCGACGGTGTAGCCCTGGTCCTCGAGCTGCTTCTTGACGGCGTTGCCGTCCTGAATCCAGCGCTCGGAGCTCTTGGTGGGCATGGCGACGCCGATGAGTCCGCCGTCTCCGCCGCTGTCCCCGCCGCTGCCGCCCGCGCTGCTGCCGCAGCCCGAGAGCATGAGCGCGCCGGCGGCAACGGTTGCCGCGGCGAACAGGAACTTGGTGCTCTTCACAGTGTGTCCTTTCGTAAGACGTCTCTGTCTGCTGTGTTCAGTTGTACGTAGGGGGAAGTCTTCAGGCGGCCGAGCGAGGCGTCCGGTGGGCGTCGCCGTGCTGGCCGTACACGTGCTGGCCGTACACGTGCTGGTAGCGCTCGTAGAGACGATCGATCGCCTGTTGCGGCAGCGGCGTGAGCGGACCGCGCTGGCCGGCGATGTGCACGGTGCGGGCCACGTCTTCGAGCATGACGGCGGCCTTGACCGCATCCCGCGCCGTCGCTCCGATCGTGAACGGGCCGTGCCCGGCCATCAGCACCGCCGGTGAGCGGTGGTCGGTGAGGGTGTCCACGATGCCCCGGCCGATCGAGTCGTCGCCGATGATCGCGAACGGCCCGACCGGGATCGGACCGCCGAACTCGTCGGCCATCGCCGTGATGACGCACGGGATCTCTTCGCCGCGTGCGGCCCACGCCGTCGCGTAGTCGGAGTGCGTGTGCACGATGCCGCCGACGGCCGGCATGTTCCGGTAGACGTATGCGTGCGCGGCGGTGTCGCTGGAGGGCTGACGGTCGCTGCCGGGGGTGTCGGCGACGACCGTGCCGTCGAGGTGGCAGAGGATCATGTTCTCGGGAGCCAGATCGTCGTAGGAGACCCCCGACGGCTTGATGACGAACAGGTCCGCTCCCGGCACACGCTCCGAGATGTTGCCGCCGGTCCACACGACCAGCCCGTTGCGCACGAGCTCGCCGTGCAGGGCCGCGACCTCGGCGCGCACCCGTGCGATCACGACCTCGGTCTTCACCCCCGTGGCATAGCCCTCGCCTCGAGCGGCATCTATTGCGGACACGCCTCGACTCCTTCGTCTTTCGAAACCCCGTTGTGACGATCGATGTGACCGTTCACATTGCTGCGCAAGTGTAACGCCACCGATCGGCTTCCTGTCAACCCGCTGAGAGATCTCGGGTTGGTAACGCCCGTCAGATCGGGCTGACCGCCCCCGAGGAATCCCGAACGATGAGCTCGGGCACAATGGGCGCGACGACCGCATCCGAGCCGTCTGCCGGACCCAGCAGGATGTCGACGCAGCGCCGTCCGAGATCGGCGAAGTCCTGGCGAACCGTGGTCAAGGGGGGCCAGAAGTGCGCGGATTCCGGGATGTCGTCGAAGCCGACCACGCTGATGTCGCCCGGGACGTCCAGACCCTCGTCGCGGATCGCGTGCATCAGGCCCAGAGCCATCTGATCGTTGGAGGCGAAGACCGCGGTGAAGTCGCGCACCCGCAGCAGCTCCCGACCCGCGTAGTAGCCGAACTCCGCCGTCCAATCCCCCAGGATGGGGGCGGTGGTGGGCACGTCGTTCGCACTCATCTCCTCGAGGAAGCCCCGCATCCGCGCCTCCGCCTCGATCCAGTCCTGCGGACCCGCGAGGTGGTAGATCCAGCGATGGCCGAGCTGGATGAGATGGCGCGTGGCGAGGCGGGCGCCCGCGATCTGGTCGACGGACAGCGCGTGCTGCGGGTCGAGCTCGGTGGACTGCAGTGTGACGTAGGGCACGTCGAGCTGCTGTTCGGCGAGCGCGCGGAACACGCGGACCTGCGGCGCGATGACGACCAGCCCCTCGACGGACTGCGCCATCAGGTGCGCGATGCCGTCGGGGATCGAATCGGGGTCGTGGGGTGAGATGTTCGCGGTGCTCACCCAGTAGCCGCGCTCACGGGCGGCGGATTCGATGGCCGCGATGGAAGAGGCAGGCCCGTACTGCGTACTGGAGGCAGACAGGATGCCGATGGTCTGCGAGCGGCTGGTCACCAGTGCCCGCGCCGCTCGATTGGGCCGGTACTGCACCTGCGCCATGACGGAGAGCACGCGTTCGCGCGTCTCCGGTCGGATGCTGGGGTGGTTGTTGATCACCCGGGAGACGGTCTGATGAGAGACCTCTGCCAAGCGCGCCACATCGCGGATACTGGGCCGTCGCCCTGTCGCATCGTCGCTCATCGGATCTCCTGGGCCGTGCGCACGGTCACACGCCCGTTGCCATTATGCACGCCACGCCCGGTTCACTCCGATTTCCGCGGCCGTGTGACAGTCACATCGCCCCATCGGACGACCCACCGACACGAGCCGAGGAGCACGGTCTACTGTGGACGCATGGCGGATTTCCTCGGACGTCTCCCCCTGAGCAACAGGGAGCGCCGGGACGAGTCCGCCGTGACCGGTGACCGACGTGCGGCCATCGGCGCTGCGCTCGACGAGGCCGCGCGTCTGTTGGGCGAGGCCGCGGCCGACGACGCGGAGCACAGTGCCAGAGCGCGCCGGTTCCTGGAGGAAGCAGGGCTCGGCACCGGGGCCGCGGGCGGAAATCCCGACGAGCTCCGAGCTCTCGCGGCCGCGGTCCGCCAGGGACGCAAGCGCAGCATACGGATGCTGACCCGCGTCACCCGGGCCCTGCTCGTGCTCGGAGACTCGCTGTCTGTCGCGCCCCGTCTGGATGCAAGAACGTCCGGCGCCGTCGCGCTCTACGCCGCGACGACCGCGCCGTTCGATCGGCGCGCAGCGCTCCGCGGCCACACCGTGCGCGCCAGCGATGAGGAATGGGAGTTCGGCCGCGGCCCCGTGATCACGGACACCGGTCGCGCCATCTTGCGGTTCGTGCTCGCGCTCGACGACGTGGCGCCCCGCCCCGTCAGCTCCCGGTGATCAGGTCCCGGTAGAACCCGATCCCTCGCAGCCAGACCTCGACGCGGATGCGTTCGTTGTGCGCGTGCAACGCCTCGCGCTCGGCGCGGGTGAGATGGAAGGGCGTGAAACGGTAGACGTTGTCGCAGATGCCGGTGAACCATCGACTGTCGCTCGCCCCCAGCTGGATGTACGGCGTCGCCACGATCTCGCTGCCGAGCGACGAATCGATCGCGCGCGCGATCCGACGCCACGGCTCGCCCCGCCACGGTGAGATGGGTGAGGGCTCGCTGGCGGCGCGCACCTCGATCTCGATCGTCTCGTCGGCGATGACACGGCGGATCCGCGCGACGGCGGATGCGGCCGTGTCGCCGGTGAGCAGGCGCACATTGATCGCCGCCCGCGCGGTCGCAGCCAGCACGTTCTCCCCCGGCGCTCCCTCGAGCTCGGTCGCCACCGCGGTCGTGCGCACCAGCGCATTCGTCTCGGGCCCGAGCCGCGCGAGGACGCCGGCGACGAGCGGGCCCGTGACCGCGAGGGAGCGCAGCGCTGTGCCGAGAGGCTTCGGCGCGTGCGGTGCGAGTGTGCGCAGCATCGCACGTACCGGCGGGACGAGCCGCACCGGGAAGGGACGCCGCGCGAGCCTGTCGACGGCGCGGGCCAGCCGGGCCGTCGCCGGACGCGCCGGCGGTGTGGATGCGTGGCCGCCCTGCTCGCGCGCCGTCAACCAGACGGTCATCGTGCCGCGCTCGGCGACACCGATCATCGCGGTCGAGCGCGCGATCCCCGGGAGCACTCCATCGACGACGGCACCGCCCTCGTCGACCACGAGCGCCGGCCGGACGCCGCGGGCGCGCAGCGCCTCCGCGATCGCACGTGCACCGTCGCCGGCGGTCTCCTCGTTGTGTCCTAAGGCGAGGTACACGTCGTTCTCGGGCACGACCTCACGCATCAGCAGTTCTTCGACGGCCTCCAAAATGGCCACCAGCGCGCCCTTGTCGTCGATCGCGCCCCGCGCGTAGACGGCCTGATCGGCGCCTTGGCCGACGAGTTCCGCGCCGAAGGGATCGTGATCCCAGTCCTCCTCGACCACGGGGACCACGTCCTGATGCGCCATGAGGACGAGCGGTCGCTCCGGCGTACGCCCCGGCCATCGGAGAAGGAGCGCGTGACCGACGACGATCTCCCGCTCCAACCGGGCGTGGACAAGCGGGTACAGGCGCTCGAGTGCCGCGTGGAACTCGTCGAACGCCGCCGTGTCCACCCGTGACTCGTCCGCGTAGGAGACCGTCGCGATCCTCAGGAGTTCCCGCAGTCTGTCCAATGCCGTCGCCACGCCCCGAGCCTAGTGCGGCACCCCTTGGGTACGGTGGTCGCATGACCACTGTCTCGAGTTCTCGCCTGCGTTGGGGCATCCTCGCCACGGGCGGCATCGCCCACATGTTCACGAGCGACCTGCGCACCGCCGGCCTCGACGTCCGCGCAGTCGGATCGCGCTCACTCGAAAGCGCCCAGCGATTCGCGACGCAGTTCGACATCCCGCGCGCGCACGGCGACTACGCCTCGCTGCTCGCCGACGACGACATCGACATCGTCTACATTGCGACGCCGCATCCGATGCACGCCGAGAACGCGCTCGACGCGCTCGCCGCGGGAAAGCACGTCCTCGTCGAGAAGCCGTTCACCCTGACAGGCGAGGAGGCCGAGCGCGTGCGCGTCGCGGCGGAGGAAGCGGGGCTTCTGGCCATGGAGGCCATGTGGACCCGGTATCTGCCGCACATGATGCGCACCCACGAGCTCCTCGCCGAGGGCGTCCTCGGCGAGGTGCGCGCCGTGACCGCGGATCACACTCAGTTCATCTCGACGGATCCCACGCACCGTCTGAACGCGCTCGAGCTGGGCGGCGGCGCCCTGCTCGATCTCGGCATCTACCCGCTGTCGTTCGCGTGGGATGTGCTGGGCGCGCCCGTCTCGCTCACGGCGAGCGCGCGGCTGGGTGAGACCGGTGCCGACATCGATGTCGCCACCGTCGCCTCGTATGCGAACGGCGCGCTGGCGACCACAGTGTCGTCCGCCCAGGGGGTCGGTCCGAACCGTGCGGCGATCATCGGCACGGACGCCCGCATCGAGATCGACCCCACCTGGTACAACGCGACCGGGTTCACCCTGACCGACCGTTCCGGCGATGTCGTCGAGACGTTCCATTGCCCGGATGTCGGTCGCGGCATGCAATACCAGGCACTGGCCGCCGAGCAGATCATCGCGGAGGGTCGTCGCGACAGCGACCGCCTGCCCATCGCCGAGACGGTCGCGATCATGCGCCAGCTCGACGACATCCGCGCGCAGATCGGCGTGCGCTACCCGAGCGAGCACTGACATGGCTGATCTGTCCACGAGCCGTGTGGCCGTCTATCTGGACTTCGACAACATCGTCATGAGCTGGTACGACCGCGTGCACGGCCGCAACGCCTATTCGCGCGATCGGACGCGCATCGCGGAGCAGCCGCACGATGCGGAGATCACAGAGAAGCTGGCGCGTGCCACGGTCGACGTGGGCGCGATCATCGACTACGCCGCGTCTTTCGGCACTCTCGTGCTCACACGGGCCTACGCCGACTGGTCGTCGCCGGTCAACGCCGAGTACCGGTCGCAGCTGGTGGCGCGGGCGGTCGACCTCGTGCAGCTCTTCCCCGCCGCCGCCTACGCCAAGAACGGCGCCGACATCCGCCTCGCCGTCGACACCGTGGAGGACATGTTCCGGCTGCCGGATCTGACGCACGTCGTGATCGTCGCGGGAGATTCGGACTACGTCCCCCTCGCGCAACGATGCAAGCGCCTGGGGCGCTTCGTCGTCGGCGTGGGTGTGGCCGGCTCCACCGCCAAATCGCTCGCGGCCGCCTGCGACCGTTTCGACGCCTACGACTCGCTTCCCGGCGTGCAGGTGCCGGAGCCCGCGAAGAAGGATGCGGCCTCGAACGCGCCCCGCTCCCGCAAGCGGTCCGTGGACCCCGCGGCAGACCTGCTCGAGCGCGCCCTGCGCCTGGAGAACGACAAGGATCCGTCGCAGTGGCAGCATGCGTCTGCCGTGAAGAGCCTGATCACGCGCTTGGACTCCTCGTTCAGCGAGAAGGCGCTGGGGCACCGCAGCTTCACCGAGTTCGTCGCCGCGCACCCCGACATCGCCGAGATGGACGAGACCGACAACATCGTCCGGATGCGGCTGGTCGAAGCCAAGCGCTGACCGGCCGCATCCGGCTCGCGTTCAGTCGCGCGGGGTGCGCGTGCTCCACAGCGCCCAGGCGACGAGCGCCGGCTGGAAGAAGAGGCGGACCAGCCTCTTGACGTCGGTGTCGAGACCGAAGCCGGCGCGACGATGGGTGAACTGGGCCCAGTTGCCCGGGAAGACCGCGAGGAAGAACGCGGCCAAGAGGGCACCCATGCGCCGGCGCTGGGACGGCAGTGCCACCAGTGCAGTACCGAGGGCGATCTCGACAGCGCCCGATGCGAGCACGACCGCATCCTCGTCGAGGGGCGTAGCGTCCACGACCCAGTCGGGCACCTGCGCGCGGAACTCCTTGCGCGCCCAGAACAGGTGGCTGATACCGGCGAACACCATGGCGGCGCCCAGCGCCCAGCGTGCGAAAGTCCTCATGCTCTGATTCCACCTCGCATCGAGCCGCCTGTCGAGCCCCCAGCCGGTCGGTGCGCTTGCACGCTCGGACACCGCGCTCATGACGCATCCGCGTCGATCAGCGTCGCCGCATTCCGGATGAAGTCGAGATAGTGCCCAGGGTCGTCCCGTTCGACGATCACCCGAAGCACGACCTCGTCGACCGCGGCGCGGTACGCCGTCACGCGCGCCGCGTCGTCGAGGGAGCTGATCACCGTGTCGCGCGCGCTGAAACCGAGGCGGGCGAAGTTGGCGGCGTAGGCGGGGTAGCCGGCATACGCATCGGCCTCGGCGAGCAGCCGCGGCGACGCCGCCGCATCGAGCGCCGTTCTCACGTAGAGGATGGTGCGACTGTCCGGCTCGCGCTGCGCGGCGGCGGCATCGGGGGTCAACCAGTTGAGCAGCTGGCCGTCGGCGACCGATGTCGCGAGCCGGCGCATCCGGGGGCCGAGGGCGCCGACGACGACCTGCGCTCCGGGCACGCCCGCGCGCAGGGCCTCAATCCCCTGCTCCACGAGTGCCAGCTGATGCGTGGGCGCGGACCCCGAGCCGATGCCCACGGTGAGCCTGCCGGCCGGAAGATCCGCGGCCTGCAGCGCGAATACGAGTGAGTCCGGCTCCCGGCGATCCAGCGGCACGACCCCGGTGGCAAGCACGATCCGATCCGTGACCGTCGCCGCGGCGGCGAGCGCCGCCACCGCGTCGCCGCCCGGAGTGTCGTTCACCCAGAGCGTCGCAAAGCCGGCCTGCTCTGCAGCGGGGGCCAGTCGAGCGATGAGATCGGGACCGAGGGCCCCTGCAAGTCCGAGAGAGAGCCGCGCGGGAAGCACCATCCTCTCAGCCTGCCCCGCGCATACGACGACCGCCACCCCTTGCGCACGGCAAGGGGTGGCGGTCCGGTCGAATCAGGCGGCGACGGCGGTGCGGGTCAGGGCAGCGGCGACCGGCCGACCGTCGACGACATCGATGCGCACGGCACCCTGGTCGGTCAGTTCGCCGGAGACGAGCAGGTCGGCGATGCGGTCATCGATCTCCCGCTGGATGAGCCGGCGCAGCGGGCGGGCTCCGTACTCGGGCTCGTACCCGTGCTCTGCCAGCCAGTCCACGACGGCGTCGGTCGCCTCGAACGCGATCTCGCGCCGCGCCAGGCGGGATGCGCTCTGCTCGAGCAGGAGCGACACGATGCTGCGCAGCTGCGCCTTCTCGAGCTTGCGGAACAGCACGATCTCGTCGATGCGGTTCAAGAACTCGGGACGCATCGCCTCACGGAGCTTGCCCATGACGCGGGCGCGCAGCTCGCTCTCGTCGCCGAAGCCGGTGACCCCTCCGCCGTCGGCGATGAACCCGATCGCACCGGAGCGCGATGCGAGGAACTCGCTGCCGATGTTCGAGGTCATGATGACGACGGTGTTGCGGAAGTCGACCGTACGGCCCTGACCGTCGGTCAGGCGTCCGTCGTCGAGCACCTGCAGGAGCAGGTTGAACACGTCGGGGTGCGCCTTCTCGATCTCGTCGAACAGCACCACGGAGTACGGTGCGCGGCGCACCCGCTCGGTCAGCTGCCCCGCCTCGTCGTATCCGACGTACCCGGGAGGGGCCCCCACGAGACGCGAGACGGTGTGGCGCTCGCCGAACTCGCTCATGTCGAAGCGGATCACGGCGTTCTCGTCCTCGAAGAGAGAGGATGCGAGAGTCTTCGCGAGCTCGGTCTTACCGACGCCCGTGGGGCCGAGGAACAGGAACGAGCCCACCGGTCGGCGGCTGTCGCCCATGCCGGTGCGGTTGCGACGGACGGCCGTCGCGACGGCGGTGACCGCCGCATCCTGACCGATCACCCGGGCGTGCAGCTCGGACTCGAGTCCCGCCAGGCGTCCACGTTCGCTCTCGGTCAGACGCGACACCGGAATGCCGGTGCTGCGGCTGATGACGGCGGCGATGTGCTCGACGTCCACGACCTGCTCGCCGCGTACGGCGTCACGTCGCGTCGCGTCGTCGATACGACGCTGCACGTCGGCGATCTCGTCGCGCAGACGCATCGCGTCCTCATAGCGCTCGGCCGCCACGGCGGAGTTCTTGTCCGCCTCGAGCGTGGCCAGCTGAGCCATCAGGTCGGACACGTCGACCGCGACACCCAAGCGCAGGCGAAGGCGTGCTCCGGCCTGATCGATGAGATCGATCGCCTTGTCCGGCAGGACGCGGTCGCTCAGGTAGCGGTCGCTCAGTTCGACGGCGGCGCGCAGCGCGTCGTCGGTGTAAGTGATGGCGTGGTGCTGCTCGTAGGCGGGACGCAGCCCATGCAGGATGCGCACCGCATCCTCGACCGACGGCTCCCCCACCTTCACAGGCTGGAACCGGCGCTCCAGCGCCGGGTCCTTCTCGATGGTGCGGTACTCGGCGAGGGTGGTCGCACCCACCAGGTGCAGGTCGCCGCGAGCCAGGCGGGGCTTCAGAATGTTGCCGGCGTCCATGGCGCCGTCGCTACCGGCGCCCGCGCCGACAACGGTGTGCACCTCGTCGATGAAGACGATCAGCTCGCCCTTGCGCTCGGCGATCTCGCTCATCGTCGCGGTCAGGCGCTCCTCGAAGTCGCCGCGGTAACGCGCGCCCGCCAGCATCGCCGGAAGATCCAGCGACACCACGCGGCTGCCGCGCAGCTGCTCGGGCACCTCACCCGACACGATCGCCTGGGCGAGCCCCTCGACGATGGCGGTCTTTCCGACGCCGGCTTCACCGATCAACACGGGGTTGTTCTTCGTGCGGCGGCTGAGGATCTCGATGGTCTGCTCGATCTCGTCCGCTCGGCCGATCACCGGGTCCAGCTCCCCCGCCTCGGCGAGGGAGGTGAGATCGCGCCCGTACCGCTCCAGCATGGTCGCGGGCTCGGATGCGGCTGCCTGCTCCGGGGATCGCTCGGCGCCGGTGACGGTCTCCCGCACGCTCTGCGTGAGCGCCTCCGCCGTGACTCCGGCGCGGGCGAGGATCTGCCCGGCGGGCGTGTCCTGTGCGAGCACGAGCGCGAAGAAGAGGTGCTCGGGGTCGATGTAGGTCGATCCGGAGGAACGCGCCACCTGGAACGCGTGGAACAGCGCGCGCTGCACGGATGTGGTCACCACCGCGCTGTCGACGTCGGCGACATCGGCGCTGGCGGGCAGGCGCTGCTCGGACTCGCGCACGATGCTCTCCGGGTCGACGCCGAGGCGGGCGATCGCATCTCGCACCTGGTCGACGCGAACGATCTCGCGGAGCACGTGCAACGCATCGAGTTCGTGCTGTCCACGCGCGAGCGCGAAGCGCCCGGCATCCTGCAGCGTCTCCTGCGTGCGTGCGCTGAGGTAGCGCGACAGGTCGATCGACCGTGCCGCACGTCCGCGCTCACCTGCGAGGTAGCGCGAGAGGAAGTCGTCGAAGGCGTCACGGCCCTCGTCGGGGGTGAGATCTTCAGGCATCTGTTCTCCTGATCGGGTTCGGGGTGCCGCTCTGCAAAACGGAGTTGAGCGACGACACATCAAGTTCAACACGCGGAGGGTGAGGGTATTCCCACTACGCTCGTCCCAGCGCGAGCCGGAAGGGGATCGAGTGAACGAGATGCTGCGCGGCGCGCGTCTGCTGCTCGGTGGATTCGGGTGGTTCACAAGGCGCCCGGGACTGATGCTCCTCGGTCTCGTGCCCGCGCTCATCGTGAGCGCCGTGCTCACGGTGGCCCTCGTGGCACTGGCATCGGCCTTGGCCCCGCTCACGGATGCCGTCACGCCGTTCGCCGACGATTGGCCCGCCATCTGGGCCATCGCGTTGCGCGTCGCGCTCGGCGTCGCGGTCTTCGCCGGCGCGCTCCTGCTGGCGGCGACGACGTTCACCGCGCTGACCTTGATCGTCGGCGAACCGTTCTACGACAGGATCTGGCGCAGCGTCGAGATCGCCGACACCGGCACCGCGCCCGAACACGACCCGGGCTGGCGCGCGGCCCTTGCGGATGCGACGAGTCTCATCGTGCGCGGTGCGCTCGCGGCCGCGCTCGCTTTCGCGCTCGGCTTCATCCCTCTCATCGGCGGCGTTATCGGCACAGCGACCGGCGTCCTGCTGTCGGGCTGGATCCTCGCGGACGAGCTCTCGGGCCGTGCGCTGACCGCGCGCGGCATCGATCGCCGCAGCCGGCGCCGCCTGCTGCGAGCAGCCCGCGGCCGAGCACTGGGCTTCGGCATCATGACGCAGCTGTGCTTCCTGGTCCCCCTCGGCGCGGTGTTCACGATGCCCGCGGCGGTCGTGGGCGCGACCCGCCTCGCCGCGAGCGTGCGGGAGACCGAGGCGTAGCTCCGTTCAGCGACGCGGATGCGGTCGGTCCGCGCGCAGGCGAGCCGGTACTCTGGAGGGAGTCTTCCGAAGGAGTGCCATGTACATCGTGTCCCTGCTGCTGTTCCTGCTCGGGATGTTCGCGTTCGGCATCTCGTTCTCGGTGCCCGGTTTCCAAGCCGTCATCTTCGTCGCCGGCATCCTGCTGATCTCGGCCGCGATGGCGCTGCCGATCCACCTGCGGGCTCGCGCGAAGTAAGTCCGCTCAGGCCCGACCACCGGGAGGGCCGATCACGAGCAGCGCCGCGAAGGTCACCACCACGGCGGCGGCGATCACCACGGCCGACAACACCGGCCGACGCAGCACGGAGCGCAGCACACGGTCGTGCCATGCCGCATCACGCGGGTCGGAGCCGGCCTGCAATCGCCATGCGCCGAGCAGTCGACCGGTCCTCGACAGCCACAGCTCGACGGGCAGCGTCGCGTAGGGCACGACCGCACTGACCAGCGCCACGATCGTCACCCCGCCACTCCATCGCTGGTTCTTGGCGACCAGGATCACCGTCGCGCCGTACGACAGGAAGATGAACCCGTGGATGCCGCCGCCGACCGTCACGGCGGGCGCGAAGCCCGTCACTGCGCGCACGATGAGCCCTCCGATCAGCAGGGTCCACGAGACCATCTCGGCGATGGCGAGAGTGCGGAACAGGGCGTAGGGCGTGCGGAACACGGGCGACTCCGGAGGTGGATCTGAGCGCTCGAGTCGGCGCTCTCCGCAGCCTAGACCGATAATCTTCAGTCTTGCTGAAGGATCTCTCCGAACGGCTGCTCGTGCAGTCCGTGCAGGGCGGATGAGAGCGCGGGGACACCGGCGCCGAACACCTCATCGAGCGCCGCGAGACGCGCATCCGCCTCGGCGAGCGCGGCCGCGCCCTTCGTCGTCACACGCAGATCGGATGCGGCGCCCGCGTGCGCGGTGGCGTCCTCGACCAGCCCCTCGCCGGCGAGCGTCTTGACGGCGGTGTGCGCCGTCTGCACCGTGATCTGGGAGCGGCGGGCGAGTTCGGAGAACGAGATGCCCGGCGTCGCCTGCACGTGGGCGAGAAGACCGTACTTGCGGGTCGTGAGTCCGAGGTCCTTCAGGGCTGCGTTCAAGCGCGCGTCCCACACGGCGGAGACCGTCAGAAGGGCGATGACCGGACTGAACGGCGGGCGCTGCCCGGAGGGCTGCGGCGCCCCATGCGTCTTATCGGCCATCTGACCATCGTATCCGTCGGCACCCCGCGGCGGCCGGTAGCGTGAGGGGGTGGAGTTCCGGTTCGACGCGATGCGACGCTGGCCCGACGTCGAGGCACCCGATCTCGTCGCGGTCGACGCTGCCGATCGGCTCCTGCTCGACGAGTCCGCCGCCTGGCGCGCGGGAATGAGCGCGGATGACATCGCCGTCATCGGCGACGAGTACGGCGCGCTCGCACTCGGCGCAGCGGCCACAACCGCCGGCGTCGTGCGAGTGCACCAAGACGCGCTCACCGGCGAGCAGGCGCTGGCGGCCAACGCGCAACGGGCGGGCCTCACCGATCGCTACCGGTCGATGGAGCTGACAGGCGCGCTCGTCGCGGGCGCGCGGGCGGTCCTTCTTCGACTCCCCCGCTCGCTCGACGCGTTGGAGGATGCAGCGGCCCTGATCGCCGCGCACGCGGCACGGGATGTCGTCGTGTTCGCCGGTGGACGCATCAAGCACATGTCGACGGCGATGAACGAGGTCCTCCGCCGCTTCTTCGGCACGCTCGATGTCACACACGCCCGCCAGAAGTCGCGTGTCCTGATCGCCCGCGACCCTCTCCACGGCCACGATCCCGAGCCGCGACGCGCCGCGCACGACGGCATCACCGTGTGCGCCTACGGAGGCGTGTTCGCCGGAACGGCGATCGACATCGGCACCCGGTTCCTGCTGACGCACCTTCCCGCGCGCGTCCCCGAGGGCGGCCCGCTCGTCGACCTCGCGTGCGGAACGGGCGTGGTCGCCGCATTCCTCGCGCTGCGGCATCCCGATCGCGCGGTCTACGCGTCCGATCGCTCCGCGGCCGCCGTCGCCTCGGCGCGGGCGACCGCCGAGGCGAACGACGTGGCGGACCGCATCCGCGTCGTGCGGGATGACCGTCTCGGCGCCCTCCCGGACGCCAGCGTCCCCTTCATCGCCCTGAACCCGCCGTTCCACTCGGGCGCCGCTGTCACGACGGACCTCGCGGCGCCCCTGTTCCAGGATGCGGCGCGGGCGCTCCGCTCCGGCGGTGAGCTGTGGACCGTGTGGAACTCGGCGCTGCGCTACCGTCCGGCGCTCGAGCGACTCGTCGGCCCGACGCGGCAGGTCGCACGCAACACGAAGTTCACCGTCACGGTCTCCACCCGCCGCTGACGCCTGCCTCCCGCGGCCTCCGGGCTTCGTCGCCTGCTCGGGCTCGCCTGTCGCAGATCGCAGCGCGAGCGCCGATCTGTGACAGGCGAGCAGTTGCCTTCTCGGTTCCCCTGTCGCAGATCGCAGCGCGAGCGCCGATCTGTGACAGGGGAACCGGGGATCTGGCACGCTCAGCGACCCGACAGGATGCTGCGGAAGACCGAGACCGGAAGCCGGTCAGCGGCCGAGTGCCTCGCGGACGATCGCCTCGATCCGCGGCGGAACCGTCTCGTCCTGCAGCGACGTCGTGTCGCCCAGTGGCCGTCCGTCGACGAGGTCCACGAGCAGGCGACGCATGATCTTTCCGCTGCGCGTCTTCGGAAGATCGGGCACGGTGAAGACGTAGGTCGGCTGCGCCACCGGTCCGATCGCGGTGCGCACGTGCTGGCGGAGCGCCGCCGCATCCTGCGCATTCGTGACGAAGGCGGCGATGGCCTGCCCCGTGACGTCGTCGGCGACGCCCACGACCGCGGCCTCCCCTACGGCGGGATGCGCGACGAGCGCGGACTCGATCTCGATCGTCGAGAGCCGGTGGCCCGACACATTGATCACGTCATCCACCCGCCCCAGCACCCACAGATCGCCGTCGCCGTCGAGCTTCGCGCCGTCTCCCGCGAGGAAGTACCCGTGCGCGGCGAAACGCTTCCAGTAGGAATCGCGGTACCGCTCGGGGTTTCCCCACACGGTGCGCGACATCCCCGGCCAGGTTCCGTCGACGACGAGCAGCCCGCCGCCGCCCGGACCCACATCCACCCCGTCGGCGTCGACCACGCGCACACGCAACCCCGGAAGCGCCGTGAGGGCCGAACCCGGCTTGAGCGTGGAGACGCCCGGCAGCGGTGCGGCGATCGCACCACCCGTCTCCGACTGCCACCAGGTGTCGACGACGGGCGTCTCGCCGCGACCGAGGTGTCGATGGAACCAGACCCACGCCTCCGGGTTGATCGCCTCGCCCACCGTGCCCAGCAGCCGCAGCGAGGAGAGCTCGTAACGCGCGGGCGGGCCGTCGGGGAATCTGCTCATGAGCGAGCGGATGAGAGTCGGCGCCGTGTAGTAGGTCGTCACCGCATAACGTTCCAGGATCCGGAAGTGCCGCTCCCAGTCGGGGGTGTTCGGTGTGCCCTCGTAGAGGATGCTCGTGACCCCGTTGAGCAGGGGGCCGTACGTCTCGTAGCTGTGCGCGGTGACCCACGCGAGGTCGGCGGTGCACCAGTAGACGTCGGTCTCGGGCTTCGCGTCGAACACCGCCCAGAACGTCCACGCCACATGCGTCAGCCAGCCGCCGGTCGTGTGCACCAGCCCCTTGGGTTTGCCGGTGGTTCCGCTCGTGTAGATGATGAACAGCGGCGTTTCCGCGTCGAAGAACTCGGGCTCGTGCGTGTCCGGGGCGGCATCGACCGTCTCGTGCCACCACAGGTCGCGCCCCTCGGTCCAGGCGACCTCGTCGCCGGTGCGGCGGATGACGAGCACGTGCTCGATCGAGGCGACGCCGGCGACCGCCGCATCCGCCTGGTGTTTGACGGGCACGGCGGCGCCGCGGCGATACTGTCCGTCGGTCGTGACGAGGAGCTTTGCACCCGTGTCCTCGACGCGGAAACGGACGGCCTCCGCGGAGAAGCCGCCGAACACGAGCGAATGGATGGCGCCGATGCGCGCGACGGCGAGCTGGATGATCACCGTCTCCACCAGCACCGGGAGATAGACCACGACCCGGTCGCCCTTGCCGATACCCATCGCGGTCAGCGCGTTCGCCGCCTTCGCGACCTCGCGCTGCAGTTCGGCATACGTGATCGTCCGCCGATCGCCGGGCTCACCCTCGAAGTGGAAGGCGACCCTGTCGCCGTGCCCGGCTGCGACGTGGCGGTCCACCGCATTGACCGAGGCGTTCAGGCGACCGCCGACGAACCACTCCGCGGACGGGATGCTCTCACCGTCCGTAGGCTCCCAGCGGTGAGCGGTGTGCCAGGGCTCGGCCCAGTCGAGGATCTCGGCCCGGTGCGCCCAGAAGGTCTCGGGATCCTGGCCCGCGCGCTCGATCCACTCACGCCGGATCCACTCCTCGGTCACGTTCGCGCGCTCCGCGAACGCGGCCGGTGGCGCGAAGGTACGGCGCTCCTCGAGCAGGCTGTGGATGGTGTCGTCGTGCGCGGATGCGGTGGTGGGCGTGCTCATGACTCTTCCGGATCGGTGGAGCTCCCAGCATCCCGCGCGCTCTGCGACCGGCAAATTCGGGTGACGCTTCGTGACACGGTGGGCAGGGGCCTACGCTGAGCGCATGACTGCGAAGCGCGTCGTCGCCCCGTCCCTGGAGCCGGGCAGCACACCGAAGGGCCCGGCGTCCTACTTCCCGAGCATCGCGAAGACCTATGGACGTCCCCTTCAGGAGTGGCTGGACATCGTCGTGGCCCGGCTGACGGCGGGCGAGACCCACATGGCCGTCGTGTCGGAGCTCAAGAGCACCTACGCGATGGGGCACGGCCATGCGAACGCGATCGTCGCCTACGCGAAGGCCGAACTCGCGAAGTAATCGGCTTCAGGACTCCTCGCCGCTGCCGTCGATGACGGACTCCGCGCCGTCCGACTGCGGGTCGTCGGGCTCGGCCGCGGTGGTCGTGTCGGGCTCGGGGCCGGGGGCGACGCCGGGCCGCTCATCAGGGTTCGACATCCTCAGCCTCCCGAGGGGTTGTCGACGGGGGTGCCGTCTTCATCGGTCGTGATGTCCTCGCCGGCATCCTGCTCGACGGGCGACGTCCCGGATGCGGTGCCCTCATCATCGGGGCCGTGGCTGCTGTTGTGCTTGTCGTTGCTCATACGTCCCAGTACACGCGCGTCGGGCCGAGCCACCGACGGGGTTGACACCTGCCGCACCGCATCCGTCAGTCGCGAGGATCGCTCGGGCGCACGGGAGCGTCCTCGGCGATGTCGATGCGGGTCACGCCATCGTGCTCCGACACGACGATGCGAGGCTTCGCGTCCTCCTCCGTGGCGTTCGGCGCACTCGTCAGCTGATCGCGCCGCTTCTCTTCGTCGCTCATTCCCATGCGAGCACTGTATGAGCCGTGGTGCGCGAGAGCGCAGGGCTTGACGCGAGCGCGGATCAGGCGAATACCTGATGCCAGGCGGCGATACGGAACTCGTCGAGGCGGAAGCTCCCGAAGCCCGCGAGGCAGCGAGTCCTCGTTCCAGGCAGTGCGACGTCGAGGCGTTGTTCGGTCAGCACGGTGTCGCCGCACACCGCCACGTGCACGAGCGAAAGGCTCCAGGACTCGAAGGCGTCCTTGAGGTCGCGGAGCATCGCCGTCACAGCCTGCCGCCCCTCGACGACCATTCGGGCCGACGGCTGATACCGTACGTCCTCGGTGAGGAATGCCTGCAGGTCGCAGAGCTGACCCTCGTTCACCACCGTGATGAAGTCGCGCACGATGAGTTCACGCTCGAGTGTGTGGATGCCGGCCATCGCCATCCTCTGTGTGTCGTCCATGTCCGCCTCCTCCGGGATTGAGGCGAACGTACGGTGAGTGCGCGCGCCTGCACTCGTCTGCATGTCGGAACGCGCATCGACACGCGGCGGAGAAGAGAACGGCAGACGAACACATCTTCGTCAGGCGTCCGAACCGACCGGTGGCGCACGGCGTAGCGTGGCGGGAGATCAGACACCACGGATCGGAAGGCATGATGGACGCACCTCACGCCGCTGCGCTTTTCGCACCACCGCCGAGCACGACCGGATGCAAGGACTGTCTCGCTTCAGGCTCCTGGTGGCTGCACCTGCGCCGGTGCATCACCTGCGGGCACATCGGCTGCTGCGAGGTCTCTCCTCACCATCATGCCGAGCGTCACTTCGAGCTCACCGGGCACAGGTACGTGCAGAGCTTCGAGCCGCAGGAGAGCTGGTGGTGGGACTACGTCGAGGAGCGCGAGGTCGACGGCGGGCAGCTGCCTGAGCCGACAAGCCACCCCGAGGCCCAGAGCGTTCCCGGTCCGTCCGCCCGTGTGCCGGCGAACTGGGAGTCGATCATCTTCGACGAGTGACGACCGTGCCGACTCATGGCCGCTGATCGCTCGATGTGTCCGCTTCGCCGACCTGAGCATCGGCGGTGGCGCGAAGCGCATCGGCCACCCGGCGGAAGAAGACATCCGCAGCGGACCCCGGTACGGCATCGAAGACGGTGACCATATGCCCCTGGAGCTCGGGGACGAAGAAATCCCGCACCGATATCGAGAGCTGTCCGATCCCCTCGATCGTCGCGGTGATCTCGGAGGGATCCGGCAGGGTCACCTCCTGCAGCTTCCAGAAGCAGAGGAAGTCCGCATCAGCACTCAGCCGCCGCAGGATGGCATCGTAACGCTCGGACGTCTCGTCGCCCGAGTAGCGGAAGAGTGCGACCGCGTCCCGCGCTTGGGACTCCCAGGTCTCGAGCCTCTCCCTCCCCGCCGCGTTGAAGGTTTCCTCCAGGACGTTGGCGCCGGGTCTGAATCGACCATCGGTGATCGCGACCATGAGATCGTTCGCGACAACGACGTCGAGATTCGCGTCGGAGATGTAGGCGGGGATTCCCGGCCACCAGCGCAGGATCGCCTCGATCTCGCGTCGCGGCCGCTCGAACGACGCGATGCGGCGAGGAGCCGCATGCCCCGCGAGGCGGTGCAGGTAGTCGGATTCGGCGGCGCTCAGCCGCAGCGCACGAACGATCCCCGCCAGCACCTGCATCGAAGGTGCGCTGCCACGCCCCTGTTCGAGTCGGAGGTAGTACTCGCTGCTGACGCCTGCGAGCGTTGCGACCTCGTCGCGACGCAGGCCCGGCACACGCCGGCCGATCTGACGTTCCAGCCCGACCTGCTCGGGCTGACGCTCCTCGCGTCGCGCCCGCAGGAATCCGCCCAGCGTGGTGCGCACGGCGGGTGCGGGGCGTGACGATTCATCCATCGGAATCAAAGCTAGCTGCATATGTTCGCGGAAACAGCGTTCGCCGCAGTGCACGCACGCGTTGACGCGCGCCCTCTTCGATCGATAAGTTGTGAACAACAACAAATGAGGAGATGGCATGACCCCCGCCCTGCAGGAAGCACTCGACGACCTCACCCGCCTCGCGGAGGACGACGACGATCTGCGCGCCCTCCTCGCGCATGACTGGCTGCGATACCGCACCTCCCCCGCACTCCAGAAGCTGACGAGGGATGCGCATGCCACCTGCGCCCGCTTCAACCTGCTCTACAGCACCTCACCCGACGAAGCGCGCGCCCTGTTCGCGCAGCTCGTCCCCGGCGCCGGAGCGGGGGTCGACGTGCGGCCGCCGGTCACGATCGACTACGGGGCGCGGCTCACGATCGGCGATCGCACCTTCATCAACGCCGACTTTATGGTGATCGGCGGCGGCGCGGTCACGATCGGGGCGGACTGCCTCATCGGCCCGCGCTGCAGCATCTACACCCCGAATCACGCCGAGGACATCGAACGGCGCCTCGCCGGGTGGGAGCTCCCCCAACCCGTCACCATCGGCTCCAACGTCTGGCTCGGCGGGTCGGTGACAATCACCCCCGGCGTGACGATCGGCGACAACAGCATCATCGGAGCGGGCTCCGTCGTCACCCACGACATCCCCGCCGGCGTGCTCGCCGCAGGCAACCCCGCCCGCGTGCTGCGCCCCATCCGCTCCTCGGAGCGCCGCTGACGACGGGTCAGCACGAGGGGGCGGATGCGAACACCCGCCCCCTCCTTGTCTCCGCTCGATCAGCGGCCGGCATCCTTACGCGGCTTGAGGAACAGCTCCGGCTCGCGCTTCTCGCGCTTCGCCGCTCGCTTCTCCTTGATCGAAAGCTGCGGGGCCTTCTTGGCGCCTCGCGTGCTCGGCGTCTTCTTGGACATGTGGACTCGCTTCCCCTGGATGGCTGGCGGATGACCTTCGACCATAGCCCGGTTCTCAAGGAAGTCAAATTACCGCTGGCCGGGACTTTTTCTGCGGAGACGACGAGAGTGGAGAATCGCCCGCGCAACGACGAGGCCCCCGGCAGACCGCCCGAGAGGGCGACCGGCCGGGGGCCTCGTCAGTGCGGCGGAACCGCGGACTACGCGGGGCTCAGAAGTCCCAGTCCTCATCCTCGGTGGCCTCGGCCTTGCCGATGACGTAGGAGGAGCCCGACCCGCTGAAGAAGTCGTGGTTCTCGTCAGCATTGGGCGAGAGCGCCGACAGGATCGCCGGGTTCACGTTCGTGACCGTCGAGGGGAACATGGCCTCGAACCCCAGGTTCATGAGCGCCTTGTTCGCGTTGTAGTGCAGGAACTTCTTGACATCCTCGGTGAGGCCGACGGCGTCGTAGAGGTCCTGCGTGTACTGCACCTCGTTGTCGTAGAGCTCGTACAGCAGCGAGAACGTGTAGTCCTTGATCTCGTCGCGCTCGGCCTGCGTGATCAGCTCCATGCCCTTCTGGAACTTGTAACCGATGTAGTAGCCGTGCACGGCCTCGTCGCGAATGATGAGGCGGATGATGTCGGCCGTGTTCGTGAGCTTCGCCTTGGCCGACCAATGCAGGGGCAGGTAGAAGCCCGAGTAGAACAGGAACGACTCGAGCAGGGTCGAGGCGACCTTGCGCTTGAGGGGCTCGTCGCCACGGTAGTAGTCCATGACGATGTGCGCCTTCTTCTGAAGGTTCTCGTTCTCCACCGACCACCGGAAGGCGTCGTCGATCTCGGGCGTCGACGCGAGGGTCGAGAAGATCGACGAGTAGCTCTTGGCGTGCACCGACTCCATGAACGCGATGTTGGTGTACACCGCCTCCTCGTGCGGAGTCAGCGCATCCGGGATGAGCGAGACTGCGCCGACCGTCCCCTGGATCGTGTCGAGCAGGGTGAGGCCGGTGAACACGCGCATCGTGAGCGTCTGCTCGTCGGGCGTCAGCGTGTTCCACGACTGGATGTCGTTGGACAGCGGCACCTTCTCGGGCAGCCAGAAGTTGTTCACGAGGCGGTTCCACACCTCGAGGTCCTTATCGTCCTGGATGCGGTTCCAGTTGATCGCCTGGACGTGGTCGATCAGCTTGAGCTTCTCGGGAGTCATGTCGGTGTCCTTGCAGAGATCGGTCGTTGAGCGAGCGGAGCGAGTCGAGACGCGGTGCGCGTCAGAGCATGCAGCTGACGCACTCGGACATGTCGGTGCCCTCGAGCGCCATCTGCCGCAGGCGGATGTAGTAGATCGTCTTGATGCCCTTGCGCCATGCGTAGATCTGCGCCTTGTTGATGTCGCGCGTGGTGGCGGTGTCCTTGAAGAACAGCGTCAGCGACAGGCCCTGGTCGACGTGCTGGGTCGCGGCGGCGTACGTGTCGATGACCTTCTCGTAGCCGATCTCGTACGCGTCCTGGTAGTACTCCAGGTTGTCGTTCGTCATGAACGGCGCCGGGTAGTACACACGACCGAGCTTGCCTTCCTTGCGGATCTCGATCTTCGACGCGATCGGGTGGATCGACGACGTCGAGTTGTTGATGTACGAGATCGAGCCGGTCGGCGGAACCGCCTGCAGGTTCTGGTTGTAGATGCCGTGCTTCTGGATCGACGCCTTGAGCTCGGCCCAGTCGCCCTGCGTGGGGATGTGGTGTCCGGCGAACAGCTCCTTGACCTTCTCCGTCTGCGGCACCCACTCCTGTTCGAGGTACTTGTCGAAGAACGCACCCGACGCGTAGGTCGAGTCCTCGAAGCCGTCGAACGCGTGACCACGCTCGATCGCGAGCGCGTTGGAGGCGCGCAGCGCGTGGAACAGCACCGTGTAGAAGTAGATGTTCGTGAAGTCGAGGCCCTCTTCGGAGCCGTAGTGCACGTGCTCGCGCGCCAGGTAACCGTGCAGGTTCATCTGGCCGAGTCCGATCGCGTGGGAGCGGTCGTTGCCGTCCTCGATCGAGCGCACCGAGCGGATGTGGCTCTGGTCGCTGACCGCGCTCAGCGCACGGATCGCGGCCTCGACCGTTTCACCGAGATCGCCGCCGTCCATCGCCAGAGCGATGTTCATCGAGCCCAGGTTGCACGAGATGTCCTTGCCGATCTGGTCGTACGAGAGGTCCTCGTTGAACGTCGTCGGCGTGTTCACCTGCAGGATCTCGCTGCAGAGGTTGGACATGTTGATGCGGCCCTTGATCGGGTTCGCCTTGTTCACCGTGTCCTCGAACATGATGTACGGGTAGCCCGACTCGAACTGGATCTCGGCGAGCGTCTGGAAGAAGTCACGCGCGTTGATCTTCGTCTTCTTGATGCGCGGGTCGTCGACCATCTCGCGGTACTTCTCGGTGACCGAGATGTCGCCGAAGGGCACGCCGTAGACCTTCTCGACGTCGTACGGCGAGAACAGGTACATGTCCTCGCCGTTTTTGGCGAGCTCGAAGGTGATGTCGGGAACGACGACCCCGAGTGAGAGCGTCTTGATGCGGATCTTCTCGTCTGCGTTCTCACGCTTCGTGTCGAGGAAGCGCATGATGTCGGGGTGGTGCGCCGAGAGGTAAACGGCGCCGGCGCCCTGACGCGCACCGAGCTGGTTCGCGTAGCTGAAGCTGTCTTCGAGTAGCTTCATGACGGGGATGATGCCGCTGGACTGGTTCTCGATCTGCTTGATCGGCGCACCCGACTCGCGGATGTTGGACAGCAGCAGCGCGACGCCGCCACCGCGCTTGGACAGCTGCAGCGCGGAGTTGATGCCGCGGGCGATCGACTCCATGTTGTCTTCGATGCGCAGCAGGAAGCACGAGACGAGCTCGCCGCGCTGCGCCTTGCCGGCGTTGAGGAACGTGGGCGTCGCGGGCTGGAAGCGGCCGGAGATGATCTCGTCGACCAGCTGCACGGCGAGCTTCTGGTCGCCGTCGGCGAGCGCCAGGGCGGTCATGACGACACGGTCCTCGAAGCGCTCGAGGTAGCGCTTGCCGTCGAAGGTCTTCAGCGTGTAGCTCGTGTAGTACTTGAAGGCGCCGAGGAAGGTCTCAAAGCGGAACTTCTTGCCGTAGGCCCGGTCGTTGAGCTCCTGGATGAACTCGTGCGGGTACTTCGCGAGCACACCGGGCTCGTAGTACTCCTTCTCGACCAGGTAGTCGAGACGCTCCTTGAGCGAGTGGAAGAACACCGTGTTCTGGTTCACGTGCTGCAGGAAGTACTCCCGGGCGGCACGCTTGTCGGCGTCGAACTGGATCTGCCCGTTCGCGTCGTACAGATTGAGCATCGCGTTGAGGGCGTGATAGTCCAGTCCCTCGAAACGCGCCTCGGTCTTGAAGCTCAAGTCCTTCAGTGCTGCTTCCACCATCGTTCCAATCCTTCGCCGATGCGCTCGACGTCCTCTGGCGTGCCGAACAGTTCGAACCGATCCAAGTGCGGCACACGACACTTTCGGCTGATGATCTCTCCGGCGAGCCCGTAGTGCTCGCCGAAGTTGGTGTTGCCCGCGGCGATCACGCCGCGAAGCAGGGACCGGTTGACCTCGTCGTTGAGGAACCGGATCACCTGCTTGGGAACCGCTCCCCGCTCCTCGCCCCTTCCCTGGCCTCCCCCGTAGGTGGGGGTGATCAGGACGAAGGGTTCGTCGATGAGGGGGGTCGGATCCGTGGACCGCAAGGGGATCCGCACGGCCCGCATCCCGAGCTTCTCGATGAAACGCGCGGTGTTACCCGAGACGCTCGAGAAGTAGACGAGGAGCGGACCCGACGGGGCGGGCTCACGGAGGGAGTGGGCAACCGCGCCGACCTGGTCTGCGACAGCGGTTGCCATCGGTCAGGCCAGGCGCGCGGCCAGCTCGTCGATCTTGTCGGGACGGAAGCCCGACCAGTGGTCCTCGTCGGTGATCACGACGGGAGCCTGCAGGTAGCCGAGGGCCTTGACCTGCTCGAGGGCCGCGGGGTCCTGCGAGACGTCGAGGACCTCGTACTCGATGCCCTTCGAATCCAGCGCACGGTAGGTGGCATTGCACTGCACGCACGACGGCTTGGTGTAGACGGTGATCGCCATTTCGACCTCTTTCTCCCCTCGGACGGACCTGTTCCCAGCACTTCTCGTCGCCGGGACCTCAATACTACATATGGGTACGGACATCGGATAGCACCACAAGGGGTAGTAGTTACATCCGTGTGATTTTCGTGCCGCTCTCCCCAGATACAACACAGGTTGTCCACCGTTTCATCCACAGCTGCGGCGCGTCGCCGGACCTGAAAAAACCCTGAATCGCGGGCGAATCCTGGATGAACGACGCAACCATCCACACCGGGGCGTCGTTCGCTCGATCCCGCTCGGTGGATAACCGTCTTCGGCGTGTCGCGGCGTGTCGCGCCCTCGCATCCGCTCGGCAGCCGAAGCGCCCTCCGGGATATCCTGAAGGGATGGCTGGATACCAGGAATTGCTGCGCACCCCGGGGGTGGCGCGCATCATCGCCGCACAGCTCACGGCGCGCTTCCCGAACGGGATGACGAGCCTGGCGATCCTCCTGCACGTCGAACATGTGACAGGGTCCTACGGGTACGCGGGCCTCGTTCTGGCCGCCTCCTCCGTGGGGCAGGCGGTCTCGGGCCCCGTCACCAGCCGGTGGATGGGCCGTTGGGGGATGCGGCGCGTGCTGAGCCTGACGATGATCGTCTGCGCGCTGGCGATCCTGGCCATCGGTCTGCTCGATCTTCCGGTCGCCGGCTTCATGGCGTTCGGACTCATCGCGGGACTGTCCACCCCGCCGGTGCAGTCCGCCGTCCGCACGATCTATCCCAAGATGGTCAACTCCCGTCAGCTCACCCCGCTCTACTCGCTGGATGCGTCGCTGCAGGAGATCATCTGGATCATCGCCCCCGTGGTCATCACGTTCATCGCGACGCAGATCGGCACCTGGGAGGCGCTCGTCTTGATCGCCGTCATCCTCGTCGGCGGCGGGACGTGGTTCATCCTCTCCCCCGAGGTCGGCCGGGTGCGCATCCCCCGCAGCAAGCGGCGCTTCGGCAAGGTGCTGACGCGCCCCACCGTGCTGCTGGCCACCGTCATCGGGTTCCTGCTCATCGGCGCCTGCTCCGCCGTCGAGGCGGGTGTCGTCGCGACCTTCGACCACGGCGGACTCGAGGCGGGCATCGTGCTCGCCGTCTTCTCGATCGGCAGCCTCACCGGCGGCCTCTCCTTCGGTCACGTGCCCATGGGCCCCTGGGCGATGGCGCGACGCATGGGCATCGTCGCCGTGGGCCTGGTGCTGACGATGTTCTCCCTCAACATCTGGTGGCTCTCGGGCACCCTGTTCCTCGCCGGGATCGGCATCGCCCCCGCCCTCGCCGTGCTGTTCGCGATCACCTCGGTGAGCGTCAAGTTCTCCGATACCGCCGAGGCCTACGGATGGATCGGCACCGGTCAGCTGATCGGCGCCGCGGCGGGCTCCGCCGTCGCCGGCTTCCTCATCGACGCGGTCGAAGCGCCCGGTGCCTTCATCGCGGCCGCGGGCTTCGCCGCTGCCGGCGCGATCGTCGCCGTCGTGTGCGTGCGCGCCTTCCCGGATCTGCGCCATCGCGACCCGAGCCCCATCCCCGACACGGAACCCACACCGATCATCACCTGAGCGTCGTTCGACGTTCGCGCAGCGCCATAAGGCGACGCAGACGGGCGAGGCGCGCGCCCCGCGTTCTACGCTCTTAGACATGCCCGCATCCGTCGCGCTTCCCACCCTCGCGTGGGGCTCCCCCGCATCCGCTCATCATGCCCTCCTCGTGCACGGGCTGGGATCGTCCGGCGCCCTGATGTGGCGCTTCGGGACGGCCCTGGCGGAGGCGGGCTGGCATGCCGTCGCTGTCGACCTGCGTGGTCACGGCCTCGCACCCCGAGCACTCGACTACACGATCGCCGCCTACGCCGCCGACGTGACCCAGACGACTCCTGGCTCGGGCGGCGCCTGGGACCTCGTCATCGGCCATTCGCTCGGCGGCGCAGCGGCGACGCTCGCCTCCGCGGAGCATCCGGAGTGGGCGAAGCGACTCATCCTCGTGGATCCCGCACTGTACCTCCTGCCGTCCGACCGGGCGGTCGTCGAGCGCAGTCAGCAGGATGCGTTCGACTCGCCCACGATCGAGGAGGTCCGTGCGGCTCATCCGCACTGGCATCCGCAGGACGTCGAGCTGAAGGCGCAGGCGGCGCAGCTCGCAAGCCCCTGGGCCATCGAGCAGACGCTGGAGCAGAACCCCGACTGGGATGTGACGGATGCGGCTGCACGCCTGGCCGTGTCCACCCACGTCATCGCGTCCGACCCCGCCGTCTACAGCTTGTTCACCGGGCCACGCGCCGACGCGGTACTCGCCGGCAACGCCCGCATCACACGCTCAATCGTGGCCGGAGCGGGGCACTCGCCGCATCGTGATCGCCCGGAAGCCACGGTAGCGGCGCTGCGCGAGGCACTGGCATGACCTTCGATCCGAGCGTCTATCTGCCCGAGGACCTGATCGAGCGCATCCGCGGGCGCGCAGCGGACATCGACCGCGAGAACGCCTTCCCGGACGAGGATCTCGCCGAGCTGCGTGCGGCCGGATACCTCGGCATCCTCGTGCCCGTGGATCGGGGAGGCGCGGGGCTGACGCTCGCCGAGGCATCGATCCTTCAGCACCGGCTCGCGACGGCCGCGCCCGCGACTGCCCTCGCCGTCAACATGCATCTCGTCTGGACGGGGGTCGCCAAGGTGCTGCGCGACCGCGGAATCGACGATCTCGCGTTCGTGCAGACCGGTGCCGCCGAGGGGGAGGTCTTCGCGTTCGGGATCAGCGAGGCGGGCAACGACCTCGTGCTCTTCGACAGCGCTACGGAGGCCGTCCCGCTCCCGGACGGCGGATACGCGTTCACCGGCACGAAGATCTTCACCTCGCTCGCCCCGGTGTGGACGCACCTCGGCGTGCACGGACTCGACACCACCTCCCCCGACGCGCCCCAACTCGTCTACGGCTTCGTGCCGCGCTCGGATGCGGTGCGCACCCGAGACGACTGGGACACGCTGGGCATGAGGGGGACGCAGTCTCGCACCACGGAACTCCACGGCGCCGTCGCTCCCGCCGACCGGATCGTGCGCCGGGTCGTCCCCGGCCCGCAGCCCGATCCGATCGTCTTCGGCATCTTCAGCGTCTTCGAGATCCTGCTCGCTTCCGTGTACACCGGGATCGGTCGACGCGCCCTGGATCTCGCCGTGGAGACGGCCGCACAGCGACGCTCACGCAAGACGGGTCTGGCGTACAGCCAGGACCCCGACATCCGCTGGCGCGTGGCCGAGATGGCACTGACCTACGACGCGCTCGTTCCCCAGATCGCCGCGCTCGCGCACGATGTGGATGCCGGCGCAGACCACGGGGCGAGATGGTTCTCGCTTCTCTCCGGACTCAAGCACCGGGCGACCGTGTCCGCCAAGCGGATCGTCGATGACGCGATCCTCGTCGCCGGCGGCTCGTCGTTCTTCTCGTCCAGCGAGTTGGGTCGGTTGTACCGTGACGTCCTCGCCGGTCAGTTCCATCCCTCCGACCCGGAGTCCGCGCACGCGACCGTCGCCGCCGCGTGGCTCGGTCCGCTCCAGCAGGGAGGGGGCGAATGAGCACGGTGGGTCGAGTCCGGCTCGGCGACGGTCTCGAGGTCAGCGCACTCGGCTACGGCGGGATGAGCCTCAGCGACGTATACGGGCCGGTCGACGACGCGACGGCGCTGGCGACGCTGACGCACGCGGTGGATGCGGGACTCACGTTCGTCGACACGGCCAACATCTACGGCGCGGGCCGCAGCGAGCGCACGATCGCTCGGCTGCTCGCCACCCGCCGCGACGAGATCACGCTGGCGACCAAGTTCGGCATCTCCGGCGGCGCGATCGGTTCGCGCAGCATCCGCGGCGATGCCGCATACGTGCGCGAGCAGATCGATCAGAGCCTGTCCCGGCTCGGCACCGATCACGTCGACCTGTACTACCAGCACCGCGTCGATCCGCACGTTCCCATCGAGGAGACGGTCGGTGCGATGTCGGAGCTCGTGACCGCGGGCAAGGTCCTCCATATCGGGCTGTCAGAGGCCACCGCTGACGAGATCCGCCGCGCTCACGCCGTGCATCCGATCGCCGCCGTACAGACCGAGTGGAGCGTGGTCAGCCGCGACGTGGAGCGCGCCGTGGTGCCGACGGCGGCGGAGCTCGGGATCGGCTTCGTCCCGTACTCGCCGCTCAGCCGCGCCTGGCTGACGGACGAGTTCTCCCCCGCAGACATCGGGTCCGGTGACGGCCGGCCGCGGTTCCCGAGATTCTCCGCCGAGAACCTCGCCGCCAACGCAGACCTGCGCGCCGACTATCTCGCCCTCGCGCACGAGCGCGGTCTGACCGGTGCGCAGCTCGCGCTCGGCTGGCTGGTCACGCGTGCCTCGCAATGGGGAATCGCCGCGGCCCCCATTCCCGGCTCGCGCTTCGCGCGGCACGTGGACGAGTGGCTGCCTGCATCCGGGCTCTTCCTGGATGCGGACACGATGGCGGCTCTCGAGCCGTTCGCGACGTCGATCAGCGGTAATCGCAGCTTCGACGTCGCATGGACCAGTCAGCGCGGGGATCAGGCGAGCTGACCGGCACGATCATTTGCCGGCGAAATCGAACGCGCGCAGCAACTCCTCCACGGCACGCTCCCGATCCTCGCCGCCCTCCTCGAACATGTGGGCCACATGAGTGCGCAAGTGATTTTCGAGTAGAAGACGGTTCAACGACTCCAGTGAGCGCTGGATCGCGCGAGACTGCGTGATGATGTCCATGCAGTACTCTTCGGACTCGATCATCTTGGTCACCCCGCGCAGCTGCCCTTCCAGGATGCTCGTGCGGTGCAGGGCGCGCTTCTTGATGTCGTCGATCACGCTGACAGAGTACGCCGTGGAAGGATGACGAAATGCCCCGCACACCGACAGCACTGCTGAGCGACGCTGATCGAGAGCGGCTGCGCGGGCTGCGGCTGATGAAGGGGATCGCGCTCGGCGCCCTCATCGTGCTCGCAGTCGTGTTCGTGATCGCGTTCGCCTTGCAGAGCCGATACCCGTGGCTCGCTTACGTGCGCGCGGCGGCGGAGGGCGGCATGGTCGGAGCGCTCGCGGACTGGTTCGCGGTGACCGCGCTGTTCCGCCGGCCTCTCGGGCTTCCCATCCCTCACACGGCAATCATCCCTACCCGCAAGGACGAGATCGGACGCACCCTCGGCGAGTTCGTCGAGACGAACTTCCTCGCGGCTGAGGTCATTCGCGGCAAGCTCGAGTCCTTCTCGCTCTCTGCCCGCCTCGGCGCCTGGCTGGCGCAATCCGCTCATGCCGAGCGGGTTGCGTCGGAGGGAGCGACGATCGCGACGAACGTCATCGAGGCGCTGAGTGACGACGACGTGCAACAGCTGCTGGGCGACCTGGCCCGCGAACACCTGGTCGTGCCCGAGTGGGGCCCGCCGCTCGGCGGCTGGCTCGAGCGCATGGTCGGCTCCGGCGCACACCACGGTGCGGTGGATCTCGCAGCCGACAGCATGGCCGCCTGGCTGCGAGCGAACCGCTCGGCCTTCACGGGCCTCATCTCCCGACGCCTCCCCTCGTGGGTTCCATCGATGGTGCACACGCTGATCGACGAGGCCGCCTACCACGAGGCGGTCAAGTTCGTCGCCGCCGTGCGCGCTGATCCGGACCATCCCGCGCGGCACGCGGTGGACGGCTACCTCGCACGCCTCGCAGACAACCTGCAGCACGACCCCGCGACCATCGGGCGATTCGAAGACGCCAAGACGACGGTCTTCGACTCGCCCCGAGTCCGCGAGCTGGCGGGTGAGGCCTGGCGCACGGCCAAGAACGGCCTGACACGCGGTCTGCGCGACCCGGAGAGCGGGCTGCGCAGACGCCTGGTCGAGACCTTGACGGACGTCGGCCGCCGCCTCGAGCGGGATGAGACGCTGCGCGCCCGCGTCGATGGCTGGGTGACGGATGCGGCGGTGTTCGTCATCGAGCGCTACCGGCACGACATCGCCTCCGTCATTACCGACACAGTGGAGCGCTGGGACCCTGAAGAGACCACCGAGAAGATCGAACTCATGGTCGGCCGCGATCTGCAGTACATTCGCCTCAATGGCACGATTGTCGGCTCACTCGCGGGTCTGACGATCTTCGCGATCGCACACGCGATCTTCGGAGCCTAGGGGGCGGGATGAGCGGCACGGCGACGACCGAGCGCCTGTTCTCCTATGGGACTCTCCTGCTTCCGCAGGTACAACTCGACGTCTTCGGCCGCCGTGTCGAATCGACCGAGGACGTGCTCGCGGGCTACCACGTGCAGCAGGCAGACATCGAGGACACCCGTGTCGTGGCGCTCTCCGGCCTCGCTACGCACCCTGTGCTTCGCCGTACCGGGAGCAGGAGCGACAAGGTCACCGGGCGGGTCTTGGAGCTGACGCTGGACGAGCTCGACGCGGCCGACGAGTACGAAGTCTCGCTGTACACGCGTGTGGCCGTCGTGCTCCAGAGCGGGCGCAACGCATGGGTCTATGTGGCATAGGACACGAAAGACATGGTCACTCTCGTCCTGGTCCGCCACGCCAAGTCAGATTGGGCCGCGCCAGGTCTGAGCGATCACGAGCGCCCCCTGAACGACCGTGGTCACCATGACGCACCCATGATGGCCGCCGCGCTTGCAGGGACGGGCTTCCGCCCCGACCGCCTGCTCAGCAGCACCGCCGTCCGCGCACGCACGACCGCGGACTCGTTCGCACGCGCACTCGGTGTACGTCTGGAAACCTCGAGCGATCTCTACGCCGCGTCGGCCCGTGACCTCTGGCGTTCCGCTGCTGCTACAGGAGCTCAGAACGTCCTCATCGTCGCGCACGACCCGGGACTGAGCGACCTCGCGACCGCGCTTGCGGGATGCGAGGTGATGATGACGACCTGCGCCGTGGCCACGTTCCCCATCGCAGGAGATCGCTGGCCCTCGGCCGTGCCCGTCGTCGACGAGTGGGGAATCCACGCTCCCCGCTAGGAGGCGTACGCCTTCATGACCCGGCCGCACCGGTCACGATCACCACACGCGAGTCCGGCGCCGGCACTCGGGCCTAGAAACACGAAAGGGCCACCCAGCTTTGGGTGGCCCTTTCTAAAAGGAGTCCGGCGGTGTCCTACTCTCCCACAGGGTCCCCCCTGCAGTACCATCGGCGCTGAGAGGCTTAGCTTCCG
>NZ_BAAGRK010000016.1:5000-6720 GCF_054782995.1 Microbacterium neimengense
TTTGCTGTAGCTTCAGATTTTTTACTTTCTTCTTCTACATAATACCTGGGCATCTGAAAACGAATGCTTGGGTTGGATTCATTGTCCGCAGTGTAAACCACTCCTGAAATTTTGTCAAATTTTCGGGGTTTAAAAAAGTTTATTCGAAGGCGCCCTTTCCTTGACCGTGCCTAGCATTAAAATTGATCGACAACGACCGTACAGGGACCGACAGACCCTATAAAAAAGTTGAAAAACGTTGAAATACTCCATCTTTGAACAAAATAAGTGTCGAATGGAGATGGTGAATGTCAATGTTGAATTGCAATGTGCAATGTAAATGGCCATGTTGCCATGTCATGTCGCCATGTCGCCCATGAGGTCCCAAATTGACCTCAAATGTTGTATTGTGCACTATTTAATCACTCTAGTTACTTGGAAAACGTCCCCAGTGCTAATTTATCATGTTGCTATACCATGCTGACTTGCCAGCCTATTGACATATTTCCTTTTTTGGGTACCTTTTTTGCATGAATGGCTTTTTCTCAAACTATTTGAACGATCCAGACATGGGAATAACGGGACCATGTTGACCTTTACACAAGAAATCATCTGTCAAAAAATGAAAAGTTTGTGTGAAGTCCAAATATTTTGTTGCTATGGTACACAACCAATCATTATACTCGATCATTTTGTTGCTATGGTACACAGCATGACACTATACCTTATACATACCCAATTTTTTTAAAAAAGTTAGAGTGGTACTTAGGCCACCTGTCATCCATAGCAACAAAATGAAGCCAGTATAACTTTGCATAACAACCAATTAAGCCTCACGTGCATTTAGAATAATAGTTAAGCCACCTATATGATAGCAAGTCAACTCAAGTCACTTATAATCCATGACAAGTCAAGTTAAGTCACTTATAATTCATGACAAGTCAAAAGTAAAGTCACTAACAGTCCATAGCAACAAAGTGAAGCAAGCATAAGCTTGCATAGCAACCAATTATGCCTCACGTGCACCCGAAAGGTTAGAATAATACTTAAGCCACCTATATGATAGCAAGTCAACTCAAGTCACTTATACACAGTCCATAGCAACAAAGTGAAGCAAGCATAGACTTGCATAGCAACCAATTATACCTTTAGACACCCACATTTTTGAAAAGATTAGAGTAATATGATCAAGCCACCTATGATAGCAAGTCAAGTCAAGTCACTTATCCTTCATATAAAGTCAAGTTAAGTCACTTATCATTCATGGGAAGCCAAAAGTAAAGTCACCAACAGTCCATAGCAACAAAGTAAAGCAAGCGTAAACTTGCATAACAACTAATTATGCCTTATATGTACACCCAAAATTTTGGTAAGCCACTTATGATAGCAAGTCCATAGCAACAAAATATAACAAGTATAAAGTGCATAGCAACAAATTGTAAAGGTGTAATTTATTTAAAAAAATGTTCATTTTGTTCAATAATACTACTTGTTTATAATTCCAAGTGTTCATACAATGCAACTTACGCATAAAATATTACTTGTAATTGTAAAAAAGTTATATAAAAGTGTATAGATGATTAATATGAATTCATTGGAAATTTTGGCAAAAAAAATTGCAAAAACTACAGCAACCAGTATTCCCATGTGGTCCCCCACCATAGTACTGACTGGTCCAGATGTTGCTTAACTGCGGAGATCGGACGGGATCCGGTGCTTTCAACATTGTATGGCCGTAGCT
>NZ_BAAGRK010000017.1:0-5940 GCF_054782995.1 Microbacterium neimengense
AGGTTCAACTCCTCTGAAACGCTAAATATCTCGGGGCGGCTCGCCGCCCCTGGCCCACGGGTCAGGGCCGAGCCCTGACCCGGGGCTTTAGTTTTGGGACCTCATGGTTGGGGGCGACTTTGTCGCCCCCAAAGTAAAAATAAATATTAGAGGACCTACAGCAGCAAAGACGCAGGGCGGCAAAGCCACCCGCAAATTAGTATAAATTATATGGTGGGAATAGTTCAATCGGCAGAACATTAGTTTGTGGTACTAACGGTTCCCGGTTCGATTCCGGGTTTTCACCCATTAACCTTGGTCTAACAAGCTGTGGCAGCTAGTTTACACTTGCTAGGCGACATTCAAGGTAAATATATATTATTATTTGGGGGCGCTATGCGCCCCTTTGTCTGCCCAACAGCAAAGCCTGTTGGGACTTACAGGATTTTATAAGCCCCTAGGGCTTAATATTATTGATAATATATTCAATATTATATTATAAGTAACAATAATATCTCCGTTTTTAAAAACAGAGGCCCCGGGGCTGACGCCCCGGACCCCCAGGTCCGGCGGTGCCGGCCCCGGGGGCTTATACAAAATTTGGTGGTGGTGATAACACCATTACATATTAGGGGATTAGCTCAGGGGTAGAGTGTTTATCTTACACATAAAATGTCAGTAGTTCGAATCTACTATTCCCTATTTATAAAATAAAATTTAATTGAATTACAAACCCAGCCCTCGTAAAATTTTGACGTACCATGCCGCAAAATTTTAAAGCGGTGGTACCACCACCCTAAGGTGTATTGTCGCCCGCCCGGGAGGTTAATATTTTACAAAGGATAGATGACCGAATCGGTAAGGNAGTAGTTTGCTAAACTATGGATATAATAATCCTTGTGGGTTCGAGTCCCACTCTATTCATTTAAGCCCGAAACCCCCGGGTCGCTTGCGACCCGGGGTATAGAAACCCGCGCAGAGCGCGGGGATCTTAGGGTTTCTACCCTTTCGTATCACTTGGGCCCCGTAAAATTTTGGCGTACGGTGCCGCAAAATTTTTATCGAGCGCAGCCCGGCGTGGTTATCTCGCCTGTTTGGCCCACGCAAAGCGCGGGGCTTCAAAAATAAAATATTGGACCCCGGGGCCGGCGGGCGGCGCAGCCGCCCGTAAAATTTTGGCGTACGGTGCCGCAAAATTTTAAAGCGGTCCCGTTTTTTTAAAACGGGACCTAATAAAATCTTTGGCTGGGCGCACGATACTACTACTTCACAGATGGGGCAATAAATAATGAATATGGGGATAACCTATATTTATATTATAAGCAAATATTTTTGATTTAAAATACAAGACGTTCGTACCGAAAAATATCCCGGGGCGGCGAGTCGCCCCTGGCCCACGGGTCAGGGCCGAGCCCTGCATAAAATTTTGGCGTACGGTGCCGCAAAATTTTAAACCGGCCCCGTTTAAAAAACGGGGGCGGTTTAAAAACTGGAACAGGCTAAGCTCACCTTTCTTTTGTTTCCCGACCTTACAGGTCGGAGGCTAAAAGTAAAGGTTAAATGCTAATAAATTAGCTCCGGTTTATATCGGTAAATAAGTATGTTAGAACCCAAGGAAAATTAATTTATTATTTACTTAAAATGCTTGCAAGCATTTAAGCTTGGGCAGCTTGCTATTACCAAAATTTAACTTATTTCCCACTTATTTTTTGCGCTTAACACACAATATGGCTTTACCAAAATTTTTGGTTTTTACTTTAGTTTCAAGGCATAGTTTTGGGTAAAATTTAAGTAAGCCTCCTAGCTTCCCGCATTTTAGCACGGAGCTTATTCAGGCTGAGACTTATCGAATAACTAATTTGTTCAATAGGCTCAGGGTATTAAAAAGAAATATATTACTATTTCAATAATTATTAATTGACTTTTCTTGAGCGAATATTGCGTAGCAGTCATTGCGAGGAAAACCCCGGGGCAGGGCTCGGCCCCTGACCCGTGGGCCAGGGGCGGCGAGCCGCCCCGGGACTTTGTTTTTCCTTGCTTTAGACCTCAAGAAATGTATTATAGGAATCACATATACAGTATGACAACGAAATTTATGAACAGATCAGTTCAAGCGCATCCATTTCATTTAGTTGAAGCTTCGCCTTGGCCAATTGCTGTATCATTTTCTTTATTAGTAGTTACTCTATCAGGAGTAATGACATTCCAAGGATACCCTAATGGTTTATTCTTATTAACTCTTGGATTTATCTCTCTAGTTTCTACTATGACATTATGGTTTAAAGATATTTCTAGAGAAGGTACTTTCCAAGGTCATCATACTTTTGCAGTACAAAAAGGATTAAGCTTAGGTTTTGTTTTATTTGTAGTTTCTGAAGTATTCTTCTTTATTAGTATTTTCTGGGCATTCTTCCATTCTTCATTAGCCCCTACTGTAGAATTAGGAGCTCACTGGCCTCCAGCTGGTATTGAGACTTTAAACCCTTGGGAGGTTCCATTACTAAATACAGTAATTTTACTTTCTTCAGGTGCTACTGTAACTTACGCTCACCATAGCCTAATCCAAGGTAACCGAGCAGGAGTTATTTACGGTTTAATCGCAACTGTTGCTTTAGCAACAGTTTTCACTGGTTTCCAAGCATTTGAGTACTATAACGCTCCATTCACATTCAGTGATGGTGTTTATGGATCTACATTCTACATGGCTACTGGATTCCATGGTATCCACGTTATTGTAGGTACAATTTTCTTAACTGTAGGATTATTCCGAGTTTTATCATACCACTTAACTGATCACCACCATTTAGGATTCGAGCAAGCTATTTTATATTGGCATTTCGTTGATGTAGTTTGGCTATTCTTATTCATTAGTGTATACTGGTGGGGAGGATAATTTTAAACCCCGGGGGCAAAGCCCCTTGAGCCCACGGGGTCCCAAACGGTACACCCGTGTGCTTATTCAATAAATATTTATCTAATTATTAATAAAACCACCCCTTTCAACAAATAAAGGTTTTTAACATAAAGTCAAACTTTATAAGTAAGAATTAAAAATTTATACCACAAAATTAGGTTCTTCGCGCGAAGCGCGGGAGCTAGACCGTACCAAAGATAAACTTAGGCTTTGTCATTTAGAAAAAATATTATTAAATGATGACATTTTTAGTTACACCCCGGGGCTGGCGCCCCGGACCCCCAGGTCCGGCGGTGCCGGCCCCGGGGGCTTACAAAATAAGTGTAGATTATATGATCTCATTATAATAGTAATATTTAAAACTCAAATTTAATTTTGTTAAAGAATAATTTTATTTATTTTTAGCTATATATTTTAAGGGCTTCAGGCCAATTTTTTGGCTTGTAGACCTCTGGAGCCTATTCTCGGCTTCGAGTTTTGCATTTTACATGTTTTTATTACAAAAAATCTAAGAACCCTGTGCTACGCGCGGGATATCTTAATTTATTACAATAATTTTTAGTCCGGTTAATTCAGGACATAAACTTTAGCCCCCTGCAGGCGACACCACACCTTAGGGTGGTGGTGCCGCTTTAAAATTTTGCGGCACCGTACGCCAAAATTTTACGGGGAGGATAATTTTTTGTAATGGAATTTTCGATAAATTGAGGTAACTCCTCTTATCAGCCTAAATTAATTTTATTTTTAATGAAATTACTAAAGAGTCATTCCCTTTTAAGTCTTGCAAATAGTTACGTTATTGATTCACCTCAACCTTCTAATCTTAATTATGCTTGGAATTTTGGATCTTTACTAGCTTTATGTTTAGGTATCCAAATTGTAACTGGAGTAACTTTAGCTATGCATTACACACCTAATATCGATCTAGCTTTTATTAGTGTAGAACATATTATGAGAGATGTTAACTACGGATGGATGATTAGATATCTTCATGCTAATACTGCATCATTCTTCTTCTTATTTGTATATTTACATATTGGTAGAGGATTATACTACGGTTCATACAAAGCTCCTCGAGTTTTACCATGGAGTATTGGTGTTATTATCTTAATTTTAATGATTGTTACTGGATTCTTAGGTTACGTTTTACCTTGGGGACAAATGTCTTTATGGGGAGCAACTGTAATTACTAATTTAGTATCTGCCGTTCCTTGGATTGGTAAAGATATTGTAGAATTCATTTGGGGAGGTTTCAGTGTAGATAATGCAACTTTAAACCGATTCTTCAGTCTTCACTACTTATTACCTTTCATTCTAGCTGCATTAGCAGTTATGCATTTATTAACTTTACATGAGCACGGATCAAGTAACCCTCTAGGAATTACAGCAAATGCTGATAGACTTTACATGCATCCTTATTACTCATTTAAAGATTTAGTAACTATTTTCTTATTCTTCTTAGTGTTAGCTTTATTCTTATTCTATGCACCTAATAAAATGGGTCATCCTGATAATTATATCCCAGCTAACCCAATGCAAACTCCAGCATCTATTGTACCTGAGTGGTATCTATTACCTTTCTACGCTATTTTACGATCTATTCCTAATAAATTAGGAGGAGTAATTGCAATGTTAGGAGCTTTATTAATTCTTTTAGCTATGCCTGTATTAGATACTTCAAGAGTTAGAGGTTCTGCATTCCGACCATTAATGAAATTTGCTTTCTGGTTATTCGTAGTAGATTTCTTAATCTTATTATGGTGTGGAGGACAACATGTAGAAGAGCCATTCATTACTTTAGGACAATTTGCAACAGCATTCTATTTCGGTTGGTTCTTAATTATCGTTCCAGCTGTAGGTATTGTTGAAAATACTTTAATGGATTTAGCTGCAGATGAAAATAAAGCAGTGTCTACTAAATAATAATATTTAGTTTTAACCCAATTTTGGGGCTCCTTTTTAGGATGAGTGGCTATGCCGCTCCTGAGCAACGGACACAGTCCGCGTGGCTTATCCTTAAAACTTTCAAATTAATTAAATAAATTACCACCCCCCTACCTAATAACCTTAATAATAATTATATTATTTAGCCCCGCCGGGGCTTAGGACTTGTCTTAACCCCAAGAGGTAAGAGGCGGTGCCGGCCCCGGGGTCTATGGAGTTATTTAATCCTAAGACCGGCGGCCCTGACTCAAGGTCCAAAAATTAATAATTAATTTAAATCAACCCCGGTGAAAGAACTTTAGACAATGATTGGCGCTTAGTGAGCCTAAATATGTTTGATGTCGTCCCAGCCGGCGGCATGGTATGCCTATAAAATTTTGGCGTACCATGCCGCAAAACGATTAAACCGGGTATTTGTATAAAAGAAAGAAAATTAATCAAATTTTGATAAAAATTGGGGTTTTGGCCCTTATAGACCTCATGGTACAATGGTTAAGACACCACAACTTCACTGTGGGAATATCGGTTCGATTCCGATTGGGGTTAATATTTACATCAAATTATATTCACCATCACTTAAGTGGTAAAAAGGTCCGGGATAAACTTTACCCTGGCCAAATTTATATAAGTAATGATAATAGGCAATATAATTCGGACCGTTTAATGGCTCGAATGCCATTTGGTAAATTCTCAATGGATTAAATCCATATCTTTCACAAATGTTTTATCTTAACTAGCCTTTGGCTGGATAAATAAAAAATTATGGTAGCAGCAGCTAAAATTTTAGGAGCAGGATTAGCGACTATTGGACTAGCAGGAGCTGGAGTTGGAGTTGGATTAGTATTCGCAGCTTTAATTAACTCTACTTCTCGAAACCCTTCTCTACGACCTCAATTATTCTCTTACACAATTCTTGGGTTCGCTTTAACAGAAGCAATTGGTCTATTCGCATTAATGATGGCATTCCTATTACTATACGCAGCGTAATCTGTGTCAGTAATAACGAATCTAATTACACAAATTAATTTGTGTAATATTCATTATTGTAAACGGGTTCAATTTAATTATTAAATTGGGCCCCCCTATATTTTATATGGATTATT
>NZ_BAAGRK010000019.1:0-10790 GCF_054782995.1 Microbacterium neimengense
ATATAGAATTCCCATTGAAAAATCAAAAATAGTTAGTCCAGCACCAAATGGAATAACAGCCCATCCTAGTAGACTAAATACTAGTGTAATAATAGGAGCTAGATAAAATAGACTTACCGTAGCATGAGCAGGAATTACTGTTTCCTTTACTACTAGCTTTAGAGCATCAGCGACTTAAAAAAAAAATATTAGGGTTGTTGTCGTAGGCTCGTGTAGTAATAATAACCCTTGTAAGCTTTGTTTGTATCTAGCTTTGTAGTTAGTGTAGTAGCTCCGATCCCCATTGTCTTTGCAGCTAGTCGGATACTTCGGAAAGGAGCACCTGTTACTAGTGTAAAAGAGTTTTCTGTGTAAACATATACCGTCTTCCCATTCATTTCTGCTGCTGCATCTAGCGTAGCCTTGCTTGGACCAGTACCATAATTATGATTCTTAGGCCCAATCTTGCCTACACTCTTTCGAGCACGTGTACTGTCAGAATCCTTTCGACCTGTTAGTGCTAGACTAATCTTAGATCGAGTAAGAACAGATAGACCTAGGATGTCTCGTGGGTTAGCTGTCATTATAACATTAAGAAGCGGCTTAAATGTATAAAGATACCAATTTTCTCGTGCTACAATTTGTTCACGAGAACATGTTTCAACCACAGTAATAGAAAAATTATGCCATCCGAAAGTCTTTAGGAATAGAGCTAGAAAATTATTACCCTTAGGTGTATTGTAATAATGGTACTTTATCCGTTGACCCATATTTACAGATGAACCATAATATGTGAAAAGTCGAAAAGGGAGAAAAGTGATCTTATAAACATCACTTGTACCTCACCACTTCTTATAAAAAGCATTGATATTGTCAGGCACATTTGAACAATGGTCTACAGCTACATGCTTCTTCTTACGATTGATATAAGACCAAGTCTTATATCGAATAATATGCGTGTAAAGTACATAAGATTCTGCAACACTAAATGGGATAACTATACACATTAGAATATAATCACTACTTATGGTCAGAGATACAATAACGACTAGAATAACTAGAATATTTACGACATTTATTTAGATCATATCACCATCCTATTGTATAGGATGCAGAACGTGTGATCGTTGAGGATCCTACTTGTATACTAATATACTTTGGTTTCCTGCTGATTATACATAACTGAAAAACTGATTGTCACTATTTTAATATAGTACAGCCTCCATAGTACTTTCCAGCATATAGTTCTGTTTTCATTCACCTCTTACGAGATAAAGCCGCTCGCCTTTTTTATATAAAAAATTTTTTAACGGTTGTAGAACTCCATAATAACCTACCTTATTAGGTCCTACTCGTCGTTGCATAGCAGCAAGAACCTTTCGTTCAATAATAGTCATGAAAGCAACGGCTAGAAGAATAGGTACAAGCACAATAAGAACTTCTAGAAGATTATATAGTGATGTTAGAATAGCCATTTTTTATGATATTTTTAATCAGAGGTACTCAATACAATGATATATATATATACATTATAGAGTCTATTATGTTTCTAGATATTATTATTATGATTGTGAATCTAGCCAGCTTAGATACTTATCAAGTGATACTGCTTCTACTGCAATAGGCATGAATCCGTGCATTACACCACAAAGTTCAGAACATTGTCCGTAATAAACTCCTTCTCGTTCTGTAATAACGGATACTTGGTTCAGTCGACCTGGAGTACAATCAATCTTTAGTCCTAGAGATGGTACGGCAAAGTCATGGATTACGTCTGCCCCTGTTACTACAAATCGTACATGTGTATCAACTGGTAGTACTACTCGATTATCAACATCTAGAAGTCGAAGTTGTCCATCTTCTAGATCTGAATCTGGAATCATATAGCTATCGAATTCGATTGATTCCCCATCTTCATTTACAAAATCACTGTATTCGTATGACCAATACCATTGGTGTCCTACTGCCTTAATAGTCATAGCAGGTGAAATAACATCATCCATTAGGTAAAGTAGCTTGAATGATGGGAAAGCAATTGCAATTAGAATTAGAGCTGGAGTAATAGTCCATACTAGTTCGATTAGTGTACCGTGGTTAGAGTACTTGTGTGAAATAGGGTTTGATGTACTACTGTAGTTAATTACTACTGATCCAATTACCCACATTACACCGATAAAGATTAGTACAAGGTAGAAGAAAATTGCATTGTGTAGTTCTGTGATACCTTCAAATGTAGGGCTAGCACCGTCCTGGAAACCAATTTGCCATGGTTCTGCTGCATCACATTGTACAAATGTTGACCAAAGTGAGAAAGTCATGTTTTAGACTTATGATATCTATCATCCATACCACGTTTATTATTATACATTATATATTAATTGTGGTAACTATTATTCATTTGGGTAATCCTTAATCATTTTATTAGAATTACTTTAAGGAATAGTTGAATCGAACAACTGCTACCATTGTGTAAGAATGGGGGTCTAACCACTGACCTAATTCCTTTTAATTAATTAATTAACTTCTTTTATACACTTATATCAAAAATATTTCTATATTTCCTGAGGGGAGTTACTTCTTTGTTACTGAAATAGAAGATCGTTGGTCTGTAAAGTATAGGACTCCCGCACTAATTTCTACAATAAATCCCATTGTCAGAACAAATGAGAATAGCATAGCTACCCAATAACCCATTAGAGTTAGATTACTCATAGTTACTGCAATAGGGTAGAATAGTAGGATCTCGATGTCAAACAGCATAAATAGAATACCTACTAGGTAATATTGAATACTAAATGGTGCTCGTGTTTGACCTAGAAGTCCATCAAAACCACATTCATAAACACTTACCTTTTCAGAATAAGGTCGACTAGGTGCTAGTAGAATATTAGCCATAAGTAGAATAGCAACAAGAATAGGTACAAAAATAAATAGAATAGTAATACCTGACATTAATATCCATATAGTGTTAGAGCCAGTAGAGTTGTGCTATTTAGAATTAGATCTGGATATACCGCAAATAGGGCGATAATCATAGTTAGTGTTGCAATTGCAAAGCTATGTACTGATGATAGCTTTTGTTCTGGTGATGACACTGTTAGAATTTCAGATGATGGTGAATCAAAGTGAATTACTCGTACAATCTTAAGATAATAATAAGCACTTACTACTGATACTAGAATTGCTACAATTGATAGGAAATAATATCCACTATGTGTAGCTGAATATAGTACTGTTTGCTTTGCAAAGAATCCCATTAGTGGTGGTACTCCTGCCATTGAAAATAGACAAACAGTTAGAGATAGTCCTAGAATAGGATTAGATCGGAATTGTCCAGCTAGTTCAATAATAAGTTGTAGATCAGTATTTTGTCCTGATGATCGAGATACTGATGAATGCATAACATATCCAAATGCTAGAATAATCATAAATGCATTTAGATTTGTGATACTATATTGTACTAGATAAAATAGGAATGATTCAATTGATTCTTCTGTATTTACTCCTAGTGCTAGTAGTAGAAATCCTACATGTGAAATTGTACTATAGGCTAGTAGTCGCTTGATTCGTGTTTGTGCTAGTCCTACTACAGTACCAATTACTAGTGATAGTAGTGATGATACTAGTAGCAGATTTGTCCATACTGTAAATGATTGTCCTACACCTGCTTGTACTTCAAGTAGTAGAATTAGAATTGATAGCTTTGGCATAATTGTTAGCCATGTTGTCACAATTGTTGGTACTCCATCATATACATCAGGAGCCCAATTATGGAATGGAGCAGCTGAAATCTTAAATAGGAAACCAATAACAAAAATAAATAGACCAATAGCACATAGATTCATTTCATTTGTTTCTGATACTGATAGTAGTGTATAAATATTTTCTAGATTTGTTAGACCTGTATATCCATAAATTAGTGCTGATCCTAGTAGAATTAGAGCTGATGATAGTCCTCCTAGTAGGAAATACTTTAGACCAGCTGCTGTAGCAGAATCTGAATCTCGATAAAGAGTAGCTAGAATATATACTGCAAATGATTGTAGTTCAATACTTAGATATACTGATACTAGATCTGCACTTGAGACTAGGAATGAAGCACCACAAGTTGTAAATAGAATAATAATAGGATATGTTGTAATAGTTGGTACTGCTGTAAATACTGTAGATCGTGATTGTAGATTACTTGTTACAGGAGCCCATGGTAGAAGAATCATAGCACCAATAACAAAGATAAATGTGTCAGCCGATTGAGACACTGATGTTACCTGGAATAGACCACTGTAAATACTTACACCTTCTCCAATACCTTGAAGATCTAGAGCATTATATGATAGTGCTGCAGTGTAAAGTAGAACTAGTGAACACATCCGAGTTAGTAGAATAGGATTAATAGATGTATTAGATAGCGCTACGGCCATCATAATAATAAATAGACTAGTTACTAGCATCCCTGTTATTAATTCACTATAATTTTAATTGTTTTCATCTATTCTAATTATACGAGTATTCAGACTCGAACTGAAAAAATTCGCTTGGAAGGCGAAGGTATTACCAATTATACTATACTCGCTTTATAAATTATCATTATTATACTACTTATAATATATTTTTAACGCCCTATAGGATTCGAACCTATATTGACTGTTTCGAAGACAGTAGTACTGACCATTATACGAAAGGCGACTTCCACATTTTTTATGTTATATTATTTTTACTTTTTTTTACGAACGAGGAGACTCGAACTCCTACACCCTGAGGCAACCGTACCTAAAACGGACTTGTCTACCAATTTCAACACGTTCGCTATAAATATGGGTAATCATGTAGATAATCGATTATGCTTATATAATTCTTTATGGTATTATTATATCCATAACTATGTGGGGAGTTATATGTAATAGTATTATAGCTTTGTAATGTATACTCGTGTTACAAATAGTTGTACGAAGTAAGGTAGTACGTATACTGACATTACATATGTAATAACTGCTAGTCCAAGTAGTCCGAATGTAATTTGGTTTACCCAGAAGTATGCTGTTAGTTGAGGCATGATTATTATTTGTTATTTGTGCTCTATGGAGCTGCATATATATCATATTTAAATAGTATAAATATGATTATGCGTAAGGAGAATTGTAATATATAATAATATTATTATGATTGTACAGGCATCATAAGATATGCGTGGTATGGTGTTGGACTTGGGATTGTCCATTCTAGAGATGTACTGTATGAAGATTCTGTTAGATATGATGGTGTGCTCATAAAGTATCCTGGTGTTCCCCAGGGGTTCATAGATGCAACTGGTTGTGATACTAGCATATCGTAAATTACGTATAGAAATAGAACTGTAGCTACAACTGAAATCATTGATCCAATAGAGCTAATGTAGTTCCATCCTTCGTAAGCATCAGGATAGTCAGGAATTCGTCGAGGCATTCCAGCTAGTCCTAGGAAGTGTTGTGGCATGAATGTAGTATTTACACCAATGAATAGAGTCCAGAAGTGGATTTGTGCTAGTCGTTCGTTGTACATCTTACCGAAGATCTTAGGTGCCCAGTAGTAGAATCCAGCGAAGATAGAGAACACAGCACCCATTGAAAGTACGTAGTGGAAATGGGCCACTACATAGTAGGTATCATGCATTGCTACGTCCATTGAAGCGTTTGCTAGTACTACTCCTGTTAGTCCTCCAATTGTAAATAGAGCTACAAATCCTAGTCCGAATAGCATAGGTGCTGTATATCGGATAGATCCACCGTATGCCGTTGCTCCTACTCTTTCTTCGATCATTTCAGATCTAGGCTAAAAGAGTCTACCTTTAATTGCTTAAAGGAGTGGACTATGTCTTAGATCACCGTATATTAATTAATACTTAGGTTGACCTGGGGCGTATAGTCTCTACGCTTTTACATTAGCCGTTTCCAATTAATGATTTAGTTCGACGATTGTCCTATATATGTTACTTATTCCATATATAGGAGTTCTCTCGAATTTGCCCCGCTATATTATTACTTGATTATTACTTGATACTCTTAAAAATCTTGTACATCATTGAAGGATGCATATGCGGTGCTAGAATAGGATATAGCTTCCGCATAGAGGGAACTGTAATATAGATAATATGACGTCCTTCCGCCTTATGTAGTGCCCCCTTAATGTCATACTTAATAATTAGTGCATTAAGTAGTCGAATATTCTCTTCTAGTGTAAAGGATTGTGTGTGTAGATAAAGCCCTCCACCATTAGCCATAGTTCCATCTCCCATGATCCAAAAAGCAAGACATGGTGGAGTAAGATAGTCGAAGATATCCATAGGAATAGTCTTCACACCATTAGTATGGAACATATGATAAAGAATAGTAAAGCAAGGTAGAGTTCGTGTCACAACACTAACTCCATAGTGAATACCAGAAGGAAGAGTCGATTGTACCAGAGAGGGCATACTTGAGCAATAATGAGCTAGCACCTGAAAACAATGCCAGATAAAGCCAAAATTATGAATGGACTGCTTGATTGCTAGTCGAGCATTAGAGTTACCCTGCTTGTGCTTCATCATCCAAGCATCAGAAAGGATCATGCCAACCAGAATACAAAGAGTATTGAAAGGGATACCTACCATATTTCGAATAATAATATTGAATTGAGGGTACCCTACAGTCGAACCATGATTGGTACCATATGGTACAATACTAGTACAAGTATTATTAGGTAGAATCTTATACTTGGTCGCACGAGGGTATAGATAGCTAAGAGGTACTGTGATAATATTAAAAACAGTAATAATATAGTTGGCCAGTATATGAAGTGGGCCTAGCACTTCGTTTAGCCATGAGAATACCTTAATACCTGTTGGTACTGCGATGATCATAGAAGCTGCTGTAAAGTAAGCTCGAGTATCAACGTCAAGACCTACTGCGTACATATGGTGACTCCATACAATAAATCCTAGAATACCAATAGATGCAATAGCATATACCATCCCGAGGTAGCCAAAAATAGGCTTTTGTGAAAATGTTGAGATAATGTGTGAAATCATACCAAAACCTGGAATGATCATTAGATATACCTCAGGGTGTCCAAAGAACCAAAAGAGGTGTTCATATAGAACTGGGTCACCACCACCAGCAGGGTCGTAGAATGATGTGTTGAAGTTTCGATCTGTAATAATCATTGTTAGTGCACCAGCTAGAACTGGGATACATAGGATAATGATAATTGATTGGAATAGCATAGCCCATACAAATAGAGGCATCTTGTGTAGTGTCATACCAGGAGCTCGCATGTTAATAATAGTAGTGATAATGTTCATAGCACCTAGCATTGATGAGATACCTGAAAGGTGTAGTGAGAAAATAGCTAGATCTACTGATCCACCTGAGTGAGATTGTACACCTGTAATAGGCATGTAAAGAGTCCAACCTGTACCCATACCTTGTTCTACGAATACACTTGAAACGATAAGAACAATAGCAGGAGGAAGAATCCAGAATGATACATTATTCAGTCGTGGAAAAGCCATATCAGGAGCACCAATAAGAACAGGAACCATATAGTTACCAAATCCAGCCATAGCAGGTACTACCATGAAGTAAATCATGAAAATACCGTGAGATGTAGCGATTACATTGTATAGTTGGTGGTCACCGTTTAGAAATTGGTTACCAGCTCCAGACAGTTCAAGTCGGATAAGAACAGAGAAAGCTGTACCTAGAAGACCAGTAAAGATAGCGAAGATCAGATACAGTGTTCCAATATCCTTAGCGTTGGTTGAGAAAAGCCAACGGGTAGCCATGGATAAACCATGAAATAGTCCTTATAGTCCTATTATTAAATTATATACATATATATATAGTTCATATATAATTATAATTTGATTATAATCATTGGGTAATCTCTGCACCTACACTTATACGAAATTATTTATATTTTACCGTTCCTCTTAGGGGATTATTGTTAATGATGATCCTGTATATTATGAGTAAAGTACTAGGAAACTGATCATAAGTGCAAATAGCCCGGTCGCTTCTGCTAGAGCGAATCCTAGAATTGCGTAAGTAAATAGTTGACCTCGTAGTGCTGGGTTTCGAGCTACTGATGCGATTAGAGATGAGAAGATTGATCCAATACCAACTCCAGCTCCTGATAGTCCGATTGCTGCTAGTCCTGCTCCGATAAACTTTGCTGCTGCCATGTTTTGTGTATATTTAATTGTTAGGCTACTACTAAAGTAATAGCTATTAGCTTTTGATAAATAAATTATCTTACTTATATTATAAATGGGGAGTATAAGGTGAATTGTTATTAGTGTAGTTCAATGGCATCCTTGATATAGCTACATGTAAGAATACAAAAGACAAATGCTTGGATTAGAGATACAGCAATTTCTAGACCAACTAGACCTACAAAGATTGCAAATGGAATTAGTGTTACAACAGCAACTAGAATACTTGATGTAAATAGTTGTGTTAGGAATGTTGATAGAATCTTTAGTAGTGTGTGTCCAGCTGTCATATTTGCGAATAGCCGGATACCTAGTGATACTGACCGAGCAAAATATGAAATTAGTTCAATCAGTACTAGTAGAGGTACTAGTCCTAGAGGTGTACCTGATGGAATAAAGAAAGCAAAGAAATGCAGACCGTGTGTATATAGTCCAAGAATAGTTACACCAATGAAGATGAATACAGATAGACCAATAGCAACCATAACTGATGTTGTAATTGTAAATGCATAAGGTACATTACCGTTTAGGTTAGCAATTAGAATGAAGAAGAACAGGCTGTAAATAAATGGCATGTAAATTTCGTTTGCTGAACCAATTTGGTCTCGTACCATACCGTGGATTGATGCGTAAGCACTTTCTAGTGAAATACTCCATGCGCTAGGTACAAGAGAATATGAATTGTTACCCATAATATGTAGACCTAGTACTAGGAATACAGTAATAATAGCGTATAGACCTAGATTTGTTAGTGAAAGGTTAAAGTCACCAATAATAGGTGCTGAAACACTAAGGAAAGGTACCACTTCGAATTGTTCTAGTGGAGATGTAATAAAGTGTGTCATGATGACTGAATATATAAAGTAGTTGTTCTTTAAAGCTATGTAGTTAAAATAGTACATAGTATTCGACATAATTATCGTATAAGGGGATTAATTAGATTTTATCATTCAGCCGCAAGTTCCCTTACGGCTACTATGTTTCAACTTCAGAGAAATCAACGCTCTTCATCTCGAAACTTGAATATCTTTTTAGATAATTCAAAACATCTTCAATGAGTAGTGTCTCTCCCCCCGTGATGAGCAATTAGTACCCGCTTAGAGGTATACTTCACCGCGCCGTGCTGATGCGCGATTACTCGGAATTCCTACTTCATAAAGGCGAGTTCCAGCCTTTAATTCGTACATTAATATCGGTTGATGGTTAGCTCCTCTTTTCAGAATTGCATCATACTGTCGATATTCTAGTGGCACGCGTGTAGCCCACTCCATAAGGGTCATGAAGACTTGTCATAGTCCTCCTAAACTAGATTCTTATAAAATCTAGACTATAAAACATATAGATTCATAGCGAGGATTGCGTTAGTTATACGGAATCAACCATAGGTCTCACGAACACTAACTGACGACAGCCATGCAACACCTGTCTAAGATGCAAGAAGTGGTAAGATTTTACGCGGGCTATCGGATTAAACGGCATGCTTCACTCCATGTGCCTAAGAACGGTCTAATCATTGACGTTTCGGTCTTTCGACTGTACTATGCAGGTGGCAGACTTTAGCGTTAGCAACGAAAACCAATAGTTAATCCACTGATCTCATAGTCTGCATCGTTTACGGCAAGAAGTATCCGGGTATCGAATCCGGTTCCATGCTCTTGCTTTCGTACCTTACAGTCAGTCAATACTTAGTAGAATGCTTACGCCTTTAGTACACCCCTTGGTATCAAAGAATATTAGCCCTCCTCCAAGTGTTGGTTCTACCCCTATATGACTCTAGATCAATAATATGATCAAGCTACGTACCCTGTACACCTATTCAAAACTCCGATGGGTTGCCCGATTCCGTATTACCGCGACTGCTGGCACGGAGATTAGACTGGACTATTCGGTATAATAATCATCATTTATTATACTTATTCAAAAGTAAATCTTCTGATATCAGAAAATGACTTTTAACTCTAAGTTACTGGTTCACACTTTCGTGCATTGACCAATATTCTCCACTGCTGCACATAATCTATGCTCTGGACTTTTTCATTTCCAGTGTCGGGAATCAAGCTTTCACTCTCCCTACTCGTCATTGGCTTGGTAAGCTATTATCCTACCAACTACCTGCTGAGAGGCAAGTGAATCGTTTAAAAAACGGTATCAACTCACCTGTTACTGACCAGTTCGCCATTTCTGACTTGCATGTGTTAAAATACTTAGATACCCATCCGGTGGTGTCATGATTAAACACTTACTATTATGTTCTTTCTCTATCAAAGAACTTCACATCTTATTGATGCTTATTGTATGACATATTGTCATAATTCATTCATACTTATATATTTATAACTTTATTTTTATAATATCTATCTTATCTTATTTATATATAAGCAAGACTATTATATTATTATTAAAAGAAACCCAAATGAAATTTAACTAAAATACTACTTATATTCAAATATAATTATATAGATATTAATACATACTATTTCTATATTTTATGATTATATATAGCATATATATAATATTATTAATAATAACTATATAGAATTATTACAATAGATATTATAGATGTAATATTTTATATTACCTAATA
>NZ_BAAGRK010000020.1:0-3351 GCF_054782995.1 Microbacterium neimengense
CTCGAAATATAATAAGAACCATAAGTTTTTTATTGACCTAACCACGCCTTAAGTGTGGTACGATCTTTCTTTTATTTTAGAAGCCCCCAAATCTGGTATCGCCGGATTTGGGGGTCCGAGGCACAACGCCTTGGGGCTAATATTAATAGTATTTGCCCAGGACGTTGGTGACTCTGCTAACAACTATTTTGATAATTATAAATCTTATAGAGCTAAGCTATAAGATAAGTAATAATTTATTTATAGCTTGCCTAGTTCAAAGGAAGAACAGAGTACTTCTAATACCCAAATCCAGGATCGAAACCTGGGGCGAGTAAATATAAAATTTATACCAAACATAACCGCGTAACAGTTGTTGTGAGGAAAAGACGAAGTCTTTCCTCACTCTCAATATATTAGCCCCAGGGGCGTTGCGCCCCGGGATATAAAAATATCAGGTTGGTAAGATTTGAACTTACACTATTTTACACCCAAAGTAAATGCCTTACCAGATTAGGCTACAACCTGATTGTTTAATAAAATGTCTATACAACCCCTAATTTGGGGGACAAGCTTTTACCCCGGGGCTAGCGCCCCGGACCCCCAGGTCCGGCGGTGCCGGCCCCGGGGGCCGGCGGGCGGCGAAGCCGCCCGACGCCCCCGTTTTTTTAAACGGGGGCTTTTAAAAACGAAAGCCTCGGGGTAGTTTTATTAGAAAAATTTATATTTTTAACTGGGTATAATATTTGTTGGTTAAAAATTGGAGTTACCGAGACTCGAACTCGGACTACTCGTATGCAAAACGAGCCCTCTACCATTTAAGGGATAACCCCTGTGAACTTTTAAAAAGCCCGAAGTTTATTGTTACTTATATAATATATATTTCTCGGAGCAAACGTCCCGAACTGACAATGTTAATTCCAAGACTACCCCGCGCGTAGCGTGGGGTGGTCAGTAGGGGCCCGTAAAATTTTGGCGTAACATGTCGCAAAATTTTTAACGGGACCCGGCAGACTAATAAATATATCTCTGAGCAAATGATCGAAATATTTGGTCAAAAAATAAATTTACTTCTTGGGGTAAAAATTTTTGGGTAAAATTACTTTGCTCTGATTTAATTAATTAATAACATAAAGGTAAACATTATTTGTAATAATTAATTTTATCGAGGGGTTATGCTTTTTTTAAAATCGGAACACGAAGCACTCTCAGAATTTTTACCTTAAGCCCTACGGGTTTAAGGCTGAAAAATTAATGCTGTTATAGTTCAAAGGTAGAACGGTAAACTGTTAATTTATGTATAGAGGTTCGATTCCTCTTAACGGCTATATAAATTTTTAACACTTAATATATTTACAGGGGTAAATTAAACCCCTAAAGTTCCGGGCCGCCCAAAGGCGGCCCGGGATAAACGACCCGCGTTAAAACGCGGAGCTAAAGTAAAGACCCGCTTTGCGGGTTGTATTATTAGCCCCGCTTTAAAATTTTGCGGCACCGTACGCCAAAATTTTATGCTGGCGCCCTGGATCTTAGGTCCGGCGATGCCGGTTCCGGGGACTTATATAATTTTTATTTCACTATATAATTCCCATAAAATGTGGTATAGACTAAGTAAGCTTTTAAGTCAAGTAAACTTGATTTAATCAATTTCTGAACAGTCAGCTGGGGCCCTACAGGCCCCTGTTGATAACGACCGCAGAACGCGGTCGCAGTCTTATAATATATAAAATTAATTAAATGTAATTAGCTTTAAAGTGGTTTGCCACCCCGGGGCGGGTTCGCCCCGGGCCCCAGGTCCGGGGTAAACCCGTCCCCAGGGGCTTTGAAATATTTAATTAATTATTTATACAAAATATTCTTATTTATACAGGAAACTCGGCTTTGCCGAGACCCCTGCCAAAGGCAGGTGGTCTTAAAAGTGAATTTAATAATTTGGCCTCGGCTCCACAAGTGGGGGCGACTTTGTCGCCCCCAATGAAAATTTTATAGTATAGAATGCCAAATTTTTGTGGTAATATCATATACTTAGCCTGAGGTATGCTTTTAAATAGGTATTACCTGAATAATGTATACTTCAGGCTTTTTATATATGTCCGGACTAAAAATTATTAATAAGCCCTAATTTAATAGGGACTTTTTAATTTACATGAACGCAATTCTATTAGATCTGTTGGCTTTTGGTTCAGTATTATCAGGTATTTTAGTTATTACATCGCGAAACCCTGTAATTTCAGTTTTATTTTTAATTTCTACTTTTGTTAATGTAGCTTGTTATTTAATTTTATTAGGTATCAATTTTATTGGTCTTACATACCTGATTGTGTATGTAGGAGCAATTGCTATTTTATTCCTATTTGTAATTATGATGTTAAATATTAAACTAGTTGAATTACAAGATTCTTCAGAAGATTATTCTAATCCATACCCATTGGCTTTTGTATTAGGTACTTTATTTGTAAGTGGTTTAAGTTTAGCTAACTCAAATATTTCTAAATTTGATTTACCTTCAATCTTTGACTCTATTAATTTATTATCATTTAAATCTGATAATTTAGAAACATTAACAGTTAACCATTCAAATTGGGATAATGTGTTTGTATCTATGGATCAAATCAACAGTGTTGGTCAAGTATTATATACATCTCATGCATTATTCTTAATTATTGCGAGTATGATTCTATGTTTAGCAATGGTAGGACCAATTGTTCTTTGTCTAAAACCAACTAAACGAATTAGTTAATATTTGTTCCAAAACTTAATCTTTGCCACCGGAGCCACTCCGCGGATTAGATTGACCCGGGGCGGCGAGCCGCCCCGGGGCTATTTTACATATTCAATCTAAACTTAATATAAACCCCCTTCGGGGTGGGGGCGGCATGCCGTTTCCAAGTGGTGAATAACCAACTAAATAATCCACTAAGCTCTAATAGCTTGATGACGATAGAATTAATAATCAATAAATTTTAAGACCCTTAATGCGCTTTATACACAACGGGTCAGTGAAAAGCCACATCGAGCTGCGCCCGATCAAAATTTTGCGAGGCCTAAGTGGTACGGAGGGCTTTTGCCTTCCGGGCCTATGATTATTCCTTAACTTAGCAGACCTGGGGCCGGCGCCCCGGATCATTAGGTCCGGCGGTGCCGACCCGGGATCTATTTTTACAATTAAAATTTATTGATTATTCATGTATTATAATTTACTCATGTTATTATCATTTATTGAGGTACTTATTGTTATTGTACCATTATTACTATCTGTAGCTTTCATGACTATTGCAGAACGAAAAGCTATGGGATCTATGCAAAGACGGTTAGGTCCTAACCGAGTAGGATATTATGGTTTATTACAACCATTTGCCGATGCATTAAAAT
>NZ_BAAGRK010000021.1:0-59450 GCF_054782995.1 Microbacterium neimengense
ATCGCCCGCACCGTGTTCCAACACACCGGCCACGACCCCGCCCGCATCACCGACGTCACCACCGCGGACTACTTCGCCAACGCGGCGGGCCCCGTGGCCCCTCGCCCCGCCAACAGTCTCCTCGACCTCGACAAGCTCGACGCCACCGGCCACCGCGCGCCCGACGCCGACGAAGCGCTACGCCGCTACCTCACGAACTACCTCAGCATGGTTCGCGAGTAGGAACGATTTACGTGCACCAGACATGGAACTGATGGCGCTCGAGGGTCGGATCGCGGAGAGCCTGAACGCTGCCACCCAATAGAGGTGAACGAGTTCGCCGATCGTTTCATTGCCTGAAACATCCACCCGCTAAAGTGCAGCGCATGTCTCGACTTCGCTCTTGGTGGCCTGGGCTATGGCGGAGTATCTACTTGAACGGAATCCTCAGTTCAACACTTCTACCTATGCCACTTCGCTGGCGTTTGTTGCGTGTTTACGGCGCGGACGTTCAGAACAGCAAGATCTCGCCTGGCGTGTGGATCGGAAGCAAGCGCATATCCATTGGGGAAGGCGCGTTCATCAATACTGGATGCATGCTTTCCACCCACGCTCACATTCGTATCGGGCGACGCGCCTATCTTGCAATGCGTGTCACAGTCAGTACTTCGACACACGAGGTCGGTTCTGCGCAGGGCCGCGCGGGGAAGCTCATCACATCTCCCGTGGTCATCGGCGACGGCGCGTGGATCGGCGCAAACGTGACCGTCCTCCCTGGTGTGACCATTGGCGACGGAACAGTAGTGGCGGCGGGCGCAGTCGTAACGAACGACTGCGAACCGAATTCGCTCTATGCCGGCGTGCCGGCGCAGAAGAAGCGCGACCTCGCGATCAGTGATGTGCCGTCGGCATAGTCATTCCGTCTTCACACCCCGAACCGCTGCCCCCGTTGCGTCGATCGCTATCTCGACGACACACTGACGAAACCGCGCATTGATAGCTTTCCGTCGTGACGAGACCTACCATTTCCCAGAGGTTCGAACCGCGCGCTAATTCTCTCAATGCGGTCCGTCTCGCCCTGGCACTTCTGGTTATCGTGTGGCACGCATTCCCGCTCAGCGGGCACGAAATCACTTGGGAACCTGTGCGCCAATTTCTTGGCGAGACCGCAGTCGACGGATTCTTCGCGATCAGCGGCTTCTTGATCGTGGGCAGCTGGATTCGTAATCCGCAGTGGGGTCGATATCTGACCGCACGGGCACTTCGCATCTTCCCCGCCTTCTGGATCTGCCTAATCGTCACCGCGTTCGCAATCGCCCCGCTGGCGACTATGGCAGTCACAGGGACCAGCTATGCGGGCGCTCTCTCGCCCGACAACGTCGGGTACGTTGTCAAGAACGCCGCCCTCCGAATCTTCCAGCCGCGAATCGACGGCACTCCGGTGGCCGTTCCGTTCACCGATGCGTGGAACGGATCACTTTGGACACTCTGGTGGGAGTTTCTCTGCTACCTCGGTGTGCTTGCAATCGGCGTCCTCGGTCTACTACGACAACGTTGGTTGATCCCCGCACTCTTCGTCGCTGCAACGCTCGCGTTGATCCCGACGGCGTACGGACCCGTCGACAACTTCTTGGCTGTCTCCGCCGTCCGATTCGGAGTGATGTTCCTCGCCGGCGCCCTCCTGCAGGTCTACGCCCACCGAATCCCCCTCACGTGGCCGTTCGTGGCGGTCGCCGGCGTACTCGCGGCGGCCACGATGTTCTTGCCGGACTACCGCCTTCTGGGCGCGCTCCCCCTCGGGTATGCCATCTTCGGGCTAGGTGCGCTGATGAAGTCACCGCGTCTGCGCTTCAAACAAGACCTCTCGTACGGCACATACATCTACGCGTTCCCGGTTCAGCAGCTGCTGGCCTCTCTTCGCGTCTACGAATGGGGACTACTCGTGTACATCCTGTTGAGCATGGTCGTCACACTCGTGATGGCCGCAGGAAGCTGGTTCCTTATCGAACGCAACGCCCTCAAGCTGAAACCATGGCGACGCAATGACCGCAATGTGCAGACCGTGACGATCGCAGAGGGTGTGTCGTCCTGAGCCAATGGATCACGTACGCGGCATCCAGCCGGAACGCGACAGCGAGCGCACGAATGCCGGAGTTCAACCGCCCGCCTAGTGTGAGCCACATGACGTGGTCAGCTCGATCTCGCCCCGCCGCTCCAAAAGAGGCGTCACGTCGCCGCCGTGCCGCGTGGTCGGCGGCGACTGCGGTGACACTCTTCACCGGCCTCCTCGTCACGGCGATGGCCGTCTTTGCCTTCCCGCCTGCCGGAGATCCTCAGGACGCGGACCTCATCTATGTCATCGGCCCTCCGACAGCGCTGCGCATATCCAGCGCAGAGTCGCTGCAGGAAGACGACCCTTCTCGGACTCTGCTCGTCTCCGTCTCCTCGGCCACGACCCTCACCAAAGGAACAGCAGCGAAGTTGGCGGTGTGCTCGCGTGCGAAAGTCGTCTGCCAGCATCCCGAGCCCTTCACCACCAAGGGCGAGGCACTCATGCTCGTTGACTACGCGCGGACGCACGAAGTGCACAAGGTGGCCGTCATCACGTTCACCCCGCACGTGGCGCGGACGCGGTACATCTTCGCGCGGTGCGCGCCAGACATCGACGTTCAAGTCATCGGTGTCGATGAGCACCTCAGCATCGGCGACTGGGTTTATCAGTTCGCCTACCAGACGACGGCCTTCGTCAAGGCGGCGGCCACTCCCTGCGCGAGCGACGACGAGTGACCGCGCCTACGGCACGACGAGGTCGATCCGCGATTCGGGGTCACCATCCACCACGACCCACGCTTCCGTCGTTCCCTCGGGCAATGCGGCGGTGACGGAACGGGCGACCGCATCCAAGTGACGCTTCGAGGTCACCGCGATCTGTAGCCGAGAGCCCGACTCCCAGACGTAGGCGATGCTCTCCGCCTCGGAGGCATCGAGCCGCCCCATGAGGTCGCGGGCAACGGCGCCGTCCGCTTCGCCGAGCCGGATGAGGTCGCTCGCGAACGCCAGCCGCGGCTCGTCGTCGCTCCCGAGACCGGCGGCGAGGTCTGTGGCGCGCGCATAGTCCTCCTCCTGCGCCAGCGTCATGACGAGCGCATCGTCGCGCAGCCTCATCCCCGCCAGCGGAACCTCAGTGACGAGGGCGTCCCACGCGGCGAGCGCGCCCGCGACCCGCGGTGGCGCATCCCCGACATCCACGACGCGATCATCCGTGCGCACGAACAGTTCCGATCGCGCCTCGGGCGGAGCCGTCGCCACCAGGTTGGGAAGGCTACGGATCAGCTCGATCGCTGCGCCCACGTCGGCACCGACGAGGGCGATGAACGACTCCGCGATCTCCGCCGACACCACGCGCTCATCGGCGCGGAGAATGAGCGCCGTTCCCACGGCGGCCGCATCGGTCTCGAGATGCCCGGTGATGATCAGCTCCACATCGTCCGCGAGCAGCGACACCAGCCCCCGCATCCGCTCGCCGTTCTCCCGCGTGTACGAGCTCAACCGGTCGACGAGCGCCGACACCTCATGATCGGCGAGCCCCTCACGCGCCACGACCTGCCCGCTCACACCACCGGTGAACGGCTGATTGTCGTGACTCGCGAGCTCCGCCGAGGCCACCGCCGGATCGTCGCCGAACTCCGCCGCGAACGCTCCCGCCTCGCCGTCCCCCGTGCAACCCGACACCAGCATCGAGGTGAGCGCGAGAGCTGCCGCGACAGCGAACACCCGCTCACTCATCGATGCCGTACTGCGCCGTCGCCTCACACCGACCCACTTTATGCCCCACCATCGGCCACTCTTTCGAGGGCCCTCAGCTGTCTCGGCCGATGTCCGAGGTGCATGCGATGCTCATCTCAGGTCGGAAGCAGCAGCCTCCGGCCAGAGAAGATGCCACCCGGCTCGATGTCTGAGGTCGGTGACAGACTCTCTACAGGTCGAAGATCACCTGGTCTGCGACTGTTGTTCCCGCCGAGTGCCCCGGCATCACAGGCCGCGCGTGAGCGCGTCCGAACCAGGGGTGGCACTCATGGCGAGCGACGAGGTGATCGGTTTCAGCGACGCGCAGAATGCGCGGTTCGCCGAGGTCGTGCACGCCGTCGAAGCAGCGGATGCGGCCCTCGCCGCAGCCCAAGCCCGCATGACGCGGGCACTCGCCGACGCGCGAGAACTGGCACGCGAAGTCGCGGCATCCTCACCCGCACAGGTGCGCGCCCGCGACATGGCCGAGCGCGCCGTCTCGTCCGAGATCGGCGCCGCACTTCGCCTCTCAGACCGCGCCGTCCAACGGCGCATGGATGCGGCCGCCGAACTCACCACCGACTATCCCCGCACCCTCGCCGCACTCGAGGCGGGCCGCATCCACATGGGCCACGTCCGCACCATCACGGATGCGGGCACCATCCTCCCTGCCGAGACGCGCGCGGCCTTCGAGACCCACGCGCTCGCCCACTGCGAGGCACAGACTCCGGGGCGGGCGAAGCGCGCCATCGAGATGCTCGCCCAGCGCCTGCATCCCCGCTCCTTCACCGAACGACACCTCGAGGCACGCGAGAGGCGCGGGGTGTCGATCACCCCTCTCGGCGAGGGCATGAGCCACCTCGGCATCGATGCCCCCACCGTGCTCGTCGACGGCGCCTACGATCGCGCCACCCGCATGGCCCGCGCCCTGCTCGATCTCCGCGCGCAAGCAGCAGCGCGGGTGCGCGACGCGCGCGCTTCAGGGCGCGAACCAGACCCCGCCGACCTCACCCTCGCCTCCGACACACGCACCACCGATCAGCTGCGCGCCGATCTCATGACCGACCTCCTTCTCACCGGCAACCCCGGAGCGGATGCCGCCCTCCCCGGCGACGGCGCGGGAACACTGGGCGCGATCCGCGCCCAGATCCAGGTCGTCGTACCCGCGCTGTCGCTCATCGGCGCCGACGACAACGCCTCCGGCCTCGCCGGGCGTTCCCCGATCGACGCCGACACCGCCAGGCGCCTGGCCGGCGGCAACACCGAGTGGCGCCGCATCCTCACCGACCCGATCGACGGTCGGGTGCTTGCCAGCGATCGGCGCCTCGCCCCGCCGGATCTCCGCCGATGGGTGCAGGCGCGAGACCAGCACTGCCGTTTCCCCGGCTGCACCACCCCGGCGATCCGCTGCGAGATCGACCACGTCGTCGACTGGGCGAAGGGCGGCCCGACCGCCGCCCACAACCTGCAGGCGCTCTGCCAGCGCCACCACTCGATGAAACAGTTCACGGCCTGGCGAGTCTCGCTGCTCGATGACGGCGTGATCTCGTGGACCTCCCCGCTCGGACACACCTACACCGACCACGCCTCGCCGCCGGTCGTGTTCTTCAGCGAAGAGTCGCCGCCCGATCCCCCACCGTCCCGCGTCTGCGAGAACGACCACCCACCGCGAGAAGCGGACGAATCGCCTCCCTGGGAGAACTCCGCCTGACAGGCGCTCACGCGGATGCGTGCCGGGCACCTTCCCCAGCACGGTCCGCGTGCGCGTTCCCGCCCCGGCGCACCCGCGTTCATAGGCGGTTCACCGAGTGCACACCGTCGACGACCCTCGCCCGGATAGACCTTTTCTCGGCCCGTCCCGAGGCCGCCGAAAGGATCTTCACAGCTCATGAAGCACCCGACCCGACGCGTGTGGAGCGTGGCCGCCGTGGCCGCTGCACTCGCGCTGATCTCCGCCGCCGCGGCCGCGCCGTCCGTCGCCGAGACACCCTCGCGCACGGTGGTCATCGACCCCGCCGCCGCATCCGGCACAGCGCCCGCGTGGCCGGCGATCGACCCCGCAGCGATCGACCCGACGGCCACCGACTCCGGCCGCGCCAGCGAGCTCGCCGCATCCGTCATCGCGACCGCCCGCACCGGCGCGCAGGCCCTCGCGGGCAACACGCTCCCCGCCGCCGCGAACACCGTCCGTGCGCACTTCTCCGACTTCATCCCCTCCGGAACGCCGCTGCTCGCGTCCTCCGACGAGACCACGCTCATCGCCCTCGCCGGCGACACCGCCACCGTCGTCTTCGCCAACACCTCCACCGCCCAGGCGACCCTCGAGATCGACGTGCGCTCCTTCGCCGATCACACCGCCGCGGCCACCACCGTGCACACCACCAGCGCAGCGGGCGAGCTCGTCGCCGCACCGGCGACGCCCGTTCCGAACACCGGCCTGATCACGGTCGCCGCCCCCGCGCGCTCGATCATCACCGCCGTCACCACCGGCCTCGTCGTCGCCCATGCCCCGGCGACGACAACTGCGCGCGTCTCACCCGCATCCGCCCTCGTCGGCGAGGGCCAGCTGCGCCTCATCGAGTCGTCCTACGCGCCCGGCAAGGTCATTGAGCTCGGCAACCCCGGCGCCCAGCCCACCGGCCCGTCGAGTGCGACCTACCCCGCCCCCGCCGCCGTGTTCACGATCTCGGGCGTCGCCGCCCTCGCGCAGAAGCAGGCCGTCGTGTTCTCCCCCGTCACCGCGCGTCCCGACACCTACGTCATCTCCACGCAGGACGGCCGCGTGCTCTCGCGCCGTGACAACGCCGCGAGCGACTTCCGCTACCTGCAGCTCACCGAGCGCACCATCGACGACGCCGCCACCGACCCCTACGCGCAGTGGACCGCCGTCGACGCCGGAAACGGCGAGGTCTCGCTGCAGAACGTGCAGCGGGATGCGGGCGGCGCCGTCGCGGCCCTCGACCTCTACAACTGGAAGACCGCCGACGCCTCCGAGGTGCAGACCTACACCTTCAGCGGCGCCGCCGTGCAGAAGTGGAAGCTCCACCCCCTCACCGCCACCGTCGCATCCGACACGGTCATCATTCAGCCCGGCGCCGCACCGCAGCTTCCGACCATGCTGCGCGCCGTCTACGGCTGGGGCACCCCGTTCGAGATGACGACACTCACCTGGAACCTGCCCGATGACACCGTGTGGAACACGGACGGCACCGTCACCGTGACCGGCACCGGCATCGGCTACTTCGGCGAGCAGGTGCCTGTCGAGGCCCGCTACCTCATCGGCTCGCTCTCGGACGGCGCCGACGCCCAGTACACGACCTTCGCCGGCGTGCTCGTCAAGGAGCTCCAGATGCGCGCACCCCGCACCGTCGTCCGCGGCGTCTCCGGCTCCGAGGCCACCGTCGACGCACCCGTCACCTGGGACTGGTCGCGCGTCACCGACGCCGACTTCGCGGCCCCCGGCACGGTGACCGTCCCCGCCTCTGCGAAAAGCGGGTTCGCGGCGAACCTCATCATCACCGTGACCCCCGCCGCCACCACCAACATCCTGCGCGGCACCGGCGTGCACCACACCGTCACCCACATGGACGGCTCGAACTTCCAGCTCACCAACGGGGTGCGTAACGTCTCGGGCTTCTCCGACTGGCGATCGGGCGGCGCAGCCAACCGCGTCAACCCGAACACCATCACCTTCTTCCTCGACGAGCCCCAGCAGGTCACCGGGGCTGCGGTGTTCGATATCGCCGGAAAGCAGAACATCGGCACCGTCACCGTGCAGTACCGCACCCTCACCGGCGGCTGGGCGAACCTCCCCGGCACCGACTGGCCGGTCACCAACCCCACCGCCGACCTCAGCCTCGAGGTCACGAACGAACCGGTGATCGCCACCGGCGTCCGCGTCATCATCACCAACAAGTCCGCGAACACGTGGATGACCCTCTCCGAGATCGAGATCTCGGGTCTCACGGCGGGAGACGCACGATGATCCGTTCCGCTGCGCCCCTCACCGCCGCATCCACCGAGGAGACCTCGTTCATGTCACGAACGACCCGCCGCGCCATCACGGTCGCGACCATCACCGCCATCGCCGGCTCCGTGCTGCTGGGCGGCACCGCTGCATCCGCCGCCACCCAGAGCACCACCACCGCGCCGAGCGCGACCGACTCCGACGCCGGCGGCGACCGCTCCAGCTTCGTGCTGCCCGTGCTGCCCGACACGCAGTTCTACTCCCGCTACAGCGCATCGCAGTTCGTGCCCCAGTACGGCACGAACCCGTTCGAAGTGCAGACGCAGTGGATCGTCGACAACCAGCGCGAGCTGAACATGCCCTTCGCCGTGCACGTGGGCGACGTCGTCGACCAGCAAGGACAGAGCGGCGAGTGGGATGCGGCAGCCAAAGCCATGAAGATCCTCACCGACGGCGGCATGGAGTACTCGGTGCTCCCCGGCAACCACGACGTGAGCGACATGAACGCCCGCTCCTCCGTCGGCATCTCGGGCAACTACCTCGCCCGCTTCGGCGAATCCCAGCTGCGCGCGCAAGCGGGCGACGGTCTGATCGGCACCTTCCAGAACGGGCTCTCCTCGGCCTACCTGTTCCAGGCCGAAGGCCACACGTGGATGTCGCTCGCGATCGCGTGGAACGCGTCCGACGACACCTTCGCGTGGGCGCAGGGCGTGCTCGACGCGCACCGCGGCATCCCCGTCATCCTCTCCTCGCACGCGATCATCGGTATCGCCGAAGACCAGGTATCGCCGGCATCCTGGTGGTGGGGCGAAGAGCTCTGGAACCGCCTCATCAAGAGCAACGACGAGATCATCCTCACCGTCAACGGGCACTTCCACGGCTCCACGTCGCAGACGCGCACGAACGACGCCGGTCACCCGGTGTACCAGGTCCTGACCGACTACCAGATGGCCGCCGACGGCGGAAACGGCATCATGAGCCTGTTCGAGTTCAACCTCTCGGCCGGCGACATCACGCTGTCGACCATCTCGCCGTGGGTGCCCAAGAAGCACGCGAACTCCGTCACCTCCACCGACACACCGGTGCTGAACGGCTCCGGGCAGAGCCTGACCATGCCGCTCGATTTCCGCTCCCGCTTCGGGTGGACGATCGACGCGTCCGAAGAAGACGACGTCGACCTCTCGGCGCGCGCGAAGGCGATCGTGTCGAAGGGCTGGAGCGGCTCGAACAGCGGCGCCGAGCGCGCCGTGGCGGGAGCCTCCAACGACTACATCCAGGTCGACGGCACCGTCGCGCACTGGCGGTTCGGCGGCGTGCCCGAGGGAGTCGTCGACGAGAACTCGGTGATCCCCGACGTCGCCGGCGACAGCCCGATGTACCGAAACGCGATCGATGAGACCGACGCGAACGAGGCCCTCGACGACGTGAAGATCTCGCACGAGAACCACGCCTACTACTCGTCCGACTTCGGCGCGGTGTGCTTCAGCAACGTCTACCGCAACGCCTCCGGCCCCGACAACCTGTCGTTCCTGTCGACCGAATACGGCGCACCGGCGACGTTCGCCGACCTGACCTCCTCGACCGGTTACACGCTCGAGAGCTTCCTGCAGCTCGACGAGGGCTGGACGGAGACGGCCAACCGGTGGGGTGCGGCGATCACCCGCGGCGGTTCGCGCGAGTGGACCGGCATCCACGACTCCGCGGACCCCGGTGCCGGCGCCGCATGGCTCGGCATCTCGAGCCTGCGCGAGTACCAGTACTCCGCCGGCGACACCGCGACGGGCAACTCGTACACCAACTGGTCGGGCGAGATCATGCCCGGCTCCTGGCACCACGTGGCGATCGTCAACGACCCCGACGCCCGCACCGTGATCATGTACGTCGACGGCGTGCCCGTGCTGCGCAACGCCTCGAACGTCGGCGGGATGATGGCCGCCGACTTCATGCCCTGGATCATCGGCACGTCGACGTGGGACACCGAGCCCGACCACGGCTGGAACGGATGCGTCGGCGAGACCCGCATCGTCGATCACGCCCTCTCGCAGAGCCAGTTCCTCACCCAGCGCGTCGACATCGACGGCACCGGCGCGAACTTCTCGCTCACAACCGACACCGGCACGGTGCTCGCCCACGACGCGAAGATCACCGAGTTCACCGGAACCGGCTTCCCGGGCGCGAAGATCACCGTCACGGCGGGGCAGGCGCGCCTCGGCGAGGCCGTCGTCGCGCCGAACGGCAGCTGGAAGGCGACTCTCGACGCGCCCGTCGCCGGCTCCGGCGCGCATGCCTTCGCCTTCACGCAGGCGATCGGCACCCGCTCCGGCACGCCCTTCGAAGCGACCGTGACGATCGGTGAGAACACCGCCTGGAGCCCCGCCGAGGGCGACCTGTCCGACACTCTCGAGGGCCTCATCACGGTGACGCCCGAGAACTTCGTGCCGGGTCAGGCGATCAGCGTGCGCGTGCCGGAGGGACACGAGGGCGACCAGCTGTCGGCCTTCCTCTTCTCTCAGCCGACCGGCCTCGGAGTGGCGACGGTCGCCGACCGATCCATGCGCCTCGTGACACCCGCATCCCTCCCGCTGGGCGTGCACCGCCTCGCGGTCTACACCGCGGACGGCACGATCCTCGGCTGGAGCAACGTGCTGATCAGCGCACCCGTCACCGGCACCGACCCGACGACTCCGGTCGCGGCGGATGCGGGCGCGTCGGGGGCACTGCCCACCACCGGGATCGAGACTGCATCCCTCGTGCTGCTCTTCACGGCCGGGCTGGGCGCGCTCGCCATCGGCGTGGGCGCGGCGCGTCGAGCTCGGCGCCGCTGAGCCGACGCCGATCGGGGCCTCTTCCGCACAACGCGGGAGGGGCCCCCGAGCGCGCGTCAGCGACCTTCGCGGCGCGCCCGCACGATCGCGGTGTCGAGGTACTGACGCAGCGACACCTCCCGTACGCGGTTCCATCCGAGCCGCACACGCACCATCGTCACGCCGCGCGCACGCATCGCCAGCGCGAGGTCGTGAGTTAAGCGCACCCGATCATCGACCGGGCGCCAGGTCATGCCAACATATTCGTCAAGCACCCTCGCCCCGTCGACCCTGTGAAACACACCGGCCATGGCGACTCCATCCGAGCTCGCACGAAAACTGCAGTACGACACCATGTATACATGGTGTGAACCGCGACGGCAAACGCACCCCCGCCGCCGTGGCAACACCGCAATCCCCCGCCCCACCGAGTGAGCCCGTCGCCCGGTCCCGATTCGGAAGAGGATGACCGCCACATGCGCGATTACTTCGCCGGCGACGACGCACTCTGCCCGACATGGTGCACCGGGGATCACGAGCTTTCGGACGATCTCCGGCTGGCACACCGCAGCGAAGCGATCTCCGTACCCGCCGTCGAGCGCATCGACGACCCCGCGCGCGGCAACCCCCGCGCGGCAACAGCGAACCTGATCGTCGGGCTCGAGAAATCGTCCGCAGAACTCTGGGTGTGGATCGGACCCGAGGACGACGCGAAACGCGGCCTCACCCTGAGCGCTGAGAGCGCCCATCGCTTGCAGAACGCGCTGAGCGACATCCTGCGCCTCGCTCGCTCCGGCCGCGAGCGGGGCGGGACGCAACCCGTCGACGGCTAGTCGCGGGCCCGCCCGATCACCGCGATCGCAGCCATGTACCATGTAAACATGGTGTCGCCCGCTAAGCGGCGGCACAGCGAGGGTCTCTGGACGTGGGAATCCAGGGGCGCGTTGCGGTCTCCGTGGGGCGCAACGCCTGGCTCCCCTCTGGACGCTTTCACCCCCTCGCATCACGGAGGGGAGCCAGCACATCCTTCGCGGCCGGGCCGCGGGGACGCATCCGGTCAATCCCAGCCGCTTCCCGCAGTTTCCTCATGCGTGCAAATGGTTCAGAGTTGATCCATGACCATGACCGTCAGCGAGCAGTGGACCACGTACTGCCGGATGCTGGGAGAGAACCTCTCGACGGCGCGCGCGGCGCTCGGCCTGAGTCAGGAACAGGTCGCTCGAGCGGCGGGCCTGGCGACGTTCACCTACCAGAAACTCGAGAAGGGCGAGTCCAACCCGGGTAGCCCGGCGAACCCGCGACTGCACACGCTCGTCTCGCTCGCCCTGGTACTGAACCTGGATCTCGCGACGATGCTCCCGTCCGCCCAACTCGCGAAGGCGTGACCGCTTCCTTCGCGCTCGCACGGATGAGGCGCCCGGCCGCATCCATACACTGACACCATGCCCGCACCCCGCATCCCGCCGACCGCGGCGATGCTCGATCTCACGGGGCTGACAGGGCCGGTCTCGCTGCGCGAGGTGAACGAGTTCTACCGTCGCACGAAGGTACCCGTCGGGCGCCGATGGTGGGCCGTCGCCATCACGATCGCGGTACTCCTCACCGCCGAGGCCATCTTCCTGAAGGTCATGATGCCGGCGTTCAGACTCGACGCGGCGCTGTCCGACGCGGTGTACGGCGGCTTCCTCGTCTTCACCGGCCTCTACGCACTGCTGCTCGGCGCCATCATCTGGCGCAACGCCGCACGCCCGACGCGCATCTCCCGCGCCGCCCGCGCGAACCGCCTCGCCTACAGTGACCGCGGACCGGCCGGCCCCAGCCTGCCCGGCTCCGTCATGGCGACCACCAACGCGTTCGTCGTCACGACCGACATCCTCACCGGCGGGCCTCCCGAGAACGACCTGCCGCGCTTCACCGCCGCGACCCTCGCCCCGCAGGTCGCGGGCACCCGCCGACGCCACGGCATTGCCGCGATCGCCCTCGACGACAGACGCCCCACATCGTGCTCGAGAACGGTCGTGCCCGCGTGCTGCGCACCACCGGCCGACGCTTCCGAGGCGAGCAGAAACTGAGCCTTGAGGGCGACTTCGACCGCACCTTCACCCTTTACTGCCCCCGCGGCTACGAGACCGACGCGCTCTACATCTTCACTCCCGACCTCATGGCCCTCATGATCGATCTCGCATCCGACTGCGAAGCAGAGCTGGTCGACGGCTGGCTCGTGCTGTACAGCGGGCGCCCCTGGCGCCTCTCGACGCCGCGCGGCTTCGCCCGGCTCATCTCGCTCGTCGACCTCGTCGGACGCAAGATGCGCGACCGCACTGAGCTGTATCGCGACGGCCACGCGGATGCGGGGACCACCATCGCGATCCCCGGTCGCCGCCTGCGCGCCCGCCCCTCTTGGGGAGCCGTCGCCTCCACGATCGTGCCCGCCGCGTTCATCGCGCTCGGGCTCGTATCGATGGTGCTCGACGCGTTCTGAGAGATGCGGGGAGCCCATCCCTCAGGAGAACAACCCCCGTTCTCTTTCGTATCTTTGTACTATGCATGGCGCTCTCAGTGCGATATAATACGAACAGGTCTTCGAATGAGTATCGCCCCGTCGGGTTCTCCGACGCGGATGCGGCGACGCTCGCCGAGATCGCCGCTGCGGTCGAGAAGACTCAGGCCGATCTGGCCGCTCTCCAGGCGCGCATGACCCGCGAGCTCGCGCGGGCAGAAGAGCTGGCCTGCCGTCAGTCGTCCGGCACGACGCGCAGCACCACCGCCAGCGACATGGCGCACCGCGCCATCGCCTCCGAACTCGCCACCCCGCTTCGCATCGCCGACCGCACCATGCAGCGGCGCATGACGCAGGCCGCCGAGATCGCACACGAGTATCCGGCCACGCTCGACTCCCTCGCCGCCGGTCGCATCACGATGGGCCACGTCTACGCCATCGCCGACGCGGGCGCGCACCTCCCTCACGAGGCGCGCGCCGAGTTCGAGGCGGCCGCGCTCCGCAAGAGCGAGAACGACACCGTCGGTCGCGTGCGCCCCGCCCTGCGCATGCTCGCCGAGCGCCTCCACCCGCGCACACTCACCGAACGTCATATCGACGCGCGCGAAACGCGAAGCGTCACCCTGAACCCGCTCGACGACGGCATGTGCGAACTCACGGCGATTCTCCCCCTCATCCTCGGCGAGGGCATCCATAACCGACTCACGCAGCAGGGCGTGTCCCTGCAAGACGAACGGATGCGGGCGACCGACCGCCTGCGCGAGGCCCGCGCGGCGAGTCTGCCCGCGTCCGAGGCCGACGAGATCCTCGCCTCCGACCACCGCACGATCGACCAGCTGCGCGCCGACATCTTCTGCGACATGCTCCTCACCGCCCAGCCGAGCGCCGACCCCACGCGTACCGACGACCGGCCCGGCGCACTCGGCGCCATCCGCGCACACGTCCAGGTGGTCGTGCCGGTGCTCGCGATCGCGGGCACGCACGAGTACCCCGTCGAACTCGCCGGTCGCAGCCCCATCGACGCCGAGACCGCCCGGCAGCTGGTCGGCGCCGAGTCCGGCTGGGACCGCATCCTGACTCACCCCGTCAGCGGCGAGATCCTCGCGACCGACCGCTACCAGCCCACTCCCGACCTCCGCCGCCGACTGCGGGCTCGCGACGCGCACTGCCGTTTTCCCGGATGCCGCGTGCCGGCCATCCGGTGCGAGCACGACCACACCGTGGACTTCGCCCTCGGCGGCAAGACCCGGCTCGACAACCTCGCGGGGCTGTGCCAGCGGCACCATTCGATGAAGCAGTTCACCGCGTGGAAGGTCACGCAGATCGGCGACGGCATCCTCGCCTGGACCTCACCGCTCGGGCGCCCCTACCTCGACCATCCGCCCGCGCCGACGGTGCACTTCGTGCCCGATGAGATCCCGCTCGGCGTGCCCTCGCGCTATGACGATGACGATGACCCGCCTCCCTGGGAGAACTGCGTCTGAATGCCGGCGGGCGGCCGGTGGATCAACACACTTCTGGATCGCGTGGAACTGCTCAATTCCCGCGCCATTCACCGGCGACCTGCAACCCACCCTGCCCCCGGCAACCTCTCCCGGCGATCCTCCCCGCGAGCGTGCTCCGGCAAGGCCACCCCACGTCCCCACCAACCTGCCCCGGCAAGCCCGCCAACCCTCCTCACTCAACCTTCAGTAAGGCGTAAGGTTGCAGCCATGGAGACCTTCTTGCTTCGCCTCGACCGCCTCGCGGGCGGCCGCATGGCCGGCTACCGCGTCGACCGCTCCGACGACCCCCGCGTGAGCCGGGCGTTCCGGGCGATCACGATCCTGCTCGTCGCCTGCTTCCTGCTCGGCATCGCGACCGTCGTCACGTCGGCGTGGCTCACCGCATCCGGCGAGGACGTCGGCTTCGCCGTCTGGATGCGGTGCCTCGTCGTTCTCGGCATCACCACGACACTCTTCTACTTCCTCTGGCGAGCGCGCGCCGGCTGGTACTGGGCGATCCGTCGGCTGCAATTGTTCAGCCGCATCTTCCCGATCGTCGCGCTCGTCCTCGCGGCGATCCCGGGACTCTACCCCTGGTGGGTCATCAGCGAGCAGATCGTGTTCGCCATCCTTCTGATCGGCGTCTCCGACTACCTGCAGTCCGACTACCTCCGCGCCGCCTACCCGAAGCCGCAGCGCCCCTAGCGCAGGGACGGGCAGGATGCTCGATTGTGGCGCTCGGGCCCTGGCAATGGCATGGTCATCTCATAGCGTGTGACCCGAGGAGCAGCAATGCCGTTGTTCGAGATGGAGGCGAGCCCGAAGGGCCGCATGCGGGTCTTCGGGCGCACTCAGCTGCCCTTCGCCCTCGGCGCGGTTCTCATCGCCGTCGTCGCAGCACTCGTCGACCCCTCCCTGCTGGGGCGCTGGCCCATGCTCACGGGCTTCGCACTCACCGCCGTCGCCACGGGCGCCGCCGTCGCCGTCCCCTGGGAGCGGCTGCATCCGTCGGCGATGATCTCGATCGCCGTGCTCGATATCGTCACCGTCGCGTTCCTGCGCGCAGAACTCGCACCGTTGGTACCCGCGGTCACGATCCTGTCGCTCTTCCCCCTGCTGTGGTTGGCCTACGGTTTCCGCTGGTACGGGATGGTCGTCGCCGTCATCGGCGCCGCCTTCATCACGTCGTTCCGCTTCGTGTACATCTCGCGCTGGCCCTCGAACCCTGCCGAGTGGGCGAACGTCGTGACCTTTCCCGTGCTCATCCTCGGGGTCGCTGTCATCGTCTACGTCGCCGCGAACCAGCTGCGCCGCAACAGCAGAAGACTGGCCGATGCTGCACGCGCGCAGGCCGAAGCGCTCCGCGACGCGAAGGATGCCGAAGCGATCGCCCTTGGCATCCTGGACACCGTCACCGCGGGGGTGGCCTTCTACGACGCCGACGGCCGACTGGACGTGGCGAACACCACAGCCCGTCGGATGACCGAGATCGCGGGCTTCCGACTCGACACCCCGCCCTACAGCGGCGAGAACGCGTTTACCGCGGACCGCATCACCCGCATCCCGGATGACGAGCAGATCATCCCGCGAGCGTTGCGTGGAGAGACGATCGACGATCACCTGGAATGGATCGGGCCACCCGATTCGCAGGTCGCGATCATTGCCTCCTCGGGACGCGTGCACCGTGAGGACGGCGTACTGCTCGGAACCGTCATCGTGGCCTACGACGTGACAGAGCTGGCGGATGCGATCGAGGTGCGGGAGCAGTTTCTGCGCACGGTCTCCCACGAGTTGCGCAACCCCATCACGAGCATCACCGGCTTCCTCGACCTCATCTACGAAGCCGTCGAACCCGCCGACACGAAGGTCCACGGCTACATCGACATCGTCACCCGCAAGACCAACGACCTGCTCGACCGCGTACGGGACCTGCTCGCCGCCAACGACGGAGCCAAGTCGCCGAACTGGACCAACAACGACACCGCGTCTCTCGTCGGCGAAGCCGTCGAGCGGGCGCGCAGTCTTGCCGACAGCAAAGACGTCATCGTGCAGGTCACGGGGCCCGACAGTCTGCCGGTCTTCGCGGACGGCGAGCAGCTGACGATCGCGATCACCGAGCTGCTCACGAACGCGATCAAGTTCGGCGACGAGAGCGCCGTCGTCGCCATCCGCTACGGGCTCGTCGGGCGCCGCGTCACGATCGCCGTCACCAACACCGGGCACGGCATCACGCCGTCTGAACAGCGCCGCGCATTCGACCGCTTCTACCGCGCACCGTTTGCGCGCGCCGAGGCGATTCAGGGATTCGGGCTCGGCCTCACCAACGTCCGAGCGATCGTCGCGGCGCACGGCGGCCACATCCACATCGACAGCGTTCACGGCGAACACACGACCTTCACGCTCGACGTTCCCCAGCACCCCTACACGGTCAGCCAGGACTGACCCAGACCTCGCCGGCGGTGTCGTCCCTCGGCGCACCCGAACTCCTGCAGATCCGCCGCATCCGGCCCCGACATGGGCCGCACATCGCGTTCTGCAGGAGTTCGGGCACAACTCAGCCACATGTGGCCCCCACCCACCGCGCCCGCATCCGCACGGGGCGCGCTGGCTGAATTGTGCACCAGACCCTCGGCACACCTCAGCGGGTGCGGAAGAAGACCCCTGTACCGCTCACGCGCCCGCGGCGCCGCTGTCCTTCGCCGCCCGACGGCGCCGGATCTCCGCCTCCAGGGCCGCCGCACGCTCCTCACGCTCGAGGTCGGCGAGCTGCTGCTCCGTCGTGCGCGTGTCGCGCGGGCGCGACACCGGAGCGGGAGCTGCTTCGTCCTTCGACCAGCGACGCAGATCGCCGAAGCTCATGGCCTCGCGCCCGCCGCTCCACTCGCGACCGAGCGTGAACCAGAGGATGGAGCCGACGAGCGGCAGCAGCACGATGAAGAAGATCCACGCGACCTTGGGCAGGAACCGAATCTGATCGTCGCGGCGCGTGATGGCGTCGATGAGCGCCACCACCATGACGGCGAAGATCAGCAGCGCGAGGAACGGCATGCATCCAACGTGCCGCAGCGGGCCGCCGAGCGCAACGGTCGCGTTCCCCGAATCCGGTCATCCGGCCCGCATCCCACGTCCGTCGGAGAAAGCGCGCCCGGTCGGAGGATTCAGCGCCGATCCTCCGACATTCGAGCGAATCTCCGACCGTCTACGCGCCCGACGCCCGACGCCCGACGCGCCCGACGCCCGACGCCCTACGCGCCCGACGCCCGACGCCCTACGCGCCCGACGCGCTCCCGGACCGGCCGTCCACCGGATGCGGGCACCGCGCTCGATACGCGCGGCGTCAGCGAGGGAAGGAGAGGGCGGCGAGCGCGAAGAACAAGAAGACGAGCACCACATTGCCGAGCATCACGAGAAACGCCGACATCGTGAGCCCGGCGAAAGCACGCCGGGCCATGGATGCGCCCTCGGGACCCTTCTTCGCGTACGAGAGGGTGATCAGCCCGATGACCAGGACCTCGATGAGCCCGAGCCACGGTGCCGTCGGGAACATCGCGACCTGCGGAGCGAACACCGCCACGACGCTCCAGGGACCGAGCCGCGCGATCACACTGACCGTCAGCCAGATCAGGTTCAGGATGAACAGCGGCACCAGCCAGGGCCAGGTCTCCCGCACGGTGAACCCGGCCTCGCCCGCATGCGTCTCCGCATTGTGCGCGACGCGCTCATCGACGACGGCCTCGATTCCGGCCTCTTTCGCCGGACTCTCCTGCACCCATCCGCATCCCTCTGCGGTGCATGTGTACGTGATGACGGCCATGCATCCCGACGTTAGCGGGTCCGTGTCTCCGGCATCCGTGCGATCCGCGACCGACGGATGCGGGCAACCCGCGCTCAGCCCGCGACGAGCCAGACGATGACGGCCGCGACCAGCAGCAGCGGCGAGATCCACGCCATCCAGCGGGTCGTCGGCAACGGCTCCCACCACACACGCAGCAGACTCACGACGAGCAGGAAGGCGGCCATGAACACGACCGCGAGGTGCACGCGCATGACCGTGCCCACCACGATCAGGATGACGCCGCACACCTGCATCGCGAACAGCCGCCACAGCACGAGGGGCGGCGGCCGGAACCGGCGGCGCGGGGGCTCGGCACTCACGTTCGGAGGGTGACGGTGCGCATGACACCGGGCTGGAGGAAGAAACGCATGCTCACTTCACCTCGAACGCGTCGACGAACACCTGCGGGAGCACGACGTTCACGGGAGCGGCCTGGAAGAACGGCGCGACGTTCTCGACCTTGTGCCCGGCGATGCCCGTGCCGATCGGCGTCACGAGGAAGGTCGTGTCGGGATGCGCGTGCGCGTAGTCGAGGAAGTCGGCGATCTGCTCGAGCATCGTGTCGAAGCCGCTCATCGTGTCGATCGCGTAGGAGCGACCGGTCGGGCCGTACCCACGCCCCATTCGGCACCGAAGTTCTCGAAGGCGGCGCGCGCGGCCCCCGCACCGTGGTGGCCGCTCGCGTTGCTGCCGAACACGAACACCTCGTCATCGGCGAGTTGCGTCACGACCTTCGGCGTCCGCCGGGCTCGAAGCGATGCGAGGCGCTCCTCTTCCTTCTTCCCGCGTCGTGGCTCACGAGACGGGCCGAGCAGAAGGCTGAGCAGGTCGTTGAACGCGGACATGCACCCAGTATTCAGCAGTGTCTGCGACGTCCGGCAGGATCGTCGGGTGGCACGCATCCATCACATCGAGATCTGGGTCGCCGATCTGCAGCAGACGGTCGCGGAGTGGGCCTGGCTACTCACACGACTCGGTTCCACGCGGCAGAGCGAGTGGGCGAACGGTCAGTCCTGGTCGCTCGGCGAGGCATACGTGACGCTGACCACCTCGCCCGCGCTCTCCGACCCCGCTCACGACCGGCGACGCGCAGGGGTGAACCATCTCGCCTTCGCCGTCGACACCACCGACGAGGTCGACGCCATCATGGCGGATGCGGAGGCACACGGCTGGCGTCCGCTGTACCACGACCGTTATCCGCACGCCGGCGGTCCCGATCACTACGCGGGCTGGGTGGAGAACTCCGCGGGCTTCAAAGCGGAGATCGTCGCCGACCTCAGTCCTGCTCCTGCTTCATGGCGCGCGCGTGCGCGGTTTTCCCGCGCGCGACCTTCCGATCGTCGCGGCGCAGCACGCCGACGAGTTCGACGAACCGGGCCGAGAACGCGCGGAACGCCGTGGACACACTCGTCGCGCGAGGCTCGGGCGTCTCAGCCTCCGCATCCGACATGAGGTGGAGTTCGCCGTCGGTGTCACGGGGCGTCCGGGCGAACGCCACGCACAGGCGCGCGACCCCCTCGGCGTGCCCGTGCATGACCGAGTGCGCCGCACCTCCGATCTCCCAGGTCGACGCGAACGGGATCTCGCGTGCCGCGCGTTCCACCCAGGCGCGCGGCACCACGGCGTCGTGCTCGCCGCGGATGACGAGCGTGTGAGCGCGGATGTCGGCGAAGAGCTCCTCGATCGGAAACCTCATCATCTCCGGCAGCACTCGCACGAACCACCGCGGCCCGCACAACAGGTAGGCGCCCACCGCCAGCACCTTGACCTTGAACGGTTCGTGCCACGTCGATCGGAGGAACCGCAGCGCGAGGCTCGGAAGCCGGCGCGCAGCGGGGTCGACGACCGGGCCGATCAGCACGAGCGTCGAAATCTCCGGCCGTCGCCGCGCGACCTCGCTCACGACCTGCGTGCCCATCGAGTGCCCGACGAGAACGGGGTCCTGGAGAGCGAGCTCGTCGAGCACCGCCTCCACCGCATCCGCATACTGCGCGATCGACATGGCGGATTCCGGATGCGGCACGCCACCGAATCCCGGCAGGTCGAGAGCGTGCACGGCACCGAACTCGTTCAGCTGCGGAGCGAGGCGCTCGAAGTAGGTCGCCGCGACGCCGATCCCCGCAACGAGCACGAAGGAGCGCTCCCCCTCCGCGCGAATGGAAGAGACGCGCGTGTACGCCGGACCGCAGGCCACGCGGCGCACGTCGACGACCGGTTCTGACGCGGCTGTCACGGGGAGGACGCGAAGAGCGCGCCGATGAAGAACAGGAGCGCGAAGGCCGCGGCCGCGTTGCCGACCATCACGAGGAAGGCGGACATCGTGAGTCCCGCGAACGCGCGGCGCCAGAAGGACGCCCCGGCGGGCGCCGTCGACGCGTAGGCGAACGTGCCGACCGCGATGATCACGACCTCGATCGCTCCGATCCACCACGCCTGCAGCATCGCCACCTGTGGAGCGAACACCCCGACCGCGAAATCGTTCGTCACCGCCGCGTACACGCTCACCCCCAACCACACGAGGTTGACGGCGAACAGGGGCCACAGCCACGCCCAGCGCTCCCGCGCCGCGAAGCCTGCGCCACTCGGATGTGACCCGCCGTGCTCGGCGCGCTCGCGCACCGCATCCGCCGACCGCGCGCGGCGGGAGGGCACCGACTGACGCCACTCGCAGTCCGGCTCGACGCAGGAGTAGGTGACGGCGCTCATACCGACCGAGACTATCGGGCCGAGCGGCGGGTACGGAGGCCTTGCACGACCAGCACGATCGTCATCAGGAACGCACGTCGGAGGATGCGTGGAATGTCGGAGCAATTCCGCCGGATCCTCCGACATTCGCGCGAATCTCCGACCTGCCGCGCTATCGGCCCAGCCAGCCGGTATGGGGACCTTTCCCCATACCGGGCGCTCCGCGCTGGCCCTAGTGTGAGGGCGGGGAGGTCTCCATGCCGCTGCTTCGCACCCGTCTGCGCGGATGGGCAGCTGCCGCTGCCGCGCTGACGGTCACGATCGGACTCGTGCCGCTCACGACGACGACCGCCGTCGCAGCCGATGACCCACCGCCGGTCGTGTTCATCCTCGACGCGTCCGGATCGATGGTGCGCGACACGGCGACCGGCGTCAGCCGCATGGATGTGGCCAAGCAGGCCACCGCCGACACGATCCGCGCCCTGCCGCAGGGCACCGATGCCGCGCTGCTGGTGTTCGGTACCGGCACGGGCAACTCCGACGCCGAGCGGGCGGCCGGATGCAGCGACGTGAAGACCCTCGTGCCGCTGGGGCCGGCCGGCGACGCCGCCTTCGCGAGCGCGATCGGGGGCATCGCCGCATCCGGGTTCACACCGATCGGCCCCGCCCTGCGTCAGGCGGTCGGGATGCTGCCGGCCGGCGAGAAGGGCACGATCGTCCTGATCTCCGACGGTGTCGACACCTGCTCGCCTCCCTCGTCCTGTCAGATCGCCTCCGAACTGCATCGAGACAACCCCCTCGTCTCCATCAACGTCGTCGGCTTCGCGGTCGATGACGACGAGGCGGCGCAGCAGCAGATGAGCTGCATCGGCGGGGTGGGCGGCGGCACTGCCGTGTCGGCGTCCGACCCCACCCAGCTCGTCGCCCGACTGCGTGCGGCCAGTGCCGCGTCCGCGGACAATGGTCTCGGCGCCCGCGGCTATCGCGGCGTGCAGTTGGGGATGAGCCTCGACGAGGTGCGCTCCGTCGTCGACGGCGCCGCCGTCGGCGAACCGAAGACGATCGACGGCGTCGTGGTCATCGTGGTCGACTGCGGATGGGGCACGGTCGAGCTGCGCGGCGACCGTGTGTACGCGATCACCCCGAAAGACACGTCCACCACGACGGCCGAGGGGCTCGGCCCCGGAGCCACACTCGCCGATTTCGAAGCCGTCTACGGCCCGCCCGTCGCCGCAGACGGGCCCGGCCCCGACGACACCGTGCTCTACTCGTCTGCCCCCGGCACTCGCGTCGGATATCGCGTCACGACCGAGGCGGGGAGCCAGAGGGTGCGCTACGTCGTGGTGTGCCGCTGCGTCGCATCCTCTGTGTTCGCCTCCGATGTGCCGAACTGGGAGATCGACTTCGACGGCGTCGGCCCCCTCCAACTGGGGATGAGTCTGGACGAGGCACGAGCGGCGGCCCCGTCGTTGAGCGCGGATGCGTCGTACAACGGCATCGACTACTGGACGATCGCCTCGGCCGGATTGCGCGCCTCGTTCTACGAGGGAGCACTGGTCTCGATCACCGTGGCGCGGGACAGCGACGAGTACGGCACGTTCATGACGACGGCCGGGATGCGGATGCCGCACGCCCGCGGCATCCGCATGGGCGAGGCCGCCGCGACGGTCGAGAACGTCTTTCCCGGAGGCACGTACCGCAGCTACCGCATCGCCGGGACGACCGACTACCTCATCGCCAACCGAGCTGGACGGTTGATCACCTTCATCGCCGATCGCAGCTCGTCGGCCCAGACGTCGATCCCGGAGCTGTTCGCCGCGTCCCCGTTGTCGTCGGTGACGGTCGAGGACGCAGGTGTCACCCTCTCGTCGACCATGCGCCAGCAGCTCTGGGGCGGCTGATCAGCGGTAGCCGATCTCGTCGGTGAGCCGCGCCCGCGCCGCCTCCGCCGCATCCGCAAGCGCATTATTCACCCCGCTGCCGGAGGCGTCAGAGAGCGAGGCGATGTCCACTGCCACGGAGAGGACGACATTGCCCTCGAGTCGGAGAGCCACGAGACGGTCGCCGCCGTAGTCTCCGGATTCGACGACGCGCGCCGCGAGCGACGCATCGTCCTGACTCATGACCTCGACAGTCGTGCTGCTGTACGGGGTCGCCGATGGGTCGCTGCCGAACATCCCGCTCGTGTACTGCGCGCAGGGTGCAGCGGAGTCGGCGTACGACGCGAAGTACTCCTCGGCCTCGACCCCCGTCGGAAACTGCAGCGTCGAGGCACGCCCGCTTCCCCAAGCAGCGCTGCGCAGACCGACGATCGCCCACTGCGCATCGAATGCCCAAGGATCGCAGATGGCCGGGTCGGTCATCGCGCCCTCGCGCTCCCCGATCCCCCCGAACACGGCGTCGCGCTCGATCTGATCGACGCCTGTGAACAGGGTGCGGATGCTGTCGTCGTCGAGCGTCAGCCACGCGAGTTCATCGCCCACATAGACGGGCGGCCCGGCAAGAGTGCGCTCCCCGGCAGGCGTCGGGGCGGATGCAGGCACGTCAACCGCGGAGTCCGTCTGCGCCCCGGGCGAGCCCGCGAACGCCACGACCGCCCATGCCCCACAGGCGACCAGCACGACGCCGGATCCGGCCGCGGCGATCCACCAGGCAGTCTTCGACAGGCCGCGTCGCGGGGCGGCGGGATGCGCCCCCGGCAGCTCCGGCCTCGACGCGGGAGCCGCCGTCGGAGCGGCATCGGCGCCCGGCATCCGCGAGGCGGAGGATCGGGGCGCCTGGACGGGGGAAGCGACGGGGACGATGTGCGGCTGCGCATGCGCCTCCGACAGCGACTGCACCTGGACGGCTGCCGCTTCGCGCGCCCACGCGGCGAGTTCCGGGTAGCAGTTCGGGTGCGCACCGATCGCTGCCGCGAACTCGGGGTGACGTCGCGCGATGTCGGCGAGCGCTGCCGCATCCGTCGCGGGATCGTGGACGGCGGCCCAGGCCTGCTCACGTTCGCTGCTCATCGACACCCCCGCACCTAGCGGATCAGACCCAGCGCCACCGCGTAGCCGACGATGAGGAGGAGTCCGAGCCCGATCGAACTGTATCCGATGACCAGCCCGGCGATCGCGAGACCACGGCCGTCTTCACCCGTGCGACGGATCTGTCCGAGCGCGGTGTGCCCGAAGACGATGCCGAGGATCGAGAACACGAACGCGAACACGATCGCGAGGACCGCCATCGTGTTCGTCCGCGGATAGGTAGGTGCGCCGGCCGCCGAAGACGATGCGCCTACGCGCTCACGCGCCTGCATCCGGCGCTCCGAGCCGCGGCTCCACGCGCGCGCCGTCCCCACGACAGCGAGCGGGAGACCGACTGACCTGACCAGCAAGATTACGACGAACATCAAGAGGTTCAGAGCCGAGCCCGAGGCCGACTCCGAGGAGGAGAACGGCCCCGAACCGCTCTGGAGTTGAATCCACAGCGAGAACTGCAACGACCCGATCACGTAGCTGAGCACGACCGGCAGGACAATGACGAACGGGATGACGGCATACCCGGCACCACGCAGCGGGCGGGCGATGGCCCAGCAGAGGAAGGTCAGCAGAGCGACAAGCCCCTCCACCCCCACGTAGAAGATTCCCAGCACCCACGGGCTCATGGCGAGGCCGACGGCGGCGACGGCGGCGAGGAGTCCGAAGACCGCCGCTCCGATCTTGCGACCGACCGTCGGCGCCGCGATGAGAGCGACCACGGTGAGTGCCAGCGGCCCCAGCGGACGGAGCCACCACAGCCCGGGGCCGTATCCGCCATCGGGTGACAGGAGTCCGACGACTGAGCTGATGAGTTGCACCGTCATGAGGATGAGGAGTGCCACGATCCACCCCGGGCGATGGCCCACGGCAACCAGGGCGACATCCTGATCCGGCTGCACGGATGCAGCGCCGGAAGCCGCAGCGGACAACTCGGCCTGCGCTGCCCACGCCCGCAGCTCGGGATAGGCGTTCGGATGCCGGCCGATCTGCGCGGCGAACTCCGGGTGTGCAGCGGCGATGCGCGCGAGCGTCGCGGCATCCGTGGCCGGATCGTGCAGTGCCCGCCACGCGGCCTCGCGCGTCGGGGCAGCGGTCGGCACTCCGGTCACGGGCGCCGCCTCAGCTGAACGGTCCAGTCGCCGAAGGTGATCGTCGTGTCGCCGTCGACGAGCGTGGCGACCCCGGGAACCAGCGACGTCTCGCCGTCCGGCCGGGTGATCGTGGTGCCGTTCGTCGAGTGGAGGTCAGTGACTTCGATGCCGGTTGCGGTGGCGACGATGCTCGCGTGGGTCTTCGACATCGACTTCGTCGCCTCGTCCACGGGAACCAGGAGCGCGCCGGGACGGTCATCCGGCGCCACCGGCGAGCGCCCCACATACACGGAGCCGGCGACGGGAAGCTGGCGCCCGTCCGGGAGCAGCAGCATCCAGCCCGACGCGGACGTCGCGACGCGCGTCTCATCCAGCGACGTCACCGGCGCGGGCGGAGGTGCGAACGCGGCGGCCGGCGCAGGAGCCGCCGGAGCGGCAGGGGGCGGCGGCGCAGCCCAGGCCGGAGGTGCCGACACCGGGGCCGGAGGAGCCGGCGGCACGGCCCACGCGGACTCGGCAGGCACGGACGCAGGAGGCGGCGGAGCGGCGAACACCGGAGAAGTCGGCGGCGGGGGCGGAACCGGAAGCGCAGACGCGGCGGGCGGAGGCGGCACGGGCGGAGCCGCCGCAGCGGGCGGAGGCCCGTACGCCGGCGCCGGCGGCGGCGCGATCGACACCGGAGGAACGTGCGAGACCGTCCCGGGCACGTCGAAGCGGGCTCCTTCGAACTTCGACTCCTGAGCCAGCAGCACCAGCAGCAGGATGCCGCCGACGATGGGGATGAAGCCCACGAAGTAGTAGGCCCCCGAGTACCCGGCGTCGTGCAGGCGCCGCACGGTCGCCGCGAGGATCGGCACGAGGGTGGCCAGGCCGTAGAGCACGGCGACGAACAGCAGGAACGTCGAGAACCCCATGGTGCTGTACGAGAACGCCGTGATGCCCGAGAAGATGTAGAGCACCACGAACGGCACCACGCTCGCGAGATATCCGAACCAGTACTCGGATCGGCTGGCGCGCCCGGTGAAGGTCAATCCCTTCTTCCAGAAGCGCGCGAGGGCGGCAGAGAACGGCGCGCCGGGATACGGCTGCTCGAGCGGCGGCTCGCCGCCGGGGTGTGACAGGGTCATTCGGGTTCCTCCTGGGTTCGGTGCGGGTTCAGGCTCGTGTGCTGATGCCGTGGTTCAGTGCGTCACCTCGGCGATGAGCGCCGCGAGGAGACGGGCGGTGTCTTCCCGCGCGGCCTCGCCGAGCGCCTCGAGCACGCTCGACGAACTCGCCGCGAGATCCGCACGATCCTCGCGGAACCGGATGCCCGCGACCGACTCGTCACCGATGAAGGCGGTGAGCTCGATCTCGCCGCCTTCGGCTGCACGACGCGCTGCCTCCACGAGCGAGCGCACGATGGTGGTGTCGCCGATCAGATACTCGACGACAGCCCCGTGCAGTATCGCGACGAGTGCTGCATCACGAGCGACCAGCACGATCGCCGGAGCGAGATCGTTCTGAGGCGATGTCAGGCTCAGCCACGCCCGCGCCTCGGCCGCCAGACCGGTGAGCAGCGTCGAGGCGGCCAGCTTGAACGGTGCTTCAGGGTCGTCCGCCTCCTCCAGCGATCGCGTCATCTCGGCCAGGGACGCCGCGAAGTCCGGGGGCGTGGCGATGCTGTACGCGCGAAGCGCGGCGACCCCCTGCGCCCCAGCACCCAGCAGCGGGAGAGACTCCACCGGAAGCAGTAGAGCTTGCTCGGCCTGTGTCTGATTCATCGTCACCTTCCTCAGTAGAGCTTGATGCCCATGTCATAGAGCCACTTCGCGGGCTTCTCCAGCACGGTTTCGGCCGCTCGGTTCAGCCAGGGAGCTTTGCGCTCAACGTTGTCGTTGCCCAGGTTCACGAAGCCCTGCAGACCGGAGTAGCGGTCGCCGAGGTTCTCCCCGGGATGGTGTTCCTGCATCCACGTCATGTGCTCGTCCCTGGCGGCGTCGTCCAGCGGGATGAAGAAGCCCGTCATGTCTCTCAGACCGCTCCACACCTGGGAGAGGCCGGGAGGGAGAACGCTGCTGCCCGCATCGGCGGCAGCGAGCATCGCCCCCGAATAGTCACGACTGTTCCATGCCTCTGCGAAGCGCGCCCCCGCGTCGCCCAGCCCGATGCCCTTGAGCGCACTGCTCACGTAGGAACCGTTCGGGAAGACCTTCCAAGGGTCGAACGGCTGCTTCGTCCCTGCGAAGTAGTCGATCGCGAGCCCAGCGAAGTCGACTCGCTCGCTGACCCACCCGCTTCCGTCGATCAGAACATCGTCGACGAGCCAACGAAGCAGATCAGGCAGTTTCCCGCCGGACGCCGATCCCCCGCCGGCCGCTCCGCCGCCCCCGCCGGAGCTCGAGCCGACCGAGCTGGTCTTCTCCTGTTCGTCGGCGTTGCGGCGCAGCGCGGCTGCGGCGTCGCGCAGTCGGCCGGCGGCGTTGTGGACCGCGCGGCTGTGCGACGAGTCCCACTCGTGGCGGAAGCGCACCGCGACGGGTCCGACCCACGCGCTCACCTGGATCGCGTTGCCGACGGTCATCCGATCCTGGTCGAGCTGTGCCGCCTTGTGCTCGAACTGCTGCGCAAGTTGCCGGAGTCCTTGGACATCCGCTCCGTACATCACCATCGCCGGTCTCCTTTACCGTCGGTGCGTCCGCCGTCGGGGAGGGCCTCGCGTCGCGACGCCCTCCCCGCGCGCGTCACGAGTTGGACGTCTGCTCCTGGGCGTTGGCGTTCTGGGTCGCCTTCTGCCCGGCGTCGCGCAGCGCCTGAGAGACCTGCCGCAGCGAGGAGGTGTACTGCCCGCTCCAGTCGTTGCGGAACTGGGTCGCGTCGGGCCCTTCCCACTGCGTCGAGCTGAGCGCGTTGGTGAGCGCGGACAGGATGGCGTCGATGTCGTTCGCCTTCTGGTTGAGCTGCGCGCTCAGCTGCCGGACCTGTTCGACGTCGAGTCCCCAAACGGCCATGATCTACCCCATTTCTTTCGGTGTTCCGGCCCACCTTCGGGACCGGCTGCTCGCCTCGTGCCGGGCGGCTCGAGGCAAAACTATGGGCGCACCGCCCGCGGGGGCGATGGGCACGAATCCCCATCCGCGACGCCTCCCGCTCATGACGGCGCCTGCGCGATCTGCAGCTTCGTGGCGCGCCCGTTGCGGATGAAGAACCCTCTCCCGGGAGGGAAATCGACGCGACGGATGCGGCCGAGCGGTGTCGACATGAGAGTGTCGCCGTCCATCTCGCCGGGAACGAGAAGGATGCCGCGCCTTCCGGCCTTCAGCGGCGCCGCGAGCGTGTAGGCCTGCTGCCAGGTCGAGGTCTCCCCTTCGCCGACCACGAACTGGTCTTCACGGATGAGGAGCCGGATGAGCCGGTCGAGTTCGTACTCCGCAACCGAGCCCGCGAACTCCGGGAGCGTTTCGACGACCACGGCAAGCCTCTGCGCGGAGCCGCTCTCCAGCTCGGCGTTGAGTCGCTGCGCGAGCGCGAGCGCCTGATCGGCGCCCACGGCAACCTCGTCCCACGTGAGGGCCGCGAGCGCGGAGCGGCGCGGCGTGACGAGGATGCGGCGAGTGCCGCCTGCCGCGCCGAGTCCCGCATGCAGCGCCCGCAGCGCTGTCGTGCGTCCGCTCGCGGGCGGACCGGCCACGAGCAGGGAGCCGACGGGCTCGATCGCGAAGGTGTCGAGACCGACGTCGTCCACACCGATGACCACCCGCCCGCTCGCGGCCCGCGGCAGCTCGTCGAGGCGCACGCTGTCGGGCAGGCGTCGCACCGGCGCGGGACGCACGCCACCGGCGCGCCCGAGGGAGGCGGCGAGCCGGGTCATCTCGCGGGCCTGCACGGCGACGTTGCTGCTCTCGCCGAGGATGGCGATCTGCACCTCGTTGCCGTCGAGGATGCCGCGCCCCGGAGGCGACGACGCGCCGAGCACGTCCTTGGGGACTCCGAGCATGAGGTACTCGTCCTCGCCCGCCATCCGCAGCACGATGCGCCGCTGAACGGTCGACGCGATGGAGTTCGGAACCGAGTTCGGCCGGTCGCCGGCCACGATCACATGCACGCCGACGCTGCGTCCGTCGGCGGCGATCTGCGCGAACGCGGTGTACCAGCTCGACAGGTGCGCCGGCCCGAACTCGTACTGCTCTTTGAAGGTTCCGATCCCGTCGACCAGCAGCAGGATGCGGGCTTCGTCGGGCGCCGCCGCGATCGTGCGGTATTCGCCGATCGACCCGGCGTTGACCGCCGCGTAACGCACCGCGCGCTCGTCGACCGTGTCGCGCAGCATCCGCAGTGTGCGCACCACCCGCTCCTCGTCGTCGCCGGCGACGATCGCGCCCACGTGCGGCAGCGCCTCGAGCATGCTGAGACCGCGCGAGCCGAAGTCCAGCCCGTACACGTGGGTCGGCCCGCCGTTGCGGGTCGTCGCGGCCGCGGCCACCGCGATCGTGCGCAGTGTCGCGCTCTTTCCCGCACCTCCCGTGCCGTACACGGCGAGGTTGCCGTCACGGTCCGGCTCGTAGAACACCGCGGGCTGCGCCTGCGCCTGCGGGTCGTCGATGACGCCCAGCGGCAGGCGCTCATCGGTGCGGGGGTTCGGCAGGCGACGGAAGCTGTACACGGCGGCCAGTTCGTCGAGCCACGGCTTGCGGGGCACAGGCACCTCCGCCCGAGCCGCTGCCGCGCGCACCGTCGCGACGATGCGCGCGATGTCGGTCGGACCGGGGTCGGGCTCGTCGACCACCTCGACCTGGGGCGCCTCCCACGCCGCGTGTGCGCCGAAGTCGAGCTCCGCGACGTCGATCCGAGGAACCGGCGGCTCACCCGTGGTCCGGCCTCCGGCGTAACCCGTCTGGAACGCGGTGATGCGCCCGGGGCCGCGCTTGGCCGCGCCGCGGCCGGGGATGGAGGGGTCGAAGAAGGCCGCCATGGCATCGCCCAGGATGTCGACCGAGTCATCGGCGTCCGCCATCCGCAACGCGATGCGCAGGTTCGTGTTCGCGCGGAGGTTGTCCTTGATGACGCCGGCGGGTCGTTGCGTGGCGAGCACGAGGTGCAGCCCGAGCGAACGCCCGCGCTGCGCGACGTCCACCACGCCGTCGACGAACTCCGGCACTTCGTTCACGAGAGCGGCGAACTCGTCGACCACGATCACCAGGCTCGGCGGGCAGTCCGGATCGCCCGTCTTCTCGAGCGAGACGAGGTCCTTCGCCTTCTTCGCGTTCAGCAGATGCTCCCGGTACCGCAGTTCCGCGCGCAGCGAAGTGAGCGCGCGCCGCACGAGGTGGGGCGAGAGGTCGGTCACGAGACCCACCGTGTGCGGCAGCGAGACGCAGTCGGCGAACGCCGAACCTCCCTTGTAGTCCACGAACAGGAAGGTGAGGCGGTCGGGGCTGTGAGCGGCGGCCATGCCGAGGACCCAAGACTGCAGGAACTCCGACTTACCGGCGCCGGTCGTGCCGCCGACGAGCGCGTGCGGCCCGTCGGTGCGCAGATCCAGCACGAACGGCTCGGAGCCGGCGTGCCCCACCACGGCTCGCAGGTTGCCCTCGGTGCGACGGCGCTGCGGCGGGCGCCCGTCGCGAGCGATGAGCGAGCCGTTCTGCCGCCAGCGCTCGATGACCGCGTCGACCTCGCCGAGGATGTCCATCCCCGCCAGCACCGGATAGGCGACCGCGCGCGGCAGGTCGGAATCGTCGGCCTCCGGCACACCCACGTCCACGACGGGGGCGAGCTGTCGCGCGAGCTGCTCGGCGCGGGGCACGTCGACGCTCTCGAGACGCACCGGCGCGGTGCGCTCCCCCAGCCGCACCTGCCCCGCGGCCCCCGTCTCGCCATCCACCTCGATGAAGCTCCGGCAGGCGGCAGGCAGCTGCGCCACGCGCGGCGCGCACCACACCACATGCACGCCCGCATCCGGCCCGCGCTCGACGACACGCGTCGCGCGCGCCCGGTCGAGCGGAGCCCCGTCCTCGAGCAGGAGGATCACACTCGGAACGACCGGCGCGGGCCGTTCGTCGGCGCGGGTCGCGTCGAGGGGACCGCGCGGCATCGGCACGGTCGTCTCCAGGCGCGCGTCGATGAGTCCCTCGATCCGCGCCAGCAGCGCGGAGGCTGCGGCGGGCGTGTCCGCGAGATGCGGCCCGAGCAGAGGACTGTGCGAGGAGCTGGTGTGCGGAAGCCACTTCATCCAGTCCCACTCCTCGCGCGCGGCCGGCGGCACGATCGCGGCGATCGCGACCTCGGCCGGCGAGTGTCGAGCCGCGAGCTGCAGGAGCGCCGCCCGCGCGACGGCGTGCACCAAGCCCCGCGCGCCGGCGTAGCCGAGAGAACCGGAACGCACCAGGTCGACGGCGACCGGCACATCGTCGATGCGCGAGAACTCCTCGCGCAACGCGATCAGTCGCTCCCAGCAGTCGGCGAGGCCATCTTGCTCAGGAGGCAGCACGACACGATTGCGCGCCTCGTCGGAGCCGACCCCGACGTTCACGAGCAGGAAGCGGGGCGACTCGGTCCGCTCGGTCCACAGCAGCGGCCCGAGCCGGCGCGCGTCCTCCTGTACGTCGGCGCTCGAGGGGAGCTCCTGCCAGCGGGCAGCGCGCTCCTGGTCGCGGGCGGTCTCCAGCCGCTCCCTGGTGGCCCGCATCCCCTCGTCGAACGCCCGACGCTGCGCCTTGAGCTGACGCCGACTCGTCATCGACTGATCGACGAACGCCCCGACAAGCAGGATGGGGCTCATCGCCATCATCACGACGCCGAGCAGCTGCTGGGTGAGCGCCCACAGCACGGCACCCATGATGAGGGGCGCGGCGAGCGCGATGAACGGGAACCGCTGCCGCTGCGGCACGGTCGGCGGCTTCGGGGCGGGATGGTCTGCCCCCTCGTAGCGGGGCACGACCCGCGGCGAGCGCACATGGTCGACCTGCGCGGCCGACGCCGTGGTGGCGGGCAGCTGGGTGCGCACCACGCACAACGACGTGTCTCCCAGCACGACGACGTCGCTCGGCTGCAGTGTCGCGCGCGAGACGAGGCCGCCGCCCACCATGACGCCGTTCGCCGAGTTGAGGTCGAGGATCTCGATCGTGTCGCCGACGTTGAGACGCGCGTGCCGCTTCGAGACCATGGGATCGCTCAGGCGCACCGGCGTTCCGTGGTCGCGACCGATGAGACTCGCCCCGGACGGCACGGGGAACTCCGTGCCCGCATCCGGACCGCTGAGAACGCGCACGGTCGCCACCGTCGCGCCGCGTCCGTCGCTCGTGGTGAAGCGCGCGCTCTCGCGCACGATATCCACCGCGGCGCCCGAGAGCAGCCCCGATTCGGCGAGCGACGCCGCCGCGTCGACCGTGCGGGATGCGGCTCCCGCCGTCACCACCGACAGCGTCACCGGCCCCGGCATCGCGCCCCCGTTCTGCGGATCGGCCACCAGCAGCATCCGCGCCACATCCGCGACCGTCGCCGTCGCGTCGGCGGTGACCGTGACGTCCACGGGGCTGCTCGGTCGTCGCAGCGTGAGTTTGAGCTTCATGAGGCGGCCTCCACATCCAGCAGGGGCAGATCGGCGCGGGTCACCAGGCGCGACGCGATCGCGTATTCGACGAGACGGATGCGGCGATTGGTGGCATACGAGCGCACGCCGCCGCGCAGGCCCTGCACCCCCATCCGGTCGAGCTTGTCGCAGACGTTGTCGAGCTTGCGGTTGAAGCGGGTGATCGCCCAGCCGAGCCGAGCGGCGGCCTTGGCGCTCGTAGGGATCTCCCCCATACCGCTGCCCTCACGAAGGAGCATCGGCTCGGCGAGGGCGAGGATGAGCTGGCGTTGCGAGAGCGTGAAGGTGACGTCGCCGATCGTCGTCGTCCCGTCGCCGCTGCTGGGCTGGGTCTCGCTGAAGACGGGCTCGGCGACGTGCAGCGACACCTCGTAGGTCGTGGGGCCGGCGGTGAAGACGACCGTCGTGCGGCCGAACACGAGGGGCAGCCGACCGCCCGGTGCGAGCCACGACTGGAGCCGGCCGCCGCCGTCGGTCACGGTCACGGCCAGGCGGGCACCGACGTTCTGAAGCAGCCAGATCCCCTCGAACTCGCGGATCTCCAGCAGACGCCGATGCAGGAACGGGTTCTCATCGATCGAGAGATCGGCCTCGCGCCCGATGGTGAAGACCTCCCCCGAGCGCACCGCGAACCACTCTCCGCAGTACTCGACCGTTACCGCCCGATCGTCGGTGTCCCCGAATCCGACCGTCACGGTGCGCACCCCTCGGCGGACCGGGCTGCGGACGTGCCGTCCGCGCGACGCAGCACGACTTCCACGCACGTCCGGCCGGACGGGTCGGCGGCGAGCGTCACACCCGGCTGGTCCGTCTCCTCGAAGGTGAAGCTCTGTCCTGGCACGACGGGACGCCAGAGGTACACATCTCCCGCGACCGGCTCAGGGTTGCGCCAGGTGAACGAGACCCCGTCCGCCGTCGCCGTCCCCGCGAGATCCGCCACCGCGGGAGGAGCGTCCTCGCCGACGGCGTCGACGGGCGCCGCCGGTGCCGCCTCCGACTCCGCAGGCGTCGCCGCGCCCGGGGACGCCAGGGCCATCGCGACCCCCACACCCCCGACGACGAGAAGCAGCGCCACGGCGCTCGCGATCCAGACTCCGCGCCGTCGCCGCGGCGGAGAGCTGTCGGCGGGCGACACCGGGACGTCGGGAAGCTCCCGTACGAGCGTCGCGTCGAGTTCGGGCGCGACGGGAGCCGGGGCGATACGCGCGGGTGCCGGCGGGAGAGTCGACGCATTCGTCCAGACCGGGGCGAGAGCGGGTGACGCCGGCGGGATGACCGCAGCCGGCGAGGGCAGCGTCTGCGGCGACGCGGACGTGACGCTCTGCGCGTCGATGCTCGTGACGCCCCGGAACCGCGTGCGCTCCTCGCCCTCGTCCGTCTCGTCCTCGAGGAGCTCCTCCTCGAGGACATCGAGCTGCGTCGCCTGCATCCCGAGCTCGATCTGCACGCGCTGCAGCGCACGGGCGAACTCCGCGGCCGAGGCGTAGCGGCGCGCCGGGTCCTTGTCCATCGCCCTGGCGAGAACGGCCTGGAGCGCGTTCGACACGTCCGGGCGACCCGTCGAGGGCAGCGGCATGGACTGGATGCGCGCCATGACGTCCAGCTCGGTGTTCGATGCCCCGGGGATCTCGAACGGCGTGCGATTGGTCAGCAGCGTGAACAGGGTCGCGGCGAGCGAGTAGACGTCCGAGGAGGGGAAGCCCTGCGGCGGCACCGTCAGAGATTCCGGGGGCGACCACGGAATGCTCATGCCGGTGAGCGCGTCGCTCGTCGTCGCCGAGATCCCGAAGTCCGTGAGGGCGGGACGCCCGTAGTCGGTCACGAGGATATTCGCGGGCTTGATGTCGCGATGCAGGATGCCGGCACGATGCGCCGTCTCCACGGCGCCGGCGATCTGCACGCCCACCCGCAGCGCCTCGGCCTCCGAGAACCGTTCGCGACGGTGACGCACCTGCAGGTTCGGCCGCGAGCAGTACTCCATCACGAGGTAGGGCCGGCCGTCGTCGGCGACGCCCGCCTGATAGACCGAGACGATCGAGGGGTGCGTCGCCAACTGGGCCATCAGGTTCGCCTCCTCGGCGAAGCCCTCGGCCGTCGTGGTTCCCAGGCGGTCTTTCAGCAGCACCTTGACCGCCACCTGCCGCCGCGGATGCAGCTGCTGGTACAGGAACACGTCGGCGAAGCCGCCTCGTCCGAGCAGCTTGACGTGGTCGAACCCGGGCAAGGCGGGCGGGGTGGACGGAGGCCGGGCCGCCATCAGATCCCCTCGAACGACAACACGACGCCGTCTCCGAGATCCAGGCGGTCGCCGGCGACCAGCAGAGAGGGCTGTCCCGGATGCAGGCGCACCGGATCCACGCCCGGACGCAGCAACCGCGTCCCGTTCATCGAGTCGAGATCCACGGCGAGCACGTCCTCCCCCTCCACCCGCAGCTCGACGTGGCTGCTCGAGATGCTCCGATCGGCGCTCGTGACGCTCACGAGGTGGGGAACGGTGCCGGTGGCGCGCACGGCGCGGGGCCGGCGGCCGACGACGGCGCTGCGGTCGAGGTCGATCCGCTCGCCCGTCGAGAGCACGAGCACCGCCCGTCGGCGCGGCGGCGCAGGCGGCGCAGCCGCCGCCGGCCGCGCATCGCCGAGCTGCGCGCGCAGAGCGGCGAACTGCTCGGATGTCATCGTCTCGCCGTCGTGGTCGCCGCGCACCGGGGCCGGAAGCGAGGGCGCTGCCGGCACCCCGCTGATGAGTGCGCCCGGCGGGAGCGGCTCGGCGACCGGATCCGGCTCCCGCACCGCCGCGTCCTCCACCGACGAGATCCGCGTCTCGCCGAAGATGAGGTCGTCGTACCCCGAGGTCTCCTCTCCGAGCCGGTCGGCCGGCGCCTCTTCCGGCTGCGTCGCCGGCGCTCCGAGACCGTCGGTCGGCACCTCTTCCGGCGGCGTCGTCTCCTCACCGAGCGGGAGCCGCGTCTCCACCGCCACCGTGGGCGCCGGCGCCGGCGCGGGCGCGGGCTCCGGTTCGGGCGCGGGCGCGGGCAGCGGTTCAGTCGCTGGTGCGGGTGACGGTTCAGGGGCGGGCGCGGGTTGCGCTTCGGGTGCGGGCGCGGGTACCGGTTGCGCTTCGGGTGCGGGCGCGGGTGCCGATCGCACTTCGGACTCGCGCACCAGCCACCGGACGGCCGAGGCCGCGGCCACCCCGTCGGCGAGAGGAAGCACGCAGGGCTCGTCCAGCGGTCCGACGACCACGGCGAGCGCACCCGCGATGGTTCGGTCGGTCCAGGTCGGCGCACCGAGCGCGCTCACGTTCTCGACCTGCCCGCCCGAGGTCTCCACCCTGGCCGGCGTCGCGCCGCGCACGATCACCCGGGCGGCGCCGTCGGCGACGCCCAGCACCACGAACGGCGGCAGCGCCGACATGTCCGCACCGACCCGCGCGACGAGCTCTCCGAGCACGACCGCGAAGGCGTCGGCACCCTGCATCGCGCCCCAGACCCGCGCCACCGTGTCGGCGCCGATGTCGGGCGGCAGCATCGCCACGCTGCCGCCGGCGGCCACCACGTGCCAGTCACCCGAGCTGTACGTCAGCATCCGCGTCCTCTTCCTCACTCGTACGCCCCGCGCTCGTGCGCGCGCGGGGCACCGTGTCCTCGTCGATCAGCTCGCCGTCCACCACCGGCAGGGTCGACGCTTCGGCGTCGTCCAACACACGGTGGGCATCGACGACGACGACGGTGACGTTGTCGCGCCCGCCCCGCAGCAGAGCCTCGTGCACGAGGCGCGTCGCCGCCGCCTGCGCCGAGGACTCGGCCGACAGCCCGGCCTGGATCTGGGTGAAGTCCAGTTCCTTGGTCAGCCCGTCCGAGCACATCAGCAGCCGGTCGCCGGCTTCGGCCGGCAGGAGCCAGTAGTCGGGGGCGGCGGAGGATCCCGCCCCCATCGCCCGCGTCACGACATTGCTCTCCGGGTGCGACGACGACGCCTCCTCGTCCAGCTCACCGCGATCGATCATCGCCTGGACGGCGGAATGATCGACGCTGATCTGCTCCAGCCGTCCCCTCGCCAGTCGGTACGTCCGGGAATCGCCGATGTTGACGACGAGCCAGTAACTCGATCCCGCCTGCTCGCACAGTGCCGCACCGGTGAGCGTCGTCCCCGCGGCCGAGCGATCGGTCTCGATCGCCGCGACCCGCTCGAGTGCGCGGGCGAACGCGTCCTGCATCTGCTCGACGGTCACGCTCTCGCCGCCCACGAGCGGCAGGAACCCCTCGATCGCAGCCCGGCTCGCATCGGCGCCCGCTTCGTGGCCGCCCATCCCGTCGGCGACGAGGAACAGCGGCGGAGCGGCGAGGTAAGCGTCCTCGTTCGCCACGCGCCGCAGCCCCCTGTCGCTCGCCGCTCCCCAAGACAGCTCGACGGCGCTCACGAGCGGGCCGATCGTGGTGCCCGACGCGCTCCACGGCGCGCGAGAGCGGATGCCGGGAAGAACCGGGCGACGAGGCGCCGATGCCACGGGACGGCGGCGCGGAGGGCGCGTGCTGCCTCGTCGAGATCGTCCCAGTACGTGCTCGCCTCGTCGGCCGCGACCTCCTCGCCGCCGAACACCGCCGCATCCGCGCGCACCGCCAGCTCCCCCGCAGCAACGGCCGGATACCGCTCCTGGAGGGTGCGCGCCTGCTCACGCCGCGTCGCCCCCGCGCCCACCGGCGCACCCACGTCGCTCGCGACGTCCACGAGTTCGGCCCATCCTCCGTCGACGCGCTCCCACGCGGACGCGGCCGCACGACGACGCGCACGACGACGCGCCTTGACGACGGCCAGTGCGAGCGAGGGACCGAGCAGCACGACCAGCACCAGCAGCGAGACGCCGGCGATCTGCAGCGTCGCCCACAGCCACGCGAGGTCGGCGGGGGAGTCGGCGGCGGACTCGTCCTCCACGGGCGCCGGCGGCGGGAGCTCGGCAGGCTCCTGAGGAGTCTGAGGCGGTTGCGCCACCTGGGCCTGCGGCTTCTGCGCCTGCTGCGGCGTCTCTTCCTGCGGCACTCGGTCTTTGGCGGGCGTGGGGTCGAACGCGACCCAGCCGAGATCCTGGAAGGGCACCTCGACCCACGCATGGAGGTCATCGCCGGTGACGGTCGTCGCCTGCTCCCCGGCGGTCTCGAACCCCATGACGACCCGCACCGGAAGGCCCAGCTGCGAGACCATGAGCGCCATCGCGACGGCGTACTGCTCGTCGTCGCCGATCATCTGCGTCCCGGCCAGCAGCGCCGACTCCCTCTCCAGGGTGTGCCCCGACCGCGACGGCACCTGCCCCTCGAATCCGCTGCTGTAGAAGCCCGTCGTCTGGAAGTACGCCTCGATCGCCCGCACCTGATCGCCGGGGGTCTCGGCGCCCTGCGTCACCTTGTCCAAGAGCACCGCGATCTCGTCCGGAACCGCCGCCGGCGCGGGCGTGCGGATGCCCTCGACGGTGGCTGCGGCGAGCTGTTCGTCGGTGGGGGCGAGGCTGAGCCACCCGCGCAGGCGGTACTCGTCGCCTTCGGCGAGCCCGGTGGTCACCACCGCGGTGCCGGTGGCCGCGTTGTAGTGCAGCGCCGCCTCCCGGTCTGCGGCGCCGGTCGATTCGAAGGTGATCGCCGACGCGTAGCCCACCGTCGGCACCCACACGCCGCGCAACGAGGAGACCTCGATCTGCGCCTCGAACTCGTCACCGGAAGGGACGGTCTCGATCTCGCGCCCCACACGGGAGAACACGCCGGAGCCCGCGCCGCCGGCACCCGAGACCTTGTAGACGACGCCGTCGTAGGCGTCGAGGGTCGCGAGCCGTACACGGGTCCCGGCAGGCAGGCCCGTGACGGTGAACAGCCTCGCCTCGGCGCCGTCGCGTTCGTACTTCCGATATGACGCGAGCGGTGAGGCATAATCGTGCAACGTCAGCGGAGGAACGATGTGGTCGCGGAGCACCTGGCGGTCCCCGATCGTCATCGCGCCGGCGGCCGATGCGGCCGCGAGTGAGCAGGCGAGCAGCAGGGCGATGGCGCCGATCGGAACGATGCGGCCCGATCGCGACGCCTCCCCCTGCCCCGCCGGGTTCCGCCGCCGGCTGCGCCGGCGTCCGGTGAGCCAGGCCAGCGCGATCAGGAGAGCCGCCGCACCGACCGCGCCGGGCAGCACCGCCGCGAACGTGCTGAAGGCGATCGCGAGAACGAGCAGCCCCGCCGGAGCGAGCAGGGCGAGCGCGTACAGTCTGCGGGCGCGCAGGGCGACGCTGACCGCCGCCACCGCCGCCACCATCGTCGCCAGGTAGGGCACGATCTGCAGGTTGTCGAACCCGAGAAACGGCGTCTGCAGCGTCAGCGCCTGCTTCCACACCTGCACGACGCCGAGTGCGAGCGCCGCGAGGACGTCGAGCGAGGGGATCACCCCCGCGATGGATGCCGAACGCAGCACGAGGGCGCCACCGAAGACGAAATAGGCCACGACGGTCAACGCCGCGACGCTCAGCGGATGCCAGCGCCACCGCCATCCGGCCCATCCGAGACCGGCACCGAGCAGTGCGCCGCCGCCTGCGGCGATCCAGAAGTCCCACGCGTCGTACGCGGACAGCAGCGGGACCGCGGCGACGAGCACGAGGACGAGCATCGTCGCCGTCTCGACGAGCGATCGCCGCACGTTCATGCGGTCACCGCCCGCATCGCCAGGCGGACGGCCGGCAGCTCGGGCAGGCTGACCATCGGCAGCTCCCCCAGCATCCGGCGTGACAGATCCTCACCGCGGGCGGCCCGCAGGCACAGGGCGCGAGCGGTTACCGGGACACGCACGGATGCCGAACGCACCTCCGCCGGCGCCGCGAGCGCGCCGGTGACCAGCAGGACCACGGAGGCGCCCGGCACCGCGGCGGCGACCGTCCGCCCCATCTCGGCCACGCCCCGATCCGCCGGCGTCTGCTCCACGGCCGAGAGCGTGTCCAGCAGGTGCGTGCCCGATCGGAGCGCATGCACCGCCTCGCCCGCGACCAGTGACACATCCTTGCCGTCGCGCACCGCCGCCAGCCCCACGGATCCCGCGATGGACACGGCGAGTTCGAACTCTTCCTCGTCCGCATACTCCTGCGCATGCGTCGACAGGGCGACCACGAGGTGCGAACGTCGGGTCTGCTCGAACTGGCGGATCATGAGCGAGCCGACGCGTGCGGTGGATCGCCAGTGCACGTGGCGGAGGTCGTCGCCCGGCACGTACTCGCGCAGCGCGTGGAACGACACGTCGTCGTCGGCGAGATCCCGCGTCGGCAATCCCTCCAGGTCCCGCAGGAGTCCGGCCGTGTCGCCGTCCAGGGGCAGCACCCTCGGGTGCACGTAGAGCTCGGTCGGCTGGGTCCAGCGCACCCGTCGGTGCAGAAGCTCCAGCGGATCGCTGCGCACCGAAGTGACGGGACCGAGGGTCAGCACGGCCCGACGCTGGGTCGGGATGAGGAACAGTTCGTCATGCTCCTCTCCCACCGGCAGACGCGGCACGTCGAATTCGGGGCGCGCGCCGCCCACCGGGAGCATCACCCGGGTGGGCGGGGCGGGGCGGGTCGCGGCGTTGGCGACGAGCACCCGCCCCGTCGCGGGGTCTCCGACCGTGACCCGGCTCGCCGCGAGTTCCACGGTGACCCGGTAGGTAGCCGTGCGCAGCACGAACGGCACGGCGGCGAGGATGAGCAGCGCCCCGAGAAGCGCCACGGCGAGCATCTCCGCCCAGCCGAACGCGAGCCCCAGGACGGCGGCCGCGACGGTCACCGCGGCGAGGCTCCAGCCGAGCGCGGATCCGATGCGCAACGGCCGCACCAGCCGTCGCGCCATCGGAACCCCTCGCGCCGCCCAGCGCCTCGCCGCCGCGATCATGCCGCGGTGGTCCGCGACTGCGGCGCTGCGACGTCGGCCAGGGCGCGGCCGATGACGGATGCGGCGGTGACACCTGCGAACTCGGCCTCGGGGTCCATCACCAGGCGGTGCTCCCAGACGGGCGCGGCGAGCGCCTTGATGTCGTCGGGGATGACGTAGGTGCGTCCCTCCTCGGCCGCCCACACCTTCGCCGCGCGGATCATCGCGAGCGAACCGCGCACCGAGACTCCCAGGCGCGTGTGCGCATCGGCGCGGGTCTGCTCGGAGAGCTGCGCCGTGAATCGGAGAACGGCGGGGTCGACATGGATCCCCGTCAGCAGGTCGGCGATCTCACCCACCGCGGCGGTCGTGATGATGGGCGTCAGCGCCGCGGAGCGGTCCCGTGTCGCGGCGCCGGAGAGGATCTGCTCCGCCGCCGCGAGATCGGGGTAGCCGATGCTCGTCTTGAGGAGGAAGCGGTCGAGCTGCGCCTCGGGCAGCTTGTATGTGCCGGCCTGCTCGATCGGGTTCTGGGTGGCGATGACCATGAAGGGCCGCCCCGCTTCGTGGGTCTGCCCGTCGATGGTGACGCGTCCTTCCTCCATGACCTCCAGAAGCGCCGACTGGGTCTTGGGGCTCGCACGGTTGATCTCGTCGGCCAGCACGATCGAGGCGAAGATCGGGCCGCGGTGGAAGGCGAACGACTGCGTCTTCTGGTCGTAGATGGTCACGCCCGTGACGTCGGAGGGCAGCAGATCGGGCGTGAACTGGATGCGGCTGTTCGTTCCCTGCACGGAGGCGGCGAGCGCCTTGGCGAGTTGCGTCTTGCCGGTGCCGGGGGCGTCCTCGAGCAGGACGTGCCCCTCGGCGAGCAGCGCCGTGAGGACGAGTCGGATCACCCCCTGCTTGCCGAGAACGGCCTGACCGACGTTGTCGCTGAGTCGTTGGAAGGTCTCGGCGAACCACGCCGCCTGCTCCTGCGTCACTGTCATCTTCTCTGTCCTTGTCAGTTCAACTTGATGGTGTTGGACCAGATCTCGTTGCCGATCCGGAGATTGCCGTAACCGCCGCCTGTCATCTGGCATGTGCTCGGCCAGCTCCAGGACCCGCCACCCGATCCATTAGTGGTGACTTTGAAAGATCCGATCGTCTTACCGCCTTGACCGTCCGAGTTCGGCGTCACCCAGCAGGCCACCGAGACCTCGCGGTTGGGCTCGAAGCCGACCATGACGAGAGTCACCCCGGTCCCGCCGTTCGGCTGGCTGATTGTCATGTTCTTGGCGGGAGCCGGCGGATCGTTCGCCTTGCCCGTGCGCGAATCGGTGCTCGAACCGGCCTCGTTCGTGTAGGTGAGGCTGAGCGTGTACTCCTGGCTCGGCTGCAGCCCCGTCGCGGTCCACGACACGTTGCTCTCGCCGGCGGCCGGCGCGTTCGAGGAGGTGATCGGGCGGCCGTTCGGGTTCACGCTCCACACGAACTGCACGGCGTTGTCCTGCCGGTTCACCTGCTGGAAGCTGATGATCGGCTTGCCGAACGGCACCGCGTCGTTCGAACCCGCTTCGGGGCTGGTCGCGACGCCCTCGATCGAGGACTCCGCCCACACCACGACCGAGTAGGTCCCCCCGTTGGCGAGCCCGCGGATGACGGTCGCGCCCGGGTCGGCGACGCCCTGGGCGCCGGTCTGGTTGACGCGGTAGCGGTAGGTGATGTCGGAGGCCCTGTTTCCGTTGCCGGGGCCGGGCGTGAAGGTGACCGTGATCGCCCCGTCCCCCGGGGTCGCCGTGACCGCCGTGGGCGCACCGGGCGCGATGGCCGCACGCCGGGGGGCGGAATCCGCGCTGGACGCAGAGCTGCCCGCCTTGTTCCTGGCCGTGACCGAGAAGGTGTAGTCGGTCTCATTGGTGTCGACCACCACGTTCTGGGTCGTGCCCGTCGACACGATCGTGCGCAGGACGCTGCCGCCGCGCTTGACCGCGAGGGCGTAGTCCGCGATCGGATCGCCGTTCACGTTGGCCGGGGCCGCCCAGCTGACGGCGATCTGGGCCTGGCCGGAGACAGGCGTCGCCGCGGCCGTCGTCGGCTGACCTGGCGCATCGGGCACGCCCGCCGGGACCACCGTCGCCGAGTACGCGCTCCACTCCGAGGGCTCGGGGGCCCGGTTCACCGCCTGCACGCGCACCTGGTAGGCGATGCCGTTCTCGAGCCCCGCCCACTCGATCGAGGTTCCCGTGACTCCGGTCTTCTGGATGGAGCCGGTCGCGGGAGCGGGAGAGATCTCGAGGTTGTAGCTGAGCACGGGCGAGCCCGCCGAGCGCGGCGCCGCCCAGTTCACGGTGATGCGGCGATCGCCGAAGACGGTCGAGGGCGCAGAGGGGGTGTCGGGGCGGGCATCCGGTCGTGCCGAGGCGGAGGGGCCCGAGGGGTCGGACTCCCCGACCTCGTTCACCGCGGTGACGGTGAAGGTGTAGTCGACGTCGTTGGTCAGGCCGTCGATCGTGCAGGTCGTGGAGGCGCACGAGCGGGATCCGCCCTGCGGCGAGCTGACGCGGTACTCGGTGATCGGCGAACCGTTGTTCGCGGGCGCCGTCCAGGACAGCACGACGGTGCGGTCCTGCACCGAAGTGACGATGGGGGTGCCGGGTGCGGCCGGTCGACCCTGGACGGTCAGCAGGACCCGCCCCTCCACCTCGCGATCGGCGGACCGGGTCGCGTCGGCGATCCGATAACCCACGATCATCGTGCCCACGAAGTCGGCCGCGGGGGTGATCCGCACCCGGTCCCCGTCGACGTCGGCCTCACCGCGTCCGCTGTCGACACGAGCGGAGAGCAGGACGAGGGGTCCGCGGTCGACGAACGGATTCACGTCGTTGGCGAGCACGTCGACGTTCTGTGTCGCCCCCTGGTCGGCGCGTGCGATCACGTCGTCATTGGCGACGGCGAACGGACGCTGGCTCGTCACCGTCCTGATCGACACGCGCGCTTGCGTGGGGGTCGTGACGCCGTCGGTGACCTCGATCGTCAGCGTGTCCGACCGCCCCGCGGGCACATCGGCATCCGCCGACACGGAGAGCTTCGACCCGCTCACGTCGGCGCGGAAGCCGGCGGGCACCTGTCCCGCGACGGAGAAGCGGAGCCCCGCCGCATCCCCCTCGTCCGGGTCGTAGGCCAGGCGGGCCAGTTCGAGCGTGGCCGCGTCCTCGCCGGGTGCGACGGTGACCGAGGCGTTGCGCAGCGTCGGCGGCTGGTTCTCGGAGGGTCGCACTTGGATGGGGATCGTCAAGAAGGCCGTCAGTCCGTCGGGATCGTCCGGACCCGTTCCGTCGGTGACGAGCAGAGCGAGGGTGTCGGGGCCGAAATAGCCCGCGGCCGACGTGTACTGGAGGGTCTTCTCATCGACCAGGGCAGAGGAGCCGTCGGCGTGGGCGGTGCGGATCGAGTCCGCCGTCGCCACGCGGGGCGTGCGCCCCGCGCGCACCCTCACGTGGTCGGCGAGGGAGATCTTGAGCGCCTCGCCGCTGTCGACGACCAGCGGCGCCGTCGTGGTGAGCGTCGGCAACAGCCCGGCCGATCCGGGGACGAAGATGAACGCCTGCGCCTGGCCGCCGTCCGGATCGGTGATCGTGTACCGGACGATCTGGGCCGTCGCGGTCACCGGGAGGGTCACGACACCGTCGCGCGACACCCGTGCATCCGGGTTCTCGAGCGTCACCTCGAGCCCCGCGGTCGTGCCGTCGGGATCCTCGTCGTTCTCGAGCACGGGCACCGCGACCGTGAGCTCGTCGGTGATGTCGAGCACCGAGGCGCGGTCGTCGCGGGCGACCGGCGGAAGCAGCGGCGCCTGCGGATCGACCGTGACCAGCAGAACTCCCTGCGCGGTCGCACCGAAGTCGTCGGCGATCGTGTAGCCGACGGTGAAATCGCCTGCCGCGGACCCCGTGGTCACCTGCACACGACCGTGCGAGACGGTTGCCGTCAGCCCCTCGGCAACCGTGAGCGTCTCGGAGAGGGTGATCAGGTCGCCGTCGGGGTCGGAGTCGTTCGCGGTGACAGCGACGGTGACGGTGCGGTCCGGGCGCACCACGACGACGTCCTTGGCGGCGTACGGGGCCTGGTTCTCGGTCGCGGGCGGCGCGATGCCCACGGTGACGGTGCCTTCCGCGATCGCACCGAGCTGATCGCGCACGAGGTAGGTGAACGTGTCGCGTCCTGAGGCATCGGGGTACGCCTGGTAGGTCAACCAGGATGCACCCGCCGTCACCCGTCCCTTCGCGGGGGCGGACGAGACGCCCAGCAGTTCCACGGAGTCGCCGTCGGCGTCGATGCCGTCGAGCGGGATGGCGATGCGCTCCTCGGTGCCGGCGATCGCGCGCGCCGAGACGCTCTTGGGCCGGGGCGGCGAGTTCGCACCGGCGTCGGCGGGCACGATCTGGATCGTGAGGTAACCGGCGCTCCGATTGCGCTGCGAGTCCTCGATCTCGTAGGTGGCGTGGACGGTGCCTGCGGCGGACGGCGCCTGGAAGCGGACCGCGTCGCCGGCGACGAAGATCGATGCGGGATCCGCGGCGTCCGTCTCCACGAGCCCCGGCAGCAACGTGATGGTGTCGCCGTCCGGGTGGTAGTCGTTGGCGAGCACCGGAACCGACACCACGTCGCCGGCACGCACCACGGCCGTGTCCTCCACCGCCACCGGCGGCCGCAGCACCTCGGGCAGAGCCACGGGGAGCACCAGCACCTCGCCGGTCGCCGTCCGCGTTCCGTTCGAGATCGTGTACGAGATGGTGGTCGGCGTGCTCAGCCCGCCGACGTCGGTCACACGCAGCACGCTGTGGGTGAGCACCTCCACACCGATGCCCGTGCCAGAGGCGGCGCGCGCCGACTGGACGACGAGAACTCCCCCGCCGGGATCGGAGTCGTTGGCCAGGACGTCGACGAGCACATCCCGCCCGGTCGGCAGCAGTGCGAGGTCCCGCACCGCGATCGGGTCCTGATCGAAGCCGTCGTCGGCGAGGACGTCGATGCGCACCAGCCCCACGGCCGAGCGGGGCCCGTCCGAGAGCAGGTACTGCACGTAGTACGTGTCGGGGGTGTCGGAGGTGAAGGTGAAGGTGCCGTCGGCGTAGTTCGCGACGATCGTCACACCCGGCAGGGAGTCCAGCTTCGCCAGACGCAGGGGCTGTCCGCTGGGGCTCAGGTCGTTGGCGAGCGGCGACACGGTCACCGGCACGCCGACGACCGTGCTGACACGATCGGAGTTGGCGACCGGATCCAACGACCCGGCGGGCCGGACGTTCACCCGCAGCACACCTTCGGTGTCCTCGCGCCCGTCCGAGACGACGAGCTGGACCTCTTTGAGGCCCGGCGTCCCGGTCGCGGCGGTGAACTCCACGACGCCGTTGCTGCGGTAGGTCACGCTGTCGCCGGTGTCCACGCTCGCGCGCTTGAGGTACACGTCGTCCCCGTCGGGGTCGATCCAGCCGTCCAGCGCCCCGTACGACACGGATGCGCCGGCCTCGACCTGCACCGTCGCGATGCGGCGCTGCTCGGGCGGCGCGTTCACGTCGGGGGGACGGACGGTGAGCGAGACCGTGGCCTCATCCGTCCCGTCACGGCCGTCGTCGACGCGGTAGGTGAAGGATGTGGCCCCCTGCGCGTTCGCCGGGACGGCGACCTGGATGGCGGAACCTCCGAGCACGGGGGCGGCGGTGTAGCCGTTCGGCAACCCTCCCAGCGGCGTCGCCGACAGCAGGTCGCCGTCGGGGTCGGTGTCGTTGTCCGTCACCGGGAGCAGAACGGTGCGGCCTGCGCGCACTCCGTATTCGTCGTCGACGGCGGTCGGCGGGTTGTTCTGCGCGGACCGCTCGGGCAGCTCGTACTGCGGCTGCTCCTGCTCGCTCTCCTGTTCGTCGGCGTCGTCCTCCGCGGGCGGGGTCACGTCCTGCCAGTTCTCGACCTTCTCCACCTGCTGCTCGACGACCCAGACCGTGCCCGCAGTGGTGTCGTTGAGCACGACCACGCGGCGGTTGGTGCGCAGCACCAGGTGCGCACTGGATGCGGCGTCGATGCGACGCTGATCGACCTCGTCGTCGCCGACGCACGCGCGTACGTAGGCGCCCGACCCGCTCCAGATGCCGTAGACGCAGCCGTTCAGCCACACGGGGGCGCCGGGAGTACCCTCGTCGACAGTGGCCACGATCTCGGGTTCGCCGCCGCCCAGCGGCTGCCGGATGAGGGCGGTCGCGGTCGCGACGAAGACCGCATCCGTCTGCGTGCCGGACTGCTGCAGCCGCGCCTGTTCCCCGTCGGGGATCGCGATCGCCGACCCGTCGGGCAGGAAGAGCGTGCCCGACGTGCGGTCCAGGACCACGCCGCGATCGCCGACCGCGGCGATCTCGAGATCGTCCCCAGCGCTCACGCCCGTCAGGCGGACGGCCTTCAGTGCGCCGACGACGCCTCCCGCGACCTCGGCCGACGACGCGACGGCGGAGGTCGCGGATGCGGCGAACACGTGCGCGCCGTCGGAGGACACCGCGACGACGGCGCCGTCGCCGATGTCCGCGGCGGCCGTCTCCTCGGAGAAGACGGTGCCAGCCAGCGACGAGACGGGTGAGACGAACAGGGAGGAGCCGGAGCCGACGGCGACGGTGGTCCCGCCGAGCGCGAGGGAGGCGTTCGAGGGCACGGTGACCGGACTCGCCAGTGCGACGGTGGCGGGATCGATCGCCGTCAGCGTGGCGTTGGTGGTGTCGGCCACGAGGACCGTCGCACCGTCCTGCAGCACGTCGAACTCGCCCGCCCGCGTGCGCACGGCGCCGTCCAGAAGCCGCGAGGGATGGTTGAGGTGGCCGACCAGGAGGTCGTCGCTCTTCGTGACCCACACGCCGCCGTCGTCGAGCTCGAGATCCGCCGTCGGCACCCCCTGATAGAGCACGGCGAGCGTGGAGATCGCGACCGCCGCCACCGTCAGCGTCGCGCTGGACGCGACGGCGGCACGGTGCCGCGCAAGCACCTCGAATGCACGCACGATTTCTCTCCCCAGAGTCGGCATCCCCAGCCGAACGTGGGTCTCAGTAGACCCCAGTCGCCGTCGGGCTGCGTATGGGGAAAATTCCCCATGCCGACGGGCAGGGCTCAGTGAAGCAGCAGCCGCGCCGCCGCGGATGGCGGAAACGTCCGGAGCGGAGCATCCGGAAATTCCGGACGGGCGGCGCGACCCACGTCAGAACCGCTCAGACGCGCGACATCGAGCGGGCGCGTTGCTATATAAATGAGCCACCCGAATAGATCCACCCGAATACGACGCACCCGATCCGACGTCCTCTTGGGGGAAGACGATGACCGACCCGACCGCCTCATCCACCGATTCGATCGCCCAGTTCGCCGCCGATCTTCGGCGCCTCCGCCTCGACGCGGGCAGTCCTACGCTCGCCAAACTGCAGCACGACACCGGAATCTCTCGCACCGTGCTGTCCGACGCCTTCGCCGGCAAGACGCTGGCCTCCTCTCGCACGGTGGCCTCGCTCGTGCGCGCTTGCGGCGCCGACCCGACGGTGTGGCTGCACCGGCGTGACGAACTCGTCGCGCTGCAGCGCCCGGCGGCAGCGGATGACCCCGCCCCGGAGGCGATCCCGCCGGGGCGCACGGGGATCTCACGGCGCCGCGCCGCCCTCATCGGCGCCGCCGGCTTCGTGGCGGGGGTCGCGGCGAGCGTCGCCATCACGGTGATGCTCCTCCCGGTGCTGGTTCCCGTTCCGAGCGCTGAGGCCCAGGGCGCACAGATCGCCGTATCCACCGGAGAGGACCCGGCACTGACCGCCTGCGTCGACGACGCGCGCGTCGCCACGGGCGACACCCGCGCCGACAACTCGCTGCTCGAGATCGTGTGGTCGGACAAATGCCAGGCGGGATGGGGGCGCATCACTCGCTACGACGGGCTCGCCCACGGCAACACCGTCACGATCGCGATCTATCCTCAGACCGCCGCCGACGGCCCCGACCGCCAGGAGGCCACGGAGCACGACGTGCAGAGCGCGTACACGACGCTCGTCGTGCGCCCCAGCCCCGACACGCTGCTGTGCGCCGAGGGGAGCTTCACGATCGACGGCAAGCGCATCGATCTCGGCGACCCGGTCTGCACCTGATCCTTCGGCATCGCCCGCGGAGTTCCGAGGGCTGCGAGGAACGCCTCGCTGCGGCGGTCGATGCGCGCGCCGTCGAACACGGCGCCCCCGTCGAGATGAGGGGAGATCCGATAGCGGCGACGAATCGCATGCTCCGCCTCACCTAGGCTGGGGCGCATGAGCGAGCAGCCCTCCCCCACCGCCGCCGCGATCGGCCGCGCCGTGCGTGAGGAGCGCACGCGCCGTCAGCTCTCGACGCGTGCGCTGGCCGCGGCCGCCGGGGTCTCGCAGCCGTTCCTGACGAACGTCGAGAACGGCAGGGTCATGCCCAGCATCGCCTCGCTCTACAGCCTCGCCGGAGCACTCGGCGTCTCCGCCGCGGCGCTGCTGCCCGAGCAGCCCATCCGACTCGAGGTCGTCCGCGCCGGCGGCGGCTCCCGCATCCCGATGCGCGACAGCGACGGGGACGGCGAGACGTACACACAGTTGATCGCCGGCGCGCGCGGGCGCCAGCTCGGGGCATACCGCTTCGAACTCGCGGCGGGTTACGAAGACGAGACCTACGCGCACGACGGCGAGGACATCGTGCACGTGCTCTCCGGCTCCCTCCTCTACCGCTACGCCGATCACGACGACGTCGAGCTGCACCCCGGCGACACGCTCTGGGTCGACGCGCGCAGCGCGCACTCCTGGACGGTGCCCGCCGCGCAGACCGGCACGACCGAGCTTCTGCTCATCACCGCCGCGGGCGCGACGCATCGCCACGGCACCGGCTCGGAAACCGGCACCGGCATTGATTCCACGACAAGCACGCGGCGATAACTCACACGAATCGTTACATCGACGGCAGACGGCGGTCACACCCGCGAAACACGCGGTTCCTAGCGTGGCCGCATGCCCACCAAACAGCTCGTCCTCGGCGCGTTCGAGGAGTTCACCCCCAACTTCATCGGCAACAGCTGGCACCACGAACGCGGCGACACGGCCGCCTTCGCCACGCTCGAGTTCTGGACCGACATGGTCACCAAGCTGGATGCGGCGGGCTTCGACTTCTTCTTCATGGCCGAGGCCATCGGCTATCCCATGAACGACGCCGGCGAGGTGCCCGAGGCCGTCATCCGCGAGGCCGTGCAGTTCCCCGTGCACGACCCGCTCGCGATCATGTCGGCGCTGGCGGCGGCGACTCCTCGCATCGGCTTCGTCGCCACCGCATCCACCACCGCGCAGCAGCCTCTGCTGAATGCGCGCACCTTCACGACGCTCGACCACCTGACGGGAGGTCGCATCGGCTGGAACATCGTCACGAGCGACAACCAGCAGGCGCTCGTACGTCTGCTCGGCCGCACGCAGGTCACCCCGCACGACGAGCGCTACGCCGCAGCGACGGAATTCGTCGACCTCGACCTGGAGCTCTGGGAGGGCGCCTGGGAGGACGATGCCGTCCGCGCCGACAAGAAGAACAAGGTCTTCGCCGATCCGAGCAAGGTGCACCGCATCCGCCGCGACGGCACGTACTTCACCTTCGACGGCTACTTCCCCGCGACGCCGTCGCCGCAGCGCACGCCCACCCTGTTCCAGGCGGGCACCTCCGAGGCGGGTACGACCTTCGCCGCGCAGTACGCCGAGTGCGTGTTCACTCAGGACCGCAACGCCGCACGCCTCGCGGCGGGCATCGCCCGCCTGCGTCAGAAGGCAGTGGATGCGGGGCGCCCCGCGTCATCCATCAAGGTCGTCAACGGCGCGTCGTTCATCATCGCCGACACCGAGGAGGAGGCCGAGCGCCTGCGCGCCGAGCTCAACACGACGGCCACCCGCGAGGCGACGGCCGCGCTGTTCCTGGGGTGGTCGGGTGTGGACCTCGCTCAGCTCGACCCCGACGCGACCCTCGACGACGTCTCGACGGAGGTCGGCCACACGATGCTCGCGATGTGGCGCAACCCCGACGGCACGAGCCCGACGATCGGCGAGATCCTCGACTCGCTGCCGTCGACCTTCGGCGGCATGAAGTTCACCGGCACCGTCACCTCCGTCGCCGACCAGGTCGAGGCGTTCGTCGCCGAGACCGACGTCGACGGCTTCCTCGTCGAGAACTGGTACGGCGGCATCGAGGGCTACACGGAGTTCACCGACCAGCTCATGCCGGAACTGCGCCGCCGGGGCCTGCTGCCCGAGACGCCCCGCACCGGAACGCTCCGCGAGATGCTGACCGACGCCGACGGTCCGCGTCTTCCCGACTGGCACCCCGCCGCCCGCTACCGGCGCTGACTGGCGCGCCGGCGGGCCCCCGCATCCGCTCGCTTCGTCGGAGAAGGCGCCGGATGGCGGAGGATTCTGCGCGCATCCTCCGCCATCCGCGTGAATCTCCGACGCGACGGACGCCGGGCCGGGGCGTCAGGCGGGGCGGACGACGAGGGTGTGCTGAAGCGACTCGGCGCTGACCACGGGCGGCACGTGCTCGGGGAAGTCGGCAGCGTACTTCGCCTCGTAGGCGGCGGAGATCGCATCCTGCACCGGGTGGTTGGCGGCAACACGCTCGAACGTCACCGCGACCCGCGGGTCGTCGAGGGCTGCCACCGGGTCCTGCTCCGCGCGCGCACCGTCGGCGAGCGTGAACGCCGCCGGACGCCCCGACTCGGCACGGCGGAACCACGCCGTCTTATCGCCGTACGCTGCCCGCACGTAGGCGGCATCACCGACGACGACGGCCCAGATCGGAGTGGCGACCGCAGTGCCGTCGCGGCGGGTCGTGACGACGGTCACGGTGGAGGTGGCATCGAGGTGGGAGAGCAGCGCATCCGTCATGCCCCGAGCCTAGGGCGCGCCCGCATCCGGGGACAGATGCGGCACCGATCGTTCACGAACGTCGGAGAAGACGCACAAGGTCGGAGGTTTCAGCCCCGATCCTCCGACATTCACGCGATTCTCCGACCGGCGGATGCGGGTGCGGCGGCGCGCGGCGGATGCGGATGCGGATGCGGGTGCGGCGGGTGCGGCGGATGCGGCGGATGCGGCGCGGACCGGGGGCAGCGGGCCGGGTCAGGGTGCGGGCGGGCGGGCGACGAGCAGCTCACCCTCCCCGCTCACCGCCACCTCACCTTCGGCGGCCGGGACGAGGAACACGCTCCCCTCCGGTGCGGGCTCCCCGGCGATCTCGAGCACGCCGCGGGTCACCACGAGCACAGCGAAGCCTGTCGCGAGACGCACCGCATCCGGAACTCGATGCCGCTCGAGCCGCACGAACGGGTCGGCCTCGGACGGGAACACGGATGCGGGGCGCGCCGCGAAGGGCGCGTGCTGCACGAGCCGCGTGAGATCGGTGGGCTCGCGACGGTCGAGGTTGACGGCTTCGAGCGCTCGGGCGAAGCCGAGGCCGAGATGCCCGTCGCGGGCGCCGTCGAGCTCGAAGCCGCGCCACTCCAGCAGGATCGAGAGGTCCTCGGGCTGCTGCAGCTCCAGCAGGAGCACGCCCTCACCGATCGCGTGGAGTTCCCCGGGCGGGATCCACACGACATCGCCCGGTCGCACCGGCACCGTGTGCAGCAGATCGAGCAGCGCCGCCGTGTCCTGGTTCTCGACGAGATCGTGCAGCTCACTGGCCGCCACGGGACGACGCAGCCCCACGTGCACCCAGCCGCCGCGGAGGATGTACCAGCCTTCCGCCTTGCCGTGCGCGTGCCCCAGCCGCTCGGCGGCGAACGCATCGTCGGGGTGGGCGTGCACGGGCAGACGCTGCCCCGCATCCAGCAGCTTCACGAGGAGCCGGGGGTCGGCGCCCCACCGGGCGACGTGCGCGTCGCCGAGCCAGTGCACGGGGTCGGCTGCGATCTCCTCGCGCAGCAGGGCACCGCCGGGCAATCGGCTCAGCCCGACCTCGCGTTCACCGAACACGGTCGTGCACGAGGCGATCCAGTCCTCTGGCTCGTGGCTCGCCGCGGGCGCCTCGCGGCGGAAATCGGTGATCGCGCGCCCACCGCGGTAGAAGCGCCGGGCGGGCCGGTTCGACGGCAGCCGCACGATCATGCTCATGCCACGAACCCGCGGAGATTCATACCAGGAACCCGCCGACGAACGTGTCACCGAGGCCGATGGTGGTCGGGTGGGCGACCTCGGCGCGGTACGCGGCGACGCCGACCGCGCCGGGCAGGAGGCGCGCCACCTCGGACACGACCCGTTCTCCGTCCGGATGCCGGTCGAACCCGGCCGTGGCCGCCATGTCCTCGGCGGTGGCCGCGTCGCCGAGACGGTAGCGGGTGGCGGCGAGCCGCACGGCGTTCTCGAGGGCCCGGCGATGGCGACCGGCCTCGGGCCCCGTCGCGATCGCCCAGTAGCGCGTGTGCACGACCAGCGCCGGCGCGGCGATCAGCCGCTGGGCCGCGGCAAGCGCATCCGCCACATCCGCGGCGTCGGTCAGCGACACGGGCCGCCCGACGTACTCCTGCAGCTCGTCCTCGTTCATGCCGTGTACGTCGATGACGTCGCCGATGCGCGCGCGGACGATGTCGGAGAACTCCCTGCGGTAGAAGCCCGCATCCTCGTAGTAGACGAGCGCATCATCCGGCAGCTGCTGCATCGCCCGCCGCAGATCGTCGAGGCGCGACGACAGCAGCGCCTCGTCCTGCATCGTGTTGAAGCCGGAGATGAGGAAGGCGTCGGCGTCGGTGAGCGCATCGGCCAGCTCGGGCGCCAGCGCCATCTCGCGGTTGGGGGCGTCGTTCGCGAAGATGATCCGGTTCGGCGCGGGCGAGATCACCTCGCCGTCGACGAGCACGACGCGCGCGCCCGCCGGGTACTGCACGATGAGGTGCGGGTCGAGGGTGTCGCGGGTCGCCGAGCAGACGTAGGCGAGCTCGGGCGGCAGCAGCCGCCGCACGTTGTCGTCGATGCTCACGAGGTGCTGCACGCTCGGGATGCCGAGCCGCGCCAGCGCGAGCCCCGCGCGCACGCCCGTGCCGCCCAGGGTCACGCGCGTCTCGAACCGCGCGGCGAAGCGCGTCACGATCTCAGATGCAGCCACGAACCGCTCCCCGCCGCCGCCGGCGGCCAGGAAGCCGAGCACCGTGACGACGAGCGCACGCTCGTCATGGATCGGCGCCGTAGTGGTCAGCTCGCCCCGGCGCACGCCGTACGCGCGCGCCAGCTGCTCGAGCACGGCCGCATCCCATCGCACTTCGTAGTCGACGGTGCCACCGAGTCCCAGAACGAGCTTTCCCACCACGGCGCCTCTCTCGCGAATCCCGTGTCTCAGTACAGCGCGGCCTTGCCGGTCGCGCCGAACAGATCGATCTTCTCGGCCGCCGTGACCTTCAGCGCCGCGATCGCACCCGGCTGGATGGCGTTCGGCTCGCGCAGACGCTCGTCCGTACCGAGGATCTCGCGCATCTTGTTGTGGTACGAGACCTTGATGTCGCTGGAGATGTTGATCTTGTTGACGCCCAGCTCCACCGCGCGACGCAGCTCCGAGTCCGGGTTCGCCGATCCGCCGTGCAGCACGAGCGGGATGCCGACGGCCGCCTTGATCTCCTCGAGCAGGTCGTGGCGCAGCTCAGGGTTCTTATCGGCGGGGTACAGGCCGTGCGAGGTACCGATCGCGATTGCGAGGCTGTCGACGCCGGTCTCCTCGACGAAGCGCACCGCGTCCGCGACGTTCGTGTAGATGATCTCCGCGGCCCCCGACTCGCCGTAGCTGTCGTTCGCGCCGATCGTGCCGAGCTCGCCCTCCACCTGGATGCCGACGGCGTGCGCGGCCTCGACGACCTTGCGCGTCAGCGCCACGTTCTCCTCGAACGGCAGGAGCGAGGCGTCGATCATGACCGAGGTGAAGCCGGAGTTGATGGCCACGATCATCTGCTCGTAGCTGCCGCCGTGATCCCAGTGGATCGCGACGGGCACCGAGGAGCGGTGGGCGCGGGAGTGCATGGCGGCGATCAGGTCGGTGGTGATGTGCGAGACCTCATCCGGGTGGATCGCGATGATCACCGGGGCCTGCTTCTCCTCGCTGATGTCCATGACGCCGTTGAACATCGCCCAGTCGCTGATGTTGAACGCGGGGATGGCGAAGTTGTGCTCGTTGGCGACGTCGAGGATGGACTTACCGGTGTACAGCACGATGGATTCTCCTTGAGTGGGATGGGTGACAGGACGTCGGGAACAAACGGGGGATGCGCGTCAGCTCTTGACCGAGCCGGCCGTCAGGCCGCTGATGAAGAAGCGCTGCAGCACGAGGAACAGGATCAGCACGGGGATCGAGCCGAGAATGCTCATCGCCATGATCTGGTTCCACTCGTACGAGTGCTGGCCCATCAGCAGCTGGATGCCGATCGGCACCGTGCGCATGTCGGTGGTGCGGGTGAGGGTCAGGGCGAACAGGTACTCGTTCCACGCGATCATGAACGTGTAGATGCCGACCGAGACGATGCCCGGCACCGAGATCGGCACCAGCACACGCCAGAGCGCGGTGAACGAGCCGGCTCCGTCGACGCGCACGGCCTCGTCGAGCTCTCGCGGCAGGGTGTTGAAGTACCCGGTCATCATGATGATCGCGTAGGGCAGCGTGAACACCATGTACGTGAAGATGAGGCCCGGGTAGGTGTTGTAGAGCCCGAGTGCGACCATCAGACCGAAGTACGGGATCAGCAGCGTGATCGGCGGAACCGCCTGCACGCTGACGATGACGACGTTCAGCACCCGCTTGCCGCGGAAGTCGAAGCGACTGAAGGCGTACGCCGCCTGGATCGCGACCAGCAGGGTCAGGATCGTCACGGCGCCGGCGACGATGTAGCTGTTCAGGAAGAACCGCATCGTCTCGGCGTTCGTGAAGATCTTGACGTACGCGTCGAACGAGAACGCGTCCGTCACCAGCCGCGGCGGGCTCTCGAAGATCTGCGTGTTCGGCTTGAACGAGCTCGACAGCATCCACAGCACGGGACCGGCGGCGAAGACGGCGCCCGCGACGAGGCCCACGAGCAGCAGGGCGCGTGCGAGACGCGTGCGCGAAGCGGTGGTCATCGACATGTCAGTCCCTCGCCTTCTGGTGGCGCACGTAGAACACGGCCAGCACCATCGACATGAGCAGCACCAGGACGGCGGATGTGGCCGCCAGCGAGAAGTCGTACTTGGCGAAGGCGAGCTTGTAGGTGAACGTGCTGAGCATCTCGGTCACATCGATCGGGCCGCCGCCGGTGGTCATCCAGATGAGCGCGAACTGCTGCGAGGTCCAGATGAGATCCAGCAGCACGAGGCTGACGATGATCGGACGCAGCTGCGGGACCGTGACGTTCCAGAAGCGCTGACGAGCGGTCGCGCCGTCGACGGTCGCCGCCTCGTAGAGGTCCTGGGGGATGCCCTGCAGCCCCGCCAGGAGGCTGACCATGAAGAACGGGTAGCCCGCCCAGATGTTGATGAAAGTGACGGTGCCCAGCGCCAGCTGCGGCGATGCGAGCCACTCGATGTTCGTGTTGAGCAGGAAGTTGATCACGCCGTTGGGGGCCAGCAGCATCCGCCACAGCACCGCGATGACGGCAGCGGTGAACAGCCACGGCAGCACGTAGAGGGCGCGGAAGACCGTGCGGGTGACGGCGCCGAGCAGGCGGCTGTTGAGCATCATCGCGAAGCCCAGGCCCAGCACGAGGTGGGCGGCGACGCTGACGACGCTGAAAAAGATCGTGTTGCCCGTCGCCTTCCAGAAGCCCGGGTCACCGAGGACCGTCAGGTAGTTCTGGATGCCGACGAACTCCGGCGGGGGTCCGAGGATCGCGCTGTCCTGCAGCGAGTAGCCGACCACCATCACGATCGGGACGACCATCAGGATGAACAGCAGGATGAGGGTGGGGGCGAGGAAGCCGTACGACTCCGTCGTGCGCCGCAACTGGCGGCGCTTCTTGCCGGGCGGCCGGCCGGTGACGAGTGTCTCCGTGTCGGGCGCGGTCAGCGTTCTGAGTGTCATGCTCGGTCAACTCCTGACGTGTCCGGGTGCCGCACCGCGCGGTGCGGCACCCGGTGGCGGAAGGGGATCAGAACTCCGCCGTCCAGCTCTCCTGCGCCTTCTTGAGCGCGTCCGGGATGGACTGCTGTCCGTCGAGGGCGGACTGCAGCTGCTCGCCGAGCTGACGCATGAGGTCCTCGGCCACGGGAAGGCCGGTGAACTCGTTCGCCGGGTAGCCGGCCTTGTAGATCTCGAACGCGGTCTTGAACAGCTCGTCGTCGTTCACGAAGTCGGGCTCCGAGCCGGTGTTACCGGGGAAGGCCTTGGCCATCGTCGACAGCTTCGAGTTGGTGTCCTTGCTCATCAGGAACGCCACGAGCTTCGCCGCCGCATCCTTGTGCTGCGAGTTCTCGGCCACACCGATGCCCCACGAGGCGTAGGGGATGCCGCGCTCACCCGTGAAGGAGTCCTCAGCGGGGATCGCCGAGATCGAGAAGGTCAGGTCGGGGTTGTTCTCGCGGATCAGGTTGATGTGCGCGAGCGAGTCGATCATCATGCCGACCCGGCCGTTGGTGAACTCCTCGACCTTGTCCTGCTCCTTCATGGTGAAGCTGCCGGGGGCGATCACGCCCTCGTTCCACAGGTCGCCGATGTACTCGACGGCGCTCGTGACGTCGTCGTTGGTGAGGTCGGGCTTGCCGTTGTCGAGCATCGTGCCGCCCGAGGCCCAGACCCACGACATGACGTCGTTCTGCACGCCGTTCGGCGCCTCGAGCGAGAGCGGCAGCACCCAGCCGTGCACGTCGCCGCCGAGCGCGGTGATCTTCTTGGCCGCATCCTCGAACTCCGTGCGGGTGGAGGGCGGGGCGCTGACGCCCGCCTGCGAGAGCAGGGCGTCGTTCGTGAACATCGGGTAGACGAAGTTGACCACCGGGATCATGTAGGTCTTGTCGTCGACCTTGATCTGCGCGGCCAGCTCGCTCTCGTCGAAGCCGGCGTCCTTCAGCAGCGGACCGAGGTCGGTGATGACGCCCTTCGACGCGAAGTCGTTGACCCACGCTCCGTCGAGACCGACGACGTCGGGCATCGTGCCGGATGCGGCGCCGGCGAAGAGCTGTTCCTTCGTCGATGCGTACGGGCCGCTGACGAGGTCCACCTTGATGCCGGGATTGGCCTGTTCGAACTCGTCCATGAGGGCGCGGAACTCGCCGTCGGGGAGTTCGGGCTCCCACCACTGCGCGAATTCGATCGTGACGTCGCCGCCGCTGTCGCCCGAACCGCTGCCGCCCGACGAGCAGCCCGTCAGAGCCAAAAGCGTGGTCGCCGCGGTCGCGACACCCATGAGCATGATTGCGGTACGGCGTCCTCGCCGGAATGCGGACATGTCTCTCCTCTTCGAGATGGTGCGGCATTCCGCTCATTTCTGCAGCTTCATGCCTGTTTAAGCAAGATTATGCAGCGCTACCTGCATCACGTCAAGACACGGAATGGTCACGAGCGCCGCTGAATCACGGGCTCATCGACCCTGCAGCGCTGGACTCTCGGTCCAGAAAGTTGCGGATGCGTGCGGTTGTCTCCGCAGTTTTGTGCAGTCCTGTGCTAGATATGAGGCCATGGACGCGCAGCGCAAAAGCACTTCCCGCCGACTGCCCGCCGGACGCAAGGCGGACCTCGCCGCGTACGTGGAGGAGGTCGGACAGGTCACGGTCGCCGACCTGTCCGCGCATTTCGGCGTCTCGATCGACACCATCCGCCGTGACCTGGACGAGCTCGACCGCCAGGGCGCGCTCGTGCGCACGCACGGCGGCGCGATGAGCGCGTCGGAGGGGCCGGGCCGTGACCGCGGACTGGATGTGCGCCTGCGGATGCAGGTGCCCGAGAAGGAGAAGATCGGCAAGCTCGCCGCCGAGCTCGTCGACGACGGCGCGGTGCTCATGATCAACGGCGGCACGACCGTGCTCGCCCTCGTCCGGGCGCTGCGCAACCACCGCGACCTCACGATCGCCACGAACAACCTTCGGGTGCCGGCGGAGATCCCGCCGAGCGTGTTCCGTGACCTGTACGTCTTCGGCGGGGCCGTGCGCACCATCACCCAGGCGACGACGGGACCTGTGAGCCTCGCGATGACCTCGGCCGGACCGGATGTGGACATCCGCGCCGACATCGCCTTCGTCGCGGTGGGCGCCGTGGACGCATCCGGGTACTCCGCATCCAACCTCGGCGACTCGACGATGATGGCCGAGATGATCCAGCGCGCCGATCGCACCGCGATCCTGGCCGACTCCACCAAGCTCGGGCGCCGCCTTTTCGCGCAGGTGACGGCGCTCGAGGGCGCCGACTACCTCATCACCGACGCTCCCCCGCCCGCCGACCTCGCCGCAGCCCTCGCCGCCGCCGGCGTCACGGTCATCTGCGACTGAGCGGATTCACGCCCGCTCTTCCCCGCCATCCCGTCGGAGATAACGCTTCGCGTCGGAGGTTTCTGGCCACATCCTCCGACATTCGCGCAGTTCTCCGACCGGCGGGATGCGGCCCGGTCAACCCACCGGCGACGACTCTATGCAGAGCGCCAGCGCAGCCGTGAATCCTCAGCGGTGGTCGTGCACACCATCGGGACGCCGTTCTTGCTCACACCCGTCGCGCCGGCGGACGAGCAGAAGGCGCCAGGATGCACAGTGGCCGGCGCGGCAGGTTCAGGAGCGGGTTCCACGGGCGCGGGAGCCGGTGGTGCCTCGGGCTGAGGAGCGGCGGGCGCGGGCTGCGCCGGGGCCGGCTGCGCCGGGGCCGGGGCGGGCTCGGGCTGCGCCGGCGCGGGCGCGGGCTCCGGTT
>NZ_BAAGRK010000022.1:0-624 GCF_054782995.1 Microbacterium neimengense
TGCTGTAGAAGCAGTATCACTAGAGAAATACTTAGCTTGGTTAAACGAGCAAGCTTAAGTACTATTGTTACACAATCTTAATTTAAATTATATAAATATCCTCCCCCTATAAAAACCTTTATATAATTTAATAACCCTTCATAAAAATAAATTATTAGGGGCGATGTTGTCGCCCCACCGTGAACCTAGAATAAAAACAAAGGTGTCAGTTAACTTTGCCGCTCCAAAATTAACCTCGAAGCCAGCTTTGCCGGACCCGGCGGGCGGCGCAGCCGCCCGTAAAATTTTGGCGTACGGTGCCGCAAAATTTTAAAGCGGTCCCGTTTTTTTAAAACGGGACCTAAAAATCCGAAACGCTAGCCTCCGGAATGAAGCTAATAATTATATTTAGTATATTATAAGTAACAAATAAGATTTTAATTTCTAATATTTTTTATTTTATCTTAATAGTTTTTACGAGTTATTAAATTAAATAAAAAAGAGTATCTATGATTCTGTCAAATTAGAATAGTAAGTAAAAATTTAAACTTAGTTTCGAGTGAATGCTATCTAGGGACTTGACACATGCGAGTCGAATGACAAATACTTGTATTTGAACATGGCGAACGGGTGAGTAATGAATAG
>NZ_BAAGRK010000023.1:0-659 GCF_054782995.1 Microbacterium neimengense
CGACTCATCACATCCTGGGGGTGTAGGCGCTCCCAAGGGTTCGGCTGTTCGCCGAGTAAAGTGGTACGTGAGTTGGGTTAAGTACGTCGTGAGACAGTACGGTTCCTATCTACTAATGGAATTAGAATCGGACAAGAACATTACTCTAGTACGAGAGGACCGAGTGATATGAACCTCTGGTATACCTGTTATTGTTTACTACCTATTATTAGGTCTGTTACAGTACGGCAGGAAAGCTACGTTCAGAAAGGATAACTGCTGATAGCGTCTTAAGCGGGAAGCCCATCTTGACACGATTCTTTATTAGAGTGACTGTAGATCACAGTCTTAATAGGTTGCAGGTGTAAGCATAGTAATATGTTAAGCTGGGCAATACTAAATTCTCAAGTAACTTGGTAATAACATATCATCAAATATATCAAACGATATATATATATAAAGGTTTTTGTTTAATAATTTTAAATTCCGGGGATCCCGTTTTTAAAAATGGGGCTGTCGGGCGGCAAAGCCGCCCGCCCTGCGGGTATACGACATTGTAGCTCCCAATAAAAGTACTAAGCGTCTTGCAGTCGCAGTCTTATATTAACCGACTATTTAGTTTCCCATTTATCCGCGAGGCGGGCTACAACACACCTTATAGTGATGATGTCACCGCCTCG
>NZ_BAAGRK010000024.1:0-1034 GCF_054782995.1 Microbacterium neimengense
CAGTGCTTTTTTATCAAATAGGTACCTCTAGTTCTCAAATACCTAAGATCCGCGCTATACGCGGGTCTATATATCCAGGCCGCCATAAGACGGCCCGGATTTTTCGGCTAATTTAACCTTCGTCGACAATATTAACGTCAAATAAAAGTTAAATTCTAGAGAGAGAGAACGGATATAAAATATCAATCTAAGTTATCTATTCGACTATATACCAAAAAACCAGTCACGCCTAAAGCTCGACCGGTCTCCACGCCTACTGTAGGAACCGGCAATATTTTATTTAAAACCAGACAGTATTTATATAATTTAACTTAGAATACTTTTTATTTAAAATTACTCCCCCCGTAAAATTTTGGCGTACGGTGCCGCAAAATTTTAAAGCGGCACCACCACCCTAAGGTGTGGTGTCGCCCGCGGGGGGGCCAAGGAATTTTAGCCCTTGGGTGGGTTAGCTACACCTTAAGACGATGATGCATCACCCGGAAAAAATTTATTAATAAGAAGCAAGGTTACCTTACTTATAATAATTGTAAAATTCCTCAATTAAGGTCGGCCTAAGGCCGACCTCTCCTGTAAAAGCCCAAATGCGGTATTTATAAAAATGGGGTTTAATAGGGGACCCAAGACTTACGCCTTAGATCCTGTTAAATAAAATATGAGACCCCAAAAGGGAGTCAACTGGGTTATAAATGGTTCCCCGAGGGTGGGGGCGACAAAGTCGTCCCCAATTATAATTAATTTAAATTAATTTTAGAAGTTGTAGGATCCTTAGTAAACTTAAGTGCTCCTTTAGACCATTCGTAAACGAATCCGATTGTTAAAATAATTAAAAAAAGAATTACAATCCAGAATCCCATTGTTGAGATTTCATAAAGAGAAACTGCAAATGGGAATAGAAATAAAACTTCTAAATCAAATACAATAAATAGAATAGCTACTAGATAAAATTGAACAGAAAATTTTTGTCTAGCATCACCAAGTGGAGTAAACCCACATTCGTAAGGTGATACTTTTTCACTGTAAGGTTTATTAAC
>NZ_BAAGRK010000025.1:0-1062 GCF_054782995.1 Microbacterium neimengense
CTAAAGCCCCGGGTCAGGGCTCGGCCCTGACCCGTGGGCCAAGGGCGGCGAGCCGCCCCGAGATATTTAGCGTTTCAGAGGAGTTGAACCTCTACCAACAAGAGCCGAAATCCTGTACTCTACCAATTAAGCTAGAAACGCTTATTTCTAATAAGCGTTTCCTGCGGAAGGCCCCCTCTGGGGGCCCCGCTAGAAACGCGTCGTGACGCGTTTCAAGAATAAACCTGTAGGGCTTTTCTAGAAACGCATTTAATTAAATGCGTTTCATAGTTTCAAGCCATAGCTTGGTCCTAAAACGCATATTTATTACTTATAAATATGACATATAAGTAATATTTATAAAAAGGGAGGCCTCGGCCGGCGGCATGGTATGCCCATAAAATTTTGGCGTACGGTGCCGCAAAATTTTAAAGCGGGGTTCCGAGTTAAGTTTTTCCTCAGGGCTTTTGTTTTTATTGCTGCGATTGTTACGCGGTTTTGTTTTGGTCCGACATATAAATATATTAATTTAAATAAAAGAAAGCAAGTGTAGCATAATTGGCTAATGCCCCTACCTTCCAAGTAGACTACTGCGAGTTCGAGTCTCGCCACTTGCAAAAATAATATTATACCCTTTATTTTATTATAAGATAATTATATATAATTATCTAGATATTGCGTTATCTCACTTCATGGGTTAGATAACGCGAAGCCGAGGCAGGTCGAATTCGAATCGACATTCACTTACGTGACAAGTAAGGACTCTACCAATTAAGCTACTGCCCCGAATATAAATTTTTCACCAAAAGTGATATAAATTAAGTTTTACGAACTTAATTTATAAAAATTTATTATAAGTTTTGGATCCCGCGGACAAGTTCCTTAGGCCCAGGATTAAATAATTTCATAGACCCCGTTTTAAAAAAACGGGGTCGCTTTAAAATTTTGCGGCACCGTACGCCAAAATTTTACGGGCGGCTTCGCCGCCCGGGAATTATTTACTCCATGGAAAAATATTATTCTAATATTTTTCCTAGGGTTGGCACCCTAATCTTTACGATTGGCAGGACTTGAACCTGCAAG
>NZ_BAAGRK010000026.1:0-1686 GCF_054782995.1 Microbacterium neimengense
GGCCCCTGACCCGTGGGCCAGGGGCGGCGAGCCGCCCCGGGATTTAAATTAACTTATCTAGTCCCCTAGCTTTCCGCGCTTTAGCGCGGGTTGTTCATCCCGGGCTCCTCAGGTGGGGGCGACTTTGTCGCCTCCAATAAAAATTAATTATTTTTAATAAATTTAGTTCTATTGAGCCACAAGCTCTTGCAAATAATTTGCGGGATATACCCCGCAGAAGTTATACGAACTAATTTAAAGTTAGCCTGAGGTTGTTTTCTCTATTTAAGAAGTTACAATCTAAATTATAACTATGATTTTATCACTATTGGTTACACCTATTTTAGGTGTTATTGGTGTTATCCTATCTGGAGAAAATTCTTCTTTACAGAAAAGGGTAGCTCTTGCTAGTTCATTATTAACTTTTGTATTATCTTTAGTTCTTTGGGCTGGATTTGATTCTAATTATAATGGATTCCAATTTGTTAGTTCTTTTCCTACTGTTACTACTCAAGAAGTAGTTGGAGTAGATGGTATTTCTTTATTTTTTGTTCTACTAACTACACTTATTATTCCAATTTGTATTTTAGCTAGTTGGGAAAGTATTAAAACAGGAATTAAATATTTCTTAATTGCTTTCTTAGTTCTAGAAACTTTATTAATTGCAGTTTTTGTAGTTTTAGATTTATTATTATTCTACATTTGTTTCGAAAGTGTTTTAATTCCTATGTTCTTAATCATTGGTATTTGGGGTGCTCGAGAAAGAAAAATTCATGCAGCTTACCAATTTTTCCTATATACTTTATTAGGTTCTTTATTTATGTTATTAGCTATTTTAGTAATTTATTTCGAAGTAGGATCTACGGATTACCAAGTATTAGCTGTAGCAGATATTAGTGAAACACGACAAAGAATTTTATGGTTAGGATTCTTTTTATCATTTGCAGTAAAAGTACCTATGATTCCTTTCCATATTTGGTTACCTGAAGCTCATGTAGAAGCTAGTTTAGCCGGATCTATTATTTTAGCTGGAGTTCTATTAAAACTGGCTGGTTATGGATTCTTACGATATTCTATTGCTATTTTACCAGATGCATCTGTATTCTTTACACCTTTAGTTTACTCTTTAGCTGTAATTAGTATTATTTATTCTTCTTTCACTACTTTAAGACAAGTAGATTTAAAAAAAATTATTGCTTATTCTTCTGTAGGTCATATGAATATTACTTTATTAGGTTTATTTAGTAATACAATTCAAGGAATTGAAGGATCATTAATTCTTATGCTTGCTCATGGAGTAGTATCTCCTGCTTTATTCATTTGTGTAGTTATTTTATATGATCGATACCATACTCGATTATTAAAATATTACCGAGGATTAACTCAACATATGCCTGTATGGTCTATTATGTTCTTCTTATTCACGTTAGGTAACATTGCAGTTCCTCTATCTGCAAATTTTGTAGGTGAGTTTATGACATTTACTGGAGCTTTCCAACAAAATCCTGTACTAACTGTATTAGGAGGTTTAGGAATGATTTTAAGTGCCGCTTACGGTATTTGGTTATATAACAGAACTGCATTTGGTGCCCAAAGTAGATATTTAGCTCCAATGGGTGATATTAACCGAAGAGAGTTTATGACTTTATTACCACTATTATTCTTAATGTTTGTTATGGGTCTATTCCCTAACTTATTCTTAGAGCC
>NZ_BAAGRK010000027.1:0-1716 GCF_054782995.1 Microbacterium neimengense
CCTATGGTCTAAGAATTAACTCTTTCTTATATCAAGCCTTAGTAGGGTAACAGTACGTCCGCTTGATTTAATTATTATCTAAGGCAGACCCAAGTACAAGATGAACCCGACCTAGGGCAATTAAATTGAGGTCGTAGGGATTCGAACCCTAATAATACCGATTAAAAGTCGGGAACTTTACCGATTAAGTTACAACCCCTTAATCTGTTACTTATACAAAATCCGAGTTAGGTGTTTAATGTTACTGCCTCTGACTAATCTTAAAACCGCGGGGCCGAGGGCCGGTTTTTAATTTTGCGGCATCGTACGCCAAAATTTTATGGAGGCCCACGTGCCGAAGGATCGGCCCGAGACTCCTAAAACCTTGAATTTATATTTATATAAAGGCAGCTATGCGATTCCCTAAAACTAGCTACTCAAACTAGTTTACACAAACTATCTTTGGACTTCAAATTATTTTTAAAAATATAAGTAAAGCTCGAGGCTGCATCCTGGACCCTTAAGTCTGGTGATACCGACCCCAAGGTTTATAAATTTAGACCAGCTAGCATAACTGGTAATGCGATAGATTGCAAATCTTCCAGATAAGTGTTCAAGTCACTTGTTGGTCTTAAAATAGGGCGGTATTGCTGCCCTTAAATAAAAATTTCAAACAAATATCATCTGGCATGCTAAAAGCCATAACAACAAGCGATTGCCCTCCAAACTGGAGTTTATTATATGATATTATATAAGTAATCAATAAATTCAAAATTAAACCGGGGTTTATTATCTCGGGCATTTATTTATAAACTTTTGTCTTGCGAAAGGCTTTATACGCCAAATTTTGGCGTATGAAGCTATAAAAATTTAAATCATAATAAATAAGTGGCTAGGGGCGAATACTGATTGGTCAGTGAGCGAGCTGTAAACTCGTGAGCCACGTGCTCTTTGGGGGTTCGAATCCCTCTCTCCTCATATTTAATTATTTACTAAAAATGCGGGTTGGTGTAATGGCAGCATACTAGACTCATGATCTAGACGTGGTAGTTCAAATCTATCACCCGCACAATAACATAAAACCTATAACGATGTATACTAAACTTGTCTTTAATTTTTATTAAAAACTATTAGCCGTTCTGAGTGAACGTTTTAGTATTTTTAAATCTAAGGTAAGCCTGACCCGGGGTAGTTAAAAGAAAGATTAATTTGGAAGCGACAAAGTTGCCCCCAATCGTGGGCATCCCCGGGGCTCAGCGCCCCGAGGGTAAATTTTATATCTTAGGAGCTATAATAGTTAACCAAAAATTTGGTTTCCTCGCCTAAAAGGCGAGGGACCATGTAGTGGAGGAAAGTCCGGGGCTTAAATTTTATCTTAACTGGCAACATTGTATGTCTGGCTGAGAATTATAAAATTTATAAATCATAATGTAAAATATCTAATGAGAATTAGGGTAATAAAAAGAAATAGATCATTCATGTAATTATATGATTGATAGAGTCATTTAACCTATGAAAAGCCTTTTATTTAATTTAAATTCCTCACGTAACACGAGAGGGGCTGACTAATTTTTAATAACGGTCCCGGCTGGTCGCATCAAGACGCTCGGTCGAGGTAAAAATTAAATATAGATACATTAACTTAATAACAGAATCCGGCTTATTTAGCTCTAAGATAATAAAATATACCTAACCGAGAATTTTTAAAATAAAAGAAACAATATTATATGGCCGGGA
>NZ_BAAGRK010000028.1:0-2134 GCF_054782995.1 Microbacterium neimengense
CTGGTCGTGGGCGATATCGCCGACGCGGCGCTGGTCGATGAGTTGTTCTCCCAGGTGGATGCGGTGGTGCATTACGCGGCCGAGTCGCACAACGACAACAGCCTTCACGATCCGCGTCCGTTCCTGGACACGAACATCATCGGCACGTACACGCTGCTCGAAGCCGCCCGTAAGCACGACAAGCGCTTCCACCACATCTCCACCGACGAGGTCTACGGCGACCTTGAACTCGACGACCCGGCCCGGTTCACCGAGCACACCCCCTACAACCCGTCCTCCCCGTACTCCTCCACCAAGGCGGGATCGGATCTGCTGGTGCGGGCATGGGTGCGCTCGTTCGGGGTACGCGCCACGATCAGCAACTGCTCCAACAACTACGGCCCGTACCAGCACGTGGAGAAGTTCATCCCCCGCCAGATCACCAACGTGATCCGCGGCATCCGCCCCAAGCTCTACGGCGCCGGCGAGAACGTGCGCGACTGGATCCACGCCGACGACCACTCCTCCGCCGTGCTCACCATCCTCGAGCGGGGCGTGGTCGGTGAGACCTACCTCATCGGCGCCGACGGGGAGAAGAACAACAAAGACGTCGTCGAACTCATCCTCACCCAGATGGGCCAACCCGCCGACGCGTACGACCACGTCACCGACCGCGCCGGCCACGACCTGCGCTACGCAATCGACTCCACCAAACTCCGCACCGAACTCGGCTGGGCCCCCGCCTACAACGACTTCGAAACCGGACTCGCACACACCATCGACTGGTACCGCAACAACGAAGCCTGGTGGGCCCCCACCAAAGACGGCGTCGAAGCCTTCTACGCCAGCAAGGGACAGTGACGATGACGGAGTTCGGCAAGCAGCTCACCGTCACCGAAACCACCATCCCCGGCCTGGTCGTCTTCGACCTGCCGGTCCACGGCGACTCGCGCGGCTGGTTCAAAGAGAACTGGCAGCGCGAGAAGATGGTCGCGGCCGGTCTTGCCGACTTCGGTCCCGTGCAGAACAACATCTCCTTCAACGACGCGGTCGGCACCACGCGCGGCATCCACGCAGAGCCGTGGGACAAGTTCGTCTCCGTCGCCACCGGCCGGATCTTCGGCGCGTGGGTGGATCTGCGTGAGGGCCCCACCTTCGGGGCGGTCTACACGACCGAACTCGACCCGTCGAAGGCGATCTTCGTGCCGCGAGGCGTGGGCAACTCGTATCAGACCCTCGAAGCGGACACGGCGTACACCTACCTCGTCAACGACCACTGGTCCCCCACCGCCGCGTACTCGTTCCTGAACCTCGCGGACGAGACCGCGGCGATCGAGTGGCCCATCCCGCTCGATGAGGTGGAGATCAGCGAGAAGGACAAGAACCACCCCCGTCTGGCGGACGTCACCCCCATCCCACCGAAGAAGGTCCTCGTGCTCGGCGCGAACGGTCAGCTCGGCCGCGCGCTGCGCGCCCGTCTCGGCGACGCCGCGCACCTCGAGTACGCCACCCGAGCCGACCTCGACATCACCGCAGCCGGCCTCGACACGGCCCGCCGGTGGCGCGACTACGACACGATCATCAACGCGTCCGCCTACACCGCCGTCGACAAAGCCGAAACACCCGAAGGCCGCGCGGATGCCTGGTCGGCGAATGCGACCGCGGTGGCAACGCTCGCCCGGATCGCGACGGCGCACGGGATCACCCTCGTGCACATCTCCAGCGACTACGTCTTCGACGGCACGAAGCCCGGAGCGTACACGGAGACGGATGCTCTCGCACCCCTCGGCGTGTACGGGCAAACCAAAGCCGCCGGCGACACCGCCGCAGCCACCGCACCCCGCCACTACATCATCCGCACCAGCTGGGTCATCGGCGACGGCAACAACTTCGTCCGCACCATGGCGAGCCTCGCCGAACGCGGCATCAACCCCAAAGTCGTCGACGACCAGACAGGACGCCTCACCTTCACCACCACCATCGCATCCGCCATCGAGCACCTGCTCAACACGAACGCACCGTACGGCGTGTACAACGTCACCAACACCGGCGAACCCACCACCTGGGCCGACATCGCCCGCACCGTGTTCCAACACACCGGCCACGACCCCGCCCGCATCACCGACGTCACCACCGCGGACTACTTCGCCAACGC
>NZ_BAAGRK010000029.1:0-2151 GCF_054782995.1 Microbacterium neimengense
AATAGCCTTAAAGCTAATATAATTTATATTTTATAATATAATGTGTCTAAAGGTTTTATAATATAAATTTATGTTTACAATGGGGATTACAAGGCCACCCAATGAAAATTTTGACGTACCATGTCGCAAAATTTTATGGGGCCATAGGCTTTCGGGTCAAGGATAAATTTTGCGATTCCCCGCGGGTGGGGACGACAAAGTCGTCCCCAATTATAAGTAATAGACTTAAATAAATTGGGGGCGACAAAGTCGCCCCACCCCCGGAGCCCTTTCACCGGTGTCGATTTAAATTAATAATTAATTTTTGAAGCTCGGGGTTAGAACCCCGGCTTTAAGTTTATTAACCCAAAGGCAAATTAATGGATCTATAATAAATAATTTATGTAATAAATTATTTATTACCAAATATATTTTTAAAATCCCGCGCTTCGCGTGGGCCTATTAGGGCTATTTTACGGTCCCCTTTGTCTGGTATTTAACATCCAGACTAGTTGTTAAGTGAGTAATGGTTTTATTCGGTGTATTAACCATGATTTTAGCGATTGCCCTATTTTCCCTTCGAATCCCTGCGATTTATTTTAATCGAATCACAATTATTCTACTACTTTTCTCTGCATTATTATCGTATAATTCACTTTATATCGATTTAATCGGTTCTGGAGTAGGAGTGTTCGGTGGATTATTTCAAGTTACAACTATTACTCAAAGTATTGATGTGTTTATCTATTTATTAGGGGCTTTAGTACTTTTATTAAGTTCAAAAGCTGGTGGAGTACAAACTTTACCATCTAATGGATTAAATTCAACTTTAGTAAATAAGAGTAAAGGATTATCAGTATTAGCTGAATATCCTCTTATTGCTTTATTTTCTGTATTAGGTATGAGTAGTTTAATTTCAAGTAGTGATTTAGTATCTATGTTCTTATCTATTGAATTACAAAGTTTTGCTGTATATATTTTAGCTACTATTTATAGAGAGTCTGAATCTGCAACAGCAGCCGGATTAAAATATTTCTTATTAGGAAGTTTATCTTCAGCTTTAATTTTATTAGGAAGTAGTTTATTATATGGTTTCACAGGACTAACTAGTTTTGAGGGATTATATATGCTATGTTCTACAACTTCAGCAAATACTGCTATTGAAATTAGTGTACTACTAATTTTAGTAGGTTTATTATTCAAAGTATCTGCAGCTCCATTCCATAATTGGGCTCCAGACGTATACGATGGAGTACCTACAGTAGTAACAACTTGGCTAACAACAATGCCTAAAGTAGCTTTCTTAGTATTTATTTTAGAATTCCAAGGATTTACTCAATTAGCTAATTGGTCTTCATGGACATACTTATTATTAATTAGTTCATTATTATCACTTTTAGTTGGTACTATTGGTGGATTAGCTCAATATAGAATTAAACGGTTATTAACATATAGTACGATTTCTCATGTAGGATTTTTACTATTAGCATTAGCTATTAATAACGAAGAATCAGTAGAATCATTCTTATTCTACTTAATCCAATATTCATTAACAAACATTAATGTATTCTTCATCTTAGTAGCATTTGGTTATTTATTACAAACTAAAGGATTATCTATTTATTCTCCAATTCAATATATTAACCAATTGAAAGGTCAATTTAAAGCAAATCCTTTACTTGGATTAAGTCTTGCAGTTTGTTTATTTTCTATGGCAGGTATTCCTCCTCTAGTAGGATTCTTTGGTAAACAGATGGTTTTATACGCAGCAACTCATAACGGAAACTTCTTCTTAGCTTTTGTAGCTATTTTAGTAAGTGTTGTTAGTGCTGCATATTATTTACGAGTTATTAAAGTAATTCATTTTGATCCTTTAAATGTTACTGAAACAGTTGAAACAAATAAAGGTTCAGCTGGAGAATTAGCAACTTCAAGTAGTTTAGTTATTGCTACAATTACTTTATTATTAATTTTCTTTATTTTCAACCCAACACCATTATTAAACAGTGTTCACTTAATCACTCTAAATCTATTTTATTGGTAATGAGTACATTAACATTTTTTATCCTTTTCATTCCTGTTTTAACTCTAGTTTTACTTGTAGTGAATCAATTATTAGCTGTTAATAAACCTTACAGTGAAAAAGTATCACCTTACGAATGTGGGTTTACT
>NZ_BAAGRK010000030.1:0-2241 GCF_054782995.1 Microbacterium neimengense
CTGTTAATAATGCTACACTTAACCGATTCTTCTCACTTCACTATCTACTACCATTTATTCTAGCAGCTCTAGCTCTAGTACATATGCTAACACTTCACACACACGGTAGCTCAAACCCTGAAGGTATTAGCTCAAATGCTGAAAAGGCACCAATGCATCCATACTTTATCTTTAAGGATCTAGTAACAATTATCCTTTTCTTCATTGCTCTAACAGCTCTAGTAATGTATGCACCTAACATGCTAGGACACAGTGACAACTATATTCCTGCTAACCCTATGCAAACACCACCTTCAATTGTACCGGAATGGTATCTTCTACCGTTCTATACAATTCTACGGTCAATTCCTAACAAGCTACTAGGAGTAGTTGGAATGCTAGGATCGCTACTAATCCTACTTGCTATGCCCCTACTTGACGTAGGACGAACTCGAGGTAATGTGCACCGACCTCTAACACGATTTGCCTTCTGGGTATTCGTAGGTAACTTCTTCCTTCTAATGTGGATTGGTAGCCAACACGCTGAAGAACCATTTGTAACAGTTGGGGCTATTGCAACTGCTGTATACTTTGGTTGGTTTGTAGTCCTACTACCAATTATTGGAATGCTAGAAAACACATCACTTGACGGTTCATCAAATCGAACATAATTTATATATCATTATTATTACTCCCCTTAAATTTAATATAAGTAACGTGGGGATGTAGTACAGTGGTTAGTACATTATGTTTGCATCATAGTAACTGGGGTTCGATTCCCCACCTCTCCAAATAAATACTAATATTTTGGGTGCCGATAGCTTAAATGGTAGAGCACGGAGCTGAAGATTCTGGGGAGGTAGTTCAATTCTGCCTCGGCACAAAATGTGGGGATGTAAATCTAATTGGTAAGATATCAAACTGTAAATTTGCCGGGTTACGCCCACTGGGAGTTCAAGTCTCTCCGTCCCCAACTACAGGTGATTTTAGCTCAATGGTAGAGCGCTTCTTTGTGGCAGAAGATATCTCAGTTCAATTCTGGGATCTCACCCTTCTAATCTATTAATTATAATAGATAAAAGAAAGTACTATGTATTAGCTATTATGAGTTATCATAGGAAGGTCCGAGACCAAATTATATATATATGTAATAACGACAAGAGTCGTAGTAATGTTAAAGAAATAAATAGATAAATAATATAAAGTTATTTATATTTGATATAAACTCTATATATATGGTCCTTTATTGTTATAGATATTATTAACTCTCTTTTCTAGTTAAGAAAAGTAATACTAGATTCGGCCTATATGATAGACTAATATTAGTACTTATAGCCGGTATAGTTTAAGGGTAGAAACCTGCCACTCATAACGGCAGTAAGATGGGTTCGAGTCCCTCTGCTGGCTAATAAAACCAAGATAGTCAATTATCATGAGAATTAGAAATTTCTAAAAATATACAGACTTTAAATAATGAAGGATATTCTATCAAATGGACTAGCTAAGTATTATCTACCAAGTGGTAATACTCAAATTATGAGCCATAATTTTGATTCAGGTATGAATACAACACAAAATCTTCATGCAACACGACATACTAATACACTTATTAATCAATTTTTCGAACCTATTGATGTACTAGCTTCTAAGCCTATTATTGATGTAACACCTACAACAGTAACAGTAACAGTATTCTATTATATGTCAGATGTACAATCAGCACTTAATGCTAATACTATTAATGCTCTAGGTGAAGTTCTAAGTAATGTTTGGGGACAAGCAGTAGAACTCCGACTAGTAAAGCTACATTATCCTTATCTAAATAGTGATATTCTAGCAGCATTTATTATGAAGAATCTAGATACAGATCGATTTGAACGAGTTATTAATAAGATCTTTGGTATTACAACTCCTGTTGTATCAGGTGAAAGTAATCTACCTTCACATATTATCGGTATTAAGATTCGTCTAGCTGGTCGACTTGTTACTGAACCATCACGACCACGTATGACAGTACAATCAGCTCAAATTGGATCATTTAAGAATAGTACACGAACTATTATTGAATTTGGTCAATGTTCATCTGTTAATAAGAAGGGTGCACTAACAGTACAAGTATGGATCAGCCAACGATCAACAACTCCCACTCATTATATCAAATACTGATTATATAAATACTAGTCATGTTATATTAATATAATAAAAACATATTAATAATATATTAATATTATAATATACTAGTATTAAAAATATATAATTACA
>NZ_BAAGRK010000031.1:0-3426 GCF_054782995.1 Microbacterium neimengense
ATCTTAACAGGCCGCGTTTTTAACGCGGCCTGTATATGATAAATATAAGTCCCGGTAGCTTAAATGGTAGAGCGTACGACTGAAAATCGTAGTGAGGAAGTTCAATTCTTCCCCAGGACAATGATTTTAAGGGTTTTATGTGCCTAATCTTTTGTAAAAGTATAGAATTATTCGTGAATCAAAAAATAGTTATGTTAATAATTATTATAGGTCTAGAAAGGGCCCAAAAGGACCCATTTTACCAGTTACACCTTAAGCGCGGTCGGTCTCCCGGCTTTGCCGGGACCTCCGCTTTCGGCGGCTGATTATCGAATATTTTGTAACTAAGACCTCTAGTTTTGTTTTAATAATAAAATTTAGAGGGCACGGGAGGGCTCCTGCCTTTAGGCAGGGCCCCTTGGTCAAAAATAAAATTTTTGTAAATAATAATTTGATAAATTATTATTTAATATGCCAGGAGGGTTATCCCCCGAATCTTATTTTTTTAATAAATGAAATAAAACGGCCCGGTAAATTACATCGTACGTTTAGCTATATCAGCTTTGTTGATTGTTAGTTTACCGCGACGGGCTTAAAATACTTTTTGCCTCGGGGCTCGCGCCCCTGAGCTCCAGGTCCGGCGGTGCCGACCCGGGGCCTGTTTAAATAATAACCAATTAGGTTATTATTTATAAAAAATAAATTTTTAGGCAAGGACCCTTCGTTATGTAGGGTTATCTAAAGTTATAGTATTACAATTATAAAGTTAACTACAAATAAACATAATGAATTTATCGATGGTATTATTCCTTATTGGTATTTTAGGATTTATTCTTAACCGAAAGAATATTATTCTTATGCTGATCTCCATCGAAATTATGCTATTAGCTGTAACGTTATTAATTATCTTAAGTTCATTTAGCTTTGACGATATTTTAGGTCAAACTTATGGTATTTATATTATTGCGATTGCAGGAGCAGAATCAGCTATTGGACTAGGAATTCTAGTTGCATATTATAGATTAAGAGGTAGCATTGCAATTAAAGCATAATGTATTTAGCTATTCTTACACTACCCCTATTATCAGCTACAGTAGCTGGATTTTTAGGGAGAAAAGTTGGTAAAACTGGTAGTCATTTAATTACTTGTAGTTCTCTAGTTTTAACAGCTTTATTAGCTTTAGTGGCTTTTTATGAAGTAGGATTATGTCAATCACCAGTTTCTATTAAATTAATGAGTTGGATTGATTCAGAATTCTTACTTGTATCATGGGGATTTATTTACGATAGTTTAACTGTATCTATGTTACTACCAGTACTTATTGTATCTGCTTTAGTACATATTTATTCTACAAATTATATGAGTGAAGATCCTCATAATCAAAGATTCTTTGCTTATTTATCTATGTTCACATTCTTCATGTTAATGTTAGTAACAGGTGATAATTATTTAGTAATGTTTATTGGTTGGGAAGGAGTAGGTATTTCATCTTATCTATTAATTAACTTCTGGTTTACTCGATTACAAGCTAATAAAGCAGCAATTAAAGCTTTAGTAATGAATAGAGTAGGTGATTGGGGTTTCAGTATCGGTCTTTGGGCTATTTTCTGGACTTTCGGTAACCTAGATTTTACAACAGTATTTTCATTAGCTCCATTTATTAACGAAGAATTAATTACAATTATCTCTATCTGTTTATTAATTGCAGCTATGGGTAAATCAGCTCAAATTGGTCTTCATACTTGGTTACCCGACGCAATGGAGGGACCAACACCAGTTTCAGCGTTAATTCATGCGGCTACTATGGTAACTGCAGGAGTTTATTTACTTCTACGATCTTCTCCTATTTTAGAATTTGGATCAACAGCTTTAATTTTAATTACTTGGGTAGGTGCATTAACTGCTTTCTTTGCAGCAACTACTGGATTATTACAAAATGATTTAAAACGAGTTATTGCGTATTCGACTTGTTCTCAATTAGGATTATTATTCTTAATTTGTGGATTATCACAATATAATGTAGCATTATTTCATTTAGTAAATCATGCTTGGTTTAAAGCTCTATTATTCTTATCTGCTGGTTCTGTTATTCATGCAATGAATGATGAACAAGATTTAAGAAAATTTGGTGGATTATCAAGATTATTACCATTTACATATTCTATGATGGTTATTGGATCTTTAAGTTTAATGGCATTACCATTCTTAACTGGATTCTATTCTAAAGATTTAATTATTGAATTAGCTTATGGACACTACAGTTTCTCTGGTAATTTAGTATATTGGTTAGCTTCTGTAGCTGCAGTATTTACAGCTATGTATTCTATCCGATCTTTATATTTAACTTTCTTAGGTTATCCAAATGGTCCAAAAATTAATTATCAAAATATCCATGAAGCTCCTCTAATTATGGCAATTCCTTTAGTTGTATTAGCGGTATTCAGTATTTTCTTTGGTTATGTAACTAAAGATCTATTTGTAGGTATGGGAACAGATTTTTATAATAATGCTTTATTTATTCATCCTAACCATTCTATTTTAGTAGATACTGAATTTGGACTTCCTATGTCTATGAAATTCTTACCTCTTATTGGTAGTCTATTAGGTACTTTCGGAGTTTTAGCTATTTATTGGATTTTCGATTCATTACCTAACCAATTTATTAGTACTAGTTTAGGACGAGGAATCTATCGATTCTTTAATCAAAAATATTTCTTTGATAATATTTATAATAATTTTATCTTAAATAAATTATTAAGTTTCGGTTATACAACTAATAAAATCCTTGATAGAGGAGCTATTGAATTAGTTGGACCTTATGGATTAGTAAATGTATTTAAATCTGCTTCTAATAAAGTTACTTCATTAGATTCTGGATTTATCCCTACATATGCTATGTATATTTTCAGTGGTTTAATTTTATTTATTACTCTAATCTTCTTCATTGGAGACCCTAGACTATTTGTTCTTCTATTATGGGCAGTATTCTTATTACCTAATAATACTAATTCTACACAAAAATAATTACCCCCCCACTCCCCGATATCATAATTAATACCTTCTCGCGGTGATATTGTAAGTACCATGGTCGCGAGGCGGTGACATCATCACTCTAAGGTGTGTTGTAGCCCGCCTCGCGAATAAATGGGAAACTAAATTAATTAAAAAAATTTTATATTCTTAAAACGTCATGCTTAGGGCAGTTATGCTACATCATCCCCGGGGCGGGGCGCCCCGGGCCCCCAGGTCCGGGGTGAACCCGTCCCCGGGGGCTGGCGGGCGGCGAAGCCGCCCGTAAAATTTTGGCGTACGGTGCCGCAAAATTTTAAAGCGCCCCCGTTTAAAAAACGGGGGCTTTAAATAATTTAGCCCCGCCAGAGCTTAGGGCTTGCCCTAACCCAAAGGGTAAGGGGCGGCGCCCCTAATTTTAAAAACGGGCACGTAAT
>NZ_BAAGRK010000032.1:0-3844 GCF_054782995.1 Microbacterium neimengense
AATTATATTAGTTATAGATAAGTAAATATTTATAAATTTGTAAATATAAGTATGACAAATATATGGACACATAGGTGTGAGTAATCAAAGTGATTGTTGGGGATGTCTAGCACGCATTCATTATACGGAAGACTTATTGTCTAAAAGCTATATAATATATGAATTTATTATAGCGTTCCGCACGGGAAACCGTAAATTATATACACAGTGAACTGAACCATCTTAGTAACTGTAGGAAAGGAAAACAACCGTGACTTCTAAAGTAGTGGCGAGCGAAATAGAACTAGCCAAATATCATTATTATAATGCAGAATACTTTGGAAAAAGTAATCCGTAGAAGGTAATAGCCCTGTATGCTTATGATAAAATAGATAATAAATAAGTAATGTAAGAGAAAACTTGCATGAAGTTCTTTTTAGAAAAAGAAAAGAAATTGGGGAACCATCCTCAAAGGCTAAGTATGAATGACGTAGCGATAGTGACAAGTACCGTGAGGGAAAGATGAAAAGAAAGTCGATGACTAGTGAAATAGATTCTGAATCAGCAATCATACAAGCAGTTAAAGCAATTCAATTAATTTTGAATGTGATAACGTACCTTTTGCATAATGGGTTAGCGAGTTATTTCTAGTAGCAAGGTTAATAACCCCAGCGACAGCGACTGATTAGTATAAGACTAATTCGGGATAGTTACTAGGATTAGACCCGAAACGTGGTGATTTACCCTTTGCCAGACTCATAGGTCGAACGGGTCAATGTTGCATTATTGTCCGATGAGCAAAGGGTGGTAAGTGAAAGACAACTCTGACCACGATATAGCTGGTACTCCTCGAAACGTATTGAGGTACGGTTTTCCATATATACTTACATAGGTAGAGCACTGACCATCATATTAATGGTTTTAATCGTTAATTTAATTGGGGGATCATAGATTCTACCTTTGATGTGTTAACCACCAAATGATGTAAATTTTTATGGGAAGGACAGACTATTCATGATAAGGTGGATAGTCGAAACGGAAACAGCCGAGAACATAGATAGAAGGTCCCAAAATAATGACTAAGTGAATTTAAGGAAGTCGTAGTCCTAATACAGCAATGATGTTAGCTTGGAGGTAGCTATCATTTGAAGAGGGTGTAACAACTCAGTTGCCTAAAGGACTATAGGCACCGACAATATGCGGGTCTATAGGTCATTTACCGAAACTATGTCAATTAAATTATATATTCTGTAATTTAATCAGAGTAGAGGAGCATCCCATGTGGATGAAAGATAGTGTTTCATTATCTGGACATAATGGGAGAGAAAATGCTAACATGAGTAACGTAGAAGATAGTTATAATACTATCCGCCGATTGAACAAGGGTTTCGTTGTCATGGTTAACAGCGACGATTTATAACGGTCTCTAAGATTATTATTGATGAGTTTGTCATAGATAACTATAACATTTGTTATGGTCAGGAAAATTATATGATTATTACCGTACCCTACAACCGACACAGGTGTTCAAGTAGAGAATACTAAGGCGTTGAGATAATACCGCATAAGGAACTCGGCAAAATGCTCCCTAACACTCGATAATAAGGGAGACCACTTAAAAAGTGGTGGCACATAATAGGGAGGGGCGACTGTTTACCAAAAACACCGGTATCTGCTATATAAAATATATGTTGTATAGATACTGAATCTTGTCCAATGCCAAGAGTCTAAAACTAGTCTGTAATTAGCAGACAGTTGAAACTTAGGTGAATGACCGTCTTAACTATAAGGATGTTAAAGTAGCGAAATTCATTGTTCGCTAAATACGATCCTGCATGAATAGATTAACGATCCCTCCACTGTCTCATGCGGTACCTCAGTGAAATTGGTTTAGCCGTGCAGATACGGTTTATGTGCAAGAGGACACGAAGACCCTATACAGCTTTACTATAGCTAGTTATTGTAATCGTCTTAATGATTTAGAAGGTAGTCGTTAGACGCAAATGAAATACCTTTATTCATTAATGATAGTTGCTATGCTTAATAAGCTAATATGACTAGTGGGTAGTTTAACTGGGACGGTTTCCTCCAATAAAGTATCGGAGGACCTCGAAGGTATGCTGATGTTAGATGGAAGCTAACGTGTCATGAGGACACACAAAAGCCCATAGGTATATGCATGCTTGACTGCAAGACCGATAAGTCGAAGCAGATACTTAAGTAGGACTAAGTGATCCGCTAGTGCTATATGGATAGGCTAGCGCTCAAGAGATAAAAGTTACGCTAGGGATAACAGGGTTATAGCGCACGAGAGTTCATATTGTCGGCGCTGTTTGCCACCTCGATTACATATTTGAGTTTAGTCGAGACATAAATCAGGTGAATTGCAAGAAACTCTTAGGAAACTGAGACAATTTGCAGCCAAGTTCAGTCGAGTATTAATAAGACTGAAAAGGTTCAACGACTAGAAGGTGAGTAATACTAACAATAATCCTTCCAAGAGCGCCTGACAATTACTAAAAAGTACATTTATTGTTTTTAGCAATAAATACATATAGACTCTACTACAATTAGTAGTATTGAGTACCTCTGATAATACTATAACGAAATAAAAATGAATAACAATAACATTAAGAATACTCGGGATGGACATCATCTGAATTCTAAGTACTGGCAGGATTATAAGAATAGTCTGCCAATGATGAGTAATTTTCTGTTCCAAGTAGCTCTGGGTATGGTCCTTGGAGATGCAACCATGTACCGAGTAAGTCGGGAAGCTATTATTAAGTTTGAGCAAGGTGCTATCCAAAAGGATTTTCTATTCCATGTATTCAAGCTATTTTCAGAATATTGCTTTATGCTCGTTCCTGGAACACGTCTACATCTTCGCGGAGTTAATATCGGGCAAATTAAGAGTTATTGGTTTAAGACCTTCTCTCATCCTACTTTTTCAGTACTCTGGGAACTTCTTTTCGTTGATGGGAAGAAGGTTATTCTCGAAGGACTGATTCTCAATCATCTTACTGATGTAGGGCTCGCGTATTGGATCATGTGTGATGGTAGTCTAGACGGGCGTATTATGATTCTACACACTCAGGGGTTTACTCTTGAGGAAAATAATATCATTAGTAATGAACTAAACATTAAGTTTGGATTCAACACTAAGGTTGTACCTCATAAGCATAAGTACTTTGTGATTCAGTTTAGTGGTAAGGATGCTAATAAGCTCCATGAGATCCTTAAGGATAATCTTATCCCAAGTATGATGTACAAGCTACCAAAGAAGTAATTGATGACATAGTCTAATTCGCTGGGTAACTAGTGATGTGATATTAAAAATTTACACTATATTAATCCCCTTAATATAGATTAATAATGGTCGACTCATCTTATCCTCCCGGTGCATTAGCTGGGAAGGGTTCTGCTGTTCGCAGATTAAAAAGGTACGTGAGTTGGGTTCAATACGACGTGAGTCAGTATGGTTTATATCCTTTGCACATAAGAATAGTCAAATCAGAATCAGTCTTTAGTACGAAAGGACCAAGATCTGGTGCATCTCTGGTGTACCTTCTGTTGATATTAAAATTAGCATCGAAGGGTAGCTATATGCATAATGAATAAGAACTGAAAGCATCTAAGTTTGAAGTCAATCTGTATTTGACTTAAATGGCTAGAAGTAGACTACTTCTTGATAGGTCACATGTGTACGTACTGTAAAGTATTTAGCTAAGTGATACTAATAGCCTTATTACTCACACCTACCATATTACCCTAAAATATTTCTATATACTATTTTAATTAGTATATAAAAGAGGAACGTTATATATATTATAATAATACAATATAAGAGAGGGAGATAATATAC
>NZ_BAAGRK010000033.1:0-5463 GCF_054782995.1 Microbacterium neimengense
TTTCTAAAAGGAGTCCGGCGGTGTCCTACTCTCCCACAGGGTCCCCCCTGCAGTACCATCGGCGCTGAGAGGCTTAGCTTCCGGGTTCGGAATGGGACCGGGCGTTTCCCTCTCGCTATGGCCGCCGAAACACTATTGATGTTTCAAGTCATGCACACAACAAAAGAATCATGTTGTCTGCGGTTCTCGACCGTACATCGAGAACCACTCAGTGGACGCGAACAGCTTCAGTTCAAACGAAGTGTTATCAAGTCATCGGCTTATTAGTACCAGTCAGCTACACGCATTACTGCGCTTCCACATCTGGCCTATCAACCCAGTAGTCTGGCTGGGAGCCTCTCACCCGAAGGTATGGAAGTCTCATCTTGAGGCCGGCTTCCCGCTTAGATGCTTTCAGCGGTTATCCATCCCGAACGTAGCTAATCAGCGGTGCTCCTGGCGGAACAACTGACACACCAGAGGTTCGTCCAACCCGGTCCTCTCGTACTAGGGTCAGATCCTCTCAAACTTCCTACGCGCGCAGCGGATAGGGACCGAACTGTCTCACGACGTTCTAAACCCAGCTCGCGTACCGCTTTAATGGGCGAACAGCCCAACCCTTGGGACCTACTCCAGCCCCAGGATGCGACGAGCCGACATCGAGGTGCCAAACCATGCCGTCGATATGGACTCTTGGGCAAGATCAGCCTGTTATCCCCGAGGTACCTTTTATCCGTTGAGCGACAGCGCTTCCACAAGCCACTGCCGGATCACTAGTCCCGACTTTCGTCCCTGCTCGACCTGTCAGTCTCACAGTCAAGCTCCCTTGTGCACTTACACTCGCCACCTGATTGCCAACCAGGTTGAGGGAACCTTTGGGCGCCTCCGTTACTTTTTGGGAGGCAACCGCCCCAGTTAAACTACCCACCAGGCACTGTCCCTGAACCGGATTACGGTTCGAAGTTAGATATCCAGAGTGACCAGAGTGGTATTTCAACAATGACTCCACAAACACTGGCGTGTCTGCTTCACAGTCTCCCACCTATCCTACACAAGCCACACCGAACACCAATACCAAGCTGTAGTAAAGGTCACGGGGTCTTTCCGTCCTGCTGCGCGTAACGAGCATCTTTACTCGTAATGCAATTTCGCCGAGTTCGCGGTTGAGACAGTTGGGAAGTCGTTACGCCATTCGTGCAGGTCGGAACTTACCCGACAAGGAATTTCGCTACCTTAGGATGGTTATAGTTACCACCGCCGTTTACTGGGGCTTAAATTCGCAGCTTCGCTTACGCTAACCGCTCCTCTTAACCTTCCAGCACCGGGCAGGCGTCAGTCCGTATACATCGTCTTGCGACTTGGCACGGACCTGTGTTTTTAGTAAACAGTCGCTACCCACTAGTCTCTGCGGCCACCACACCCTTTTCCAGGCAAGCTGGTATAAGTGGATGGCCCCCCTTCTCCCGAAGTTACGGGGGCATTTTGCCGAGTTCCTTAACCACGATTCTCTCGATCTCCTTGGTATTCTCTACCTGACCACCTGAGTCGGTTTGGGGTACGGGCAGCTAGAACCTCGCGTCGATGCTTTTCTCGGCAGCATAGGATCACCCACTTTTTATCCGCATCGTGTCTCAGCCGAACGAGTCGCGGATTTGCCTACGACTCAGCCTACGCACTTGCCCCGGGACAACCATCGCCCGGGTTGGGCTACCTTCCTGCGTCACACCTGTTAATACGCTAACCGCACCAGCATGGGGTCGAGCGTTCACCAAGACGGCATCACCCCGAAGGGATCCACACATTCCTGGCTAGGACTCTTAGCACCACTGGATTAGCTTGGGCGGTTCTTCGCCGGTACGGGAATATCAACCCGTTGTCCATCGACTACGCCTGTCGGCCTCGCCTTAGGTCCCGACTTACCCAGGGAAGATTAGCTTGACCCTGGAACCCTTGGTCTTTCGGAGGACGTGTTTCTCACACGTCTTTCGCTACTCATGCCTGCATTCTCACTCGTGTAGCCTCCACGGCTGGTTCACACCGCCGCTTCGCTGGCCACACGACGCTCTCCTACCCATCAACACGGCTGGACCACGAAGGCCTACCAATAATGTCAATGCCACAACTTCGGTGGCGTGCTTGAGCCCCGTTACATTGTCGGCGCGGAATCACTTGACCAGTGAGCTATTACGCACTCTTTCAAGGGTGGCTGCTTCTAAGCCAACCTCCTGGTTGTCACAGCAACTCCACATCCTTTCCCACTTAGCACGCGCTTAGGGACCTTAGTTGGTGGTCTGGGTTGTTTCCCTCTCGACTATGAAGCTTATCCCCCACAGTCTCACTGCTGCGCTCTCACTTACCGGCATTCGGAGTTTGGCTGACGTCAGTAACCTTGTAGGGCCCATCGGCCATCCAGTAGCTCTACCTCCGGCAAGAAACACGCAACGCTGCACCTAAATGCATTTCGGAGAGAACCAGCTATCACGAAGTTTGATTGGCCTTTCACCCCTATCCACAGCTCATCCCCTCAGTTTTCAACCTAAGTGGGTTCGGTCCTCCACGACGTCTTACCGTCGCTTCAACCTGGCCATGGATAGATCACTTCGCTTCGGGTCTAGGACACGCGACTGAATCGCCCTATTCAGACTCGCTTTCGCTACGGCTACCCCACACGGGTTAACCTCGCCACGTATCGCTAACTCGCAGGCTCATTCTTCAAAAGGCACGCTGTCACCCCTACTAAGGAGGCTCCAACGGTTTGTAAGCAAACGGTTTCAGGTACTATTTCACTCCCCTCCCGGGGTACTTTTCACCTTTCCCTCACGGTACTTGTCCGCTATCGGTCATCTGGGAGTATTTAGGCTTATCAGGTGGTCCTGACAGATTCACACGGGATTTCTCGGGCCCCGTGCTACTTGGGATACTCTCCACGCCAGAACACGCATTTCGACTACGGGGCTGGCACCCACTATGGCTGGCCTTTCAAGACCATTCGTCTATACGCTTCTGTCACGTCGATCACCCGGCAGGATGATCAAGAAAGTCCCACAACCCCCAACGTGCAACGCCTGCCGGCTATCACACACGCTAGGTTTAGCCTCTTCCGATTTCGCTCGCCACTACTCACGGAATCACGGTTGTTTTCTCTTCCTGTGGGTACTGAGATGTTTCACTTCCCCACGTTCCCTCTACCCGCCCTATATATTCAGGCGGGAGTCACTAGGTCGGCACGCCGCCCAGCGGGGTTTCCCCATTCGGAGACCCTCGGATCAAAGTGTGCTTATCCACTCCCCGAGGCTTATCGCAGATTGCTACGTCCTTCTTCGGCTCCAGATGCCAAGGCATCCACCGTTTGCTCTTAAAGACTTGAAATCACATGAGTTTGAATCGTCAACTCGAAAATTGACTAAATGATCTAAAAAAGATCACCTGTGAAATGAATCCGAAGATTCATCTCTAAGATGCTCGCGTCCACTGTGTAGTTCTCAAAGTACGGGCGGTACCAACCCCCACTGCACAAGCAGCAGAAGAAGGCCCAGAGGTACAGCCGCAACCCCCAAAGGAGTCACACCCGGTCCCTCAGGACCCAACAGCGTGCACGCACCAAACCCCTCCGACCCCACCTTTCCCACCGCAAGCGGCGTACTCAGCAGAACCCTCAGACCCTGATGCCTCATCAAATGTTCCACCCATGAGCTCCCAGCGAAGAACGTGCGCCTTCGAACTGGGTTCTGGAAGTCCGAAGACTTCAGATGCTCCTTAGAAAGGAGGTGATCCAGCCGCACCTTCCGGTACGGCTACCTTGTTACGACTTAGTCCTAATTACCGATCCCACCTTCGACGGCTCCCTCCACAAGGGTTAGGCCACCGGCTTCAGGTGTTACCGACTTTCATGACTTGACGGGCGGTGTGTACAAGACCCGGGAACGTATTCACCGCAGCGTTGCTGATCTGCGATTACTAGCGACTCCGACTTCATGAGGTCGAGTTGCAGACCTCAATCCGAACTGGGACCGGCTTTTTGGGATTCGCTCCACCTCACGGTATTGCAGCCCTTTGTACCGGCCATTGTAGCATGCGTGAAGCCCAAGACATAAGGGGCATGATGATTTGACGTCATCCCCACCTTCCTCCGAGTTGACCCCGGCAGTATCCCATGAGTTCCCACCATTACGTGCTGGCAACATAGAACGAGGGTTGCGCTCGTTGCGGGACTTAACCCAACATCTCACGACACGAGCTGACGACAACCATGCACCACCTGTATACGAGTGTCCAAAGAGTTCTACATTTCTGCAGCGTTCTCGTATATGTCAAGCCTTGGTAAGGTTCTTCGCGTTGCATCGAATTAATCCGCATGCTCCGCCGCTTGTGCGGGTCCCCGTCAATTCCTTTGAGTTTTAGCCTTGCGGCCGTACTCCCCAGGCGGGGAACTTAATGCGTTAGCTGCGTCACGGAAACCGTGGAATGGTCCCCACAACTAGTTCCCAACGTTTACGGGGTGGACTACCAGGGTATCTAAGCCTGTTTGCTCCCCACCCTTTCGCTCCTCAGCGTCAGTTACGGCCCAGAGATCTGCCTTCGCCATCGGTGTTCCTCCTGATATCTGCGCATTCCACCGCTACACCAGGAATTCCAATCTCCCCTACCGCACTCTAGTCTGCCCGTACCCACTGCAGGCTGGAGGTTGAGCCTCCAGTTTTCACAGCAGACGCGACAAACCGCCTACGAGCTCTTTACGCCCAATAATTCCGGATAACGCTTGCGCCCTACGTATTACCGCGGCTGCTGGCACGTAGTTAGCCGGCGCTTTTTCTGCAAGTACCGTCACTTTCGCTTCTTCCTTGCTAAAAGAGGTTTACAACCCGAAGGCCGTCATCCCTCACGCGGCGTTGCTGCATCAGGCTTTCGCCCATTGTGCAATATTCCCCACTGCTGCCTCCCGTAGGAGTCTGGGCCGTGTCTCAGTCCCAGTGTGGCCGGTCACCCTCTCAGGCCGGCTACCCGTCGACGCCTTGGTGAGCCATTACCTCACCAACAAGCTGATAGGCCGCGAGCCCATCCTGAACCAAAAAATCTTTCCAAACGTTGACCATGCGGCCACGTCTCGTATCCAGTATTAGACGCCGTTTCCAGCGCTTATCCCAGAGTCCAGGGCAGGTTGCTCACGTGTTACTCACCCGTTCGCCACTGATCCACAGAGCAAGCTCTGCTTCACCGTTCGACTTGCATGTGTTAAGCACGCCGCCAGCGTTCATCCTGAGCCAGGATCAAACTCTCCGTAAAAGAAAAATGCATACACACAACGGAAAAAGAAGTGCGCAGCGAGTTTGAACTGACCAAAAGGATGTCAATACTGACAATCCATAACGCCAACCCCAAAGGGTTGGACTTGATCCAAAGGAATCTCACCCAGCCGAAGCTGGAACGAGGTTATTTGGCATTTGACAAGTGCACGCTGTTGAGTTCTCAAGGAACGGATGCTCC